>JAIYDN010000093.1 GCA_027487485.1 Planctomycetaceae bacterium | reverse complement strand
TAACTTCGTCGATCGTTTTGAAAAATCACTTGACTGCCGGTTTGGAGTACATCGGTAAAGACCGAAAGGTTTAGGGGGTTCGATTCCCTCACAACTCGCGTATTGCTCTGCAGTACGAGAGCTGGATCTCTGGCCACAGCTTCGTCAAGTGTTTTTTCATTTTCACTGAACCAAAGAACGCTGGAGCTGTTCTTGTAACTGACGTTTCGCAAACCTTTTTTAACGGACACCGTCCATGGACTAAGCATGAGCACTATCGCAGCAACCATCGATCCATACAGAACCCATATCGGCTTGAGCCCGACGCTTCAGCGGCCAACGTTGGTGCTGAACCGTAACTGGCAGCCGATCAACGTGGCGACGGTTGCGCGTGCCTTGATCATGCTGTGGAACGATTCGGCCAAGATTGTCGACCCGATCGACTTCCAGTTGTATGACTGGAGCGACTGGAGCCGAATGGTACCGGATCGAGACGAGCCGTTCATCCAGTCGGTACGCCAGCGCATCCGTATTCCGGAAGTCATTGCATTGACCAAGTTCGATGCAATGCCGACGCAGAAGGTTACCTTCAGCCGCAGAAACGTATTCAAGCGTGACAAGATGTGTTGCCAATACTGTGGAAAGCAGCCTGGCAGCGAAGAACTCACGATTGACCACGTTGTTCCGCGTGCCCAAGGTGGTCTGTCGAGTTGGACGAACTGCGTATTGGCTTGTATCGATTGCAATTCGAAGAAGGCCGACCGAACTCCGGCACAGGCGCACATGAGGCTTCGCAAGGAGCCAGTGCGTCCAGCTTGGAAGCCGATCTACGCCGATCGAATGAATCGCGTTAAGAGCTGGTCCAAGTTCATTAGCGAAGCCTACTGGATTGTAAGCATTGAGGAGTAAGGGGTAAGGTATAAGCCAGAAAAGGCAGAGGCTTACGCTTTACTGCTCATAGCTCACAGCTTCTTCTCGGACGAGATTCGCTCGCATTGAGCGAATGAGTCCGTGGAGGACGCGCCCAGTCTCAAAAAGAACCGAATCTTCGTTGGCGATCGTAGATTGCGACGGGAGATATCCCAATCGTTTTGCAAGCGAAATCTGGTATTGAAGCTCGCGTAGTGAACCATTTGCCATGTCAAGGAATCTTAGAAAGTCAACTTCACTGCTTCGACCACATCCTTCAGCAATGTTCGATGCCACCGAAACCGCAGCACGCCGAACTTGCGAGGTCAACCCAAACATTTCTTCCCTCGGAAAACCCGCCGTCTCCCGATACACCAACAAGGCCAATTCATCCGCCAACTGAAACGCCCGCAAATTTCGATGATCACGCATTTACCTTGTCCCCACTTATCTCTTACACCTTAAACCTTACCCCTTATTCTACAGGAATGTTCGCCTGGGAGCGGACTCGGTCTCCAAAGCCGATAGACAGTGTTCGAATCACTGCGTTCCTGCTTAAAAAGCGGTAAGGACTAAGTTGTAAGGTTTAAGCCAAAATCGTGAACCTTTGGTCTTCCACTTACTCCTTATACCTTATTGCTCAAAGCTTCTGACTGGCGCGAATCCAGTCATCGGCTCTGGCAACTGAACTGCCTGTTTGGATTACATCAACCAACAACGCAAGTACCTGAACAAACCAATTCGTTCAGTTGCAATTTTTAGACTCGCTGCGATGGGCAACTATCGCAGCGAGTCTTTTGACTGACTGCCAAGTCGGATTACATGTGTCGTGAGTTCGAATCTCATCAGCGTCTGCAAGGAGGCTGTAGCTCAGTAGGTAGAGCAATGTCTAGAACAATTTGATTTTCACTTCGTCGGTCATTTTTGTGAACCTTAATAGACAATGCGAGTCCTTAGTCGCAATCAAACAATCAATGAATGAACAAGGGGAAGCAGATTAAGCGTAGTGCTTCATTCTGCTTTGCGATTCTCGTTCGACTGCCAGTTGGGATTACATCTATTACCAAGATGGCACAGTGTCACTGATACTGGCCTTTCTCAACAACCCTTCGTCGAACAGTTTTTAGTTTAGGAGATCTTTCCAATGGCAAACAAGTCTTTATTCGCAAGCATGCTTGGCCGACTACCGAAGGCAAATGCAGTCAACGAAGCGGGTGGCCTAGCGTACAAGCTTGAGCCGAAGCACGCCCTGGCTCAAGTTGCCGCTACGGGTACGTTCGGTAACGCGTTCTACAGCACGGCTGAGACGCAGCTCGACGAAGTTCTGAAGTTGATCGACGAAGTCGATGACAACCAGTACTTGGCGAAGCTGACTCTGTACGCACGTGAGAAGGCGTTCATGAAGGACATGCCGGCCGCATTGCTGGTCGCGTTGTCTGTTCGTGATACCGAGCTCATGCACTGCGTATTCGATCGCGTGGTCGACAACGGTCGCGTTCTGCGAACTGTGTTCCAGATGATCCGATCTGGCCAGTTCAAGAACAAGGCTGGTCAGGGCCGCATTGGTTTGTCGAGCTCTGTGCAGCGAGCGTTCCAGCGCTGGTTGAACACGGCCTCGGTAGGAAAACTGTTGAGCGCGTCGATCGGTAACGATCCGAGCTTGCGGGACATCCTGCGTATGGCTCGACCGACGCCGAAGGATAACGCTCGCCGAGCGATGTTCGGTTGGTTGACTGATAAGAGTATCGACAAGTGGGCTCCGGCAACGGAAGCCGACTTGCCGGTTGAAGTTCAATCGCTGATCGCGTACCGCAACTCGGAAAGCGAGGAAGCACAGGCCTTGATCGCTGGTGGACTCGACAACGTCCGATGGGACTTGTTGTCCGATGCTGCCAAGGGTCCGACGGTTTGGGCTGCACTGGCTCGTAAGATGGGGCCGCAGGCGCTGCGTATGAACTTGAACACTTTGCAGCGACACGATGTGTTGGCGACAAGTGCGATGGTTGATTACGTTGCTGACCGGATCGCTGACGAGTCGGAGATTCGACGATCGAAGCAGTTCCCGTACCAGTACTTTGCTGCGTACTTGAACGCGGATGACAATGTTCCGCAGAAGATCAAGACTGCACTGCAAAAGGCAGCCGAGATCGCCTGTGGAAACGTACCGGAGCTGCCGGGACCGGTTGTGATTGGTCTAGATACGTCTGGATCGATGAGCAGCGCGGTAACGGGACATCGTGGACGAGGTGCGACTTCGAAGATGCGATGCATCGACGTGGCTGCACTGTTCGCAGCAGCGATCCTGCGACGCAACCCGGACAGCGTTGTGATTCCGTTCGATACGTCGGCTTACGATGCCAAGATGGATCCAAATGATTCGATCTTGAGTATCGCCGAGCGGTTGGCAAAGTACGGTGGTGGTGGAACAGATTGTTCGCTGCCGCTGGTAGCTGCCAACCAGAAGCATGCGAAGCGCAAGTTCGCCGGCATTGTTCTCGTTAGCGATAACGAGAGCTGGGTCGGAACAGGACGGCACGGTTCAACCGGTGTAATGACGGCTTGGGAAGCCTTCGTTGCCAACCAGCGAAAGCTGGTAGGTAAGGAAGCTAGCCCGAAGCTAGTTAACATCGATCTGCAACCGTACCAGACGGTTCAGGCTTGCGAGCGAGCTGACATCATGAACATCGGTGGCTTCAGTGACTCCGTGTTCAACGTGATCAGTGCGTTCCTTGCGGACAATAACCAGCGATTCGTCGCTGAAGTTGATGCGATCGAACTGTAAACGCGGATTGGACTCCGGTCCAACTGCGATATACTTGAAACTCAACACCCGCGGGTCGCATTTCCGGCTCGCGGGTGTTTTTTATTTTGTTGAAATGATCCAAGTCATTGGTTCTAGCGAGTCATTCATTGCTTGCTCATTTTTCGACGCGATTCCCAAAGACGTACCTGCGGGAAGCCAGCCGATTGCAAGCGTTGCGCGAAGTGAAGTCACTATCTTCGATTTGTCGGAAGGGGCTCACAAGCGATGCTACTGCCGCAAGAAACTGAAGATCGCAAAATAAATTTAGCCATTTGCCTAAATAGTTCTTGACCATATTTCGATGTTTAGCTAAATTGCAAACATGAGTACAGTTTTCAAAGCCATAGCCGATCCGACTCGTCGAAAAGTACTTGAGCTTTTGCGTCAAAAGCCAATGTCCGCTGGTGAGTTGTGTGATCACTTCCCCGTTTCGCGACCGACGATGTCTGCCCACTTTGCAGTATTGCGAGAAGCGGATCTCATCGAAGCGCAAAAGATCGGAACTACCATCATTTATCAACTCAAGCTATCTGTCTTGGAAGAGGCGTTGCTCGGCTTTGCTCAGGTATTGGGCATTGGCATTGAAACGGCCAAACAAGCAAAGGACGAGAGAGCTAGTTCGTTGAGCCCGAGAAAGAAAGCGTCGAAAGGAAGATCAAAGTGAACGACAGTACAAATTCTACAGGCGAAAAGAGACACGTGCTTTTCTCCTTGAAGTTAACCGGGTTCTTGATTGGCGTTTCATTGTTATTAACGCTTGGTCGCTACGGAGGCATGATAAGTCAAGAATCGGTAGAACGCGTTTTTGGAGTGTTGCTTGGACTTGTGATGGCTGCATACGGAAATGCGATCCCAAAATTAACTGTTACGCCAACTTCTTCGATAAGTGACGCAACTAATGCTCAATCGGTTCGACGCGTCAGTGGGTGGGCGCTGACGATTGGTTTTCTTTTGTCCGCAGGACTCTGGGCATTTGCATCACGAGATGTCGCTCAACTTGGCTCGATCGTGTGTGGTGGACTAAGTGGCGTAGTCGTGGCTGGATTTGTTTTCTGGAAGTACTTCCAATGCCGAGGGAATAAGGCAAGAGATATTGCAGGCTCAATACTTCTACTTGTCCTATTCTCAAAATCGTCCACTTCTGTTTACAGTCAAAATACTGATTTGAATTTCCCCTTAGCTACGCCAGAGAGCCAAGGAGTGTCCAAAGGATCTATCCGTCAAATCACGGACGAGGCTCAGGCATATATTAAGAATGGCACAGTCATTGGCAGTGAGCTTTTGATCGTCAAAAATCGCAAGACAATTCTCCATGAGGTCTACGGGTATCGAGATCGCGAAAACGAAAAGCCGATGGTACGGAACTCGATTTTCAATATCCGTTCTATGACCAAGCCGTTTACGGGAATCGCCATGCAGATTCTTGCCGCCGAAGGAAAGCTCAGTCTGAAAGATTCCGTTGCAAAGTATTTGCCAGGCTTCGCCAACGATAAGTCGAGGAATATTACCATAGAACAGATATTGCAGCATCGAGGCGGGTTGCCTCTGACCATCCTCTCGCAGAGTGTTGATGAATTTCCGAATTTACAGGATCAAGCGAAAGTAATTGGAGAGAAGGGCCCAGAATTTCCTCCGGGTGAAAAATTCTGGTACTCTGATGCCGGCAGTGACGCTGCTGCGGCAATCGTCGAGGCCGTTACTGGTAAACCCATCGACCGATTTGTCACAGAGAGAATTTTGTTTCCGCTGGCGATGAAAGATTCGCTCTATCTACACAAAGAGAACGCCGTAGCTGGACGAGACCCTCGAATGGACCGTGTATGCAGCTTGTATTTTGGACGTCAAGGAAATTGGACGAGATTCTGGTCGGCCGACGAAGAGCCTTTTTATCCCTTCGCTTGGGGCTCGCAGTCGCTATATAGTACGCCTGCGGATTATGCTCTTTTCCTCACACTGTGGATGGACCGAAATATGTCATCGAAACAGCGCATCTTGTCTGATGAGGCCATTGATCGTGTTTTGACCCCCCGCTCGCCCATGAAACAACTGGGCACAGATCAGCCCTATCCCTGCGGATTCTTCGGAATGCGACCGCATTACGGTGAAATGTCGATGTTGTATGCGACAGGTGACAATCCTTCGCGAACAGATGTCATCGCTTTTGGTCACGAAGGTTCCGACGGTACTGGGGCCTGGGCATTTCCAGCAGAAGATTTGATCGTTTGCTATTTTACGCAATCGCGCGGCCAATCGAGTACAATTCGCCTGCAAACAACGATTCAGGATGCACTACTCCATCGCACAGCAAGTGCGGAGATACCTGATGTCATGAAGTCGCTGGTCGGAACCTACATTGCTAACGCCGGGGCATTAAAGTCCACCCCATTTCACGTGGTCTTCCGATGCGGCAAGCTAGCGCTGGATATTCCGAACGAATTAATCTATGAGTTGAAAACTCCCGATGCTGACGAGCGATGGACACTCGTAGCCAATCCAAAAGTCAGTCTGACCTTCAAAAAAGATGATTCCGGTAGGATTGCGTCAATGACCTTGCACAAGACCGGTTCGTCAATCGAAATGTCCCGAGTTGAGGCACACGCTGAAGCCGTAATAAAATGATTCTTCTTGATTGGCTGTCTTGGCGAGCAAATCCATAGTATCGCGAACGTGCTCACACGGCGATTGCATTAAGTTACCGCCAGAGCTCGCCACTGCTTTCGTTGACTTCTCCAGTCATTGTCTAACGCAATGGTCTGGAATTGCCGAAGACTTAGAGAATCCCGCCCTTGGATGACGCGAGCCAGTGTGATTAGTTCTTCTTGGATATCGGGAGCCAGCAACCTCAGGTTCATGATCTGCGTTACTCTGGCTCGCGTGACGTGGCCAAGCATCGCAATCTCTGCGTAGTCGTGCACATGGCCTTGGCGGATTAGGTCTTCGTAGTAAATAGCGAGAGCCATGTAGCGAGTGATTCGGGGCAAGCGGCCTTTGGGACGTTCGGGAACAGTCGGTGGTGGGCCTTCGACCATGGCGATGTGCTTGCCAACGCGCTTCTTGTGAAAAGTAGCTCCCACTTGGATTTCGTCGTTCATGCTCGGGCCTCTTCAAGATCTTTGGTTGCATGCTCGGCCCGCTTCTTAATGCCGATCGGGTTGAAGGTGATGGTGACCCGTCCAGATTCGCCGTCGTAGTCAACTTGTTTGATGACAACTTGTACCAAGCGGATCTGATCGCGAAGCGTCATCGATTCCCAGATTGGATCGAAGGTGGTCATCGCGGTCTCGACGTCCTGCTGGGTAAGCAAGTTGTTGCTGATCTTCTTGATGTCGCTTAGCACGGTGTTGATCCGGCGTTCATTGTGAGCGATTCGTTCTTGCAAGTCGGCCAACCGGGCGATTGCTGGCGAGTCGGTCTCGTTGGGCCGAATCAGTGCGGAGGTCTTGCGGATCTCGCTATTCCAGCGTGCGTTGTTGCGACCAAGGGCCAATCGTTCGTCTTCGAGTTGCTTGAGCTGACCCTTCATCTTGTCGGCGACACTGGTGACTACATCCTGGATCAGCTCCGGCGCGTAACCAATCTTCTTGATCTGCTCGATGACGAAATCCTCGATCTGCTTGGCGGGAATCGATTTCGATGGACAGGTATGCCAGCCGCGTTTCTGTGCTGCAGTGCAAACGTAGTAGCGATATCGTTTGTTGCCGCCCTTTGTCGTATGGTTTGGAGTCATGGCACAGTCGCAGCAAACGCAACGAACTAGTCCTTTGAGCAAAGCACCGAATTTGTTTCGAACCATGATTCCACCGGTTCGACCGTTGTGCTTCAGTTGCTTTTGAACCTTCTCCCAAAGTTTAATGGGTACGATCGCGTCGTGTTCGCCTTCATGTATCTCATCCTTGTAGCGGACTTTGCCAAGGTAGGCGACGTTCGTGAGAAGCTTAAACAGCGAACTCTTGTCGAAGTGCCGACCGCCACGTTCTTTGCCGCTCTTAGTAACCGTCAGCTTGTTCTTCCAGCCCCGTCGATCAATTTCTTTGATTGTCTGAATGATCGACTGGCACTCAAGATACAGCTCGAAGGTTCCACGGACCTGTGCGGCCTCGTCTTCGTTGACCACAATCTTGCGACCCTCGCGATCGTTGTTGTATCCGAGCGGAGCCAAACCGCCACCCCACTTGCCTTTGCGACGAGCGGCCGCCATCTTGTCTCGTGTTCGCTCCGAAATGATCTCGCGTTCGAACTGGGCGAAGGAAAGAAGCACGTTTAGCATCAGCCTGCCCATGGAATTCGTGGTATTGAATTGCTGGGTGACGCTGACGAATGCCACGCTCTTGCGTTCGAAGACCTCGAGCATTTTGGCGAAGTCCATTAGCGATCGGCTGAGACGGTCCACCTTGTAGACTACGATACAGTCAACTTTGCCGGCCTCGATATCCCCGAGTAGGCGTTTCAACGCGGGGCGATCCATATTGCCGCCAGTAAAACCTCCATCGTCATAGTGATCGGGAAGGCAAACCCAGCCCTCGGCTTCTTGGCTCTTGATGTAAGACTCAGCTGATTCACGCTGGGCATCAAGTGTATTGAAATCCTGATCGAGGCCTTCCTCAGTCGATTTGCGAGTGTAGATAGCGCAGTTGAGCTTTCGTATTTCTTTATCCTTAATCATTGAGCAGCCTCCGCTTTGCGTAGTCCGAAGAAGTGAAATCCGTTGATGTTCTTTTGCCCTGTAACGACTCGAGCTATGGCTGTGAGTGTCTTGTACTGCGTCCCCTCAAACTCGAATGAATTTGGTCGCACCATCACTTGGATGCTGCGGCCTTTGTACGTCTTGACCAAGTTGGCCCCGGGTAGTGGAATCCGATGGTCCGCTGGTGGCGAAATCGTAGTCGTTGCCGTTTCCAACGTTTCCGTGGTAGCCGGCCTAGTCACTCGAGGCAGCGAAGTTCGTATGTCCGTCTGCATCGCGATCTGGTGTGCCAGTCGCCTCGCGCGTTCGGAGATATCTCCCTCAGCGTTGGCTTGTAGCTTCCAAGCGATGCGTTTGATGAGCCATTGTTTGTTGCGAGCGTTCGTGTCCTCGCCGAACACTTCTTGGTACCGATCGCGAAGCTCCGACACGGTCATGTGCCGGAGCGTTGCGACCTCTTTTGCGACGTTGATTGCCATTGAAAAGCTCTCCTTTTTGAAAAAGACCTATCGATCGTTAACTCGACCGGTCACAGAGAGCACTGGTTTGGCAGGAAGCTCAAGGCAAGCTGTCTCGAAATCTTGATCGAATTCGCGATCTGCGTGGTCAATCGCGAATTGTTCGCTTTGCATGTAGCGTATGACGCCATCCGCAAGCAGCGAAACCAGCTCGGCTCGCAGTTCAGTTTCATTCATCTCATCCACAGCACGGACCTTCGGCATAGAAATCTCCCAACAGAGGCAATGTGAAGCCCGATATCACCGGTTTCTACGAACTAGTCGTCGATTTGATTAACAACCGGGTATCGAGCGAGACCGAAAGCAACAGGTCTCTATCTGTAGGGTTACACGCAAGGAAGGCGAAATAACGAAGCGGCGGCCGAAAATTTAACCGTCAAATATGACTTTCTGAGAAAGTTCAGATATTCGTGGCTGAAAACCGCAGTCTACGTCGCATTGGAAGTGGGCCGACATATCGGTGAAGCAGTTGACGGATCAACGCACGGATCATGTTCTTTACCCAACGTAATTTCCTGATGAAAATCTCTTTCGCGAGGCCAAAATGACGACCAAGTACTCGAAATGTCTGAAGCTAGTCTTGATTCTTCTTAGCCTTGCTGCTTTGGCGCAAAGCAGCAGTGCACAGTCACCGAAAGCTAAAGTGGCGATCAACAAAACCATTGCGACAGAAGAAGAACTTGCAATCCGCAAGACCATTGCAGGAATTGAAGAGGCTTGGAATACCCACGATATGAAAGCTTATGGCGCTCTTCTAGCCGAGGACGTGCATTGGGTTAATGTCGTAGGAATGCATTGGCGAGGACATAAGGCGGTTATGGATGCTCACATTGCGTTTCACAAGACAATTTTCAAGAACCACACGATGAAGACTAACAATGAAGAGATCCGCTTTCTTGGTAACGGCATTGCTATCGCTGTGGTCACTACGACAAACGATAAGTTTACAACACCGGACGGTTCCGTGGTTCCAGAGCGGCAGAATCGCCTTACCTATGTGTTACACAAAGAGGCCGAGACATGGAAGATTGCCCATGGCCACAACGTACCAATAGACCCCCTCGCTGCCAAATCCGATCCCGTCAATGCTGCTCGCTGACAACTACACTATGCATCCCATTGCAACCAAAGAGATCATTGCGCCCCTGCTTCTGCTAAGATATGAAGTAGCCGAGTGCGTGGGGGTGTTGAACGATGTCTGATGTTTCGAGAGTCCTTTTGAAGATCCAGAGTGGCGATCCAACGGTCGCAGGTGAACTACTGCCGTTGGTCTACGATGAGTTGCGAAAATTGGCAGCTGCTAAGTTGGCTTTGGAAAAACCTGGACAAACACTGCAACCCACTGCGCTCGTGCACGAAGCCTATATGCGGCTAACTCACAATGAGGAAAGCCACGCTACGGGCGAAAGAGTTCATTGGGATGGGAGAGGGCATTTCTTTGCAGCAGCCGCCGAAGCCATGCGACGCATCCTCGTGGAGAACGCTCGCAGAAAGGCCCGCAAGAAACATGGTGGCGATTTTGAGCGTCAGGAACTCCAAGATGTGCCAGAGGCCGATTTGGCAATCAAGGAAGACATATTGGCTCTTGATGCCGCCTTAAGCGATCTCAAACAAGTCAATGAACAAGCGTATGAATTGGTAAAGTTACGCTACTTCGCTGGCTTGTCGTTGAGTGACTCGGCGGAAGTACTTAACGTCTCCGATCGGACTGTAGGTCGTTTGTGGGCCTATGCTCGTGCCTGGTTGCACCAGGAGATGTCGGGTAAAGGAGATAAATCCACCTAATCTTGAATCTGTTGGCTTGCATAAGCAGTTTTCGTCGCATTGTTACTAGACAATCATGATTAACGACCGAAGGAATTGTGCGATGAACGAGTTTGAAATGTTCCAGCGTGCGTTGGATATTGAGGATACCGACGCGCGTCAGCTTTTTCTCAAATCGAGTTGCAGCGGCAATCCCGCACTGCTTCGTAGAGTCGAATCGCTCTTGGAATCGCATTATGGTCAGAGTCAATTCCTGGAAACCCCGGTTGCAGAGCAAATCATCGTCCACGACGTTCTGGCGGCCGATGAAGAGCCACAGAGTACAGTTGAGCATTCTGGCCAGCATGCACTCTACGGCGAGTCGCACGAAGCACACGACTACAAATATCTATTGGATTATTTGAATGCCTCTACCAAGCCTAATTCGCTCGGGAGATTGGGGCATTACGAGATTATGAGCGTTGTTGGTCGCGGCGCTTTTGGAACGGTGCTGCAAGCGTTCGATGAGAAACTACAGCGTCTGGTCGCGATAAAAGTTATGGCTCGCGAATTAGCCGCAACCTCGCCAGCACGCAAACGGTTTATGCGTGAGGCGCAGGCTTCAGCCGGAATACGCCATGAGAATGTTGTCAGTGTGTTTGCTGTTGAGGAGCAACCATTGCCGTACTTGGTAATGGAATTCGTGCCAGGGCAGACACTAAACCAATACCTCATCGATCACGGTCCGCTTGAAATCTCGACCGTACTGTCTCTAGGCAGGCAAATCGCCGAAGGACTGGCTGCAGCCCATTCACAGGGTTTGATACATCGTGATATCAAACCGAGCAACATCTTACTTGAGCCGGGGCCAAGCAATCGTGTGAAGATCACTGACTTCGGTTTGGCGCGCGCGGCCGATGATGCCAGTTTAACGCAGAGCGGAGTGATTGCCGGAACGCCCATGTTCATGGCTCCGGAGCAGGCGCTCGGGCAAAAGCTGGATCAACGAGCGGATCTTTTCAGTTTGGGCAGCGTATTGTACCAAATGGTCAGTGGTCGCCCACCTTTTCGCGCAAACAACACTGTTGCCGCATTGAAACGAGTGACCGAGGATACACCTCGTTCCATTCGTGAAATAATTCCGGAGACCCCACAGTGGCTTTGCGACATTATCAGCAAGCTCCATGCAAAAAATCCAGATGATCGTTATCAGTCAGCACGAGACGTTGCCGAAGTGCTTGCTGACTGCGAGTCACAACTCCGATCGCACGCGGTGTTGAATGACTATTCCTTGATTCCTCGAATAGCGAAACAGCCACTACGGCCACGAATCTGGATAATGGCTTCCGCATTGATCCTTCTTCTGCTGGCGATTGTTATTTTTACTGTTTATGGCCGACCTAACGATCAGTTGTCGCTTGGCAAGCGTAGTGAGGAAAAGCCATCAACAATTGTGAATCTATCAATGCATCAATTCGTATCGGACGAATGGATCGATGTGATTCCGCTGATTGATCCGGTGAGCGATAAGTTTAACGTACCGCAAGCAACGGGGAAAAATGATTGGAGGATCGAGCACGATGAACTCGTGATTCTACGCGATCAGCGCGGTTCAAAACTCTTGTTCCCACTCGATTCGCAGTGGAACGCCTTTGAATGTGAAATCGACTTTACTCGCAGAATTGGCGAGAGCGGATTCAACTTCAACATTCCGACTAAGGCGGGCGAATGTCCACTTGTCATTGACGCTCCTGGAAGTCCCGGAGGCGTGTTTCTTGGATCGAGAAAGAAAGGCGTGGTTCTAAATGAAGGCCGTAAGATCGTAACTTCCGAGCGCTCGACCGTTCGGGTGCGGGTAGACTCAATACGCGGAGTAGAAGTTGAATTCAACGGTACTCCGGTTGGATCTTGGACTGGCGATTGCGATTCCATCTCTTCGGCAACGAACGAAGACTATCTTCACGCTCGTCGTTTGAGCATTTGGATTCATCCTGGAGGCAATGAATTCGTATTTCATCGCATTCGCGTCCGCACACTTGGTGGTAGCTCGGCTGAGTCATTGCGGCCCGTTGCACCCACACTAAATTCCAAATGATTGTGCAATGAGATTATCGATAACAGGGATGGCTTGATTTCCAGCTCAACCGAAATAGAAAGCATTAGCCCATTGATTCGCACTCGATTCGTCTACATCCTAGCCGCCACGGTTGTCGTCATAGCTGGCTTGGCTTCACGCAGGTACCGAGGTCAGCTGCCTGCGTTCTTGGCTGAGTATGCTGGCGACACGCTGTGGGCGCTGATGCTGTTTTTGTTGGTAAGCACGCTACTGGCTGGTCGGCCGATCCTAACGCGGGCGGCAATCACTCTAGCTCTCGCTTTTTTGGTCGAGATCAGCCAGCTCTATCACGCCCCGTGGATCGACTCAATCCGTCAGACCACTCTGGGTGGGCTGGTGCTGGGGTTCGGATTTCTCTGGACTGATCTCGTTTGCTACACGGTCGGCATTGCGACCGGATCGCTCACAGAGTGGGGGATCAGGCGTTTCGGTGGGCCAAAACTGGAGAAGGTTTCTGGCCGTTAGGATTTGCAGACGCTGTGTTAATCAAAACCATCTTTGGAAACGGAGATCTTGAGAGTTCTCAGTAGAGATCTGGGGTGCCGGAGGGGACGGCTCGCGTTTCTGTCGTTCTCCCCGTGCGAAAACGTCATCGGGAGCTATAGAACTGAATGAAGTTCACTATTTAGCATTAGAGAAAGGTTTGTCGGCGGCGCTGATCGTCACTTTCTCCAATTTGCCAGTGAAGGTAAATGGAACCTTGTATTGGTGACTAACAGGTGTGCCGCTGTTACGGCCAAAGAGAAGGCCATAGCCAGTAACGGCGCTATATTGCCCCGCCACTTTAATGTCCTTCTTCTCTGCAACTGGTTTGCCATCGACAGACAAAACAACATTGCCGAGGAAGTAATCTGGCTTGAGGTTCTTTCTCGTCGGCGTGAAATGCACACTCAAAGTGTGCTTGCCCTCGGGGATAACAGCTGGGGAAACAACGTCGACCTCACCAAGCTTGAGATAGTTGTGAACGTAGTGAAGCTTTCCATCTTTGAGAAATAAACTCCACCCGCCAAATTCGCCGCCCGTGCAGGCAAGCACTCCTTCTGCTCCCTCTTGGGGAATATGAACGTGGGCAGTGATGGTATGCTCAACACCGAGCAACTGTGGCGCGGCGAGTGGATGCACGATCGAAGTGTTCGGATAGTACGTGTATTCATCACGAGGCTGTGCGGCGACCGGGCGAGTAGGATCTGCGACTCGCTCGTAGCGGCGATCGTCTAGCGGGAAAACGCCGTTCGAGTCTGCTTCCTTGCGCCATAGCTCTTGGAGTTCCTTCAGCTTGGCCGGATTGGATGACGCGACGTCGTTAGACTCTGTGGGGTCTTCGTCGGTGTGATAAAGCTCCCAAATGTCTTCGGTGTACGGCGTATCCTTTTTGTGCCAGACAACAGCCTTCCAACCGTTCGACCAAATCGCTCGACTACCGAGCATCTCGTAATACTGCGATTGTTTACGAGTCTTAGCGGAGCCATCGTTGAACGTATATGCCATACTGACGCCAGGCATTGGCTGTTGCTTCACACCATTGACGGACGTGGGGGCCGGCAAGTCGGTGACTTCGAGAATCGTTGGAACGACATCCACAAGATGGTGATACTGGCTCCTGATCGATCCGTTTTCTTTGATCTTGGCTGGCCACGAAACAATGAACGGATCAGTATTGCCGCCTGAGTGAGTATCTTGTTTCCAACGTTTGAAAGGTGAATTGCCAGCCATGGACCAACCCATGGGATAGTGTGGGTCAGTAGATGCGCTACCCGCAGCATCCAAGTTCTTTATCATCTCCTCAACCGTATCGGGGAAGTAGTTTCGGAAACGATCGGTATTAAGCGTTCCGTCGCGTAGGCCTTCCTGCGAAGCGCCGTTGTCGGAGGTAAGAATGATAAGCGTATTATCGGCAATACCCAATTCATCAAGCGCTGTGAAAAGTCGGCCGATCTCGTGGTCGGCATGATCAAGGAATCCAGCAAATACCTCTTGTAAACGCGCATAGACTTTCCTCTGGTCGGCGTTTAGATCCGACCACGCTTGAACCCCAGGATTGGATGGCGGTAGCTTGGCGTTCGGCGGCATAATGTCGAGTTTCTTCTGTTTCTCAAATGTTTCTTCGCGGACCTTGTCCCAGCCTTGATCGAACTTTCCACGGTACTTTTCAATATGTTCTTTCGGTGCGTGCAGCGGCGCGTGACATGCCCCGAGCGCAAGATAGGTAAAGAAAGGCCGACCGGTGCTAGTTTGCTGAAGATCGCGAATATAAGAAATCGTATGATCGACAAGATCTGTTGTAAGATGATAACCTTGTCGCTTCGGTGTCTCGATCATTGTATTGTCTTGAATTAGCAGCGGTGCCCACTGATCGGTTTCGCCACCGAGGAAACCATAGTAGCGTTCGAATCCCATCCCAAGTGGCCATCGATCAAATGGACCAGCTGCGGTGTACGCAGTGTAAGGCGTAAGGTGCCATTTGCCGAACGCGAGTGTGTTGTAGCCGTTCTGCTTCAGCGTCTCGGCAATGGTTGAAGCACTCTTGGGGATGGAGCCGTAGTTGCCAGGAAAACCGGTAGCAGCTTCTGTAATCGCTGCCATGCTGACGGCCTGATGATTTCGACCGGTCAACAATGCTGCACGCGATGGAGAGCACAATGCAGTGGTATGAAAGTTGTTATATCGTAATCCGCGTGCTGCAAGCTTATCGATGTTGGGCGTGTCGATCGGACCTCCATAACACCCCAGTTGCCCGAAGCCAACGTCATCCAAAAGAACGATCAAAACATTAGGTGCACCCTTGGGCGCTGTAAGCGGCAATGCGGGCGAGAAGTCTGGTGTGGAGTCCTTATAGGTTTCCCCAATCTTGCCTTTAAACTCAGGTGCAGGAGGAGGAAGTACCGTACGGTCTTGGGCTTGCAAAGTGGCCGCAGAGAGGAAAAGTGTGACCAAAAGACCGAGCGATATTATTTTCATGGTATCGATTGTTCTAATCACTTAAGCAAGACGTTGATTTGATTTACTTTGCCGGAGAATGCAAAGGGGCGATTGTTGTAGTACAGATTGGAAACGGGCGAGCCAAGGTCGGTTCCGACATCAAAGGTCTCGCTGGCGGTGAACGCGAGCGGAACGGTCTGCTTGAGTTCGAGACGGGTGAATTCAGTGCCGTCCACCTGAATTACGACGGTGCCAGGACTGCCCGGTTTGACGATTGTCGTATCCACTTGGATCGCGTGCTTGCCAGCAGTAATCTTCTTTTCCGAGCGAGTATTGAATCGCTCGATCATCATCAGGTTGTATTCAAACGCTAGGTGACCATCGTCCATGAACAGTGAGAGGCCGCCAGAGAAACCGCCCAAAGCGTAAATCACACCAGAGGCGTTTTCCGGTATTTCAGCATCAATGACCACGGTATTGCTGACACGCCCTAGTCCCGGAGCAGTAAACTCGGGCATGCGACGAGTCGAAGCGTCGAATGTCCAACTTTTGTAAGGAGTAGATACGCGATCTTCAGGATGCAGTGCATACCAGAAACTGCCACCAATAGGAAAAGCTTTATTGGCTTTGGCTTCTTTCATAAACAAGTTGGTCAGTTCGGTGAGCTTTTTGGGGTTCTCGGCTGCAATGTTGTTCGCTTGCGAGAAATCTATCCGCAGATCGTAAAGCTCCCACGTGTCACCTGCAGGATTCCAATCTTCACCTTGTTTGGCGTGTGCCGGAACCAACGAAGGTCCCAGCGCACTGGCGATCCAACCATCGTGATAGATGGCCCGATTACCGAATATTTCAAAGTACTGAGTATCCTTGACTGGCTTTGCATTCGGATCGTTGAACGAATATGCAAAGCTAGTGCCGTCGAGCTTGTCTTGCTTGAAGCCATCCACCGACTCCGGCGGCGTGATACCAATTGCCTCGTAGATCGTTGGTACAACATCGTTCACATGAGTGAACTGAGATCGCGGGATCGCATCGTGTTTGATTTTCGCAGGCCAAGAAACCGCCATCGGGTTGCGTGTGCCCCCGAGGTGAGAAGCAACTTGTTTCATGTATTGGAAAGGCGTGTTACCTGCCCAGCCCCAACCAGCGTGATAGATGTTGTCCGTCTTAGCAGTGCCAAGTACATCGAGTCCACCAAGTTCATCGAGCGTCTTCATCTGTTGCTCGACGGTACTCTTGATCTTATTTTGGAAGATAAGCTCCGAGATCGATCCATTTTGACCTGCTGTCGCCGCGCCGTTATCGCCAAACAAATAAAAGACGATGGTGTTGTCTCGCAGATTCTGACGCTCTAGTTCATCAATGATTCGTCCAGCCTCTGTGTCCGCTTGCTCGACGAATCCGGCGAAGACTTCCATCAAGCGCGTTTGGAAGGCATGCTGATTCTCAGGAATATCATTCCAGGCCGGAGTAGATTTCGGACGTTCTGTTAGTTTTGCATCGGAAGGAATCCAACCCATGCTCTTTTGGCGTGCAAAAGTTTGCTCACGCATCTTGTCCCAGCCACCATCAAACCTACCTTTGTATTTGTCCGCCCATTCCTTGGCTACATGGTGCGGTCCGTGACCGGCTCCGGGCGCATAATAGATAAAGAATGGCTTATCCGGTGTGTAGGCGCGATGCTGTCGCATCCAGCTGACGGCCTTATCCGCCAGATCGGTAGATAAGTGATATGACTCATCGTGTGGCGGCTCGACTTGGTTCAAGTTCTCAACGAGTCGCGGTTCCCATTGCGAGGTCTCGCCAGCGAGAAAACCATAAAAGTAATTGAAACCAATGCCTGAACCGGTGGGCCAATGCGTGAACGGCCCCATCGAAGTCGTCTCTGTGGCTGGAGTGTTATGCCACTTTCCAAAGGCGGCGGTGTTGTAGCCGTATTCAGTAAGGACGCGGGCCGCAGTCGCCGTGGTCTGTGGAATGGTGCCAACGTAGCCGTCCCAATCTGCGGCCATCTCGGTGATAACGCCATTACCGACATGATGATGGTTACGCCCTGTTAGCAGCGCCGCCCGAGTGGGCGAGCAGAGCGCCGTTGTATGGAACCGGTTGTATGAAATCCCGGTATTGGCGATGCGTGAGAGAGTCGGTGTGTTGATCGGTCCACCATAAGTCGCTGTCTGACCGTATCCAACATCGTCGAGTAATATGACTACGAC
>JAIYDN010000035.1 GCA_027487485.1 Planctomycetaceae bacterium | reverse complement strand
TTTCAGATCCCCGCTTTTCAATCAAGCAAAAACAGCCGGGCCTCGTTGCCTCGTCCACTACCAACAGCCGGGCCTCGCCAGCGTGCTACGTAGTGGATCTGGCTACAGATCCCTGATTTCAGATCCCCGCTTTTCAATCAAGCCAAAACAGCCGGGCCTCGTCGCCTCGTCCACTACGAACAGCCGGGCCTCGCCTGCGTACTCCGTAGTGGATCTGGCTACAGATCCCTGATTTCAGATCCCCGCCTTTCAATGAAGCCAAAACAGCCGGGCCTCGTCGCCTCGTCCACTACGAACAGCCGGGTCTCGTTGCCTCGTCCACTACGAACAGCCGGGTCTCGTCGCCTCGTCCACTACGGGGACGGGGCAAATTGGGAGCGGAATGCTTATTGAGCGATCGAACCAACCAGTTCTACAAACGGTGGAAACTGTTGCAATCCTTGCAGGTCGACTTCTTTCGTTAACGATACGATGTCTTTGTAGCCTGCGCTGATAGCCCGTCGCACAGCGTCCGTCGACTTAAGCAACAGCGACTTGTCTTCCGATTCCAGCGAACGTTCATCGAGAAGAGCGTATGCCCTGGCGATTTCGATCAAAAGCTCGTTATCGACCATGGCCTTCGAGGCAAATTCGTCCGCCAAACGCAATGCTTCTGCGGATGTGCCACATTGTGCTTCGGAAAGCATAAGCTCAATTTTGAATCGATCATTCAGTGGGTCGTTCTTGACTCTGTTTCGGCGAATCAAGAGAGCCCGTTGCCCTTCAGATTCCGGCTCGGGGTTTTTGGCAGCTCGTTTCCATTGGCATTGCCGATAACAAGCCAACGCCAAAGTTCTTTGGAACTCCCCATTATCGGGTGCGAAGGTCAGAAGCTTTTCTCCCAATTTAGTCGCTTCTGCAAACAGTGTGTTCGCTTCCTCGATTCTACCTGTCTGTGCAAGTAATTCGGCTAGGATCCCAAGTTTGCCGCAGTAGTCTCGTAAAACCTGCCCATTATTGATGTCGGACTCATGAGCCTTTTTCGCTTTGTCTGCAAGCTGGCGGATTATTTGCTCAGCAGCTTCTGTATTGCCAAGTCGGTAGTCCACAAAACTGTTTGCGAACCTGGAAGCTGCCAATAGATTATCAATTTCACGTTCCGCTTGCCGTTTCACGGGCTCGGGCTTAGCGGCTAGAACTGGGTCCGTTCCCAGCAATTCACGGCATTTCTCATAAGCTGCCATCGCATCTTCAAAATGCTGATGCGCTTCAGATAGGTTGCCTATTCGATACAACGTAACTGCGAGTTCGTGATGGCACACCCCCAAGTTTTTGGTTCGCTGCAGATCGGAATGTTTGCCGAGTCCGTTCTCATCCCCTTTGGAGTTTTCGTTGACATCCGTGGCGATCGCCAAAACCTGTTGATAGTATCCAAGAGACGCAGTCATATCGCGAGCCAGTTCACGCTTCAGGTTTCCAAGCGAGCGTAACGAGAGAATATGGTTGGCTTTGGCGGCGTCTGTTTTCTTTTTCTCTGCCCGATCGCGAAAGAACAGTTCTAGTTCCAAATAGATTTTTTCAGCAGACTCGAGCATGTTTTGGCCTGCCATCGAATCCGCCACTGACATTTGCAAGGCAGCTCGCGTTTTCATGGCATCGTCATCGGTTGGCATTTGAGAGAGCACCTCGCGTTCGAGAACGGGTAGCAATCCCTTCATCATTCGATCTCGAGTTTCTTTCATTCGAGGCATTTGGAAGACGTCAATTGCTTCGACTTCTTTGAAGAAGTTTTGAACAACGTCGACGACACCTTTCGCGCGGCTGACAGCGATCTTTTCTTGTTCAATCGCTTTCTGTTCACTCGCTTTGGCAATCAAGGCTTGTTGCGATGTTTCCTCTTGAGATTTCTGCAGTGCAACGTTTCTTTCGTTGAGAGTGATAGCCGACCACGTTGAAATGATGGCGACCGCAACTACGGCTGATATAGCAGCCCCCGACAGACTCGCGACCAAGGGATTACGGCGGCACCATCGCCATGCTTGCTCCGCCAAGCCAACAGGTCGAGCTAAAATCGGCTCATTTCGTAGGAATCGTCCGAGATCTTCCGCCATCTCGGTACACGAAGCGTAGCGTTTGGATGGATCTTTTTGCAGTGCCTTCAAGCAGATGGTTTCGATGTCGACCGGGAGCTTGGGTTGCAATTGTCGTAGCGGAATAGGTTCCGTTTTTAGAACCTGCATAATCACTTCAAAGGGTTTCGGAGCCATAAACGGCGGCCGTCCCGATAGAAATTCGTAAAGCATGGCCCCCAGAGAATACTGATCCGTAGCGGGACCGAGTTCTCGAATGGCACCGCGAGCTTGTTCGGGAGACATGTAGCTGGGGGTGCCCATGATCGTTCCGGTTCTGGTCGAAGACGAGTCATCCTCATCTTCTAGGCGTTTGGCCAAACCAAAGTCGGTAACTTTGGGAACGCCCGATCGGGTGACCAGGATATTGGCTGGTTTCAAGTCTCGATGCAACACGCCGTTGTCATGCGCGTATTGCATAGCATAGCAAAGTGTTTGTGTGAGCGTCGCTGCCTCGGTTGCCGAAATAGGTTTCCCTGCTGCACGTTTGTCCAGACTGGGACCGTTCACGTATTCGAGCGAGAAGAACGGCAATCCGTCTTGTTCACCGACTTCAAAAATCTGAACAATGTTGGGGTGCTGCAAGTGAGCCACCGCTTTGGCTTCCGCAATGAATCGGACAAGCACATCGCTCGAGGCGTGTACCCCGGCAAGAACCATTTTTAGGGCAACATCGCGTCCGAGTTTTTCTTGTCGAGCTTTGTAAACGACCCCCATTCCCCCACGCCCCAGAATACGGTCAATCACATATTCGCCAATCTTCTTGGGAATGCGTTGGTCTTTGGAGAATATCTGAGTGGACTTGCTGCTAGGGTCGTTGGGCCCGGAATTCGCTACGTCTACGGAGAAGTCGCCCGTCGCTTGGGCATCGGTATTGTCGGAGCGATTCTGCCCGGCGGCAGTCGCCATTTCGGGTGGAGCCGATTTACCAGCCTGTTGTTCCGTCGAAGTAAAAATCCCGGTAGCGTCGGCATTGTCGGCCGAGCCGGGTCTTGCGAAGACACCGGTCTCATTTCCTGCTTCGCCAATATTGTCCGTCGAGTTGCTCGGAAAAATGGTATCGATCATGGCCGAATCCAATTGGCTTGGCTTCCCATCTTGCTTTACAGATGGCTCTGCCCCATTTTGGAGCTGATGTCGTTCGTCCTGCGGGTCATGATTCATGGTTTCTTCGGGCATTTGATTATCCATGTTTTAAGTAATAGAACTGTAGTGGACGAGGTAACGAGTCCCGGCTGTTCGTAGTGGACGAGGCAACGAGTCCCGACTGTCCGTAGTGGACGAGGCAACGAGTCCCGGCTGTTCGTAGTGGACGAGGCAACGAGGCCCATCGGTTCTGGTAGTGGATCTGGCCACAGATCCTTTCTTGGTTTTCGTAGTGGACGAGGCAACGAGTCCCTTCGAAAATAGCCCTAAATGCATATCCGAGGATCCGTAGCCAGATCCACTACTATCATCCGAGGATCTGTAGCCAGATCCACTACCTATCGGTTCTCTTCGCGACATTATGAAAATAGCAAAGAGAAGCCGAACCTACCAGCAATGGAAGTTGCAATGTATGAAACTTCACAGCGATCATCAACGAACTTATCCGAGAATTCTAATTTGATAAAATTTCTGGATTTCACGTTCGGTTTCTTGAGAGATGTCGCCTCAGCGGTTTTTTCGGAAATGGCTGACGCAACCGGCACGCAACCGGCACGCATCGCGAGCAATAAAACGCTGGATAACTGCTAGCAAAATTAACCATGGTTCCTCATACTATTGGGGCTAAGGAACCATGGTTTTGGTCGTTTGGTGGATTGCTAGTTCGATTCCCCAATGGACTGCAAATGTTGGTTGCTCAGTTCCATTCCATTGGAGCCGGGCAATCGACGGCGGAGACCGTTCCTGGGGCGTCAACGGCGGAGCGGTTTTGACGTTCGAAGCGATTCAGATAGCAGAGAGGTTTGCGAGCACGATTTGCGAATTTTGGTTTGTCAACATGTGTGACAAACCGAATCCGTTAGGTCATGGACTTTGCTGCATCCCACGTCTTTCGCAAGCACCCGTCGAATATTGTTCGAGATCAGAGATATAAAAGAACGACCGATGAGAAAACACAAAAGAGCAACCTGGATTCAATCGCTTTGGAAGAGATCGACCAAGGGCTTGCGAGGCCTGTCGATTTTCCAAGCCAGGACGCGTCGAAGCCGTAGCAACTTCCTAAGTACGATCCGGCTAGTAGGCCTAGGGTTTGCCAAACAAGTCGCTCGTCACGTCAATCGAGTTATCGAGAAAGGGCGCGACCTTGCTTGGACAATCGATGTCCTACCGTCATCGCCCAATCTCAAACCAAAGTTCGAGGGCTTGGAAGAAAGAGTTTTGCTTGCATCGGACTTAGCCATCACGGAGATCATGTACAACCCAAACGCAACTGCTACAGATGCCGCAGGTGCGACGAATGCCGGTCCATGGGATTGGGTGGAGATTGCAAACGTTTCGTCCAATCCGCAAAATGTGAATGGAGTAAAGATTCGAGTCGCGGGTCGAATTCTTGAGCTGGGCGCGGAAGTTTTGCAGCCGGGGCAGCGAATCATAACGGCGAATTCAGGACGCCTTACTTCCTATGATTTGAGTGAGTCATGGGGAGCTCGAACATTAGGGACAAACGTTGTTGGTATCGACAATCTTTTCGATATCACTTCTTCTTCGCTAATCGAGCTCTTCGATGGTGGCACGATCACTGCGGGAGTTTTGTCCGGTGGAACTCTTCTTGATTCGGTTAACTTAAGCACTGCTGGATTCCCAACACTTGCGGCAAATGAATATGCGTCAATTCAGCTAAATGGTCCGCTTCGCTCATCAGCAGCAACACTCAATAACACAGGTAGCAATTGGATCAAAAGTACGGCTCTTAATTCTAGGACAAGCGTTGCTCAACGATCTTCATTTTATGACGGCGTGAATTCATATACTCCAGGTGGCGATCGCGGGACGCCTGGGACTGAACAAACAGTCCTTGCCACTCTTGGGCCAACATCACCAACAAGCTATGACAATACTGGGAGGTCCGTTGCAACATCGGGCGAGATCGTCGTGGTTGGTGGGCAGAATAAGGCCTTTGTTTTTGATCGAAGCTCGGCTACGCCGAACACGCCGATTACTTTGGTAGATCCAGGACTCGTGTCGCAGGGAGGATCAGGTTTTGGATTCGCTGTTGATACCAATGGACGGTTTGTTGTTGTGGGAGCTCGGTTTTATAACCCAAATCACCCTGATTTAACAACGCGTAGTGCAGGCGCAGTGTTTCTCTACGACCTTCAATCTGCTTCTCCAACGGTCCCTGTGGCCACAATTCAAAACCCGAACCCAATAACGATTAACAATCCAGCGTTACCGGAATGGTATGATCAGGGAGATCAATTCGGAATAAGCGTTGCCATTTCTGGCGACCGAGTCATCATCGGTGCGTTTCGGGACGACCCTGATGATTTGCTTGACGCAGGCAACGCTTACGTATTCTCGATTGCGAATCCAACCTCTCCTGTCCAGATAGCCAGGCTAACAAGACCTAGTACTGTTGCTAGCGATCAATTTGGTCTTACCGTCGACATTAATGGTACCAAAGCGGCAGTAGGAGCCTATCTATTTGATAGTGGCGGATCCGCTGATACAGGAGCTGCGTTTCTTTACGACCTTACAGCAACCCCAATCGCAGGCAACATTGTTGCCACTTCCGTTATTGTGAACCCGAATCCCAATCCGAATGACTACTTCGGATATTCCGTTTCACTTGATTCGAATCGAATCGCGGTTGGTGCCTACAACGATACCTCTGGACATGGCGCTGCTCACGTTTTCAACATCGCTTCCATCCAAAACCCTACCCACATTCTCTCGATAGACAATTACTCTCGAAATGACAATGATCTATTCGGTGTATCCGTTGCAATTTCGGGCGATCGGCTTTTAGTCGGCGCGCCCGTTGACGATCCAGGAGATGGCTACGGTGGAGATCCAACAACAGGTATTAACAATGCTGGATCTGTTTTTGTTTACGATTTAGCATCAGCAAGTCCTTGGATGCCGATCACCAGATTCAACGAACCTACGATCGTTTCGAATTCGGCATTGGGTTTTTCCGTTGCCATCGATCGATACCTCGTCGCAGGTGCGGATGGGCTGGATATTGGAGCTGTGGTAGATGCAGGGCGTGCTTATGTGTTTTCAGTCGGTGAAGTACCCGTTCTAAACACTGGAGGCACAAATTCTCCGACCTATATCACGAATGGGCCGCCAACCATTGTTGCACCTTCAATTGTGATTCAGGACATAGATAGTCCCGTGATCCGAGGTGCTACTGTTGATTTCGCTTCCGGATTTGCGGCGCAAACCGACTATCTTTTTGCCTCCGTTGGAGCAAACGGTATCAGTGTTTCGTATGATGCATCAACGGGGCGACTGAACCTATCCGGTAACGCATCGCTTGCAAGCTACCAAGCCGTCCTTAGAGGCATCAACTTTTTCAATATTACGCCCGATCCAAGCACACAAAATCGAACCGTCCGGTTTGTTGTCATTGATGATGGAGGCAACTACAGCCAACCTGTTACTGCTCAAGTTCAAGTTCAATACTCAAGTGTCGCAAGTGCCTCAAACTCGCTAATAAAGACATTTCAACCGCCTGGAATTGCAACCAACGATGCTGCTTACTTCGGTGGTGCAGTGGCGTTGAACGACACTTATCGAGTGATTTCTGCGAGGAACGCGACGACTACAGCCCATGCAGAAGGTGGGAAGATATTCGTCTACAACGCAAGCAACGTACTGATAACGACAATTGAGAGTCCCGCTAGTAATGTGGCCTATGATTTCGGTTTCACGATGGCGTTATTCGGAAGCAAGCTAGCGGTTGCGGCACCAGCCTTTTCAGCATCGTCTGGAGCAGGTGGTGCTGTTTACTTGTACGATTTGGCTTCCGCCACGCCGACCATTCCGACGAAGGTTTATGAAGACCTTACACCGAATGTCGTGGACGAATTTGGCTATGACATTAGCCTGTCGGGCAAGTATTTGGTGGTTGGAAATCACCGAGATGACAACGATGCAAATGACGCGGGAATCGTTCGTGTTTATGACATTGAAGCGTCAGGAACTAGCCCATTCCTGAACATTCCAAATCCAAGTCCAGTCGCCGGAGACTATTTTGGAATCAAGGTTGCAATAGACGGTACGAAGATAGCCGTTGGGGCCACCGGCAAAGATACCACTGCAGTGGATGCAGGACGCGTTTATATTTACGACCTCTTAGGAGGTACTCCGTCAGTACCTATCCGCGTTTTGAACGAGCCTATACCTGCGGCCAGCAATGTCTTCGGAAGTGCACTTGCGATGTCCGGCAGCAAACTGGTGGTTGGCACGTTTTTGAGCGATACGGGCGCAGGCGACGCTGGTGTTGCGTACGTCTATGACTTGGCATCGGCCACACCTGATGTTCCGGTTGTCTCTTTAACAAATCCCACTCCACTAGCGAACGAATGGTTCGCTGCGAGTGTCGCCATTGACGGCGACTTTGTGGCTATCCAAACGACACGAGAAAGTTCTGCTACAACAGCCTCGGGAGCGACTTATCTTTACAATTTGTCGTCTACGACCCCGTCAGTCCCAACCCAAGTCATTTTCAATCCATCTCCTAATGCGGATGATTGGTTTGGAACACCCGCGATTTACGGTACAAAATTGCTAATCGGCTCAGTCTGGGATGACAGCAATGGTACGGATAACGGTGAAGCCTATCTTTATCAAATTTCGTTAACAGGACTTGATAGTTCTTTCGGCACCAACGGAACTATTTTGACGCATCTTGGTCAAGATGATGTTGCCTACGGTCTTGCTGTTCAAAGCGATGGAAAGATTGTGGCGGCAGGACAGAGCGATGGAGAAGTCGCTTTGGTTCGTTACAATAGTGATGGGACTTTAGATACATCCTTTGGTTCTATGGGCAAAGTAGTAATGTATTATCCTACGGGAGATGACTTTGTTAACAATGTCGCAATTCAAAGCGATGGAAAGATTTTGGTTGCGGGAGCAGTGGGTCCGAGCAGTGGAACAGATATCAATTTTAAGCTGTCGCGGTTTAACGCTGACGGAACCGCCGATACAACATTTAACGCAAACGTGCTAAACAATGACACTTTTGGTGATCCAATGTCATCTCCAACGGGCACAGATGCTTGGGGGCGAATTCGGATACTGGAAAGTGGAAAGATCCTAGTTGTGGGTTATACTCACAACGGCATTAATCAAGACTTGGCCATGGCGAGGTATAACGCCGATGGAACCTTGGACAGGTCTTTCGGAGATAATGGCAAGGTAACTACGGACGTCCTCGGTTCCCACGATTATAGTTCTGATTTTGTTATACTTGACGATGGAAAGCTATTGGTTGCAGCCACTGTTCAAACGAACACACAGTCTTTTATGGGGCTGGTTAGATACAATTCGGATGGATCGATCGATACTACATTTGACGGTGACGGAAGGGTTACAATCTCGGTTGGAACTGGTGTCGCTCTCGTCCAAAAAATGATTCTACAATCCGATGGCAAGGTCGTTTTAAGCGGAAAGGCTGATAATCAGTTTGCACTTGCTCGATTTAACTCTAACGGAACTCTTGATTCCACGTTCGGCGACGACGGAAAAGTGATTACCTCCTTCGGTGACTCTGAATCTTATGCGTATGGAATAGTTCAGCAATACGACGGTAAAATAGTTGTGACGGGTGAAACCGGTACCGCAAGTTCGATGGGGTTTGCAATGGCACGTTACCGGATCGATGGGTCACTGGACCCATCGTTCGGTAGCAATGGTAAATTCGTTGTTCCCATCGGAGAAAGTTCTAATTTCAGCAGGGATGTCATCCTCCAGGCTGATGGAAAGATCGTAGCGGCAGGAGGAACTAGAGAAATTTATGATATATCTGATTTCGCAGTGGTCAGATATATTACCAATCTTCCCTCCGTATTGTCCGGTATTGAAACGACGACTGGCACCTACACAGAAAACGCCAGCCCAATTAATGTCACTAGTTCAATAGTTGTCTCGGACTTGGACAGCGATAATATTGCGAGTGCCACTGTATCGATAACTGGGGGACTGGCAACTGCTCAAGACACCTTGTCGGCAGTTACCTCAGGGACTGCAATCACGGCTTCTTACAACAGTGCGACGGGAGTTCTTAGCTTAAGTGGTTCGGATACGAAAGCCAACTATCAAGCCGTATTGCGCAGCGTAACCTATTCGAATAGTAGCGATGCTCCCTCGACTGTAGCTCGCACCATTAGCTTCGTCGTTAATGACGGCAATGTGAATAGTACTGCAGTGTCACGAAACATTGCCATCCAGGCTGTAAATGATGCTCCAATATTGTCTTATATTGATGGCCCTGCGGCCTCATATACGGAAAACAGTTCCCCTGTTCCTGTCACAAACTCATTCGTCATTCAGGACGACGACGATTCGAATATCGAAAGTGCGACGGTTGCAATCTTGGCCGGGCTTGCCACCTCTGAGGACAACTTGAGTGCCGTCACCGCAGGTACCGCAATCACCGCGAACTACTCAAGTGCGACAGGCATACTTACCCTGACTGGTTCGGATACAAAAACCAACTACGCAATAGTTCTTCGTAGTGTCGCCTATTCGAATACAAGCGAAAATCCATCCACCATTACTCGAACGGTCCGCTTCGTTGTGAATGACGGTGATGTTAACAGCAACACCGTCAGCCGAAACGTTACCGTCACTGCCGTGAACGATATGCCGAGCTTCTCAACCGGCGGTAATGTGACAGTTCTAGAAGATGCATCCGCCTACTCTGCTGCCCAAGCAACAAGTATTAACGATGGCGACCCTGAAGTCACCCAGTCGCTATCATTCGATGTGTCCAGCAGCGACACAACCCTGTTTTCAACGCAGCCAAGTATCAGTTCTACAGGCGTATTAAGCTTCACGCCGGCAGCAAACAAGAACGGTCAAGCGGTGATCACTGTAACACTCACCGATGACAATACAGCCGGTGGAGCCGCTCTGACGTCCACATCACAGAGCTTCACGATCACGCTGACCAGTGTCAACGATGCGCCGCTGGGCACAGACAGGACGGTTACGATCTTTGAAGACGGAACGCATACGTTCCAAGCAAACGACTTTGGCATTACCGATCCGAACGATTCACCGGCTAACTTTCTGCAATCGGTGACCATTACAAGCATTCCGTCCCTTGGCATTTTGCGGCTTGGGGCAAATCCAGTTACGCTCAACCAAGCGATCCTTACAGCGGATATTCCAAATCTAACTTACGCCCCAGTGGCAAATGCCAATGGAACAATCTATTCCACACTAGGCTTCCGCGTGACTGATGATGGCGGGACTTCCAATGGCGGAATCAACATCGACCCAGTCGCCAATACCATCACGTTCAATGTAACTGCAGTCAACGACCGGCCGGTAGCGAATGCTCAAACGGTAACCGCAACAGAAGACATTGAGCTTGCCGTAATATTGACCGGCGACGATGGTGATGCCGAAATTTCACAAGCATTAACCTATATCGTAACCAGCCTTCCTGCCACAGGAACCTTGTCGACCACCAGTGGTGGCGCAGCGATAACGGCTGGCCAATTACCACTTCCTCTTTCAGGAGCTGTGGTTTACTTCAAGACGGCACTCAATGCGGTAGATCAGCAGTCGTTCGGCTTCCAGGTCAAAGACAACGGTGGAACAGCCAGCTCGGGTGTTGACCAAAGTCTTACCGGCGTAGTGACGATCAACATCACTGCCGTGGACGACAGTGCACAGGTTTCGGTCGTTGCCGGAGACATTGTTCTCAATGATATCGACAATGATTCCGCTTCAAATTTGACTGCATCTCTGGTTGGGGGAAAGATTCGGTTCGTCGAGAGTTCGAGTGCAACTCTCTCGGCAGGCGTTGGCACCGTTGCGATCGATTCCCAGACGGTTGAAGTTACTGCAGCTCCAAGTTCACTTGGCTTCATCTTGGCTCAGTTGGGTGCTCTTTCGGACCAGTTGACCGTCGCAGGCGATATCTTGCCAGCGATCCGAGCGGCCGCTGGTGACTTGGAACTCGTAACGATCAGTGGCAGCGGAACTCTTCGCGTCAATGGAAACTTAGTAGCTGCCATAAACGGACAGGCCGGATCGACGATCACAACCACGGGTACAGGTGAGATTGGGGATGGTTCTGCAAATGGTTTTGTGTCGGCAGGGAGCTTGACTGTCAATAGTCCCCACACGCTGACTCTAAGAGATAGCGACGGAGTTGTTTTGCCGACAGTTACAACCATAGTTTCTGGGGGGATTCTTTTTTCTAGAGATAATGGAGGAACTCATCGACCGTCAACCTTACCTGTAGGAACACTTCTTAAAGGTTACGGAGCCGCTAATACCAGCATTACCATGAGCGGTGGAACTCTTGCAGAGTCCATTTTCCTGAACGCTTCTGTAACGCTAAATTCTGGCACGATCGCACCGGGAACCACTACGCTTCCTAATCGCGTTTGGATGAACAACCTTTATATGAACGGCGGAACAGTTGAGATTGGAATCGCAGGATCTGCCGGAAACGCGGTCGCTGGTGGACATGATTTGATCCGTGTGGACAACCAAGTTACGGGAGGTCACCAAGGCAATGTTGAATTGAATGGTGCAGACCTAGTCGTTTCTGCAATAGGCTCACCAGTTGTTTCGGATGGAGACCGCTTTGTCATCGTTGACAATCTAGGCAATGATGCAATCGGTGGAACGCTTGGCCGTTTCGCTTCTTACCCAGAAGGCTCCACCATCAGCACGAACTTCCTCGGGTCAGGTAAGACAGCTCGAATCTCGTATCGGGGCGGAGATGGAAATGACATTGCGATTGTTGTCGACGGTGCTGCTACTATTCTGCCACCAGCAACAGACGGCTCAACCGACACAACAACCGTGAGCGTCAACAATGGGAATATTGAGTTTCGTCGCGCTGGTATTGTGATTGAAAGTCGCCCTGCTTCCTCGGTGAGCCAAATTGTTCTTAATGGATCCGGCGACGACGATAACTTTGTTCTAGATTTCGCTGGAGGAAATCCATTGCCGGTTGGTGGGATTGTGGTTGTCGGAAATGGACAATCGGCAAGTGGTCCGGGAGACACGTTGGAGATCAAAAACGGATCCGCTTCCACCATCACGCACCTCTTCACCAATGCCAACGACGGATCGATCAGTGTCGATGGGAGACCTGTCATCTACACGGGGCTCGAGCCGATCATCGACAATTTGTCGGCGACCGATCGTGTTTTCACTTTCAGCTCTAGCGATGATAGTATTTCACTCACGACCGGCACAACGCTTCACAACATTATTGACTCGCAGTTTGCAGAGTCGGTCGAGTTCAATAACCCCACGAACTCGCTAACGATTAATGCTGGTTCGGGCAATGACATTGTAACCATCGCTTCGATCCACTCCGGATTCAATGCTAACCTGACGATCAACGGTGGTGCAGGTAATGACTCGATCAATCTCAATGCAGATATCAATTTTGCGACGAACAAATCCCTCGATGTCGATTTGCAAAATGATGATGCAAACCCGGGCACAGATGTTATTTTCGTTGGAACAAATGCGAATTTGATTCTTACTGGAACGGGAGTAGCGACGCTAACGGCGAGTAAAAACATTGCGTTGGCTAGCGGTTCCAGCCTCGTGATCGCCAATGGAAACTTGACGCTTGAAGCGAATCAACAGACCACCGCCTCTATAGGTAACTTTATAGGGGTCAACGTCAATAACGCATTGGTTCAGGTCACGGGTAGCGGGACTGCAACAGTCAAAGGCAAAGGAGGCGATGACAGCAGTGGCACCCAATACGGGATTTTTGTTCACAGTGGCGGTGACGTTATCGGCGGAACAACAGGCCTTGGATTGAGATTGGAAGGTACTGGTGGGGCAAGTTCGGGGCGCTACAACAATGGGATCTATCTGACTGGCCGCGGATCTACCCTCTCCACGGCGGGCGGAAACTTGGAAGTCGTTGCTGCGGGGGGCGGAACCGTCGGGTCGTTGGACAATAGAGGTTTCTATGCCTCTGCGTCGGGCCCGAGTCCTGTCGACATGGTGTTCGCAGGTGGTACCGGAACTGTACAAGTCACAGGAACTGGCGGATTAGGACAACATAGCCAAGGCGTCGTCGCTCAAAGCTATGCAATAATCACGTCGTCCGGGGGAGCCGTTTCTATCAACGGTACAGGCGGTTCGGGCGGTCATAGCGAACAAGGGGTGATGGTGCAAGACTTTGCAAAAATCACTTCCGGCGGTTCGGCAGGCCTCTCCGTCATCGGTGTTGGGGGAGTAGGAGTCGCCAATGGTTACAATTATGCGCATGGCGTATATGTTCTAGATGGAGGTGAGATTACCTCCTCAGGCGGGAATGTGAATGTCCAAGGCACAGCAATGGGAAATTCGCTGAGTATGTTTAACCATGGAATATCCGTATTCGCGGGTAGCAAAATATCCTCGGGTGGATCGGGGACCCTAACTGTATTAGGCTCCGGAGGAGTTGGAAGCCTGGGGCAAAATCAAGGAGTATACGTAAATGGCGTCGGTGCAACGATTAGATCTAGTGGTGGAGCCGTTTCGATAACCGGCCAAACCTCTGCGGCGTCCTCCACTGCAATCGAAGTTTCAGATTCGGGCATCATCAACGACGGAGGTTCTGGATCGCTGACGATTGTGGCTAACAATCTATCAATCGACGCCACTTCGACGATTACAGGAACCGCTGCTGGAACGATTCATCTCAAACCAGAAACCAATGGTTTAGCGATCGATCTAGGCGGCAGCGATTTGCTCAACACAACTCTCGGGCTAACCGACGCAGAACTCGATCGCATCTCCGCAGGCACACTATCCATTGGCGATTCAAACAGTGGCCTGATCTCCGTTAGTCAAGCCATCTCGCACGCGAACAACTTGACCCTTACCACAGGAGGCGGGGCTTCATTCCTTCAATCGGTTACGATGAATTCCAATAAGAACTTCTCGGTGACCTCGAGCAATACCACCGCCGGAATTAACTTGTCGAACTCGAACGCTGACATCACCGCCAGTGGCACTGGAGCTATATCGCTAACAACGGCTCGCAACGTTAGTCTCGCAAGCGGTTCCAGCATTGTGACCGTCAACGGAAACTTGACACTGGAAGCCAATCAACTGGCCACCGCAACCAGTGGTAATTTCACTGGACTCAGTATCAATAATGCATTGGTTCAGGTTGCGGGGACTGGGACTGCGACCATCAAGGGCCGAGGGGGCAATGACAGCGGTGGCAACCAGCTTGGAATCTTGGTGCAAGGTGGTGGTGACATTATCGGCGGAACAACCTCACCGGGGCTAGTTTTAGAGGGAGTTGGTGGTGTCAATACCGGCAATAACAATATTGGCCTTTACGTCCTTGGGAGCAGTTCCTCGATCTCCTCCAATGGAGGCTCAGTGGAGGTTAGCGGAACTGGTGGCGGCATCAATGCATCAAGCTCTTCGTTCAACTACGGAATAGACATCTCGGAAGGTTCAATTACATCGGGAGTAAATGCTTCCTTATCGGTTACTGGAATAGGTGGATTAGGCCTGCGAGACTACGGAGTTGTGGTAGCTGAAGCGACGGGACGTATTGCATCTGGCGGCGGCCCAACAAGTGTATTGGGAATCGGTGGCGGTGGCTCAACCGGTCAAGAGAAATACGGTGTCTACGTAACTCGCTCTGGAACAATCTCTGCGGACAACAATGGAACGGTTGTCGTTGTTGGACAAGGCGGGCCGACGCATGGAAGCTCTAGCGTGGGCGTGATCGTGAACGAATCGGGCATCATCACCTCCAATAGCGGAGACGTATCCGTAACGGGTACTGCCGGAGGTGCTGGTAGTTTCTTGACCGGAGTCTGGCTTCGGAATTCAGGGAAGATCTCCGCTGGCGGTATCGGAAATGTGAACGTCTCAGGCACGGGCGCTGCCGGTACCAGTTTCAGTGCAGGGGTTTACTTAGGAAACGCAAACACAATTGCAACTAGTATCTCATCGGCTGGCGGTAACGTTACGGTAACTGGAATTGGTAGCGGAAATGCGACCAGTGGTTCCAATCATGGAGTGAGTGTCAACACTAATAGTTTCATCTCCGCAGGTGGAACTGGCCTTGTTACCGTCATTGGAACCGGCGGATCAACTACGGGTGGTTCTAACCACGGCGTCTTCGTCAGTGGAACGACAGCAAGTATTACGTCAAGCGGCGGTGCGGTTTCGATAACAGGTCGAGCTTCCTCTGCATCATCTTCTGGAATCGATGTCTCTTCATCGGGCGTCATCAACGACGGAGGGGCAGGATTGCTGACGCTTGTGGCGAACAATGTATCAATCGATGCCACTTCAACGATTACAGGAACCGCAGCTGGAACGATTCATCTCAAACAAGAAACCAATGGTCTAGCCATCGATTTGGGTGGTAGCGATGTGCTAAATGCCACTCTCGGGCTAACCGACGCAGAACTTGATCGCATCTCCGCAGGCACACTATCCATTGGGGACTCCAACAGTGGCCTTATATCCGTTAGTCAAGCCATCTCGCACGCGAACAACCTGGTCCTCACAACAGGAGGTGGGGCTACATTCCTGCAATCGGTTACGATGGATTCAAACAAGAACCTATCGGTGACGTCGACCAGTACCACCGCAGGAATTAACTTGTCGAACTCTAACGCTGACATCGCCTCAAGTGGTACTGGTGCGGTATCGCTAACAACGGCTCGCAACGTTAGCGTTGCAAGTGGAGCCAGCCTCACGACCGTTGATGGTAATTTAGCGATCGAGGCCAATCAACAATCCCAAGGAACTTCCGGTAACTTCATCGGCGTTGACATTGACGGTGGTTTGATTCAAACGACTGGAAATGGAATTGCATTGGTACGAGGTAAAGGAGGTACCAATTCATCGACGAGCCAACATGGTGTGTGGATTAGAGGAAACGGAGATGTCATCGGAGGGAGCAATGCGGCGGGCATTACGATTGTCGGAACAGGTGGCTCGTCCTCTGCAAATGCAAACTTTGGAATTTATGTTTCAGGCAGTGGATCAACCGTCAGCGCCGCCAATGGATCGGTAACACTCAACGGCGTTGGTGGCGGAACCGGTGCATCGCTTGGCAATTATGGAATTGGTGTCGAAGACAGCGGCCTGATCACTTCCTTAGGTAGTGGCGAAGTGATTCTAAATGGTACTGGCGGTGCTACCGACGGCGGAAGTAACCGAGGCGTATCGTTAATCAATGGTCAAGTAACCTCCACCAGTAGTAAGGTAACCGTAACAGGTCTTGGCGGTGGTACCGCGGCCTCATCCTTTAATAATGGTGTCGTCGTTTCGAGCTCTTCTATCTCTTCGGGTAACAACTCCGAAGTCGAAGTGATCGGAAATGGCGGGGTCGGTCAACGCGACTATGGTGTATGGGTGAATGGAACGGGATCCATTTCCTCTGGGGGTGGGCTCACCAAAGTTATTGGGACAGGGGGGATTGGTTCGCTGGGATTGGAAAAATATGGGATTATAGTTCAACATACGGCGAGAATCACCGCAGCCGGTAATGGCAATGTCGTTGTGGAAGGATTTGGAGGCCCCAATGTTGGTGGTAGCAATGTGGGAGTGTTGCTATTTCAGGGCGGATCGATCACATCGACAAATGGTAATGTCAGCGTAACAGGTCATGGTGGCGGCGTTAGCGGAGCGCTCGCAGGAGTGAGTCTTTTAGACAATGGTCTGATCACAGCGGGTGGAACCGGCAACGTAATCGTCACGGGACATGGAGGGAACGGCCCATCAAACAATCATGGCGTTACGCTTTCTACAAACAACTCGCGTATTACCTCTAATGCAGGAAATGTAGAGGTCTTTGGTTACGCAAACGGTACCTCTTCCACGAACGTTGGTGTTCGAGTATCCGAAGGGACTTCGATTTCGGCTGGAGGAACTGGAACCGTCACCGTATCCGGAACCGGAGCTAGCGGATCGGGCGGAGGTAACCACGGAGTCGCAGTACTTGGGACAAACGCGATGATCACCAGCAATAGTGGAGCAGTGCAAGTGACTGGAAGCACAACAGGTACTTCGTCATTTGGAATTCACCTTTCTTCAGCAGGACAAATCAACAACAACGGTGCATCAGGTTCGCTGAACTTGATCACGAATAATTTTTCGATTGACGCAACATCGACTATCTCAACAAGCGCAACAGGGACGGTTCTGCTGCAAACTCAAACCGCCGGTCTAAGCATTGACGTTGGTGGAAGCGATGTTCTAAACACAACTCTCGGGTTAACCGACGCTGAACTCGATCGTATCACGGCTGGTACCTTGTCCATTGGGGACTCCAACAGTGGACCAATCTCGATTAGCTTGTCTATCTCGCATCCAAACAGTCTTTCGCTTACGACAGGGGCGACGCTAACGGCAAACGATTCGATTACGCTGGCCTCCAACAAAAATTTGACGGCGATTGCACTTAGTACGATTAAGCTCTCGAACAGTAGCGCTGACTTCCAAACATCTGGCACTGGTGCCATATCGCTATCCACTGCCCGCAATGTCGAACTCGCCGCCGCCTCAAGTATCACAACCTTTAACGGCAATTTGACTGTCGAGGCGAATCAACAAGCCGTTCCGACATCCGGCAATTACACAGGGATCAATGTAATCGGAGGCAAGATCGAGTCGACAGGCTCGGGGCAAGTAACCCTGAAAGGAAAGGGGGGAAATGTAAATGGAGATCCGCAGTTTGGTGTTCTCGTTCAATCCAGCGGACAAGTCCTCGGCGGGAATACAGGCACGTTGATTGTTGAGGGTAAGGGTGGTGCTTCTTCAGGTACTTTCAATCATGGAGTCTGGGTAACTGGAACATCGACGATCACTTCCAACGGTGCAAATGTACAAGTGACTGGCTTTGGTGATGCGACCGGCGTTGCCGTTTCATCTGGTGTTGTCGTCTCGGATTCGAGCATGATTACCGCAACTGCCAATGGCAGCGTGACCGTAACGGGTACTGGAGGCTCGTCGACGAGCAATTCCAATTACGGAGTTGTTGCATTTGCTAGCGGCTTGATCACCTCTGTCGGAGGCAACGTGACTGTGAATGGCACGGGCGGAGGCACTTCAACCTCTAGCTTCAATTATGGAATCTATTTGCAAAATTCCGGTCAGATTTCTGCTGGCAATAGCGGGTCCGTAACAGTAGTCGGTACGGGAGGAAATGCCTTTGGTTTCCCCGAAGGCAACTTCGGCGTCTACATGGCGGACTCAGGAACCGCCATCACTTCTTCAAATGGTAACGTTTCGGTCACTGGTACAGGTGGTCCGAATACCCGAAACACGGGTGTGTATGTGTCCAGCGGCGCAGACATCGTATCCGGTGGAACGGGTAACGTATCCGTAGTTGGATCGGGAGGGGGCAATGGACTCGGCGCGAGCAACCTGGGTGTGCATGTGCATGGTAGTGGATCTCTGATCAGTTCGAGCGGAGGCAATGTATCGGTGACAGGAACCGGCGGCGCAGGGGCATTTGGTGGGAATCGCGGCGTTACCGTTGAGCTCGGTGGTGTTATTACTGCGGCTGCAAACGGAACGGTCACCGTTATTGGAGAAGGTGGCGGCAAAACGGCAGGTGCCAATGGTGGTAACGAAGGTGTCTATGTCGTCAACCTTGGCTCGTTGATCACCTCCGGTGGCGGCGATGTATCTGTTACCGGAACCGGTGGCGGCGGAGCGTCTTCGGCTCATAATGGCAACGACGGAATTCAGATTTACGATCAGGGTCGTATCAGTGCAGGTGGTTTGGGGAACGTAACGGTAGTAGGTATTGGCAGCACCACGGCGACAAGCGGTGGCACCATTAACGGTATTCGATTAGCTATCGCAGGAAGTATCACATCGTCAGGTGGCAATGTTTCGGTCACGGGGACCGGCGGGGTTGGTAGCTCCGGAAACAACATTGGCGTGAACTTGTCCGCGGGCACGATTTCTGCTGGTGGCTCTGGAACTGTCCAAGTTGTTGGCACGGGCGGAGCTAGCACAGGGAATAACAACTTCGGCGTCTATGTAGAAAGTGTCAATTCGACCATCACGTCGAACTCTGGAAACGTGACTGTAAATGGAACAGGTGGTGGCACAAACTCGAGCTACAACTATGGTATTTACATAATCGACAATGGAAATATTGCAGCAGGCAGTAGCGGCTTAACCTTCGTCAACGGAACCGGAGGAGGTTCTTTTGGAAGCGGCGTCGACAATGTCGGAGTGTCCGTGGACGGTACGATTGGTTCCGGTGGAGGCAATGTATCCGTTACAGGTACTGGCGGTAAAGGAGCTTCGGGAAATAGCGGTGTTTCCGTCAATAGTGGTTCGATTTCCGCAGGCGGAATAGGCCAGGTCTCGGTCACGGGAACAGCCGGGACAACCTACCATACCCTGAACCCATCCCAAACGAATGCAACTCTATCCAATAGCAATCTGGAAGAAACATCGTCCTCTGAACTTGGTGAAACGTACTCGACTGGCGTTATACCCAAACAAGGGAAATGGTACGCAGAATTTATCCCCTTGAGTATTGGCTCGGCTAACTCAGCATTCAATGTTCATCCCGGGATTCGTGCAAGTGATGTCGCTTCCTACGGCTTATCGAACCGAATCGTCTTGAGAACGGATGGAAATGTTTATGGTGATACGAGCCAAGGGTTGTTGGGGAACATAGGAGGCATTGTTGACAACGATGTCATTGGTATCGCGATCGATTCGGATGCCGGTCAATTGCAATATTACAAGAATGGTGTGGCCGTCGGCGGACCATTTGCAATCTTTGGATTCCAGACAAACAACTACAAGTTTTACAACCTGGGCCAAAGCAACGCGGTTAGTCGTTGGAACTTCGGACAACAAGCATGGGCATTCAATCCGCCAGCCAATTATTTGGCACCTAGCGCAGCAATCACAAGCGACGGAGTCCGTATTGCAGGCAGCATTGCGTCGGCGGGTGGTGCCGTTAGTGTCCTTGGTCGGACGATTAATGCAAACTCAAACGGCATATCTTTGATTAGTACAGGCTCCGTTAGCGACGGGGGTTCTGGCACGCTGAATCTCGTTGCGGATTCGATTTCCATCGGATCGAACGCTACGGTGTCAGGCACTGGAAATGTTGTTGTCCGCCCAGATACAGCAAACTTTGCAATCGATCTTGGCGGCAGCGACGTTCTCAATAAAACGCTTGGCCTAACCGATGCAGAATTGGATCGCGTCACGGGCGGCACCTTGACTATTGGAAGCAATAGCGCTGGTTCGATCATTGTGTCGCAAGCCATTTCGCATGCCAACAATTTAACCCTGACTACGGGTGCTACGATCGCGTTAAACAACGCGGTAACGATGGCATCAGGTAGGAATTTGTCGGCAAGTGCGATAAGTACGATCAGTCTCGCAACAAGTAACGCCGACCTTCAAACGTCGGGAACTGGAACCATTTCGCTTTTGACAGAACGCGATGTACTACTATCTTCTGGTTCAAGTATCACAACAGTCCATGGCAACCTCAGTGTCGAAGCCAACCGACAATCAACGCCTACTACCGGTGATTTCGTCGGCGTCAACATTAACGGTGGATTGATCCAATCTTCGGGCGATGGGGCCGTTACGGTCCGCGGTCGCGGTGGAGATAGCAGCAATGGCTTACAGTACGGTGTGCGTCTACGAAGTACAGGACAGATCGTCGGAGGATCGAATAGTGTCAGCTCGACGGTCTCTGTTAATGGTCTCGGTGGCGCGTCGACGGGCGACCAGAACCACGGTGTTTTCTTGAGCGGAACATCGACGCGCATCTCATCCACGGGTGGAGCAGTTGCCGTCACAGGCACTGGTTCGGGTAGTGGGAACGCGTCGGACTCCAACTATGGTGTTGTCATCGGTGGCGGCATCATAACATCAGGTGGAAATGGCTTGGTGAATGTTCATGGTACCGGCGGAGCAACCGAAGGCGAACGCAACTACGGTGTCTACCTTTCCGGCCCTGGATCTGAAATTCAATCCAATGGCGGAAACGTTCAAGTAACTGGACAAGGGGGTGGACTCGGCGTCTCCCCTTATAACTTTGGGATCCATGTGGAATCTCAAGCGAGGATCGTCGCAGGAGCCAGCGGGAATCTTATAGTAAGCGGTACGGGCGGAAACGCTCTTGGTAGCGGTGTGGCAAATAGCGGGATTGTTTTGACTCATAGTTCCAAAGTTGCCTCGGTCGACGGAAGCCTGCAGATCAACGGAACCGGTGGTGGCGGCAACGATGGAAATAGCGGGATTGTTGTATCAAGCAACGCCGACATAACCTCGGACGGAGTCGGTTCTGTAACCGTTGTAGGAATCGGTGGCACGTCCGGCAACGGCGCTGGTAGTTATGGTGTGCAAGTCGCTGAATCGGGTTCGTCCATCAGTTCATCCGGCGGTAATGTTTCCGTCTCAGGAACTGGTGGCGGCGCTGGTTTCGGTGGAGGCAACCACGGTGTTTTTGTTCAAAGCGACGCGGATATCAGTGCTGGAGGAACTGGCAATGTGACCATAGTTGGACAAGGTGGTAATCGATTGACCACCGGAACGGGACAAGGCAACTATGGCGTCTATGTTGTCAACACGGGTTCTACGATCACGACCAACAACGGTGGATTGTCGATAAGCGGAACGGGCGGCGGTGGCAACACGACCGGCACAAACTATGGCGTGTTCCTAACAACGCAGGCCCAAGTCATGGCAGGTGGAACCGGTCAGCTTACTGTTACAGGCCAGGGCGGAAATGCTTCTGGAACATCAGGGGGCTCGAATTACGGTGTGGCCATGGAGGGCACCTCAACTCTGGGCTCAAACAATGGCAACGTGACTATCCAAGGTACCGGCGGAGCTGGAGCGAGCGGTAACGCCGGTGTCTATCTTCTCGGCAGCACTCTCAATGCAGGTGGAACTGGCCTATTGAATGTCACTGGCATCGGCGGAGCCGGTAGTGTTTCCTATGGTATTCGCAACTACGGAACGATCTCGTCGAATTCGGCAGCAATATCGTTGACGGGATCTGCCACGGGTAGCAGTTCGTTTGGAATCGCGTTATCGACAACGGGTGTGACCCATGGTTCCATCGTGGGAAGTAACGGAGCAAACATCTCGCTTGTAACGAACAATATTTTGCTTGAATCCAACACTAGTATTACGACTTCTGGCAGTGTTGCTATTCGCACACAAACGAATGGACTAGCAATTGATCTTGGCGGAGGCGATACCCTAAATGCAACTCTTGGCCTAAGCGATGCAGAACTTGACCTGATTACAGCAGGACAGGTTTCCATCGGTTCCTCGAATGCAGGCGCCATTTCAATCACTTCGGCGATTACACCTGCATCTTTCTCCACCTTGGTTCTTACGACCGGAAGCACGATCAACGATGGCGCATCGGGAATTCTAGCCGTAACGAATCTAAAGCTCGTTTCGAGCGACAATATCACCTTGGACAACAACAACTTTGTTGGAACGATCGCTGCAACTATACAAACGGCAGGCAAGAGCTTCATTCTCAATGACTTGAACAGTGTAATTGTTGGCACGGTAGATACTTTGGCAGGTATTACTGCACCCGATGGAAGCATCACCTTGGTTGCGGACGACCTTTCGATCGATCAATCATTGAATGCGGGCACTGGGGCTGTCAACATCAAGCCAACCAGCCCAAGTCGCCGAATATCGCTCGGCGCAAACACGGCGGGCGAGCTTTCGCTTGAAGATACCGAACTAGATCGAATCGCAACTGGCATCCTTCGCATTGGACAAGCGTACGGTACCAACACAAACCGTATTATGCTCCGTGGCCAGATCACAGCTCCTGCAACTTGGTCAACCCTATCGCTGATAACCAACGAATATGTTCAGGACAATACAGGTGGCGAGCAGGCCGACATTACTGTAACCAATCTTGCGATTCGTTCCGCGGCTGGTGCAGGATTTGGCGACGATCTCGATGTGTCCGTTTCGAATATAGCGGTTGCGAATACGGTGGCAACAGTTGTTGCTGGAAGTCAAATCGATGTTAACAACATGGGAACCTTGAACGTATCGAGCACCGCCATTGATGGAATTTCCGGAGTAGTCAACTCGGCCTCCGGGAGTGCTTTGATCACTATTAGTTCCACGACATCTTTGAATGTGCATGGTCCGATATCCGTTACCAGTGGTGGAAAGGTCATTCTGGTTGCGAATGATATCGACCTTGCTAACACAGTGAATACCGGCACTGGTGAAGTTCTTCTTTCCACACCAACCAATTCGACCCGCCCAATAAGCCTTGGCTTGGAGCAAGCGGGTCAATTGAGCCTAACCGATTCAGAAATTGATCGCATTACTGCAGGCACGCTCAACATTGGTACGGTCGCCATCGCGTCGACGATTCATCTTGCTGGGCAGATTACGTCGGCAGGGTCTGGTTATACGACCTTATCCTTAGGGACGACAGGGGCGGTGCTGGATGCTACGTCAGGTGAACAAATTGATTTGCAAGTTGCCAATCTGGCAATCCGTTCTGCTGCTGGAGTGGGAAGCTACACCGACGATCTGGATGTCTCTGTAAACAATCTCGCTGTCAACAATGTGATTGGTCAACCTACGACGGCGAGTCCCGTTTGGATTGACAACACGGGCAATCTCAATGTGGGCAGCGTCGATGGAATTTCCGGGGTGATCAACACGTTTGTAAACGGCACCTATGCAACCGGAGCTCGCCATGTCACGTTATCGAGCACTGGCAATATCAGTCTTTCGAGCAGCGTTGAAAACTACGCGACATCGACTACCTATTTGAATGCCGATTCGGATAACAATGGTGTTGGTAGAGTATCGCAAACGGCACGTATCAGCGCCAACAACCTTGCGATCCACTCGGCAGAATCAGTAACACTAACGCACGCGGACAACGACACCAATGAATTGGTTGCGAGTGTCACGAACAGCGGACAGTCTTTTATTTATCGTGACAAAGGAGTTTTGTTCGTAAATCCATTTACACCGTTGGGCGGGCCGAGCTTTAGCGGAGTAACTACCAACAATGGAAATATCAGCCTAAGCACCATCGATGGAGCGCTCCGAATTCACGATGGGGCTGCTGTCAATGCAGGAAGCGGTTCTGTCTCTTTGTCAGCGACTACGAACTCGAACGACACGAGCGTTGGAATATCCGACGCGCTGCGTTTCGGTCCATCCTCAAGCGTGTCCGCCACCGGCGGTATTACCTACATTGCCAATTGGATCGAGCTCGATGCAACTAGCTCTACCAACGCTGGCTCAAGCAGTGTAACTGTTCGTCCGCAAGCAGCCTCGGCCACGATCGATTTAGGAGGCGATGACAGTGCAGGGGCAACATCTGTTGGACCTTTTGTCCTAGGATTGACCTCGTCCGAACTCAATACGATTTCAACAACCGGAACATTGATAATAGGTGATGCGACAAATGCGGGAGGGATTGTTAGCAGCTCGCCTGTTACTCTCACATCGAGCCAAAAGCTATCTCTGCTAACAGCAGGAGCTGTCACGACATCGGGCACTGGTAACGTTCAGGTAGATGACCTGTCGATCGTGGCACTATCGGTTGGAACTGCTGGGACTTCGTTTTCGACGTCGGTCAATCGACTCACCACCAGCACGTCCGGGAATCAGTATTTGCTCGAAGCGAGTGGACTTTCGGACATCTCGCTCTCCGCCGGTTCGAGCCAGATCACATTGACTCTCACTGCGGGCTCATTAAGTGATCCAGCTAGCGATGGCTCGGATGTCACAGCAAGCTCGGCATCGCTTCTTTTGCTAGGTGCAACGGAGCAGATTGGCTCAGGGAGCGGCAATCCCCTCAGCCTAAGTGTGCCAAACCTTACCAGTTCGACCGTCGGTGGAAATCAATACCTTTCCAGCTCGGTTGGTATTACGGACCTCAACCTGGATGCTGGAACAACCGGCAACATTGAATTGTCCGTTCTGGGCGGAATTGTGGATACGAGCGGAGATGGTCGCGATGTCCGAGCCAATGGGTTTTCCGCTGTACTCTCAGCAGGTTCGTTTGGTCATCAAACCAACATCAATGCTATTGACACGGAAGCTGCTTCGATTTCCATCGACACTTCAAATAACAACTACGCCATTCATATCAATGAAGCCAACGGCCTATCATCGCTTAACTTGAATGCCGGTACAGGCAGCATTGTCTTGACAGCAGGCGGTTCGATTGAAGATGCCGACGCCGATACCGATATTCGCGGAGGAAGCGTTTCCGTTACTACGGCTGGAGTAGGGAACTTTGGCACGAACACCGCTGTTACCGGGGCCATCGGAACTCGCGTTGCAAGTCTGAGCGTTAATACATCCGCCACCAACGGTGATCAATACATCATAGAGTTCGACGGACTGGATCTTCTTAACTTGAACGCGGGTGCTGCAAACGTATCGCTAACGGTTGGAGGAAACCTGTTCGATACCGATCTAAGTATCGATATTTTGTCTTCGACTGCGACGATCGTCGCTTCCAGTTTCGGTAGCCCATCCGACTTCATCGGCACCGATGTCGCGAGCCTGTCGGTAGAAGCAACCGGTACCGCTTTAGGTAGTGGTGTGTATGTCTCCGAACAGAACGCACTCGATATTGCTGGAGTAACTTCAGTTAACGGACCAGTTCGAATCCTTGCAGCTGGTTCGATTACCGTTCTTGCCAGCGGCGCTGGCATCGTTGCATCGGGAACGAACGGACAAGTTACGTTGAACGCAAGTAACAGCCTGAACGATGCAGATTTGCTGGTCAATCAAGCGATCACAGCTAGCGTCGGGGTTGATCTCCGTGCTGCTTCCGACGTGCTCTTTTCCGATGCTGGTGACGTTACGGTTGCTACGGGCATTGTAAACGTTGTTGCCAACAATGTTGTGCCGACGGCGGGTGGCAAGATCACCATGTCGGTCGACTCCATCATCGACGCTGGTTCAGGCAAGATCAGCTTGAGCGCTGACGGGAATATCACGCTTGCAAGAATTGCAACAAGCAGTGCTGCCAGTGATGCGATTTTGATTACTTCGACACAGGGTGGAGTTATCGTAGTTAACAACGTTGCGGGCGACTTAGTAAACATTTATGCTCCTGATGCCACAGCGACCATCAGTGCCGCTGATGGAATCGGCAATTACACATCTAGATTGGCCGCCCAAGTTGCCGAATTCGTGTTGAACGGAACAGGCAATATTGGGATTTTTGAGATGGACGCTTTAAGCGTCAGTACCACCGCGAATAGCACCTTTAATTACATCGATATTCAGCTGATTGGCCCGAATGGTTTCTTGGATATACCAGTAGGAAAAACTCTTCGCTCCACAGGGAGTGTTTTCCTTGTCTCGAATGACATAAGTATCGAAGGCTCGATTGTGGCGAATGGTTTGGTCTTGCAATCCAACCGATCGATGTCCTTCGCCAATTCGGCTGCCAATCAGTATGTTCTTGATCCCGCAGAGTTACAAAGGATTTCGTCGGACCAACTCGAACTCCTCGGTGCAGGAGACGTCCATGTTGACTTACCCCTGAACCAGTTTACATTTGTGCGACTCCAATCTAGTGGGAATATTGTGTTTAGCACTAATGGCAGTGTTTCAACGCAGGGCGGGATCGCGATTTCCATAGAACAAGGCGCCATCGTTTCGAACAATCCAGGCTTGGTATTTGTTACAAGCGAATTGTCTTTGCAAGCCGATGCGGGAGCAATCGGCACCGCTGACAAGCCAATCAAGTTTGATGTCGACAAACTAAGTACAGAAACTAGGAACAGCGGTTATCCGAACACTCCAGATCAGTACCTAAGCGAAGCGAACACTGCCACGATTACTAATACAGGCTTATCAGCGCCCAATGCAACAATACACTTGACAAATGGCCAGTTCACGGTGGAATCGACTGATAGCATCCGAGACGAAACGTATCTGGCGTTGTCCGATACCGCATCGTTCGATTCGAATGGCAATGATCTTTACCTTGGCGGCCTTTCAGGCAGCGGCAACTTCACGCTGGGCACTGGTAACTTGGCGATTCTCGGTGAGTCATCGTCGAGCTATTCAGGTATCATCAGCGGCAGTGGCTCAGTTAGCAAAGCAGGAAACGGAACTTGGATAGTGTCTGGCGTTCAGACTTATACTGGTGGAACGACGGTCGTGAATGGTCGATTGCAGCTTGGCGTTTCCAACGCGATTCCTGGAGTCGTGGCGATCGAAACCGACGGTGAGTTTGGTCTTGCTGGCTTCAACCAGACCCTGACTGCTGTGACTGGTACCGGCAAACTGGATGTGGGTACAGGCACGTTGACACTTGATACCTCTGCCCAATCCTTAACGGTAGACAACCGCCTAACTGGCAATGGCTTTATCAATAAGCAGGGCGGCAATAAGCTTACTCTTACAGGAACAAGTCTGAACACAGGGCTGCTAACGGTAAATGCGGGTGAACTAGCTGTAACAGGCTCTGTCGCATCTTCAATCTCCGTCGCAAATGGAGCAACACTTTCAGGTACGGGCTCGACAGGTGCTGTCACGGTTACTACCGGCGGGATTCTGGCGCCGGGATCTAGTCCTGGCAAACTGACCGTCGCAAGCCTTGTTCTGAATGCAGGTTCGATCACCAACATCGAGGTGACTAGTTCGACTACTCCAGGCATTACATACGACTGGATCGAAGTTTTAGGCAATGCCAGCTTGAATGGCACCTTAAATGTTATTGCCGGTTCGTATGTGCCGCGTCGCGAGGATGGCATCCGGTTCATGACCTTTGGAAGTCGCACGGGTGACTTTGCAACTCGGAACGTCCCTACATTCAACGGCCAAGCATTGCTGTCGCCGTCCATTGGCACAACGTTCTATGACTTGAATGGCAATTTCATTTTCGTCACCAACACAGCGGACACCGGCATCGGCTCCTTGCGCGATGCGATCACGCGTGCCAATGCTGCAAGTGGTGCCGATACGATCTTGTTCAATATCGCCGGGAATAGTGTACACACGATCGTTCCGCAGACAGCACTGCCCACGATCAGCGGTTCCGTTATTCTGGATGCCTCGAGCGAGTCCGATTATGCAGGATCGCCAAGGGTCGAGCTCAATGGCGCCAATCAGATAGCAACTGGATTGGAATTGGCAGCAAGCAATTCGACAATACGCGGAATATCCATCGGCGGTTTCGCCAATGGTATTGTTATCAGTGGCTCCAATAACCTTATTGCCGCAAGTTATATTGGCGTGAAAGCAGATGGTACAACCCGCAGTAACTCGAATGCAGGTATCCTTGTAACCGGAGCGTCGAATAGCATCGGTTCTCAGAATCCTTCCGATGGAAACTTCATTACGGGCAATGGCCAGTCGGGAATCCTTCTCGATGGTGCGGACAATTCGGTTGTTGCCGGAAACACTATTGGAAGTGACACTCCCGGAGCGGGAACCGCAACGGTCGATTCACTCAATCTGTGGCAAGCGGAACAAAATCTCTCTGATTATTATGGAACGAATAACCTGCGGACTGTTGTGCCCAGATATACCACAGGCAAAGTTGGGCAAGCCTTTGATTTTAACGGGATCGATGAGTCCATCGTTTTTGGGACGTCGAGTTCGCTCAGCGTAAGCAATTCGTTTTCGTTTGCCTCGTGGATCCGTCCAACAGGCGTTGGATCTGGCACAAATCCCGCCGTTAGCGGTGGGACGATCGTCAATAAAGAAGGTGAGTACGAAATTGTTCGCTTTGCCGACGGAACAATAAGCTGGGCTGTTGCAAATCAATCTCCTGGCTGGGACTGGGTGAACACTAATTTCATCGCTCCATTGGATGAATGGACCCACATTGCCTTCACTTATCAGAATGGAATAGGCAAGACGTACGCCAATGGCTCCCTGGTTCACACCTATACCGGAGCTGGGGCGATCGGGGATGTATCGCCCTATGCGAATGAGTTTCGTATTGGTGGCCGTCAATTGATGACGCAGGACTTCCATGGGCAGATCGACGAGATTGGTTTCTTTCAAACCCAGGTCCTCACCGATGGTCAAGTAGCAAACATTTACAACACTAGCAATTCGGGGGGCAATGGCTTCGCTGGCTTGACACCTTCGAGCCTTTGGCGGGCCGACGGTTCTGGATCCGATTCGGTCGGTTCCAATTCTGCGTTGTCGACCACTCCAACTTTTGTTGATGGGAAGGTTGGAAAGGGTTTGCGATTTGATGGAGTTAACGACTTTGTACAAGCAAGCAATTCGAGTTCGCTCCAGTTCACCAATACCATGTCGATGGACGCCTGGATTTATCCCGAAGGTCCAGGTTCTGGATTAGAGGCGAATTACGGCGGAGGAATCATCCTGAATAAGGAAGGTGAGTATGAAGTCGCTCGATTCCGCGACGGAACGATCCGCTGGGCGTTTGCGAATACGACACCAGGATGGGCTTGGGTAGATACAGGGTTTGTTGCTCCGCAAGATTCCTGGACGCACATTGCCGTCACCTACGATTCAGGAACCGTACGGACTTATGCAAACGGTGCCTTGGTTCACAGCTATGTGGGAAGCGGACCTATTGGTGATACGACAGTCTACGAGAATGACTTCCAAATCGGCTCTCGAAGAAGTGGCGTTCAGCATTTCCAAGGGATTATCGATGAGGTCGCCATTTATTCAACAGTGCTCCCGCTCAGCACGATCGCATCGATTTACTCGGCGGGATCGCAGGGCAGGTTGGTGTCTTCAGGGAACGGTGATGGAATCGTATTGCAAAACGGTGCCACTGGAAATTTAATCGGTGGAACGACGGCAGGGGCTGGCAACACGATTTCGGGTAATCAATTCGTAGGGGTCAGGCTATCGGGTGTCGGTACCTCAGATAACTTGATCGCGGGTAATTTCATTGGGACAGATGCGACAGGTACAATTGCCATCGGCAACGGAACCGATGGAGTACGCATTGAACAAGGTTCAGCGGGCAACACCATTGGCGGTAGCACGGCAGACGCTAGAAACGTCATCAGTGGCAATACGGGTGATGGAGTGGTTGTCACGACGAGCAACTTGACTCCCGCCAATCAGGTCTCCTACTGGCAAGCCAACGGCAACACGAATGATGCGGTAGGGGGCAGGACTGGTTCGTTGCAAGGGAACGCGACCTACTTGAGCGGCAGAAATGGCCAGTCATTCAGCTTGGATGGCAATGGCGACTATGTCGAAGTTCCGCGGTTTACGCTGCCGTCGTCCCTGACTTATGCAGCCTGGGTTAATACGACCAGTAATGATGCTTCAAATAGCGTTTACGCAGGTAATCCTCGTATGACCGTTGTGGGGGATAGCACGGGGGGAATCCATGCCGCCTTCGGTGTGCACGGAGGTAGAGCTCGGTACTCGCACGTTAACTGGCCAGCAGGATCGCAATGGCAATTTGTGGACGGTACAACGGCAATCAATGACGGAGAGTGGCACCACATCGCGGTCACTCATAACGCTGCGACCGGCGCGATTGCGCTCTATGTGGACGGGATTCTCGAAGCGAGTGGAAATATTCCCTACGCGAATACATCCTTCCATCCAACAGCAATACCTGCAGTCGACCGTATCGGCGCAGGGCATCAGAACACCGATTCGTTTGATGGACGCATTGACGAAGTGCGAGTTTTCGGTCGAGCGCTCACTGCATCGGAAGTCAACTCCATTGTATTCACGGGCAACGCTATCCAGGGTAACTACATTGGGCTAAACGCTGCTGGAACGTCAGCCTTGGGCAATGGCGGGCGGGGGATCGACATCAGTGGAGCGACCAACACGACGATTGGGACTGACGGTGACGGCGTAGGCGATGCTGCTGAAGGCAACGTTATTAGCGGTAATGTTCAGCAAGGCATCTTGGTTACGTCCAATGCGTCCAACACCGTCATTGCTGGCAATCTCATCGGCACCAATGCGTCTGGATCGGCTGCGCTTGGAAACAGCCAGGACGGAATTCGTGTTGAGATGGGTTCATTGAACACTCGCATAGGAACAGACGGCAATGGAGTCTCAGATAGCTTCGAAGGGAATGTCGTCTCATCCAACGGCCAGTTTGGTATCGTCCTAGATGGACCAAACACAAGCAATACGATCATTGCAGGCAATCTTGTAGGGACCAATGCGAGTGGTTCTGTTGCAATACCTAACGGATGGGCTGGAGTATTTGTTGCGAGCGGGGTGAATGAAACACGTATCGGAACCAACGGTGACGGAGTTTCAGACTCCTCCGAAAGAAATGTTGTTTCGGGTGGTTCAACGGAAGGGATCAAGATCGCGGGCGCGACCAATACAGTCATCGCAGGAAACTATATTGGTACCAATCTCGCTGGCGACGCTCTTCTTTCAAATTCATGGTCAGGAGTCGTGATTAGCGATTCCGCCGTCAACGTACGGATCGGTACCGACGGTAGCAATGACGCGTTCAACGCCAACGAGAGAAATGTCATCTCGGGCAATGACCATGGAATCTATGTTGGAGGAACCGGGATAAGCAATGTTAGTATTGCCGGCAACTACATCGGAACCAATGCTGCTGGGACTGCCGCGGTGCGAAATGCAGGCAATGGCGTTTGGGTACTTGGCGGTGCAAAGGGTGTTCGAATTGGTTCCAATTCCGATGGAGTACGCGACGCGGACGAACGGAACGTCATATCAGGCAATCTATATTCGGGAGTCGCTGTGACCGGAGTTGGTACCGATGACACCATTGTGGCAGGCAACTACATCGGGACAAACTCCGCAGGGACAGCTGCAATCGCCAACATGATTGACGGTATCTATCTAGAAACAGCAACCGACACGCTTATCAACAACAACGTCGTCTCCGGGAATGCTCGACTTGGCGTTTACGTCAGGGGTGCTAGCTACACAGGCGGCGTGGGCGGTACAGGTACAGTTCTAACTGGAAACATCATTGGTCTTGATGGAACAGGCACGAATGCAATTGGAAACGCATCGCATGGAATACAAGTCGATTCTGGAAGTTTGGCAACTCGCATTGGAACGAATGGGGATGGTTTCAACGACCCGCAAGAACGTAATATCATTTCTGGAAACAGTGGTCTAGGTATCGCGGTTGGCGGAGCGGGAACGGATGATATTCTTATTCGAGGAAACTACATTGGAACTGATGTTACGGGGACGCTGGATCGCGGAAACACGAGTACTGGGGTCTTTATTTCGGAATGGAATTACGGTGCTGGGTCAGTTGGTTCACCGAAACGTGCGATTGTTCAGGAAAACTTGATTTCTGGAAACAACGGTTTTGGGGTGCAAATCACAGGACCAGGAAGTGACAACCATCGACTGATTGGAAACAAAATTGGTACCAATGCTGCGGGAACGCTCAGTCTTGCGAATTCGAACGTCGGAGTAGTTATCAGTAATGGTGCAGCATTTACCCAAATTGGCGGTAGTACGATCTCTGAACGCAATGTGATCAGCGGCAACAGCAATGAAGTCGGCATCTGGGTAACGGACGCAACGACAACAGGTACCAAGATCCAGGGGAACTACATTGGCTTGAATGCAGCTGGCGATGCTGCGATTGGAAATGGCAGACGCGGCATTGATGTCAATGGCTCGATCAATACCACCATTGGAACCGATGGCGATGGAACCGACGATGCGACGGAAGGAAACGTCATTAGCGGAAATAGCCAGCATGGTATCTGGGTCGTGGGGACAACTGCTTCCAACACAGTCATAGCTGGAAATAAAATCGGAACGAACGCTGCGGGCTCCGCAGCGATTGGGAATCTTCAGTACGGTATCCTCGTTAGTGGCGGCGCTTCGAACACGAGAATCGGTACTAATGGGGACGGTACGAGCGATGCCGCCGAGCGGAACATTGTGTCCGGCAACACGTTCGACGGAATCCGGTTGCAGGGTAATTCGACGTCAGGAACATCGATTGCAGGGAATTACATTGGCGTTGGTACTGACGGCGCGACTGCCATTCCAAACACTTGGGGAATTGGTGTCAACTCTGGTGTAAGTAACACACGCATTGGTACAGATGGTAGCGATGATGCGTTCAATGCGAACGAGCGCAATGTGATTTCTGGTAATCTATCAGGCGGCTTGTTTATCAACCAAAGTAACGTTCCTGGATCAGTCATAGCGGGCAACTACATTGGAACCAATGCAGCGGGCACCGCAGCGGTTCAAAATGCCGGTCACGGAGTTTGGATTCTCGGGGGTGCAGCAGGCGTTCGGATTGGATCTAATTCGGATGGCGTTCGCGATACGGAAGAGCGAAATGTTATTTCAGGTAACCTTTGGTCTGGAGTTGCTATCACGGGTACCGGTACTGACGATACTATCGTGTCAGGTAACTACATTGGCACAAATGCTCTCGGAGACACTTCTGTTCCCAATTCAAACGAAGGTGTTTACATTGAGCTTGCTACAGACACACTTGTTCGTTCGAATGTGATTTCTGGAAATAATGGGTCGGGCGTTTTCATTACAAATGCGGCTACAACGGGAACAACGATTCAAGGCAATCTCATTGGAGTCAGCGCGAATGGAAACGCAAGGCTTGCTAACTCAGGCAACGCCGGCATTTCGGTTAACAGCGCGAGCAGTACACTTATCGGTACCAATGGTGATGGATCCAATGACACTTCCGAACGGAATGTTATCTCAGGCAATACCCAGGAAGGTATTCAGATCGACGGGAATGCAAACAATACCGCGATCGCTGGCAACTACATTGGAACCAATGCTGCGGGAACCGGAGCCATCGCCAATAACTCTGGTGGGATCTTTGTCAGCCAAGCTTCTAATACACGAATCGGTACCGACGGCAGTAACGATACATTCAATCCGAATGAAAGAAATGTGATCTCCGGGAACAACAATCACGGAATCATTCTGTCTGGGGCAACGACGTCCAATGTTAGTATCGCGGGCAACATTATCGGCCTCACGGTCAATGGAGACACTACTCTCGGTAATTTTCGCGATGGAATTCGGATCGTGCAAGCAACAAACATTACCATTGGCACCAATGGAGATAATGTTGACGATGCAAGCGAGAGAAATGTCATCTCCGGCAACACACAGTATGGCATCAGCGTTCAGAATACAGGAACGAACATTACCAAGATTTCCGGCAACTACATCGGCACGAATCTTTCCGGGACCAGTGGACTGGGTAATGGACTTGGAGGAGTGCAGGCGAGTAATGGTCGAATCATCTTGGGCACCGATAGCAGCAATGACTTGTTCAATGCTTCGGAACGCAACATTATTTCTGGAAACGGTTTTGCCGTGAACCAAGGTGTGTTCATCACCGGTGCTAGTTCGGCAGGTTCCACCATTGCCGGAAACTATATCGGCACCGATGTTACGGGGGACTCATCCATCGCAAATTCGTATTTCGGTATCAATATTGACTCCAGCGCAAGTGGAATTTTGATCGGGTCGAATGGTGACGGGGCTTATGACGACCTCGAACGCAACGTCATTAGTGGTAATGCGAATACCGCAATCGCAATCGCGTCTAGTAACAACGTCATTCGAGGCAACTATATCGGTTTGAATGCAACCGGAACAACCGCGATCGCAAATGGCGGATTCGGTCTTGGGCTGGGTGGAGCGACTGGAGTCAATGAAAACATCATTGACCGAAATGTGATCAGCGGTAACTCTTCCGGAATTTCTCTCAACCTAGCTGGTGTAACGAACACTGTTATCACTGGGAACATCATCGGTCTGGCGGCAGACGGTGTTACGGCGCGCCCCAATACGGGCGACGCAGGTATCTGGATTAGGGGGGGAGCATCCAATACTCGCATCGGAACCAACGGCGATGGTGTCAACGATACGGCTGAACGAAACATCATTTCGGGAAATACTCAGTTCCAAGTGCGTATTTCGTCCAGTTCTGATACTGTTTTCGCAGGGAACTACGTTGGCACAACCAGCGCTGGTAATGCGTTGGTAACAGCAGGTGTTAGCACAACTGGTATCTCGGTCGAATCCTCGGCCAACACACGCATCGGAACTGATGGTTCAAACGACGCATTTAACGCGAGCGAACGCAACGTCATTGTCGGCCTTACCTCCGATGCCGTTCGCGTTTCCGGTACTTCGGCAGGAACCGTCATTGCGGGCAATTACATTGGCTTCAATGCATCCGGTGAATCGCTCGGCAATGACCAGAACGGCATCCTTGTTTCCGGCGGACCGACGAACACTCGTATTGGTTCCGATCTAAACGGTATTCGCGATTCCGAGGAACGTAATATCATTTCCTCCAGCGGTAATGACGGGGTTTCGATTGTTGGTATCACAACATCGGATACCACGGTCGCTGGTAACTACATCGGTACCGATATTGGCGGTACGATCGATCGCGGTAACGCTTGGAACGGTATTAATATTACACAAGCCGCCAACACTTCCGTGGTTGGTAATGTGATTGCTGGGAATGAAGGGCTTGGTGTTGCCGCTACCGCATCGCTAGGGACTCAAATCCGTGGAAACCTTGTTGGCACGCAAGTGGGGGGGCTGTTGCCATTGCGTAATACGGGAGCTGCCATCTTTATCGGCAGCGGGTCGGACAGCACAACAATCGGTGGTACTACAGTCGCCGACCGAAATATCATTGCGTATAGCACTGGTAGCGGGATTGAATTCAACAGCACGGGATCTTTAGGCAGTTTCGTACTCGGAAATTACATCGGGGTGAATGCTTCAGGCGTTCTCGATGCAACCGATGCCGGTAATGCACAATTCGGTGTCCTTGTTCGCAATGCACCAGCTGTCACCATCGGTGGTGCGACTTTGGGCTCTCGCAATATCATCTCAGACAACCTTGCTGGCGGCGTTGCCTTCGTTGGTCAGTTCACGAATGGTGGTTCGGTTGCTGGCAATTTCATCGGACTTGATCGGTTAGGACTGAACGCCCTGCCCAACGGCAATTTCGGAGTCTTCGTGGGGGACGGCGATCTTATCGGCTTTACTGACGAATCTGACGCGCGGAATGTTTCGATCGGTGGTTCGGTGACGGGAGCCGGCAACGTCATATCGGGACATGCTGGTCCAGGAGTGTGGATCGCAGGTGCTTCCGCAACTGGCAACACCGTAGCGGGCAATCTGATTGGTACCAACAGTCTCGGGCTGGCTCCGGTTCCAAATACCGTCGGGGTGCTGATCAACAACGCTTCCAACAACAACACGATTGGCGGGATGACCATCGAGTCTCGCAATATCATCAGTGGCAACAACACTGCCGGTATTCGTATCGAAAACGTGGGAGGGATGAACAATACGGTTCGCGGAAACTGGATCGGGACTGATATTTCCGGGGCGCTCGCGTTGGGGAATTCGACTTATGGAGTCGAAATAATTTCGGGCGCAAACAACAATACGCTCATCGGTAACGTGATCTCTGGAAATGAGTTGGGAGGCGTACGCTTGGATAGTTCGTCCACTAACAATCTTCAAGGTAATCGCATCGGTACCGATGCGTCGGGCTTGCGGCCGCTCGGAAATGGCCGGCTCACGGCACCGCAGTTCGGTGTCTGGATCGTTAACGGCTCGGGGAATGTTATTGGCGGAAGCAGCATTGTCGATCGTAATGTTATCTCTGGAAACTTTGGTGATGGACTTCGAATTTCGGGAACTGCGTCTGGCAACAATGTTCGCGGCAACGCGTTTGGAACTGACGCATTGGGCTTAGCAGCAATCTCCAATACAGCGAACGGAACTAGAATGGAGGGGAGCGGCGTGACCGCGAACCAAATCGGCGGCTTCAGTCCAGCAGATGGCAATCTCTTCTACTTTAATTTGCAAGCCGGGCTGCGGCTGTTGGGCACTACCTCCACAACCACTTCCAACAACACCTTCAATCAAAATACTTACCGAGGCAATATCGGCCTGGGTATCGACATCGCGGATGAAGGACTCACGGCCAATGATCCCAATGATGCGGATAACCTACCCAATGCACCGATCATCGCATCGGCATTCATTTCAACACTCGGCAACCTTGTCGTCTTGGGATACAGTCGACCTGGCCGCACTGTACAATTCTACGCATCTTCGCCTACCACCAACGGCCGCGGTCAAGGCGTTCGCCGCCTAGGTAGCTTTGTAGAGGGTAGTGTCGACGATCTCGACTCGGGAACAGGAACGTACGACTTCCCCACCGTAGGATCCGACACGAACGCGAGCTTGTTCCGTTTCGAAATGCCCATCGGCTCACCGGCGCTCGTAGAGTTCGGTGATCTTCTAACCGCGGTTTCGGTAGGATCGACGTCCGAGTTCGGAAATACAGCGACTGTTGGTAACGTTGCTAGCAACACAGCTCCTCTTCTGAACTTAAGCATTGCGGATGCGACGCTTGTTTCTGGCGCTAGCCTGTTTGCAACGGGATCGTTTGAAGACCTGGACTCCACCAGTTGGAGCGGAACAGTCGACTTCGGCGACGGCTCACCGTTGCAGGTACTGGAACTGACATCGCAACGAACGTTCTTGCTGAACCATATCTACGGTGTTGCAAGTCCTGTAGCGACGCCTTTTACAGCGATCGTTCGGATTGCGGATAACGGCGGCCGTGAGGGAACGATCTCCATACCGGTCAGGGTCCAAAATCAAGCACCTGTCAATTCGTTCAATCAAATTGCCTTCGATCAATCCATTGACGAGGGGGGCACGGTAACCCTAACAGGGGCGTTCGAAGATACCAGCGAAACCGAGACCCACACGATCGAAATTAAGTGGGGCGATGGTTCCATTTCAGAACAAACATTGCCAAAGGGGCAACGAACCTTCACGGGATCGCATAGCTACGCAGACGATGGTGTCAGCAGCACGTCGCGCGACAATTACCGAATCGAAGTCACTGTTCGCGATGAAACAGGCTCGTCCAGTAGTCCGTTCGGATTGATCTTAACGGAAATTAAGAACGTGCAGCCGTTTGATTTGACGCTGAATAGCTCAGTGCCAAGTTCGATCCCCGAGGGAACTCAGTTTACATTTGCTGGCACATTCCAAGACCCTGGTCTTCGCGATGATCACGAAGTAGTTATCGACTGGGGGGATGGTACCCCGCCGCAGCGTTTAACACTGAATTCCGATGCGGACCAACAGATGACACGCACCTTTTCATTCAACCATAGTTATTCGAACAACCCGCTGGCACCCGCAACAAGCTACACGATAACACTGGATATCAATGACGACGACGAACCCACCACGCCCACCCGCCTGGTTCATAACCTTGTGGTGACCAACGCGTTGCCAGTGATCAATAGTGTTACTCTGGCTCAATCTGCGATCGACGAGAACAGCAATGCAAGTCTGTCGATTGGTTACAGCGATCTAGGTGTCAAGGACATTCATACCGTTCTGATCGATTGGGGTGATGGATCAGAGCCGACCGCTATCCAACCGGCTCCTGGAACTACGTCGTTGTTAGGTTTGAAGCACCTTTACCGTGACAATGCACCCGGTGGACTTCCTTATGTGATCACCGTTCGCGTGGCCGATCAGGATATGCCAGAAGGTACATTTGTAACAAGTTCGGTCAATCTTACCGTCAACAACTTCGCTCCGGTGCTGACCCCAGTGCAATTGTATGTTCGCAATCTTGCTGGCGACTGGGTGACCGCACCATCCGGAGCCGCAATCAATGAAGGGGATGAAGTACGGATAACAGGTTCTTATACAGATCAGAGTTTACTTGATATTCACACGGTATCCGTGCGCTGGGCAGCTGGCGAAATCACTTCAGCCCGAGTCGACCCGTTAACGCGAACCTACGAAGCCATTTACAAATACCGCGATGATTACGCGGTGGGCACGTCCAGTGATCTCGAAACAGTCCTTATCACCATCGCGGACGATGACGGCGGAACATCCTCTCAGACAACTCAGGTGACGGTTAACAACGTTGCCCCAATCGTCAGTTATGTACCTGATGAAATTTTGGACGTGAATCAATTCTCGCTAAAGGCTGTTATAACCGATCCAGGTCAAGAGCTCTTCAGTTATTCATGGGTTGGGAAAGTGGTGGGATCCAACACCGTTATCCAGTCGGGATCGGCCGCAATTTTCGATGTGGATCGCAGGCTCTACAGCGGACGAATCCAGGTTGACTTGGTTGTATCGGACGATGACAACGGCATCGACACATATGAATCTTTGCTAGTATTCGGGGATGATACCGCAAACCAGATTCGTGTTACTGACGCTGACTTTTTGCCGGGCGTCACGAACCTTACTATTATCTCATTTGGTGACAATGACATCATTGACGCATCTGCGGTGACCTTGGGACGCAATGTTGTTCTCGATGGTGGATCGGGACTGGACTATCTTTTTGGTGGGGCAGGAAATGACACGATTGTCTTGCGAGATGGAAATGATTCTGCAAACGTAGAATTACCTTTGGGTGTTGCTCTTGGTGGCGCCCCGATTGTGATCAACGAAGATGGGGACGACACTTATCTGTTATCACCCAACAGCGTTCTAACGGTACGCGATCGAGGTGGCAATAACACACTCGATTTCAGTCGGGCCGACATTACAACAGCAGCCTTCCCTGATTTGGGTATTACCTTTGATCTGTCGCTGCTCAATGCAACCGGTTTCGTAACACAAGACGTCGCGCCGGCACTTGGATTGCCATTGGCTAACCAGCATCAAATCCGTGCTCAGGGTAACTTTAGAGGATTGGTGGGAAGCAATTTTGAAGATCACTTAACTGGCACGACAAACGCTGCGGTCTTTGGTGGCGGTGGTTCGGACACGCTTATCGCCCCGTCAGGTATCTCGCTAGCAAGATTCAACGGTGGAGCGGATGCGGATACCTTCCTTTTGAATGGAACGGTTCTATCGCAGATTGACTTCGAGGGAGATTCGGGGGCCGACGTTTTCGATATTCGTGGGGTAAACCTCACTGGGGTCGACTTCAGCGGTGGCGCCGATGCGGACGTGTTTCTACTGGGGGGAAATGTTCTGCTATCAGGAGTAGATTTCGAAGGAGATGCTGGTGCAGATGTCTTTAGTATTACTGGTATCGTATCGGGATCGGTCGACTTCGGTGGAGGAGCGGACGCGGATGTGTTTACATTGGCATTAGGGGCCAGTGTGGGCTCCATCGATTTCGAAGGCGATTCAGGTGCTGATGTTTTCGATCTATTGGGAATCGTGACCGGTGGCGTTGATTTCAGTGGAGGGGCAGACGCAGACGTGTTCACGTTAACGCTGGGAGCACGTGTCGGTTCGATCGACTTCGAAGGGGATTCCGGCGCGGACGTATTCACCATCGAAGGCATTGTTACGAATAGGATTGACTTTGGCGGCGGTGCGGACGCAGATGTCTTTACCTTGGCATTGGGAGCAAGTGTCGGCTCAATCGATTTCGATGGTGATTCTGGCGCGGACGCATTTACCATTTCGGGGATCGTGACGAATCGAATCGATTTCAGCGGTGGAGCGGACGCAGACGCGTTTACGTTAGCACTAAGTGGCCGGGTAGGTACGATCGATTTTGAGGGGGACAGCGGTGCCGATGTTCTGGAAATTCGAGGTATTGTTTCAGGAGGTATCGATTTCGGCGGCGGTGCTGATGCGGACTCTTTAACCATCTTCGGTCGCGTTGACGGCGGCATCGATTTTGGTGGAGGCGCTGATGCAGACGTTTTCACGCTGAATCTTGGTGGAAGAATTGGAAGTATTGACTTCGAAGGGGATGCGGGGGCAGATGCTCTTGAAATCCGAGGCATCGTCACTGGCGGCATCGACTTCGGTGGTGGCGCTGATGGAGATCGGCTGTTCATTAACGGTTCGGTCGACGGTACGTTGATCGGGACTGTTCCTGGAATTCCTGGCCCCGGTATTCGATTTCAAGGAGATTCGGGTGCGGATGTCTTTGAATTGCGTGGCGTTGTTCAAGGAGGAATTGACTTTGGCGGTGGTGCCGATGCTGATTCGTTGTTGGTCTACGGTCGAGTTGACTCGGGGATTGATTTTGAAGGGGACTCGGGCGCCGATGTCTTCCTGATCGCAGGTCTTGTGGTTGGCGGCGTTGATTTCGGTGGTGGAGCAGATGCCGATGCGCTGTTGCTGAGCCTGGGCGGTCGAGTTGGAACCATTGATTTCGAAGGCGATAGCGGGGCGGATGTGCTCGAGATCCGTGGAATCGTTGATTCAAGAGTTGACTTCGGTGGCGGTGCGGACGCGGACGTCTTTACTCTGGCTCTAGGTGCACGAGTCGGCTCCATTGATTTCGAAGGCGATTCCGGTGCAGATGAATTCCTGATTCGTGGAATCGTTAACAGCAGCGTTGATTTCAGCGGAGGTGCCGACGCAGACTTCTTCGCTATCGCAAATACCGCATCCGTTGGCGGAATCGATTTCGAAGGAGATGCTGGGGACGATTCCTTGGTGAACGAAGGGGCTGTAGGTTCTATTCGCTTCTCCGGTGGCGAGGGACGTGACACGCTTCGCAATGACGCGTCGGGTTTAGCTAGTATCAGCTTCTTTGGATTCTTGGATCCAGGTGTAACGCAAGTTGGCCAACCTGCGAACGATACGCGTGACTTGCTTGTTAACTATGGCTCGAACATTGGTCAGATAAACTTCTCGGGCCAGTTAGGCGATGACGTTTTGATTTCGAAGGCCAACCATGTTGGACCAATCACGTTTTCGGGTGATGCGGGTTCGGATGTATTGATCGCGGATGGATCAAACATCGGCACAATCAATTTTAATGGTGGGGCGGATGCGGATACGCTTTCGTTGTCAGGGCTCTTGTTTGATGGCATCGATTTTGCTGGCGATTCGGATCCCTTGTTGACTGGGAACGATACGTTCATCAATAATGCGAGTGGCAAGACCAATGCCGCTGGTCAACCCTTAGGAAGTATCCGCTTTACGGGACTCGGGGGCATCGATGCGTTTCGAAATGATGGGCGAAATTGGAAGGAACTGCTGTTCCTGGGTGGTGATGGCGATGATCGCTTCCAGAACAATGCAAACGATGTAACGTTGATTTCGTTTGATGGTGGCGAAGCAAATGACGTTTTCGAAAACAATGGATACAACGTCTCGAATGTCGTTTTTCTTGGACGCAATGGGGACGACCTTTTGGTCAATGATGGCGAGAACGTTCGCAACATTGTGTTCTTTGGCGAAGCTGGCGAAGATCAGTTCTTGAACACGGGGTCCGATGTTCAAGAGGTTCGATTTGTTGGTGGCGATGGTGATAACCGTTTCAGCAACACTGGCACCCGTGCAAGAAACCTTATATTCCAAGGTGGCGATGACGATGACACCTTGCGCAATGATGGTGCCGGAACTAGCCAAGTTGTCTTCTACGGCAATGGGGGCGCGGATCGTTTCTTGAACGACGTCCGGGCTGGTGGTTCCAACGATTTGCAGCTGATTCCTTCAGGCACTTTTGGCACCATCGTTTGGCCGTACGTCGGACAACCTCCCTTTTCACTGCCCGATGTCCCGTCGGCTACTGCTGATAATAAGGGAGACGTTTTCGTCAATCGAGCGTCAGACGCATTCAATATTCGATTCACGGGCGATGCGGGGAACGACTTCTTCCAGAACTCAGGCACCGGCGTTTCGAATGTTCAGTTCTACGGCAATGACGGGGACGATAACGTACTCAATACGGCGGATGGTATCGGACTCCGTGACTTCCAATTCTACGGCGAAGCAGGTAACGACGCCCTTCAAAATGATGGCTCTCGCGTAACCCAATTCACCTTTGACGGAGGGGCGGATAACGATTCGCTTTATCAAAACGGGAACAATGTTGAAACCATCGAATTCATTGGCGGTGATGGCAGCAATGTTTTGGTCAATTGGGGGAATGCCGCAGCCCTTTTGACGATGGTCGGTGGAGACGGTCCCGACCGATTCCAGAACAACGGTAGCGATGTTGCTGAAATCGTTTTCACTGGCAACGGCGATACGGATGCACTCCAAAACAATGGTTCAGGAACTGGCACCATCACTATGTTTGGTGGCGATGGGACTGACACGCTGCTCAACAACGGTAACCGGGTCAATTACATCAACTTTGAAGGTGGGAATGGCGCGGATTCGTTAGTCAACGCAGGAAGTTCTATTGGAAGAGGTGTCCAAGCAGGCACTCCGTTGACAGGACTTCGATTTATGGGTGGGGCAGGCGAAGATGTCTTGCGCACTCAGGGTGTTGGAATCAGCACCTTGGTGATGTTCGGTGAGGGTGACGCCGACTCGCTGATCTACAACACTGTTTTGGCTAATTCGGTTGTTGGCGAAACAACAAGTCCATCCGGATCTATTTTCTATCGCGGTGCCGCCGGCCGAGATTCTTTTGTGTTCCGAGGCAGTGCTTCCTCCATCGATGTTAACCTTGAGGAAGGGGACGACAGTATCGTTTATTCTGGTATTGTCCCATCAAGTAGCGCAACCTCCCCAACGGTACTCGTTGCTGGGGGACTAGGAAACGATGCTTACGAATTCCCCAATGCTCCTAAGGGTTATGTTCAAATTGACGAACCGTTTGGTGGCGCATCCGATACGAGCCGAGATTGGATCAACTTCTCTAGCTTCACTGCCAATGCCCTTACCTTGGATTTAGCCTCCACGGGCAAACAGCTTCTTAGTTCGGAGTTTTGGTTGCAGTTCTCTGCTTCCTCCGTTCTTGGCATCGAAGATCTAACTGGTTCGCAGGGAAATGACGAAATCCTAGGGAACGATCGCTCGAACGTTCTTTTGGGAGCTGCGTTTGCAAATACTCCGTCATCCAGTCCCGTTCCACAGAATCGACCGGTGCAGTGGGTCCTTTTGGACTTCTCCTCCAAGACCGATACAAACGAATACGCCTACCGTCCAGAAGATCGCCAGGCCGTTATTCAGGGGTTGAAAGGGGTCTATTATGGCTTCCAATCCAATGGTACTGTCCGCGAATACACGGATGCAAACCGGTGGTACAACGTTCGATTTACGGAAAATGTAAACGACATTCCAAGCGGAACAGACTATGCCACCATTCGCTTCAACGATACGCCAGCCAATGGCGAACCAGGTGGTCTGTCGAGTGAGATCGATGTTGGTAATGTGAACTTGGGCGGCGAGATTCAAGTGCAGGTCCATGGTCTTTTGGGTGGAACGGCACTTGCCCCGCAGGTCACTGTCTCCGAATCCGGTTTGAGCGGTGATTTCTTGAACTATGAGCAAGATGAATCGATCATTTTTGGTCAACGCAATCCAATCAATACCGTCGAGAATTTTGTGGCGCTGTCGGTGAAGATTGCGGCACACGAACTTGGGCACTTGTTAGGGCTACGACACTACGATGCCTTCGGCCCAATCGGTTCGGGAGTTCATACTCCACCAGGCGCTGGATCATTCCGTCCAAATTACACAGGGCCTTCCGAAGCGTATGAGACGTTCCAGCACTTGATCAGCTCCCCTGCGTCGGTCGGCAGCGATCGTCAAAATGACATCGGTAGCTTGTTCTTCGGCGAACGCGAGGCACTGAAGCTGGCATACGTAATGTCCGATGCAAGTTTGACTCGCACTACTGAATCAGACACGCTTAAGTCCACAGCAGCTACTGCCCAGTCCTTGCAATGGGTGACGATCGCAGTGCCCAACACTCTCGGCAAAGGTGTCAACGCAAATCAAAAGTTTTATGCGGAAACACTCAGCGTAACGGGTTCGATTGAAATCGATCCGTCTACCAACGTCAGCGAGAACGATCACTATTCGTTTAGCGGACGAAAAGGCGATCTAATCACTGTCGAAGTAGGATCGCGGGCTCTTCGCCGCTTCACGAACTCTGGATTGAACGGCACCTTCAACCCAGACGGGTACATCGACTCGAAAATCAGCTTGGTTAACTCGCAGGGCCAAGTGGTCCGTTACTATGAATCAGATGCCAACAATGATGACGAATTTGAGTCAACGGATTCGATCTTTATCGATTTAATTTTGCCATCGGATGATACCTATACTCTTGTTGTCGACACCTTCTCGCGTTCACCGCTGCCGACAGACCCGACGGACTTTACCGGTTGGGAACCCGCCGCTATCGAGCTCTTCGAAGATATCATCAACGACACGGACACCGGCAATTACGAACTGTTCGTCTACCGCTTCTCTCGCGAGAACGCTCAGGACGGTCTCGATGTTATTCTAGGCCGAGGTGGCGAAGACTTGATCATTGGCGGAAACGGAGATGATTACAGTCTGTACTTGGTAGAAGGCACTTTGCCGACTAACGCGATTGCAGTCGAAGGGGTTGATTATTCGAAACTCATCCGCTTCACCGACCCCACTGGCGACCATTGGACGGCAACCGTCGATTATGGAAATGGCCAATCTGCAACCTTCAGCAACTTCTCCAGTAGTGGACGAGGCAACGAGTCCGGCGGCCCAAGCAACGACACAGGTCTACCACTCGTTCTCAACTACAACGACGAAGGCATCGGAACCTACATTGTTCGATTCACTATTACCAGCGACGACGGCCTATCCGTCAGCGACTCGTTCCCAATTACGGTACTTAATGCAAACCCGACGGTTACCTCCCAAGTAACTGGGTCCTTGGAAGGTGCATCGATCGTGGTGGAAGCAACGGGCTCCGACAGCGTGGGCGATATGGCAGAAGGGTTGCGGTACGTCATTTCTCGCGACCAAGCGGTTCGAGATGCGTCGAATTACGCTTCCTCCACGACCGTGTCACAGCAATCGTTTGTCTTTACGGATGATGGAACATATCCCGTTTACATTCGCGTGATGGATGAAGATGGAGGTTTCGTCGACTCGGTCCAAACAGTAACGGTCGAAAATGTAGCCCCGGTCGCGGTTATCTCCAACAATGGCCCGATCAACGAAGCTGGTTCGGTGACGGTATCGTTCTCTGGTCCAAGCGATCCATCGACGCTCGACACTCAGGCGGGCTTCCGGTACGCATTTGCACGAACTGAAAGCGAAGTGCTTTTGGCTACCTACGCAACGGCCAGTACCCTGCCTCAAGCCAGTTTCACCATCACTGATAGCGGAACGTTTACGATCTACGGACGTATCATCGACAAAAATGGTGGAAGCACGACTTACACGACAGACGTCATCGTGAACAATGTTGCTCCGACAGCTACGTTCACCAACAACGGTCCGATCCTTGAGTCGCAATCCGTCTCGGTTCAATTCTCAGGTGCGACAGATGTCTCGATGGAGGATCGAACTGCGGGCTTCAAGTATGTCATAACCCAAAGTCTACAGCAACGTAACACTTCTTCTCTTGAGGATGCCACATCGGTTCCGACCGCTTCGTTTGTCTATAACGACAACGGTAGCTATGTCGTCTACGGCCGAGTGTTTGACAAAGACGGTGGCTTCCGAGACTATCAAACCACGGTGGTCGTCAACAACGTTGCACCGACTGTTTCGTTGACGAGCATTTCAGTACCTCGCCAGGTCAATCAACCGGTAACGGTAAACGTGGCAGGCACGGATCCTGCTGGCAGCAACGACACCATCACGTACCACTACTCGATCGATCGAGTAGGCGTGGGTGCGGCAGTGGGTGTGTTTAAATCTAGCACCACATCGCCAATATTCACTTTCATTCCATTGGCAACTGGCAGCTACGTCGCTCGCGTTTATGCGACGGACGAAGACAATGGAGTATCGGCGATGGTATCCAGCAATTTTGCAGTGGGTGAGACGCAGCTAAGCCTATCGGTAGACGGCCCGAGCGACGGCTTTGTAGGGGTCGCAGGCCAATTGCGAGCGTTTACATTGTCAGCGGCATCACCGATCGCTTCGGTTTATCAGTACACGATCAACTGGGGGGACGGCTCAGCGATCGAAGCGATTAGCAATGCTTTACCAGCGGCAGTCGTGCAGCATCGCTTCCTGTTGCCAGGAACCTTCAATCCGACGGTCACAGTCTTTGATGGGGTCAATACGCTTGAAACGACGATTGCGAATGTTGTCGTACTCAGTCACGAGATGCAATCCGGAGTTCTAGCAATCGGAGGTTCCGACGGCGGATCGCCAGACGACCTAATCGTCGTCACACGATTGGATTCAGGTTCAAACGTATCGATCCAACTCAACGGCCAACCTTTAGTCGGTGCTCCCACTGGTTTAGCCGTCCCTGAAAGCGGAGTGAGAGTTTATTCCGGCGAAGGTGCTGACGAATTGACAGTACGCGGTACAGCTTCGCCCGACTTAATTCGTGTTTCCACTTCTCAGATCACATTCGACGATGCCTTTGACATAATCGTTGAGAGTGATTTCACGATCGAATCGCGAAAGATCGAATCGTTGGGTGGAGATGACACGGTTCGCCTTGATGGCGCGTTAACCGTCGTAGTGGATGGTGGAAACGGAAACGACTCAATCCAAAGTCAGGCGAGTTCTGCCACGACTTGGACCGCATCGGGCACAAATTCCGGCACCGTTAGCACCAGTGGCCAAACCACGACGTTCAGCAACATGGAAAATCTTCGCGGCAGCGATAATGCGGCGGACTCGTTCACCGTTACGCCAACAGGCAATTTGGCAGGTTCGATAGTCGGTGGATCCGGGGCCTTTAATGACAGCCTATCAACACTGTCGGGAGCAGGCACGATCAATGTGTCAACGGCAACGGCAACGGCCTCGGGACTGGGTGGTGGCTTCACCGGGATAGAAGTTCTGACGGGCAATGGCGGTGCCTTGACAGGTCCGAACACAACAAACGAGTGGACGATCACGGGTCCAAAATCGGG
>JAIYDN010000086.1 GCA_027487485.1 Planctomycetaceae bacterium | reverse complement strand
GTGCGGGGCAGGGTGTCTAACACCGCGATCTTGCTCAACAACATCACGATTCCAGCTGCTGGGTCGAATGAAGAAGGAGCGTCCGGATCCGGTGGCGGTGCTGGCGGTAGCGATTTGCCCCCAGGGTCTACACCTTTTATTGGGGAACCACCAGTACAACCAACGTTTCCAAAAATGGATGGAAGTCCAGACGTACTGAATGACAGGCTGAGCACAGGCGTTGGAGCAAGATTATTGCTACTGCCCAACAGTTCAGGAGAGTCCAGCTCACCTTCTTTAGGATCGTCCGCTGTGAAATCGGATGCGGAAAAGTCAACGATCGATCCATCCAAAGAAATCGTGGATGACTTGTTTGCTGAACTAGCAAAAGAAGAACTCGGAAGGTTCTTTTTATAGCCAGGCAATCCGCGCGAAGCAGCGAATATAGGATCGAGCGATAAAGTCAAGAATTGTCGATGCACTCTTGGTGTGTTTAGCAAGACAAGAACTTAGAGTATTCTTTGGCTAGAAATCGAGTTCGCGGAAGCGGAAAAGTCTGTGGGGCCAATCGCCTTTGCCCCCAAATTACGATTTGGGAATTGTGACATTGCGAGGATTTTTTCAATCGGCGAAAGATTGTTTAGAACACTAGCCGCTACTTTCAGCTTGGTTTAGGATTGTGGGTGAATAGCTTAGTCCGTGGGAATGTTTTTAGACTGACGTTTCAAGAGAGATGACAGCAACCAAGACTATGTGCTCGATAATCTTGATTCAGGATTGGCAATGAGAAGCAATATGTTGCGTGATGGTAGAGCCCGGGTTTCAGTAAATCCTCGCAAGCGTTCCGTTTTAGGTATATTCGAACGACTCGAATGTCGCAACCTACTTGCAGGCTTTCCTGAATTTTTCGATTCCTTAACAGTACCGAACATTCCGAGTGGCTGGATACAGACAACAACCAACACAAACCCTTGGATTACAGTTGCGGGCGGAAGTGACACAGCTCCGAATCACGCTTTTGTTTCGAACATACCGGTGGTAAGTGACAGTCAGCTCACGTCGAACGGCGTATTGATCACGGTTGCGAATGGGCGACTTAGTTTTCGGCATTCCTATGATTCTGAGCCCGATTGGGACGGTGGAGTTCTCGAAATTGCGGTGAATGGTGGCACATTCAATGACATTCTTGCGGCTGGCGGAACCTTTGTAGAAGGAGGCTATGTCTCAACATTGTTGACCTCCCCTAATCCACTTTCCGCTAGGGCGGCTTGGAATGGTTCGTCCAATGGTTACGTGACATCGACAGTGGACCTACCCGCTTCAGCATTTAATCAAAGCGTTGCATTTCGATGGCGGTTCGGATCGGATGAAAGCGTCAATTCAATGGGTTGGCGAATAGATACCATCAGCCTTAGCGCGGCGCCCGCTCCACCAACTAATGATTTCGGGGATGCGCCTACAGCAATCCAAACCGGTTTTGCCTCCAGTTATCCAACGTCGCTTTCCGACGGTGGAGCCCGACACGGAATCCGTGAAGGGTTTCATTTAGGTGCAACGAAAGATTTAGAGTCCGACGGAATCCCAAATCTTTCCGCGAACGGCGATGACATTGCTCCTACGTTAAGCGATGACGAAGATGGAGTCGTATTCAATAGTGACGTGACGGTCGGCGCAGTCGCGGTTTTCAATGTTGCGTTGACGAATACGGCAGCTGCAACCAATCCTTTTCTGGACATGTGGATCGATTTCAATCGGGACGGGGACTGGAATGATGTTGGTGAAAGGGTTTTCTCGCAGGTAATAACCGGCAATACGGCCATCGAAGTTGGCATTCCAGCTAGTACTCTGCCAGGGAATTCGTACGCGAGATTCCGCTTGCATGATGGCTTGACCTCGCTTACGCCCGGTGGAAGCGTTAATGATGGAGAGGTCGAAGACTACGCAATCTTTTTTGTCAATGGTGAGTGGAGAGACGAAGGCCCATCCCCGACCACCAATGGACAAATTCGTAATGTTCAGCCGAATAACCAAATCAATGGCGCAATTCAGACCGTGGTTGCGCACCCAACCAATCCCGATATTTTTTACGTTGGAACCGTGAATGGCGGGATTTGGAAGACCACCAATGGAACAGCCACAAATCCAAATTGGACGGCACAAACCGACAGTCTAAATTCATTATCAATTGGAGCACTCGCGTTTGATCCAACCGATCTGAATCGCAATACGTTAGTTGCGGGTACGGCTTCCACAAGTAGCTTTGCGGGGCTCGGTGGAACACGTGGTTCGGTGTATCGAACTACGAATGGCGGTACGACATGGGTGAATCCAGGCAGTGCTGGGCTGACGAGTGGAAGTGGCGAATACATTACAGGAATCGCGGCACGTGGAAACACAATTATCGTTAGTTCGTCCGCCAACGGAGGTATCTTCCGAAGTACAAACGGCGGTGTATCGTTCAACGGTATCAATAGCGGTGGCATCATTGTGGGTGATAACGTCTTCGACCTAGTAGAGGACCCAAGTGACGCTTCGGGCAATCGTCTTTATGCTGCTGTTGAAGATGAAGCGATCTACAGATCGAACGATTTTGGAGTAACTTGGGCTCCAGTCACTAGCTCTGGATTCAACGCCGAAATGCATTCATTGATTACTAACACAACGAATAACAACATAGAAATGGCAGTGCATCCGACCACGGGCAGGCTATTCGTGGCGGTTCTCCTCAATAGCCAACCACGCGGGGTCTTTTATAGTGACAACGCAAGTACTTCTTCTCCAACATGGACAAGAATGGACGTCCCGATTCTACCGATCGGAAGCGGTGTTGCCATCACAGGTGCTACCAATGCTACACCGATCACGATTACATCCGCTTCCGCACATGGACTATCGTCTGGCCATTTCGTTGCAATAAGCGGGGTTTCCGGAAACACTGCCGCGAACGGAGTTTTCCAGATAACGGTTGTGAATGCAACGCAGTTTAGATTGGACGGAAGTGCTGGCAACGGAGCCTACACGTCAGGCGGAACATGGACACGAGTGGTAACGCCCAACCCGAACCCAAAATTGATCGATGAAAAATCAGGGGGACAAGGGCGGATCCACTTCTCTATCGTTGTTGATCCAACCGACCAAAACATCGTTTATATCGGTGGCGATCGTCAGGAACAACCAAATTCGATTGGCGATACGTCGTTTAATGGAGCGATTTTCCGAGGCAATGCATCGATCGCCCGCAACCCGACTGCAGTACCATCACCGCAATGGGATCACATAACCCACAATTCGGTTCCTTTCGACCCACCCTCCGGAACCGCAAGTAGTAGTGCTCCCCACGCCGACTCGCGAGAAATGGTCTTTGATGCTAATGGCAACTTGATTGAGACTGATGATGGCGGAATTTATAAGCGAACAAACCCACGCGATAATACTGGCGACTGGTTTAGCTTAGTTGGGAATATTGGCGTCGTTGAGATCCACGACGTTGCTTATGACCGGTTGTCAAACACTCTCTTCATTGGAACGCAAGACAATGGAACTCATGCTCAAACATCAGATAATTCGAAGACCTTCCGCATGTTCTCCGGGGGAGATGGAGGAGATGTCGAAGTCGATAACGTATCGCTAGCAGCCAACAATCAATCTGTTCGTTATAGCAGTTCGCAAAATCTGGGCGGCTTCCAAAGGTCGGTTTGGAATTCATCGGGAGCAGTTGTAAGCAGCACTTTCCCTGCACGGACTGTGATCGGCGGCGGTGCTTCGTTCTCGCCGGCATTTAGAACGCCTATTGAACTTAATTCGATCAATCCATCGCGACTCATACTTCAGGGCAGTAATTCTGCTTACGAATCACTCAATTCAGGAAGCACAATCACAGAAGTTGCTCCAGGAAGAGGGACTTCGTCGATAACTCAGAACGCGATTGCCTACGGAGGAAGAAAAAATGGCATCGACAATCCCGATGTCCTATGGGTCGGAAGCTCGAATTCAGTATCGGTCCGAACGGCAGGGCTTGGATCGACGGCACTAACGGCAGCCCAACCTGCGGGTGTGTCTACCATTTCGGATCTTACGATCGATCCAGACGATTGGTCTTCGGCATACTTAACGGACTCTGACCAAGTATTTGCGACCAGCAACACCGGCACGTCCTGGACAGACATCACTGGCAATCTTCCGACTGCCGGCAATCGATTGTGGTCGATTGTTTACATCGCATCGGCAACGGCTGACGCAGTAGTGGTAGGTAGTACTCTCGGGGTGTTTTCAAGCCTCACAACTGCTCTAGGAAACTGGACAAAAATAGGGTCCTCACTCCCTAATGTTGCGGTATATGATCTCGATTATGATCCCGTCGACAACGTTTTGGTCGCTGGTACGCTAGGCCGAGGCGCTTGGAGTTTACCAAACGCTAGCTTGATTGCTGTGGGTGTCGCAACTCCTATCTTAACAATTACTTCGACGAACCGAGTTTATGACAACACCGCTTATGTTGCCACTGCTTCAGTTACCGGTAGTAGATCTCCTGCACCTGAGGTGAGTTTTATCTATTACAGTGATGCTACCGGAACAAACGTAATCGCACCACCAATCAAAGTAGGGAACTATTTCGTTCGCGCAGTTTCTGCTGCAAATGCAGTTAACAACGCTGCACAATCCGCCATTGCTGCATTTCAAATCACTCCTGCGCCCTTGGTTGCCTCGATAACGGCCAACAATAAGCCGTTTGATAACACCAACGCTGCAACCATCGCTAGTCGGTCATTAAGTGGAATTCTGGGTACTGACGTGGTGACCATCGCTGGTGGTACAGCCACGTTTGCGGATGTCGGTGTCGGGAATGGCAAGACCGTTACCGCAACCGGCTTGACCATCGACGGTGCAGATGCACTTAACTATACCTTCAATTCATCTGCTACCACTTCGGCCAACATCACCGCAACGGTTTTTAACCGCCAAGTGTTCTACAATAACTCGGGCTTTGAGGTTGGAGTAGGAGGTTCGGTAAACGCTGCGTTAGACTCCGCCAGAGTCCTGCTTCAATCTTCGGGGATAGCTCAAACGACCACTCCGGCCAACGTATCCAACTACACTCAAGGTCTCAACGGAGTCGTGTTGGATATTGCTGGTCTGGCGGTTTCAACGTTAACAGCAAATGACTTTATTCTCCGAGTTGCACCTCCGACTGCTTCCGGAGTGGTGAATCCAAGTTCGTGGCCGTCGGCTCCTGCCACCAGTGCGATTGTTGTGCAGCCCGGGGGATCAGCATCGATTCCTAGTCGAGTTCAGTTGGAATGGGCTGCC
>JAIYDN010000030.1 GCA_027487485.1 Planctomycetaceae bacterium | reverse complement strand
TTCGCCCATGGCTGCCTCGGTCGTCGCGACCGCAGCCGATGCGAGTGTCGACACAACTTGACTCGATTCTGAAACATGCAGCTTCTCGACCAAGCTTACAGTCGCCGAGGCGGTCGTCATTCGCGGACTGTTCGCAGGATCGACCCCGAGCTTCGACAGTCGTTCTTTTAACTTCTCCTGGAGCGAAACACACGACGAACGGACTTCAGAAGACTTCTTCTTCAATGCGGCGGAAAGGTTCGCAACGCTCGTGGCTTTCAGCAGGGGCGATACCGCTTCACCGAAGATCTGTGCAGCTCGGTTGACTGCTACGCTCCAATGCGCCTCATCAGGTAGCTTCTGCTCTTGCAACACATAATCGTTTGAGAGATTGGTCAGCGAGACTTCAACAGGGGCGTTGTGATAAACAAACGTGCGGTTGGTCTGTTCGGCATAAGTCAGAATCACCAAGTTCTGTGCTTCCTTGGGTAAACCCATCGGACGGGGTTGATCAATCCACTTACGGAGTTGCCCCACGCTGATCATGCTGGATGCTTCAGCAGCCTTCTTGTTGAAGTGATTACGCCAGTGATGCCCCAAGACAAAGTGTGTTGCATCGTGCCCCATCTCGCCCAGTTGAAGCGGATTGGCGATGTGACGTACCAATGATCGAATGGTCTTCTCGACTGCGACGCGTCCATCCTGTGACTGTGCCGCCTCGCTTAGAACGGCTTGAACCTTGCGAAGGTTGCCAATCTTGACTTCGGCCTCAAAGTTTGGTGCCCCAGGGAACTCACTCATTAGAGCCTGGCTAAGCAAATGATTCATCGCGCCGCCAAGGTTTGCAGCAACGGGAGGCTGCGGATCGAAGCCATCATCTAGCGAGACAAACTGCTCATGCTGTTCGAGCTCGTGAGTTGTATCCAGTGAACCTTGTGTGATCGCATCCAGACCATAGGCCGCATCTAGATGATTCTGGACTCGGGTTCGTAATACGCTCCGCTGGTTCTCGAGGAGCGATTTCGCCGCTTGTCGATCTTGCGGAGAAAGATGGTTCGAGTACTGGCCGAATCGCTCTCCAGTGAGAATGTGTTCAAGAATCACGAGCATCCCAAGGTCCTTCAACGCGTCTGCACTAAAGAACTGAGGTATCCAGCAAATGGTCTTTGCGCCCAAAGGATTCACAGTCTTGAACTGTTGCAGACGACTTATATCGTCCTTCGGTCCGTGGCCGGCCTCATCAAATGGGAAGTCGATCACCAATTTCCAGTCTGCTTCGTTGTTCTCAAACGATGCGTCTGGCAACTCACGAATATTCTTAAAGAGAACCGTACAAGATCGACTGGTGTTCTTCCAATTGAAATCGTAGTGCTGCTGGAATTCGTCTTCGCCCGAGACGCCCAGCTGTTCGAACAGCATCTGCCGAACACGACGAATACGGTTACCTTGATTGTCTTCTCGTTCTGCTTGCTTAATGATCCCTTCGGTATCAACGCCGGATAGCTGAATCGAGATCGACGGGTTGGTTTCCTCTCCGATACGAATCTCGCCCACACTGGCCGCCCAGTTACGCACACGTCGCAAGACTTCTTGTCCCTCGCGTCCAGCGATCGGAGTCTTGATCGTGCCGTGGTTTAGGGCGGCTAGGCGTTCTGCGTTCAATCCACGCAGCGTCTCTACCTCGGGAACCAAAGCAGACAGCAATAATGTCTTCACAAGACGATCATCATTGCGAAATCCAACACGACGTGAATCGTCAGTTGGCAACTTCTCGAGTTCCTCACGACGTCCATGCGTCTTCTCCAGCATCGGCAGCAGCTTTTGGTGATACAGACGCTTGGCATTATCGAAGTGGATCGCCATTTCCTGGCTGAACGCCTCGTCACCATGAGCAATCACATCGAACAGATCACCCACAGGAACAATGTCGCCAACAGTGAGCACATCGCGTTGCTCAACCAACAACTGCATCATCACCTTTAATGCCGTACGCTCGCGTTGCAGCACGCTCGACACTGCGATTAGTGTTTGCACCAGAGCCGGGCTAAACGGATAGACCTTGCGGAACATCTCACGGTCGCCTTCACCGGTCAGCAACGTCGTCATCACCGACTCGCGGATCTTCGCCGTCAGTTCGAACGCTGCATTCAATTCCTGTCGCGCCGAAGGAGTATGGCATTTCAGAACGCGTCGCTCAGCAATTGCCGGCAAGTTGCGGTCTTCCAGCGTGATCTTGTGGAATCGTCCTTCCCAGTGTTTGAGAGCGTCGCCAAAGTTCAATCGGTAGGCCCCAGGTACCGAGTCGCCGATCAGTTCGCTCAAGTCACGCTGACGAGCGATAAAGCTAACGACCGGAATCGGTCGATCGGCTGTTTGCGCTTCTACCAGCTTCGCCAGCTTCTGGCCTTCTTGGTGAACAAACTTCAAATCCGCAGCGTGACTGGCTAGCCACAGAATCAGTTCATCTAGAAAGAGGATCAATGCATCGTAGCCGAGATCCTTTGCATGCCGGCTGATAACCGACAGCCCCTTGTCCAGCGAGATGAAAGCCTCGCCATGTCCGCCCGCTTGCGTATCGTAGGATCCAAAGAACTTCCCGACGAGCGCACTGATTAACTGCGATCGCTCTTCCGAGCCTGGATCGGCGTCGGCTGCGCTATCAAAACGTGCGGCATCCCAACCAACGTCTACATCGCCGAAATCGCTGTCAGCACTAGCACCTTCGCTGAGCGCTGCGAAGAAGGCATCATCACCCATCCGTTGACGCAACGCGGAGGCGTCCTTGAACAATCCCTCAGCAAGATAGACTCCAGGGATCGGAGCATCCGGATGCACTCGACGGACGAAGTCGACATAGCCTCCCAAAATGCCCGATTCGACATCATGGGCCGCGATCATGTGATAAGGTACAAGCAAGAACTTCTTGCCCTCGATCCATCCGTTGTGCTTCTGGATCACTGAAGCTAACTCTGGGATTCCTCGTGCAGTAGAGTTGCCCGACAGAATCAGGTGCAGGATCGCCATGAAGTGGCTCTTACCGCTACCGAAGCTACCGTGCAGATAAGTTGCCTTACTCGTATGACCAAGCACAGAGCCCTTAATGAAGTTCAGCGCATCATCGAATGCCAAAACGAGTTGAGGCGTGGGCACATAAGCCGCTACGGTTGCTTGTGGATCGGTAACCCCTTCGGTCAGTCGCAAGACGAACTGTCCCTTGTCGATGTGCTCGGGAATATCGATTAGGTCTTTTAGTAGTGTCATTTGGAGGTTTTCAGTCGTCAGTTTTCAGTTTTCAGCTATCCACGGTCATAATCGAATAACTGCCGGTTCTACAGCTCAAAAAGATCTTTAAGAAAATCCTGAACAGCTTTTACTCTGGGGATATTCAAGGCGTTTGCTCTGAACCATCTGTTATCTTGAATGGAAACCTGTACCGATTTGCCAGGTTTGAGCAAGCTTGCCATCGCTCCCACGATTGCCTTCTTTCTTCCAGCAGGCTTATTGATGTCCTTCTTGTCGTCACCGGTAAGGTCCGTTCCAACATATGCATTGTCAATGTGCTGCGTAGCTGAAGCCAAAAGATTGGGATAGACCTGCGCTGCGGTCTCTAGTAGCAACTCTTCAAGCGTTCCTTGCACTAAATTATCAGGCAGAACGTATGCCCCATATTTTGGACTGCCTGGCTGGACGATGCCGGGATGATTCGCCATCGAAATCCCGAGTTGTTGCATCGCAGACTTGATTCCATTAAACCGATCTATAGCTGGCATCTCTTGGTCGGAATCAAGCAGGATGCCTACACCAGTTATTTTGCTATGATCCAGATAGACGGCATTCTCCTGGATAACTTCTGTTAGCCTAGAATCACCACCGGCACTGTGTATTGCGATTGCGTGAGAATCGCTTTGCAAGAACAGTGGTACTGGGATTCGCTTTTGAAGGTCACCATCGTCCTGTGGAAACCTTCGCGGAACCAAAGGATCAAGAAACTCATCGAGATCCTTCTCCCATTGAACTCGTTTGAATCCAAACGGACTCAAGAGTCTGTAAGCAAACTCGACGTCATGTGGCCCTTCAACGACTAGGTATCCGTATTTCGGCATGTTTTACCTCACATCCAATCCGCGTTCATGGCGCAAGCGATGTAGAAGGTTTCCCGGAATTCGTTTTACTTTGGTCTCATCACTCGTTTGATCAATGTTGAATGTAATCAAGTCATCAATCCGGTCCGTCATGGAATCGCAAACCGCGTCAACTGCCTCAAGGCTGTGAGTCGTCGCGATGATCTGCACGTCAAAACGACTTGCCGCCTTCACGAGCCATACAAAAACTTTCTTCAGTGCGCTTACGTGAATTCCGGTTTCCATCTCATCAACTAGCAATACACCACCTGCTAATGTTTGAATCGTGCTCGCCAGCAAAACGGCCCGTCTTAATGCATCCCCAAAGACGGATAGCGGTGCGGGGCCCAGCCGCCTATGGCTTACGTACAGCGCTGGTCGACCACCCCGTAATGAGGCAACGTTAATGTCCATGACATCCGGATCAAACTCGCGAACCAAGTTGACAATCGCTTCGCGACCAGATTTGTATTCGTCAAAAAGTGGAAACAAGAGCTGTTGAGAGTGAGAGCTCACCTGCATTCGATTGAGTTGGTACGAATATGGAGTGAGCATTTCGGCGGGAACATCTTGAGGCATTCGACGACTGGATGGTCGACTCCGAACACCAGACATTCGGTCCTCCTCCCAGATTTGGAGCACCATCGGTTCCGGCGGTTGATCGTAGGGTTGAGATTCGTCCCAGATATTGTGAACGATCTGTGCTCCTCGCCATTGCCTTTCTAAATCAGCGTATTCGCCAGTACGATTGCGTTGGCGATTCAGCCGTTCAATCTCTCTCTCGCTCGGCTCGCCAATTATGTCTCTGTATTCAACTTCGATTCCTCGGACCGGATAGGCTCCGTTGCACTTGAAGTCGCACTTGCCTTCGTACATGAAATCAGGATCAACCAGCTCTCCTTTCTGGGAAAAGCACCATCGCAATGATTGGACGCGAGTTTCATCGAGTTGGCCGAAGTCTCGTCGACGCACCATCGCTAGCCATTCGTACGGATCGTACGGACGACAAAGCACTGAGATTGCCTCAAGTACACTTGTCTTCCCCGAGTTGTTTTCACCAACAAGTATGTTCAGCGGACCGAGCTGATCGAGAGTTAGGTTCTTCAGTCCACGAAAACCATCGATCGAAATTTGGTTGAAAGCTAGCCTATGCATTTTGTTTCTCCGATTCGCCGACGCCCTACCGAGTTCCGGTCGCCGTCTTTAGTCGAGTTGTACGTTGTAATTCGGTTCATTCTTCAGCCTCGACTTCTTCTTTTGTCGACTTCTTCTTGCTTTTTGCGGCCTTTGCCTTCGCCACCTTCTTCGGCGGCACCCAGGCTTTGATTTCGGCGAGGGTCTTGCCGAGGTTGCGGGCTTCTTCGTTGATGAAACCTTCGAAGTAGTCACCCATGCGGAGGCCGTCGAAGTTGGCGTTGGGCTCGTTGTGCCATTGCTTGAGCCAGGGGAGGAGCTCGATCAGGCTTGCAAGCAAGGGGATGAGCCGGGGATCGTCGCTGCCACCGAACTCGGTTTGTACGCGGACATAGTAGGCGCTGATGGCTTGTGCTTGTTGCAAGTGATCGTAACCAGCCCAGCAGACGACGAGCGTTCCGTCGGGGCCTTCGCAATGAGGGAAGCTGATCCAACGTTCCTTGGGTACGTCGAGCTTGCCACGCAGCAACCAGTAGCGGGCTCCGCCGGTCGAGATGAAATCTGCGCTGGTGTACTTGGGTGGAACAGGAATCGTGCCGACAGACTCGCCAGCGTCTTCACGACGTTGCAAGTCCCAGGTCCTCTCCCATTCCGCTCGCTTGCGAAGTCCCGAGTCCTTGTAGCGGAGGATAGGTAGGTGAGGAACGCTCTCGGCAGCCAGCAGTTCTTCAACGAGAGCTTGGACATCGAAAGCAGGATCGTCTCGATAGAGCTCGCCGACCTCCATAAACTGCGGATCTCGACGTGCCGCGTCAGCGAGTTGTGCAACGGAGTACATCGCGATCTCACCGAGTGGCACCAGTCTGCCACTAACGTTCGTTTCGTCGGTCATTCGACGATCGAAATCAAAAAAGGTTTCGAGACGAAGCAGCATCCACTCTCGCAGTGCGCGCTCGAGTTGTGATTCCCAAGATTCTGTGTTCCAGCGGCGCTTGTATTCCGGCTGCTCGATCAACCGAACGTTTGGATCGCTTTCGATTAGCGTAATTCGTCGTTCGATCAGTTTTTTGTAGTCCTCGGGCCATTCCGCTGGCAATTCAGTGATAGCCATGGAGCTATGGCGTTCGAACCACGTTGACTGTGTTTCGCCGGCTGCAATCTTTCGAGCCAAAACGATCTCGAATGCGCGCTGGCCAAGTTTCAAAGGGACCAAGTTGCTCAATTCTTCACTATCACAAACCGCAACAGTTTCTGACTCCCGATCATTGATTACTCCGTAAAGACGATAGCTTTCCCAGTCAAGTTCTTCTTGTTTTGCGATCAACTGCGAGCGAGTTTCAGCCCATTTTAAACATGCATACGCGAGTGCTTCACGCAAAGAAGCATTGCGCGAAAAGATAGGAACAATTGGATCAGGGCCGTTACTATAAAAGCGATCGAGGATACTAAAGGGCGACAATGCGGACAAACGTTGAGCTAATTGCTCGAGTGTTTTCGAAGTCAAGAATGGACGGGCGGCCGGAATTGGAAGCTTCTCAAGCCCAGTTCCCGCAAACTCATAACGTTCGTCCCAAAGTGTTCGTTTAACACGTGCGCCCTGTGTTCCAACATGATCGCCGCCCTTTGGAAAGAAGACCTGCTTCATCCAAAAACATGCAATCGAACTATTAAGGACACCGAGAAGTGAAATATGTTCATCCTCTGTGGAGGTTCGTGGAAGCTTTATTATTGGAGCAGAGCGGTTAAAAACTTTACCGCCCCGATCCAGAACGAAATGATTGTGTGTCGCAACGAAGGCAAACGTTATGGAATATGGCGTCTCGAACCGTCTTGAAAAGAACATTGAGTACTCGAACCACTTAAGTCCACGTTCGATTTGTGTGAGCCCATAGGCGACTCGATCCGAAAGTTGAACACGCCAATGCCATAGTAGCTTTATCAATTCATTCGACGCAGTTGCGACTAATGTTTGACAATCATAGGGCCATATCGCACCAGTAAGATCTAAAAATGTCCAGTCACGGACCTCATCACCAGCGATCAACGGACGAATAAAGCGAGGGTCAATACGCTGCCTACGGCATACATGAGTTCCTAGAAGGTATGCATCATCTTCTCTTGTAACCGCACCGAATCCAATCTCCTCGCAAACTTGCCCAAGCGTAGATTGACTTCTTTCATCGAGCAACTCCTTCAAGTCACTTGCGCCACCGCCGCCAATTGACCAAGGATGCTTATGAAAAAGTGCTCGCTCTGAGTCGCCAGCGCTAACATATGAGTTTTGTTTTCCTGGTTGATTGATCAACATCACTATAGAAGACCAGACCAATCCTTTTTTTGGATCTTCCGGCGTACTTGGCTCACCGCGGATACCAAGCACAGTTCGTAGTGTACGTCCTACTGCGTCACGATTTCGGCCGAATAG
>JAIYDN010000081.1 GCA_027487485.1 Planctomycetaceae bacterium | reverse complement strand
TCACGCAGCCATGCGTACAGAATGCGATCCAGAATGGTGCGAGCCATTTGCGACTGCTCGACACGGATCGACTTGAAGTAGGTTTGATGATCGAGTCGCCCTGAGGCGTAGTTGTAACCGGATGAGTTACCAGCAGCGACGTTGAACGGCATGTTCAAACAACGCGCGATCTCGTTTAAGACCTCGCGTTTGAACTCGGCGTAAGTAGTGGCCGGTTGCTCGGCATGCATCTGGGCCATCTTCCAACCACCTGGCATCGTCAGCAGTGCTCGCTTCTCCAGTTCGATTGGCTCGAACGGTTCAGCCGCATCCGCTTCGCCACCTGCCGGCGCGTCGGTGTAGAGAATCCCAGCGAAATCAGCGGCCGTTTCGGCAGCGGCTAAAACGGCAAGCGTGAATCGTCGCAGTTGTGCAAAAAGTGGCAGGGCCGGCATGATGTCGGGAATACCACGGATTTGCCCTGGCCGATCGCTGCGGAAATAGTGAAGGATTGAACTGGCATCGACGGTGTCATAGTTCTCGGTTAACGAGAAAGCGTCGTCGCCTGGATGTTCTCGGAGGACATCATAAGAGATCGCGTTGCCATGCTCATCGAAGCGAATGCCATCGAGGTATCGATAACTATCGAGTGCCAAAATGGGCGATGTGACCTGTTCAGCTTCGATTAGCTTCAGATCGAGTTGAATGGGAGAATTGATTCTTGGGTTATTGGTTAACAATCCAAACGACTCACCGTCCGCTACGCGTGCGAGCCGCATTGTGCGTAGCTTCTCTGCCAAACCTACGGCATCAGCCCACGCAAAGAACTCCTGCTCCACGAAGCGATTTGCAAACGCGTCGGCGGTCAGCATCTGCAAACGCGGACCAGTGCCAACACAATCGTTAGCCAGGGTCAGCGAGATGCCGCGAGCGTAAGAATTGTTAGCGATCTCGTATCGCGAACGGTTGCGTAGCGTGCGACGCACTTCGGGGCTATTCGCAGAGTTGGCCGAAAGACCATCTGCAGCGGCCCAGTGGCGAACGTTGTCGGCCGTGGTGGTCGCTGCGTCGTAGCGACCAAGCAACCTCATCAGCGAAAAGGGGTGTCGGGCCGAGCGTCCACGGACAAGCGATCGTTCTTTGCGACCGCTTCCCTTGCTCAGAATCCCTGACAACAATTTGAACATCCGTGAATCCATCCCTACTTTGAAACCCGACACCCCTGCCTATAGCAACAAGCTCGAATCAGCTGCGAACGGCTAGTCCGCACCCGGTGGCACGAGCTTGTTAAAACGAAGGCCACGCTTCGGTTGAGAGGCAGCCGCTTTAGATGCCAGATACTTGTCAGCAGCGATCTGCTCGGTGAGCTTATGCTGCTCGACGCTTCCGGCATCTCCCGATGCCTTGGCGGGTGCTTTCGCACTTTCGCGAATCGTCTCTTGCAAGTTATCTGACATGGATGGGCCTACCTTTGACTGAAGAAGTGGTCTTCTATCTGTAGGAATACCCGGTAAGCATGTAGATTGACGGATAAGCGGGAATATTTTTTAGCTTCATATCCCCGAGTTATTTGTTCCGACGGCGTTTTTGCATCTCGGTAAAGCTCATCCGATCCTTGCGGCCCGTTGCCGCCCCTTCGATGCCTGGCAGAATCACACCTTGCATTGATGCAGCCACAGCGGCCCCGACCAAGCAGTCAAACCAATGGTTGTCCGGCTGCTCTGGTCGCTGTTTCCATTCGTCTACGCTTCGTCCTCGTGCATCGGTCTTGATGAAGTACTCGGATGTCAAATGCTCCGAAAGCATGCGATGGGTTTCGGTGTTGGTACCGAAGAGCGACAAGCACCCTCGATCGCCCATGGACACACGCATGCGAGCGTTGACAAATGATTTCCACCAGTTGGTGTCGAAGACAACGTGTCGGATCGCCCGCTTGCCATGCACATTGGGGATGCGCCAGTTGAGTCCCACGCGTTCACCTGGCCGGCGTCGGTACTCGCTAAACGGCAAGCTCGAAGCGCCGACGAAGCGCCCGTGGCTGGGCATGATCACGGCGGCGTGTTTCGATTGCCGGCAGAATTGGTAGACCACATCGGTCGATTGGCCCCAGTTAGCGTCGATCAAACATCGACCGATCCGCATCGCAGCGCCGTCGTCTCGCTGCCATTCGCGATCGAGTAGTTTTGAAGTTAGTGATTCGAGACCGGCATAGATCGATCCCTCGAGTCCAGTTCCCAATGCTTCCGAGCTCAGCGTTTGCCGTGCCTCGCGTAGCGTGAAATACGGACGCTGCTGGTCGGGATAGCAACCATAGTCGACCACGTATCCAGTGAAATCATCTTCCCATGCGGCGACCACATAGAAAAGCAACTTCTGCTGAACGTCAATGAAGGCAGTTAGATGGTTTGCACCGATCGATACCAAGCCACGATCCATGCGATTAATCTTGCTCGCGACCTCTTCAGGCTTGAGCATCCCATCGACAACCGTCTCCGCCGGCAAAGGTTGGTTTTGATACTCGGCAAAAAATGCAGCTTCGTCCTGTAACTTCAAGTTCATCGCGTGTTGGATGGCCGAAAGCTCATCGTAGTTGAACCGCTCCTGCCAGGCGATAACCGCACCTTCGTCCATCGCGGCTTGGTTCCGCCGATAGAACTCGGTGGCCGCTTCACCACCATCACCGCCACGCATACCTTCGGCGCGGATCTCGGCATAACGCTCCCAGAGCAATTCATTCTTTGGGAAAGCATAAACCATCTTGGTGCGCTCGCCATTCCACTCCGGATGGCGATTGCGATCCAGGATGTTATCAGCCATGTCGCTTGGACGTATTACCGTGCAGGGCATAATCCCAGAGATCTTATTGCCGGGTCCTGCTAAACCAAGAACCGCACCGGCGAGTATGCTCTCGCGATTCGCGCATTGCGAAAGGGACCGAGCACTCTCATCCGTTTGCGGATCGTCGAGCACAACGAGACTGGGACGAACCGTTCTGCCGTCGGGACGTTTGAACTTCATACCTCGGATGCGACCCGTGAGGCCGGCGACCTTGATTATCGCACCGCTGGCACTGCTACCATCGATCGTTGGTAAGACGACTTCTTTTGCGGTCCATCCAATCTGCGTGCGATTGCCCTTGTAGAGTTGGCCGTTCGCGCGATTCGAAATCCCATCAAGGGCTTGGATGGGAAAACAAACCTCTGGGAAGTCGGCTAAGAGCAGTTCGTTGCTGTCGAGTTCGGTTTTGATCGAGTCGAGCATGTCACACGCATGCCCCTCATCGCTTCCGATCAAACAAACAAAGTTGCGATGCCCATAGAGCACTGCCCAAATACATGCGACTTCGGCAATCGAACTCTTACCGCTACCACGAGCCATCGCGAGTGCGAACAAGCCCCCATGGACAACGGCTTGCTCAATCTTATTGATGACCTTGATATGGTCCGGCGACCAAGCCAGATGAAACGTCAATGGAAAATAGGTTTCACAAAAATATCGGAAGTCCCGCGACGCGCGGTCTTTGCGATCTGGGTTATCGACCTCTGGTAGTTCACCAATGTCGCGCCCGGCAAGTGCGAGCGCTGCATTACGAGCACGCGCTCGTTCCTTCATCGCATCGTATGGATCGACACCGTTTGTCGTACGAGGCGTATGTCGTACGACATGCATCCATGCGCAATAGCGAAGCAAGTCAACGGTCTTGTTGTCGCCGATGCGTGCGCCGGCGCGTTGGCGATGCCGATAGAGTTGCCGTTCGCTGATCACCTCGCCTAGTTGCGTCGAGTTGAGCAGTCGGCATAGCTCGCTAGGTTTTAGTTTCCTTGGATCACTCGCCACGTCCCATCTCCTTTGCTTGCCATGCGCTGTAGTGCACGAGATTAATCGTTCCATCAACGTTCACCGGCGCACCGTTTTGTAGGTCTAGTCGGATCTTCT
>JAIYDN010000090.1 GCA_027487485.1 Planctomycetaceae bacterium | reverse complement strand
TAGAAGGTTCGGCTTTATTGTTTTGGGAAATCGGTGAATTGCCAACAGGAATGAGGAGGCAGAGCAATCTCTTCATTCCTGTTCGATTACGTGGGTTTTGAATTGCGTCCCGTCGATTGCCCCTTTTCGAGCTTTCAAAAGTCAGAAAGCAAGACGAAATTACATCAACATCATCGCGTTCGGTAACCATCATTCTTGTAGCAGTTTCTACCGATTCTAGCGAGAAGCGAAACGAAGTCGTGGTTCTGTCGAACACGACTTCAACCTCCTTCAACCACGAAGTGAATTCGAAGCACCAACGCTTGGATGACTGAGTCGCTTCGATTTGGCGTCAGAGCTTTGGAAACCGTTCTTGATCCATCAATGGAGTGTTCGTTTGCAACGATCTAAATTGCTGTGGAAAAGCGGTGTTCGCAAATTAGTTGCTGGTAGCTTTTGCGTTCGTTAGAATTTGTCGTCTGATTCCAAATGAGCGAAGCAAGAGAATCTGCTTTGCTGAAAGATGAAGTGATTACCCCCCTGAGATAAGCAGCATGTTGATTAGTCGGTTTTCGGGAAGCCCTAGCAATGGTGGTCGAATGGCAATTTGTCGAAAACGACTTTCTAGGACTCGTACCTTGTTTCGAGTTCTGTTGTTAGAACGACTTGAGTTGCGTGCCGTGTTTTCTGCAACTCCTTCCTGGGATGTCGGGCCATTTGCTTCCTCGTTGAACCAAGACGTGAATGATGCCGTTGTCGGCTCGGACGGTTTTGTCGCTTCTCAGATCTTCTCCAGCGATGCTCAACGGTTTGATCTTTCGTCCGATCGAGTCTGGGAGCTTCGGCCCCGAGTTCCTGCAACGCAAGGGCTTCAATCTTACATTACGGCAAGTTCCTATTCGACTGCCGTTTTAAACTTGGAAGCGCTTTCGAATGTATTGTCGTGGGCGCCTGAGGAAAATTCGAGCGTAACGGATGGCAATGATGCCATTGTCACTTTACCAACTCCTGACTCAGGATTTGCTCGCTTTTCAATAGTGCAATCCCCAATTATGGAGCCAGCGTTAGCCGCTCTTTTTCCAGAGATTCGTACATACCGAGGTCAAGGTATCGATGACCCTGCGGCAACCATTCGGTTCGATGTAACACCAGCTGGTTTTCATGCACAAGTTCTATCGCCATCCGGAGCTTTTTATGTGGACCCGTACTGGCATCTCGACAGCAGTGTCTATGTCAGCTATTTCAAGAGCCAACTATCGCCGAGGATGGGATCAGGATTCGCGGAAAAAGGGCATAGCGAAGAGCATAACACGACACCTTCGAGCCTTGAGACAACACTTAAGAGCATTGATTCAAAGTACACACTTTTGACCTCTGGCTCGCAAAACCTTGGGGACGGAAGCCCGGATGCGAAGGAACTTGTCAGTATGAACAAATCGCCTGGAGGCATTGAACGCGCTCGTTCAGGTGCTCAGTTGCGTACGTATCGGCTGGCGACTGCGGCAACGGGAGAATACACCGCTTTCCATGGTGGTACCGTTGCTCTTGGGCAGGCTGCGATTGTTACGGCCGTGAATCGTGTGACCGGCATCTACGAAAATGAGTTAGCGATTCGATTGGTGCTTGTGGGTAACAATTCCACGCTTGTGTATACCAATGCCGCAACCGATCCGTACACCAATAACGACGGAACTGCAATGCTAGGGCAGAACCAAACGAATATTGATTCAAGAATCGGAAATGCAAACTACGATATTGGTCATGTGTTTTCCACGGGCGGAGGAGGCATCGCTGGCTTTGGAGTAGTCGGCCTTTCAGGTAGCAAAGCCGAAGGAGTGACAGGATCTTCGTCGCCCATTGGAGACCCATTTTTTGTCGACTATGTCGCTCATGAAATGGGACATCAGTTTGGTGGGAGCCACACCTTCAATAGCGAAACAGGATCGTGCGGTGACAACAATAGAGATCCACAAGCTGCCTATGAGCCAGGTAGCGGTTCGACGATTCAAGCGTATGCTGGTATCTGCGGTTCTGATAACCTTCAACCGAATAGCGATCCCTATTTTCACTCGTTTAGTTTTGATGAGATCGTAGCGTATACATCAACGGGTGTCGGTAACTCTTCGGCGGTTAAGACCGGTACGGGGAACAATGTTCCTCGAGTAAAGGCTGGCGCCGACTATGTAATTCCTGCAAGGACTCCATTCATTCTCAGCGGGGCGGGGACGGATTCAGACTCGGGCGACGCACTCACTTACAGTTGGGAGCAACGCGACCTTGGAGCTGCGCAGACAGTGAATGCGCCTGACAATGGAGCGAGTCCGATTTTTCGATCTTTTAGTCCAGCCATCAGCCCCGAACGGACGTTTCCTAGGCTTTCAAATCTGCTTGCCAATACGACCGCTATTGGAGAGAAACTTCCAACGACAACACGAACGCTTAACTTTCGCACAACAGTGCGTGACAATCGAAGTGGTGGAGGTGGAGTCAATACCGACGACATGCAAGTCTCCGTTGTGGATACAGGTTCGGGATTCGCGATCACGAGCCCCAACACGGCGATATCATGGGCCAGCAACACAGCGCAGACTGTAACTTGGAATGTAGCTGGAACGACAGCTGCACCCATCAGTACCGCAAACGTGAATATATGGCTTTCAACGAATGGAGGAACGACTTTTCCAATTCTATTGGCTGCGAACACACCTAATGATGGAACTCAGTCGATAACGGTGCCAAACTTGGCGACCACAAATGCACGCATCAAAGTCGAGGCAACAAACAGCATTTACTTTGATGTTTCGAATACAAACTTTACTATCACGGGAGGATCGAACTCGGCTCCAACCGTCACAGAAATAATCAACCGAATAGTCAACTCGGGTGCTTCTACGGGTGCAATACCCTTCACGATTTTTGATTCGCAAACAGCCGCGGCTAGTTTGACGGTGACCGCGACATCTTCGAACGCAGCATTGGTCCCTACAAGTGGAATCGTATTAGGGGGAAGTGGAGCAAATCGAACGATATCGGTTACGCCGGCTTCTGGAGCTTCCGGGCAAGCTAAGATTTCCATTAGTGTATCCGACGGAAGTCTAACTGCTCAGGATTCGTTCGAGCTATTCATAGAAGAGGTGATAGCCTGCGCAGCATATCAAGATTTCGATTCGGTCGCCGTTCCATTGCTTCCCGCGAATTGGACGAGCATCGCAACAGTTGGCTCAACCAATTGGGTAACATCGAGCGCAAGCAGTTCAACCGCTCCCAATAATGTATTTGTACCGAATCCAAGCACCGTAGGGGATAGTCGTTTAACTTCACCGACGTTTGCCGTTACTTCCGCCAACCGGCAATTGCGATTCAAAAACAATTTCAATTTGGAGTCCACTTATGATGGGGGCGTACTTGAAATTTCCATTAACGGTGGCGCCTTTAGTGATATTGTTTCAGCAGGAGGGGTCTTTAGAGCTGGCGGATACACAGGTACTATCAATGCAGGATTCTCCAACCCACTTGCCAATCGCCAAGCTTGGACTGGTGACTCTTCTGGCTATATCGATACCATTGTTGATCTACCCGCGGCAGCAATTGGTTCAAATGTCCAGTTGCGTTGGCGTATGGGAAGTGACTCTAGTGATAATGCAGTGGGCTGGCGAGTGGACGCGGTTCAAGCCTGCGGAGCTCAAACTCTAGCCACCCCAACATTGACCATTACCTCAGGCAATGCAGTTTACAATAATGCTGCGTACATCCCTTCCGCTTCGATCACTGGCAATAATGCCCCGATTCCGACCCTATCGTTTGTGTTCTACAGCGATGCGGCCGGAACAAACGTGATAGCTGCTCCTGAAAGTGTTGGTACCTACTTCGTTCGAGCACGCTCGACCGCCAACGCAGGCAACAATGCCGCTGAGTCCGCCATCGCAACCTTCAACATCACTCCGTTTGCTCTGACCGCATCCGGAACCGCTGCAAACAAAGTGTACGATGCTCTCAACGGTGCTTCGGTGACCATCAATCTTGTTGGGGTCTTCTCCGGCGATACCGTTACCGGTACTGCATCGGGTAGCTTTGCAGATAAGAACGTTGCTAATGGCAAGACTGTCACCATCGGAACCGTCACACTCGCTGGGACTGACGCGGGCAACTACACCGTTGGTTCTGCGGGAACGACCACGGCAGACGTAACTCCTGCGACCCTGGTCGCTAGCGTGACTGCCAACAACAAGCCGTTTGATAACAACACTGCTGCTACGATCGCAAGTCGTTCCTTAAATGGAATTCTGGGTACTGACGTGGTGACCATCGCCGGTGGTTCAGCAACGTTTGCAGATATCGGTGTGGGTAATGGCAAGACCGTTACCGCAACCGGCTTGACCATCGACGGTGCAGATGCTGGAAACTACACTTTCAATTCTTCTGCTACCACGTTAGCCAATATCACCGCTAC
>JAIYDN010000100.1 GCA_027487485.1 Planctomycetaceae bacterium | reverse complement strand
TGGATGGCAATGGCTCAAACAGCGCTGGAAACCGTCTCCAACTCACTTGCAGACACTGTGTTAATCAAAACGTGGAGCGGAAACGGAGATCTTGAGAGTTCTCAGCGGAGAATCGGGTGCCCGAAAGCAGCCGTGTTCAAACTTTGCGGTCGCATCCTGCTACCGAAACCGCTGTTTCGTGGTAATTCCTGGGCCGGATTTGTCGATCGCAAGTGCCATCTGAGGGAGGAAAAGCGGTCTTTCGTTTGTTTCGTTTATTGCTTTTGCTGCGAATGAACGATAGAGTTGGTGTGGAGGTAAAAACCAAATGAGCACTATTCTGAATGATTTCCCAGACGCAGTATCCCCAAGTCGCGACGACGAAGAACTTGCGATAGCTTCGAGCGGAAGCATTGCAAGAATCGTCTCCAGCAAGTCAGAATCGCCACTGAGTTTGCGGGTCAGCACACAAGGCGGAGATGAGACGGTGGTATCCGTGCCGGCAGCCGCATTTAAGCTGCTTGGGGACATACTAAACGAAATGGCGAAAGGAAACGCGGTCACCCTGATCCCAGTGCATGCGGAATTAACGACTCAGCAAGCCGCAGAATTGCTGGGAGTCTCGAGACCTTTCATTGTCGAGCAACTTGAAAAGGGAAATATCCCTTTCCGGAAAGTTGGAACACATCGCCGAGTGTTGTTCAGAGATTTGATGGAATACAAACGGTCGATGGATCGTAAGCGATTAGAGTCGCTCGATGAACTGGCGGCAGAGGCGCAAAAGCTGGGCTTGGGATACTAACAGCGCCCAACATCAGAGTTGACAAGCTTTGGAATCGGTACTTGGTATGTTAAATTAGGCAGGCATCCTCTTAAGTCGGGTTCGCTTGCATTTTTAGATTGAGCAAGATCTGGACAATGCCGTGAACAAACTTCCCGGTACCGCCAAACCGTTGTAGAATCCTGTTGTGAAGTTTGGAAATGCTCACCATCGGAGATACTATGGCTTTAACGATCGACGCACCTCAAAAATGGGTGGAGAACATTGCTATGCTTCGATTGCCGGAGCAGGCTGATCGGCGCCTTCAGCAGTTGATGGACCGCAACAATGAAGGCCTTTTGACCCAGCAGGAACGGGCGGATTTGGAAGCGTTGGCAGAACTTAGTGAACAACTCTCGTTGGTCCGCGCGGAAGCTCTGCATCTTCTCGGTCGAAAACCGTAGTCGGACTGAACGTGGCCGACGATTCAAGGGGCGTCATAGTAGCCCGAGCAGAGGGTAGATGCGAATACTGCAAGATGCATCAGTCGCTGCAGGGAGCGACGTTCCACGTTGAGCATGTAATCCCTCGTGCGCATGGAGGAACTAGCGAGTTAGACAATCTGGCTCTCGCGTGTCCGAGTTGCAACCTTCACAAATCTGACCGAGTTTCTTCGCCCCTTGCTCAAAACTCTCCAACGATCCCATTGTTTCATCCAAGATCAGACACTTGGAGTGAGCATTTCGAGTGGGACGACTATCAGCTACTCGGCAAAACAGACGTTGGACTTCTGACTATCCGAATGCTTGATCTGAATCATGAACGGCGAATCAAGATTCGCCAAGCGGAACAGATGTTTGGCTTGTTTCCGCCTCAGACACAGGGCGACTGAGTTCGTCCGCAAGCGAGTTTAAATTCGCCGCAAACGAAGACCTGCGGCAGTTTAATTTCAAGATCAACGCGAGCGATGAAACGCGAGACTTCGCTATTTGACTTGATGCAATCGGGAAACTCTCTTTCAGTCAAAATAGTCGAGGGCTGCAGAGGCTCGAAAGCTGGGCTTGGGATTCGCCGTTAGTCTATCTACTTGTTACGACGTTCTCGATTCAACCGAAGCTGCACGAGCTCTTCTTTGAGTGGCCTCCAGTATTCCTCGTCCGCTTGCCTCTCTGCGTCCTCTTCCAGCCTGAGAAATGCTTCGATTTGTTTTACATCGTTCGCATCGATAGAAACCAGCCAGGGGCGCGTCGTTGCACAGGAGGCAAGGTTGTCTGGAAAGCGGCTAATGAGCTCGCTCAACATGGATGGCGTGCGCGATTCCCTGATCCAGAATTGGACCATCGCCTCGTTGGAGTCATCTTGATTTTCGTCATAATGAGCTTCGACCAATCGGCGGATCATGGGCCAGTCTTTGTCTCGCTGAGTCTTCTTGGCACGAACGAGATCTTCAATAGCCAGAACCTCGTAGACTGCGTTGGCAACTTCATCCTGAATGGTGGTCCGTCGTTCCCATAGTTGTTCGAACGGATCGCAACCACGCAACTTGGTCATCACATCTATCCGTAGTCCATCCACGTCGGAATGCTTGCAACGAAAGTGAATCGCGTGGCCGCGCTGGAGGTACTCGGCCTTGAACTCCGGAATGGCGATGCACACTGCCTGTAGTTCAGCCAAGGCCGCGTTCAGGTTTTCGAAGTTTGCTTCCTCGGCCAGAATGACTATGTCGCAGTCGCGGCTAAACTCCGCTGCGCCGTATAACACGCAAGCCTGACCGCCGATAAGCAGGTGCCGTACCGTGTGGCATGACATCGTCGAAAGGACTTTGAGAATCGGGTTCGGGATCAAGTGAGCCTCCAGCCTCAAGATAGAATCGCCACAGTTTCATCGATTCACGCATTCTCTCAAGTGGCGTGAGGCGATACCACTCCTTCCACGAATCCGAGTCGGACTGCGCTTCTGCTAATCTTTGAAGTCGTTGGTGGTTTCTCATGAGCCTCAGATAGTCCCGTGCTTTTTGCACCCGAGACTGCCCATATTTGGAGAAAAACATTACGGTTTGAGAATCGAAACCGCTGTGTTAATCAAACCCAGATCTCAAAACAGAGATACTGAGAACAATCTCGCGGAATTCGGGGTACCGGAAGAAACCGGCGTGGTTTCGATCGGACGCCTTAGGTGGCCGAATCAAAACCGAGATAGTCCACCGGTGAGGCGAATCGCAAGAAAGCCGCGAAAATGTGGGATTTCAAACGAAAAACGCCAAAGTCAGAGAGCCGACTTTGGCGTTAACTTTTCGGCGTTTCTTCGGCAGAAAAAACGCGAGCTCCCCCGGGTGGGCTCGAACCACCGACACACGGATTAACAGTCCGTTGCTCTGCCGACTGAGCTACAAGGGAATTTGTTCCAAAGTTGAGGATGCTCTCCAACAACTTCAGGTTCACTGACTTTACGTAAATCGACAACTCGACCCAGCAAAGTCAATCAAACTACCAGAACTTTACTTCCTTTTCGCCTACCCTGCAAGTCCGGTTGGCCTAGAAAACCGCCCCTCCAATCAACAAAAAACCCTGACCAAGCGTGCACTCGGTCAGGGTCGGAAAAAGGTGGATACCAACAGTCTAAAAACTAATCCAAACCAGTCTGTTTCTTGGTGGGCGTCTCTCGATGTAACTCAAAAACACTCGCAAATTACGAGCTCTAATCCAAGAATCCAACTAGTTCTTGCGAGCGGCTTGGTTGCTGGAGCTTGCGGACCGCTTTGGCTTCAATTTGACGAATGCGTTCACGCGTCACCTTGAAAATGTGGCCCACTTCTTCCAACGTGTAGCTGTAACCGTCTCCCAGCCCGTATCGGAGCTTGATGATCTCGCGTTCTCGGTAACTCAGCGTTTTTAAGACTGTGTTGATCCGAAGCCGCAACATTTCTTGACCAGCACCAATGGCTGGACTCTCCGCCGTTCCGTCAGGCAGCAAATCGCCAAACTGGCTGTCCTCGCTGTTTCCAACAGGTCGGTCGAGCGAGATCGGGTATCGGCTCATCGCCAACACGCGTCTAGCTTCTTCAATTGTTGTTTCCGCACGACGTGCAGTTTCTTCAAGAGTAGGTTCGCGTCCCAGTTCTTGTAGCAGCTGCCGCGAAACATTTCGAACGCGGGACATGGTTTCCACCATGTGAACCGGAATTCGAATCGTTCGGCTTTGGTCCGCTACCGCACGTGTGATGGCTTGGCGAATCCACCAAGTTGCATACGTGCAGAACTTAAAACCACGACGATACTCAAATTTGTCGACAGCTCGCATCAAACCCGCGTTTCCTTCTTGGATCAAATCCAAGAAGCTCAAACCGCGATTTCGATACTTCTTAGCAATCGACACTACCAAACGCAGGTTGCCTTCGCTTAACTGCTTTTTGGCACGCTGATACTCGGTAAAGACCTTCTTAACCATCTTTACGCGTTTGCGTAGAGAGGTCGGTGTTTCTTGGGTCGCGACCAAAATCTGACGAAATTCACGTCGCAACTGTGCCACCTGGGAAGGTGCCACTTGGTGCGATTTGAGAGTCGCCAAATCATTCATAATCTCATCGACACGGTCACTCAATCGCTCGAGCACACCGATCATCGTTTCAATTCTTTGAGTACGCAAACCAAGTTCCTCGATCAATCGAACCGACTTACGGCGGCGACGGGCGAGGGCTTGCCAGGCTTCTTGACGCTTTTTCAATGGCAGTGACTTGCTCAGGGCGTTGCGATAATCTCGACGATTTCGCTTGAGCAGCACGTCCAAAGTTTTGAGGTTGTGTGGCAACCGTCCTAGGATCTGATCCTTTTCCAGGCGATCGGTAACCGATACCTGAACAGTACGATCGAATGGCAATTCGCCAGTATGAACACGCTTGAGAATCTTGTAGGCAAATTGGACCACATAGTCGCATTCCAGCAACTTGGTTCGGAATCGACGTCGAGTGACTTCGATCTTTTTCGCCAGTCGAATTTCTTCTTGACGTGTCAGGAGAGGAATCTCCCCCATTTGCGTCAGATACATTCGAACCGGGTCGTCCGACCAAGTTTCGATCTCTTCCATACCGGATAGCAAATCATCTTCGCTTTCCAATTGGACTTGATCGTCGGATGGTACTACATCAACGACAACAGTATCGCCCAGGTCATCACCTTCCTCCTCAAGCGACAGTTTGCGAAGGCCATCCAGATCGTCAGCGCTGCGAGGCAAGTCATCATCGAAATCCAACAGGCCGTCGAACAAGGTTATAGCTCCTGAAACCACGAAAATAATGGAGGATCGGAGTGCTCGTGTGTAAGCAAGGTTCCGCTTCCAAAGTACCAAGCCAGAGCGAGGCAAAGGAAGTGTAGCACCTAACTGTTTACAGACGGGACTCCGTTATCAAATGGTAAATCTTTACAATTACGGTAAGCCTACCGACGTCAGGAGACGGAAGATCCACTAGCGATCCCTACATCTCCCCAACTTTCGGCGGGGGACTCCAGTGTATTTAGGACAACCCCTAAAGTACACTTCACCAAAATATTTGGTGCAACAAAACCTTCTGATGGAACACGACCAAATTAAAAACCGTCCTTGCCTATGCTTCCTGAGCAGCAAAAACGCCAGCCACGATGTCAGTTCGAGGATTCGCTGCCCGCTGGTCGTGTTCGTTGTAGGTAGCCCAACCGAGGAAAGAAATGAGGTTGAAGACTATACTTGACTCATGCGGAACTAGCCGAAGCTCGATCGTTATCGCCTTCTTCGGACCGAACAGGATCGATTGATCTCTGAGGGGGAACCGAGAAGAATGATGTGTTTCTAAACTGCAAAGGCTGGAAAAACAGGACCTCGAAATATTCGACATCTTGTAGTACCATGCGAACCCGTCCTGGAGTTCTCCGATTGCGTCCCTATTCTAGCTTGACAGAGCTTCAGGTCTAGACGCCAGATCTTAATATTTGGTCGCACCGTCAGGATTGAGTTGCGTAATGGGACTGACTAGTGTTGGATTGGCAAGGATTGAGCCTTTTTTGAAAACTTTTTGCGAGTAACTGGAAACCATGTCAAAATTCGTCCTGCCTTGCAACTCGTGCGGTTCTTCGGTGGTTGTTGCTCGTACTCAAGCGGGGATGTCGATCCCTTGCGACGGGTGTGGGGTGGTTTTGCAAGTTCCTACTATCCGCAATTTTGGGTCGCTCAAGCAGGTCGAAGAGGAGACGCCCGTCGCAGCAACTCCCAAAAGTTCATTATGGCTGAGTTTATTGGCAGCCATCGCCTTTATCGCGGGCGCAGGCTCCCTTGCCTACACGGGATCGATTGGCTGGGAGCTTTATGCGTTGCTGAACCAAGTCGCTACCGCGAAATTGGATCTCACAAAGAATGAGGAAGACTATGTTCGGGATGTTCGGACTGCTTCACTGAAAGCCACCCCGGCAGACACTTGGGATTACTGGAATGAAATGACGGAGTTCGGTCTATCGCAAGCATCTACGCCAGAATTCTTTCGCATCAAGCGGTACATAGAGGCTCAGCGGCCAGAGCTGCTGAAATGGGGAGCGGTTTCTGCAGTCTGTTTTACCGTTTTTGCTGCAGTAACGTTGATGCTTCGCCGTCCAAAAAAGTCATCAGCTCTTTCGACATAAACTGGACAATCTGTCTTGGACATTGGCGTTACTCGACAAAACCTTCGGGCGCTGAATTCGTTGACGAGTTTTTCTCTAGCAAAATCCGTCTTAGGCATTCAAGACCTGACGCTTGATCGTCAAAAACGCCATCTAGTTGGGCTTCGTAGCATTTATCCAAAACATTTCGAAACCAAGGGGCCGGTGCATATCCGAGCTCAATCAGGTTTCGACCTTGTATGATTTGTGCTGGCTTTGAATGTTCGATTTTCATGCCCTGGGCCAATTCTAGCATTTGTTGCATCGCCTCGGATTGTTGCTGCGGCAAAGGTGGACGTCCGCTGAGATCGGATTCGACCAATCGTCCTAGCTGGACCAACGAAGCCTTGCCTAATCGAACGGACAATCGTCGGGCGGTACGCATCGAGACCGGTGCTTCAAAATGCACCATGTGTTCGGCAACCAAAGGCAGCACCACTTCTGAAATTGCGATTGGGCACCCTATCCGATTCAAGAACGAGTTGGCCAAGGGCACGCCTTCTTGTGCATGTCCGGGGGATTTCCACCGCCCGTCTTCAAAAACAGTACAGCAAGGCTTTCCGATATCGTGACACAGTGCAGCGAACAATAGGACGCTTCGTTCGAAATCGTCGAGCTGTTCACGGTCCGCAACTTTTGCGGCAGCATCGCACACATGCAAAGTGTGAATCCAAACATCCCCTTCAGGGTGCCATTGAGGATCTTGCGGAACACCCTGCAGATTCGCGATTTCGGGGTAGCAAGGCAGCCAACCGCAATCGTGCAATGCAATTAAGCCTTTGCTTGGTACGGCACCTTTGGTGGCCCACTTGAACCACTCCGTCCAAATCCGCTCTTTCGCAAGGGTAGGATACTCCGGCAAAAGAGTGCGACACATTACCACAGTCTCTTGGGATAATGTTGCGTCAAATCGAGCTGCAAACTGCATGCCTCGGAGAACTCGCAATGGATCTTCCACAAAGTGTTCGCTGGTTGCCTTTAGTCTTTTCGCCTTCAGGTCGTCGATGCCGCCATGCGGGTCAATCAATTCCAGATTGTGTGCGTTTTGGTAGATCGCATTGATTGTAAAATCGCGGCGTAGCGCTGCTTCGTGGACCGTCATGGAGTGATCGAGTTCCACTTGAAAGCCGCGATGCCCTCGGCCGACTTTGCTTTCCCGCCGCGGAAGTGTGAAGTCGACTTCTCCCAACTGAGGCATGCTGAGCTTGATGACGCCGAACGATACCCCGACTTCGTTCACGTGACCGAATCGCGACAGCAGTTTCGCGAGAGTGCTCGCATCCAGATGATAGACCTCGATATCGAGGTCCTTATTTGCAATACCAAGTATCTGGTCGCGGACGCATCCACCCACCCGATATGCCGTTCCACCCGCGTCAGCGATGGCGCGGATGATTGGTTCAATGTCTCGCATTCGCTATAAGGGCACTTCCGATTTTTCGAGGATCCCATCGCGATTCTTATCGAGCTTTTCGAAAGTCGGAATCAGTTGCTTTGGAACTTCGCTTTTGAGAAGTCGGTCATCCTGATCGGTATCGAGCATGGTAAAGATTTGGATCGGGGTTGGGCGTTTTGGTCCCGATGCCTTTTTGAGTTCGGCAGCCTTACCTGCTTTGGGATCTACAGGAACCGAGATGTGGAAGTATCCGATCATCATTTCTTCGTAGGTTTGGTCACCCCAATAGACCCAGGCATTGGGGTCAGGATTGTTCAAGTTGCCGGCTGAGTTATCGAAGCTCGCTTCACAAAAAATTCGAGTTCCAGCTGGTAGCTTCATTTTGTCCTTCAAGCGATATTCGGTTTGCCAGTTAAAGTCGTACTGGGGAACATCGACAAGGATCTCCTTCTTTCCATCCGGATAGATAGCGCTGTAGCGAAACGATTTTCCGCGCACGTGCATGTGAGGGCTCATCGAAAGCAGTTCGCATTCAGGCAATTCTTCGGGCTGCATAGCGGTGGTTTTGTAGTTCGCTTCCTTGGGTGGAATCCTTAGTTCCGGTTGAACCGAGCTAGTCGTCTGGACTTCGTGCGTGACAGTCTTTGCATCGACGACCCAGAATCCAATTTTGCTGAGGTCGGTTTGGGCGGTTCCATTGGGGGTGTAATGGATTTGAAAGATGAGTTCGCTGTTTGCAGGAATACGTTTTGCAAGCCCATCAGGCATCATTTGAACACGAGTCCCCGGCACATAGCCCGCAAGAAACCCTCGTTCTGCATTGAGTGATTTCTTATTGCTGCCCTTATCCCGAACGAACACCAAAATATGGTGTACGACGGATGGATTTCCAGCGACGATCTCCATCCCATTCACCCAGGTATCTTGGGTGAAGTTGGGGTCAGCGACAAAGTACTGGTACTTGACGTCTCCGCGAGCGGGAACATCGAACGGTTTGTCGCGCATGGCGATGACCAAGTCAGGTTCGCGGGGAAGTTGCCAGCCGGCGACAAATTTTAGGGGTTCTGGTTCTTGGCTCGCATCCCCGCGAGGTGCACCAGCTTTCACCCATGACTGGATTGCTTCAATCTCTTCTTGAGGCATGCGGCGATCGTTTTCGAAGATTCCGTGTTCGGGGCTAGCGTGCCAAGGAGGCATACGACGATCGCTTACGACTTCTGCGATCATGTCAGCCCAAGCGGCGGCGTCTTCGTACTTGTTCAAGTCCATCGGCCCAATCTCGCCCTCGTGGTGGCAGGAAATGCACCGAGCTTGCAGGATGCGACTTATCTGCCCGGCATAAGTGACATTAAGACCCGAGCCATCCTTGTTAGGTTCGCGAGGTCCGCGTCCGATCAGGCAACCGGGTGCCGAGACGGCCGTCGATCCGATCTCGCGGTTGCTCAATATCGAATCCAAGGCGTCAATCAGTTCTGTTTTGGTTGCTTCGTCCTTGGTGTATCCAATCCCGTACTGGTCATCGATCCGTCCGCGGTAACGAATCCTCAATTGGTCATCGACGACACATACTTCGGGCGTCCGAGTTGCACCGGTGCCATCAGCAAGTGTTTGAGCGGGATCCTTGAGAAACGGAAATTCGATTCCATACTTGCGAGCATGCGCGTTCATCTCCGCGAGGCTATCTTGCACGTTCGAATTGACCGCAACGAAAGCAACGTTCTGATCGCGATACTTCCGTTCCAGTTCCACCAGCTTTGCCGAGTAGAGTTTCGCCAGAGGGCATTGCGTCCCAAGGAAGGCGAAAACCACAGCCTTCTTGGATTGAAAATCGGAGACAGAGTATTCCTTGCCAAGGGAATCCGTTAACCTGAAATCTGCAATCTGGCTTCCTATGGGTACTGCTCCAGATGTTGCCGCCGCCGCATTGGAAGCGTCCGACGGTAGTTCCGATTCGGAAGCGTAGGTTGCCGCCAAAGATTGGTAGCCCAGTGAAGCGATTGCAAACAACGAAGCGATTGCAAACAGTGCGAGCCTGGGGACAAACCCAATGGCCAGGCAGGCTGTATAGGAATTCGAAAAGCGAGATTTCTGCGACATGGTACGAACTGAATGTTGGGAGTGATCAAAACCAGACTTGGAGCCAGACATGGTCAAGCTCTGCAAATTGTCGCAAGAATAGTTCCCCGTGAGAACCCGGATTTTGATGAAACTTTGATGTGTTCGCACGTTTCTGCGTCTGCGTTTTCGAAAGCCATCCTGAGAGTCAGGCGTTTTTGATGGCTATCGGCCGCCGGGCGTGACGGCAAGCGGTTCGTTTCGCTCCACCAACCAAGTCGCGACTTTTCTTAGCAGTTCATTTTTGCTGAGTGGTTTCGAAAGATAGTCATCGCACCCAGCTTCGACGCATTTCTTGGCATCGGATTTCATGGCGAACGCAGTCAGCGCTACGATAGGTATAGCGCATCCTTTTTCCCGAAGCAAACGGGCAGCCGTGTATCCATCCATTTCAGGCATTTGCATGTCGGTCAAGATAAGATCGAAATCCATCGGCAGAAGGAGTGCTCCGTCGACCGAGCCGTCTTCGGTCAGCATTTCTAGTCCGAGCTTTCCGTTATCCGCGATGGTAACTTTGGCTCCCGCTTTACTTAGCAGGAATGCAATCAGCTTTTGATTGTCTATACCATCCTCGATTAGCAGGATTCGTTTCCCGTCGATCACGAGAAACTCGGGTTGCGTTGGCTTCGTGAACCGGCCGATGGGAATGGATTCCAAAACCATTTCGGAAGCGGACCGGATGAGTTGGCATGAATCGATGGGGCCCGTAACGATCGAGACGCAGAATGTGCTTCCTCGCCCGGGCACACTTGATACGGAAACATCCCCTCCCAAGAGCTGGGCCAAGTTCTTGCTGATCATGAGCCCCAAGCCTGAGCCACCAAATTTGCGTGTGGTGCTTGAGTCCGCTTGCGTAAATGCTTGAAATAGCCGAGACAGCTGAACGGACGTCATGCCGATTCCGCTATCAACCACTTCGAATGTCAAAAGCTCACTCACAGACGAACTCATCGATAGGATCAAAGATACCTTTCCTATTTCCGTAAACTTGATCGCGTTTCCTAGCAGGTTCAGTAGAATCTGGCGAAGTCGAACGGGGTCTGTTGAAATAAACTTAGGGATATCCGTTTTGATAACGAGCTGTAGCTTGAGGTGCTTTTCGTCGGCTCGGGCTCGCATCAGCACCATAACATCGCATACCAGGCTTTGCAGATCGACTTGGATGCGTTCGACATTCAGCTTGCCTGATTCGATTTTTGCCATGTCCAAAACGTCATCGATAACCTTCAGCAAGTGCAAGCCATTGCGTCGAATGGTCTCGACGTAATCATCGCTAGGTTTCGGAGCAACATCGGGATTGATTTCGTCGCTTAGCAAATCAGCATAGCCAAGTATCGCGGTCAAGGGTGTTCGCAGCTCGTGGCTTACGCATGCGAAAAATTCGTTCTTTGCGACACTTGCTTGTGCAGCATACCAACCCAACACGACAAGTGCGAGCTGCAAGGTTGCTGAATCCGCCAAGGCAATCTCTTCGTCCGTCCACGAAACGCTGGTGCCTTTCGCATGGGACTTCCATAATTCGAAACTGCTTCGAGGCGACAAGTACGGTTTGTTGAATGCGTCGAAATGAACATTCTCATCGGGGCGTCCTGCCCAATTCACTGCTTCAATTTGTTCTGGGCGTATCCAGACCGCGATATCTCGGCGGTGAGTCCCTAGTGGTATCGCAAGAGCACCGCACGCCACGTTGGCAAGTGATGCCAACGTGGGGAATTGGCCGGGTACGTTGTTCGTCGCGATGCCGGTTCCTTGGGCGGAGTCCCAAAGGGTATCGAGCAACAACGGCATTTCGGAAGCATGAGGTACATTCCCAGAAGTCAGCGTGTTACCAGCGATACGCAGTATCATGCCTCCGCAGGAAATCAGTCCTTTAAAATCATCGATATGTTCCTGGAGATAAACTAGCGAATCAGCAAAACTGGGGTTTCGATTCGAAAGAACTCGAATTGCAGTTCTCCCTCGTTTCTCGGCTGTTTTGACGATTTCTCGATGGATACGTTCGATTGCACATCCCATTAAGCTCGCTGTAGTGATCAAATGGGGATCGAGTGTTGGGCTAATACGGAGTGGATCGTGATGATGGCATGTGATCATGCCCCACAACGAACCGCCCGATTGCAGAGGCAATACCAATTTTGCACGAACCCCGAGATTGGTATAAAACGACTGACACGACTTAACCGACCCGCGCGCTCGAACGTCGGTTAGGTCCAAGTCCTGCCCCGTTTCCGGATCGAAACGTGGTTGGATGGGAACGCTATCCAAAGTTTGGTCGGCGGCTGTTCTAACCATCACCGATAGCATCATTCGTCGGGCGCTGAGGGGAACATCTCGAGCTGGAAAGCGCAAGCCCAAATAACGTTGGTGATTTCTGGAGCTGCACGATTCCGCAATGACCTCGCCATTAAACTCTTTATCAAAGCGATACAACAAGCAATGGTCGAGGCCAAGCGAATGGCGAATTAGTTCGATCGCTGGGCCAAGTTCGCCGATCGTTTTTGCGTTCTTGATTAGATCATGGACAGCAACGGGCAATTGGGGAATTTCGTCGACTCGCAAATCATGGGGACTGATCCAGCTTTCGATTTCAATAAACCATCGATTTCCTTTGCTGGAAGCTCGAGTTAGCAATCGTTCCCCCCTGTGGTTGACCAAAGAAAGGTCAACCAGCGCATGCTTATTGGTGGACGGTTGACTCGACAACTTGGATCGCAAACGATTTGCACCACTCAGCAACTGATCATCCAAATCCCGATTCAGAAGATTGTTGAAATCGATGCCGAGAATATCCAGAGCATTGACGCTTGCATTTAGAATTCGAAAGTTGGCAAACGCGACATTCAGAAACGCCACATGGGGCTGGATAAGATTTGTATGTTGGAATGCAACATGGTCGCATTGATCCATCGAGCCTGCAGGAATATCAGCGGCTGGAATCGTTGCCCATGTTTTGATGGGTTCAAAGTTAATTTGGTTATCAGGCATATTCATGCGAATCAAACAATCCCTTCTTCGAAATGGTGAGGCAGTTCAGGGTGCCGGTTCAAAGATTAAAATCGGTGAGTAGCATCGTCCGTACGAGCCAGGTTGAATCCTCTGCACAGTTTTGCACAGATTTGCACACCGCCATCCTGTTGTTGCTGGCGCAACTGTTGCTGGCTCAACGCCGCTAAAGGGATTTCAGAAATGCCCCGATTTCGTTGAATGTTATGGCTATTACCTTTCCTGTGGGCCATGCTATTGCCATAGGTTCCCCCTTGTTTTCCCGGAGTATCCTGGTAGGTTGCAAGGAACAAGTGACGGACGAATTTGTGTTAGAAATTTCGGAAGACGAAAGCAGGCGTAGCTCAATCGGATTTAGATTGAGGGGCGTAATGCACAGTAGGCCGATGTGGTGGCAACCGACAGGTTGCTCGCTGCGTCGGCTATTTTCGTTTTGGAAGATCATCATCACGGCTGCCTCCCTTCGTTTACGCTAGGTGGCTGCTCATGAAAGTACAAATCCACGGACAGGGTGTAACCTTTGACGCTTCCGTGTGAATAGAAACTGAGAAAGCGAATGTTTTGAAACAACTATGACCGATACCAAAACCACCATGGAATCAGCGACAGGGTTAAATGCATCGGAAGTTGCAAGCCGGCTTGAAATGCATGGTTACAACGAACTGCCCACAACCAAAGCCAAGAGCATTTGGGTAACTGCTTGGGGAGTAGTCCGCGAGCCCATGTTTTTATTGCTGATCGCTTGCGGGACGTTGTACTTGCTTCTGGGTGACGTCCAAGAGGCGTTGATGCTGCTTGGTTTTGTTTTCGTTGTTTTGGGGATCACACTTTATCAAGAGCGAAAGACCGAACATGCCTTGGAGGCTCTGAGGGATTTATCGAGTCCCCGCGCGTTGGTGATTCGCGACGGTCAGCGGAAACGGATCGCAGGGCGTGAAGTTGTGGTTGATGACTTGATTGTTTTGGCAGAAGGTGATCGAGTTCCAGCCGACTCCGCTGTCTTATCCAGTGAAGGGTTAGCGACCGATGAGTCATTGCTGACCGGAGAATCCGTTCCCGTTCGAAAGATTTCTTGGGATGGCGTTCAAAAGATGACAAGACCCGGTGGAGACGATCTCCCTTTTGTTTTTTCCGGTTCGCTCGTGGTGCAAGGCCAAGGATTAGCGAAAGTCTTGTCGACGGGTTCTTCGACCGAGATGGGTAACATCGGCAAGGCGCTACAATCGGTTGAGATCGGAGGCACCAAGCTTCAGACGGAAGTGGGATTGCTGGTCAAAAGGATTGCCATCTTCGGTGGGTGTTTATGTACACTGGTGGTAGTGCTGTATGGAATAACCCGTGGTGATTGGTTGCAAGGGATTTTGGTTGGCATCACCTTGGCAATGGCGATGCTACCGGAAGAGTTCCCAGTGGTTTTGACGATCTTTCTTGCCCTTGGTGCATGGCGATTATCCAAGATTCAAGTTCTTGCCAGGCATGTTCCAGTGATTGAAACGTTGGGATCCGCGACTGTCCTGTGCGTTGATAAGACGGGCACTCTGACCGAAAATCGCATGGAGGTCCAGGCTTTAGCGATGGGCGGCAACGTTCATCAGCTTCGCTCGGTCGTGGACAACAGCAATCCCACGTTGCCTGAAGAGTTTCATGAAATCATTGAGTTCGGGATTTTAGCTAGTCAGCGAGACCCGTTCGACCCCATGGAAAAAGCGTTTTACGAGCTTGGAAACAAGTACCTTGCTAAGACAGAGCATATGCATGGCGACTGGGAACTCGAGCGAGGTTACTCCCTGTCGCCAAGCTTGTTAGCCATGTCTCAGGTATGGAAGTCTACCAGTGGCAGCAACTTGATTCTTGCGACCAAGGGAGCGCCGGAAGCGATCGCGGATTTATGTCATTTGTCCGGCGATCAAATGAAAATCATCGAGGACCAAGTTGCAGTGATGGCGGCCGACGGGCTTCGAGTGCTGGGGGTTGCAAGAGGAAATTTTGGCAATCAAGTGTTGCCCAAAGAGCAGCATGATTTTGACTTCGATTATTTAGGGCTGGTTGGTTTAGCAGATCCCGTGCGCGAGACAGTGCCGGCTGCGGTTGGCGAATGTTATGCGGCTGGAATTCGAATTGTCATGATTACAGGGGATCACCCCACTACCGCCAAGAGTATCGCAAAGCAGGCGGGGATTCAGCCGATTGACGAAGTGATGACGGGACCTGAACTAGAGCAACTGGATGACACGGAACTGAGTCGGCGGGTAAAAACAGTCAATGTGTTTGCTCGCATGATTCCCGAGCAAAAGTTGCGGTTAGTGAATGCATTGAAGTCCAATGGTGAAATCGTTGCGATGACTGGGGATGGGGTCAACGACGCCCCGGCCTTGAAGGCGGCAAACATTGGGATCGCAATGGGAGGACGAGGAACCGACGTTGCCCGCGAAGCGGCAGCGCTTGTATTGCTAGACGATGACTTTGCTTCGATCGTTCGGTCGGTGCGTATGGGGCGACGCATCTACGATCATCTTCAGAAAGCCATGACATACATTGTTGCCGTCCACGTTCCAATCGCTGGGATGTCGATCGTTCCGGTATTGCTAGGCAGTCCCATCGCGTTGATGCCCGTGCATATCTTATTCCTAGAGCTGGTGATTGATCCGGCTTGTTCTGTGGTGTTTGAAGCAGAGCCTGACGATGACGATGTTATGAGTCGTCCGCCTCGAGACCCGAAGCTTCCCATGTTCGGAAGGCGACTTATTGGGCTGGGGGTCTTGCAGGGGGCGAGCTCTCTGTTGGTGGTGTTAGCTATTTATCTGTCTGCAATTTGGGGCTGGCTCAATTCCGACGATGCAATCGCACTAAGCTTCACCACGCTCGTGGTTTCGAACGTGAGTTTGATTTTGGTCAATCGATCGTGGACAAAGTCGATTGTGGAAACGCTTAGGGTTCCGAACGCTGCCCTGTGGTGGGTCGTTGGGGGGGCGATGCTTTTTCTGGGACTGGCGCTTTATGTCCCCTTCCTACAAAGAATATTCCACTTTTCTACTCTGCACGGAAATGACTTAGGGTTGTGTTTGGTCGGTGGCTTGGTGAGTATTGTTTGGTTTGAAGTGCTTAAGCTTTTACGGAAGAACTGGCTATTTCAAACGCCGAAGCCGTAGTGCTTTGGGGGCAATCCAACTTTGGTTTTCCTAGCCTGTGGCATCCAAGGCTTGTTGATTTCGTCGTTTGGCAGTCAGCCAAAGGCGCAAATGGCAGATGTGGTAGAACATCTGGCGATTCATCGCGCAGGTGAAAAGGCATACAGCTTAGGCTCGGCGGAATGCGCGTTTCAGCCGAGAGAAAATCCACTGGATGAATCCAACCGTGTATCCTACTACATACAATGCGGTGAACATGGTAAGGATACCGCCCATCAAGCCGCCAAACTTCCAGTTGGCGATCGCAAATAGCGTCGTGGAAGATTTGTCGGCGGAAGCTAAGAAGTTGTTAGCCTTTTCCGCAACCGTATCCAAGCTAGCGGGCGAAACATTCACTTCGATCCACTGATCTTGTGGGCCGTGAATTTGAAGAAATCCTTCACCGTCCACTGCGATCGTTTTGCCTGTATAGCGGCCGAGTTTTTTTTCTTTCTTTCTTCCGCCGGTTCGTTCATGTTGTTCGATGCTTTTCACATCGTCTATCTGCTGAACCCGGTAGGGAACGATGAAATAGACGCAGGTGCGGGTCGTGCAACTTACGATGTCATCGGAGCGATGAAAGGTTATCCAGGTTGCAGGGGCCATCCAAGTAACGCCGCCTGGAAACACAACGCAGATCAAAAAAACGATCAGATGTTGCAACAAGATCCCGCCCAGCTTCGGACGGTTGGATTGAGTTGGCGTTTGGGTCATCAAATCCCTACCGATGATTTCGCTGTTGGATCAGCGAATAAACTACGATCGTCTTACGAATGTCGCTTTGGCTTGTAGATTTCCGTTGCCGTACCAAAATGCACTTCGCCAGCGTTCATCAATGTTTCGCTGAGTGTCGGATGAGGGTGAACGGTTTCTGTAATGTCGCGAACTTCGCACCCCATCTCGATTGCGAGCGCGGCTTCCGCGATTAGCTCGCCCGCTCCGGAACCCACGATTCCACAACCGAGAACACGATGCGTTTCAGGATCGACGAGCCATTTCGTGAACCCATCGGTGATACCTAGCGCCTGAGCGCGGCCGCTAGCTGCCCAAGGATAAACTTCGATATCGACCTTGCGACCTTCTCGTTTCGCTTGATCATCGGTGAGTCCAGCCCATGCGATTTCAGGATCGGTGAAGACCACTGCTGGAATTGCAGCTTTGTCAAACACAGCAGGCTTGCCCAGAATGACTTCGATCGCAACCTTCGCTTCATGGCTTGCTTTATGAGCTAGCATCGGATCCCCCGCCACGTCCCCAATCGCGAAGATGTGAGGGTCTGCGGTACGTTGTTGCTTGTCGCAAACAATGAAGCCTTTTAGATTGACTTGAACGCTGGTCGTTTCCAAACCAAGGCCTTGAGTGACGGGCCTGCGTCCAACGCTGACCAGAACTCGATCGAATCGTTCATGACCGAACTTCCCGGGCCCTTCGAAAGTGACTTCAATTTGCTGATCAACTTCAGCCAGGGAACCAACTTTTGTATTCAGGAAAATACGGTTGTCTAGAAGTTTCTTCAAGCGATTGTGAAGTGGCTTTACCAAGTCACGATCGGCGCCAGGAAGCAAACCGTCGGTCCACTCCACTACGGAAACTTTGGACCCCAGATGGGCGTAAACGGTTCCCATTTCTAGTCCGATGTAGCCACCACCGATTACCAGCAACTTTTCAGGAATGTCGGCTAAAGCCAAAGCTCCTGTCGAGTCCATAACTCGGGAAGAACCGATGTTGAAAGCTGGAGGCATCGCAGGGACGCTACCGGTTGCAACCACGCAATAGTCAAATGTCAATCGCCCGCCTTCTGGGATAGAAGGATCAGATCCTTCCAGCAAAAGCGTTGTCGAATTCTCGAACTTTCCGCGAGCTCGAATCACCTTGACATTCCGGCGTTTGGCGAGTTGCCCAAGACCGCCAGTCAGGGTTTCGATGACTTTCTCTTTGCGGGCGCGTACTTTATCGATGTCAATCTTAGGAGTGCCGAAATCGACACCCCATTCTTCTTGCATTGCATGAGCTTCGCCTAGCACTTTTGCTACGTGCAATAGTGCTTTGGAAGGAATGCACCCCCGTAACAAGCAAGTTCCCCCGAGTTTTGACTCAGCTTCCACCAAGACAACTTCAAGGCCTTCGTCGGCAGCCAAAAAGGCTGCCGCATAACCGCCGGGCCCGCCGCCCAAAACAACAACAGGAGAGTGCATTTGACAAACAGCAAGCTAGAGAAACTATCGAGACAGGAATTCAACCACGATGTTTGCGTTTACTGGCAAAGAGATGTCAGACGGTCCAGGATTTCCCTGAACGATCGCCTTCAAGCCTTCGCTGTCCAGCGAAACCCACTCCAAAGGCACTGGCGAATTGTTCGCAATGATGCCACGGTAAAGGTTCCGAATCGCTTCGTTGCTTCGAATTTCCAAAACATCGCCAGGTCGCAACATGTACGAAGGGCTAGTTACTTTCACTCCGTTAACCTTGAAGTGACCGTGAACAATACCTTGACGGGCTTGAGGACGAGTTTTCGAAAGACCGATCCGACGGACGATATTGTCCAAACGGCGCTCGCACATCAACAACAGAGTTTCACCCGTGTTCCCCTTTTTGCGAACTGCATCATCGAAGTACCGACGCAGTTGGCGTTCGCCCAACCCGTAGTAGTACTTGATCTTTTGCTTCTCGGACAAAGCGGTACCGTAGTTACTGGTTCGGCGTCCCTTGGGGTGCATCCCAGGTGGCTGCTCGCTTCTCTTTTCGTAAGCTCGCATGGCGCCCGCGCTTTCATACAAAACCGCTCCAAAACGTCGGTTAACGCGTGCTTTCGGGCCGGTATATCGTGCCATTTTCTAAAGTCCCACTTCCGAGCCAAAGGCTCTTCGCAAAAAGGTGCTGCGATGATCATGTCCCAAGGAGCATGCACCGCTTGCCGAGTCCAGATTTAGGCGAGTATTTAAACAACACCAAAAAACAAACGGCCATCTGGAATCCAGTGACCGTTACTATTCGCTACATCGCGAAACGTGTCTCAGCACAATGTCTATGTAATTCAGCCTGAAAGTATGGTAAAGGCAGGCAAGGATCACAAGCCCAAACGCACTATAGCCAGGTATTCTCGCCAGGCTGATGCATTTTCCTCGCATCGAACGCCGAGCCAAGGGAAGGGTTATCGACGAAACGTTTTTCGAAGCATGCCTCGAAAACTCGAAAATCTATGGAGATCGCAAAACATTTCGATTTTAGAGCCTCCTTGCCGCAGGTTCAAAAATCAACAGTCGCTTGCCGTTCGATAGGGGCACAGTCGATAAAGGCGATTCGGGCCTGCCAACGTTAGGGCATGAACTCGTTGACCGAAGTCTGGCGACTCCGGCTACGGGGCAACAATTAGTTGACCGAAGTCTGGCGACTACGGTTACGGGGCAACAATTAGTCGACCGAAGTCTGGCGACTCCGGCTACGGGCCGACAATTGGTTGACCGAAGTCTGGCGACTCCGGCTACGGGCTGGCTAGCTCGATTTGTTGGCTCAATCTGTCTTGACCTGGGTTTCGCTGGCTACGTACACTGCCCCCCTTACGTAGCTCGCTTGAACCAGAATGAACCCCAGTCACGATGATCATGGGCTGGCAAGCAGGGTTGCAAGTTAACTCCGTGGGCACCCGCAATACATTGCCCCGCATTTCATAAGGGATTACGATGCGAATGAAGAATCAAACTCAACGTAGGTCTATCGTCCGAGCCACCATCCAATTGGCGTTTATCGCACCCGTGGCCCTATCCATCGGACTTCCGTTGGCGTTCGCTCAAGATGGTTCAGGGCGTGGCAACCTGGGCAAAAAGGCGGTTCCTGCCGCCACTGCCTCTTCGACCAAAACTCTGGCTGACGACCCCAACGCTGGCCCCGCGGTGGTCGCGACAGTCAATGGAACGCCCATTTCGATCAATGAATTGGCGGCTCAATGCAGAATGCGGTTCGGCGAAATGGTGCTGGAAGATCTAGTGAACAAGACCTTGATCTATCAAGCATGTCAGGCACAAAAAGTGGCCGTCGTTCAAAAAGAGGTCGACGACGAGATTGCGAGAACCGCAAGCAAGTTTAACCTGTCGACGGCCATGTATCTTAAGCTGATCGAAGACGAGCGGAACATCACTCCCGAACAGTACGCGTCCGACATTATTTGGCCGATGTTAGCCTTGCGAGGGTTAGCAAAAGAGCAGATCAAAGTATCGCCACAGGATCTGGACTTGGCGTTTCAAAGCGAATTTGGTCCGAAGGTAATGGTTCGGATGATCGCTTGCAAAGATCCTCAGAAAGCAGCTCAACTACATAAAGAGGCGACAGCGAAGCCCGATTCCTTCAAGATCCTAGCCAGGGATCACAGCGAAGACGCCACGAGCGCCAGTGCTGAAGGTGTTCTGCCTCCGATCCGAAAGCACACTGGTGATGACGAACTGGAAGCGATCGCGTTTTCGCTTCAGCCAAACCAGATCTCCAAAATCTTCGCTGCGGGAGATATGCAAGTCATGCTGCAGTGCGTGAAGCACATTCCGCCCCAAAATCCGCCTGCTGCTCAAATGCAGGAGATCCAAGCCAGACTCAAGTCCGATCTTGAAGATGTTAAGTTGAGAGAGGCTGCTGAAACCGTCTACGGTTCGCTTCGCCAATCCAGCCAAATCACGATGGTTTACGCCAAGCCGGAGCTCCAGGCACAATACCCCAACGTGGCAGCGATTGTGAATGGCCAAAGCATTTCGATGCAGCAATTCGACCAAGCTTGCGTGAAGCGTCACGGCAGCCAAATCCTCGAAGGCGAAATCAATCGAAAGCTGATTGAAGTCGCTCTCGCCAAGGCTCAATTGCAAGTCGCTCAGCAAGACATCGACAACGAGATCGCTCGGGCAGCGGACTACTATGGGTTTGTGAATAGCGACGGGTCCCCCAACATTGCTGACTGGGTCAAGCACGTTCAGGCTGAAGACGGCGTGACCATGGACGTCTACATCCATGATGCGATCTGGCCAACCGTAGCCCTCAAGAAGCTGGTTGACGGAAAAGCTCAGGTCACCGAAGAAGATCTGCGAAAGGGCTTCGAATCGAACTACGGCCCTCGAGCTCAGGTCCTTGCAATTGTTTTGAGCAATCAGCGAACAGCCCAAAGCGTCTGGGAGATGGCACGTGGGAAGAATTCCGAGGAGTACTTCGGCGAGCTTGCAAACCAATACTCCGTCGAACCAAGCTCGCGAAGCAATTTTGGAAAAGTACCACCATTGCGTCAGCATGGTGGCCAACCCAATTTAGAAAAGGCAGCCTTCTCCTTAAAGCCGGGTGATCTTTCGGGCATCATCGAAGTGAGTGGTCAATACATCATTCTGAAAAGCCAAGGGCTGACCACACCAGTCGTCACCGACTTTAATGTGGTCAAGGGCGAACTGTACAAGGACATCCTTGAAAAGAAACAACGTGTCGCCATGGACAAACACTTGTCGAAGCTCATGGACGAAGCTCAGATTACCAACTTCTTGTCGCTCAAGAAAAGCAAAGTTGGCAATGCAGAGACTCAAGCCGCTCTTGATACCCTGAATCAAGAGACAAAGACACGGTAGAGTCCATGGGAACCCAAGGCAGCCGACGCAGGTTTCCCAAGCACCGTGAAACCGTGCTCGATATTCTGAGCCAATCGCAACGGATCCCAAGCTTTCCAGTCCTTCGCAAGATGAACCTTGCGAAGGTGGATCTTGCGAGATCCGCCAGCCCCAGCCGGATCGGTTGGACTTGCTTGTTTGGCCGAGCTTACGCGATGGTCTGCGAGGAATTGCCGGAGTTACGAGACCTTTACGTTTCTTATCCATTTCGACATCTATACCGGCATCCACATTCCGTTTGTTCTGTTTCCGTGCAAAGGAAAGACGACAACGGTGTAGAGCGATTGATTTGGGGCCGCTGGATTGCCGCTGAGTCAATGACCTTATTGGATCTGCAAAAACAGCTTGACGACTTTCGCGATGCACCGTTGCAACAAGTTTATCGCGAAGGCTTAACGCTAGAACGAACCCCCTGGTTGCTGCGACGCTGGAGCTGGTGGTGCTTGATGAATCTTTCGGGGAGGAAGCGAGCCAAGCATATTGGAACCTTCAGTATCTCCAGCCTGGCAGGTCACTTCGCGCTGAATCTGCATCATCCACTGATTACAGCCTCCAGTCTTGCGTTTGGGCCAATCGATGCAAGCGGAACCATGGAAGTGGTCCTGATTGCCGACCACCGAACCATCGACGGTGCCTTGGCTGCTACTGCGTTAAGCCGCCTGGAGGACAAGCTGTGCGGTGAGGTATTGAACGAATTGCAGGCCTTGGGGGCGAACTCCGCCCACATGGACAGGGTTTCTTCCGCAGCCTAGAAGGCGTTTGTTTTGGAGAAGAGCCTAGTAAGCGAAAGGGATGTGGCTTAGGATAGAAAGCTTTCCCCGATGTTGTCTATTGATGCAAAGCCAGATACAAGACCGAATGTCCCTGTTAGAACCCAACGACGCCGACGAATACTTAGACGATATTGAGTCGAACGAACCGCAAAGCATTCCAGAGGTCCGGAAACTGGAACGGTTGGCGCCACGCTGTGAAGAGCAACGGCTCTGGGAAATCGTTAGCAATCTCGATCTGACGCCTTTCAGCTCGCTCCTCGCGAATCCATCGGATCCACTTCAGGTGGCATGCATTTCAACCGGCCGAGCTCAGGCTGCCGAATGGTTTGCAAAGGCGCATTCCAACGCTCAAGTCACGGTTTGGTATCTGGATCAATTCCCCGCCTTAAGAGCATTGGAGCATTCCGCTCTGGGAGAAAACGCCGATTCGCCCCCAGGAACGGTGCCATCAAACTTAAACATCACTTGCGTCGCAGACTTGCCTGAACGCGACTACCAATTAGCACTTCTACCACTGATCGTTTCGGGGGAAGTAGAACTAGCGCGGGACTATCTTCAGCAGATGTACCACCGATTGGCCGTTGGCGGCAGGCTAGTGGTCTCTGTGGATAATCCTCAAGACAAATGGGTTCAGGAGCAACTGAAGCAACTGGAAAAGAGCGTTAAGGTTCGGAAGTTCGACGACGCCGTTGTCTACATGATTGATAAAACAGTCCCCTTGAAAAAGGTGAAAGACTTCTCTTGTGAACTCGCGTTTCGCGACTGTGAAGAATTGGTTCGCTTCATCACGCGGCCTGGTGTTTTCTCCCATCGACAATTGGACAACGGGGCACGTCAATTGCTGGATGCGGTTGATGTTTATCCTCAAGCGAAATTGCTAGAGATAGGTTGTGGAAGCGGCTCGGTGACCTTGGGGCTTGCTAAACGTGACCCTTCGGCGCATGTCCATGCGGTGGATTCGAACGCTCGATCGTTAGATTGCGTTGCCCGCGGGATTGCGCTCAATGGCCTAACCAACGTGACCCTCGAATTGAACTCGACCGGAATCTATGGAGAACCCAGTCAGTACGACATGGTTTTAGCGAACCCACCTTACTTCGGCGATTTTCGAATTGCAGAAAAATTCTTGATCGCAGCTCATCGGTCTCTACGTCCTGGTGGAAGGCTAGTTTTGGTTAGCAAGCAACCAAAGTGGTATCAGGAGAACTTGGAACGCTGGTTCATCGATTGCGAAGTCTTCCCGTCGCGACGATACCATATTGCCTCCGGCGTAAAGCCTTAGGCGGCTATCGGAAGCAACCCGAGGTCGATAATTGCTATTGAAACGGCTATTGGCATTTGATATTCGAGTTAGAAGTTTTTTTAATCGACCGAAAATGCACAGTCAGGTCCCCCTGACTACTTCCCCCTCACCGTTTCATTGCAACCCTCCATGCCCAAGCGAATCATCTCGTTCTCCGTTTTTGGTGACTCACCAGTCTACTTGGACGGTGCGTTGCGAAACGTCCGTCTTGCGTCGACGGTGTATCCTGGCTGGACGGCACGCGTTTATTGCTCGCATGAGATCCCGAATTCACTGATTTCCAAGATGCAGCAAGAAGGGGCGGAGATTATCCATAAGCGTCGCGTAAGCGCGGTCGACGGAACGTTTTGGCGATTTCTACCTTTAGCAGATTCAAAACTGGACGCAGTCATTGTCCGCGATGTCGATTCACGCATCAGCGAACGCGAGAAAGCAGCAGTGGAAGAATGGCTGGCAAGTGGTCGTTCGTTGCATATCATGCGCGACCACCCGCTCCACAAAGTTCCAATCATGGCAGGCATGTGGGGAGGCCGTGGAGGATGTGTTCCCGACATGGAGCAATTGATCCAACGCTGGAATTTATGGCAAAGCAAAGGCCAGGACCAAGACTTTTTGCGGGATGTCATCTACCCCAGATTTGAAGACGATTGCGTCGTTCATAGCAACTTGTTTGAATACGACGGCGAAACCGCAGTCCCATTTCCAACCGAACGCAACCTAGGGGAGTTTGTAGGTAGCGTCGTGGAAGCGGATCGCGACGCGATGTCACAGGACGAGCTGATGAAACATATGCCTCTCTTTCAACAATCGTCCCTGCGAAGGCTACCTCGTGTTCGATCTCGCCCTAAAGCGTGGTTGCTAGCCGAACAATGGTTTCGAAGCATTCGCAAAAGAGCTTCGTAGCATCAACGATCTCTAGCAATTTACGCTAGTGGCGAACACAATTAGACGCTCCGTTTGAAGTCGCATTTCGATTCTTCCAGCCACGGTTTCGTCTACCATGATTCGCATTCAGCCCATTTTCGTAGCAGCTCCGTGGAGAGTTTGCTTTTTATTCGTAACGCTAGGGTTATCTGTCCCTGCCTGGAGTCAGGAGAAACCGACCGCGGATGCTTCGGCAAAGCCCAAGCAAGAGGAACCGAAAGACAGTATCGTTACGACCAAACACTCCGTCGTTATCGCTGGCAATCAGATTTCTTACGATGCCATGGCGGGTAAACTGCCGCTGAAGGACGACGCTTTAAAGTCGAAGGCAGAGGTGTTCTTTATCTCCTACACTCGTACTGGAGTAGAGGCAGCCGAAAAGAGACCGGTAACGTTCTGTTTTAACGGCGGCCCTGGCAGCAGCAGCGTTTGGCTTCATCTTGGGATGTTGGGCCCAAAGCGGATTCGCTTTCCCGATGATGCCACCCCGTTGCGCCCACCCTATTCACTAGAAGACAATGACCTAAGCTTGCTGGATGTAACTGATCTTGTTTTCATCGATCCTGTCAGCACAGGTTATTCGCGCCCGTCCGAAGGGGAAGGCAAGGAGCAGTTCCACGGATACGAAGAGGATCTTCGCAGCGTTGGTCAATTCATTCATGACTGGACGACCAAGTACCAACGTTGGCTCAGTCCAAAATTTGTGCTTGGAGAGAGCTACGGCGGAGTGCGTGCAGCGGGCTTGGCTGGTTATCTGCAAGACCGATACTATATGGAGCTCAATGGTGCCCTGATTGTTTCGGGCGTGATCAATTTTCAAACCTTGCGATTTGGTGGAAGCAATGATCTTCCCTACATTACATTCTTACCGACGTATGCCGCGACAGCTTGGTACCATAAGGCACTACCAAGCGACCTGCAAAGCCAAAGTGTTGAGTCTGTGGTCAAGCAAGCAGAAGAATTTGCAAACGGAAGGTATGCCGCCTCGCTTCTCAAAGGAACTTCGCTTACGCCGGAAGAATTTAGTATCACCGCGGATCAGCTAGCTCGCTTGACAGGATTGTCTCGTGAGTTCGTGATCAAGGCAAAACTGCGAATTGATATGGATCGCTTTGCAAAAGAACTGCTGCGATCGAAGAGCCGGACCGTAGGACGCTTCGACAGCCGATACGTTGGTATTGATCGTGACGATGCGGGGGACGGTTATGAGTACGATGCGAGCGGGGCCGCAATCTTCGGTCCGTTCACAGCAACTTTCAACGACTACGTCCGGCGAAACCTTGAATACAAAGAAGATCGCGTTTACGAAATCTTGACCGGCAATGTACAGCCATGGAGCTACCGTCGGTTTGAAGGACGGTACGTGGATGCTACCGATACCCTTCGAAAGGCGATGACTGCAAACCCATACCTAAAGGTTTTCTTGGCCTGCGGGTACTACGATCTAGCAACACCTCACTTCGCCATGATGAACACAACCAACCATTTGATGTTGGAACCGTCGCTCAAAAATAATTTGACGTACGGATTCTACGAAGGTGGGCACATGATGTATATCTTCCAACCGTCGCTCACGAAACTGCGCTCGGATTTAGTCCAGTTTTACACGTCGGCGTCAGCAACTTCAAAGCCAACCCCCTGATAGCATCCTTTGCAATCGAACAGATCGCTACAATCGTTAGCGTCCCGCGGGACCTTGCAGATATGTCGATCTCAAGAAGGACGATTGTGCAGTAAACGAGTGGTAAACTTCGAGCGAAGTTTCGAAGTGATACCGTCTCCTGCGTTTTTCGATTGCGCCAAGCTGATGACCGACCACGTACAGGCAATTCCAGACTCTGAATCTAAACGCCAACCTTTCAGCGTCCTTCGCACGTTGAAAGTCATCATGCTTCCCATCGCGTTGGGCTTCCTGCTGAGTTTCTTCGTTGTTATTGGTCAGTGGTTTCAAGGAGACAGCGCCAAGTATTTTCTTCTTGCGCTAGATGGCATGCGTATGCAGATCGTTATTGCGTTTGCGGCATTTGCTATCGCCGGCGTCACGGTGTGGATGCTGCGTCCAAGCAGACGAATGGTGATGATTGGTTTGGCTCTTGTGGTTTGCTTGGGCGGGATTCTTTCCTGTCTCGTTCGTTTGGATGGATTTAATGGCGACCGAACGCCCAGGCTGGCATGGCGATGGAGCTTGCCAGCCGAAAGTAAGGTCAAGTCGTACTTGATTTCCAAAAAGGCCAGTTCAATACCAAGAATCTCGCCCGAGCTTTCATTGACAACTCCAACGGACTTCCCTGGTTTCATGGGACAAGCACGCAATGCTGTCCTGAACTCAATATCCCTAGGCGACAATTGGGAGCAAGCGCCACCCAAGCTGCTGTGGAAGCATCCTGTAGGTTTGGGTTGGTCCAGTTTTGCATTGGTAGGTGAATTAGCGGTCGGACTCGAACAGCGTGATCAGGAAGAATGCGTCGTTTGTTACCACGCCACGACGGGCGAAGAACTTTGGTGCCATCGTGAAGTGGAGCGATTCACGAGCGAGCATGGAGACGGCCCTAGATCGACACCGACGATTCACCATGGTCGAGTTTACTCGATGGGTGGGTGTGGTCGGTTGACTTGTGTGGATCTAATGACTGGCGAATTGATTTGGAAACAAACTTTACTTGATGGTCCAGGCCTCTCGAACTTGTACTTTGGCACCACAAGCTCCCCGTTGATCGTTGACGACCTAGTGATCGTGACTCCGGGAGCCGGAGCGGGTGGATCGGCTGTTGCTTTCTCTACAGAAACGGGCGAAGAACGATGGCGATGCGGCGACGACCATGCCTCGTATGCATCCCCCATCGCATCGCGTTTATGTCAGGTTCCGCAGATCCTAAGCTTCAATGGTGCTGGACTGCGATCCTATTCGATCGACGGGAAGTCTTTGTTTTTGCATCCCTGGGTGACTCAAGGGGATTCGCGAGTCAACGTTGCGCAACCTGTCATCGTGGACCAGTGCGACGATCCATCCAGCGTGGATCAAGGTGCTCGCGTCCTAATCTCGTCAGGCTACGACATGGGCACTGCATTGTTAAAGATTACCAATGAAGGTGGCGTTTGGGCGACGGAAGAGATTTGGCGATCGTCTCATTTGAAATCAAAGTTATCGAACTTCGTCGTTTTAGATCAGCATCTCTACGGTCTTGATAACGGGCTGCTAACATGTTTGCGGTTGGAGGACGGTAAGCGAGTCTGGAAGAAGGGTCGTTACGGTCACGGCCAGATGCTGCTGGTTCGCGACAAGCTTCTCATTCAAGCAGAGACAGGAGAAATCGTTTTGGTAGCGGCCACCCCGGAAAGTCATCGGGAGCTCAGCCGGTTTACAGCCTTAAGTGGCAAAACCTGGAATCATCCATCATTAGCAGGTAACCGCCTAGTCATCCGCAACGACTGCGAAGCCGCAGCCTACGAACTGCCCAGCGAGTAGTCCAAATTGACTAGCGATACCTAATCGCCGTTCTCGCTTAAACCGTAGGCGTTAGCCGTGAAAACTGTCTTCGCAACTATTCTGGGTTGACTTCGACGATGGGTTCGAATTCGCCGTCGGCTTTGGTGAAGCGGCCTGCGTAGAATTCTGTATTCAAGTGCAAACCCATCACCGTGCGTCGTGTGCATGGGCTCAACGAACGATAAAAGACCCATTGGTCGTTATTGATTTGCACGCGATACGCTTCGGCTACCTCGCGAGGAACGATCTGTAGCTCTTCGGCAATCGTCAGCTGTCGCCATGTGTACGACTGGTTCTTTGATGCGCCCCGCAATGACATCACGAGCGGGCTGTAAAGAGTCTTCGCGCTGGCACTGCACTGTACTGAAAGAGTCGATTCGCTGAAGGTGAGTTTGCCATGACTGGGGGAACGGCGCCATTCTGGAATCGCGACCGGCAGAAGCAACGCCACCGTCGTATCCTCCACGCCGGTACGTAACAGTTTCCCCTCGTTCGTTTTCGCTTCAGTTTCAAAGCGTATATCATCAACTGCAGTCCAAGTGGATTGCAAGGACCATTCTTCCGGCTTCTCAGCGATCAAAGCGTCGGCAAAGAAAACGATCCCTTCGTCTCGCATCAGCATGATCTGCCGCTGGATTTTGCAGACATCTTCGACGCCGCATTCCAATTCAAGATAATCCACATCGTCATCGGAGAACCAACAGACTTCTTGCCACGAGACATCCAACTGGATCGGAGTCTTGTTGCGAGTGACTTGGACATCCCAATCGCCTGATAAAATTCGCTGACCATCTTCGCCCATAACATCAAGCCAGATCACGTCGCTCGAAAAATCAACCGCGACACGATTGCCTTGATCTCGCCATGAACGTCGCATGGTTACGATCGAGTTCTTTTCCCAATATTGGCTGTGTTTGGGAAGCGTTACATCCAAGGTCGATTCCTTGCGAAGCTTGGCTGATTTCTCGCCCAATGACTTTCCAATGCGATCAGGCAGTGCACAAGACGTTGCCAATCGAAGCTTCTTGTTTTGGCCTGCAAGATGATTGATCGCGACCCAAAAATCCTCATCGCATAGCGTGTCGTCTCGATCAAACAACAGCTGCCGCCCTTCAGCGTCGCAAAGAGCCAAAGTTGCTATCGCAAGTTTGCCCAAGGCTTTTCGTTGGGGTGGGTACCACTTTCGTGCCCCTAAGGCATCCGCAGACCAGCGGCATCGAACGATGCATGCAAGCAGTGCTCGTAGATTCTGCCCCCCACGCTCCATGAACGGTTGCGAGGAATCCGACGAATCTTCCAACATCAACGCGATGCGATTCAGTGTCTCGCTGACGATTCGATCTTTGCCACCCAAGTGTGACAGTTGCTTCGCCAACGCAAGAGGTACTTCGCAGGACCAAACGATCCATGGGAAAATACCATCGACGGGTCCTTGAGCCCATGCGCGATCGACTTGTGTCAGTGCGCACTGAAGAACTTCCAACCACAATGCTGGCGGGATGTCGCGACCGACCTCGGGCAATGCGTGGATCCAGCCAGCGCAAGCCAATGCGACATAAGGGTCGTGGCCTGATTTGGGAAGTTGGCTAGAAATCCACTTACCAATCTTGGTGGAAGCAGCCACTTTTTGGGCGGACACCGTATCGTCGAGAGCAATTCGCGACTTGGTTTTCGTGCGGCTGGCGGGGGCGGAAGAAGCGTCGCCACCGAACGACTCGACAAGGTCGTTTAGGAATTCTTGATGATGGATGTTTTCGACTTCCCAGACTCCGGTGCCCCAGAGCATCGCCCGAAGGTATGCTTCGGCAGAAACTTTGGAAGCACGCTGTTTCGCTTGCGATTCGCGAACCGGCAAGGAAGACTGCAAAAGGGCGACGTTTTCGGCGCACAGTTGCTGAAGCCATTTGCTTGCTGAGACTTCGGCGTCCGGGGTGTCGGATTTTTTTAGCTGTCTAGCACGATGTTTGGGCTTAACCCAGTCCATAGGTCTCTCGTCCACGTTTGCGATTAAAGATAAGATTGCAAGTCAAATTGATGCGAGCAAACGGGCGATCTGCGTGCCATCAACTGAAGGCCAATTGTTGTTCCAGATTTTCAAGTTGCAAGCACCTACGAGAGTTTATTGAAAACACTTTTTTATCTTCCAGAAAATTTGGTTTTAGGTATGGACATTCGACTCGGCAGCCTTTCCAACATCACGAGCATTAAGAGCTCGCATGTCTTCGGCAAACGAGCGATCTAAATGCATCAACGAGATACCTAGGTAGTGGATCTGGCTACAGATCCCATCCACAGTCCAATAACCTAAATGGTAGTGGATCTGACTACAGATCCCGTTATCATTGCTTTGTGAATGTGGTAAGGGCCTCGTTGCCTCGTCCACTACGGGTTAGATTGGGCCTCGTTGCCTCGTCCACTACGGGTTAGATTGGGCCTCGTTGCCTCGTCCACTACAGCTAGGTAGTGGATCTGGCCACAGATCCCGCTATCATTGCGTTGGGATATAGCTTGGGCCTCGTTGCCTCGTCCACTACGGGTTAGATTGGGCCTCGTTGCCTCGTCCACTACGGGTTAGCTTGGGCCTCGTCCACTACGGCTAGGTAGTGGATCTGGCTACAGATCCCGCTATCATTGCGTTGGGATATAACTTGGGCCTCGTTGCCTCGTCCACTACGGCTAGTAAGGGCCTCGTCGCCTCGTCCACTACGGGTTGGATTGGCGTGCTTGTGTATCGAATGCAGGAAATCAACACTATTGGGGGAATGGAAAATGAATCGAGCGATTTGGAACGTGAGCAACTGGCTTGCTGTTTTTGCTGTGCCATTTCGTGTCTGCTTGGTTTTCGTTGCATTGAATTCAATCTCCAGCTTGATTGCAGCCGACGCAGATGAAGAAGCTTTTTGGATGAGCCCGGAGGAGCTGCGAAAGCGAGTCGATGACACTTTTGAACCTCCCGCAGATTGCAAACCACTGCATCCGAAAAATCGAATCTGGATCAATCGCGATGAGCAGTTCGTGGTTATGGACGGATATATCGTTCAACGCGATGTTCAACTGGAGCTGTTCGCTTGTCCAGCGGGAAGCAAGGAACACGAGGCCATTGTGGCTGTGATCGCAAGAGCTCAATCGGTTCATGCGGGGCTTCTCGCGATTGGTGCGAAACCCGGCAGTCCGGCTTCCTTCGACCCCTTCAAGCCTGCTTCGGGAACGACCATTCGAGTCTATGCGTTGTGGTTGGATGCGGATGGAAAGCCCAAAGCCACTCTCGCTCAAAACTGGATTCGACGAATCGATACCAAGAAGGCGATGACCTGGGATTGGGTGTTTGCCGGCAGCCAGATGTACAAAGACGAAGAGGGTAAGACGCACTACCTAGGAGATAGCGGTGAGCTGATTTCGGTATCCAACTTCACCACCTCGACGATGGACGTTGCCGTCCGAAGCGATCAAGCCAATTCGGCCCTGATGTTCGAGGGCTTTGCTGATCGAATCCCGCCTCGCAATACTCCCGTCCGTTTGGTGCTTTCGCTTTCCAGCGATACTCCGTTTGGAACGGACCCATCCGATCCCAAAGACAAAGACAACAAAGACAAAGAGCCGGCTTTTTTGACGGAAGAAGTCCCGGAAAGTGTTTTGAAGTGCCTGGAGCCTAAGAAGAAATAGGTGACTTGAAGATAGGCGGCCCGGAGCCGTAGTGTTTCTTCGTGCTCTTGCTCGTGATAAGTTCGAGTTGAAGTTGAAGTTCGAGTTGAAGTTTAGGGCTAGAGAATTAAGCCCGGGGCTGGCACCAAGAGCCGATTATGGCGATGGTCTCGGGAGAGAGTTTCAGCTCTAAGGCACCCACTGCTTCGCGGATTTGATCCGGGCGTTTCGCTCCAAGCAAAGCGACCGTGACGCCGGGGTTCGTCAAAGACCATGCTGTCACCAATTGAGCCACGGTGCATTGCAAATCGTTCGCCAGAGAACGAAGCTTGTCCAGTAAGTCTTGGGCACGTTGCCACGCTTCGCCTTGAAAGATGGGATAAGTCAGCCGCCGGTCATTTGGATCGAACTGGTGATCTCTTTTCAAATTCCCGGACAGCAAGCCTTTCATCAAGATCCAATAGCAAACGAGCGAAACTTGGTGGCTGCTAGCAAACGGCTGGAGTTCTGCAACGCTTTCTTGCTGGAACATGTTGAAATACGGCTGAATTGCGACCACGGGACAAACTTGTGCAAAGCGAGCCGCCTGTTGCGAGTTCACATTGGAGACAGCCGCATATCGAGCCAGTCCCGACTTGCAAATTTCTGCGATCGCGCCGGCCGAGTCTTCGATGGGGACATTGGGGTCTGGCGTATGCAAGTACATCACATCCACAAAGTCCGAACCAATGCGACGCACGCAAGCCTGAGCCTGAGCTTTCAGGCGTGAGGGGGAGCCGTCCACCACTCGTTTTTTTTTCTCGTCCCAGTGCGAACCAACTTTGTGAGCGATGATGGCCTGATCGCGTCGATTTTGAAGTGCGATTCGAAGAATTTCATCGCTTCGACCGTCGTACCCATAGGAAAAAGCGGTGTCGAAGAAATTGATGCCGCATTCGAGGGCTTCTTGCACGGTCGCGATGGAATCTGCGTCTGAAATCCCGATCGACGTGATTCCCGCCATGGGCCAGCAGCCCAAACCGATCCGGCTTACTTTTAAATCGGAATTCCCCAGCGAAACCCAGGATTCCCTATACGAAGGGTTTGAACAAGCAATTGTTGGTTCTGGCTGGGCTGGCATTCTTTACTTAACCGGTTCTGTCGTTAAAGTTTGGCATGGAAGATTCTTGGCTTGCAGGTTGTTCAAGGCGGGTGACATTGTAGATCACTTGCTATATGCTTTAGTTGTCTGCAGATGCAGATCTGTTGCTTCATCAAGAACTCCCATTAGTATATCGTCAAATGACCGACATTATCGTTCCGTCCGTTGGGGAAAGCGTCTCCGAAGTTCAAATTGGCCAGTGGCTTAAGAAGGAAGGGGACTGGGTTGCTGCCGGGACGGACCTGGTAGATCTGGAAACGGAAAAGGCCTCAGTCCAGATTTCCGCTCCGGAAGACGGGGTGTTGGTCAAGATTCTGAAGCAGCGCGAGGAATTTGCTTCCGTAGGCGACGTTATTGCAACGTTTCAGCCCGCCGCCAAGCCTGCAGCCGCACCAGCAGTAGCTCCAGCAGCAGAAGTCGCGCCAAGCTCGGCCGGCACTACCCCTGCTTCGGAACCTGCTCGAGTCATGCCGGCGGCTCAGCGAATGTTGGACGATAACCAACTGGTTGCATCGCAAGTTGCACCGACTGGACCGGGCGGACGCGTACTGAAGGAAGATGTCGCTCGATTTGTTTCTCAAACGGCAGCGGCCGCCGGTACGATTGTTTCTGGAGCCAGCGGGACGGTTGCGGCCGTCGCTGCGAATGTTAGCAAAGCGGTGACCAGCGTCGTCGCTCCGGCCGCCAAAACAGCCACTTCCGTTCCTTCGCAAGTCCTGCAACAGGGAACCGCCAACCGGGCCGAAGAAGTGAAGCCGATGAGCATGATTCGCCGGACGATCGCATCCCGGCTCGTTCAGGCTCAGCACAATGCAGCGCTGTTAACCACTTTCAACGAAGTGGACATGCAGCCCGTTATGAATTTGCGAAACAAGTACAAGGATCAGTTCGCTGAAAAGCACGGCGTGAAGTTAGGGTTCATGTCCTTCTTCGCCAAGGCTGCGTGTGAAGCATTAAAGCGATATCCTTCGGTGAACGCTGAGATTCGCGGCAACGATGTTGTCTACCGTCACTATTGCGATATCGGTATCGCGATCGGTGGAGGCAAAGGTCTGGTCGTACCGGTACTGCGCAATGTAGAAAAGATGAGCTTCGCCGAAATCGAACGAACGATCGGTGAATATGCAGCTCGGGCTTCTGCGAACAAGCTGCTTCCTTCCGATCTCGAAGGGGGCACGTTTACCATCAGCAACGGTGGAATCTATGGATCGTTGCTTTCGACCCCGATTGTGAATCCTCCTCAAAGTGGGATTCTTGGTTTGCATTCCATCCAGGAGCGTCCGATTGCTCTGAATGGCCAGGTCGTGATTCGGCCGATGATGTATTTGGCTTTGACTTATGATCATCGCATTATTGATGGACGTGAAGCCGTTACTTTCTTGAAGACGATCAAGGAAGTGATTGAAGATCCAGCCCGTTTATTCCTTGAAATCTAAAGATTATGATGCAGCTTGGATTCGTCAGCGCGATCCTACCAGACGTTTCTCTGGAGGATCTGTTCGGCATCGCAGCGAATATTGGATACAAGTACATCGAGGCGATGTGCTGGCCACCCAGCAAGGCAGAACGTCGCTATGCGGGCGTGACCCATGTGGATGTTCTATCCTTGGATGATGCCAAGATTGCTCGCATCCATGCGTTATCGGCCTCGACCGGTGTCAAGCTAAGCGGCTTGGGATACTATCCTAATTGCTTGTCCCCTGACCTTGCGGAAGGTTCGCGTAGCGTCGAGCATTTGATGGAAGTGATTCTTGCTGCCCCGAAGTTGGGTTTGAATCAAGTGAACACGTTCATTGGGCGCGATTTCACCAAAAGTGTTGATGACAATTGGCCGCGTCTGTTGAGCACATGGAAGCCGATCATCGACTTGGCGGAAAAGATGAACGTCCGAATCGGCATTGAGAATTGCCCGATGCTATTCAGTGAAGACGAATGGCCCGGTGGTAAGAACATCGCCACGACGCCAGCGATTTGGCGTCGTTTGTTTGCCGACCTTGGCAGTCCCATGTTGGGACTGAATTATGACCCGTCCCACATGGTGTGGCAATGCATGGACTACATCAGTCCATTGCGGGACTTCATCGATCGCATTTTCCATGTGCATGCGAAAGACGTTCGAGTTGATCGGCATCGCCTGAATGAAGTTGGCGTGTTCGCTCATCCGAAGCTCTACCACACACCCAAGTTACCCGGCTTAGGCGAAATCGATTGGTCTCAATTTTTCTCCGTGCTTGGGGATGCTGGCTATACGGGGCCGGTTTGTGTGGAAGTCGAAGATCGCGTTTACGAAGGTAGCCAAGAGACCAGGATCGAATCGCTCGCTCAGAGCTATCGCTACCTGAGTCAGTTTGTGGCCAAGTAAGGCTCTGCGAAGCCAGCGAATCCCTGAATGTCTAGGTCAACGGGAGAGGCTCGCACGACGGTTCGGCACGCAGCGAGAATTCGAACGATGACTTTTCGAAATGCATCTTCCAACGCTAGGTGCGCTTTCAAGATAAGCAAGTTTAATCATTGCATTTAATGATTGGATACTTGCGTTCCTTGCAGTTGTGTACTTTCCCACCGCGAGTAGTCGAAGACGTGATTTCTTTCGATGCCTCTCACCGCTAGGCTACGATAGAATTCACGACCCTTCGACCGGACTCGATTTCATACAACTTCACACCGCTCAAATGAATTTGTCGCCGAAGGCACTGAAATACAAATCAAACTCCTCTTCGTAGTTCAGGCTATCTTCTTCGTCGTCATCTTCGACATCCCGCGGATTGAAGGATGCTAGGTCCAAATCGCTGCACCAATCCTCTAGGGCGGCATCGAACGAGGCGAGCTCATCCTGATTCACTGAATCGTCGTCAACAAACTGCGTGAAGCCTGCCAACGCCACACTGGCATTGGTCACAAACTCGCCTTCGGCACTACTCATGCGGCCGTTCTGTCGAGATACCGCATCGAATTGCGGAATGTTTTGCGAGACCACCGGCAGTAGAAATGGCTCCAAGCTTGCCTCTCCTTCTGCGTTTCCAGTCCGATTGTTGATGAAGTTGATGACAATTAACACGTCAAGCGGCGAGACCAACCCGTCACGGTTCGCATCGTAGTAGTAGAACGGAGTCTGGTCCGAGATCGATGTGGGAGTTGCCAATTCGCCAAGTCCTTCTAGGTTGATTCGGTTGATTACAGCCAACACATCGAAGAGCGAAATACCGCCGTCATCATCGGTGTCGAGAGCTCGAAGTGGATGGTGGTATGGCCTAGCATTTACGATTTCGATCTTGGCATTACCTTGACGAAGAACGTGAACAAATTGGTTGTCGACGATCTCCGGTTTTTCTGTGACCCATCCGTTCCCGTACTCGATGACGCCACTATCGTCATGCTGCACTCGCAACGTGCGTGTCGCTTGCGAGATAGCAAGAACTGCATTGACGTCGAGTTTCAACGAATTGTTGCCACCACCGATGATGTCTATCATCTCGAACTCCCGCAGTTCGTTTGAAATCAATGTCAGGTCAAGGGCCTGCCCGCTACCCGTCAGTCGCAGCGTGTCGTACCCTGCGCCAGCATTGCCACCAACCAGACCGGTATACACGGCGGCGAGATTGGCGATGTTATAGGTATCGTCGCCAGCGGTGCCCGTGAGATGCAGCCCTTGCAGTTGCAGTTGACTGCCCGGCTTTCGCAACAACTCCGTTGCTTTTTGTTGCACGACGACGTCATTGCCGTCGATGATGACATCCACTTCACCGAACTTTGGAATCCTTACGGTGTCCGCGCCCGGCAGTCGTTCCACATGTGTTAGCGAAACGTCATTGCCGTTTCCGGCTACATAGCTGATTCTGAAACGATGTCCGTCTGCCGTGAAGGTGTCCCCTTCGGCGAGCGACTTGCCATCATGATTGAAAGTACCGTTGATGACGGACGAAGCATCTTGCAGATCGACGATCGTGAACTGATTGCCAACCTGAGGAACGAAATTGTCGAGAGAAACTTCCAAGTTTCCACCAAGTGCTACCGTTCGACCGACACCGGAAACACGCACCTGGTCGTAGTTCGTTCCCGGTACAGTGCCTGATATAACAAAAACCGGCGAAAGATTGTTCGGGAATGAAATTTCGGCCCCTGAAAACTCCGTTGAATCAGCACCTGCCCCGCCGTCGATCTGTGATTCAGACGAGCCATGCAGAATATCCGCGCTCCCTTCGCCAAAGATCTGGTCTGCTCCACCGCCGCCGATGATATAGTCCGCGCCGTTGCCACCGCGGAGAATGTTCACACCCGAATTCCCAATGATCGCGGTCCCGTGCGAACCACCGGTGACGTTTTCGATGTTCTCGGAAAGGGTGATAATCAGGTTGTTGCTGGTAGTAACCGCTTGCGGAGAAACCGTCTTTCGCAGGTCGATGCCGATACTATTGAAGTCCGTCGGAGAGAAATCGAGCGTATCAGAACCTTCGCCGGGATTTTCAGAAATCATATCGGCTCCGAGGAAGTCGTCGGCGTCAAAGACATAGGTGTCGTCACCTGGGCCGCCCGCGAGGCTGTCGTCGCCGAAGCCGCCGGTCAGCTCATCGTTGGCTGTTCCACCGATCAGTAAATCGTCTCCGTCTTCGCCATCGACAATCATTTCAATTGTGCTGTTGGCCCCATGGAGCACGTCATTGCCGTCGCCAAGGTTTATCACGAAGTTGACCAGCGGAGTGGTCAATCCAGATAGGTCTTGCGGTCGGACGGTGTCGTCGCCAGCGCCAGTATTCAGTTCCAGCGATTGGATCCTGGTGGCCTGGACGATGTATGCGCCGCCTGATGTCGTGGTTGGCATGGCGACTTCGATTCTTCCTGCAACTGTCGACGAATTGCGAACGAAGAACTCTTCGGCCCCAGCGGCATCGGAGCCATTAACTACCAAGCGGTTCGTTCCATCACCAGCGTCAATGTTGACCCGTCGCGATGGCGTGGTGACATCGATCATGTCATTACCGCCTGCACTGCGGACAACGATGTTGCCGGAGAAGCTACTTAGCGGCACCGTGATCGTGTGCGTGTTGCTGCCGGTCGTTCCCGTCATCGATGTGGTCAGCTTCTGATGAGCATCGGAAATCACCACATGAGTCGCTGTCGTGCTAATGTAGAACGCATTGTCGTCACCCGTGGTGCTGATGTCCTGAATGAGCAGGTCGTTACCGGACAACTCCACGCTGGCGTGGTTGTTGAAGGTGACAAAGCTAGACGGAAAAATCGGACGCGTTACCGAGGAAGCTGTGAACGACAGGCCTTGTTCCTCGCTTACGCTTCGGGTTACCTGAGAATCGGTGACACTATCAATCCAATCGAAGTAGGACGAAACTCGCGTGTTATAGGCAAAGTCTCCGAGCGAAAGAGCCTGGTGAGTTCCCCCCGAAGTCAACGACGCGACGTAGTAGGCTTCACCTTGCTTGAGGAACTGTGGGCTGCCGGAATCTCCGGGAACCGTCGTTGCTTCGTGCGCTCCGTCATAAGTCCACGTCACAAGGTTACGAGTCAGCCCATCGATCGGAGTCGTACCTAAGCGTTTGGTGCCGAAGCCGTCATCGCCGGGATGCGGTCCGAAGCCGACGAGAGTCAATGAGTCACCGCCGTACAAGTCGCCTACCCAAAGTGAGGCAGGGGCAATATCAACAACGGGACGGTTCAGTTTCAGGATGGCAATGTCGTTGCCGTCTTCGGTGCCCAGGAACTTTCGCAAATAATCCGGATGCACATGCACTTCTTCCAGGCCATAGTTCGTGAGGCCGACGGAGAACGTCAGTGAACTGATATCCTTACCCTCGACAAGGTGAGCGGCCGTTAGCACATACTGAGACGCAATCAGGGTACCGCCGCCGTGAGCTCGGCCGTCGGTGCTGATCGTTCCCACAGCATCAAAGTCGTTCGTGACCTGCGAGTTCCCGACCGTGGGTGTGCCCGCGAGCCATTGACGAATCAGTTCAGCATTGGTTGCTTCGATTTCTTCCGTGCTACGAGAATCCGAGCTGGTCTGTGTGCCGTAGCGGACATAATACTCGGTCGAAGCCACCATGCCGTTGATGACAACTTGAGATCCAAGATCGCGAATCCTCCGTGCGGTATCGACGGTTTCAAACCGATTGCCTGTTCGCCGCAGCAGGTCTTCAAACAGCTGATCAGCGACAATGCCAGTGGCCTGGTCGGAGAACTCAATCTGGCGGGCGATGTCTGCACGACTTGTTCCGGAGCGTAGCAACGAAACGGCTGCATCCAATTCCGTTGCCGTTGGTTCGCGATTCACCAGATCATCAAACGCGGCCTGCACAAAGGTGTCAAAGGAACCACCGCCGACTGTCGTAAAGTACTCCGGGCTGCTGAGGATATGATTGTTGACTTCGTCCAAGCGATTTTCACGTTTTTCAAACGTGACCACAAAATCATCAAAGGACGTGCCTGCTCCGCTGCCGAAGTACAAACGCTCGAGATTGATGTTGGCACTCAACTCATGGAAAGTATAGTCGGCCACAAAGTCGCCACCGGTGTAGTCCTCATCGATCGCGAAGACCGCCGTTTGGTTTAAGGCGTTCCAGCGCACCTGCAGACGGTGAGTCCCTGCACCTCCCATGTATGTATGATCTGGACCGGTGGATGAATCTTGATTGGCAGCAACCCGGAGCCGTCTGTTCGCCAACCCATCACCGGTTTCCAACCCGAAGTACGCAGCCCCGTCGCCCCTATCCTCAGCGGACGGGACGTCCAACACCCTGAGACCATCGTAGTAAGACGCGACATAGGCGGTGCTACCGATAACATCCACACCAAACGATATACCGGCGTTAATGTCGAAGGAATCGAGCTTGCTGATGGTCGCGGGATTTCTAACGTCCAAAACCAGTAAACCATTCCAAATCGCAACATAGGCGGTACTATTGATTACTTTCACATCTAAGGCAGCCTGGATCGTGTTGAAGGAACCAAGCTCAATGATGTTTCCCGGGGCACTGACGTCCAACACTCGAAGACCACTGTAGTTATCAGCGATATAGGCGATGTTGCCGATCACTTCCACGCGACGGGCGCTACCTGGTGTATCAAAGAAGCCGAGCTCGCTGATGTTTGCTGGGTTACTGATGTTCAACACCCGCAGGCCACTGTCACTATCACCGATATAGGCGATATTACCGACGACCAGCACATCCTCGGCTTGACCGGGTGTCTCAAAGAAACCGAGTTCGCTGATGTTCGTCGGGTCAGTGACGTCCAACACCAACAAACCAATTCCGTTGGTCATATAAACAGTGTTGCCCACCACTTGCAACGCCGTCCCGCTGTAATCCGAAAAGAAGAAACCGAGCTCGGTGATATTCGCCGGGTTGCTTACGTCCAACACCCGCAGCCCCCCCTGGCCGGCAACATAAGCCTTGTTGCCCACCACCTTTAGGCCAAACGCAGTTCCGGGCAGTACAAAGGAACCTAGCTCACTGATACTCGCCGCGTTGTTCATGTCCAATATCCGCATGACACCACTGGGCTCATAGAGGACATACGCCGAGCTGCCCACCACTTCCACAAAACTCGCCAAGTCGGCCGCACGGAAGAAACCGAGTTCGCTGATTGTCGCCGAAATCGATACCGTCACTTCGGCGGTGAAGTTCTGCTTCAAAAGATTGCTGTCGACCGTTTGCAGGCTGAACGGAGTGCTGAACTGGTCACTAAAAATGACGGCACCGTTCCGAAATTCGATTGCTCCAGCCGCGTCAGGTTCGCTCAATTGCAGCGTGGCCGGCAATAATCCGTCCGCGAAACTTTCTACAATCTTTTCGGTAGCGAGCCACGGTTCTATTTCGGCCTGAGTCGGCGCTCGACCAAGTAGACGCTCGTAGGCCTCCGTCACCACGCGCTGGCCGTATTCGCGACTTCCTCGAATAGCAGCAACGACGTCCTCACGCAGTCCCTTGTCGCTCAGTTCGGCAAAGACGAATTTCGAATCCAGTGCGTCCAGTTCTTGTTGCGTTGCATTGCGGCCGAGCAGATCGCGGAATACCTGAGCCACAAACGCAGCGCCAGGGTTCGCAGTATCAACGCCAGCGACTTCAATACGGATCGATTCGATCAACTGAGCCGGATCGGGCTGACTCAGGATCGGGTTAAAGCCTGCGACGGTGAACACAAACGTTCCGGTACCGCTTGCGTTCAACGCAGGCACAAAGACCGCGCTGCGGATCTCGTCCAGCGTGTACACGCCGCCGACTGCGGCGACAATGACTCCGGAGGCACGTGTCAGTTCGATAGAGCCGAGTGACGCTGCCGGAACACTGCTAACCGTCAGAACCAGGTAAGGCTGTTGCGGAGATGGCGGAGCGTAGTTAATCGCTTCCAGTCCCAGCGATCCGTGAATTGCGTTTTCCAGTAGTGGAGCGGAAGCCGGCGGAGCCACAATTCGCGTCGGCGCGTCATTTAAAGACGTCACCGTGACGGTGATTAGCGGTGCCTCCGCGAATGACATTCCCTGAGCGACAGAAATCAGCAACTCCCGAGAATTCGTCGACGGAGCGGCACTGACGTTCTCGTATCGAATGCTGCGAAGTACGCGTTGATATTGCTCGGGGGTTGCCCGGCCATTTAGGAAAAGCACTCCGTTTTCGACGTCGAAAACACTATCGATGACAAAAGTATCACCGTCGGCATCGGGTTCGCTTTCAAAGACATCGGAGGTGAGCACATCTTCACCTAGCACGTAGCCGTCGATGAAGACAGTGGCTGATGTCACGAACACGGCGCCGCGACCGCTTTCGTGAGCTTCATCGTGCCCGCCAATAGTGATATCGGCTGCCACCACAATCGGTGTGTTGCCCTCCGTGAAGGCGATTGCGGTCGTGGTCGCGGTGACCGTCGAGGCAACGTGCTTTGTGTCAACCTCCAGCAACAGATAGATCGAATCGCTGAATGTATCGCCGTCCTGCACGTAGACACCCAACTGCTTGAGTCCTGATAACGGATTCACTCGCGTGTTGGTGTACTGGACCGTACGCAATGCGGCCTGATACTGCGCGACGGTCGCCGAACCGGATAGAGTGAGCAAACCGGTTTCTAAGTCAAAGCTGCCGGTGATGCCGTTTTGATTAGTGAACAGCAAGCGGTCCTGATCGCCCAGGTAGTCATTGATGAACCCGATGGTCGCACCAGTCAGCATGTTGCCGGCATACATCACGCTGATATTCGGATCGAGTAGCTGAGTCGTCTTGCCGGTTTCGTACACCAGCAGTTCCATCCCGGCCTGAACGACGGGCAGGGCTTCAAACCTAGCCGTCATCGATTTCGGTTCGGCCGCGGTGAAGCCGTCGAATACGGTGAAGGTGATAGTGCGAGCAACACCATCGTGCACCAAGCTGCGATTGGAATAATTGACGCCCTGTAGAACGTACTCGTACAATTCGACCGGTACATCGCCCGTGATCGTCAGCACGCCGTTCATCGCGTCATAGCTGCTGTCCATGCCCACTAGCAGATCGTCAACGCTGAGGAAGTCGCTGCCCGCGATAAAGTTGCCGGTGATCTTCACGTCGACTCGCACTAGCGAATCGATTGCTAAGCTGCCTGCGGTTAGAGTCAGTTCCGGAGCCAGCGTGATGGTGCCGTCGTCGTTGACTACGGTAGCCGATACGGTCGGCAGGTTACCGATAACGACGCTTTGCAGAGTGGTATTGGCAGCCAAAACCAACAATCGCTGATGCGCATGGCCAGTTGAGTTCATCGCACTGCCATCATCCACGCTGATGTTGATCTGACGAATTCCCGGCGTGGCGGTGGCTAGCGTGTTGCGGTATTTCACGCTTGCCAGTGCTACGGACCAAGCACGCTGTCCCGCTTCACCGGTCAGAACCAATTGACCTTTCAGGGCATCGAATCGCCCCGTGATGTTGTTAGCGGTTTCGTAGGTTAGGACATCTTCACCCTGACGGTACGAATCGGCATCCAGAGTGATCACAGCATGCCGCAGAGTGGCACTATCGGTATCTTGGACGGTGATCGATGGCAGTAGCGAGACTGCCGTGGATCTGCCGGAGACGTAGGTGGATCCCAGACCCGTTTTCACAACCGGAGCCTGGTTCATGGCGATGATTTGAACCGTAACGCCGGTGTCCGCAACGTTGGAAGCTGCATCGCTCAAATGAACTCGCAATGTGCGCTCACCCGTCCCCTGTGAACTGAACGTGGTCAGCTCGATAGCTCGCCGGTATTCGTGGATCAAGCCAGAACCGGTTAAATGCATTGTTCCGGTTGTCGAATCAAACGACGCGTAAATGCCAAGCGATATTTGTTCGTGCCGTGGCAGTGACAGTACATCTTTATCGGGATCGTAACCATCAATCTTTATCATGGCCGATTGGATGTGCCCCGACATCGCGCTGGCAATCCGGACGTCTCCCAACAGACGGGCCGCCTGAGAACCTTGCTCATAGCTAATCGGCAGAAAATCGACACCGTCGGTTGCCCCCACCGTAAGTGCTCGTGCTGTCAACGGAATCGAAACTTCGTGGACACTCTGAGAGAATTCTGGGAATCGGTTGACCGTCGCATCCAGGCGGTCGCCGAAGTAGGCGTTTTCGTAAGATTGATACGTCAAGCCATCGAGCAATTCGTTAATTTCGGCAGCCGTTCCGATCAGTTGCAGGCGTCCGCTCCCATCGCCTTGTACGATTGCCCCCAACGCTAAAAGTTCAAGTATCGCAGCGTTGTCCGGATTCAGCAGTGCGTCTGAGAGTGCCGCAGCATCGGCACCCGTGATCTTGCCGTCCCCGTTAACGTCATACATAGGCGTGCCGCTAGATGTCGAACGTTGGGATGGCAAACGACCGCCAGTGGCCTGAATGGCCGGGTCGTTCAGCATCGAAATCAACTGAAGGGCATCACTGACCCCGGTGCCTTCGATGCCGTCCACGTCGGTCGGGTTATTAACGTTGGTCCATGGAGTGGCCTGCTGCGGATCGAGGAACAGTTTGCCGCGACCAACCCCCAGGGTTACTACCAACTTGGCACTGGGGTCATGAACGGCTAGGGGATCGCTGATAGAGATGGCGTTCTGCTGGCTGGAGGAAAACACCAGCCGCTGGTTGGTTCCGAAGCTATGTTCGCCCGGCAATGAAATCGATGGACTGAAGTTCGGTGCTATGATAGCTTGGGAATAGTTGCTCTGTACCGGAAATGTAGCGCCATCATGGATCCGACCGTAGACATACAGCTTTTCGTTTGGAGCGTAAGGCACGGACGAAAAGGCGGCTAGGTCCGACCAGTAGTAGCTCTGCTGACCTTCACGAAACGCAAGACCACTCGCAAGTAAATGGCCATCGTGTCCGTCTGCGTCTTTATCGACAAAGAGTTCGATGGTCGTCGTGTTGGGAAGTTGCGATGAACCAGTGAAACGGACGGTGCCGCCGGGGCCATCGGGATCCAATATCACCTCACCGATAATCAGTTCCGGCGGGGGAGCGTCATAGTTCGAATGAAAGCCGTTCAATTCGCTCTGCGTGTCGGGAACCAGGAAGACCAGATCGCGTTGCCCACTGCCTGGGAGTTGCACGAAAAAATCTTGGGATACTGTAACACAGAATGGGCAAAACCCGGCTGAGCCACTGGCAAGACCAAACAGTTCGCCAGCAAAGTTAGCTGTAATGTCGACGCTTCCTTTGAGAAGAAACAGATCCACATTTACGCTCACCTTAGCGAAGTCATCACGGCGGTCATTATTCGGACGGATCTGCAAGTAGACCCGGAACGTTCCGAGTTCTTGGCCCCCAATGATAGGCACAAGATCCGGAACGGTGACCGCCAGCCTCGCATCAAAAGTCACGTTGAAGTTGCGATCGACTACGAATAACAGATCTCCGCGGAAGATGCCACCAGGATACAGTCGCATATTCGCTTGCACTTCGACGAATTTGTCGCCTGTGAAGTAGATTTTGACACTGCCTGTGGCCTCACCGACTAAACCCTCCAGTACCGAGACCGTTCCTGTAAGCGTCAAGCTCGTCTCTACCGACTTCGCACCCGCGTCACACGTCTCCTTGCCATCCTTTTTTTCCTTAATATCCTCGAATGCGAGCTCTCCTGACACCCGGACCAAGCTTGCCGTTACACCGAAGACGCTGATCGTGGGGCCGAGACTTCCGGTTACCTTCACCGCGACTTTCAAATTGCACGGATCTGTGAATCCTTTAATCGAGCCTTCAATGCTCGTCAGGAACACTCCCGTGTTGCCGATCTGAATCCCCGGATTCTCTTTGGAGACTTTGATGTTGATGGCGTTCAGCCCTCCGTTCGAATATTCGAATCCGGCGCCGACCGTCAGCCCTCCTGGAAAGGTCACTTCTCCCTCGCCACTGATCGTTACTTCGCCTTCGTCATCAAGTTCGTACTTAAAAGCGGCTTTGCCCTTCAAAGGCCCGATGGCAATTTCAGCGCTTAGTTCGAGCCCACGGAGTTCGACTTGACCGGTCTTGGTGTTGATCAGCAGGCCCTTGCCAGGGAACGCACCTTTGGCGGTTATTTTTTTAGGGCCAATGTCGATCGTGACCTCCAATCCGCCAGTCAATACCAATTCACCACTACTACGAGTATATTCGACGTTTAGGTTTGGCTTCGCAGCAACACCAAACAGTTCAAAGTCTGCTGTGACTCCAATATTGATCGATTCGAGTTTTCCTTGCTTAATCAAGATGCCCGGTTTAGCAGCATTTGTCTTGAACGCTGCCCCTTGGTGCTCGAATACGTTGTCCAACGAGATCTGCCCCCCGCTTACATATGTTGTAAACAACCTCGAATCGACGGGGTTTAATGTGTCGGCGTCCATGAGAGTGAAGTTGTCTTCTGTCACTCCGCCTATCACAAACGATCCATTTAGTTGCGACATGCCTATAATGTTTTTAATGGTTACCGTATCGCCGGTTGAGTAACCGTGTCCTTTTACCGTTACAACTGCAGGATTAGCCTTCGTTACTCCAGTAATGAACTTCTCTTTTGCTTTATCGGGACTTACGTTGTCTACGCTTGGGGGACTACCCAAACTGATTTCAACCCCCTTGAAGAACGACTCCTTCTTTTTCGGAGTTCCAGTCTGGCCCGCAGGCTGCTCTTCACCCTGGCCAGTCGTTAGTTCGGCTGTTCCCCAAGCGGCGAATTCATCCTTCTTTGAGTCGTAACTGAAGCCACCTTTTTTAAACTTCAGCTCCAGGCCGAATAGTTTTATTACCTTATCTGTGCCAAGTTCGGCGCTGAGTTTCGTTATTCTTCCTTCTGAAACTTCTAGCGACAGGTTAACTTCAATTTCTACCATTTCCGGCTCTTGCGCCGGAGTTCCTGTCGTACCTCCTGTCGTACCTCCTGTCGTACCTCCTGTCTGTGGCTGACTCTTCGTGGTTGTCGCGAATTTGAACTTGGCGCCGCCAGAAATAGCCAGTGTTTTGCCAACGAAGTCATAACTCAACGAAAGACCGACGGGCGTTATCTCAACGCCACCGAACTTAAAAGGTACTGGATTGCCAGCAATGTCTACGACATTGACCGTACCTCCCAGACTCCTTAAACCGCCGTTGTTAGAACCTGATTCAAAAACGATTCCGCCGGCGGTATTATCTTTACTGCCGAGATCCAACTGGATCTTGGTGCCCCCTACGTCGAACGTGGTTATACCGGTAAACTTCCTTGTGCTTCCTGGGATGAACTGCCCTTGCTTCAGTCCGAGATTATTAAAATCTGTTGCTTTGAATCCCGTAACTTCCGCCAGGTTATCGGTGGGCAATGCGATTCCGGCAATCGTGATGGCATTCGGCAGCAACAACGCCTCCAATCCGGTGACTGCGCCGCCCTGGATAGAGCCGCTAAGATTTAGGGTTGTGGTTTCCCCGGGAATAGTCGTACCGTTGGGTGCAACCTTGGGCTGTTTCACCGGGCCTGATAGTTTGAAACCCGTGTTCTTGCTATCGGGATTGGACGAATTGGGTTTCTGATAAACGGCTTCTACACCTTCTAGGAATTCAACGCCTTGAATCTTTCCTCCGGGCTTAAGGTTGATTTTCTCGCCATTCTTCAGTGTCAAATTGCCAGCATTCAGTTCCAGCGTCAGGGAAATTTCATCCGTTAACAACTCGGTGTCGCCGAGCTTCACCTTGACCGGCCCGTCTGACTTGTAAACAAGTTCCCCGTTTATTTCGGTAATCACTCCGCTCCCAAGAATCTGCATGCCCTCTATGAAGAGCCCTTCTTTGACGACCAACTGCTCCGTAAAAGTAATCTCTCGGTAACTTGCTTCGATGGGCTTCCCGCTTTTGATCTCGATCGGAACGTAATTTCCATCAACTTGAATCTGCATTTTGGAGCCGTTTGCTGGCGTTAAGGTCCAAAATGGTGCCGCCGAATTGCTGGGCCTTATATTTCGCAGTTCCATTCCTGCTACTAAAGTACTCAGCCGATTGCCCTCGCGGTCCGGGACCGACAATGTTCCGTCCAAACGAAACTTGGGAAAGATGTCACTATTTAAGGGAACGACTGACCCTGCCCCCAAGCTATTGCGGGCGTTACTGGTCCAGGTGCCACTACCTTCATAGGCTACCTGCCCGTTTGTAATATCGTACACGGCTTCGATGCCGCTTCCTGTCAACGTAAATCCGGCGTTGTCAAAGTCTACCAAACTGTAAACAATTGCGTTCCTAGATACATCGACGCCGTCTAAAGTTGTTTTTGTAGTATCGACAGTTCCAAAACTGATCGGAGAATTATTCTGAAGGCTATCTATTTGGGCTCGCACTTTCGCCTGTCCGACAATCTTGAGCTGCTTTCTCAAAGGATCGTAGTGCGCTGCGAACTTGCTGACTTGATTGCTGAATTGCTTGTAGTCGTGCGTAAATACGATCTTATCTGTCCCGATTAATTCGTCTATGGGGATTTCGAACGCATCAATTCGACCATTGGTGATAACAATTCCGGTACCGGTCACAACCTGCGGCTTTCGAGCAAAACTAAATTCGACAAGCTCATTCAAACCGACATTCAACACCAAATTTCCTTTTGGCACACCCTTTGCTTCGGTACCGAGCGACTGTGTTAGTGTTTGTTCACGTCCGAGGATGGTGTATTGATGGTTTGCAGGATCATAGGAGAACCTCATTCGCTTATCATTACTTTCAGATCGGTTCGTTAGAACTAGTGTGGGCCCAATCCTGAATTCGTCGATTGTGAATTCGAATTTCTGCACCCGACCATCAATGAGCGACCATTCGATATTCGATGGTGCGACCTCGAACTTAGGGCCCAAAGCTTCCGCAAGAGCGGCCTTTTCCTTCTTTTGCTCCTCTGTCAATTGCGTTTGATCGTCGTCGAACGCGGCGTCCATTTCGGTTCCGCCTTTAAAAGTACCCCGAAAACTCAGCTGATTGCCAACAAAATCGATGTTGACCCTGTTAGTTGGGACTGTGGATGTAAACTTAATATTCGCAATGGAATACTGTTTGACGGTCGCGACTTTCGTTCCGTCCAGCTGGATTTTGCCATCAAGAATGACCAGATGCGAATCGACATCATTGGTGCCGAACTGCAACTCCGCGTTTCCACCATCAAACGTCAAATGAGCAGTCCCTCCCAAACGGAAACGGCCTGAGCCGTCGTATCTTATGAATGCGTCAGCGTCAGCAAACGCATAGAGGGTTTGGCCTAGTTTTAGGAGAATAGGATCCTTTTTTGATAACACCCTGTTCGTGACTGTTCGCAACGGTAAGTTGACATCTTCGATGATGGCCGTCGCTGTGGTGGCGTTCGTCGAAAAGTAATCGCGTGTACCATCTAGGTTAACCCCTGCCCCATTCAAGGCGTCGAAAGATAGGAAACCGGACATCTTCAGCCCGGAGTTGCCCACCGCCAGACTTGCAGGCCTAAAATTCTGGTTCTCTGATACTCGTGACTCGATTGCTTGATCCTTATCTATCACAAACCCCGTTGCCGACTTGAGATCCGCGAGAGGCACGAGGATTTTCTGAATTGGCCCACCATTAACAGCCGCCTTAACGACCCCATGCATCAGTTCCAGCATCTTGCCTTGAGTCAACGCTGCGATCCTGCCGGTGGTACTGAGAAAGGATTTGCCTGCAGAATCGGTGCTGATTTCGATGCCTCCGCGGAGGCGTAGCAGTGGCGCAAACGCTGCCGAAGAAGTCGGAACCAAACCGATGTCTACGACGCCCTTCGACGTGGAGACCCGGGCTTTAGTCTCAAACTTACCGGTGGTACGGAACCGTAATCCGTCGACGTCTATATCTTTAAATGTTTCGAACCGGTACTCAACTGCACCAATATCGATGCCGTCGCCGTCAATTCTGGGATTACCTAGCTGGTCTTCGAGCTGCGTCGAAAATCGTGCGAAATCACCAGCATCGATGGCAGGGTTCGGTTCACTGCCAACCAACACCAGAGGGTGAGTACCATTGGTGCTCAACGGGCCGATCACCTTGGAGAGATCCGACACATCCAGGATGTTGTTTTTGTCTTTCTTCAGGCCTCCATTTCTTTCTCCCACCAAATTATTGCTGCTGTCCGCTGTTACATTACCTTCCAAGTTGTGGGGAGCGTTGTTATTGAAGTTTCCGGCGATGATCGAATTGTGAATCGTGACAGCAGGTCCATCAGAGTCGATTGAATCGATCCCTGCGCCATAGCCTCCAGAAGTCGATTTATTGTTTGTCAGTGTGCTGTTAACAACGACCGCCTTAGCGCCACGGTCGAGATGAATCGCACCACCATCATTTCCTTCGTTGCCTGAAATGGTGCTATTGATAACAGTCACCAGACCGGCCATTCCGGTAATGGCTCCGCCACCATTCGCGTTCTTATTTGCACGCAGGGTGCTGGACTGAACCACTAAGCTCCCGGAATTGGTAATGGCCCCTTGTGTCGCTCCCGTAATATCGAGATTCGAAAATTCCGCGAATACACCGGTAGCTACCAATAGAGACTGGTTGCTTAGCTTGATCGTCACCGGCCCCTGGATCGTCGTCTTCTTGCCCGGTCCAGTTACCGTAAGTTGCAACTGAGCCCCATTAACCGAGATTGTGCGGACGTTTGGAGCAAATTGGATCGTGTGCGATCCACCATTCTTGTTGGCGATTTCGATTGCCGCACGCAGCGAGCCATCCCCGGAATCGCCTTCATTGGTTACCTCGATCGTTGGGCCAACATCTTCGACCGCGCCAATATCAATCTTTTGGCCCTGGATTCTGGGTAGGCCCCGCTGGTCTTTCAATACATTAGACGTAAACAACGAATTATCGCCTTTGTCGATGGCAAGACTGTTGGCGACCAGAGCGTGAGTCGGAGCGTATCCGTCGTTGGGCTGCAGTTTCGTGTCGATCACCGTTGAGATATCGCTGACGCCAACGATGTTGCCACGTTTGCCATGCTCAAGGCCACCTGCGGAACTGATGCCGGCAACAAGGTTGTTGCTGCTGTCCGCCGTTACCTTACCAACTAGGTCACTTGGCTCGTTTCCTTGGATATTGAAATTGCCTGCTATGATCGAATTGAAAATTTTCACATCTCCGTATGCGATCGAAATCCCACCTCCCTCTTCGGTCGCTCGGTTATTTGCCACCGTAGTGTTGACAAAACTCGCAACCCCTTCCTGCACGTACACACCGCCGCCTGTTTTCGCAAAGTTATTGGAAATCGTGCTGTTAATGACCTCCAAATTGCCCTTCGTGAAGATGGCTGCGCCTGATTGGCTTTCGTCACGGTTTCCATGAAGAGTGCTGTCTCGAATTTTCAAAACACCGCCATTCGTTACGGCTCGACCGGGACTCAAACCGGTGATCTCCACATTTGTCAATTCGACGGATCCGCCTTGACGTACATCGATAGCACCATAATCGTGAAGGCCGCCGCCAACGTAGGTGATTTTCACAGGGCCTTGGATTGTCGTGGTGAGGGAATCACCCAGTAGAAGAGCGCCCTTGAGCGAGATCGCGCGGGCAGCCTCAGCAAACGTGATCGTGTCCGGTTCTTTGTTATTGTTGGCAATCTCAATCATCGCGCGCAGCGAACCTTCGCCGGAGTCGTTTCCGTTGGTCACGATTAGTGCGGCCATCAAATGGCGATCTTCTAGCTTCTCCAGAAACGACCGGCGTTTTGCTTTCACGCGGAGTCTTCGCAAACGCTCATTGCGGCGTTCGCTGGCACGGCTCATGTCGTTTTGAAATTTGCGTAGAAATGGAATCATTGGAGAGATCTCGAAGAGCTTTTTGACGGGAAGGTGCAGTCGAATGCGCAGGCCCAAGCGAACCCGGGTACATAGAACTAATGATCAACCAGCCACAAAGTCCGACAGAAAGTCGATACAATCCGTACCGTTTAAGGCAATCGGACAATCCAAAAGTGCTAAATGCCTTTGCCCTTAGTGGATCTTGCACAGATCCCGACTCGAAATGCATGCCAAGCGCTTCACCCTCGTTCCAAGGCTCTGACTTGGAACGAACTGCCTTCGAGGCTCTCGCGCTAGCCATGCTTTTGCAACTCCGTAGGCAGGAGCCTCTCGTGCATTGCGACCCCTGGCGGAGCCAAGGGACAAATGCTAAAAACCGCAAGAAACTTCCGGTTTTAGTACTCGCGCGGGGGGATAGCACCCAGGGCAGCAAAAGACGAATTTGCCCGCGAACACGCCGATTTTTTATTCGGCGTCGGAGTCCGCCGAAGGCGTGACTGGCACAAACGACGTGGCGGCCGCTTTGAAATAGCCGGCGGCATGAGCGAGAATCTTTGCAGCGGCTTGCGGATCGGCGTCCGCGTTTTCCAGCGCTTGTTGACTGTTCTGAAGGTATTGCTGGAACGTCGCCTTCTGTGCCTCAAGCTTCGTTCCATCCAGCGATTTGTCGAGCTGGTCCTTCAGGAAGGAAAGTTGGCCATTAGGCTCGCCCGGAACCGTGCCATCCGTGGAAAGACTCTTCGAGATCGTTTCCAGACATTGCGCGACCTGACCCAGCCAATTGGCCGCTCCGAGAGCTTTCATCATCTCTGGACCGACCGCATCTTTGATCGCCCCAATGATGCCCCCGAAGATCTTTCCAATGGCACCAAAGCCATTTTCCATCGATTCACCGAGTTTCTCGTTCAAGTCAACTTTGAATTCGATCTTCTTTTCTTCGGCCACGGGAGCGTCCTGAATTTCGTTCATGGGGGGTACACTTTCGAACTAGTTGTAGTTGATCGGTGTTCAATATGCAACGCAGGCCTTAAGTGGGGCCTCACATCACTAATGGTCAACCACCCATGAGGTCCGACAGGCAGGCGTTCGGAATTTTGTGAGTTGTGCCTGGCCTTAGTTCTGAAATAGGGGCGTTTCCTGGCACCTTAGTGTAGTATGATCCATGTGGCATTATTTGTTTTTGTCTCGTCAGCGACACTCACCGGTACAGATAACCAGTATTTGAACTATGGAAGACCAATCCGTTACAGGCTGGATTGATCAGCTTGCCGATGGGAATGATCAGGCGGCCGAACAGCTTTGGCAGCACATTTCCGCACGCCTGAGGGACTTCGCGAGGCAAAGACTCGACACGGAGACACTTCGACATTATGACGAAGACGACGCTGCGAACAGTGCGTTCCATAGTCTTTGTCGCGGCCTGGCCGATGGTTGCATTGAAGCCGAGAATCGCGACGCTCTTTGGGGCCTGTTGGCCGTCATTACCTCCCGAAAAATCTCGGCACAACGGCGGTTTTTGAATCGACAGAAGCGAGGCGGGGGAAACATACGGGGCGACTCTGGTTTTGCTGAATTTGGTGACGCTGGGATCAACTGTGTTGAAAGCAACCAGAAAACGCCTGATGTCCTGGCGGAAGTCTCGGAAAGTTGTACTCAGTTGCTCACTGCACTTCCCGACGAAACAATGAAGAAGATCGTATTGCTCAAGTTTCAGGGAAGCACGAATGGAGAAGTCGCCGACCAACTAAACTGCACTCGGCGAACGATCGAACGCAAACTGGAACGAATCCGCAGAATTTGGGTTGAGGCTGGGCTGCATGACGGGGTGCAATGACGGGCCCACTGTGGACAGTCCCACCATGGATAGAACCACTTCGTGAGGCAATCTGGCGAACAGGAAGCCAAGAAGGGCCAAGCCATTTGTGATCTGAAATGATTTCCCAATGCGATTTATGTCGGAGATCACCACGGATTGATCATTAATGGAGTACCATGGCAGAATTTGATTCCATCCCGATGAACGACTCTTCACTCAAAAATCCCGTCTACCTGTCATTCACCGATCAGCAACTTTCTGAGATTGACGAGCTGTGTGATCGTTTCGATCGGGAGTTGTTGAATGGCGGTGTGCCTCGCATGGAGGCACTTCTTGAAGAGACTTCTGAAGGGGCCCGGGATGGATTGCTGGCAGAACTGCTTGCCATGGAACTTGAACACCGGACCCGGCAGGGGGATCAACCGCATCCGGACGACTACGCTTATCGATTCCCGCAACAGGTGAGCGTCATCGCTGGCGTGTTTGCACGCGCGGCATTAACAAAGCTCCGGGGAAACGATAGGACTTCGGTATCGGGGAACAAGCCTCCCTTCCTGGCCAACTTTCGCCTGATTGAAGAAATCGGTCGTGGGGGAATGGGTGTCGTCTGGCTGGCCGAACAGGACGAGCCGGTCAAACGCCGTGTGGCCATCAAACTCATCAAGGCGGACTTGAACTCCAAGGATGTGCTCGCCCGTTTCGATGCCGAGAAACAAGCTCTCGCGATGATGGATCATCCCAACATCGCGCGTGTGCTGGATGCTGGCACCACCGATGAAGGTCGTCCGTACTTTGTGATGGAGCTGGTCGAGGGAGTTCCGATCACTGGCTATTGCGATGACAACAAATTGAACGTCGACGAGCGTCTGAAGTTGTTCGCCATAGTTTGCAAAGCAGTACAGCATGCTCACCAGAAGGGAATCATTCACCGCGATTTAAAGCCATCGAATGTACTCGTCACCGTCATTGATGGCGATGCGGTCCCCAAAGTGATCGATTTCGGCTTGGCGAAAGCCGTTGAGCAGAATTTGATGCTATCTGACATGACCATGCAGACGGAGTTCGGTAAGGTCGTCGGCACCGTACAGTATATGTCGCCTGAGCAAGCTGAACTGAAGGGGCCGGATGCTGAGGATATTGACACTCGGACGGATGTCTATTCGCTCGGCGTCATGCTATATGAGCTGCTGACGGGCTCGACTCCATTGGATAAAGATACTTTGGGGCGAAACGCGCTGTTGAGGGTTCTTGAAATTATCCGAAAGGAAGACCCACCTCGCCCTAGCAAGCGATTGAGTTCGTCATCGGGCGCAGTGAATTCCGCAGTCAGCGACTTGCGAAGACTGCATCCCACAAGGCTGCAGCAACTTTTGCGGGGGGAACTCGATTGGGTCGTGATGAAGGCCCTTGAGAAAGATCCGGCCCGCCGATATCAAACCGCGAATGATTTGGGCCATGACCTGTCCAACTATCTGACTGGCGAAGCTGTGACCGCTAGGCCCCCTTCGACCTGGTACCAGGTTCGGAAGTTTGCGAAACGACATCGCGGCCTGGTCGCTGCACTTCTCGCGATTGGTATCACATTGCTAGTCGGGATCATAGGAACGACTTACGGACTGCTTCAAGCGAACCAGAAAACCCAACTCGCGGAAAGCAAGTCGCAAGAAGCACTAAAAGAACGTGCCAACGCCGTCGACGCGGAAGGAAGAGCTACGGTCGATTCGCAACGTGCTCGCGATGCCGAAGCGGCAGCAAAGTTTCAGCTTGCGGTTGCCAGGTACGATGCGAATCGAGCGGTGGAGGCTCGAACGCTGCTGCATCAGATCCCACACGAATACCGTGACAACTTCGAGTGGCACTATTGCAATCGGCGTTTCCAGGGCAGCGACATCTCTTGTTATGGACACACGAGCGATGTGTTCGAGGTTGCTTTTACTCCGGACGGAAAGCGGGTGGTTTCTGCAGGCAAAGACGGGACGATCCGATTATGGGACGCAACCACCGGAGAGCAACTTAGCACAATTCAAGGGCATGAGGGACGCATCGACGGGCTCGCTGTTAGCCCGGACGGCTCTTCCATTGCGTCGGCTGGGAGTGATGCGAAGGTCAGGCTGTGGGATGCGAAGTCAGGTGACATCATTCATACGATCAGTGGACATCAAGGAGCTATCAACGGGCTTGCCTTCAATCCCACCGGAGATCGAATCGCGTCGGCATCGTCAGATAAAACCGTCAAAGTATGGGACTCGAAATCGGGCGAGGAGATATTCACGGTTACCGGGCACACTGCGTCCGTGTCGGGTGTCGCCTTCAGTCCGGACGGCAAACAACTTGCTTCGACGAGTAGTGGTGATGCAACGATTCAAATCTGGGACTCACAAACTGGGGAGCAAATCAAAGTCGTCAACCATCCCTATCCGGAAATGCGACGCCTGGCGTTCAGTCCCGATGGGGCTCGGTTGGCGGCCGTCACGTATAGCGTTTGCATGCTGTGGGATACACAAACCTGGGAACATCTCGGCGAAGTGTGTCGACACAATCGAGTTGTTCGTTGCGTCGCCTACAGTCCGGACGGAACTCAGTTGGCGACTGCGGGTGACTCTTCGGAAATCAAGCTCTGGGACACTCGAACGGGCAACTTGATCAATACGCTCAACGGACACGCCAAAGTGGTATGGGGCCTCGCTTTTAGTCCCGACGGTACGCGACTCGTCTCCGGCAGCAGGGACGGAACCGTCCGGATCTGGAGTACTCACGGCGATAACGACCTTACATTGGGTGGGCACTCCGGATTTGTGCATTGCGTCGCCTTTAGTTCGGACGGCAGGCAACTCGCATCGGGATCAGAATCGGTCATCCTACGGGACGCGCAGACGGGCGATGCCAAGTTCAAGCTGACTGGGCATGCGGCTAATGTCAACGAGCTGTGCTTTAGCCCAAACGGGACACGGCTTGCTTCGGCATCAGATGACAACACGGCTCGCTTGTGGAGCACCGAAACGGGTGAAGAAATCGCAGTGTTGAAAGGGCATACCGGTTCGGTTACCGGAGTTGCGTACAGTCCGGACGGTAATAGACTTGTGTCGTCAAGTCGGGACGGAACGATCAAACTCTGGGACGCGCAAACACTGGTAGAAACCGCGACGCTCACGGGCCATCAGGGTACGGTCTACCGTGTTGCATTCAGCCCGGATGGTTCGTGCTTTGCGTCCGCAGGCTATGACAACACGGTTAAGCTGTGGAACGGTGAGACCGGCATTGAAATTCGAACCTTCAAGGGACACACCGGGCTCGTAAGGACAGTGGCGTTTGACCAAGCGGGCAAGCGACTTGTATCAGGCGGTTATGACACAAAGATCCGGGTATGGGATGTTGCCTCAGGCAAGCAAATTACGACCGCTCATGCCAGCAGCGGCGCAGTATTTGGGGTCGCCTTCAGTCCTGATGGCAAACGGTTCGCAGCAAGTGGAACCGACCATTCCGTTCATCTGATCGAAACCTTGAGCGGTCAGGAAATCATGACCTTTTTCCCCGGAAAAGATGGTGTTGAATCTGTCGCATTCAGCCATGATGGCACACGGCTGGCCGGTGCCGTCGCCGGAATAGGCAACATACGAATCTGGGACGCACCGCACCAGCACAAAACCGCGATACTCAGCGAACACACCGACACCGTGACAAGCGTGACCTTCAGCCTCGATGGTTCACGAATTTATTCGGAGTCGGAAAATGAAAAACTGGTATGGAATGTCGCGACGCGCGAGACGATTCCTGATGCAATGTGGGCGCCGCCAGAAGTGATCACCCACACGACTCCCGACGATCGATGGTTTGTGACCATCGAATCCAACAACGTTGTATTGGTCGATCGGGAATACAAGAACACTCCCGACGAGAAAGCAAGGCGAAAAACGAAGGCGAGCTTTGATTCGTTTCTGCATCAAAAACTGGCGACAGATGCCACAACAGCGAAGAACTGGTACGCAGCGACATTCCATTATGCATGGCTGATGCAGAACGATCCTGATCAAGCTTCTCTCTACGATGGCCTACAAGCGTCTTTTCAAGAACTTCAGTCCCAGTTTAAGCTGGAAGGACGTGACATCGAGCTTCATCTCGCCACGGTCGTCAAGGAATCGCTCAAGCTCCCGCGCGGAAACAAATAGCCGTTCCTACTTTCACAGCGACTCACTCAGATACTTGCTCACATAAAATTTGTCGTGGGAGAAGAGCTGAAAGGGACACCGCATTTTGCAATCATGAATCAACACCACAGGCGCACCTGAATGTTAATCGCGTTCAAGTGGCTTCCCCACCATTTTCTTTCCCAAGGTATTTCCAGATTTCCACAATCGTGTAAGGGCCAGGCTCTGGCTTATCGATTGAAAATTCCGTCGCTAGTTTGATTGCGTCGGTTTTTTGCTCAACAAGGCAATACTGGTTTAGGATGTCGATGTTCAGGTAAGCTTGTCCATTGCAGGTCAGCGGTGAACAAAAAAAACTGCAACCTCTCAGCTCAACAACGTCATATCCAAGCATTAAGAAATCAGAACTGTTTTCGGGGATCTCGTCAGGATCCACACAGCCGATTTCTTCCTCGTGTGCAACACCGTCCTGAAAATGGAATTCCGGTATCGCGTAAGCGTAGATATCAAATTCATCATCGTGGATCTTTGCACAGAGATCGATGGCCGTCGAAAGCTGATTGAATCCTCCGTATTGATTGAACGATTTCTGGGAGAGTTCTTGATAATCAAAGATCGACAGTCTTTTCACCATGCAGTTGCTGACGCTGCAGATCTGCTGAACCGGTTGCGGTTCTGGGAAAGGATGTTGGGGTTCGCCATCCCGCGATGACTCCCAATTGGCCCGAGTGACTCGTCGCTTCGGGAAGAAACCTATTAGGTAGAAATCCATCTTCCTACGATTCTTTCCTACGCAACTGTCAAGCCTTAGATATTTGGCTCGCAAGCCAAAAGCGGAGGGCACGGGGATCGAACCCGCAACCCCTTACGGGGCACTTCATTTCCAATGAAGCCGCTAGCCATTCGCCTACCCTCCAGACAAACGTCACCGGAAAGCATATCCTAGCGTCGACGATCGGCAAGTCGCGTCCCCTGATTTTTCTACGGATTCTCACATTATGGCATTTCCCGCTTGGGTATTTCGGTCCAATTCGACCGCGTTTGATCTCGTCCAGATTGAAAAAAAGTCCTTTGAAGTTACCGATATTCCGGACGATCATGTCCTGATCCGGGTGCGAGCTGTTTCGCTCAATTATCGCGATTTGATCGGTTGGAAAAACCTTGCTGGCCGAAAGCTAGATGGACGAGTGCCTACCTCCGACGGCGCGGGGGAAATCGTGGCATGTGGATCGGCCGTCCGCCAATGGAAAGCAGGCGATCGAGTTGCTGGCTGTTTTTTTCAAGCTTGGCAGTCGGAGCCTTTCGATTCGATCCATCATAAAAAAGACCTGGGCGGCACTTTGGATGGCATGCTGCAAGAATTCGTGTGTTTGCCAGAATCCGGTGTCGTCGCCATCCCCTCGCACATGAGCTTCGAGCAAGGAGCCACGCTCCCCTGTGCCGCTCTGACGGCCTGGTACGCTCTACGATGCCGAGGGGGACTTCGCAAAGACCAAACCGTATTGTGTCTAGGTACAGGCGGGGTGTCCATTTTCGCTTTGCAGATCGCTTCGAAAATGGGAGCCAAGGTCTTCATCACCTCCAAGGATCACGAAAAGCTGGCTAAAGCGAAAGAACTAGGTGCGTTCGAAACCATCCACTATTTGGAGACGCCAGAATGGGGAAAGGAGATCCTAAAGCGGACCCAGGATCGCGGTGTCGATCATGTCGTGGAGGTGGGTGGGCCCGGAACGCTGGAGCAATCTATGCAATGCATCACGGCTGGTGGGCATATCGCCTTGATCGGCGTGCTCACTGGTTTCGGAGCCTCCAACACCAGCTTGTTTCCGCTGCTTGCGAAAAATGTCCGGCTCAATGGCATTTATGTCGGGCCACGAGATCAGTTCATCGCTATGAACGCATTTATGGAAGAGACTCAATTCGAGCCAATCATTGACCGAGTATTCGAAATGCAGCAAGCCTTGCAAGCTTTTGAGTATCTCGCAAGCGGAAAGCATTTTGGTAAAGTCGTTATTCGTGTGTGAGCCTAAAGCAATTCTTACCCGGGAAAATGCAGAGTCCTACCATCGAAGTCAGAGCTAACGCTATGCTTTTGTTACTTGGCGATGTTCTTCGCGGACGGCCACTTTGCCGGCCTTCAATTGACTGGTAACAAAAGCGATTGCGGCTTGCACGTCGATACCTCGGCTACACGAAAAGATGTCGAGGCATACCGCTTGATGCTCGGGCCATGTGTGGGCGGCCAGGTGGCTCTCTGCAATCACCACAACTCCTGATAAACCGTAGGGTGAAAACTGGTGGAAGCAGCTTTGCACGACGGTTGCCCCTGCAAGTTTGGCGGCGTCCACAAGAATTTGCTCCAAGACCATGGGGTCCGTTGGGATCGCTAGGCATTCCGAAAAATCAATAAGCCAGTGCCAACCTAAAATGATGGATTGAGACAAGAAATCAACTTTCTATCGAAATGACGCAGAGTTGCAATTCGAGGTGTTTCGCTTTCACTCGTTCGGTGAAGTGGTGAGCTTTGCATCTCGACTACCAACCAATAGCTCAAAAATGGGGGATGCAATCAAGGTTGTAACCACAGCCATAATGACCAACATAGCGAATAGTTCCTGACTGATAATCCCGCGTTGCAAGCCAATATTGATAATAATCAGCTCCATCAATCCACGAGCGTTCATCAACGTGCCTATCCCGAGTGCTTCGCGTTGCGGAATCCCGCTCAAACGGGCAGCAAGCCAACAAGCACCAAACTTGCCAAGAACGGCAGCTACCAACACCAGCCCGCTCATGGCCCATAAGTATCCACTATTGAGTAAACCAATTTTGGTATTGAGCCCCGAGTAGATGAAAAATAACGGCAGCAGTAATGCGACCGCCAATGGCTGAATCCTTGCAATCAAATCTCGACTCATGATGCCCCTGGGCATGCATGCGCCCATGACAAAAGCGCCGAACACGGCGTGCAAATGAATCATGTCGGTGAACCATGCTCCTAAAGCCATCAACGTTAAGCCAACGACCAGCCCCGAATCGCTGAGCCCTTCTTCCGAATCGCACCACAGGAACTTCAATCGCTCCAACATCGGACGGACCACCAGCGTTGCAACCAGCACAAACCCGAATCCCCCTGCAATGCTCCAAATCGCATGACTGGAACTGCCGTCAAAGCTTGCCAAAACTATTGCCAGCAAGCACCAAGCCATAGCATCATCGATTGCCCCCGCGCCAATGGCAACGGTCCCCATCAGAGTGCCCGTGAGTCCTTTGAAATGGATAATACGCGCTAGCATAGGAAAAGCTGTAATACACATCGATGCACCCAAGAACAACATCGCTTCGCTCAGCTTGACTTGGGAAGGAAACAAACTCGTATTGTTGAAGAAGTACCAAGCTAAGCCTGCCCCTAGAAGGAACGGAGTCACCATGCCTGCCAAGCTAACAGCCAACGAGGTTTTGAAATGCGATCGCAAAACATCCACTCGAAATTCCAAGCCCACGATAAACATGTACAGAGCAAGCCCCAGCTGAGATGCCGGAAACAAGTACGACTGGGTGTCTCGAGTGGTCTGGGAGCGGTCCCAAGGAAAGACAGCCTTTTGGAGTTCCGGTGCCAATAGCCCAAACAAGGAAGGCCCAAGCAGCACCCCCGTGATCATTTCCGCAACCACCTGAGGTTGCCCAAATCGCTTCGCGACAATGCCAACCAATCGACATGCAGTCAGAATAATCCCGATCTGCAGAAAAAATTGAACGGCGAGCTGTACATTATTGGTTGCATTCATGGTTTCGAAATATACTTGTTCAAACAACCATTGTCCAGATGCAGGGTTTCGGTTGATCAACTTTCAAGCAGATCCACACTTGGCTTGCCACCGAGACCTCACAGACTTGGTTTCGAATCCCTGTCTAGGGAGTTCTTGTTGGTCTTTGATTTGCCCTAAAGGGGAAAGAACTCGTTTCCTCTCCAAGATGCGATCGACGCTTTAACGCGTGCTCAAAAAATCAGCCGTTCAGGGAAAGGGATCTGAAACAACCCTTAGAAGCTTGCTCGCGTGAAGCTGGTTTCCGGTAAGTATTCACGCAGCAATAGAAGCAAACGCCTGGACTGTTCCTTGTTGCCGAGGAAACAGGCACCTCTAAATCGATACGTTGCACCGATGTTCCGTTACCGTCCATTGCGGTGGCACAATGGGTGCTGAACCGGCATTCCGACAAATGCTCGACAATCCGTGACTTTGGCACACGGTGAGCATACTAAGTCTAGCGGGAACTGACAGCATCTCGCTTCTTAAAGGCGTGTGCCTCAGTTCAACTAGCCTAGGCCATTAGGTCAGTCCATAACGAAGCGTTACGCCGAAGAGAACTTCGCGAAACGAAAGCAAACCAATTCACTTAACCGAATCAAATTGCATTCTGATTCTACGAGGCATTTCAAATGGAGCTATTGTCCTTTCGGGTTTCCGCAACTTCCGAGACCGATGCCGCAGCATCGGCCATTCAAGATTCGCTTAAGTCCTTCGTGAAGCTCGCAGCACTTGCGTTTGATCGGTGGCGTGCATCTTGGATTTCTTTGATGAGCTACTTGTTGATCGTTGGGGGAATTTCCGTCTACGATATCTACCTGACCATCAGATACGCCGAGTCCCTTGAACAGTATGAAGCCAATCCAATTGGACGTTGGTTGATGGGGCTGGATCAACTGGCTCGAGCCGAATGTCCCGACGTTTCATTGTTTGTTGGGTGCAAGACCGCTGGCACTTTGTTGGTCCTGGCCGTCATTGCAATCCTGGTCGTTCGGTGGGCTCGATTGGGACATCCGATTGCGATGGGTGTATCCCTATTTCAAATAACCCTTGGGTATTTTCTTACCTTCTCTTTGACGACTAGCTTCAAATGAGATTCGGAATATCCCAGATACCCCAGATATCGCATCGCACCCTTAAGCCCTGAGAAATGCCTGGTTGGCTTTCAAAATGGACCGACGATGGAAAAGACATGCGGCAAGCCCAGATCCGATCGCAATGCTTAAGACACTCCCCCAGCCAGTTAGCCGTGGGGAAAAACCGGCCGAATCCACCGCCTTCAAAAACAAGAGAGTTGTTCCTAAAGAAATCAAGGCATGTACGAAGGCCAAGCCGATGGCGTACGAACCCCATTTCCAAGGTTTCAGTTTTTCGGGAATTGGCTTATTCAGGTCGCGACTCAGGTTGATACTCGCTTGCTGAACCGAAGGGTTCCAGGCAAAGCTAGCCACACCAAAAAAACTTGTCAGCCAAGGCAGAAAAAAACTCATGGGAACCAACATAGATGCGAGACCGCTCCATCCATTCAGGGGAACGTCCACTCTGTGCCAAAAGAGCAGATAGGCAATTGCTCCGTTGACGACGGCATTGATTGCGAATTCGCGAGGTAAAGCGACTTTCCAAATGAAATCGGCCACTCCCATCACACTTTATCGCTTTCGTTTTGTGCTTGCACGCAGCTCCCTTGCTTTCCATGTCGAACAATTTTAGATGTGAATGGCTGAACCGCCATCGACGGTAATCGTCTGTCCTTGAATCAGGTCGCTCAGCGGACTTGAAAGGAATAGGACCACATTCGCGACATCTTCCGCCTCCAGCGTTCGCGTTCCCATCATGGACTTGTGAACTCGGCCCTCAAACATCTGGTCAGCACCTGGCAGGCGTTCTGTCGAATCGGTTCGCACGAGACCAGCTTTGACAACGTTCACGTTGACTCCCAGCCCCCCAAGCTCCAATGTCAAATGACGAGCAATACTTTCGAGGGCAGCTTTGGAACCGCCAATTAACCCGTACATTGGAAGTGCAATATCGGCCCCGTGACTTGATATCGTCACAATCTTGCCCCGGTAAGGTCGGTTCGCCAGCAAATGCTTACTCGCCCGAGCCAAGTAAATCAGCGACATCACATTGGTCGCCATCGCATGCTCAAAGTGCTTCGCCTTGGAATCCAGCAATTGACGGAAACCGCCCGTTGCGGCGTTGCTTACAATGATGTCCAGTTGACCGATTTCACGATCAACATAGGAAACCATTTCGTCGACATCATCCTCCTGACTAACATCGGCTTTGATTATCCATACGCGTCTTCCCATGGCCCTGATGGCACGCGCGGTCTCGAGTGCAGCTCCACGGCTGGTAACGTAATTCAAGACGATATCCGCGCCAGACTGCGCTAGCTTCAGCGCCGTCGCTCTTCCGATTCCACGTGAACCACCTGTAACTAACGCGACTCGATTCGTGATGTTGATCATGACTACCCTAAATTATGTGAAACAAGTGTGGCTTGGAATCCTCGAAGCAAGGCAACGCAACCACCTGCTTGATCTCGAATATCTATATCGAAGATTGCTTTCGATTTTTCAAATGACTTTAATTCGATGGAAGCGAAAAGCTGTTCGCCAACGTTGCATGCACCAACGATCGACATCGATTCTATCCCCAGCGGAATTGCCGCCATTGATGGGTCGCGAATCCAAGCCAGGATTCCACACGCGAAAAGTGAACTGTCGATAATCCCCATGGGAGAAATCCAAGACCCTTCGCGTGCTCCACCGAGCTCTTCGTTGGCTTTGACGTGCAATCGAGCCACTATCCCGCCTTCAACGTACTGAACTTCGCTTAGACAACGAAAGGCAGGGCCGTGATGAATAATCATTTCTGAGCCGGGGTACTCAACCCCGTGCCAAACGGCTCCGACATCCGATACGATCTTAGTTTTGCATTCAGGCTCAACGGATGCATTCAAAACCGCTTTGGCGATGACTCGACTGTCATCCATTAACTTGCCCTTCGAGTCGACAAACGAGTAGACCAACTTCGCGTCGAATCCAACGTCCATTTTCCTGATCTGAACTCGGACATTCTTAGGTTCATCATCAAGGAACTTCAGTCCGTTGACGATCTGCAACTGCTCGACGGAAATCTTTGTGCCGCTTGGCACAAGTTTGCACTCGGCAGCCACTTGCAAAAACATCTCGGCAATAGCGACGATGGGCAACAAAGGACGCCCACGGAACAAATGCTGCGATAAAAAAGGATCATCCTTGGGTACTAACCCAATTTGATATTCAATGACGTCGCTTTGGCTTGTGTTTACCAACCGCTTTGGAGAAAAGCTCCACGATGATTTATCCGAAGAACTCTTCTTTGTAATCGCCAAAATTCGAGCTGACACTTCTGGTCGATCTTGCTTGTACCATTGCATCCATGCCTCGACAGATGACGGAAGATCTGCTCCATCCTGATGGGACTCCGAGTCGCTTAAAACCGTGAAGTGCGTAAGTTGATCGGGTCGAGTCAATTCCATGAGGCTTGCGACCAACAAAACTTGCTGAGAAGCATCCAAGGTAGTGTCGTTTACGAAATAAACTTCGCGAATACGATCACCGCATTCTTTTCGGATGAGGCTCACCTGACGCTGCAGTTGACTCAACCGACCTGTAGAGCCAGAAGGATCGTTGGCACGCAGATCTTCGGAGCGAATCTCCAAGGTCTTGGTTTCAAGATCCTTCCCGACAAAGCTTGGCTTCACGTACTGTGAACGTGGTGCCGCCGAGGAAACATGGACCAACAAACCGACCGACTTGGCGTTATCGGAGAGTTTGTTCAATTCCGATTGGCGAGCCAAAGACGGACCACCAAAATTCTTTTGGATTCGAAACCTGCCTTGGCGGTTGTGGGAAACAAGTTTCGAACCATCAGCGATCATGGACTCACGGATCAAACAGCTTGCTCTTGCGGACGCGGACATATCCGTCGCAAGATCAACCACCTTCAATTCAATGGATCGGTCAGAAGCAGCTTCTTGGATAGCCAGGTGCAGCAAGCTGTTGGGGTTCTTGAACCCATGACCGTTGGATTGAAACCCAGACAGATTTGCTGCGACAACAATTCGCACAGTCGAGGAATCCGATGCAGACGCTCGCGATGACGCCAACCATGCATGGAATGACTGGCTTCGTTTCACAGATCGGAGATGATGCTGCCACCCTCGCGACATTTGATTTTCCGAATCAAGTTCACTCAAAAAGAACAGGGTGGTATGCCCCGATTTGGCGAACGGAAGCAGCGATTGTTCTTCCGATTCCGTCGCAGCAAGCCAAGGCATCCAGCGGTAGCTAACCCCGTGTTCGGCAAGTTCGTTGCAAAGGGCCCGTCCGACAGGATGGTTGCCCACAAGAATAACATCACCCAAGGTTGCAAGCGATAATTCCTGGGTTCGATCAGCTGACACCTGGTCCAAGCTAAAGGAAACTTCGGAGCTCGCTATAACCTCGTGGTTAGGTGAAGTCTGTTTCGGAACATTCTGTTGCGCCTGAGTCGGGGGAGCCACCGAACTTTCTGTCGGCAGGGGCGTTACCGGATCAGCAAAGAACATTTTGTGATATCGCCAATCGGTAATAATCACTTCGTTTTCGAAAGTTCGATGGACCAGTTCTTTCATGAAGTGATCCACACCCTCGTTTACCGGCATGAATCGCATTGTAGCCAAGAGCTTCGAGTGCTTCGTTTCAGGTCGAGCGGCCATTCCGACTTCGTCCCACGAATGCCAATCCATGGCCACGGCGTGCACTTCAGGGCGTTTGGTTTGATAGCGGGCGACCACTTTTGCTAGCCACTCGTTCGCTGTACCGTAATCCGTTTGCCCAATAGCACCGTAACGTCCGCTGATGGAGGTGAAGGCGACGAAGGAGCGAAGAGGATCTGTCGCGGTAGCTTGCATTAAATGGATCGCGCCGAGCACTTTGGATTCCAGTGTCCGCATGACCAGCGGTAGCTTTTTCCCACTGAAACGACTGGCTTTTTCGTAACCAGCACCATGGACAACGCCCACGATAGGCTCACCTTGTCCGCGAATTTGATCGACCAACCGCGCAACATTGTCCAATCGAGATATGTCACAAGCGTGGTACTGAATTCGGATCCCCTGAGCCGACATGCTCAGCAGATTCTTTGCGATTTCGATAGCCTTCTCCGTTGCGTTCCAAACATCCGCCGGAGTTTTCTTTTCTTCAATTGCCTTCCGAACAATGCTGGATCGAAGCTTACGCGTTTGCATTGGATCCAGAGAAAGCCATTCTTGTGGAACTTCAGGTAGGGGACTCGAACCTACCAGATGGATTGTGCCACCATGAAGTTTACCGATACGCTTTGCGATTTCAGCAGTCACACCGCGAGCTCCGCCCGTAACAATCCAGCATCCCTCTTTACCAAACGGTGTCTTCTCTTGGGAAGAAAGCGATAGCGGGGCATGCACCATCCGCAAAACGTGCCGCTTGCCATTACGATAAGCGAGCTCAGCTTCTCTTTCTTTCGAATCGATCTCGCGGAAAATCATTTCCACTTTCGATTCGTCGGAGCAATCTTGATCGAAATCGATCGAATGGGTTCGAAGATCGGGCCCAACGGTGACACATCGTTCTAGAAACATGGCCTTCGACAAGCCGCTCCATGCACCACCATAATGCTGATCGGATTGACCCGCTAACCCTAGATCTCCGCCCATGCTTGTTACGGAAACGAATAGCATTGGACGATCGCGGGTGGAGTCCGGGAATGCAGAAAACCATTGTTGGGCGACAAGATAAGGCGTTAGAACTGATTCTTGCCAACGACTTGCATCGACCAACGCATTTCCCGACGCATTGTTGGTCGATGGCTGCACGAAAAACAGATGATCCGGCTGCCCCATTCGAGAGACGCAATCATTCCATTGAGACAAGACAGATTGTGCGTCGGAAGAGATCTCCAGAATCGCAACTTGAGCGCCGCGTGCAGCTAAACGCTGGGACAGCAATTGACTGGTTTTGCCGCCCCCCAACAGGATCACTTTCGAGTTGCGAATAAGATCCGTTTCAGAGCCTTCCGAAGCGATCGGCATTTCGATCAAACGAAGCCCAAGTCGGGTACAGATCAAATCGGTGTCACCCAACGGAGGATTGTCGTTGATGCTGTTACCTTTGGCAGCTAGCTCGGACGGCTCGATAACAAACGCATTCATGTCAGCGTTGGCTGCAGGAAGATTCACTGCCGGCTGTGCGCTGGGCACCATTTCATTTCGGTTTTGATGCACCTTGGGGAGATTCCTTTCAATCGCCGGGTTGAGGAACGAGCTAAAGTGCAACTCGATAGGCTGATCCACTGTCTTAGGATGCCCACCCAGCTGAATCGAAGCGAGTGCATGGTAGTTTTGTGGGGAAAGTAGAATCGCCCGATGCGATTCCAGCTCCATCTGATTTGGCTCTTCGGCCATTCGTGATTCGGCAAAAGAGGCGATCGTTCGAGTCGTCACCTTGCTCCAAACGGCTTCCATGTTGCTGCTTGAACCGTTCAGTTGACGCAACAATTGCGAAGGATCGCATGTTGGATGGCCGTTGACTTCATTGCGAGTTCGAGATTTTTCGGACATTCCTTTTGCGGAAACAAAAAATGATTCGCTGATCGGAAGTAAATCAAAGCGATTGTCGTCGTACTCGATGTAAGCGCCGCGTTTCGATTTGGTGTCGAGAACCAATACGCCCCAATGGCCAGTTCGAGCAAGACCCTCTAACACTTTGGCCGCAGATTCTAAATTGTCCGATTCTCGCAACACGCGAAGCGTCACAATGGACTGTAGAAGTCCTGGCTGGAAAGTCTTTTTGCGCGAAGAGATTGCAATGCTGGAGATGGAAATTCCGGCTTCATTCATCCCAAGCAGTCCTCCGATTTGGCCTTGGGAACCGGCAACAACATGCTTCAAGTATCCTTTGGGAGCGTGCCGGAAGAAATGCAGTTGGGCCCAAGCTGCGTTGGGTTTAGCTGCAACTTGATCGTGGAACCCATGGAAAGCTAATCCGTCATCCTTGGCCGTTGGAAAAGAGACGTAATGACTTTGGCCACCGCTGCGATTCTCCTGGAGCTCAATGTTCCATCTCAACAACGATTCAGGGGTAACTTGACCTTGAGCAGCCAACGAATTCAATTGCGGCTGATACTCGATCCCTAGAAGAATGTCGCTTTGAGCGAGCAGATCCGAACGATACTTCGAAACAGATGACTTCACCGGTTGGGTCGCGATTAGCTGAATCGTGTCCACAAACGAGTTCTGTTTCTTAGTTGAATCATCAATCTGCATTCGACTTTGGCTTTCTTTGCTTATTGGATCGACGGTCTTGCATGCTTGAGTTGTGGGAGAGCTTTGAGGTTCTTGGCCTAAAGTCCATTGCATTGAATTTTGGCTAGCGTACGACAGGTGCTGAAAAATCTCGACTGCGGCGCCAACGTAAACCAATTGATGAGCGCAGTCGGACTTGGGATCGTCTGTAGCCACGCAAATGATCTCTTCTCGGTCCTTAAAGACATTTCGATTCAACCCGGTTAGAACCTGCCCCGGTCCAACTTCGATAAACAAATGGACACCGTCGTTAGAAAGGGACTCAAGCATGTGAGTCCAGCGAACAGGTTTCACAAACTGCTCTACCAGATTGAGTCTCAGCTTTCCAACATCCTGAACATAACTTTCGGATACGCTGCTAAACAGTGGCCGTGTGGGAGCTTGGATAGACAGATTTCCAACAAAGCCGGTCATTACCGTCGAGGCAGACTTCATCAGGGGCGTGTGGAATGCGAATGGCACATTCAAGGGAACTGCACGAATACGGTTCTTCTCCAAAAACGCTCTAGCCAGTTCAAGTCCAGCTTCTGTTCCACCGATCACGGTTTGGCTGGCTGTATTGCAGTTGGCAACAAAACACTGCCCATCCGTGCTGTTGCAAGCAAAGTTCGCCGTTTTTTCATCGCAGAATGCACAAAGCAATCTTCCAGGAATAACTTCCGCTTGGCTTACGGAATCACTTCGCATGACCGAAGCCTGCATAGCGGTACGAATATCCCAACAGCCCGCCCCAAACATGGCTCCATATTCGCCAAAGCTATGGCCAGCAATCCGAGTTGGGACAATGTTCAGAGCTTGCAGCTTGGTGGTAAGCAGAACTTCACATCCAAGAATTCCAAGCTGGGTTCTACGAAGTTCAACCCCCAATAGCCCCGGCGCATCCTTCACAATCGCGTCGAAAGAATCCAGTCCCAATGTTTGAACAATGCTATCCAATTGCCCCTTCACCAGCTTGCAATCTGGATCCGACGCGACCAGCGACTCAAGCATACGAGGGTACTGCGACCCTTGGCCAGAATAAACGAATGCAATCTCAGCATTGGGCGAACTACCCTTCTGTGCAAAGAAGACACCTTGGTTTTGCAGGCTACTTAAGGATCGATTTTGATCCAGTGCATGAATTGCCATCCCCAATTTGGTCGACAAGGCCTTTTCGTCCGATGCAACTATGTTCAATCGATATCGGTAAGTCGACCAGTCGCTAGTACGGCGGTTCTCGTGATTCTGTGCTGCCCCCCCCTTCTGGACGCATGCCTGCAAGTCGCTCAGAAGTTCCGAAATGGTATCTGCCCCGAATCGAACCCAACCTGGGTCCGCTGCACTTCGTCCCTCCAGATTCAGAGCATTAGCGTTCGTTGAAATGGCAACCTTCGTTTCTGGTGGCTTAACAGAGTTCTGGAGCGCGGCAACATTGGTCAGCAACAATCCAGAAACACTATTCTCACAAGCGGCGTGAACTACCACACTGCTTGGGAAGTCCGTCGTGCCATCACCGATTGGATTGCTAACTGCAGGGCAAACCACATTGTCGTAGCGATCTCGCTTTGTTGCTTTCGCAGCCGCAGGAATTGTCCCTTGCGACAGGGCCAGTGATGCGCGAACAACCGCCATTAAGCTTGCCGCTCCAAACGTCTCACCAACTTGTTCTTTCAAAGAGCAGACAGGAATCGGTTTGGTAGTCAACGGTCCAAAAACCTGAGAGATCGACTCCAGTTCGTGGGAATCTTCGTTGGTGCCGTTGGCGCAGGATTCTACATACTGGAGGGTTGTGCACGATGTTGCTGCGAGTTGCCGAACCAGTGCTCGATCCACTTGAACATAGGCATCTTGCAATTTCTCCTGCCGTGCAGTCTCGATGGAATGAATCACAGAATAGATTCGGTTGCCATCGCGTTGGGCATCGGAGAGTCGCTTTAGTACCAATACGGCTACACCTTCGCCGGGAACCAGACCTTCAGAATTTTTGTTTCCTACCGAGTAGCTTCCGGAAGTATTGAGCCGACGCGCATCCATCATTTGATCAAAAACCATTTGACCGCAGCTACGTTGCCCCGCGGCGCAAATCATAAGGTCTGAATCACCTGTGCGCAAAACATTGATGCATAGATCCAGTGCGGCAAGACCGGAAATCCCGCCGGAGTCGATCGCACTACCGCCGCCCATCACATCAAAGGTCTTGGTTATTCTTGATGCGAGTGTGGAACTGGTGAAGCTGCCTGTTTCGTCGATAAGGGCCGGCATGCGCGCCAATAACAAAGATTGATACGCATCAATCGTATCTTCAATTTTTTCAGTTGGCCAACCTTGCTTCAAAAGTTGGTTTTGGAGCTTTTCAGAAAACTCGGGAAGGCGAAGTCCCATCTGCAATTGGTTACCGAATTCACCACCGAAAATACTACCGATGACGACCCCGGTGCGTTCGCGCGGGATCTGGTCGGCCTTCATGCCCGTATTGCGAATGGCTTGATCGACGGCGTCGAGCAGCATGAACTGCAGCGGATCGGCTGCCTCCACTTGCTTGGGTGGAACTTTGTGTTTTCGCCAGTCGTACTGGTAGTCCTTCAGGAATCCGCCCAAGAGCTTGGCGCTTCCATCGGACTTTACCGAATCCCAACGCGAATCGTCCAACTTGAGACGTTCCGCGGGAGGCGACGACAGCCAAACCTGGCCATTGACCACTGATTTCCAGAAGGAATCTGTCTCAAAGCCCGCTGGGGAAATAACGCCTAAACCGATGACAGCAACTGGCTCGTTTCTGTGGGCGGAAGACGTTCGATTACGATCCGATGCGGAGCTGGTTCCGGCGTTTGATCTCGCGGGGGCGTTCAGCTCGCAATCTGGTTCAAAGTATTGATCACGATAGGTAGTGCAATACTCGTCTATGACTATATGAGCATTAAGGCCACCGATACCAAACGCATTTACACCCACTCGCCTTGGGTGCGATTGGCTTGGAGATTCCCAAGCAGCTTTGGCAGGTGGAACTACCAATGGGGAGTTCGCCCAGTCCACCTTCGAATTAAGCTCACCAACATAGGCGACAGGCGGGATTGTTTTGTGCTGGATTGCAAGCACGGCTTTCACAAGACCAGCGAGGCCGGCAGTTTCCAAAGTATGTCCGATATTTGCCTTGACGCTGCCAATCGGAATTCTTGGTGCTCCACCCTCGACGACACTCGAAAACGCTTCCGAGAGAGCTGACATTTCAATCGCATCGCCAACGGCTGTGCTCGTCGCATGCGCTTCAACGTACTGCACACGTTTCTTCGAGAGCGTTTGACCAAAGGCTCGTTCGATGGCAAGAACTTGGCCCTCTTTTCTTGGTGCCCAAAGGCTCTTTCCCTTGCCGTCCGAAGAATAGCCAGTACCGCGAATGACAGCCGCAATCGAATCGCCATCTTGGATGGCTTTTTCGAGAGTCTTCAGCAATAGGATGACGTATCCTTCGGCCGCAACCAATCCATCAGCCCCAGCGTCGAACGGACGCGAACCCGTCTTCGATACACTGCCCGCACGCGAGAAAAGGACCAGACTATCAAATTCGACAAAGGATCCTCCCCCGACGACAGCGACATCGATGGCCCCTAAACGCAAGGCCTGCGTTGCATAGGAAAGAGCAATCAGTGATGATGCGCATGCGGCGTTCAAGGAAACAGCAGGACCGTTTAGATTGAACGCTCGGCTGATCAGATAGGAACCTTGAAAAGCTTCCAAGCGTTCGGGATGCCTCCGGTCTATTCCGGGATAATCCATCTTGGTTTGCTGAACAATCGCATCGATAACCATGCGACGTTCTTCCGGCCCCATTGCAGCAAAAGAGGGCACCTCGTTTAACCATTGCGCAGTCTCGGAAACCAGCGAACGATAAACAAGCTCGCCTGTTCGACCGGACCCACGAGTGTGACCGACGTAGACCCCCGTCTTTTTGCCAGCGAACGAATCATCGGTCCAGCCAGCGTGCGCGATCGCATCCTCTGTGACGCTGACCAGTTCTAATTGAGCAGGATCCGCCGCCGCAATATCCTTCGATGTCAAATGATGGTTCGAACGCAGCCCCAAGTAGGGATCAACAATCCCACCCAGTCGAGTCAAAGTACGCGGTCGAGAGCAAGTATTGGGATCGAAGTAAAGCCGTTGATTCAGTCGACTCGGGGGTAGTTCTCCTAATGCTGATCCACCACTTTCAATCAGTTTCCAATAGGCATCAAGACTGGAACTGCCGGGTAAACGACAGCCCATACCGACGATGGCAATGGGTTGTTGATGAAATGGTAGCGGCATAATTTAACCAAGCCATTAAGGCTATTGTGCGATCTTGTTAATAATGGCTCGAAGAGTCTTGAACTCGTCCATCGATTTGACTCCGAAATCGGACACATCGAGATCGAAGTGCTCCTTCAACTCACCAAGCATTTGAGCGATCTTGATACTATCTATGCCAAGGTCTGCTTCTAAATCCGAGTCCAGTTCGACAATATCTTCGGGGTATCCGGTTTGCTCTACGACGAAGTCCACCAAGAACTTTTGCAACGCCTGTGGTGATCGATTTCCCGAGCTTCCATTGCGAGCGGGTGCAACAACCGTATTGGTCGGTTGCACGATCGAGCGATCGACCGAGGGCAACGATGGTGGCATAACGGCCGCAGCGCCAGTGCCCAGTCCTTTCACATCAGCAGCCACTCCCGTAACGCCAGCAGCCAAGACCGTTTCGACGATCATGCGTAGCGTCTTAAAGTCGTCCGAGGTTTTGCTTCGTAGCGAGCTAACGTTTAGGCCAAAGTGTTCATTCAGTTCGCCCATCATTTGGGCGACCTTAATACTGTCGATCCCAAGATCAGCTTCGAGATCGGCATCAAGCTCGACAATATCTTCTGGGTAGCCCGTTTGCTCCACCACGAACTCGATCAAAAACTTGGTCATCTCGGTTCGCAACGCTTCATTGCCGAGCCCAGAACCGGTTTCTGGTTTGGAGACCTTGGCGACAGGACTTGCTGATGCAACCGGTTGTGCAACGACCGCAGGTGGCAGAGCCTGGGCGATGGTCGGTGTGGCCGATTTCGGAGTAACGAAATCGGTGGACTTCGGAAGGACTTGAATGATTTGCCGAAGAGTTCTCAGTTCATCCAATGACTTGATTTGGATCTTGGTTAAGTCCAGTTCGAACCGTTCCTGCAATTCACCCATCATCTGAGCGACCTTGATGCTATCGATTCCGAGATCCGCTTCGAGATCCGAATCCAGTTCGACAATATCTTCTGGGTATCCCGTTTGCTCCACGACAAACCCGACCAAGAAAGATCGGTACTCTTCCTCGGAAATGGTCGATACTGCATTGGTCGATACTGCGTTGGTCGATACGTTGTTGTTCGATACGGGGTTGGCTAATTCGACCGGCGGGTTAACTTCCACAGGCTTAGCGAATGCTACGGCAGGTGGTGCCTGTTGAACGCGGCTCTTCCATGAATCGTGCGAAGGCCCTGGAGCAATGGTTGGCGCGGGGCTAACTTTCGAAGCAACTGGCGAAGGCTGTGTGGGGGAGGCAACTGGGGCTGGTTCTGAATTCGCTTTCGACCGCATTCGATCTCGTCGTCGCGCAGTAGCATCGAAATGGAGGATACCTTCCTCGATAACCTCGGCACCTACTACATGGTCTTCCAGATTTCCACGGGATTGACTAATCATTTTTTTCCTTCAACACATCGATAATAACGCTGTAAATGCATTCCCATGGGCTTCCGATTTGCACCATGTTCCGAGTCATTGGACTGGCCGCTTTGGAATCCTCCAGGGCGGCGTGAGCAATGCTCGCTAGACACTCGACCATACCAGACCCACCGGTTAGGTGACCAAATGAGTCATTCGCCGTCTTAAAGATCGGCTCATCCGATTCACCATCGATTGAACCGAACGTCTCACGAACTCCTTTTTTGCAAGGGTCATCGATCGCAGGCACACCCATCGGGGAGAATCGTACATTTGCGGGTTGGGCTCGATGTTCTGCTTCCAGGTTTGCACGTCTGGCGGACCGTGAGAAGCTAACATCCCCGTTCGTATCCATGCTGGTGCCAATTCCGCGAACATAAGCGAGCGGCTTGGATAGAGGCGTTTGCCCATGCCGAACTTTTTGCAAGAGCATGACTGCGGCACCTTCGCCGGGGAACGTTCCATCGGAATCTGGATGGAGTGCCGATTGGCCATGCTTAGAACCGAGCCAACCATTCGCAGACCAACCTTCAAACTTCATCGGGCCCATATCCTGTTGAGCGCCGATGCACACCATGAATTCATTTTCGGTTTGTTGCAATTGATCGACGCAGTACATCAAAGCAGCCCCGGACGCCCCATGAGCTGCGTCGACAGCGACTGCGCCACCCATCAGATCAAATGTCTTAGTGATTCTGGAGGCGAGCGAACTGCTGGTGAAGCTTCCGGTCTCATCAAAAAAAGCTGGCATGGCTTGGATGATCTTTTTTCCAAACAAATCCAGAGCTTGTTCGATCGCATCCGCATCCATGCCTTCCGATTGCCAGAGACTGCGCAGTCGGCGTTGGATATCGGGAACACGAAGTCCCATTTGCAATTGGTTCGAAAAATCCCCTCCGAAGATCGTGCCAACGACAACTCCGGTGTTCGCCCGATTCTGTGCAGACTCAAGTAATCCTGAAGGGCGAATCGCCTGATCGACCGCTTCTAGAATCATAAACTGCAACGGGCTTGCGCTTGCGAGTTGCTTCGGTGGAACCTTGTGGCGCCGCCAGTCGTAAACAAAATCATCCGTGAATCCGCCGATGGTTGCTCCAAGCGTGCTAATGGCTGTATTGGGATTGGAAGGTGGTGATATCCATCTTGAATCCAATAGCATCCGAGTGCCTATTCGGTCTTCACGGATGATGCGACGAAACGAATCCCAGTCGAGTGCGTTTGGTAGGATACAACCAGTTGCGATGACTGCGATTTCAAAAGGACGGGAAGACTTTGCAGCACTTCCATTGGATGGACGATTTTCCTGGGATGGCATGGAAATCGATCGTTTTCGTTCAGCCAGTTCCCCCGACTGCACGACGACGTGCGCATTCAAGCCACCAATTCCAAAACCATTGATTGCGGCCCAGCGTTCACCTTGTTCGTTGGGCGTCCATGTAGAAACTTCGCGAGGTACGAAGAACGGAATATCGTTCCAGGGAATGCGCTGGCTCAAATTATTCAGTCGTTGATGCGCTGGATACAAACCGTTCTCCATGCACAGGATCGACTTGAGCAAGCCGGCTAAGCCTGCGGATTCAAGAGTATGGCCAACAATCGCCTTGACGCTTCCGACCGGGACTTTGCGTCCTTTCTCGATCACCTCGGAAAACGAATCCGCCAGTGCTTCCATTTCCGTTGCGTCGCCAAGTTTGGTGCTGGTTGCGTGAGCTTCGACATACTGAATCGCACGCATCGCATCACGCGACGCGTATGCGCGGGCGATCGCTTTCATTTGCCCTTCTTTTCTTGGTGCCCATAGGCTTTTGCCTTTACCGTCCGAAGCGACTCCTACGCCCCGTATAACACCATGAACGGTATCGCCGTCCTTCAAAGCATCCGAGAGACGCTTCAACATCAGGACAACGCACCCCTCGCCAATAATCAGTCCGTCGGCATCCTCATCAAAAGGTCTTGTATCTTTAGCGCTCAACGATCTCGCTTGAGCAAACAAGATCAACGAATCGCTGTGGCAACAGGAGGCTCCTGCAGCAACGGCGATATCAATGCGCCTTGCTTGGAGAGAAAGAACCGCAGCATGAAGCGCTTGAAGCGACGAGGCACACGCGCCGTTGAAAGCCATAAAAGGGCCATCCCAGCAAAGACTTTCCGCCACAGCCAGCGCGGCGACCGGTGCCCCCAGAGACGGGCCCCCGGAAGAATCCTTCTTGGGCATATCGCGGCGGACCGATTGAATCAACGAGTCCTTCCAACGCTTCCTGTCGAAGGCGCTCTTTGTGCCCGAGGCGGACAAAAGCGATGCCACTGAATCATCTAAAAGCTCTGCCGCTTGAGCGATGTAGCTCGCATAGGCGAAGTCGCCCGAAAGCGAGCCGCCCCGAGTGTGCCCCACAAAGACGCCACCGCGAGCACCGGCCCAGCCTTCTAATTCTCGACCACCGTCGTTGCAAGCATCGCGAGTTACCGAGATCAAATCTGGGAAAACCGTTTCTGGATGATGCTTCCATTTCGCGGGAAGGTCCAATCGTTTTTCAAGTGATACCGGCTCGACTAAGCAAGCCTTAGAGCAGTACGTCTTGAAATCCACCCCTTGCGTCGCATCATAAAACATTTCCCGATCGAATCGCTCTGCGGGAATTTCGCGGATGGTTGGGGAATCATTTCGAATGCGTTCCCAGTATTCGCTGATGGACTTAGCACCAGGCAAATGGCAGCCGCGCCCGATGATCGCAATAGGTTCAAAAGAGGAAACTGGATGCATGCTCAGGAGTAGCGTTCTAAGTTTGGCAGCATCCTTGCCTGGTCAACAGTTGGAAAAATCCTATCTTTCGCCAAAACAATACAACTAATTTTTACCTGCAATATTCACTATTCGGCAGTCGCCGCTTGGGTGAATAAAGCTTTACAAGCCTCCTGATTTGGTGAAACCAAGGAAACTCATGGTGAAAATGCGGTTGGTGTCTCGTGGGAAGAAAGGCAGTTAGGTGTTATCCGGTTGTAGAGTATGCTTGGCGACCAATTGATGGTCAAGTTTCGAAGCTAGCATTGTGAGGTTACTCAAGGAGAATTCGGCCTCACCGGACGCCGAAGCTCCATCGGCCGGAATTGCGATCGCAAGCCCAGACCTGACCAGAACTTCAAGCGAATTTTCTTCTAACAGCAGGTTAAATGGCATTAGCCAGCTTTCAAGGTTAGGTTCTTTTCCGTACTGGAACTCCCACTTGTCAGCTTTCAGCCCAACCGCAACATCGCCTCCTCCCGGTCCGATGGCAATCAAATTGAACATCGGCACAAATGTTTCTTCTGAGGCGTGAAGGCCAATTCCTTTCCCTTGAAGCCACGTGGCCAAAGTGGTTTTTTGTCGGTTCCATTTGGGTTTTGGCCAACCAAATCCCGATTCGATCGCGAAGTCACACATCTTTTGCAGGACCTGGAAGGTCAGGTCAGGGCAAGGCAATTCAGGCATGGCGGTTCGCGTGTTCACGTCCGAATATTCGGGATCGTCGCGCCAGTATTCTTTGTAAACAGAAATTTGGGACGCAAAAGCTTCGCCCAACGCTCCCCAATCCGAATCGTTGCTTTGGAAATTGTTGCCATGGCCGTCTTCTTTTCGAATGGGCTCGGAAGCCGAAAGGCCCTTGGAATCAGCGGCTTTGTTAGCACTGTAGACATGTTTTTCAAGAGCAGCTTGAATCGCTTTCGCGGTCTGCATGGAAGTGACGCGATCCCGAGGCGTCAGGTGATAGGTCTGGCCGTGAAGCTTCAAAGTTGAAATGACCTTCGCCATGCAAGCAGAAACCCATTCTACTGGGACGAAATTTTTGGTCTCACTTCCCTCAAGCCCTAACGCTCGCAACATGGCCTGGACCGGGACTTTGCTGCTGGAACCAGACGACTCATCGCCCGTTAGTTTCTGAAGGCTCAACAAAGCATGCATGGCCTTCAACGGAGCGTAAAAACCATGATAAGTGCTGGTGTAGCCATTGGTGGAATCGCCAACGATGATCGCAGGCCGGAATACGGTTAACGATCCAAATCCAGCTTCGCGCATTGCAATTTCGGCCGCACACTTACTGGCTTCGTACTCGTTGGCAAAGGCCTGTCCTAGATCCAGCTCCGATTCCAGAATCAGTCCGGTTCGCAGCCCTGCAACATAGGCTGTCGAAACATGGTGCACTTCGTTGATTCCCGTTTTCTTGCACAAATCAATCGCGTACTGCACACCGGTCAAATTGGAACGCCATGGTTCGCCATCCTCACGACCGGATTCAAACGTCAGACTCGCCGCGTTATTCAGAAGTGAAGTACAATTCTGAGAGATCCAATTTATTTCTTGATCATCAAGACCAAAATAAGGTGCGGTGATATCCCCTTCCAAAACAATAGGACGAGGTAGCAATCGTCCTAGCTGGCGTTCCCAGTACGCCATAATGCGCTCGATTCGGTCCTCCGCAGAAGCATCGCGTTGGCCTCGGGCGACAACACAAACGTTGACTCCAGCAAGAGTTAGATCACGAAGCAGGTATTCTCCGAGAAGCCCTGTGGCCCCCGTCATCAGCAAGTAGCTCATCAAGTGTCTTAATCTGGAGTAGGAAAACAAGTGAAAGGTAGTCTGGAAACTCCATCTTCTGACTCTGGCAAATGATAACTAAGGAAATAACATGCTGCCTAGGGTTTTCCGGAAAAATCTAACTCCTTTGATTTAGAGCACCAGAACTTTCGTAAAGGGATCGATCCGATTTTCGCTCAGTCTGAAAAAATTCGAAAAGTCGTGGTCTTGGGGGCGGGCCGATGCGGTCGGCAAATCCTCCATTGTCTTTGCGAGGCTGGTTACCATCCCATCGCCTTCGAGCAAGATGAGTCAAGGCTTGCGATTTCACGCGCCCTCTATGAGAGCCAAGAATTTCCAGCCTTGAACACCGGGCGTGGTTTTCCTACGGATCGATCCCGCGTCCAATGGTCAACGAGCATGGAAACGATTGCGGCGGCGGACTTGATCATTGAGTCCATTGTGGAAGACTTGCCCGCGAAACGGGTCCTAGTGACCGAGATCAGTAGGGTCTGTTCCAAGGAAGCGATTCTTACGACCAACTCTTCCTACTTTCTGCCATCCGCTGTCTTCCAGGGAGTGCCTCATCCGGAACGGATTGCCAGTCTTCATTTTCATGTTCCCCCCTGGTTTGCTACGGCGGTGGATATCATGCCAACCATGCGAACAAGTCCGGCGACCATGGATGCGTTAGAGCAGTTTGTGGAGTCGATAGGCCTGACACCGATCCGGCTTTTACGCGAATTCCCGGGCTATGTTTTTAACAGCTTGCTTCATCCCTTGTTGGTCAAATCATTAGAACTTGCACATCGCGGAGTGGCCTCTCCGGAAACCGTGGATCTCGCTTGGCGAGCGGTTACTGGAATGCCCACTGGCCCGTTCGGCATGATGCAACAAATTGGTATCTCGACGCTCAGTACCATTCTGGACCGAGCGCTTTCGATTTATCAAGATGAAGGAACTCGGCGAGCGCGAGCGTTTCTCGAACAGTGGTCAGGAACTTTGGAGAACTCAACGGATCCGCCTGCTCCGCTTGTACCCATCCAACTTTCATCGCGAAGTTCGTCGCCCAGTAATCAAGCCAGCGAATCTACTTTTGAACCCTTCCGATTGGGATGGAAAGAATGGAAGAATCCGCCTAGCGCAACGCAGTTATCCTCCGATTCTGATCCGTTGCAAAGCAGCTTGTTGCAGGTTTCGGAATTCCAAGTTCTCGGTTCATCTTTATTCTCACGAGAACTGTCCAAAGAACTACACAGCAACGCGTCCACGGTATCGCTCGAGCAGATCGAGGTTGGCAAACCGATTGTCTGGGTCATTGAACCAGCGGAAGTGTCGTCCGTGTTGTCCACTCAGGAGCTTGCAGACAGAATCGCTGCTCTGCGTCGTTTGCTTCACACTCATTCCTCCCAGGGCAAGACAATTCAACTGATCGTGATTCTACCTTTGGATGTCTATGGCCAGCTTCACGGTTCCGCCTGGGGTACACCGAGTATGTTGCGTTCCGTTTGGATGGAGCAATTTGGCCCCGACCTCTCAGTCGAATCCCCTGTTCAAATCCAAGTTTTGTCGATTGACTTTGACGAAACAAACGCGGCGATTCATGTTGCAAGTTTGATACGATCGCGTCTTACTGGAATGCAATCGCCGTTACCAATGCAAACGAATGACCAGCGACATGCTGGCCTTGCAGAAGCCTACAGCATGCTCCATCTCCATCGCGATCGCAACGCTTGGTGCATTCCCAAATTGATGCCGTTGTCAACCTGCGACCATGGTTGGAAACTCAATGTTCCAGACGGCCAGGAACAGGAACCGTCGAAGGCTCGGCTGGCGCAGGAACTGCGAGGTTCAACATGGATTGTCTCCGGTGGAGGACGAGGCATTACGGCTCAGCTTGCTCGCAGCTTAGGCAAGTTCGGCGTTCGGCTTGTATTGCTAGGTCGAACCCACATCCCGGAAGAGTCGCTTTACGACTGGTCGGAACAACAATTGGCAGAGCGCAAGCGAGAACGTTGTCGAGACGCCTTCAATTCGGGTCTATCACCCGCATCCGCAGCAAACCGATGTGATTCTGAACTTGAATTGTCTCGCAATCTCCATTGGTTGCGACAGCATAACATCGACTTTGAATACCATCCGATCGATGTCACCTCGGAAAAGGAGCTGCAGAGTTTTTCGGATGAGTTAAAGCGACGTGGCATTCCGATCGATGGTATCCTGCACGGTGCGGGATTCGAGCAGACCACGAAACTACTTCGAAAAACGGAAGAGTCGATTCGCAGGACGCTCACATGCAAGATCGATGCGAGCAAAAGCCTTTCGTCTTTAATCAGTCGTCAGTCAAGATGGTTTATCCAATGTGGATCTGTCGTAGGATTCTTTGGGGGCGCCGGACAGGTGGACTATGCAGCGGCGAATGGTTTTCAAGCCTGTTTTGCGGAATCGCTTTCGGCTCGATGGCCTGACATTCAAGTGCTTACCATCGCTTGGCCGGGTTGGCGTGAAGTTGGCATGGCAGCTCGTCCGGCCAGCGCTTGGTCGCTCGGACGCAACGGCCATCAATTGATTAGTATCGAAGAAGGCACGTCGCATTTCATCGAACTCTTAAGCGCCAAAGTTTCCGGGTGTGTCCTGCTGTTACCCCCTGATGAGATCCCTTTAGCCATTCGATAAAACGATGAGTCATCCCCAAGACAATCAACAGAACCTAGCTATGCCTCATCTACCTTTTGCGGATCCAACTCACTTTGAGTGGTACATGGCGAAAGACGACTCGCCCCAGTATCCCATGACTTTTACTTTTGTTTGGACGATTCAAGGGCCATGCAAGGTGAGTATCTGGGAACAGGCACTGCGCGAAGCGATCCAATTGCATCCTTTAACGCAATGTATCATGTCCGAGGATCCCAGAACACGAAAACTGTTTTGGCAAATGACTTCATCGATTCCAAAGGTTCACTTGTTAGAGCCGATCGCTGGAGCATGGAGCGCCGAATGCTTCAAAGACTGGCAATACATCGACTTGAGTCGAGAATGTGGGATCAAAATTGGAATGGTCCCCAAGGGTGATTCCTGGCAACTGATTTGCACCTTTCATCATGCTGTTTCGGATGGGATAGGTGCTTTAGAGTTTTCGTCCGATATGTTCGATGCCTACGAGCGTGCCACACGCAACGAACTGAAGGAAGATGCTTTTGTCAGCTCGCCTCCCCGCTTCGCGAAGCCGACAGAAATTGGAAATCTGTCGACTCGACATGCCTTGGATCGTTCCATCCCACATCCGGTAAGTCGATGGACCGCAACCAAGTTCATGTTGATCGAGTTAGTCAAGTACATGACACGGCCGGCTCTTCACTTAGCGAGGTTGGCGACAGAAAAAACGACATCTGCGTCGATGGCCAGCCGACCCCAGTCTGCAGATCCTGTTCTTGAAGGACTTCATCTTTTCCCCATCAAGTTCGATGAAGAGACCACTCGAAACATCAGGCAAGCAGCCCTAACGCGGGAATGCTCTCAGAATGAGTTTTTGATTGCGGCTTGCATGAGTGCTTTCGAAAAACAGAAACGAATAGCACTGGGTTCCAGAAAGTGTTGGCTCACGGCCATTCTTCCGATCAACATGCGTCCATCTAGCAAGGGGCGAACGCCTTGCCATAACGGAATCGGTTACTCGATACTTCGAAGAGCGAGCCAGGATTGCACTGACATTTGGTCCAACGCGAAGACGATCAAGACGGAATTGCAAGCGGTTCAAGATTGGAGTCTAGCTGGATTGTTCTTGGACACCCTTGGCCGAATCCGTAGCTATCCAGTTTGGGTCCATGATCGGATCCTGAAGAAGAGCCGCCCCGGCACGTTCGTTTTTAGTTACATCGGGGCCCCGATCCGGCGATTTCCCACGCGTCGCGCGGTAGGGCGAAACGGCTTTGCATTGGGCGATTGTCGAATTCTTGACTTCGCTGCAGCTCCTCCGACACGCCGTGGGACGGAGCTTGCCATCCTGGCTTCGACCTTCGGGACCGAGTTAGTTCTTTGGCTCCGCAGCAGCCCGCACGGGCTTCCAAACTCAGCAATCGAATCACTAGCCAGATCGATTCGTGACGAAATTGAAACCGCTTTGCAACCAACTGTCCCAAACAGCCTTTAAGATTTGATGAAGTTATAATAGCTGGGCGCAATGGAATCCGCTCCACTTGCGTGGTCCTTACAGTTTCGCCAGTCCAAACAACCGGAAGCAAGGAAGATGGGAATGAATCTTCTCGATCGGGTTCTGCGGATTGGATCTTTTACAACAGAGGAATGAAACGTATTCTGATCTGTTATTCTTGAGTTTGGGGTATTCCGAGTTATGGAATGCATTCAAACTTTCGATGGATGGTGGGCATATGTTCATCATGTTACTTCCATTTGATCCACTTTACGTATTGATCTGAAGCTATGGCATCCGGACCAACGGACGAGAATGTCGAAAGTACAAAAAGGCACATTCGAGGTTTAGTCAACGAGATCTCGGACCTTTCGAAATCAGAAACACCGGCCGCGGAATACTATCCAGCCGTGCTTCAGCGAATCATCTCCGCCTTAGCTGCTGCGGGAGGTGCTATTTGGCTGGTGGACGATGAAGGAAGCATGCGGCTTGCCCATCAAATTCAGTTGGACCCTGCGCTGCTCCAAGCGAACAACGAGCAAGCTCAGCAGCACGGCAGGCTGTTAACGCGACTTTTTTCGCAAGGCCGCGCGGAGTTGGTTCCGCCGTTATCTGGATCTGGGGAAGCAGGGGGCGAAAGCAATCCAACCCGGTTTCTTCTGGTCACAGCACCGCTCGTTGCGAACAAACAATCCGTCGGTTTGCTGGAAGTATTGCAACGTCCTGACGCACCCGCCGACGCTCAGCGTGGCTATCTGCGATTCTTGGAGCACATGACCAAGTTGATGGGGGAATGGCTGCAAGGGCATACGTTGCAGCAAGTCTCTACGCGCCAAGAGCTATGGCAACAGTCCGATCAGTTCGCTCGGTTGGTGCATGAGAATCTCGATCTGAAAGATACCGCATACACCATCGCCAACGAAGGTCGACGGTTGATCGAATGCGATCGAGTTAGCGTGGCAATGCTCAAAGGAGGCAACGCACGCGTGGTCGCGATTTCCGGACAAGATTCCATCGAGAATCGTTCCAACATTGTCCAATCGTTGAATAACCTTGCAACGCGAGTGGTAAGAAGTGGTGAACCCCTTTGGTACGATGGATCGATGGTGGATTTACCACCCCAGCTCGAAGAAGCCATCGAAGATTACGTGGACTTGTCCCATGGTCGAACGGTCACTGTTCTTCCGATCCGGCAGCCGGAACGGAAGACCGAAGGGGATATGCTAGCATCCCGAAACGAGACCAGCGAAACCCGCACCCGTCGAGAGATCATTGGTGCATTGATTGTCGAACAGATTGAAACTCAGCTTTCAAGGTCCGTGCTTGAGGGCCGAGTCGATTTGGTCTACGAACACGCCTGTCGCGCTCTTTCCAATTCGCAGTCGCACAGCCAAATCTTCTTGATGCCTGTTTGGAAGTTCCTGGATCGGATGACCTGGATGTTCCGCGGCTCCGCATTGCCCAAAACCCTGGGTATCCTGGGTCTGATAGGTGCAGGATTGCTGGCAATGGTCATCGTGCCCATCGATTTCGATTTAGAAGGGAACGGAAAACTCAAGCCGAGCATCGAAAAGAATGTCTTCGCGCACGTTGATGGAGAAGTCCAAGCGGTGAATGTAAAGCATAGCCAAAAGGTCAACGAGGGGGACATTTTGGTCGAACTCAAGAATCGGGAGCTAGACGGCCAGATTACCAACATCGAAGGTGAGTTGCTGACGGCACGTAAAAAGAACGAAAACGCCAGCTACAATTTGAACCAGAAGGGGCTCCAACCCTCGGACAAAGAACGTTACAAATCGGAAGAAGCAGAAACGAAAACCACGATTGCTAATCGAACGAATGACCTTAATATCCTTTTGGAGAAAAAGGAAAAACTTCAACGAACAAGTCCAATCACGGGTATCGTTACAACTTGGGACGTCGAACGAGTCTTGAATGCGAGACCTGTGGTGACAGGCCAAGTTCTGATGACGATTGCTGATCTCACGTCCGACTGGGAAGTGGAAGTGTTGATGCCTGAGAAGCGGATGCGATACTTGGATCTCGCCATGGAAGAAGCGAAGAAGTCAGGCAAAGGTTACTTGGATGTCGAATTCATTTTGATGTCCGAAGCATCGGTCTACTACAAAGGAAAGCTGTATCCTGAGGGCATCGGCCAACGTGCGGAATTGGATGCAGAAGATGGAGCGGTCGTAAAATTACGATGCATTCCCGATCCGGATGCGATGTCCAACATCAAGCGATTTCCGGGCGCTCGAGTCAAGCTGGACGTGAAGTGCGGGAAACGAAGCGCTGCGTTTGTGGTCTTCCAAGACCCGATCGAGTGGGTTCGAGCGCACGTCCTGTTTTAATCGTATTTTGAAAAAATCGAATAGGTGCAATTTTGATGATAGATCGTAAATGGTACGTGGGTTTGCCTTTGGCTGTTGCCGTTGGCGGTAGTGCATTGGCGATTGGATTGGTGCCAGGCGTAAGGTCATGGCTTGATCAAACATTTCCCCAGTTGGGAATCAATGGCCAGCCATCCTCCTCGGCATCTTCCCCAGCCTCGTTCGGTAGGATTGATGCTGAATCGCTTGGTTCGGCAACGCTGAAGGACATCGATGGGGCGGCAACTAACTTGACTGCGGACCAGGGCAGTTTGCTGGAGTTGTCTAGTGAGCCAGCCGCTTCCTTAGACGAAGGCATGGTCCGGTTCGCTCAAGCGACAAAGCCAGTTGAGAACAGGAACGTCAAGCCAACCAATGCGTTGCCTGTTCGATTTGCGCAAGACCAGAGTCCAGAGATCCCGCAAGCGCCTCGCTCGGGAATTGTTGTGCCTGTGGCCAACAATCAAGCGGCTCAGTCGCGAGGTGGTTCGCTGATGGTCACCAACGCCCAGCTTCGATTCCCCCAAGACATCTTCATTGCGGCCCAATCCGAGGGGATCATTACGGAGCTATTCGTCGATGATGGCTCGGTAGTGAAGCAAGGGGATATCATGATCTGTCTCGATCCGCGAATCGCTCAAGCGGAATCGGACGTGTCCACACAAGAACTCCTAGCAGCAAAAATCAAGCTGAAAGATGACAGCAGCATTCGGTATGCGAAAGCAGCCGTGGATGTGGCTCAGGTGGAGCTCGAAATCTCCGACGATTTGAACAGCCAAGGTGCCGAAAGCGACTTGGACAACCGAAAGAAGCGTTTGGAACTTACCAAGGCTCAATTGCAGATTACCGTTTCGCAAAATGAAAAAGAGCAACAAGCGGCCGCTGTTGCTTTGCAAGAAGCGAAGCTGAAAGCAACGTTAGTGCAAGTAGAGCTGCGCAAGATCCCAGCTCACTGGGATGGTTTTGTGAGTGAAGTCGCAAAGAAGCAATACAGCTTTGTGCGTCCCGGCGAAGTGATCTGCCGACTGACTTCGATGAAGAACATTCGTGTGGTTGGCAACGCGGAAGTGAATGTTGCACCTCACCTGCTACTCAATGCACCCGCTCGAGTGCGTATTCTGGTTCCTGGAATACCGGATGCTCCCGTGGTCGATGGAGTCGTAACCTATGTCTCGCCACGATCGGAATCCCCGAAGGTTTACCCCATTCACGTGGACATTGAGAACCAATTGACGCCGGACGGACAGTACTTTTTCCGCGAAGGAATGGAAGCGACGATTGAAGTCATGGTTGGGGCAAAGTAAGCCTCGACCAAACCAACTTGTTTCCCGCGAGATAATCAAAAGGTTAGTTATTCATGACGACGATGGCGGATTCACTAGTCAACAGCGCGATGCGTCCATTGCGGCTGCGCCGTCGTCCTGACTTGGAATCTCGACGTCATAAGTATGATGGACGCGCCTACTGGGTTGTGAAAGAGCCGGTTGGCTTAAACTACTTCCGATTCCATGAAGAGGAATTCGCAATCCTCAACATGCTGGACGGCCAGAATTCGCTTCAGCAAATTCGCGAAGCATTTCAGGCCGAGTTTGCTCCACAGCGAATCTCATTGCAAGACCTGCAACAATTCGTAGGCATGCTGCACCGAAGCGGGTTGGTCATCTCTCATGCAGGTGGACAAGGCAGGCAGCTGCGTCGTCGTGGAGACCAAAAGAAGAAACGAGAACTTGTCGGTAAGTTTACAAATATCTTCGCAATTCGCTTTCGAGGTATCGACCCCGAAAAGATTCTGAATCGGCTTCTGCCATGGTTCGGGTGGCTATTCACCACTTGGTGCTTGCTGCTAGTGGCCGTTGTCGGCTTGATGGCGATCACACTTGTCCTGGTGAATTACCAAGAGTTCAAGGGTAAGCTCCCCACGTTTGAACAGTTCTTCGCTGCGGACAATTGGCTGTTCTTAGGAATCACCATGGCCTGCGTGAAAATCCTTCACGAGTTTGGGCACGGCTTGAGCTGTAAGAAGTTCGGTGGTGAATGCCATGAGATGGGCTTCATGATGCTCGTCTTTACCCCCTGTTTGTATTGCAATGTTTCGGACTCGTGGATGTTGCCGAACAAGTGGCAGCGCGTGTTCATCGGCGCAGCGGGCATGTACGTCGAATTGATATTGGCCTCGATCGCGACATTTTTATGGTGGTTTAGCGAGGACGGAATGTTCCGCTTCCTATGCTTGAGCGTCATGTTCATCTGCTCGGTCAGCACGGTTGTTTTCAATGGCAATCCATTGCTGAGATTTGACGGGTATTACATCACGATGGACGCTCTGGAAATCCCCAATCTGCGTCAGAAGTCGAGCGAGATTCTGAAGCGATGGTTTCAAAAGAATTGCTTGGGGCTTGAACTTCAAGAGAACCCGTTTTTGCCTCAGCGGAATCAATTGCTGTTCGGTATCTACACGATTGCCTCGTTTGTGTATCGCTGGGTAGTCGCTTTCGGAATCATTATGTTCTTGAACCAAGTTCTCAAGCCTTATGGATTGCAATCGCTGGGGCGGGCCTTTGCGATTGCGGGTGTCGCGGGGATGGTTGTACCGGGTGTCATGTCGATTTACAAATTTTTCAAAACTCCAGGAAAGGCGGCAAAGATGAAACGAGCCAACATCTTGACAAGCTTGGCAATCACGTCGGGAATCTTGGCTTTCATTTGCTTCTTCCCACTTCCATTCTACGTCTACTGTGCTGCTGAAGTCCGACCAGAAGATGCGTACGAGGTCCGGACTTTGGTAGCCGGCAAGTTGGTGGGCTGGGACGCCAAGCCTGGCGATTCGATCAAGGCAGGCGATAGTATTGGCCTTCTGGAGAACCCCGAGCTCCATTTTCAACGCAATTCCGCCGAGGGCGAAGTACGCACCACTCAAACCATTCTGGAACAACTGGAATTCGATTCGGTAACCACTCCGCGATTAAAACAGAATGTCCGAGCCCAGCAAAGCGAACTCAAGAAGAAACAAGAACTGCTTCAGACGGTGAAAGACAAAGAAGCCAACTTGGTAATTCGAAGTCCAATCAATGGGATTCTCTACCAACCGCCGGACAAGGAAGAGAGCAAGGCCGCAAAAGCACAAGAACAGCTTTCCAGCTGGTGGGGCAACCCGTTCACCCCAGTGAACTCCGAAGCCTACTTCACCGAAGGTGAGCTCGTTTGTATGGTCGGTCCCAATGACAAAATGGAAGGGGTGATGGTGGTCGACCAGCACGACCGCGATTTGGTCAAAGTTGGCGATGAAGTGGAGATCATGTTCGACGCAGCACAACTGGAATCCGTAACAGGAAAGGTCTTCAGCTTTGCAGAAACCGAAATGAAAGAAAGCCCTTCCAATCTAGCCATTTCTGCGGGTGGAAAACTCGACACCAAAACAGATGAGTACGGTAGAACTCGCCCTATCAGCACATCTTACCAAGCCAAAATCGTTTTCGATGCAACTGACGTACCCTTGCGACCTGGCTATCGTGGACAAGCAAAAGTTCACTTGGCCTGGAGATCCCTTGGTTCCCGGTTATATCGTTACGTTACGAAAACCTTCAACTTCGAATTTTAAGACTATTTGATTCCAAGTCTGCACGAACCGAAGTTGCGTGGTACATTCAGTGTTGTTCGGAGAGAGGCTCTGAGCAAATCCTATCCTTGTTTGTTTGTTTCTCAGGAGAGAAAATTATGTCGACAGATGTAGCACCAGATACTACAGAGTCTCAGCCGCAACAACAGCAGCAGAGCGTTCAAGTTCAAGTACGAGACGATGAAGCAATCGCTTGCTACGCGAACTTTTGCCGCGTTACAGGCTCGCCAGAAGAATTGATTGTTGACTTCGGTCTCAATCCACAACCAGTCGGAATTCCAAAGGATCCGATCCACGTTAAGCAACGCGTGATTATGAACTTCTTCACAGCCAAGCGATTGCTGGCCGCTCTGCAAATGTCCGTTCAACGTCACGAAGCAGTTTTCGGCGTTCTCGAAACAGACATTCAAAAGCGTCTCCGAGTCCAAGGCCCTAACGGTTAATTGATCCGTAGCGCTCTCCAATGAGATTGAAACAGCTCGCATTTTCGCGAGCTGTTTTCGTTTTTACATGGTCCGTTTTCCCTTATACTTACTTCGGCCGCTCCTGCGGCCACTCACGCAATCGTGCAAACTTTGCAACGCCAATCTTTCATTGGACCTACCTTAAAACCTTGTGGATTCCATCGATGTGCATTTACAGAATAGCCTTGACGTTGTGTTTAGCCGTTTGCTTCACCGCGGACGTGTGTCTTGCCCAAACATCCAAACTGCTGACCGGCATTTCTGAAGTCGACATCACGCCTCCAAGAGGCTTCCCCATGGCGGGTTACTATCACGAGCGATTAGCCGAAGGAACTTTAGACCCGCTCCAAGCCAAAGCGATTGTGTTTCGAAGCGGGGATACTGCCGGGGCTTTGGTTGTGTGCGACCTGATCGGAATCGCTACCGACTTGACTCGCGAAGTTCGAAAACGTGCCTCGGAGAAAACTGGCATACCAGCTGAATGCATCGCCCTGGCTGCGACTCATTCTCATACCGCTCCGGATTACATGAAAGAATTGTTTCTTCGACTTGGAAACGAGAAACAGGAACCGATACGAGCCGAGTACATTGACAAGTTAATCGATGGAATCGTCACTGCAATCGTCCAAGCTCATTCAACGGCCAGCGACGCTCAACTTCAATGGGGGACAGCTCGTCAGGAGCTTCCTGTTTCGTTCAACCGCAGATTTGTCATGCGAGACGGAAGCGTGAAAACTTGGATGAACTTCACCAACCCTGATGTAGTTCGCGCCGCAGGCCCCATCGATCCCGAGATTCAACTGATGTCTATCAGCGACTCGAATCATAAACCGATAGGCTTGCTGAGCAATTTTGCTTTGCATCTCGATACCGTTGGCGGCATGAACTGGAGTGCCGACTATCCACACGTCATTGAAAAGACGCTTCAAAAAGAAGTGGGCGAGAACTTCATTTCGATTTTTGGTACCGGCTGTTGCGGCGATATCAATCATTCGAATCCAAACTCCAAGGAGATCAACAAAACATCCAAAATTGGAACAGCTTTGGGAGAGACCATCCAGAAGCAACTGGGCTCATTACAGCCACTGGCATCGAACCAACTTTCGGTGAAATCGCGAACGGTGCAATTGCCATTGCAAGGAGCAACGCAAGAGGAAGTCGAGCGTTCGATTTCGATTTTGAAACTAGCCAGAGCGAAAGAGAAGGTCGATTTTCTTGACCATGTGACCGCCTACAAGAAAATGATTCTCGACCAAATGCTGCGAAGCAAACCATTTGCAAATACAAGGGATCATGTCACGTGGGGGTTAAGTCGCTCCCTTGCTGGCGTTGGCGATTCGATTCCGGTCGATATCACGGTCATGACCCTTGGACGCGACGTTGCCATCGTCTGCCTGCCAGGCGAAGTTTTTGTCGAGCTTGGACTGGCGATCAAACAAGCGTCTCCATTTCGTTCAACCTTTGTGATCGAATTGAGCAATTCGGTCGAGACCATCTATGTTCCGCATCGTGCCGCGTACGCTGGCGGAAGCTACGAAGTGACCAATTCTAATGTGATGCCAGGCTCGGGAGAAATGCTGGTAGAGTCCGCGATTAGTCTGCTGCGGGAATGCGCAAGTGAACTGAAGGAATAACGACTTCTTGTTTCCATTTACTTGGCAAACAGTTCTCACATTTCAAGAAAGGCGCCGATCCTAAGTCGCGAACAAGTTGCATGCCCTTCAAAGCAAAGGTCGACGTCCGATCCTTTCTGGCGTGGCCGCATCTGGTAATTGCTTTTGTAAACGACGTGACTGGTTCCATTCCCCGCGATTGTATCTCCGGCATGCAACTCGAAGTCGAAAGCAAGTGGTTGTTTCTCGGGCTGGCACTCGGTAATTGGAAACGCCAGTTCATGCTGCTCGGGCATCAAAACCGGCAAGTTCACATTCCAAAAACCTGGTGCAAAGTCAGAGCGTTCCAATAGCTTCTCCAGGACAAACACAGCCCGACGGCCCGTGGCGCTCCAGTCGCGCGGGACATCACGGCGCATGTATTGCGAAATAGCCACCGCTGGAAATCCGAGCGAGCAAGCTTCTCGAGCGGCCGCTACCGTCCCGCTGTAAACGATATCAAGCCCCAAGTTTCCTCCTTGATTGACCCCCGAAACGATCAAGTCTGGTTGCAGCTGAAGCCAAAGCAAGCCGATGCGGACGCAGTCGGCAGGTGTTCCTGAGACTGTCCAAGCGCGATCGCGCTGCTGGATGACCTCCAACTCCGATCCGGTGGTCACCGCGTGTCCACAGCAACTGCGTCCTTGGTCCGGAGCTACGATAAAGCAGTCATGGCGTTTCGAAAGCTCGTCATAGAATCGCTGCATTCCCTCTGCGTCAAATCCATCGTCGTTAGTAAGCAGTACCTTCATAGGTTCATCATTTTGTTTATTGTTTCAAATGCGTCCAGGATGCTCTGTATGGAACTGCTGCCTTTTTCTGGACACAACAGATGGGAATGGTCTATCACGATGGTTGATTGAGCAGCATGCAAACTGAATGGCATATTTTGGGGCTGGCGGCAACGATTCTTCGAACGACCAAGAAACCCGCGAAACCCAGCACCAACCTTCAATCCCAGCTCAGAAAACTGCTTCAATAAAAAGTCACGGAATATCAAGCAGCGTTCCTGATCGGTTTCTGGAAAAGGACTTGCAAACGGGATTCGCTCAGCCCCCTGCAAGCACGAGGAATCGATTTGCAACCCCAGTTTGTAGTAGCTCGCAGCGCTTTCATGGATGTGGTCCGAAGCAAGATAACTGTGAGGATGCTTCAACCAAGGGATCGATTCCAATTGCTTTAGAAGTTTTATCGCGGACGCTCGTCGAGCCGATGAATCTTCGAGGAGATGATTCAATTGTGGTACCAGAACTGCCGCTTGAAGTTCCGACAGAGCGTAAGCGTCATTGCCCCGTTCGCAGAAAACCGTCATGCGTTGAGCCAACTGAGCGTCGTTGGTCAGGACAGCTCCACCCCGTCCGGCGGAAAGCGGTTTGCTACCACCGAAACTCAACACCGATACGTCGCCGAAACTTCCAACAGGTTTTCGATGATCGGTCGGACCGAAGGTTGCCCCAGGTTCTTGGCAGGCGTCTTCAATAACAAACACATTGCGTTCTTTTGCCCATTTGCAAATGGCTTCCATATCTGCAAGCTGGCCGTGCAAGTGCGAGACCACGACAGCACGCGTATTAGGTCCCAAAACGCGATCCAGACTCTCCGGAGTAAGTGTCCAGCCCTTTTCGTCCAAATCGGCCAAGGCAACGCTCGCTCCCGCGTCTTCAATGGATCGAAAATTTCCGGGATAGTCGTAACCGGCAAGAAGCACTTCGGACTGAGCCGGAAGCTTCAACGATCGGATCGCCAGCTCCACCCCAAATGTTCCCGAACTGCACAGCCTGACATGCTGGCGTTGGAACTGCAATCGAAGGCACTGCCGAAGCGCTTCCAAATGAGGGCCATCGTAGGTACGCCAAGCGCCCGAGTTCGCGAGCATGAGCAAAGCTTCACGAACTTCTAGGGCGGTTGGATGGGTCATACGGTTAAATCAAGTGATCCGTGATTACGGGTCCAAGGTTGCTGTGGAGATTTCTCAATCCGTGAATCGTCAGATGATAGTCGATTGTTATTCATTTGTGCAAATCGACTTTGGGCATTGTTCCAACGGGAATCGGAACTAAATCCACCTTGTCGATCTGCATTGGCACCATTGGAGTTTGCTGAATCCGTACCTACCGATACTTCAAACGATTCAATCTGCATCCCTTGCTCAGAAAGTCGGTCTTTCAACGTTTGGACGTTGTTCAGCAAAGCATCTTTTGCCAATGAGTTTTCAACTTCCATGCGTGCTTGCATTTGGCCACCCTCCATGCGCAAAGTCAATTGCAGGGTTCCAAGCTCGGGTGGATGCAAACGCAATCGAACTTGCCCTCCCCCATCCCCAAGTTGCTCAAGCCCGCGTAAAACTCTTTGAACCAGTTTGGTTTCTTGGTACGGAGAAATAGTACTGCCGGTAGCTCCTCGGACCGTTTCACCTCGAGATCCACTCGCTTGCGATGGATTGCTACTCCCGGAACCGGTGATCGTTGTGTTGGTTGACGATTGCGAATCCGATTTCGAGGAGACACCAGCGATAGCCGAGCTTGCCGACGACGAACCTGCGGACGCAGCCCCCGAGACGGGTCGGGATCCATCGGAAACAAGTGAACCCGTTATTGCCGCTGCCGAGGCAGACGGAGTGATCGAATACGAATTCGTGCTATTTGCGTTGGAAGCAAACGATCCAGCTGCCAAAGTATTGAGTCCAGAATCAACCGGTCTCGGACCAGAAGTGGAATCCTGGGTCAATGAAACTCGATCTTCCGGGTTAACGAGGTTGTTGGCGAACGAAGCTTGTGAGCTCTCGGATTTGCCTGAGCCATTATTCTTGTCGCCATCGCGTTCCGAGTCTCTGCTGCGACGTTCGGCACGGTCAGCCAGTCTTTCTGCCCGTCGACTTCGATTAGGCTGGTCTTGCGAAACCAAGTCCTGATCCTTTTGCTCCGTTTCCGGCGCTGCACGCACTCGTTCTTGAACCGGTTCAGATCCAGATGCCTGAATCTCTACCGGCCCCGCTGGATTGGTATCTTCCGAAAGTGAGTTGTCCACGGTGGGTTTGCCAGCCGTGTCTTTCCGCTCTCGCGACGATTCTTGGCCAGCGTTCGCTACTCCCTCTAATGGAAACTGATTTGCGGTTTCCAGTTTGTCAGGATCTTCAAGCGGTTCGGTCTCCGAGGCAGTCTCTACGGACGTTGACTGTTGTTGAGGCACCGTCGAAACAATTGGATCTTGTATCGATTCAGCCTGAGTACTTTGAGAATTGACTTGTTCATTTGAAATTCCATTGTTGGCCACCTTTGTAAGTGGCTCTGCAACATCGGAGTTGGACCGTGCAACTGGCTGGAGAACTTCACCGAGTTCTTCAGCAGGTGCTGTTTCGTCGGAACTGATTAAATTGGATTCCGCTGATCGATCCGTCGCATTATCAATCGGAGCTGAAACAGGTGTTGGCAAAACCAATGCATACGAAATGGGTTCGTCGGATGGCTCATCACTTGGAGCTGAATCCTCCGTTTCTTCCACCTCTCCCTGCTTATCGCGGATAGTGTCTGACTTGTCACTCGAGGAGCGACTTGGAGCAAGGTTGCTTGGAGCTTCTATCTCAAACTCCGAGCGAAAATTGCTCGCGTCGAGAAGCTGGTCAAAGAAGGAAACTTGGGACAGATCTTTCGTTTCGAAGCGATTCTTGCGAAGAGTCGAAATGGTCTCATTGGAAAGGCGATTAGTGATCGAATCGTTGGCCATGCAACAGCTCCTTGAAACGCTGATAAGGAGCTTACGATTGCTATGATTCCGACATGAAAAGCCCCTGGCAGAATTTATCGGCTGGCAAAGCTCAGATAATCGCTACAAGATCCGCTTTATCACCAATTTCACAAAGGATCAGTCAATGATAGCGTTAGTTGGAGCCGGAAATCCAGTTTCGAAGCAGCGTTGCGGCCGCATCGGGATTTTCGCGGACCATCGAGGTGAGATCTGTTTTGACGTCGCCACCGGTCGTTCTCAATCGCGGCTTAGGGGGATCTTCGCTGTTGGGCGGGTCGACAAACAAATCGCTCTCTTCATCGGTTAGCGAGCTTAAGTCGATATCGCCGGCATCGTCGAGCGGCAAGTCGAAGCCTCGTTCGAAAGCGGAGTCATTCGAAGAGGGTGCGGTTCTTGCAAACGATCGCAGTGACATCAGCGCGACACCAACCATTCCGAATAGTGCTAACGTTTGCCATGATTCAGAAAGCCATGCCAAGGCCAGCGCGGAGGTGGACGGAAGTGGCGGGCTCGGTACAGGCATGTCCAAGTAATCGGTAACGTTTACCTTGGGAAGCTTATCTTCCCCGGCTGCACCTTTGGGTAGAATCGGCGTCAACGTTAATTGAATATTGGTTTCGGTTTCCTTTTTGATTCGAGCCAGCTCTGCCTCTGTAAATGGAGGGGCATCACTTGCAAGTTTCCCTGGGTTAAGAGCTAGCCATTTAACGGTCGCTGCTTTTTGGTAGTAGGAAAACGGCACGGAAACGGTGAAAGCGGCTCGCAGAGTTTGCAGCCCTGCCTTTTCGGTTCGTGTTAATGTGTTTCCGGTAACTCGCTTGTCGTTCTCAACAAGCTCTTTCGTGATACTGCTTTGATCCGGAGTGCCTGGGTTGTTTAGCGAAGCGCCCTTATTAGCTAGTGCATTGGGCTCGGTGCCGGGTCTTCCCCCTGCCGTTTGCTTCTGATTGGTTGCATCCTTTTTGGAAGTGGTGGATTGGATGGTGGTTGGTTTGTCACCGTAGGAAAGTGTGTCGGTCTCTTCATTCAACGTCGGATCGATTTCCACATTCACATCCACCCGAACATCACCATAGTCCATTAGCAACCGTTCAGCTCGATCGCGGAACAGTTCCTCTTGCTCTCGTTTCACTTGGTAATACCGCGCCTGAGCGATAGAACTTGGATCATTCGAAATCATGGTGGTGTGGGATTCGGTCAAATCCAACAACGCAACATCGCTTTCTTTAAGTCCAGCGAATGCTTTGGCGACATATTGAATGATGGCGTGCTGCTGTGACATCGCCAATCGCTTTCCACCAACAGTCTTGATGGCTACCGTTGCCGTTTGGCTTTTTTTGGAAGAAAAGCCTTCTCGCTTTTCGTCGTAGGTAACATGAGCGTCATAAATAAGATTGCTGATCTGCTTGATATTGTTTCCAAGGTCTTTCAGTCTGCCCGCGACGTGTTTTGCTTCCGTCGTTTTGGTTGACTCCAAGAAACCAGGATTGTTGATGGCTGCATCGATCGCTCCACCCATACCTTCGGGGACGGCTTTTCCTTCGTCAATGGCCTTATAATAAAGATCCTTCGAGGCAACTGGAACTTGGATTCGGTTTCCATTGCGTTCGTATTTTCGCAGCGCGGCTTTGCTTAATGCGAACTCGATCTTATCCAAATCCGCTTCGCTCAAGGATCGACCATCGAAGAGATAGACCATCGTACCATTACCGGTGGTTGCCCCTTGCACCAGAAAGAGCGAGCTTACGACCACGCCCGCTGTTAACAAGATGGCCATCAGTCGGGACTGAGGGGTCATGCCAGCAAGCAGCGATTGTATTTGCTGCAACATTTGATTGATCGAATTCATAGCTTACTCGTTAGTTCCTGGACTAATCCGAAAGGGGCTGCCCCTTAATCGGGTAGGTGATTAGACGCGGATGGAATTGATTTCCTCGTACGCCTGCATCAATTTGTTTCGGATCTGGACAAGCATTCGAAATGACATGTCCGCCTTTTGAACGCTCGTGAATACTTCGGCTTGATTGACGTCTCCGCCTGTGATCAGCTGTTCCATTTGCGACTCGGCCGAGTTTTGCATGTCGTTCACGCGTTGCAATCCACCGACCAGCATGTCCGAAAAAGGACTGCTCTCCGATTTCACGCTCGGGTCGGATCGTTCGCCAACTCGATTCAACAATTTGGTCAGCTTTTCGATGTGCTGATTGAGTGGTGAATCGGTTTGGATTTGCATTGCAATGGTTTTTCGTCAGAGGGTGCGAAAAGGCTGCGAACAGGAAGTGGACATTCATCCCGCGATTAGGCCAAAATGCTTAGCGTCTGACGGGACATTCCCTTGGTCACTTCCATGACCCCAACGTTGGCTTCATAGGCGCGTGAGGCTTCCAAGGCATCTACAAATTGTTCGTTCATGTCGATCTTGGGATAGGCCACGTATCCCTTCCATTTCCCTTCGGTCGCAGCCAGCGGATGGTCAGGCTGAAAGCGATAAAGAGGTTCCGACTCATCGATTTCGACCGAGGAGACCTTCACCCCAGCAGCTCCCCCTTCGGCTTTGGCCTCGTCCGTTTGAAAAACGACAAAACGAGGTTGGTAGGGCTTGTTTTCGCCATCCTCATTCTTGAGCGTGGACATGTTCGCTATGTTTCCCGAGATCGTATTCAAACGAACGCGTTGTGCGACCAATGCACTGGTACTGATATCCAAGGGAGAAATCATGTGTGTTGCCTCCTGCAATGCCCGTACTAGTTCTTGTGAAACGATGGAAAGCAAATCCGTAGATATGGCTTTAGCAAATCTTGGAATTTTTGCCAAGATCGCTTCGATCAAGAAGCAAGTGACGCGTGTTGCCATTTCATGCTGGGGCAACGGCAAAACAAACCAAGGTGAAGCTGGGCAAGCTAAAACAAAGAGGCAACCTGCAACCAAAACCTTAACTGTTGCTGTCTATCCAGCTGAGCAAGGTTTGAACCAGCCTTGGGCGTGATTCACGATAAGAATGATCCGCATTTTCAATGACAACGACCGATTGATTCGCGATCTTTCCGTAATCCGAGATCGATTGTTGCAGTACAACATCGGCGTCTTTAAAGTTGGAAGTCCCCCGCCGAGTCTCCTGCTCGCCGAATGTCCACAAACAAGGTACGTCAATCCTTTGCAACAGCTGCAAGTAGTCATAGGCATCTCCACTGCCATACTTGTCGACATAAGTCGAGGCACAGATCCACATCGGCAATGGAAACCGCACTTTCATGACTCGGTCGGGCGATCCGGAGGCACATAGCTCGACTGCATCTTGAAGATGCTCGCGAAACACTTGGCCTCGCACAGGGTCTGCAAGTAGCAAGTTCGTGTTAAGCCTGGGCGGAGACACCAATGCGAGCCGATCGATTGTGCCAGGTCGAGATGTGGCCCAAAGACAGGCCTTCAATGCTCCTAAGCTATGCCCAACGACAGAAACATGCGGTAACCCTTGCTCCAAACAAAAATCGTACCAGGCTTGAAAGTCGAGCGAACTGGACTGAAGGGTTTCGATCTGGGAGCCAACTCGACAGGGATTAGCCCCCGTATTGAAGCTGACCATGTCATGCCCTCGCGTGTTGATCAATAGGATGCTTTGTCCCAGACGATGCAAAGCCTCCGCGATCTCGGCGAGCAACGATGAGCTGTAGTAGTTCCCGTTGACGCCATGCACGATGATCCAAACCCGTCCTGAAGTTTGGGTATTCGCACTTTGGGCCCTAGCCAAGAATCCATGGAGCTTGATGCCATCCGAGGTATCAACACTCACCAAGTTTCCAAGCATCGACAGGGATAGCATCGAGTTATCTTCGTTCGTTCAGCAGGAAACTGGAGGCAGGAAACTCATCATCGCCAGCAGACGCGACCGGTCAGTCGGCCATTTCACGCGCGTGGTAGGAGCTTCGGACGAAAGGTCCCGATGCAACTTTCTTGAAGCCCATCGATTTTGCGAAAAGCCGCAACTCTTCGAATTCATCCGGTGGAACATAGCGAACGACCGGCAAATATTTGGGGCCGGGTTGCAGATATTGGCCAAGGGTCAAGAAATCGCAATCGTAAGTTCGCAGGTCGGCCAAGCACTCGAGCAACTCATCACGCGTTTCACCTAGCCCCAGCATCAGACCCGATTTCGTTTTGATGGCTGGATTGCGATCCTTGACATGCTTGAGCAGTTCCAGAGTCCATCGGTACTCGCTTTTGGGACCTCGCACTTTGCGGTACAGTCTTGGAACGGTTTCCATGTTGTGATTGAAGACTTCGGGAGCCGAATCAATCACGCGATCTAATCCATGCTTGTGCCGAATAAAGTCTGGCGTGAGGACTTCGACTGCCGCCCCAGTTTTCTGACGGACTGCGATCACACACTGATAGAAATGTTCGCCGCCACCGTCCGGTAAGTCATCTCGCGTGACCGAGGTAATAACGACATGCTTCAGGCCAAGCCGAAGAGCCGCCTCTGCAACTCGATCCGGTTCATCCATCTCCAATGCTTCCGGCTTTCCTCGGGACACCGCGCAGAATCCGCAGGGCCGAGTGCACACGTTGCCAAGAATCATGAATGTCGCGGTTTTTTGCGAATAACACTCCATGCGATTGGGGCATTTTGCATTTTCACACACCGTTTCCAGCTTTAGCTCGGAAAGCAATTCGGAAGTGAAGTGGTTCGCGTTCCCCTTGGGGACTTCTCGCTTGAGCCAAGGTGGTAGACGCCGGCTAGGCTCGAAAGTGGGAGCAGCACTTCCACAGGACATTTTTTCAACCGAGTCATCGCTCGAAGCGGCCGAGGCCAGGTCAGGTGACAGGACATTCAGGATGGGTAACTGCATTTTTGCCAGCAACTAGAAGAATAATCAACAAACTCGAATACCACGAACTGTAGCCAATTCCCAGTATTTTAACAGTCGGTGATAACGGAGGTCGGCTCAAATGATCTGGAAAAATCTCTAGGGCAGTCTGGTCCGGTGGCAGGGAAATGACGTACATTAAGGGGCTGAGTGATGTCTGAGAAGACTTTAGGAATTCTCTCGAGGTTGGTTTGATAATGATAAAACGATTTGTGCCTGGATTAACGATTGTTCGGAATGCAGTGCGAAACGCTGCGATGCGTCTTCCATCAACGGCAATTGCTGCCGTGGCCCTGCTAACCAGCTTCACGGCTGTTGGACGTGCCGACCACGCTTTTTGCCCGTTTTGCACGGCGGCATCGCAAACATTGCGGCAAGAAATCCAGACCATGGACGTGGTTGCAATCGGCAAGCTGATTTCCGACGAGCGAGCCGACATCGACGGATTGGCCTCGTTCCAAATCAACAAAATCCTCTCGGGCGATACCTTGCTCAAGCCGGAACAAGCCATCCAGGCCACCTACTTTGGGCCGGGCAAATCGAACAAACGATTTCTTCTGATGGGCGTCGACCCTAAGGAATTGGTATGGTCCTCTCCGTTGCCCCTGTCGGAGGAAGCGGAAGAGTACATTGTCAAAATCAAGTCACTGCCGGAGGACCCTGTCGATCGCCTTGATTTCTACCAGAAGTATTTCGAACACCCTGACTCCTTGCTCGCTCGCGACTGTTACGATGAATTTGCATTGGCTCCTTATTCGGATGTGGTCAAGCTCAAGGATCGCATGAACCGCGAGCAGCTTCTGAGCTGGGTTCAAGACACTTCCCGATCGCCTGACCGAAAACGACTTTACTTCACGATGCTCGGCATCTGCGGCAAAGAAGAGGATGCTGAACTATTCGAAACGATGATCACTAGCAGCAATCCGGATGACCGCGCTGGCTTAGATGCCTTGATCGCCGCGTTTCTGGCCCTGCGGGGCGAAAGCGGTTTACCACTCATCGAAGAGCGTTTCTTTCGCAACAACAAAACTCAGTATGCGGAGATCTATTCCGCAGTAACCGCCCTTCGAGTGCTCGGAACCGAAGGTGTTGCTATACCAAAAGAATCGATCACCAAAGCGATGCACAGCCTGCTCGAGCGACCTGATCTGGCAGATTTGGTCATTCCCGATTTGGCTCGATGGGGAGATTGGTCGCAACTGGACAAACTGTGCGATCTGTTTGAAAACGCGACCGACGAAAACAATTGGGTTCGAATGCCCGTTGTTAATTACGTCCGAGCTTGCCCGTTGCCTGAAGCTCAAGAGAAGCTCAAAAAGCTGGAAGAAATCGACCCGGCGGCTGTGAAACGCGCCAAAACCTTCTTCCCGATCCCAACCCCGGCCCCCACCAAAAAAGGGGAAACATCGTTCATTCCCGCCAAACCAAAGACAGAGCGAGCGATCGTAATGGAACGCTTGCGACGCGAAACAAGAATTGCTTATTTGGGTGACACCCCTGTTGCCGCCGTAAACCAGCAGGACGACAACCGATTCTCTGCCGGGACGACGGTTGTTTGCGATAACGGATGGATCGATGGTGCCGCTTTGGAGTCAGCTGGAATTGTGAACCCTTGGCTCCCAATGGTCGTATTGTCGTTGTCGTCGATTACTATGGTGCTTGTCATGTGGACCATGGCAACCAGCGGTAGTTTTTCCCTACGATACGCGCTGGCAGTATATCGCAAATAGCCCCCTCAAGCTTCTAACCGTCCCCACAAATCGAAATGACACAAGCCACTCTTGAATCCCCGATCAGCTCGGAATCGATTGTCCAAGACGAGACTGAACTGGATTATCGCTCGATGAGCCGGGCGGCGGTTTTGGGACTTGTGTTTGGGCTGTTCGGGCTGATGGCGTGGATGAGCCCGATGCTACTGTTTCTGCCTGCGTGCGGCCTGATTTTCTCGCTGCTGGCATTTCGCTCTTTCCGAAAATACCCCACCGAATTGATGGGAAAAGTCCCCGCCAGCCTAGGGCTATTTTTAGGCGGCTTGATGTGCGTGGCCGCTCCAATCCGGCATACCTACATCTATTACACGGAAGTCCCAGAAGGTTATGAACGTATCCAGTTTTCCTGGCTGACCAGCCCAACAGGCGCCCCGGATGTTCCTACCGAACAAGCAATTGCTCTCAATGGCAAAAAAGTGTTTCTGAAAGGTTACATTCATCCCACCTCGATTTCGAGCAATTCTGCCAAGACTTTTGTTCTCGTTCCCGATCTTGGTACCTGCTGTTTCGGAACGCAACCACCGCTGACTCACATGATCGAAGTGCGGTTGGTGGCGGACAAATTTGCCTCCAAATCATTTCGACAGTTTTCAATGGCAGGCGTCTTGGATGTGACCCCTTACCTGAAGCCGATCGAAGGTCTAAAGGGTGTTTATTACCAACTGGAAGCCGAACATTTTCAGTAGCATTCGGTACCTGCAGCTGACAAGCTAATTCTTTCCTCCTCTCCGACCGAGACTGCCGTGCGCGACCCGCTTTTCGAACACCAATTGTTACAGACGCGTCGCCAGTTTTTCGGTAACTCCGGAATCCGAATGGGTGGCGTCGCATTAGCGTCGTTAGCCGGCGGCCTTGGTTCAACCGGATCTGTGTTGGCGAATACTGATGCGTCCATGGCAAGGGTTCATCCCCCGCTGCCTGGACTTCCGCATTTCGCTCCCAAGGCGAAGTCCATCATTTATCTGCATATGAACGGCGGCCCGTCGCAGATCGATACATGGGACTACAAAGCAAGCCTCAAGGACCAGTTCGACAAGGATCTACCTGACTCCATCCGCCAGGGGCAGCGAATCACGACCATGACTAGCGGACAAGCCCGGCTGCCGGTCGCTCCAAGCAAGTTTCAATTCAACCAGCATGGAGCGTGTGGCCGTTGGGTGAGCGAACTTTTACCGCAAACAGCAAAAGTTGTTGACGAACTTGCTGTCATCAAGTCGGTTCACACAAACGCCATCAACCATGACCCTGCTTGCACCTTCGTCATGACAGGAAATGAAGTACCTGGCAAAGCAAGCTTGGGTTCCTGGTTGGCATACGGCTTGGGTAGCGAAAGCGATAATCTGCCGGCCTTCGTCGTAATGACCCCCACTTGGTCGGCCAAGGCCCCCGCCCAAGCATTGTTCACGCGCATGTGGTCCAGTGGCTACCTACCGACACGATATGCAGGCGTTGCCCTTCGAACTGGGGGCGATCCCGTGCTGTATCTTCCGAACCCCGACGGAGTTTCCTCAGCCGATCGACGAGCCATGTTGGACGCTCTCGACAAAATGAATCAGGAACGCTTCGCCCAACTTCACGACCCAGAAATCCAAACACGAATTGCCCAGTATGAAATGGCATTTCGGATGCAAACCAGCGTTCCGGAACTCGTGAGCTTGACCGAAGAGCCAAGCAACGTCCTGGAAATGTACGGCCCAGAAGCGAGTGTCCCCGGTACGTTTGCAGCAAGCGCGATCTTAGCCCGAAGGATGGTGGAACGAGGCGTTCGAGTCGTTCAAATTCTGCATCGCGGATGGGACCAGCATGGGAACATCGCCAACGATCTGCCTGCCCAATGTCGAGACGTCGACCAAGCTTGCAGCGCTCTGATTCAAGATCTTAAGCAAAAGGGCCTGCTCGATTCGACCCTTGTCGTTTGGGGAGGCGAATTTGGACGAACCGTCTATTGCCAAGGCGGACTCACCAAGGACAACTACGGACGCGACCATCATCCCAAATGCTTTACCATGTGGATGGCAGGAGGCGGAATCCGTGGCGGTGTAGAATATGGCGTAACCGACGACTTCAGCTACAACATTCTTGAGAAACCTGTTCACGTGAACGATTTGAATGCCACAATCCTTCATTGTATGGGCATCGACCACGAAAAGTTCATCTTTCCATTCCAAGGACTTGAGCAACGTCTCACGGGTGTAGAACATCAGCAAGTCATTCGGGAATTGCTAGCGTAACGTTCTTTCTGTGGCGATTGGGATTGGCTCCAATCGCTATATCTTCTATCTCTGACTGATTAATCGAGTTTCCCAGTCCCGTTTGCATCGAGATCAGAAGAGCAACGAGCCATGTGCCTACACATTCTCCAAAACACGGGCTTCCGTACGTCCGTTTTTTTTGCGATGTTTTTCGGTTCTCAGAATCTGTTTGGGCAAGTGCCAGCGAACGGTCTAGCCCCCACGACTGGGCCAGTGCCAGTCAGTGCAGGACCTCTTCCAAGCACCTCGTCCAGTCCCCAGCCGACCGCATCATCCATGCCTGGTCCTGGTCCAAATGCAACCAACCTAGCAAACCCCTCGATACCTTCGATTGAAAATTCAGGAGCCGCCAATTCAACTTCCGTGAACATGCCAAAGTCTGTTGGCAAGTTCGACCTACCAACAGCCAACGGCCAACATTGGGTCGAATATGATATTCGCCCGTACACTCAGAATCAAAAGACGGTTGAACGACCTCAGCAGGCGATTATCGACTGGATCATTCGCGAGACAGGCAGCGACGTTTGGTTCAACGAACCCATGGGGATCTTAAATGCGGATCGCAACACGCTGCGAGTCTATCACAACGCAGCCATGCAAAAGACGGTGGCGCAAGTCTATGAACGATTTGTCAACGGACTGACGGAACCACAGGTTTATGGCCTTCGCTTGATTACGATCGGAAACCCAAATTGGCGGAACAAATCGGCAAGCTTGATGCGATCCGCGGCGGCTCAAACACCAGGTGTGCAAGCTTGGTTGATGTCGAAAGAGAACGGAGCCATTTTCATGTCTCAGCTTCGCGACCGAGTCGATGTTCGGGAAATGCAATCGGTTGATATTCCGATGGTCAATGGGCAGCTTCAGCCGCTCGAGCAATTGCGATCGCGAAACTTTTTGAAAGAGTATCAGCAAAACACAACAGCGGCTTGGCCTCCCTACGTTCCGTTTTCGGACGAAATTAAGGAGGGGTACAAGCTTCAGCTCAGCCCGCTCATGAGCTTAGATGGTCGAACGGTTGACCTGATGTTGAAGTGTGACATCGATCAAGTGGAACGTCTTAACAACGTTGCCATCGATTTGCCAAACCCTTTTGGGGCTCCTCAGTCTGTGCAAATCGAAGTGCCTCAGGTAGTCTCTTGGCGTTTACATGAGAGATTTCGGTGGCCAGCCGATCAGATCCTGCTTTTGTCTTGCGGGGTTGTTGCCGCACCTGCGCCTCAAGTCAACAACACCCTGATCAGCGGTAGTCCGCCGACCCTATTCGGACTGAATCGTATCCTGCCGGTCACCACCGGCTCACGAACTGACGCGATTTTGTTACTGGAACACAAGGGAGCGGCATCGACGCAACTGAGTCAGCCTCCCCAAGCTCGAAGCCCCAATGCAGCGGTACCCGCCGTTAACAATGCCGCCGCACCAACAATCAGTCGAGGACGTTACTAAACATCGTCGCTTCATGAATCGCTTAACGATAGCAACGATGCCTTGCCTAAAACGCCGACGATGCTACTGTTGTATCGAGCGTCAGCGTTCGCGACACTCAAACCTTGACGGTAGACCAAAACGAAGCGTAACCTGATACCAGCAGGAGACGCGTTGTAATGCAAGCCGATGCAGTAACGACCTTATGGTTGGAACCGCGTCGGCTTTTTTCGTTTTCGGACATCACAATGACCAGTGTTCGTTGAGCGTTGCCTGCATAACGATCCTTTTGCATCCAAGCAAAGCAGATCAAATGGTCGAAACACACTATTCCCCCGAAAAGCGTCTGAACATGAATCCTAACACCCTAGAAACCGATCGCACCTACGCCCAGCCTTGTGGACTCACTATGCGGGCCGTTCAGTACGATCAGTATGGAGACGCAGACGTTCTGCATGTTGGCGATCGCGCCGTCCCTCATCGACTGCCGGGCCAACTCATGATCCAGGTGTTCGCCTCCAGCGTGAATCCTGTCGATTATCGACTGCGCCGCGGGGACATGAAGGGATTGATCCCTTTTGGATTCCCCAGAGTACCCGGTTACGACGTAGCGGGAATGGTGGTCGATGCCGATAGCGAAAGTTCCTTCATGGTGGGTGACCGCGTAATGGCGTTCCTCGACCATACTCGAGGCGGAGCATTGGCCGACTACTCTGTTTGTGCTGTCTCCGCAGCAGCCAAGATTCCCGACTCCATGTCCATGCAGGAAGCGGCAGCGATTCCACTTGCCGGCACCACGGCTCTTCAGTCACTTCGCGACCATGGGAAAATCAAAAGCGGTCAATCCGTATTGGTCAACGGAGCGAGCGGGGGAGTCGGAATGTTCGCGGTGCAAATCGCGAAATCCTATGGTTGCCATGTCGACGCGGTCGCGAGCGGGCGAAATCGCGAGTTCTGCCTGTCGCTCGGTGCTGACCACTTTTATGATTACGAAAAAGAAGATTTCCTTAAATCCGATGAGCGCTGGGATCTGATCTTTGATGTGGCCGGTAAAGCTCATTATCTCGAAGCATGCAAGGTTTTAAAAGAAGGTGGCCACTTTGTATCCACCGAACCAAGCATCAAGGGCTTGCTGATGACAATCTTGACTTGGCCGCTTTCGAAGTCAGGACAAATCATGCTGGCGACTCCCTCTGCCGACGACCTGCGTGAACTTATTCGACTTCACGAGATCGGTAAACTTCAAGTGACAATCGACAGCAGCTTTCCCTTTGAACAAGCAGCGGAAGCACACCGCCGAATCGAAGCCGGAGTCGATCACGGAAAAGTAGTTCTGAATCATGCGCATGAAAAAGACTCGTTTTCTTCGAAGACTCCTTAACCTTCATCGAAGCTATAACCTTCATTGCTGCCAAGCAACCTTGGTAACAGCAATTTGATTTCAACTTCAATCCTTTCTCCACAAGTAATTCACTGCGATCTCATGATCAAGCTATTTGAACCGCTCAGAATCAAAGACATCACCTTCCGAAACCGGATCGCTGTTTCGCCCATGTGCCAGTATTCTTCTAAGGACGGATATCCAAACGAATGGCATCTTGTCCATCTGGGCTCACGCGCCGTCGGTGGTGCTGGCTTAGTTGTGATGGAAGCGACCGCCGTATCGCCCGATGGTCGCATCAGTCCCGCCGATAGCGGGATATATTACGAGGACCATGTGGAACCGTTCGCCAGGATCGCTCGCTTTTTGAAACAGTACGGTTCCTGTGCAGGAATCCAGATTGCACACGCAGGTCGCAAAGCCAGTACCAACAAACCTTGGGACGGGAATGATCATATCGACAAGGATCAAGGAGGTTGGGACACGATTGCTCCGTCTGCCCTGGCCTTTGGAGGGAAGCTCGAGAAAATTCCGAAGGAAATGACGCTCGACGATATCGCACGCGTCCAATCCGATTTCGTACTTGCGGCCAAGCGAGCATTAGCCGCTGAATTCGAATGCTTGGAAATTCACTTCGCTCATGGATACCTCGCACACGAGTTCTATTCGCCGATATCCAACAAGCGGACGGATACCTATGGCGGAAGCTTCGAAAATCGAATTCGCTTTCTGCTTGAGACATTTGCGGCAGTGCGCGAGGTGTGGCCAGAACGACTTCCGCTGATTGCGAGACTGTCGGTACAAGATTGGGCGGAAGGTGGCGTGACCCTGGACGAATCGGTCGAGCTTATCAAGCTGCTGAAAGCCGCAGGTCTTGATATGATCGACGTTAGCCATGGCATGGTAACGCCCGGGGAGAACATACCGTGGGCTCCGGGAATGATGATCGAATCGGCGGCACGCATTCGCCGCGAAGCCGATATCACTACGACTACGAGTTGGTTTATCACTCATCCCAAACAAGCGGAAGAAACGCTGCAAGCGGGCGAGCTCGACATGGTGATGCTCGGCCGCGAACTATTGCGAGATCCTTATTGGCCCTATCACGCAGCCCGAGAACTGGGTGCGAAAGTACTGCGAGACATCTTACCGGTACAATATGCACGGGCTGTCGAGTAACATCGGCAGGGCGAGAATTCATCAACGAGGCCCTATTGCCCGGTCGGCGTACCGGTCCCCATGCCGCCTCGGAAAACAAAATAGACGGCACCGCACATGCACAGGCCCGCCCATAAGAAATCCAAACGAAGGCGTTCACGCATGTACAGAAGAACGAACGGAACAAAAACGCATAGCGTGATCACCTCTTGCATGATCTTGAGCTGAGCAAGAGACAACTGAGTGTGGCCAATGCGATTCGCTGGAACTTGAATCAAATACTCGAACAATGCGATCCCCCAACTGATCAATGCAGCAATGTACCAAGGCTTGTCCCCTAGTTCCTTCAAGTGGCCGTACCAGGCGAGCAGCATAAACACATTCGATATCGCCAGCAGCACCGTTGTAATAATGATTGTGTTCATGGTTTTACCAGGCAACTTTTCTTCCGTCTCGATCTCATTTACTCCAGTCCATATTGACCTGCAATCGGTATCAACTGACCGCCCACCGCCCCGAGCCCTCTGGTTTGGAAGAATCGTGGCTCAATATTGAAGTTGAAGGAGACATTTTCTCGGCCCACGTCGACATTCGCGCCCATGCTCAACAGAAACGATTCGCCAATCCTGGTTATGGAAAGTGATTGACCAATGTTTCCTGTTGGTCCGAAATCGAAGGACGTGCCCCCAGTTGCTAGCCATTTTTCATTCAGCCTGTAGTTGATGGAAGCGTTTAGCACCAGCGAACTAATGGGCCCTTCCAAACTGGTAAGACCCATGTAGACTTCGCCTCGTCCGGGGCGTGATAACAGCCCGCCAATTGTGGTTGCTCGTAATCCCGATTCGAAGAGGTCATAGTAACCATCGCTCAGCAACGTGACTCGATCCCCGATATGGTATCGAAAGTCATAGTTGATACCGCCGACGGTCTGACCAAAGTTATCTCGATCCGGCTTGGCAAAGAAGATCGTGTCGACATCGAACTCTACGACATCTGCGATTCGTTCTCGCCCTGGAATACCTCGTTTGGTTTGAAAACGCTGATGAATGCCAAATCGTGATTGAGCCTGATTCGCAACGATTTCGCTGGCACCAGCAGACACGTATCTTTGCATGGCTTGTCGCGCTGCGAAATTTGTCGCATCGAATTGGGCGGGAAGAACGCCACCGAACGTGTTGAACACAAGCCTGCGCCGGAAGTGTTCCTGGGCGTTATCGTCGATCGGATTGTACAAAGGAAACAAGTTCAAGTCTTGAGTCGTGTCGGCGTAAATGAATTCGCTTTCGAAGGTTATCTTGTGAGCGAGCCCGTTGAGATTCAGTACGCTGCTTTGGACATCCGGCATGTACTTGGCCATGGGTAGCGAAGAACGAAGACCGGCCTGGCCAGTGAGTCGTGTGATGTCTTGTCCATTCACATCCTCGCCCCATTTGCCTGCTTCGCCGGAGATGAACGGAACAAATTTGTAGTAGCCGGTATCCAGTGGCAGATTCAGCTCCTGTCTGGTCACCGCGTGCAATCCAGATGCCCCGACTTCCCAGGGTTGCAATTGAAATTTAGCCGCTTCCGCAGCATTGGTTGGGGTGCTGGCCACTTGTTGTTTTGCGTACCCAATGTCACTATGCGAGTAGTAGGTGAAAAGATCCCCGACCGTTTGTCCTAGCCAATAGTGATCGAGTCTTGGAAGCCATTGAGTTTCCGTGAAGAACGGGTTGATCCTGGCTTGTCCCCAGAGATCGAACATTTGTTGGTCGTAGTATTGACGCAACCGAAGAGCTGTGGCGTGATCCTTGTGGGTGTCCCATTCTTGCTCGAAGTACTGCTCAAGAAAATTCCGATCGCTAACCAATCCGACTTCCGCCCAAAGCTCCGTATCCGGGGATAAGAATTGGCGATGTTGAAACAGCAAACGCCCTCGAGGGTTGCGTTCCGGCTGGAGATTTACTCGGTCTGAACCAAGAAAATCGAGACCTTTATCTTGAAGTCCCCACAAGTCGACGAACCCATTCGCAGGCCCAATCCATAGATTCGGAACGTTATATTGAAAACTCGTTCCGCCAGCGATGCCACGATTGCTCAGGTAGTCAGTCGAAAAAGTCCATCGTGTTCCATCGAGTCCATCCAGGCCGAAGATTTGGTAGGCATCCCAATCCACCATTACTTGAGTTCCAAGGATGGTATCATTTTTGAATTGCAAGCCACTTACATAGAAGCTGGATGTGTCAACGTTGGTATTGAGAACAGGCCAGTAAAAGACGGGCAGGCCTTCGATGTACACAAAGTTGTTTCTCGCCTTCGCTTGCATTCCTGTTTGATTGCCGACAGTTCCTGCGACGGGCAATCCGAAAAGAGTGCTATTGGTTTCATTGCGTTGATCCTTGAGCTCAAGCCGATCGCTTTGCAACCAATATCGTGGCACGCCAAGTCGGCTACTGGTCAGTGCTGCTTGGTAGGCCAAGAAGTTCTCTCGAGAGCGTTGTTGGATGATATCCGCTTTTAGTCGTACGATACCTTCGAACTGAGGAGCTGGCGTCAGCATTTCCGCGCCCAGGATCATGCCATACTCCGCCTGCACGTTGTAGTACATTCGATCTGCATAGATCTTGCGTTGCCCTTGCTGGAAAATGACGTTGCCCTCGATGTACACCTCGACTGGCATATCATCGATTTGTTCGGATTGCAGCTTCGAGAAATTCGACGTCCAGATGACGGCTCGATCTGCTTCAATCAGCACGGTCCCCGCATCGATCATGCCAGAGTTTGATTGATAGGACACACCGCCAATCATTAACCGAACCCCTTGCGAGACGGTGATCACGGAGTCATTGCGGTCGGGGCGATTGCTCAAGCTGATCAAGGGCTGCGAGCCACCGCGGCCTTCAAACTTGAACATCTTTGCGCCGATCCTAGGACCTGCCAGCGATGTGATCTGTTCCCCTAGCGCAACGGGGGCTGCGACGGGAGCGGGCCCAAGGTCGACACCGCTGGGCACTTGAAAAGCCTGAACGCTTTCCGGAGCGGGAGATCCTTGATTGGGAGGCGGGGATTGTAGCGATTCAAAAAGGGGTAAGGAACCAGCATCAAGAACGGTCCCTCCCAATTGAGAGTTTCCGATCATGGCGCCTTGCCCTGGTGTAACAGCCGGAAGCTCGATCCCGCCTCGAGGTGGAGATTGAAAGGTAGGTATCGGAAGTGGCGCGTCGCCTTGAAAAGCAGCCGCTTGTTGAATGGTCGAATCGGAGGTCGCTCCTGCAGGAGCGTTCATCGGCGCCCAGGCAATCGCAGACGAAACTGGATTCTCTTTGTTCCAGTTCAAATCCGGTCGTGGCCCCTGTGGCTCGTTCCAAAGCTCGGCATGGAATCCAACATCGAAATGGCTGAACAAGCGTCCAGTCCATTCCGAATCTTGCACTCTTTGATCGTCCGACCAGCGAATCTCCGAATTGCCGACCGTCTGGATAATGAACTTCTTTGGGGCGGTTTCCTGCTGGTCCGTTGGATTCTTGTTTTCTTGATTGAGATGCTGCTCCGTGCGATCAATCCAAATGTGGGCGACGTCGCAAGTCGCAGAAAACGCTCCTTGATAGATCCTGCAATCACCACGCAGGGTGACTACCTCAAAACCGCCGATGTTTTGCCTGCTTGCGGAATGGGCGTATGCATCAATCGAGAACTTAGGGTCAGATAGGGGCAAACCGATTTCTGCTGCGACACTTTGGAGCCCAAAAACGCCCAGCATCAGTATGCTGAAAGCGAGTCGAATCACCAGATTCCAAGGCGCAACTCGATCCCGACCGCTCCACACGGGAGCAGCCACCTTGGAAGGCAATCCGTCCTTGTCAGCGGAAAAGCGTGACGACGACGGGGTTTGCGCGATTTCGGCATCGGGAATCCATTCCACTACCGATTTGATCTCCAGTGCGTGTGCGAATTGACGGCAATCTTTACTGCTTGGTCATCGTGACCTAGGGCGCGAGTATAGAAGCTCAAAAAAATCGCCTCAAGATGAAGGTTCGACTTAAGTATCTATTTCAGGTCTGCCGATGGCCTTTTACCGGACTCGGATTGCTCAGACCGATCCATTTTTCGTATCCCAGACACGCCAACAACGCCACGTATCCCATTCTGCCTAGCTTACCAGGCATTTTGGAGACGAACCGAAATGCCAAATCTAGAACCGCTTGCCATCCATCTTATTCAGCAAGGTCATTGGGCCGAGGCCGTTGAGCTTTATCGCGACGAGCTTGGTTTGTCCATTCAGCAAGCGGAACAAACCGTGGTTCAACTAGCGGAGGATGCGGGCCTCTCCAACCCAGGCCGTTTTCTCTATTGGCTTGCATTGGCTTTTGCAGGCCTGTCTTTGTTTGGCCTGGCCGGTGTGGCTCAGTACTTTGCCTCTAGGTAACCCGGCTGTTTCAGGCGGATTTCAAACCTGGACGACCTGAATCGGCGACCGAAGTTACTTGCCGGCTGCCCAAACGATTCCGTTGACGACAGCGTTCAAGAACGTCTTGTCCGAAAAAGTGTCATTGGAGTGGCCATAGGTGGTTCCGAAAACGCGCCCTTTGCCATATTGATTGGTCCAATACACAGGCTGCTCTTCACCGGTCTTTTCACTTTTGGACGTCGCCAACACGGTGGTGGATGGCCATACTTTTTCGATGATGTAAAGTTCGTCCATCGCAGATTTGCTGTCGGTAGGGAATTCCTTCATGATGGGATGATCTTTTTGAACGACGGTGATCGGGTAACGACTTTGATGTTCATGATGCCGGCTGGTAACACCTAAAAATTCTCGCCAATCATCAATGGGAGCGGATCGGTAGGTGTGCATTGCACAATGGATTACCACTGCATTGGTCCCCTCATAGTGCGGCTTGGTAATGCTACGGATGTAGTCCGGATCGTCGGTATCCGCGAAGCATTCGTTATGAATGACCACGTCGAAACCCTCTTGCCAATTGGGCTTTTTGTATAAATCAATCATTGCCTTGGTCCCTTTTCCACCTTGGTTCACGATGGTCCATTCCACCAAAACGCCTCGTTCTTTCGCAGCCAACTGAAGCGCCTTGCTCTGGAAGTCGTAATCGTGGCAGCAACCACCGGTCACGAGCAAAACCGAAAGCGGCTTTTTCGAACTCTTCTCAATGGAAACTTTTTCTTGTGCATTGACTTGAGACACAGTCAAAGTGAGCCAAAAGAATGCTACCCCCAAGCCCAACGGCTTAGAGACGAAAGGAGAAAACTTCAGCATGGTGGAGATGTTCATATCGCGATGGTAGGTGGGAGGGGGAAGCGGTACGTTTGGCGGACGAGACACTGAAAACGCGAGCCTGAAGCCAGACTCCTTTTTCGCGCGTTCAGCATGTGCAACGATTGAAAAGACCAAAATCATACGTCCTTAAGATAATCGATCATCGAACCACGGAATACACAGAACACACGGAAGTCAAAACAAAAGTCAGCACGACTCCCTTTCCGTGTGTTCCGTGTATTCAGTCGTTAAAAAAACCATCCAGAAAAGAACCGATCCTAGAACCACGGACGACACAGAACACACGGAAATCAAAACACAAGACAGCCCGGCTCCCCTTCCGTGTATTCCGTGTATTCTGTGGTTAAAAAAACCATCCAGAAAAGAACCGAGCCTAGAACCACGGACGACACAGAACACACGGAAATCAGAACACAAGACAGCCCGGCTCCCCTTCCGTGTATTCCGTGTATTCGGTGGTTAAAAAAACCATCCAGAAAAGAACCGATCCTAGAACCACGGACGACACAGAACACACGGAAATCAAAACACAAGACAGCCCGGCTCCCCTTCCGTGTATTCCGTGTATTCAGTGGTTAAAAAAACCATCCAGAAAAGAACCGATCATCTAACCACGGAACACACAGAACACACGGAAATCAGAACACAAGGCAGCCCGGCTCCCTTTCCGTGTGTTCCGTGTATTCCGTGGTTAAAAAATAAGCCGATCAGGAACGACCCTGGAATTTGCAATTCAGATTGCTCCTTCGAGTTCGATTTCGACTAACCCCTTTGAGCCTGAATCTGCTACAACTTAGAGCATGCAAATCGCCAGCTCCAACCCCAAAGAATCTCGATATCCAATCCCAAAGCCGATTTCCGAAAAGCTCGCACAGCTTCGCGGACTGATTGGCCGTTTCGTGGTAAGCCAAGCGTTGATGACGACGGCCATTTGGCTTGTGGTGGCATTTTGGTTTTTTGGACTGTGCGATTATCTTCCCACCAAGTTCGGAGCGGCCGAATCGCCAACCTTCGTTCGCATCGTCATGCTGGGGATCATGGCTGCAACGTTGGCGATCATCCTGTATCGCTACCTATGGCAACTGTGGCTCGTTCGTTGGACCGACTCGACCCTGGCATTGCTGATTGAGAAGCAATACTCTGCCTTTGAGAGTTCCCTGATCACCACCGTGCAAGCGGCCAAGCCAAGTGCCATTTTGAAAGATGCCGATGCCGAGCATCCTCAGCGGGCGAGCTTGCTCGCACTGGCCCAAACTCAAGCGTTGGGCTTGATGGATTCCGTCGACGTTAACCGCGTTGTGCGTTTCCAACCTCTTCAATGGAAGCTGGGGCTCCTTGGCGTCGTCTTAGCCGCCAGTTGCGTCGTTGCTCTTACGCAACCCACCTGGACCTCTCATTGGGCCAATCGGCTTTTTGGATTGTCGGATGTGCCTTGGCCTAGATACACCGAATTGGGTATCGATGGGGTCGAATTGGATGTGCCGACCTTTACGGGACGTAACCAACGAGAACGTTACACGGTCCCGTTCTCAGATGGAGTCGTTCGAGTGCCCAAAGGCCAAGCGTGCCAACTGAGGGCCTGGGCTTCACTTTCCGGAAAGATCGTGCCGGACGTTTGCACCGTTTACTATCAAGATGCAGCCGGAAATCGCGGCCGAGCGAACATGCGTCGTTTGGCTGCTGGTAGTACTCAGCAACCTTTCGTGCTGGACGGCCCCCCCTTGGAATCGGTGCTCGATGTCTTGTGGTTCAGTGTTGCAGGGGGCGATGCTAGGATTTCCAACATGCAAATCAAGAGCGTGGATGCACCTCAAGTTACCAAACTGCTGCTCAACGTAGAGTATCCCGATTACCTCCAACGATCCACCAAGACGACTTGGGGTAAGGAATCGATCCCCTACCGAACCGGCAGCAGGTTACCTCAGGGAACCAAGCTGCAAATCGCGATTGAAGCCAACAAAGCAGTCTCCCGTTGTGAGTATGTTTTCTTCAGATCCAGCGAAGCAAGCGAACCATCAACCACAGTGGTTCAATCGGTAGCGACAGGCACCAACTCGAGCCCCACGCTGATCGATGCGGGCCGACTTGATTCGAATCTGATGTTGGAGGTGCGTTTATGGGATCAGGACGGGATCTGTTCCACACGCATCCAGCAGTTTGTAATCTCCGCGATCCCGGATTCAACCCCGCAAGTCGATTTGGTCTTGGACGGTATTGGAACGTCGATCACCGAAAATGCAATTCTTCCCATTATCGGAAAAATCAAGGACGATTACGAAGTGAAACAAACTTGGCTTGAAACCGTAATCGACGAAAGTCCCGTCGCTAGATCCCCCCAAGAGTTGCTAAAGGACGGTCAAGTTCAGAGCCAACTGGATCTAAAGGAACAACGAGATCAAGGCAAGTTGGCAGCGAAAGTAGGTTCGAGTCTTGGCCTCTCGTTGGTTGCCGAGGACTTTGCCGACCTAGTAAACGAACCGCACCTTGGACGTTCCAATCCTATTCAACTGGGAATCGTAACTCCGGACCAACTGTTGGTAATGTTGGATCGCCGAGAGCTTGCGATGCGAGGAAGGCTCGAGCAAATCATCGGCGAGTTGTCGCAAATGCGAGATCTGATGCTGAACATCAAGAAAACGGACGCTTCGGTTCCCCAAGAACCCAAGGACCAAGCAGCCCCCGCAAGCGATCCCGACAAGGAGAATCCATCGGAGACACCTGACGACGAGCAAAGTACCTCAGCCGAGCCAATGGACGAAGCAAGAACGGCAAGATTGCAAATGCTGAGAGCTCAACAAGTGGCAGCCCAATTGATGAAGTCCGAAGGGGAGCTCCGAGGGGTCGAAAAGGAACTCCACCAAATCAATCGCGAACTCATCAACAATCGAATCGATAGCGCAGATCGACGAACTAGACTGGAAGATAAAGTAAGAACTCCCATGCTGATCGTACTTGACCAGAAATGGCCCTTGCTTTCGAAAGAAGTCCTACTGCTAGAGAAGACTTTGACTCGTCGTGAACAACCTGCTGCCGATGCCCCACTCCAGATGGATGATTCGATCGAGAAAACTAACGAGATCATCGTTTTACTGAATACGATATTGAACGACATGATCGACATCCAAGACTTTAATGAAATGATCGATATGGTCCGAGGGATTTTCGATGACCAGACCAAGCTCTACGACAAAACAAAACAAGAGAAGAAAAAGCAAGATTTGGAATTGCTAAAATGAAGCTCCTAAAGATCTTTGCAGTGGTTGCGGTTGCGTTACTTCAAGCAAGTTTCTGCGTTTCAACGTATGTCCTTGGCCAGGAAAAACGAGCGACTTCGGAAGCAGTGCGCGAGCTTGAAGATCAACAGAAACAGCTCGCGATTCGATTCAGCAAGCTCGAAGAACTTTTTATCCGCATGAGCGAACTCGAGGCTGCCGAAAATCCAACGCGCGCCGGACTGCTTCTTCAAGCGGCTCAAATGAGCAAACAAATGTCAACATTGCAGCGATTAAGCGCTGCTGGTGACTTGCTTTCTGAAGGCAAGTTTACACGTGCCATTCAAGAGCAAGAAGCAAGCCGAGAGAATCTCAAGAAATTGTTAGAGTTGCTTCAAAGCGAAAACCGCTCGAGCCGTCTGCGGGACGAAAGAGCCCGTATCGAAGACATTCAGAAAGAGATCCGACGTCTTGAGCAGATCCAACGCGGACAAACTGCAAGAACGGAAGCAGGACAGGATCTGAAGCAAGCGGAACAAGAACAGAAGGACATCAAGAACCAATTGGAAAAGGTCGATTCCCAACTTGGCTCACAAGACAAGTCCAACGACGACAAGTCCAGCGACGACAAACCCAGCGACGACAAACCCAGCGACGACAAACCCAGCGACGACAAACCTAGCGACAACAAGCCCAGCGACAGCAAACCTAGCGACAACAAGCCCAGCGACAGCAAGCCCAGCGACAGCAAGCCCAGCGACAGCAAGCCCAGCGACAGCAAGCCCAGCGACAGCAAGCCCAACGACAGCAAGCCCAACGACAGCAAGCCCAACGACAGCAAGCCCAACGACAGCAAGCCCAACGAC
>JAIYDN010000110.1 GCA_027487485.1 Planctomycetaceae bacterium | reverse complement strand
GGTACCGCTTGATCTTTCTCTTGGCCAAGCTTTCGCTTCCGTCGAGTTTATCTCGGCGGAGCGCACAACTGAAAGCTACCAAAAGACGCAAACGCTGACCCCGACCGGGACGAGCCCGACGGAGGCCCAACAAGACAATGAGATTTCAAAATGAGAGTCGCATGTAGCTTCCAGTTGTTGCTTCCGGTTGGGGTGAACCCAACGGAAAGCGACGGGGCTCGATGACGAGTTCAAGGTGGTACCGCTTGATCTTTCTCTTGGCCAAGCTTTCGCTTCCGTCGAGTTTATCTCGGCGGAGCGCACAACTGAAAGCTACCAAAAGTCGCAAACGCTGGCCCCGACCGGGACGAGCCCGACGGAGGCCCAACAAGAAAATGAGATTTCAAAATGAGAGTCGCCTGTAGCTTCTGATTGGGGTGAACCCAACGGAAAGCGATGGTGCTCGATCACGAGTTCAACGCGGTACCGCTTGATCTTTCTCTGCCCACTGCCCACTGAATAACTAACACCTTACGCCTAACACCTTATACCTAATTTGATTGCGGCTTTCCTTCGACATTCGATATTGATTTCGACGCTGCGGTAGCAAATACAGTTGCCATTGGACGCTTGCGGCGTTATGACCATAATACAGCTGAGTTCATCGCGGCTAGCGCCTGCGGCTCATGGGTAGAGATACCTCGAGCACTTGTTTTTGGTTTTCCTTTTTAGTTCGAAGAAGTTCCTCTCAAGAACGGTTTCCTATGGCTTCTGGTGATGTGATCTCGGTCGCTTGTACGCGAGGCATTATTGTCTTCCGCCACTTTGGGATTGATTTGGGGGATGGCACGGTTGTCCATCTGGCCACCGAATCGGACGGCAAAAGCATGTCCGTCCAACGTGTCCCTTTCGAACTATTCTCCGTCGGTAAGCCGATTCGAATCGAGCAGGAAATGGACCAGTCGCTCGCAAGGGATCTAGTCGTGGAGCGAGCTTTGCAAGCGGTGGGGAAGTCGGGGTACCATCTGATTTGGGACAACTGCGAACACTTCGCTCGCGAGATGAAAACAGGCGTCGCGCGAAGCCATCAAGTAGAAGATGCCATCAAATCGGTCGTCCGTGGGACACTTGCTGGCATCAGCTGTTTTTTGGGTAGGCAGTCGATGGCGAAATCAGTAACCGTTCTGTCCAACGCTCGGGTTGCCATGTCCGCGGGTGCTTTGGTTCCGACCGTGATCGGTGAGACAGTTCGATGTAGCGGCTATGCCATCGCACGATCCTTGAATGTCGATCACGAGAAAGCCCATCGTTCCAGTCGGCAAGCGGCCTATGCGGCCACCGCGATAGGGGGCTTTGTGGTGGGCGGCCCAGTCGGATCGGTAAGCGCCCTTGCTGTCGCCTTAGTCACCGATCGCATCACGGATAAGCTCGATCCCGCTTGGAAGCCGCTCGTTCAAAGACGAAAGTCGTCGGACGTGGATTCATAAACTGGCAGATACCTGTAATAGACTTCCAAGGTCAAACAGGCCATGGCCGTTGTGTACAACCGGCCTCCTGCGTTGTTGGAGATGTCTGCTCCGAACCACCAGCTGCCCTTTTCATGCCCCGATTTCACCTGGCTCTTGACCAAGTAGTTGCGCTGGACATCGTTCCATTTCTCCCATGGTTGCCCTCCGAAATGGAATAACAGCTGGGTGGCATAGTAATTGAAATATGCGTCGACATCAGAAGGCTGTTCTTTAAGAAGGTAGTCCACGGACGCTCGAATCCCCGCGTCTGTTTTGGAGACTCCGCGAAGAACTCGAATCAGATTTCCAATGGCGGTCATGCTGGCGGTTGGCTTCCCTTGATTGCGGTAGCGGTACATGAATGCACCCGATGCATGCCGAGACAAAAACAAATCGATGCCCCGAATGGTTTCTGTGGGGACATTGAGCTGAGCACCGACGGCGCTTTTCAGTGCCATCACTTGCCATCCTACAATCGACAAATCGCCGGGAGACCGAGGATGGTAATCCCATCCGCCGTCGCTGTGCTGCGCCGCCACAATAAAGTTCACTGCAGCTTGGCAAGATTCTTTGATCGAAACGTCTCCCTTCATTTGAAGGGCCTCACACAAGGCCAGGGTCGCGATACCATGCTCGTACATTTCCGCCGCCGCGATTGTGCTGAGCCAGCTCCCTTTGGCGTAATCGATTTTGAGACGCTGAATCAGATAGTAAACTCCTCGATTCACTTGCTCGCTATACTCCCCTTCGGTCATGGTGTGTCCCGCACCCAAGAAGCAAAGCAAAGCGAGCCCTGTCGCGGCGATCTCATGAGGATCTTTTCCTGCGGCGCTATGAGAGCATTCCCCTTGGCATGGACATTCCTCGAAGAACATGGTCCAAGAACCGTCGTTGCGTTGATGTCGTGCAAAGTAATCGAGTGCATCCTCCACGGCTTGTTCGCTTTCGACCGACCCACCGTTCTTGATGGCAGTGTCGGCGCGATTTTTGGGTGAACGGGCCTCCAGGGAAATCCCCACAAATGCGGACTTAAAGCCACCGCTTCCCGACATCTGAATCGACTGGGCAAGATTGCTGGCGGAGCTTGTGATTTCCACTTGGGAATCTATTCCATCTTCGATCAAGACGGGCACGATATCCACCACGCGAATCGAAGAACTTATGTCGGCGGGACCTAGCCCTGCTTCGCCGGACACTTCGTCCGAAGTGCTCTGGACTGTTTCAAAAGTGACGTTCTGTTCTGCTTCGTCGCTGTTGCTGGCTTCAAAAGAAATGCGATCGCCCCGGCCAAGCGAAACCACCGTCCAAATCGCCATCGAAAGAAGCAAAATCAAATGAATGAGAAAGCTGCTTAAGGATGCGATCCAGCTGTTTTTCGAAGTGGTTCCGTTCAAGACAAACGTCCAGTCAAAATCGGGGCCAAACGCGGGGCCGACCCCGGGGCTAATAGACTCAACCCCATTGTAACGTCGGCTTAACCCCGATCGGTAGAAAGATCAACCGGACTGCACAGAATCCCACGGCTGGCGATGGCCATACACGCCGACGATTCCGAATGTGCCGTTTGGTCTTCTAACGAAAGAACTTATTGGCTTCTAAAATGAGGGTTGCGATGCCTATGACGAACAGGATTGCGATGCTGCCCCAAAGTCCGATATCGAACCATTTGGAAGGTCGCAGCTCGGGCAAACACCGCCGGTAACGAAAAAACAGAGCCGAAAAACCTAACATCGGCAACATGATCGCCTGTGCAGATCCGCTCAATAGGACAAGCCAAGCAGGCTGAGGCATGACCCAGTAAATTAATAAACAAAGCATCGGGAACAAGCCGCTTAATCGTCGAACCCAGCGTGTTTGAGTTGGTTCGTCGGCCCCGATCAGGCTCATAACGCTCAGGGCGTCCGCAAAGGTCCGAGCGTGGCTAGCGTTCGCCACATAGAAAGTCGAATAAAGAACCATAAACGCCCCAAGCAAGAATGTCGCCGGCGCCCAGCTTCCAAGAACAGGCTTGTACATGACGGAAAGTGTTTGGAGCAGATTGGATTCTTGAGGTTCAATTCCCGCGCGATGCAGGATTCCTGCTCCAAGTACAAAAAATCCAATGGTAGCTAAGGTGTAAACAATCATTGACATCCAAATATCGGTTTGCATGATTCGCAACCATCCACGCGCTCGTCGAACCCAAGCGGCTGATCCATCATATTTGCCGGTTTGTTTCGCATACCCTTTCTCCAAGCACCAATAGGGATATTGAATCAGTTCAGCCGCACCAACACCAATAATCCCAATTGTGGCAAACGCCATCGCAAGCGACTTCCATAAGTCTCCTTTGGGCAGACCGAAACTAAGGCCATCAATCCATTGGGACATCGGTATCTGCCAAGCCGGCAGCATTTGCAAACCGACAACATTTCCAAGAGTTACCAAAGTAAAAATGGCCACCATGATGGTCGCTGCCGACTGAATAAAATTGTAACCGCCATAAATCAACATTAAGGATGTCCCAATCGCGATGGGGATGGCCCATATTCGGTCGTCGATGGGAGGGGCCAATCTCAGGTCCATCAGCGTTTTGTCGTCGATCGCAGCTACATCGGACGGTATCAATGCGTTTGCATTACCGTAAGTCGTGAGATAGGCGCGGCGTTTTGCAAGGATCTCCTCTTCGGTAGGTAAGGGATCTGCGACCGCTCCTGTTTGGCTGTCGACTTTTGTCGGCTTTGCTCCGGAGGCCGAATTCTCTTGCTCTACTTCCTCGATCACTTTACCAAGCTGCCGTTTGGATTCCAGAGTTGCGATCTCTTGAAATAAGCGTCCCTGTTGCGTCACTGGCTGAACCATAGCAAGGGTTTGCCCTACGCCGCCGACGATTGCCCCGAGCTGTCCAATGCTACAAAACCACATCACAAACCAATACCAGATCAGCCAGTTGCCGCGTCCTTGAATGCGTGGCCCTGGAACTTGGTTCAAAGCCGATAGCGTCGGTATGCCGCTGGAGAGCGTGAATCGTCCGATCTCAATTTGTGCAAATACTTTAATGACACACCCAAGGATGATCAGCCAAAGTAGGCTGAGTCCCGCCTTGGCACCCGTGATCGTGGTTGCAATCAATTCGCCCGATCCAACAATCGAAGCGGCTATGATTAGTCCTGGCCCCAAATGCGACAAAATACCAAGCCAATGAGCTGGCGGCTCGTAAAGATCGCCAGAGTTTTCAATGGTTTTATGAGGAAAGGATGGTGGGGTGCTTGACATGCTGGAGCCAAATGTACCGAGGGAGGGGAGAGGAATAGGTCTTTTCGAGGTATGATGATCGGCCGTCAGATTTTAGCGTTTTTATGCTCGAGCGGAGTCGTGCCAGTGTCGTCTAGCCACCAGTCTAATCAGAATTTATCCCGAAGAAGCCTAATCGCAACGATCGCGAGTTCTGCACTTGTTCACTCGATCTCGATCCCGAACAGCTCCCATACCGAGGCAGCCGAACCAGTTGCCAATCCGATCTTAGTCGAAAATCAAAGGCCCGGCACCCGCGACTGGATGCTCTCGAAAACTCAAGTCGACCCAGCAACCAAGTACCGCTCTCCGCAGGTGGAAGGCTATGCGTCGCACACCAGTATTCTTGGCGGCGAAGTGATACGTTTCATGATTAGCACGGCCCAATCAACCACAGTCGATATCGATGTATTTCGACTGGGCTTCTACAGTGGCGACGGCGGATGCTGGATGCATAGTTTGAAAGGAATCGCATGCCAACAACAAGCAACTCCTGAACCGGGCGAGCATCGGTTGATGGATTGCAATTGGCCAGTCTCCGCCGAAATGCAAATTGGTGCCAATTGGGTCAGTGGTGTCTATGTTGCAAAGCTGACAGAGCTTGCAAACGGATACCAAAGCTACATCATTTTTATTGTTCGGGATGATCGGACCAGCAACTTCGTTTTCCAATGCAGCGATCACACTTGGCAAGCCTATAACCGATGGCCTTCGCAGTTTTCTCTTTATGACGATGGCGTTGCGCAATGGTATTGGGGGCCGGAGTCCAAGGTCAGCTTCAATCGACCTTACGGAAAATATTGCCAAATCTTAGACGCACCACTTTCTACTGGGTCTGGCGAGTTCTTTCTGTGGGAGTTTCCGTTTGTGTTCTGGCTCGAACGCGAGGGTTACGACGTGACGTATGTTTCCAACACTGATACGCATCGCGATCCCAAGACCCCATTGCGAGGACGCGGGTTCTTGAGCGTCGGCCATGATGAGTACTGGACCATGGAAATGTTTAAGCACGTTCAGGATGCCGTAAATCAAGGCATCAGCGTTGGGTTCTTTTCCGGAAATGCCGTATGCGGAAAAGTGGTATGGGATGACAAGACGCGTTCGATCCGACGTGTCGGAGTCTTCGGACCACCGGGCGGGACAAACGAATTTCAAGCGATGAGTTCTCTCAAGCACGAGAGACCGTACGCCAACGAACTGATCGGAGCCCATAGCACAGGCCCGGTAACGGGTGGTTCCGATTGGGTGTGTGTCATGCCGGAGCATTGGGTCTACGAAAACTCGGGCATGTCGCTCGGGGACAAGATTCCTGGTTTGATTGGATGGGAGTACCACGGCGACCCAGCCCCTATTCCCGGTCTCCAAGTGATAGCAACGGGCCCCATGCAAAGTGCCCCAGGCGTCTTCAATGGCGGGACATATACCGCAACCGTGTATGAAGGCAAGAAAGGAAACATTGTCTTCAATGCTTCGACCTGTTGGTGGGCGGACGGCTTAAGTTCACCACCTGGTTATCAATCACCCAGCGTTTACACCTCGCCCAAAGGGGTTGACGCCCGCGTCCAGCAAATCACCAAAAACGTGCTAAAACGCATGCTCCCGTAGTGGAACTGGCCACAGTTCCCGCCCTCTTTACAAACCCGTAGTGGAACTGGCCACAGTTCCCGCCCTCTTCACAAACTCGTAGTGGAACTGGCTACAGTTCCGTACAACCCGTAGCGGGACTGGCCACAGTTCCGGCCTCCCACCAATAATCCCACTCACCATGGCGATCGAATACTCGACACTATGCTTATCCGATCCTGCCCAAGCGAGCACGCTCGCTTCGATCGAAGCCTTGCGCACACAACTCTCCGCCGACGAACGAGACGAATTGAACAAGCGTAAGCGTTCAGAAGCCATCGCGGAGTATCTTGCGACTCGGTGGATAGCACGCAAGTTAGCGGAGAAGATCGTTCCCGACACTGCTTCGAGCGATTGGCATATTGTCAAAGCCGCCGATGGGCTCCCTTCTCTTAAATCACGCCATGGTGGGTGTCTCTATTTGTCGATCTCGCACAAGTACCCGTGGGTCGCAGTGGCAGCTTCGGATTCGCAGCCGGTCGGTATTGATATCGATAAAGTACCCGAGTTCACTTCACCTGCTCAAGAGCGATCTTGGCTCCAAGCCATCGCAACGGCGGGGTTCGCTTCCCAGGAGCTTGATTCTAAGCACGACCACACTGCGTTTGACCTGATTAGTCGTTGGACTCAGAAGGAAGCGATTGCCAAAGCAACGTCTCAAGTGGGCCTAGCCGGGCTTCGCAGTATTGATACAAGACTGATCGAATCCGTGGAACCTCACGAGAGAAAACAGTTCGTGTGGAGAAATGGCAACCACAACATTTCGCTTTGGTGTGGGCAACTCGATCCAAAGCATTTTATGACTCTGGCGTGGGAAGCGACCAATTGCAACGACACCCCCTCTTCATGAGCCGCTGGCGCTAGCCGCGTTGAGTTTCATTGCGCTAGAAACGTTGCGCTATTAGCGCCTTTTGATGTTGCGCATTTTTTTTAAGGGCTGCAAGCCCGACACATCCATTGCCGGTGGCGTAAGTCCTCATCTTTACCCACATCTTTTTGATTTTGCTCCCCTCGCCCCTTTTAGGGGAGAGGGGCCGGGGGTGAGGGGTTTTGCCTGTCTTTTGATTGGGATTTTGGCTACGCTTGCAATTTCATGCTATGCCTAAAGGTTTAAACAACTCACTGAGCCGGAGACTTGTTGCTGACAGTTCTACCCCTCACCCCCCGGCCCCCTCTCCCCGAAACGGGGCGAGGGGGAGGAAATCGCAGGGTTTTCGTTTGATTTCAAGGGAATTAGACTTCTAGACTCAGTCAACTTGTGGGTAAAGATGAGGACTCGTGCCACCGGCACTGGATATGTCGGCCCTCCGGGCCTAGCATGCGCAAACGGGCCAAACATGAGTAACATCAAAACTAGCGCCTGCGGTTGAGCTTAGGCAGGCTATTCGAGTGCTGCAACCACTGGGGCGGAAGAGAAACCCTTTCGTACCGCAAACACAACCTTTTGCGATTGGACCTGAAGCGTGATTTCGTCGGTCAGTAGTCCGGCTTTGCTCTCCGAGTAAACGAAGCGGCCTTGGAAAGCTCGATTCTTGAACCAGCCCAATTGAGTGATGGTCAGATCATCGGCCCCCTCTGCAACAGGGATACGTTCCAATTGAAAAGCAGAACGCACTGGCATTCCATTCCAGGATGACTTGAGAAAGCCGACGAACTTGTTCTTGTTGGGTTGTTCTAGGGAGAAAAGCTTTTCTAGAAGAGGCATCATGATCAGATCCTTGGCGTATCGGATCCCTCGTTGAACTCGCAAAAAGACCAGACAGCACAATCCAAAGATGATCAGGTTCAGAACGGTCGATAAAAATGGACTAAACATATACAGTGCCATCAGCGCGGTCGCAATGGACTTGTTTGCAACCTCCAAACAAGCGTCGATGGTGGGCACTGGAATCAGCCATACCAAAAACTCGATCGATAGCTTGATGGTGTTCACGACAACAATGTTGATCGCAGCCGCGATGCACAAGATGATGTCCAAGGGCAACGAAGCGATTCCAGCCGTCATGGCCATGTTGTGGCCGGAAGGATCGAACAACAACGCGGCAGTTGGCGATTCCAATTCGCCAGTTGTCGCGAAGAAACGCATAAGAACCAAGATAATGACGGTCGAATACATTTCTAATTTCTCTGCAGCCAAGGCAATGGGTTTGCTAACCTTGGTAAAACGCGGAAGGCTGGTGGCGATGGTTAAGCCAAGCACCGTCCAAAAGAGCATCGGGTTGTTGAGAGGACTGTGCGAATCAATCAAATGGCTTCGGCTTTGAAGCCACTCCGGGCCATACGTCGCGGCACCCGATAGGCATGCTAACCCGAAGAAGGGTGAAAGAGCGATTGCCGATAATGGCCCTAACCATTCCTGAGTTGAAACCTGTTGTGAAACAAGCGATGCTCCAGCAACGACGGCAGTGGTGTCGACTTGGGAAGCAAAAACGGTACTGGAGCAGATCCAAAGAACCACAATCAGCAACATCAACCGAATCGACAACATCACTCTTGAGTTAACCGCCCGCATTATTTGCGATCCACCAAATCCTTGAGTCCAACTTGAAACAACCCTTGGCTATTGGCTTGCCCGCGAGCCATGATGGGTGTGTTGTATTGCAGCTGGATGTTCCCGAATCGATCGATTGCAATCAACCCGCCCGAATCCTCGGGCAAGGTTTTTTGAATGGCAAACTGGACCGCTTGCTCAAGTGATTCATTCAGAAACTCGATCCGCGAAGACACCGCCGATGCGATATGGTGTTTGATGTACAGTTCTCCAGTTCCGGTACCACTTACGGCACAGGTTGTGTTGTTCGCGTAAGTGCCTGCCCCAATCACGGGTGAATCGCCAACTCGGCCGTAGCGTTTGCCCAGAAGTCCGCCCGTGCTAGTCGCGGCCGCAAGATTGCCATTGGCATCGCGAACAACGCATCCGACGGTCCCAAGATAGAAGAGCCGATCCTGCCCCTTGGCGAGTTCTTGCTGTGAGGTCGCTTCCTTTTTTGCGGCTTGCTTGTCCTTCCATGCCTTCCAGCTTTTGATTTGATCGTCCGTTTTAAAATAGTCTTGTGTTTCTTGCTTGAGTCCAAGCTCTTTCGCGAATTCGTCGGCGGGCTCACCGCACAGAAAAACGTGTGAGGTTTTGTCTCGAACCGCGCGTGCCAAGCTGATCGGATTTTTGACCGTGGTTACATTGGCGACAGCTCCGCAGCTCAGGTCTGACCCGTCCATGATACTTGCATCCATCGACACTTGCCCCACATTGTTCAGGACGGAACCGCGGCCAGCATTGAAATTGGGATTGTCCTCCAAAACTTGGACAACCGCCTCCACGACATCCACCGCAGAATGAGATTTCTCCAGCATCTCTTTGCCGACTAGCAGGGCCGCGGCCAGTCCATCGAGACGAGCCTGTTGTTGTTCGGCACTCCAGCGGTCTAGACTGCCGCCCGCGCCACCATGGATTGCGATACTCCAGGTGGTGTTGGCATGGATCATTTTGCCGGCCGTAGACGCGTTGGTTTGGGATTCTGGATGCATGGGAATAAGACTTTTTGGATTCTGTAGCACAACGGATTGAGCCGCTGCAGTGGTTGGCCATGACAGAACCATCGCCATGAAAAGAGCAAACGAGCAATTTAGCTGACGCAGACAATTCATGATTAGTACCTTGGAATGCTTGAATCGATTTCGAGGCTCCATTGGTCAATCCCGCCCGCCATGCTCATTGCATCAGGGTGACCATTTTCACGGAACCAGTTTGCAACACGAAGCGAACGTCCACCATGGTGGCAGTGTACTACAACGCACTTTCCCTCGAGCGCTTTCAAGGACTCGGGATTGGGTGGCCAGCTGCGCATGGGCATCAAGATCGTCCCTTCGATTTTAGCGACTTGCGCTTCGTTGGGCTCGCGGCAGTCGACCAAGGCCAGTTCGACACCGCTGTCGTCCGATCCCTTGGTAAGCCAGCGTTGGACGGTTTGAATATCGACTTCCATGTTGGACATTTTTTATAGCCTTTCGATAATTTTTTCGGACAGGTTCACGAATTCGTCGGTGTCTTTCGGAGCTGGAGCAAAACGTTGCACCGATGCGGCCTCTTCGGCGGTTCTTGCGGGAAGGGCGCAGACTCGGCTCCAAGCCATTTCGTAAACGGTATACGATACCGTAATCCCCTTTCCGATGGCATTCAGCTCCCGCTGAACATCGAATGCGGTCACTGCAGCATTGAGGTACGTTGCGGTGGTGATCAGCATTTCACGATACCGTTTGTGCTTTTGTACTTTGGCACCGTGAACGCGTTCGAGTGCCCGTTCAGCTCCTCGGACGGAAAGCATGATTCGGTCGACCAACGATCGCACGGCATGGCTCGATGCGATTTCGGTAAAGCCAGCTGGGGCAAGGTAGATATCAACCGCAGCGGTAACAGCACCACATTGCGTATGCCCCAGCACAATTCCACTGCGGATGCTCGATTTCAAATGAGTCGCCGCATAGTCGACACTACCGAGGCATTCGGTTCCCAGCACATTGCCGGCAACTCGAACGACAAACAAATCGTTGGCAGAGCAATCCAAGATGTGTTCTACCGGAACACGTGCATCGGCGCATCCCAGAACCATAGCGAACGGCGAATGAGCAGGTTCAAGACCGCTCACCAAAGGTATGCCAAGCTTCACAGGATTGATCGGTACGATCATCGGCGGATGCTGCTTTTCCCCAGTGGCAGCTGACTGCATTTGCGAAACCACAGTTGCAAACCGATCGTTACCGGTGGTGAGCAGCTGCAACGCTTCTTTGTTATTCTTGGGGTTCTTCCACTCCATTTTTGCAAATGGGTCAAAGCGGTAAATGATGTCCATGTAAATTTCTCCTAGTTCAGGATGGGTCGAACACTTCGTGCACAGATTGCTCGATGGTTTTACACATTCCCTCGAGATCCAAGTCATCTTCGTCGAGCCCAAACGGTTCCTCGATGTTTTCAGCCACCACTTCCATTCCAAGCATGAAATAAGAAACGATGATCGTCAATGGTACGGTCCACCACTGAAAATCCTGAGCGATGCCCCAGGGGAATGAAAACAAAAAGATCGCGATGCATTGGCGAACGAAGACGCGATAGGAATGGATGAACGGCGTTCGAGCAATTCTCTCGCAGGCACCACAAACTTCCAGAAGCTTTGCAAGTTCCATATCGATCACTCGAACGGCAACCGCGTCCAGTTTACCCATCTTCCGATTCTGCCCAATCCATCGGTAAATCTCGTGGACAGTATTCATCGGAATATGCAAGGAGGCCCCGCGTGGAGATCGTAAATGGACCATAAGTTGTTGCGGAAACCGCGACAGGCTAGCCTTTAAAAATGTTCGATCGTCTTGGTGCAGATCGACCAAAGTCGTTAGTTTGACGGCAAGATTTCGTTCGGTGTTAACCAGTGTTCCCCAAAGGGTCCTAGCCTCCCACCAACGGTTGTAGGCGGTGTTGGTGCGAAAAACGAGCAAGCAGCCAAGAATCAGAGACAGGGACGCGTGCATGTCCGAGGGGATGTCTCCGATGTCGCGATAGCTGGTTGCCTCTTTGACGATAGGCAAAAGACTGTACATCCCGACGGCGATGGCCATGAGCGCGACGTACCCCAGAGTACGGCTGGAAACGAACGGAATAATGGTGTCACGAAACGGCATGGGGGTAGTATAAGCAGCGTCAGGGCGAACGGAAGCCTGAAACCAACTTGCTCCTCTATCGCCGATCTCGCGGATATGGGAGCAAGTTCCTTTTAGCGGCAACACTGTTTAGCAGGCTCCGCTGGCGTATATGCACCATAAGGCAACACCCACCGGTTGAACAAAAGCAATATCGAATGTCGAACAAGGAAAGTCGAAGGAAATCGCAAATCACTTCGGCATTCGAAGCACACTGCTTAGTGCTCTTTGTTCAATGACTTTCGATCGGGACACGGCCCAAGATTTACATAGATTCTTTATCCGACTGGGGTAACATCATGCATTATCCAACAATGACAATTGCACCGTCTACTCGCGATGGTAAAATACTGAAACGGAGAATCAAGCATGACCGTTGAGCAAGCAATTAACGACATTTCTGCCCTGCCATTGAACGACCAACTTCGTGTTGTGCAAGCGATCTGGGACCGATTGGCGGACGGAATTGGCACTGAATTGAGCGATTCGCAGCGTGCCGAACTGGATCGTCGCTGGGCCGAGTACAAGGCAGATCCAACGACCGCGTTAAGCGAGGAAGAGTTTCGTGAACGCATTCGTGTAGCCCGTGGACGATGAAGGCACGTCTAACGGCCCGCACCGAAACTGATCTGTTGCGTGGGATTGACTGGTTCGATCGCATTTCCATCGGTTTGGGCGAGATGTTCGAGGAAGAATTTTATTGCGCCCTCGAACGGGTCAAGGTAAATCCGGAGTTGTTTGCCGCCGACCATACAGGCTACCGTCCCTGTCGGCTCAAACGATTCACCGCCGTTTTGTATTTTCGTATCGACGAACCGTTCATTGTGGTTGTCGGACTTTTCACGAGTGGCGAAGATGAGAGAGACCTGCAGAATCGCGGATAACCATCGCATTTGGGACTGAGGCGTTTGGACCGTGCCATTTTTCTAGTTTCAAAGGTGGGTGGCTCCGTTTTGCTCGCTGAAGTCGCCAATCGGTGCCACCCACTGATTGAGTGAAGTCGCCAATCGGTGCCACCCACTGATTGAGCACAATCTAGCCCACCAAACCTATTGCGGTCGTCGGGCTCGAGGCCCTTGACCGCGTTCGTACGCAGGTTCCTGTCGGGGGGTAGCACACCGAGCGATCGGTGCCACCCACAGCTTGAACCACCACAGCTTGAACCAGCCGTGTCTGGAATGTTGACCGAAGTCTGGCGACTCCGGCTACGAGCGATCGG
>JAIYDN010000019.1 GCA_027487485.1 Planctomycetaceae bacterium | reverse complement strand
GTTGGACGTAGCTCTGGTGTACCAGTTGTCACGCTAGTGGCACGGCTGGATAGCTAACTACGGAAAGGATAAACGCTGAAAGCATCTAAGCGTGAAGCCCTCTCTGAGATAAGGTTTCGTAGCTACTTGTAGCGAGAGTCCCCTGGTAGACTACCAGGTTGATAGGCTAGATGTGTAAGTACCGTAAGGTATTCAGCTAACTAGTACTAATGGACGAACGCTTGACCATCGGTATCTTGCACTTAAACCTGCACTGATATTCGATGCCTACAATTGCGGTTGCAATATAATTTGACATTTACCAATCCAACATGGGTCACGATAGGCTAACGCCTTCGTGACTCCCTCCCGGTGACCATATCGGAAAGGATCACCTGTTCCCATCCCGAACACAGTAGTTAAGCTTTCCGAGCCGATGATAGTGTATACCAATGCGAAAGTAGGTATCGCCGGATTTTTAAACCTCTCTTGAGATTTCTCAAGAGAGGTTTTTTTTTGCCTTCTCCCAATCAATTTCTGTGGATCTTGATCTCGCTTCTTGTTTTGGTTCCAGATCGCATCTTTGTTGATTTCTTGGTGGTGGCCGGTTTTGATGTTCCGCTTGCTTGTTGGTGGTTCTCTTCCCAATGGTTATGATTGATCTCTTGGTTCCCTTTGTGGTTGTGGTCAGTTAGTTGATTCGGTTTCTTGGTTGATATTGTGGGAAGTAGTATGTCTTCGGAGTTGTCTGCATCGAGCAATTGTTTTTCCCCCATCATCAATGTTGCTGCTTACAAGTTTTTCCGTTGGGATCGTCTCGAAAAGCGACGCGATGAGTTGAAGTCTTTGTGCTATCGTCTTCAGCTGCGTGGCACGATCCTCTTGAGCGGCGAAGGGATCAATTTGTTTCTTGCTGGTTCCCGTGAGTCGGTGGATGACGTTTTGGTTTTTCTCCAGAACATTCCCGAGGTTGGTTCGCTAGATGTGAAAGAAAGTGTCACTGATTATCAACCATTCAATCGAATGTTGGTAAAACTGAAGCGGGAGATTATTCCAGTTGGCATGGAGGGGATTGAGCCCGTGGAGTCGGCGTCGCCCAAGATGTCACCGAAAGAGTTGAAGCGTTGGTTGGACGAAGGTCGTCCGGTTTCCCTTTTGGACACTCGAAATGACTATGAAGTGGAGCTCGGTACTTTCGAGAACGCAATTGATCTGCGATTGAAGACGTTTCGAGAGTTTCCAACAGCTGCGATGGAGCTGTCTCAGGAGGTAAAGGAGAATCCTGTGGTGATGTTTTGTACTGGCGGGATTCGTTGCGAGAAGATTGGTCCCTACATGAAAGGTCTGGGGTTCAGCGAGATTTATCAGCTGGATGGAGGGATTCTCAAGTATTTTGAGGAATGCGACCATGCGCATTTTCGCGGTGACTGTTTTGTTTTCGATCAACGGGTGTCCGTGAATTCAAAATTGGCCGAGTGTGATCACAGCGAATGCTTTGCTTGCAAGCATGTTTTGACGCCTGAAGATTTATTGTCCGAGAAGTTTGTTGCTGCGAAATCTTGTCCTTATTGCTTTCGAACGCCTGAAGAGGAACATAAGGCGGCAATTTCGAAACGTCAAAAGGAGATTCATCGCATTGCTTCGTTACAAAAGGGGTGTGTTCCTTATGAGAATCGCAGGTGGATTTCGATCCCGCGGCGGTCTGCTGGTTTGCCTTTGATTGAAGCTCTGACTGAAAATTACCCTGGTTATTCGCGTGAGCAATGGCAAGACGCGATTGATAGCGGAGAGCTGGGAGCTCCGATTGCGATCAAGGAGTCGTTGCAAACGAAAAAAGTTTGTGGCGAACAGATTGTTCGAGAGGGCGAGCGGTTTTTGCAGAAGCAGTTGAATTACGTTGAACCGCCAATCAATCCTTCGATTGAACTTGTGTACGAAGATTCGGCAATTGTCGTCTTGAACAAGAGTGCGCCGCTGCCAATGCATCCATCTGGGCGATTTAATTTAAATACCTTGGAGACAATTCTTTGTGCCGTTTACTACCCGGACAAATTGCGGCCGTCGCACCGGTTGGATTCTCACACGACGGGACTGGTCGTGTTTGGGCGAAAGTTCGTGCATTCTCAGTTTTTGCAGGAGCAATTTAAGAGCGGCGGTGTCGAGAAGCATTATGTGGCCAGGGTGTTGGGGCATCCTGAATGGGACAATTGGGAGTGTGATTTGCCGATTGGCGACGAACCATTGAGAAATGGCGGGCGAGCGGTATCGGCTTCGGGGCCTCACGCGTTGACTCGGTTTGTCGTGCGAGAGCGGCTTGCTGACGGATTTTCGATGGTAGAGGCGGTTCCTGTAACAGGTCGAACGCATCAAATTCGTTTGCATTTAGCAGCGTTGGGTTTTCCGATCGCAAACGATCCACTTTATTTGGTAGGTGGAGCGACTCGCGAGAAGCCCGACGAGCATTTGCGCCAGAGTGCGATGGGGTTGCATGCGGAAAAACTCGCGTTTACGCATCCCGTAACCAAGCTTCGCGTTGAATTCAAAGCGCTCTATCCGCCTGCTTAGGGCGAAAAAGTTTTCGAAACCGCCATTGCAATCCATGCTGCGGGAGCAAAAGGCGGCTACCAAACCCATGTTTGGGCACAAACCAATGTAGAACAGTTGTCCTCAACTGTTCCTGAAGCTTGCAACGTTCCCCGATCTCATGTTCATGCCTGCCGGCACTACGCTTAGCTCGTGAAACGAAAAAGCGACATGGAAGCGTGCCATTATAATCTCTGCAGTGGAGAAGGAGGCCTTGTTGGCAGTTCCAAGCAGTTGAGGACAACTGCTCTACATTGGTACCAAAGCAAATGCTCATTTTTGAACACAGCGACACGCTTCTTTTGACTAGCGATTAGAGCCGGTGCCGTTGCGGGTGGTTCTTTTGAAGGTCGATTCTAAGCTTTTGGCTCTTGCATTCAGCTCGGCGACCTGGCTTTCCCAGTTGGTATGGTCTCTTGAATGTTCGTCTGAGAGCTGGTCCCAACGGGAGCTCATGCCCAACAATTCGTTATGAAGTTGTTCCGTTCCTAGGATTTGGATGTCGGAGCGCATTTTAGCCAATGAGTCCTCGGCATTCTTATCGATTTGCGATTCTAGAGCATCGAGAGATTTTGGATCTAGTTCGACGAGCATACTTTGCGCATCAGACCAGCTAGCGCTCGTTTTTCCGATTAACCGAGCAGAAATGTAGTGGTTCTCGTGCCCGACGGTTGCGGATGGGTCGAGGCATGTGGTCATGGGAATTTGGACCCAGGATATCCACCCATCTTCCGAATGGCGGGTTTTGATTCTGCTTGCCAAGGCTCCTAGGATATTGCGTTCAAGTTGAATTTCGGTTTGGATTGCATTCGACTGCGGAATTCTCGCCAAGGTCGCGGTACTGTGAATGATTGGGATTTCTTGGTTTTCTGAAGTTGTGACTGTAAAGTCAACAACCGGTTGTTTTGGATCTAGTTCGCTTGCGTTGGAGATTCCCTTGAGAGCAAGTTTGAAATCTAGTTTTTGGTTGGACTCTGGAAATTCTTGGTTCAGTTGCACTGAACCTCGTACTTTGCCGTTCAAAAGGCTCGTTATTCGAGCGGGTATCGCATACACACTGGAGCCTTCGTTAGAGCGGTTGATAACAGGCTGCGTTTTGGAAGTTTTATTTGTGTCGTTTTCGAGACCGGCGATGGCTTGCTTCATCGCTAATGTGATTCCGCGAAAATCATTCCAATGTTTTGCAACCGCTGCGTTTGCGAGTTCTTGTGCTTGAAGCCGAGAATTGGACTTCGACGTCGATACGATCGTCTCGAGTTCCTTTTCCAGATTGGTTTTGGATTGTTGCTTCAGTGTAGTGAACGAACTTTCTACCTTCCGTTTGTGGATTCGGTTGTCGGCTAGAGTTTGGTTGATCAATGCCAGTTCGCGTTTGACGTTGTCCAAAACAATTTGCTGTTGTTGTCTTAATGGATTGACGTTGGCTTCGCCAGGTTGCAACTCATCGAGACGTTCGACGATTTGCCGGAGGGTGGTCGAAATATCAAGGCTTGCTTGCGATTGTTTGGCAACTTCTTCGGAGATGAAGACGCGAAGCGGTTGGATGATTCGGTTGACGACCGTTTCGGATGACTTCTTGAGTGGTATTGGGTCGAGAGTCTGTAGAGAGGCCTGGAAGTTATTGGGCGTGATTGGGTCGGCAACAGGAATCAACGCATCGCAGGGTGTTTCAATGCACCAATCGACACCGGTAGCGACGGCATTCGATACCTTTAAGTTTCTGAATAGCACGCTGTACCAATCAAATTTCAGTGCTGCTTGAGCGATCTGAACCGACGGGCGATTTTGGCTTGATGGTTGATCGGCGTTATTGTCGGCTGTTGGTTGTGTTAGCGAGTGACCGTCGTTGTAAACGATCACTTGCTGCAAAGAAATAGTGCTATCGAAAAGTGAAATTCTCGATGAACCGATTTCGACTCGAGTTGCAAAAACTTCGCTCAGTCGATGTTCGAGACGATTGCGAACGATCGGTTGAAACGCGGCGATTCCGCAGCCGGCAACAAGGCTACCGAGCAAGACTTTTCTACGCCACGTCATGCGATTTTCCTAGTATTTTGCGGCTTTGTTCGCGAGTTCCGTTAATGTGCGAGATCAGATAACGGAGGGATTCTTCACCGTTGGTTGGATGGAAATTCGTTTGTGTTTCTTGGGTCGTGTTCGAATCGATCGAATGTTTCGTGTGACTCTTGGAATGGTCGTCTATACGAGTAAGGTTGGCAGTTGCGATCGAAAATGGCATCGGAGCGACAGACATAGAATTCCCTGGGGCTGTTGGGCTGGATATAGAATCGGCATCTTGTGGAGAACAAGAGATAGTTAGATCTTTGTTGACAGGACTGCGGAATCGGACGACTTCTATGACCGTCTCTCGAAGGATAGTTTCGGAGTCGGTACTCTCATCGAATGCCAATCTTGGAAAAACAACGCGAGAGGAATCGGCGTTTTCGGAACTTAGATTGTCGGAGACATCCGAGACGGTTTGAGTGTCAGAAGTGCGATTGGGCAGTGAAGAAACGGGCTGATTGTTTGGCGAGGTTTGCGATTCAGGTTGGGAGGATGTTGATTCTTCGGTGACTGTCAACACTCGAAAGCCAGGAGGGGTGCGTTCGCGTCGGGAGACCGATTGGTCAAGTACGACCTTTCGATACTGGATAGCATCATTTGCAATTTGGTGCAGTTGATCTGTTTCGATGAGTCTTTTCGCTCTGGAAAATGTCAAAGAGCACAAGACGAACGTGGGTGGCATGCTAAACAATCCAATCAACATGCCTCCAAGAACGGAAGGGTTCTCCAGGTTGGTCCAAGCCATGATGGGGATTTCGTACAGCCCGCGGACCCCATTGGCGACGCTTGGCTGGTTGAGCAGAAATGAGCCCAAGTTGATCGATAAGGGCGCAAACCAACTGGATAGCAACGAGAGGCCGATGGCAACCGCAACTCCGGTAAGTTGATTGACTCGAAGGAAAGCTAGGGAGCAAACCATGAAGATCGTAATGAGGTTATCCTTTGGCAGTAAGCCAAGGATAACGCCGAACGCAACGCCCCAAGCCATTTGGTTAGGCGAGCGGTATTGCGATAGGATCGCGAGGATTCGTTTTGGATTTTTGCTGATCCGGGAAAACATGTTCCTGCTGACTTTGCGGGTTCTGGGAAGCTGGGTAAAAGCGAACCAGCGTTTGGTGACGAAATAGACACCAAGCAATTCCTTTCTAAGAGTGATCGGAAAGAATGGCTCGAAAGTAGAGTCCAACCGTGCGACTTTGCCGAATTTGCGGATATCGCAAGCTAGCGTTTCGCTTGGCTGTTGCGGTCAAACGGTTTTGGCAGCTATACTGGTTGGTGAAATCCATGTTCCACGGAATTGGGTTGCTCGTGCCTCTCTTCACCAAACCCCCTCAATCTCTTCCAGCCGTTGTGGGACCCCGACTAGGTTGCCGTCAGGTGGCTAATTCGGCAGAACATTTTCGGTTTTTGGACGACCCTTATCTTTTCCCACCCATTTTATGACTGGTCATGAAGACGACTCCTCGCGGCGACAAAGCGATGGACGTCCGAAACAAAATACTCGTAAAGAGGAGTCACTCTCACTCTCCGAGGAGCTGTACAAAGTAGCTCGCAATTCCGGCGCGACGCCACTGATGGCTGAGCGTCGGGATTCGTTGGATTTTGCGACTCTTCAGAAGATGACCAGCGATGAGTTATTGGCGATTGCAAGTGTTGAGAAGATTGCGGATGCGTCGAGATTGGACCGCCAGGAATTGATCTTTCAGGTCTTGAAAGCTCGAATGCTTTCGTCGGGGATTTTATACGGCGAGGGGACGCTGGAGATTTTGGCAGATGGTTTTGGTTTTTTGCGTTCCTCCAGTCACCATTATGTTTCCTGCCCGGACGATATCTATATTTCTCCGTCGCAAATCCGTCGGTTTGGGCTCAGTACGGGCATGACGATTTCGGGGCAGATTCGGCCACCGAAGGAAAATGAGCGTTACTTTGCTTTGTTGCGAGTGGAAGCGATCAATCATCGCAATCCCAATGATGTTCGCGCTCGAAAGCCGTTTGATTCGTTGACGCCGTTGCACCCAACGGTTCGGATGGTAATGGAGACGGTGCCGGAGGTGATCGAGACGCGCGTGGTGGATTTGGTCGCACCGATGGGATTTGGTCAGCGAGGCCTGATTGTTTCGCCACCTCGATCGGGTAAGACCGTATTGCTTCAGAAACTTGCGAAAGCGGTTTTGCAAAACTACCCGAGTGCCTACGTCATTATTCTTTTGATTGACGAGCGTCCTGAAGAAGTGACCGACATGCAGCGCGAGGTGCGAGGTCCGAATTGCGAGGTCGTTAGCAGCACATTTGACGAGCCCGCATCGAGGCATATTCAGGTGAGTCAAATGGTTCTGGAAAAAGCCAAAAGAATGGTCGAGGACGGGATCAATGTGGTCGTGTTTCTAGATTCGATCACGCGGTTGGCCCGCGCATGGAATGGGGAATGTCAGCAGTCCGGCAAGTTGCTCAGCGGCGGCCTGGATGCCAACGCCATGCAGCGTCCCAAGTCATTTTTTGGAGCGGCTCGAAAAGTAGAGGAAGGTGGTTCATTGACCATCCTTGCAACCGCATTGGTTGGAACGGGAAGCCGCATGGACGATGTGATTTTCGAGGAGTTCAAAGGGACAGGAAATCTTGAAATTGTGCTCGATCGAGCCATGGTGGATCGTCGTATTTGGCCGGCAGTCGACATCAATCAATCGGGCACGCGACGCGAGGAATCGCTGTTGGATCCTTTGGAGCATCAACGCATTTCGGCTTTGCGCAAAATGCTTTCGGATCTGAGTGCATCCGATGCGATGGAGGCCCTGGTGGCCAAGCTGGGCAAGACGAAGTCCAATGCCGAATTCTTGCTTGGGATTCGTCCTGCCTAGCTTTGTTTCCCTGCCAGCCCTCCCATCGGCCACACAACAAGCCACTCTGACTTAATTTTTTGACCTAGATCGGACCTAGAAATGACTCTCCAGTTAAATCCCTCTGCTTCGGCGGAATCCAAGATGGGTGACGCAAACTTGATTGCGATTGTGGTGTCGCGGTACAACGATCACATCACGAATAGTCTTTGTGATGCAGCCGTAGCAACTCTTTTGGCCAATGGGATTCGGGATAACGAAATCGTCGTGCTTCGCGTTCCGGGGGCTTGGGAACTGGTTTATGCATCTCAGCAGATGATATCCCGGGACAATTGCCGCGGGGTGATTGCATTAGGGGCGGTGATCAAAGGTGAGACGACTCATGATCAGCACATCAATCGAGCGGTGAGTATGGGGTTGATGCAGTTATCGATCGACACCAAGAAGCCGGTGGGGTTCGGTTTGTTGACCGTGAATTCGCTAGAGCAAGCCATCCAGCGAAGTGGCGGAACGGTTGGGAATAAAGGAGAGGAGGCTGCACAGGCCCTGTTGGATTGCTTGAAGCTTTCCCGTTCTTTGGAAGACTTCGGAAAGTCCGGTGGAGATCGATAATGCGTCCTGATTCGACGGAATTTGCTCCGTTTTATGCCGGCTATGTATCGCTCGTTTCTGAAAGCGATATTGAAGCTTCTTTAAAGGAGCAAGTCGCGGAGATTGAGTTGTTTTGGCGTTCCATCCCTGAAGATGTGGCCTCGGTCGTGCATGAGCCCTATCGATGGAAGGTGCGTCAAGTGCTGGAGCATTTGGTGGATGGCGAGCGGATTTTTGGTTATCGCTTGCTTCGGATTTTGCGGGGAGACGAAACTCCGTTACCAGGTTTTGATGAGCATTTTTACGCCGATGCCTCGGAGGAATTCCCTCGAAAGCTAACAGCCATTACGGATTCGATGGTGGCATTGAGGCAGGCGAACATTCTGCTGCTTGAAAATTTGCCCGAATCGGCAATGAAAAGGACTGGTGTCGCCAGTGGTTCGCGGGTCTCTGTGCGAGCTTTGGCCTATATTTTGGTTGGGCATGTACGGCACCACGATGTCGTATTGCGGAAAAGGCTCGGATAGAGTTACGGCTACCAAAGATCAGGGTTGCATGCTAAGTTCTTGAGGATTTTGGTCTGCGATCCTCGGCAACCTGGAGAGGCTAGACCTGTACTGACTCACTCCGCCAACTCCTAGGTTTCTGCTGTGCCTCGACGCACCGACATCAAAAAAATATTGCTGATTGGATCCGGTCCCATTGTGATCGGGCAAGCCTGCGAATTCGACTATTCGGGAACGCAAGCCTGTAAAGCGCTTCGTGAAGAGGGGTACGAAGTTGTTTTAGTGAACAGCAATCCCGCAACCATCATGACGGATCCCGCCATGGCGGAGCGGACTTACATTGAGCCATTGACGTGGGAAATGGTTGCTAAGGTCATTGAACGCGAACGTCCAGACGCGTTGCTTCCCACGCTGGGTGGCCAAACCGCACTTAATATTGCGATGGACTTGGCAAAGCATGGTGTGCTGGAGCAATACCATTGTGAAATGATCGGCGCGAATCCCGAAGTAATTCACAAAGCCGAAGCGCGGGATGCGTTCAAGTTGGCCATGGAAAAGATCGGCATGGAAGTCTGTCGCGGTTCCGTGGTGCACAATCTGGACGAGGCCCGCAAGACTTTGGCTCAGGTTGGTTTGCCTTGCGTGGTACGCCCTAGCTTTACGATGGGCGGAAGCGGTTCGGCGATTGCGTACAACCGCGATGATTTTGATGACTTGGTGCAAAATGGTTTGACTCTGTCCCCCATCACAGAGGTTCTTATCGAAGAATCGATCATTGGGTGGAAAGAGTATGAGATGGAAGTCATGCGCGATGTTGACGACAATGTCGTGATCATTTGCGCTATCGAAAACTTTGATCCGATGGGGGTGCATACAGGGGATTCCATCACGGTCGCACCCGCTCAGACGCTGACCGACAAAGAGTATCAACGCATGCGGGACGCCAGTTTGGCGATCATTCGAGAAATCGGGGTCGAAACGGGCGGGTCCAATATCCAGTTTGCGATCGAGCCTAATACGGGCCGCATGATTGTGATTGAAATGAATCCGCGAGTGAGCCGTTCCAGCGCGCTGGCAAGTAAAGCGACGGGTTTTCCGATTGCGAAGATTGCTGCCAAGCTTGCCGTCGGCTTTCGGCTTTGGGAATTGCAAAACGACATTACCCAGAAGACGCAAGCGTGTTTTGAACCAACCATTGATTATGTAGTGACCAAGGTTCCGCGATTCGCATTTGAGAAGTTCCCCGAAGCAGACTCGACCTTGACGACTCAGATGAAGAGTGTCGGCGAGACGATGGCGATTGGCCGAACGCTGAAAGAGTCCTTCCAAAAAGCCCTGCGAGGATTGGAAGTCGGTGCCTTCGGATTCGGGTCGGACAGCAAAGACCTTTGGTACACCGATCGACGGCCGGACGATGAAGAAATTCGAAGCAAGCTATCGCGTCCTAATGCCGAGAGGATTTGGTACATCCGCTATGCCATGCTGAGCGGGATGACGGTCGACGAAATCTTTACGATCACTCGGATCGATGAATGGTTTTTAGATCAACTTTTGGAGTTGGTCGAAATGGAGAACCACCTTCGGCAGATCGGTTCGCTGTCATCCATGGACGTTGCAACAATGCGTCAGGCGAAGCAGTTTGGGTTTTCGGATCGTCAGTTGTCGGTGATGCTCAACAGTGACGACGGGGAAGTCCGCGAGTGGCGTAAGTCGCGAGGGATCGTTGCCGTCTACAAATCGGTGGATACGTGTGCTGCAGAGTTCGAAGCGTACACGCCTTACTACTACAGCACCTATGAAACAGAAAACGAAACACCACCTAAGGGCGATAAGAAGCGAGTCATCATTTTAGGTGGTGGGCCGAATCGTATTGGTCAAGGGATTGAGTTTGATTATTGCTGTTGTCACGCCAGCTATGCTTTGCGTGAGCTGGGCATCGAATCGATCATGGTGAACAGTAATCCTGAAACCGTGAGCACGGACTACGATACAAGCGACATGCTGTTCTTTGAGCCGCTGACAACGGAGGATGTTCTCAATATCGTGGATGTTGTGCAGCCAGACGGGGTGATCGTTCAGTTTGGTGGGCAGACACCGCTGAATTTAGCGCGTGCATTGGCCAACGAGGGGGTTCCCATTATTGGTACCAGCGTGGATACGATTGAGGACGCAGAAGATCGCGAAAAGTTCCAGTTGCTACTGAATGAGCTAAATATCAAACAGCCGGCGAATGGGATCGCCAGAACATTGGCTCAAGCTAGGTCGGAAGTTCAGAAGATTGGTTATCCCTGTTTGGTGCGTCCTAGCTTTGTGCTTGGGGGCCGAGCTATGGAAATTTGCTACGACAATTCTCAGTTCGAGCGATTTGTTGCAGAGGCATTTGTGGTCGCGCAGGGGCAACCCGTTCTGATCGATCGTTTTCTTGAAGATGCGACCGAAGTGGATGTGGATGCCGTGTCCGATGGCGACGACGTGGTCATCATGGGCATTATGGAGCACATTGAGGAAGCCGGTGTGCACTCTGGTGATTCCGCCTGTGTGATCCCTTCGTTCTCTTTAAGTGACGAAGTGTTGACGGAGATTCGACAAGCGACTGTCGCGATGGCTCGCCGGCTAAAGGTGATCGGCTTGATGAACGTTCAGTTCGCGATCAAAGAAGAAGGTGATAAGTCGATTGTGTACGTGTTGGAGGTAAACCCACGAGCGAGTCGGACAGTTCCGTTTGTCGCGAAGGCAACCGGAACTGCGGTTGCGAATATTGCGGCCAAAGTCATGGTTGGTAAGAAACTAAAAGAGCTTGGTATCACCAGCGAACCGATCCCGCGAAGTGTGTCGGTGAAAGAATCGGTGTTCCCGTTTCGGAAGTTTGCCGGTGTCGATATCGTCTTGGGACCGGAGATGCGAAGCACGGGCGAGGTGATGGGGGTTAGCGACGAGTTTGCGGTCGCATTCAACAAGAGCCAAATTGCAGCTGGGGTCGTTTTGCCAAGTTCAGGGAACGTGTTCCTGAGCATTGCATCGCGTCATCGCAGTGGGATCGAAACTATGGCTTTGCAATTGCACGATATGGGTTACAAGCTACTTGCAACGGCAGGAACCGCCATGGAATTAGAGCGAGCCGGCATTCCGGTGACTCGAGTAAGGAAACTGGCGGAGGGGAATCCTAATCTGATCGACTATCTCAAAAACGATGAAGTCTCGCTGATTATCAATACTCCCAATGGCAAGGGAGCGCGTACGGACGAGGGACGCATTCGAGCCGCGGCGGTTCAGTTTGGTGTTCCGTGCATTACGACGTTAGCGGCAGCGAAGATGGCCGTGGAAGCGATGTCTGTCATGCGTACAACATCGATGACGGTGATGTCATTGCAGGAACGGTTTGCCAATTAGGCTAAACGGTTGCCTAATCAGGTTGCGCTATTCCGCTGTGATGGTCATTAATGTGCCGGACTCAAATTTGATTTTCGCTAGGGCAAGCATGTGGCGGATTTGACGATCGGCCATTTGGTTTTCCGCGTCTGTTAATCTTCCGATGGCGTCGAGCAAATCGTTCAGTTGATTGCTCACGGACGGGTTATCGCCAAAGAACGAATCTACTTTTGATTCGTGCAATTGTACTTCTTCTTGAGACGCCAAGATCTGTTCGATGGAAGACTGTGCCGCTGCATAGGTTCCCTTGGATTCTTCCAACACGCTTTCGATTTCGGCTCGGGCTGTTTTCAGTGCATTCGAGTAATCGTAGATCAGTTTTTGAATTTCGAGCTCGCGTCCCCTTAGGTTGGCTTTTGCGGATCGATTCCCTACGGGCGCTTGATAGCTCAGTCCGCTCGAGAAGCTAGGGCGACCGGTATCGAATTGGTTCGTCCAAGATTCTAAGAATTGATTGTCGCCGCGCAGGCCTCGAACATAGGAATCAGCGATCAAATCGAGCGTTGGCTTCAATTCGTTCTTCGCTACCTTTCTTTGCACGACTGCGGATTCAATGGTCTGTTGAATGGCGACAACGTCACCGCGATACATGACCGCTGACCAAAGTTCGTCTTCCAGAATCTCGCCGGGCAAGGCGATATCAGGAATCGTGAGGGGGATGATTTCTTGGCAGATCGAGTTCTCTAATTCAGGAGCGTTGACCAGTTGGCGTAGGACCGCTTCCTGTGCTTTGATGGTTGCTTTTGCAATTTCAATCTGCTGTTGTTGTTTTGCAATGGCCGCTCTGGCACGCGAGACGAAATTGGATAGCAAGTCCATACCTGCTCGGTTTTCCAGTTTTTGCTTGATTTGAATCAGTCTCTCTTGGCTGATACGAGCTTGAGCGAGCAGATAACGGTTCAGTGTTAATTCCCAATAGGCGCTGATGACATCCATAGCGTGAAACTGTAGTTCTCGGTTGGCGGTAGCTATTGTTTCTTGGGTTTTAATACCGGCCAATTGAATGGCAGACGTGTTGTAGAATCGCCCTGCACCACGCATTAATGGTTGTGTGTAGTTGAGGCTGAGTTTGGTGTCTGCTTGATTGTTAGGTTTGAAGAAAAGAGAATTGCTGTCTCTTGCATCAATAGCTTGCGAGAGTTCTGCTTTGCCCCCGAGGACATTTCGGTCTCGAATTCCAACCGAGTTTTGCCAGAATTCATCATTGAGTCTTGTCGGTCCGCCGGTTGTCAGTGTGTTTCCGACAGGATCCGAGGTGTTGTGGTAGATCGATTGGCCAAATCGACGAGGGTCGAATTCGCCGGCAGCAACCTCGGATTCGGTTCGTTGGATCTTTGGAACAATCAAGATGCTTTGAACACGGGGCGAGTGCTGCATGGAAAGCCAAACCAATTGTTCTAAGTCAAATTGGCCAGCAAGCTGGTTGTTCGTAGTTAATAAGGGTTGAAGTGTAAGGTCTTGCCACCATGGAACAAAAACCATTTCTTCGCTATGGATTGGAGCAACAGGCATTGCAGCTTGGGGTGGTTGCTCAGCGAGTTGTTCTTGATTGGGGAGAGGGGCCCAAACAGTGTCCCGAGCTTCTATGACTGAAGCAGGCAGGTCTGTTCCTAAGTTACCTGCTGGCACGGGAAGAGGCTGCGCAGCCGATTCGGGCGGAAGCTGTTGTGGGGCTGCGGTTGACGCTAAAAAGCGTTCAAAGTCATCGCTAGAGACCGGTTCGGAATGATCGGCTACCACGTTCAATTTAATGAGCGGGTCTGTTGGCTGGTTGGGCGCGATGTCTTGTGCAAGCGCAGAACCGTAGCACAGCAGTAGTCCTGCGACTAATGCTTGCAATGGCATTTCTGCTATGCACCTTGAATACTTCACGCTCAACCAACCTCCATGTAACTCGTGCACATTGCTAATCCATCCATGGATATGCAATTCCGGACGTGCGACTATCGGAGGGTATCGAGTGCTGGTTGTGTTTGGATTGACGCGCAAGTGGTTGCAGTCGACGGAAGATGAAGATTCCCGATACCTAACTGCTATGAATGTTACGATGTCGCCAGACGGAATAATCGTTGTAGGTATAACCCTTACTGGAAAATGCACAGAGTTATTGAATTTGTAGTGGTTGTGGCGAATAGAAGGGTAATAGGGGGGCACGCCATTCAGTCGTTAAATTTGATGCAGGAGTCAAGTTCTACCTAAGAGGAGAACTTCAGCGAGGTAAATCTTCTGAGGAAATCCACCTGCGTCATTCTCTAGGCAACAGTATTTTGGCTCGTTTCGTTGTGGTTGCACCACATCGAGCCAAAAAGGGCGTGCTGAAAAAGGCATGCCCGTAACGTGGAATCCGGAATTTCGAATGCCTCGACTGAAGATTACCTACAAAATGGCCATCATCCTAGCGACAATGTCGTTCGGTCCGATGCTGGCTGGAGGTATCACAGGCTTGATTCCATTCCAGGACACGGATGTACAGAGAGCGCGTCAGGACATCAGTAGGCATTTGGCGACCAGTTGTTCTGTTCACGTTTCAAGTAAGGATCCTGCAGGATTACAGAAGGTTTGCCGTTCTGCTCTGATTGACTCTCCTGATTTGAAGAGCATTCAGATTGTTCGGTATGACGGTCTTGTGATCTATTCCAGCCCCGATCATGCGCGGCACTGGAATTTGCCTGTCGACTCTCCCTCGAACATCAACCAACTGCGAATCCCTCTCAATCGGGGTGAAAAGGTTTGGGCAGAGATTGAGATCGCATTTGCGCCTGTTTCGTCGACTTTTTCGCCTGCGATGGTCAAGTGGTTGCTGATGCTGCTGCTTGGATTTGGCTTGAACTTTGGAAGTTTTTCATTCTTCCTGTCACGTGCATTGAGTGTCTTGGATCCGAAAAGTGCTGTACCCAAGCGAGTCCGAAACACCTTGGACACCATTGTGGGGGGAGTTGTGATTTTGGATTCTGGGGGCAAGATCCTGCTGGTAAACGAGTCCTTCGCGAAAAGCGTAAGTCGATCGACGGAAGACCTTGTTGCGCAGAGTTTGAGCGAGCTCCCTTGGCGATCGGAAAACCAAGAAGAGTGGCCATGGGAATATGCTATTCGAGAGCACATGCAAAGGACGGCAGTCAAAGTCCACCTGTCGGTTGAGGGGGGGAACGAGCTTAGCTTTGTTGTGAATGCGACACCGGTTTTGGATGGCGAGGAGCGAGTTACCGGGGCTTTGATTAGTTTTGAAGATATCACGGTCATGGAAGAGCAACGAAAAACACTGATGCAAGCGATGCACGAGTTAGAGTACTCGAGGGAGCAGATTCGTCGTCAGAACGATGTTCTACATGAGCTAGCGTCGCGCGACGGATTGACAGGTGCATTGAATCGCCGTGCACTTTATGAGCGAATCGATGCGATCTGGCCAGACCGAAACAAGGAAGACCGTGGGTTGATCACGATCATGATGGACGTCGATCACTTTAAGAAACTGAATGATCAGCATGGGCATGCGGCGGGCGACTCGGTGTTGAAAGGGTTGGTCAAAACCGTATCCAAGTTGGTTGAAAACAAGGGTACTTTGGCTCGTTATGGTGGCGAAGAATTCTGTGTGATCATGGACTCGGCCACGCCCGAGGAGGGGGTTGCGCTAGCAGAAGTTGTTCGAGCAGGAATTCAACAGCATCTGGCAGACCCGTATCGCGTTACCGCGAGTCTTGGGGTGTCTTGCAGTTTGTTTGGTGCGCCAAACATTTCTGCTCAATTGGAGCAAGCGGACTTGGCGCTTTATGCTGCCAAGCACGGGGGGAGAAACGCAGTGCGTTGCTGGAGTCCGCAACTGGCGCAAGACGCAATCGATGCAGAACAAAAGAAGGCGGTAAAGCTGAGTGCCATCGAGATCGAAGAGCATCCCATCTCGTATCACGCCGTTGTGACGCTCAACGCTGCACTTTCGCACCGGTTACCGAAAATTGCTTCCCACTCACACCGCGTCGCGGAAATGAGTGTTGCATTGGCTCGAGGCTTGATGCCAGTTGGGAAACTATATGCTTTAGAAATTGCAGCCATGCTTCACGACATTGGGTTCATCGGCGTTCCCGATGCCAATACCCATTTGGTGCAATACGATCGAGAGAATCACCGGGGAAGTTCGTGCGATTTACGGATTGAAGTCGGGTTGGAGATTTGTAAGGCGGCTTTTAATTCGCAAGATCTGGTCGACATTGTTCGTTTTCAGAACGTTCCTTTCAGCGGAAATGATGCCATGAGCGGCGAATCGATCCCTATCGGTTCGCGAATCATCGCGATTGCTAACGCGTACGACGAATGGACATCGGAGCTAGCCGTTCAACCGTGCAGTCATGAGGAGGCTCTTGAGCGACTTCGACACCAGGCTGGAAAGCTTTTTGATCCTGAGCTAATTGAACGATTCGCGGAGTCTCCGTTAGGCTGGCGTCCTGCTGGAATGATGGGAGACACTGGCATGACCGACAAGCAAGCGATCATGATTGGATATCAACTCGAACGCGTCATTCACAGTTTCGATTCACGAAACCCAATTGTTCTCAAGAATCGTTTGCAGACTCTTCAGGAAATTGCGAAGGCAATCGACATGCCAATGATTGCGTGCCTGATTCAGGAACTTGCTAGCGAAGCCGATCGAAAGGCTGTTGCTGACTGGGAATCTTTGTTGCCGATGCTACAGGATTTGATTGATTTGTGTTTGACCATTCAGCGTGCGTATTTGCGCACCGTGAACTGCGAATCTGGCGTGCCAACCAACTCATGAAGCACTTGGTAAACAAACTAGGTTTTCAAACCGTTGTTCTTGGCGCGATTGTCGGAATGTACTTGCTATTCGCGCCCAATTACGATTGGAGTGATGAGGATCGGAAATCGCCGTACGGCGCCGATTTTCTCCAGGAATGGGTGGGAGCCAAGCTCATCGTCACGGGAAATGCGTCGAAGCTTTATGATTTAGAGACGTTTAAGGAATGGCAGTACGATTCCCGATTGACTGGTTTCAGTTGGGATTCCGAGAACTATTTTCCGCCTGTCTATCCACCGCCTCATTACATGTTGTTCAGTCCCTTTGCGATTCTGCCGTATAGATGGGCGACTGTGCTCTGGTTGGTATCGCTTGTCGCTGCTGCGATGATTTCGGCTCGCACGATTGCAACGATCGTGGAATCCTGTTCTGCTGGAAAGGGACTGGTGGATTCGTTACCTAGCTACATGAAATCGAGATACATTGGGTTGGGGTTGTTTCTTTTTCCGTCGCTGCTTTTTTCCATTACGTTAGGACAAAAAAGTGTTTATTGGCTCCTGATCGTTTGTTTGACCTGGAGGTTTCTGCAATCGCAGCGAGACTTTGTTGCGGGATTATTATTCGGAATACTCTCGATCAAGCCGACTCTTTTCTTTCTGTTGCCGCTAGTGATGCTTCGTCATCGTCGCTGGCAATTTTTTCTCGGGGCGACTGTTTCGGTCTTGGTTCTTTGGGGCACTGCTTTTTGTATTGTGCCTATGGAATCTTGGGTAGCATTTGCGAATGGCTTGAAGAGTGCCGGAAGCTATGCTGAGATAGCCGGCTATCGCATTGAATGGTCGTGCAATCTGATGACCTTGGCATATAGTTTACCTGGCCCGTGGGTGACTTGGTGCAAGTGGGCGATGTGCGTGCCTCTCACGTTGTATCTTCTCTATTGTGTTTTGTCAGATAAATCGCATCCGATTGTTTCGGCAGAAAAGGCGTTGATGGTATTGGCGACGACCCTTGCCGTAAGTCCGCACACTTACCATTACGATTTGTGTATTTTGCTGCTGCCGATTCTTTGGCTTGCGGCGACTTCACCACGTCATGGATTTGCGTACTACGCGATGCTCGCTGTTGGAGTTGTTATTGCGGAGGACGTGCAGGAACTGCTTCACATACCCATTGTTCCAATTCTGTTGATTGGCATTGTCTGTGAACTGCGACTGCGCAGCATACTTCCCGCCGTTTCGACATGCAAAACGATAGTGCCAAGCAGCACATCGATTGCCTAGTTGCTTTCCCCGTGATGATCCCGAGCACGAGCTTCGCGTTCAAAGGGGTTGTCGCGGTAGAGCCGTCCGCCTCTCAGCCAAACATAAACGGAAGACAAAAAGTAGGCAGGCAGCATGAAAGGTCCCCAGCGCTCATACTGTTCCACATGAACGGCCTCGTGCTCGCGAGAAATCTCTAGCGATGCATCAGTTTGGCCAAGTACCACATGACCTAAGGTCATTGCTAAAATAAAGTGGCCGTTTGGCAGTTGGTGGAGGAACCACTTGATGCCCCCCTCGTAGAATTCAAGGGCTCGTCCAACGCGTCTTACATGCCCACCAAACAAAAGCCCCGTCAGTCCAATGACAAGGCCTATGAAGGTGTTAGGGAAAGCCCAAACGACCTTGGCGAAGTTGAGAAATGATTTCATGATGGAAGGGTGTGTTTCGGGTGGTGTTGCTATTGGCAAAGCCTTGCCGAAGTCTGCCAAAAGCTTGGGGCGATTTGTAGTGAGTCGAAATATCTAGTCGACTTATTTTGCATGCATTTCGTTTTTCAAGCATCTGCCAGGATGGATGATGCCAAAGTCAATGATGTGGTGATGTAGGCTAGTTTGGCTGATCGCTTCCCGCAGATGCCAATGAAAATGTGCCATAAAATGCCATCGTAATCGCTGAACGAACTAGCTAGACTCCGTCCGCTATGTTTCCTGGAAAATTCACTAGATACATCCTGTGGGATGTCATCAAAATGTTCGTGTTTACCTTGGTCGGTATGACTGCGGTGATTTCGTTGGCATTAGCCGGGCAGCATTTGGTCGCGGAGGGTCTTGGGTATCTTGAAATTGCAAAGTTGATTCCCTACATTTTTGTGATCGCTTTGCAGTTTTCAGTTCCGCCCACGCTCCTTTTTTCTGTCTGTTGCGTTTACGGTCGGATCTCAGCAGATAACGAGATCATCGCGCTCAAGGGGGCGGGGATTTCGCCGATGAGAATTTTTCGACCTGCGATTGTGCTGGGGTTTCTTGTCAGCATCCCCGCAGTTTGGTTAGTTGACGTAGCCTTTTCGTGGTGTCGACCTCAGATCGAGCAGGTGATCATGCGATCGTCGGTCGAGCTGATCTATGCGGGACTTAGTCGAAAGCGATTTTACGACAGTCGCAAAGGGCTCACTGTGCACGTAGCTGGAGTTGAAGATCGTTGGTTGATCAAGCCGAATATTTGGATTCATAGCAATGACCAGTGGCGAACGATCACGGCCGAGCGGGCTAGGATCGCAATTGATCCTGGATCCGATAAGTTATTGATCGAATTGCAGGATTCGTTTATCAACATTAACGACAGCAAAAAGATCACGGAACCGGGAATGACGCTCTTGGAGTTGCCGTTAGACTTTGCTTCGAAGAAGGATGCTTCGAATGCGAGTCCGTCGGAATACTCCATCAAGCAAATACCTGCGGAGCTTGCAAGGCAAAAAGCAGATAACGATCGACGGCGCGAACGCTTGGCAACTCAGTTTTCGGTTGCCTTGGCTTCGGGGCATTATTCTGAAATCTACGATGGATCCAACCATTCTCAGAAGTTCGCATTGGATTTCAATGAAAAGAGGCTTGTTAGGTTGAAGATTGAGCCGACTCGACGTTGGGCGCTTGGTTTCAGTTGTCTCGCTTTTGTTTGGATGGGTGTGCCGATGGCAATTTTGATTCGGAGTGCGGACTACTGGTGGACGTTCGGTGTTTGCTTTATTCCCACGCTGTTGGTCTACTATCCATTGTTTGGTCTTGCGTTGGAGTTTGCAAAGGATGGGCGATGGCCGGCGAGTGGGCTTTGGCTTGGCAACATTACGCTTGCTCTGATTGGGACCTGGTTGATGCGAAAAGTAGTGAAGAGCTAAAGGCTTAGAACAGCTAGAGATTTGTCGTGCGAATTCCTAATTACCGAGGAACCCAAAGCGTCAATATCAACATGACGCCTATGATCGACGTCACCTTCTTGTTGATCATCTTTTTTCTGGTGAGCAGTCACTTAGCGAAACAAGAAACATTTGTGCCTCTTGATTTGCCGATTGCATCTGCGGGAGCCCCCGATTTTTCTGAGAAGGCAACTGCAACGGTTCAGGTCTTAGCTTCGGGAGAATATCAGTTGAATGGCCAGACCATCCCGCTGGATCAGGTGCGGCGCGGGCTTTTGAGTAGAATGAATGCGGAAGGGGGTGCGATCCGAGTTCGGATTCGCACCGACCGTCGAACGGATTATTCCCATGTCGCGTCGCTACTGAAGATTTGTGTCATCGCGGGAATTACGGATGTTGTTTTTGCTGTGTATGACGAGCCTGCATCATGAAATCCACCTATTCCAATCGGTCCAGTCGAACTTCGGTCGACAGTGTGATGACACCCATGATTGATGTTGTGTTTCTGTTGCTGATCTTTTTTCTTACGGCATCCTCGTTTCAGAAGTTGGAGAAAACGCTTCCGAGCGCAGTGGCGTCAGCCCCTGATCAAAAATCAAAGGGAACCGACTCCAATCCTCAGCTTGATTCGCCAACAACGGATCTGAGTGATGTGGTAGTTGAGATTCAACTGCCCTCAGGGAACGCCGCTGCACAGACGGTTCGTTACGTGGTGAATAGCGAACCGGTTGACAGCTACCAAACGCTCGAAGCGAGACTGAAGGCCATTTTGAAAGTCCGATTGGATGTACCGATTGTGATTGATCCAGCCGATCGGGTCCCGTCGGGCGAGGCGATCCGAGTTTACGATATGGTACGTTTGAATGGCGCTACCGCTGTTTTTCTAGTCGCGCGGTAGCTTGGATCGATTTCGCGTGGAGAAAACTATTCCACACGTTTGACGATATGCCACCCGTAGGGGCTTTTCTTGGAGTCGAATTCGGCAAGTCCGTACTCGCCAACTTGGAGAGGAAATCCTGTGTTTCCAAAAGCTGGAACCATTTCACCGCGAGCGAAAACCTGTTCGCTCGCGTTTGGTGAAATGCCAAAGTTTGCCATCTTGTAAATGCCTGGCGGGGAGTCGTCCGTATTTTTTCGAATGACATCGTCAAAGTCCGCGCCGGCTTTGAGTTCCTCCAGAAGTTTCGTGGCGAGTTCTTTGGCTTCTTCTTTGGTTCGGCTGATAGGTTTGCCAGGTACGGAGCCTTTGAATCCGATCAAACAATGTTGCACTGTGATGTGCGATGGTTCTGGCTGTTTGACCTTTACTTCTGTGGGTGCAGCAGCGGTTGTTGAGGCGTCGGGCAGGGCCGTGTTTGTTGCAGAGGACTCATCCGACTTCTGCACTGTTTCGGTTGAACTTGGTGCGCTAGTAGCTGGAGCGGTTGGTTTGGAGTTGGTGGCTTCGCAGCCCGCAAATCCCAAAACGACGAAGGGGAGCGAGAAAACAAGTAGGAGCTTTTTCACGTTTTAACTTTGCGTAGGTTGGTGACAATGGAAAGGTTCGCGATGAGCCCCTTGGGGCTTGCGTGGCGACCACTCCTTATGGATTGTAGAAATTCGTTCAGGAATTATAACACAATTCCTATTTTGGCTAGCTCCGATTAAGCTTAGATAGGTTGATCCCATTGTTATGCACCCCATCAGGTGCGATCCACATTTCGAAAAGCAAAAACGCGATTATGTCTCAAGAAGATGTTTCAGAGTCCAGCGCCGAAGCGGCCGCGGAGCCATTGTTGGCTCCAGAACCTCTGCGGTTGGACCATTTTTTGCAAACCATGGGAATGTTCGAAACGGGTGGGCAGGCCAAGCATGGAATTCAGGGTAGCGAGGTGAAAGTCAACGGTCAAATCGAAACACGGCGTCGGCGTAAGCTTGTCCCCAATGATGTGGTTGAATTTAGTGGTAAGCGCTTCGTCGTGAAGTCATAGAGGCTGATTGCATACCGACTGAATCCAACTATGGATGACTTTGGTTCTATTGCTCGATCAGCTCCAGAGCGCTCGGAAGATCAGGGCCGCGAATAGCGGCAGCGATGGATTCGTTGGAGAGATTTGATTGCGAACTCAATTGAAATTCGATTCCACGCACGGAGTCAAGCTCCGAGATAGCAACGCCTTCCAGGACACTGCCGAATTTCAGCCCGACTCTCCGCGTGGGATCGCTGCCTGACGCCTTTGCAAATGTGTCACGACCTGAGTCGCTCCACGCGATCTCCATCATGGTTTGATTCTGTCCGCTCGATCGCTGGTTGGATTTGACAGTTAGCTTTCTCGCATGCGATGACATCAGCCTTGCCAAGCCGTCCATTTTCCAACGTAGGGCAGCGTCTGATTGCTTGTCATGGTCTTCGTCGTTGTCTGAAACCGTTGTTGCCGTAGGAACAAGAGCTGCAGCGAGATCGGTTGGTACAATCACTTGATCGCTGGTGTCCGCTTCATTGGTTGCCGCCATGAGAGTACCAATTTCTGGAGAGGTTTGAATCGCGAGCTGTTTGATGATCGATTTTCTTTGGAATTGCCAAGCGCGAATAGTGAGTCTTGACGAGGATGTCACGTTGACTTCGGAGCTAGTTAACCCGATTCGGTTTTTGATGGCCTCGCGCATAGCTTGCGTATCTACTTGGTCGTCGACGATTCGAAAGTACATTGTCGATGGATAACAACCGAAATAGAATGCCGCACCGAAAGCAATCGCTGCTGAGCAACCGATTGATTCGAGGATGGAATACAGTCGTGCATTGCGACTTTCGCGAAGGAAAATTCTTGTGGCTAAACCGAACGCTGGTTGTGTTGTGTTACTTGGCTTTCCGAATATCGCGGGGACTGGTTCACCGTTTAGCCATCGTAATGCCCAAGCTCCGATAGGAATTCCAAGAAGGCAAACGGGAGTGATCGGAATCATAGATGCAGATGCAGCAGCAGCCGTAAAGGAGCGTTCGCCAAGCCATCCGTGGAGCAACCCTCCAACAATCTGAAAAAGGGCGATCGGTCCAAGCAGTATTGCGGTGGCGATAGTCAAAGCGACATGCAATGTTCCGCTTGTCTCATTAGCTAAAACCACTTCCGTGATGGCGAGTACACCCGCATTCAGAATTCCGAGTAGCACCAGAAGCATGGCTAGGCTGAGGTTGACCGGGCGACCCAATGAATTGGATGCAACCAAAGGCTTCGAACTAGATTGCGCCAAGGCAGCAATGGAACGAATCATCTGTTCCGTATGTTCGCGGTCTCGCGACTTGATCTTCAACTCGATGACACCAGATTCCGACGTCGGGAAGGAGCCAAGCAGCTTGAGCGAATCGACTGCAAGTACCAAAAAATTGCTAAAGTTCGACTTCCGAAGCGAAAGACGCGTCAAATGCTGAATGGGAATTCGAAGTTCAGTCAGGTCGAGCTTGATCAGCTCGAGCAGCAGCGTGCGGTATTCAATCCGCAACTCATTGACGTGGAAGTGGACGATGCCTCGCGTTTTGCCAAAACCGCCAAGAGCTTGGCATTCGAATGGAATCGAATACCTTGGAACTGGCATGCTCGGGCCGAAAGTCGGAGAGTTACTTGTAATTGACGGGCGGTGCGTCAATTCTTGCAACTGCTGGAGCGCTGTTAGAATCTGATTTGCATCCTGGTACCGCTGTGAAGGCTTTCGACTGAGTGTTCTCAATACAACAGCGTCGATCCGTGGGTCGATTCGAGGATCGACTACGCTTGGTGGATCGAAATGTCCGAGTGGAAGCTGGTGTGTCAACAGTTCGTAGAATACCACTCCTAACGAGAAGATGTCGACCCGATGGTCTACTTCGTTCGGGGATTCTATTTGTTCCGGAGCAAGGTATTGAGGAGTTCCAAGGACTTGTCTGGTACGGGTGATTTGGGACCTGACATTGGGGTCTGCAATTTTGGCGATTCCAAAGTCAGCAATTTTCACGGAACCATCTTCACCTAAAAGAATGTTTTCGGGTTTGATGTCGCGATGGACAACTCCTTTGCTGTGTGCATAGTGCAATGCTTGACACATCTTGGAGATCGTTTCGATCGCTTCGGCCGGTTCAATGGGCATAGAATCGATCGCTTGTCGCAGATTGGCTCCCTCCACGTATTCCATCACTAAGAACGCGAGCCCATCCGTGGTTCGTCCGTAATCAAAAATAGTGACGATGTGGGGATGCGACAGTTTCGCTAAGGCTCGAGCCTCTCGTTCGAATCGCTCTATAAATGCGGGGTTGCTCGAAATATCGCGGTGGATGATCTTAATTGCCACGTCACGGTCCAGCGATGTCTGCCTCGCTTGGAAAATGGCACCCATTCCACCATGCCCAATCAGGCGTTTGATTTCTAGGTTTGGAAACTGACTCGCGAGTTCTTCGGGGGTGGGTATCGGAGTCGAAAAGGACGATTGATCGACAAATTGAGTTTCCGAAACGCCTGGGGGGACGGAAGTTGCCAACCGCAGTGCGCAGAGGTGGCAGATTCCGTCGATACCCAACGATGATTGGCAATGGTCGCAGTTGGTCATGTTTTTCTCGAATGATTAGGCTTGGGCTTTCGGTTGCAACATTACATTCGACAAAAAAAAGCAGCGGTTACAGGTGTTGCGTGAAATTCCAGGAAATTAGATCTGGCACCCCGGCTGGCTTAGAATGGTCAGCAGATCATTTAGTTCGGACCCTATGTCGGACGGATCGTCGACGGTTTCTGCAACCACTTCACGCAAAGTTTCACCAAAACGCTCCCGAATCCGATGCATGGCAACCTTGGCAGAGCCCGGTGAGACCTGCAGCTCCCTTGCAATCTGGTCGTATTGCTGCGATGTAACCGTTTGGGTAAGCAATGGTATTAATCGATCGTATATTGGGTATCGCCCCGACGAAGTGTAGTTAGAACGAAGGCGGCTTCGGGCCTCATCAATGATTGCCGAAGCCCAGCCTCGAGCGAACGCATCTTCGGGGGCTGTATTTTTAGAAACAACATTGAGCATTCGCTCTTCGCCGCGATCTGTATGAATGGCGAAATGTTGGATCGAGCCTCCACGGCGGATTCGGTTCTCAGAACGATGCCGGTCAATGAGGAATCGCTTCCACGCGGTGAGAAGATAATTGCGAAATCGCCCAAGAGCTGGATCCGCTGAACTCAAGAGCTCTCCTTCGATCAGTCGCATCAAGAATTCTTGAGTTGCATCTTCAGCATCTTGAGCTCCGAGCCCGTGTTGTCTGGCGAAAAAGTAGAGGGGATTCCAGTATTTTTCGGCTAGTTGGGCCCACGCGACTCGTCCTGGGCCGGAGTCATTCTGCGCGGCTTGATGAATGATTGTCCATCGCGTTGTCGAAAACATGATTGCGAGTTCGTGTCAAAAGGTATTGAGACAAAAATAGGGTTCCTAGAATGCGAAAAGCCATAGACGCCTATCATAGCCCAAGGCACTCGGTTTTCCTCAAGCCTACATCTGCATAATCATGCAAACGTAAAGGGGGGGGACATGGTTCTCGCTTGACTCGCCGGCAAGAGGGTTGTCGGGTAGACTGTTGGTGGGATTATCCTCCCCCGCTCTGCTGCGACTCAAAATCTGGAATTTTTCATGGAAGGAACGATGGTATGGCCTCTTGGAGAGATCGAGCCGATAAGCAAATGTCTGCAGAGAAACTCGCTCGGTCCATCATGGAAGGTGAAGTAGAACAAGAGTCAAGCGGTTCCAAATTGCCCTTTCCTTTCAACGCGTTTCGGCCTGCGGGGGCATCGACCAAGAACTCCAGCGATAAGCCAGTACCGAAGAGCAAAAAAGCAGAGAGCAAGAGATGGCTCAGCTTGTTTGAAGAACTCGAGGAGTTCTTTTCCTATCGCGTTCAGCGTCACCATCCTGCGTCTAGGGAGCAATTCCAGATTAACTATATAGGGCGCGAAGGGATGATCGCGGCTCGCCGTATGCAGGGATCAGAAGAACTTCACCTCTTTGCTCGAATCACAGATGAAGAACCGAGGGTTGGCTGTAGTTGTCGCTTATCCAAAGGGAAGGACGAATGTGAGCATAGTTATCGGTTAGTCCATGGCATTATCGGATTGCTTTCCGATCCAAAATCCGACCTCTCGAAACGCATCAACGACGGAGATTTTTCGACGAAGAATCCCGACATGTCGATCTTTCGTTTCGATAATTCGAAGGAAACGCTGGCTATGATTTCCTCCCTTTTGAATCAAGCTGATCAATCCGACAACTTCGAGGAATTGGCTCCGGTCGTTGAAAACGAGGTCTGTAGGGTTGCCTGGAACATTCGCACTTTCCAACAGGACTATGGGATTGATCTTCTGGTTCAGCCAACCCTAAAGCGTGGCGGATTTGGAAAAGGGAAAAAAGGAAAGTTATCCAGTCTCTTTCAAGAACATCTTCTCCTGTCCGATGCTGATCGACGTGTAAGACAAAAAATATCGATCCATTCAGATCGTTATTCAGAGACGTACACTCTTCGACTTGAAGATGCGTTAGAACAGCTTATTGGGGAACCGAACGTCTACTTGGAAGGAGTCCCCGCGACGGTTTGTCGGGCAGATGCGATTCTTACCTTGAAGCTTCTCAATGGGGCTTATGAGTTTATCGCCCAAGATGCCAAAAGCACCCGTTTTAAGCTGCTGGTTTCAGAAGATGCCGTTATCCAAATCAACGAAGAAACCAAGCAAGTTGGAGTGCGGAAGAGCAATCGTTCGGAGAGTCTCTTGATTCGGCAATTGATGAATGCGGACCCTATCGATATCGCTTACGAAAAGCAACTGGAAGAGAGAGTCAAGAAGATGCAGGGCTCAATGAGTCTGCGTCTTCCCGAGTCCATGGGGGGCGTCTGCGTGACGGAGGCCGTAACCCCTGTTCTTATTCTGCGTTCAAGAAAGGATGGAGCTTTAGACTATGGTGTTCGGGTGCGCGATTCACGAGGCAAACTCTTTAAGCCCGGGCAAGGGATCCTGATTCACGTTGGCGTGCAAGATGGTAAGGACGTGCAATTTCATCGCGATGTGGTCGCGGAGGATCGTTTGCTGAGGGACGTTCAAGAGCGTCTTGATCTCGACCTCGGTAGCACGGATGGGACTTTGCAGGGGTTCGAACGTGGGATGAATTTGATTGATCGTCTCCAATCGAGTTGCACCGATTTGGAGGTTTCATGGGACAAGGCTTCAGAACAGCCATTGAAGTTCATTGGGACCGTATCTTCCAGCAATGTTCGAGTTGGGATCGCACAAAAGAGAGACTGGTTTAGTCTGACAGGTGAATGCAAGTTGGGTGACCAGACAATTGATATCGCATCGCTCATTCAAGGACTACGTGAATCCAGCGCTTCCGAGGTGCGTGGCGAGTTCGTGCGGATCGGCGATTCAGGATGGGCAAAGATATCCGATCAACTGCGCAGCAGTCTCAGAAAGCTCGATGATTCGATCAATCAAGAACGAGGCGCTTTGCGATTTGATCGTACGTCAGCGCATGCCCTTCGCGACTTGCAGCAGCATATCCAAGTGGATTCAAGCAAAGCATGGAATGAATGTTTGCTGCGGCTGGATCGCGCTGAGAAGTTGGAGCCAACATTGCCTAAGGGCCTGAAGGCGACGCTGCGAGATTACCAAATCGAAGGTTTTAAATGGCTGCGGCGGCTAGCCGAGTGGGGCGTGGGTGGAGTTCTCGCTGATGATATGGGACTGGGGAAAACCGTTCAGACGCTTGCTGCAGTGCTAGATCGAGCATCGGAGGGGCCAACGTTGGTGATCGCCCCTACCTCGGTTTGCTTCAATTGGATGCGTGAAATAGAGAAGTTTGCGCCCGAGCTGACTGGTACGCTCTATCGCGAAACGGATCGTGCGGAGTTTCTCGATTCGGTCGGCCCCTACCAAGTGGTCGTTTGTAGCTACGGGCTGGCTCTTCGGGATTCCGATCGATTGGCGAAGGTAAATTGGACCACCATGGTTCTGGACGAAGCGCAGGCGATCAAGAACAGCCGTAGCAAAACCTCGATGGCTATCGCGACCATTCCTTCGAAATGGACGGTCGCGTTAACAGGCACACCGGTTGAAAACCATTTAGGGGAGCTTTGGAGCTTGTTTCATGTCGTTTCGCCAGGAGTCTTGGGGGGCTGGGATCAGTTTCGCAATCGATTCGCCGCCCCGATCGAGAAGGAAAATGATGATGATCGAAGAACGGCTCTTCGAAATCGTCTGACCCCATTCATTCTGCGTCGCACCAAAGGGGAGGTTCTTAAGGACTTGCCTCCGCGAACGGAAATGAATCTCTATGTGGAGCTATCTGCCGCAGAACGAGCCATTTACGATTCTGTTCGGATTTCCGCTCTCGGAGAAGTGGATGCCATTGCAAAGTTGCCTGAGGTTCAAGATCAGCGATTCCGTATCTTGGCTCTGTTGACACGGTTACGACAAATTGCATGCCATCCCAGAATGGTGCACGATACATGGACCGAAGGGTCTGCCAAACTAACTCAGTTGCATGAAACGTTATTGCAGCTTCGAGAAGAAGGGCATCGCGTTTTGATTTTCAGTCAGTTCGTGAAGCACCTGACGCTGATTCGTGAAATGATGGATAAAGAAAAGATAACCTATCAATACTTGGATGGTTCCACACTACCGGAAGAGCGTCAGAAGCAAGTCGATGTCTTTCAGAATGGCGATGCGACTGCCTTTTTGATTTCGCTGAAAGCAGGTGGTACGGGGCTTAACTTGACCGCAGCCGATTATGTGATTCACATGGATCCTTGGTGGAATCCTGCGGTGGAAGATCAGGCAACCGATCGAGCTCATCGTATTGGCCAAGAAAAGCCTGTGATGGTTTATCGCATCGTTGCTCAGAATACGATCGAAGAAGAGATCTTGCGATTGCACGATACCAAACGAGATTTGGTCGCCGGCATTTTGGATGGTACCCATTCTGCTGCGAAGCTGTCCACCGAAGATCTGATCGCGTTGCTTCGGACCTAGTTGAGTATGGCACTGAAATAGGTCTCTGAAACAGATGATGAATCAAATTTGGAACGATGGTGGTAGGGCGGCTTGCGGCTTTATTGGCCTTGCAGGTGATTGCGTAACCAGAGCCATTTCCATTGCGACAGGGGCTGTTTACAAAGAGGTTTATCACTCGCTCGGTGAGGCGTCTACCAAATCGCCTCGGAATGGGATGCAGGTTCGATTTGCGAACGATTATCTGGTCGAGCGTGGATGGAAACGCTTCCCAGGTTGGAATGAACCCTTCGACAGTACTTTGCTTCCCAAAGGGGTTGTGGTCGTTCATTTGGCCAAGGAGGAGGGAAGATCCCAGCATTTATGCACCGTGATTGAGCACACCATTCACGACACTTGGAATCCCAGCGAGGACGACTACTTTGTTTACGCTTATTGGGTTTGCGAATCTGCATTGCCCGACAATAAGTTGCCTGCTATCGCCCCACTACGGCCTCGAACGCAGCAACAAGTTTTGACGCAAGAGGCTTTTGATAAAATCCTGAATCGTCTTCGCGCATTGGACAGAACTGCCAACAACAACGCGAGCACCGAAGGGGAGAAACATAATGCATTACGAATGATGCAGGACTTGTTGCTGCGTCATAACTTGAGCCGCGAGGATATCGTCGATGAAGCGAATGTCGATAATGTTCTGTTCGCTCGCATGACATGTCCAGTGAGTGGGCGCCGTGCATGCGAATGGGAGCGAAGCTTGGCTCGCTACGTGAGCGATGAAGTTTGCACGACAACGCAGTGGTATTTTAGCTCGAAGGGAAATCGAACATGGTTTACCTTCTACGGCCCAAAGTCGGATGTTGAGAATGCAATCTCGCTATTTCAAGAGCTGTTGATCACTATCGCAACCGCAGCGAAACTCCAGTTTGGTGGCTTCACGCGAGGGAGCGGTGCTTCGTACGCGGAAGGTTATGTTGCCGGTCTCCCGCGTGCTCAAGCACCCGCACCCGTTGGTGCATCAAGTAGCGCTGCGGAATCGCAAGGCGGCTCTTCATTGATCCACCATCGGACCGTCGCCATTCATGACGCAGCTCGTGATTGGTTGGACATGGAATGCAATGTACGGCTTGCTCGAGCGACTCGGTATGCGAGAAACCAGCACGATCCGCTCGCCAAGTTGCGAGGCGAGCTGGATGGTGCAAGGCATGAAGTCGATTTTCCCAACGCCCCCAAAAGGCTATCAAGCAAATAGCTAAGAGGCGAGCGGCAGGATAAAAACTACCAATCCTAACCCGAAACGTGAGTGAGGGACTTGCGGAATTGCCCCTCGCTCACGCGTCGGGTTAGGATAACATCGGCTGCCGCTCGCCGTAGCAAACAACGTGATTCTACTGGCGCGATAGCGGCGTTACCTTCAATCGCAAGATCTCTTCGCCACGTTTGACCACGATCTCGGTCTCCTGGCCGACTCGAAGTGCTTCGATGGCATAGGTGTAGTCGTAGATGTTCTCGACCTTTTTGCCGGCCAATTCGATGATGATGTCTTTGGCCTTCACCCCTGCTTTCATCGCGGGACCTTCCTTCGCAACACCGGACAAAAGTACCCCTTGGATGTCCCCTTGGGCGTAGTCTGGTACCGTCCCAAGATAAGCAACCATCATGGCCCTTGTGCCTTGCCCTTCGGGGGCTTTTTGGTCTTGGAATTCGGGGATTTCAGGGGAGGTTACCAATGCTCGTGCGATCAGGCCCATGAGCTTGGCGATCTTGGCGGCTCCCTCGTAATTCAGTAGTTCCGGGGTGTCGCGTGGCGTGTGGTATTCTGAGTGCGAGCCAGTGAAAGCGGAAAGAATGGGCACACCTTTGAGAAAGAAGGTGCTGGCGTCGGTGGGAAGATAGCTGTCGGTTTGAAGCGTCAAAGGCAATCCAACCACGGCGTTGCGACGCTCGATCTCTTGGCTCCAATACGGGGAGGAACCTGTGCCTTGAAGCACAAGCTTCTCGCGAAGGCGTCCAACCATATCCAAGTTCAAGCAAGCGACGACGGATGGATAAAGTTTGTTTCCATCTTCGGGTTTCTGCATGTTGGGATATAGATCGTAGAAGTGGTCCGCAAAATAGGCGGAGCCCAATAGTCCTAGTTCTTCGCCGGACCAGGCTGCAAACAAAATGTCATGTTGCATTTCCAGCTTTCCGGCTCGTTTCATTTGCGACAGCGATTGTGCGATTTCAAGCATGCCTGCGACTCCTGAAGCGTTATCGTCAGCGCCGCGGTGCATCCCAGCCTTCTCGTCTTCCAATGCCAAGCTGGAACCACTTCCGCCAGTTCCAAGGTGATCGATGTGGGCACCAATGATCAACATGGACTTCGCGGGCTTGTCGCCTGCTCGCAAGATGCCGATCGCGTTGACTCCTTCTCGTTTGACTTGTTCGACTTCAATCGTGGCTGCGACTTCGACTTCTGGAAGTTCAATTCCCATCATCATCTCCCCTTTGTCGAGTTCCTTCTGGAGATCGAGGAGTTTGTCTTCGGACCTCTCAAACCACTTTTCTGCAACGCGGTCGGAAACGCTGATGGCAGCGATGCTGGTTCCGGAAAATGCTCCGTCGGTTTGAAGTGGGACTAGTTGTTGGCGAGCTTCGCTAGCGGGTCCACTCACCACGATCAACCCTTTCGCGCCGCGATCGCGAGCGACCATTGCTTTGTAACGAAGCGAGCTGTATCGAGCCCAATGTTGACGCAGCTCGGGCGTGATGTCGGCAGGCATTTGGCGCAGAACCATCACCCATTTGTTTTCAACATCAAGATGGACGTAAGAATCGTATTCGGCGTGTCCTGATTCCGCAGGGGCAACGATCCCGTATCCGGCAAACACAACTCCTGTAGGCTCGACAGTGCCGGTTTTGGAAAAGACAATAGGTCGCCAATCTTCGTTGAGCTTCCAGGATTGGTCGCCGGAGGTCATGGCGTTGCTCGATTTCAGTTCAACCCCTGCGGTGTATGGGAATGAATGAAAGTAGGTTTCGGATGTTCCGGCAGGTTCGATGCCTAGCGAGGCCAAGTAGCTGGCAACATAGGAGGTTGCTAGTTTTTCGCCTGCGGTGCCTGTTAATCGACCACCTAATTCCGGACGACAAAGATAGTCGACATGCCGGCCCACGTCCGAGGCTCGGTAATCTGGATCATTGGCTTGCAAGGTTGCCTGGGCTTGTTCTTTTGCAAGACTGAGTTGCGAACTCGACGGCGGCATAATCGATAGGCCATCGGCTTGAGGGCTGGTTTCATTGAGGCCAAGGGATTTGCGGGCTTGCGAATCATTCCACTGAGCCATAAAGATCTGAGACTTTTTGTTCTCCGTGCGAGTCGAGGTCCAAGCCAGTTCGTCTCCGCTGGGGGTAAAAACGGGTAGGCTGTCGAAGCCATCGGTCGTTGTGACTCGGACAGCTTCGTGTTTGCCTTCGGCGTCAACCAAGTAAAGTTCGAAATTCGCGAAGCCATTGATGTTGGTGCCGAAGATCAGGTAGTCGCCGGATGGGTGAAAGTAGGGAGCCCAGCTCATGGCACCGATGTTGGTGAGTCGTTTAGGATCGGAGCCATCGACGTTGGCCGAATAAATCTCGGCCGTGGCACCATCCTCTGCGAATCGGCGCCAGCAAATCTTCTTTCCGTCGGGAGAAAAGAAGGGACCGCCATCGTATCCAAAGACATCTGTAATTTGACGAACATTCGATCCATCGCTATTCATGACATACAGGTCTAGAGCGGTGGCAGGATCTTTTTCGAAAAGCAGCTTTTCTCTGTCGCTTAACGGTTTCCAATAAGCCAATCGATTCGAAGAGAATGCGATCAAGCTGCCGTCGGGCGAATAGGACGCTTCCGCATCGTAGCCACGTACATCGGTTAGTTTTTTGTATTCACCGGTTGCCTTGTTCCATTCAACCAAGTCGAACTGCTCATCGTAGTCCCATGCATAGCGATCTTGTTTTCCGCTAGCTCGTTTGTCGATTTCCACTTGTTGTTTTTTCTTGGCGTCGGGATCAAATTGCGTGGAGGCGAACAGGATTCGATTACCGGCTGGGTGGATCCATGCGCACGTTGTCTTACCGAAGCCAGGGGAAACCCGTTCGACATCGCCTGTTTCCCGGTCCATCCAGTAGATCTGATAAAAGGGGTTGTCTTTGGCACGCTCGCTTTGAAAGACCATCGATTTTCCGTCCTGGCTAAAGTAGCCCTCACCAGCTCGTAGACCATCAAAGGTCAATTGGCGAGTGTTCGACAGAAACGATGATTCGGATAGCGGTTCCTGTCCTCGAAGGGCATCAGAAAACGTCGGCAGGACGACTGTTGAGACAAAAGCGAAAGCCGAAACGACGAAGAACGGAACAGGTCGCATAGGTATAGGTTGGGAAATGGTTTGTTTTGCGGCGCAGGGAGGTGGGAATAGCATCTCGAAGTCGATGCTTCGTCCAATCTGTTTTTACATTTGCATACAGTGTAGCGTGAAAGGCAAATTTCGAAAAACCGACATCAAAACGGGCGATCCAGCGAGAGCATGAATAATCCGGGCCAGTGATTGTCCCCCCTATTGCCAACCGGAGCGACTACGGGGACGATTTCAAGTAGGGTGTTCGTCTTTTGTCTTGGCGAACCGTACTTATAGGGAAATTGTCTTGTTTCAGTTCTGGGGTCGAAAACGATTCGATTCTGCAGGTTTCTGAAAGAAAAGACGGTTAGGAAGCAATTCGATGCTCGATATTCAACTGCCCGACGGGACTATTGTTTCCCATCCGGATGACGCAACTCCGCTCTCGGTTGCGGAAAAAATTGGCTCACGATTGGCGAAAGCGGTCATCGCTGCCAAAGTGGGCGAGACGATCGTGGATGCCGGTCGATCTTTGAAAGCATTTGCCAATGGCGGTCCGATTCCCGTCCGTTTGTTGACCGAAAAAGACCCGGAGTCGCTTGAGGTTTTGCGACACTCCTGCGCGCACGTCATGGCCCGAGCCATCATGCGGCTGTATCCCAATGTCTCGCTAGCATTTGGTCCTACGATCACCAACGGCTACTACTACGATTTTGATCTCCCGCAGAAACTGAACGAGGATGATTTCGCCAAGATCGAAGCGGAGATGGCCAAGCTTGTCGAGATGGCCGAGCCGTTCGAGCAGTTTTCTTTAGACAGAACGCAGGCGGTCGAGCTTTGTACCGACATGAAGCAGTCGCTGAAGGTGGAGCACATTCAAACAGGTCTTTCGACCCATGAGAATCTTGGCTTCTATCGGCAAGGCGAGTTCGTCGATTTATGTCGCGGGCCTCATATTCCTGACGCAGGCCGGATCAAAGCGTTCAAGGTACTGAGTGTTGCCGGTGCTTATTGGAAGGGCGATGCTTCGGGGAAACAGTTGCAGCGAGTTTACGGAACGGCTTGGTTTAGTCCGAAAGACATGCAAGCTCACTTGGAGCAAGTGGAAGAGGCCAAGAAACGGGATCATCGTGTGATTGGCAAGCGGCTTGGTTTGTTCCAGATCTCTTCGGAGGTAGGGCCTGGGATGTGTCTTTGGCTTCCTAAGGGGGCACGCATTCGGAGCTTGCTCGAAGATTTCCTGCGAAAGGAAATGCTGAAACGCGGTTACGAGCCCGTGTACAGCCCACACCTTGGACGAGTGGAGTTGTATGAAACCAGCGGTCACTTCCCTTATTATCGTGATAGCCAGTTCCCGCCGTTGTTTGTAAATGACGGGGGGGCATTGGTAGACGGTTGGATTCGACGATTGCAATCCGACGAAGGGCTCCCTAAAGCTCATGAAGAAGCCTTTATGCAAGCGGCGGAAGTGCTCGGTTGCGAAATCAAGGATTACGACCAAGCAGCGTCGGTGGAGGATCGAGTCCAGGTGTTGAATAGCTGGCAGCGGCTTCATGAGCGGTACTTGGTGAAGCCGATGAATTGCCCTCACCATGCTCAGATTTTTAAGGCGGCTCCACGTTCGTACAAGCAGTTACCATTGCGATTGTTCGAGTTTGGAACGGTGTACCGGTTCGAACAAACGGGTGAGTTGAACGGGATGCTCCGCGTGCGAGGATTGACCCAAGATGACGCTCATATTTTCTGTAGCCAAGATCAGGTGGAGCAAGAGTTCCGCAATACGATCGAACTGACTCGGATGGTTCTCGAATCCGTGGGGCTCAAGGACTATCGAGTTCAATTGTCGCTGCGTGATCCCAAGAGCGACAAGTACGTTGGAAGCGAAGAGAATTGGCAAAAGGCTGAAGCTGCTTTACGCCGCGTGCTAGAAGAATCGGGACTGAATTTTTCGGCAGCCGAAGGCGAAGCGGCTTTTTACGGACCGAAAGCCGACTTCATGGTTCGTGACTGCATTGGGCGTCAGTGGCAACTGGGAACGGTCCAGTTGGACTACAACTTGCCCGAGCGGTTCCAGCTGGAGTACATCGGATCGGACAACAAAACGCACCGACCGGTCATGATTCACCGAGCGCCATTCGGTTCGATGGAACGCTTCGTGGGGATGCTGACCGAGCATTTCGCTGGGGCTTTCCCAATGTGGCTTGCTCCGGAGCAGGTTCGAATCTGTCCTTTGAGCGAAAAATCGAATGACTACGCATTTGAGCTGGAGAAACAGTTTACGGAGGCGGGGTTCCGAGTTACCGTGGATGCTCGTGGGGCAAAGGTTCAGGCGAAGATCCGAGACGCGCAAGTGGAATTGATTCCCTATATGGCAGTCGTAGGACCGCGTGAGGCGGAAACTCAATCGATCGCTTTACGCGATCGGATCGAAGGCGAAGTGGGGACGATGCCGGTCGCGGAAGTGATGGCAAAGTTGGCCGAAGAGGTCAACACGCGGCGCATTCGGCAATCGGTGGCCAATAAACTTGCAGAGACCGAACAGCCCAAAGTAGAAGAGACTGCCAACAACGAGTATTAGGCCGATGGTTCCCAAATGACAAGCGACACAACTATGCATGAGCGCACTGCAGCCCAAATCATCGCGGATGAATTCTTGATCGCACGCGCTAAGATTCTCGAACTCGCAGCCACGCTCGATCGGCTTGATCGAGCGGACGGCGATATCGAGAATTCGAAGCAGCTTGTGTTGCTTTCGCAAGGGATGCAAATCCTGTGCGATTCGGAATCGGACAAGGCCAAGCGAGTGCAGTTGCTGATGAGTCGTCAGTACGAACCGGAATGGATCGAGAAGATGGCGATCCGACGTCGAGATGTTGAAGGCTCGTGATCCAAGAACATGAAAAGAGGTAGTTGAGCGTGGAGTATATCGATCCGCATCTGCATATGGTTTCTCGGACGACCGACGACTACGAGACGTTAGCTCGGATGGGCTGCGTCGCGATCAGTGAACCCGCCTTTTGGGCTGGTTTCGATCGTGGCAGTGTGGACAGCTTTCGCGATTACTTCCGCCAGTTAACCGACTTCGAGCCGAAGCGGGCAGCTCAATATGGGATTTCGCATTACACTTGGTTATGCATCAATGCCAAGGAGGCGGAGAATGTGACTCTGTCTCGCGAAGTGATCGCGATGATTCCCGAATTCTTGGATGCCAAGAACGTGCTTGGAATCGGTGAGATAGGGCTCAACAAGAACACTCGCAATGAAGCGACCATCTTTTTAGAGCATCTCGATTTGGCGGTGAAGTACAACCAACAGATCTTGATCCATACGCCGCATTTGGAGGACAAGTACCAAGGGACGCGAATGATTTTAGACATGTTGATGGGCGATTCGCGAATCAATCGATCACGGGTTTTGGTCGATCACGTTGAAGAGCATACGATCGAGCATGTTCTCGAGAATGGATTTTGGGCCGGCATGACGTTGTATCCAGTAAGCAAGTGCACGCCGCAAAGAGCGGCCGACATGATTGAACGTTACGGCCCCGAACGGCTCATGGCGAATTCTGCGGGTGATTGGGGCCCAAGTAAGCCAACCGCCATTCCTGACTTGATCATGGAAATGAAAAAACGAGGGCATTCCAAAGAACTGATACGCCGTGTGGTTTATGAAAATCCAAAGACATTTTTCTCGCAGAGCAAGCCTTTTGTCCACGGTTAGAGTAACGCTTGCGCAAGACAAGATCGGGACATGATGACTTACGAGGCAGTGATTTTTGATCTGGATGGGACGCTTCTCGATTCGCTAGACGATATAGCAGACGCGGCGAATGAAGTTCTGGTCGACCTTGGTCGTTCTCCATTTCCTAATTCCGAATACCGTTTTCTTGTCGGGGATGGCGTCGCGATGTTGTTTCAACGCGCTATCCCAGATTGCCAAACGGATTTAGAACTTAGGCAGGAATGCATGCGTCGATTCGACGTTGAATATGCAAAGCGATGGAATAATCGATCCAAACCGTATGACGGGATCGTAGAGATGTTGAAAATGCTCGTGCAAAACGAGGTGACTTTAGCGATTTTGTCGAATAAACCGGAAGCGTTTACCAAGCAATGCGTGGAGCATTTTTTCCCGGCTACCCATTTTGTACAGGTATTGGGGCATTCTGAGCGATTCCCCCGCAAACCCGATCCCGCCAGCGCGAAATGGCTGGCGGATCATTTGGGGGTTGTGAACGATCGTATCGCTTATGTGGGTGATACGAACACCGACATGAAAACTGCGGTTGGAGCAGGTCTTTTTGCGATTGGAGTCACATGGGGATTTCGTCCCGAGAGTGAACTAGTCGCTCATGGTGCGAACGCGATATGCAACACAGTTTTGCAACTGCAGCATTGCATACTTGGCTCGAAGGAGAATCCCCAGTGATGATTGATTCACTACTGATGGAACGAATTCGGGGCATAGGAAGCAATGAAGACAGCCAATCCCAATCCAAGATCTTCTGACCAATCGAAGCAAGAAGAGTTTGAGGCAATCAAGCGGCGGATGCACCAGCGTTTGGTGGACAAGCTGGATTTGTCGCGCGTGGGCGATCTTAAGGGAGATTCGTTCCGTCGCGAAATTCGAATGGTGGTCGAGCATCTTTGCGATAGTGAGAATACCTTTCTCAATCGCTCGGAGCGCGACAAGATTGTTGAAGAAGTTCTCGATGAAACGCTAGGCCTTGGGCCATTAGAATTGTTGCTGAAAGATCCCTCCATCAGCGATATTTTGATCAACGGCCCGAAGAACATCTTTGTGGAAAGACGCGGCCAGTTGGAAAAGACGGAGGTCGAGTTTCGCGACAACGGTCACTTGATGCAGATTATTGACCGAATCGTTTCCAAAGTTGGAAGGCGTGTTGACGAAACGTGTCCGATGGTGGATGCGAGATTGGAAGATGGTTCTCGTGTGAACGCCATCATTCCACCTCTGGCGCTGGACGGGGCCTGTGTGTCGATTCGTCGATTCGGTTCCAACCCTTTGAAGTTAGAAGGGCTGCTCAATTACAAAGCGTTCACACCTGAAATGGTGATGTTGCTAGAAGGCTGTATCAAAGCCCGGTTGAACATCATCATTAGCGGGGGGACCGGTTCTGGGAAGACGACTCTGCTAAACACATTGAGCAGCTTTATTCAGAATGACCAACGTGTGGTTACGATCGAAGATGCTGCCGAACTTCAATTACAACAAGAACACGTAGTTCGACTGGAAACAAGGCCGTCTAACATTGAGGGTACCGGAGCCATCACGGCTACGGATCTGGTTCGAAACGCGCTTCGAATGCGACCTGAGCGAATCATCATTGGCGAGTGTCGAGGTGGCGAAACCTTGGACATGCTTCAGGCCATGAACACCGGGCATGACGGTTCGATGACCACGGTCCACTCCAATTCACCGCGAGACGCAATTGCTCGTTTGGAAACGCTGGTGATGATGGCGGGCTACGATTTGCCCGTAAAGGCGATTCGACAGCAGATTTCTGGTGCGGTTGATCTCATCATTCAAGCCAACCGACTGCAAGGTGGACCGAGACGGGTCTTGAACATTACAGAAGTGCAGGGGATGGAGCAGGATACGGTCGTTCTTCAGGACATCTACCGGTTTGTGCAAGACGGTGTCGGTGAAGATGGAAAAGCCCATGGGTATTTTGAGGCGACCGGAGTGAGACCTTCGTTTATGCCCCGCCTAGAGTCCGCTGGCATACGTTTGCCAGCAAGTGCATTCCGTCAACGGATCATGATGCGAGCTTAGAACATGCTGGTACTAATTGTTGCCGGGTCAGTAGGGTTATGCGTTGCCGCCATTGTTGGATTCGTTGCAACATTGATGCGAGGAGACGAAGCGTCCATTGCGGAAGATCGTCTAGCCACGTTAACTGCTCAAGGCCGAATGGGAGACGTTAGAGGGGAGGAAGAGTTTTCTGCTCTTCGGAATCCCCTCGTGTCATCCACCAATTTTCTTGAAGAGTGGATGGATCGAAAGTTCAATATCAAAGTGATGTTGGAACAGGCGGATGTCAAGCTTCCGCCCAGCAAGTTCTCCATATTGTGTGTTGGACTTGCTTTGGCGGGAACGGTAGGTTTACTGCTTTTACCGATTCCATTCTTCATCGCGCCACTGGTGGGGGCGGGACTTTTCTTCACGCCTTTCCTGTGGGTCAGCATGAAGCGAAAGAGGAGAATCAATCGTGTCAATGCGCAATTACCAGAAGCGCTGGAGATGCTAAGTCGGTCCCTTCGTGCTGGGCACTCTTTAGGTGCAGGGTTTGGCTTGATTGCTGAAGAAATGCAAGATCCGCTCGCTCGCGAGTTCGGTCGATGTTTCGAAGAGCAAAACCTGGGGGTTTCTTTAGAACAGTCGCTTGAGGCGATGACCGTTCGTATACCCAACCTCGATCTTCGGTTTTTTGCTACCGCTGTGATTTTGCAGCGTCAAACGGGCGGTGACTTGGCTGAAATTCTTGACAAAATCGGCAAATTGGTACGTGCGCGTTATCGGTTGGCAGGGCAGATTCAGGCCCTGACAGGTGAAGGTCGATTGTCTGGAATCGTATTGTTGGCACTGCCACCAGGATTGTTCACGATGATGCTCTTCACCAACAGAGACTACATCATGAAATTGTTCACTGACCCAATGGGGCAATGGATGCTTGGCGGTGCGATTGTGATGCAGTTGATCGGCGCGTTTGTGATCAAAAAGATCATCGACATCAAAGTATAGCATGTTTGTATTGAATCGGATAATCAAGGAATCTCGTTTATGATGACTCTCGCAGCACTCGATACCAACATGTTAGCCATGATTGCTATTGTTTGCGTGTTTATTGCGGTCGGTTCGTTTGCTTGGTTTGCGGTCGACTACTTTAGCGGTGAAAGTCGAGGTGCAGCCGAGAGTCGTTTAGAAATGCTGAACGTTTCGCTTCGCAAGGGCACTGAATCTAAGGAGTCAAACGTCGAGAAATTCGCGAAGGTTTTAGAGCAGGCTTCTCCGGTACTTTCTAAGCACATGGAAGCGAAAACCGAAGAAGAACGTGATAAGCTGAAAATGAGATTGGCTGAAGCAGGTTTTCGAAGCGAAGCCGCTAGTGGGATTTTTTTGACAATCAAGGTTTTGGCCGCAGTCACGGGATTGGTTCTTGCTGGAGGGGTCACGCTGATAATGACCGGTCTAACACCAGCACTGCTGCTTCGCTCTGTTCTCGGCGCCGGTATTGCGTTCTTCCTGCCCGAATTCATCTTGGATATGATGCGATCCAATCGTAAGAAGCAGATCACTCTAGGCTTGCCCGATGCGCTTGACCTTTTGGTGGTTAGTGTTGAGGCCGGTTTGGGGCTGGATCAAGGTATTAGAAAAGTCGCCGACGAAATGCGAAATTCTTATCGCGTTCTGTCGGATGAGCTCCAGTTAAGTACCTTGCATTTGCAAATGGGTCGAGTCCGTGCGTCCGTGCTCCAAGAGCTTGGAAACAGAACGGGAGTTGAGGATCTTAGAACGCTCGCTTCACTTTTGATTCAGGCGGATAAGTTTGGGTCGGGAGTGGCCCAGGCACTTCGCGTTCAGAGTGAAGCGATGCGAATCAAGCGACAACAAATCGCAGAAGAAAAAGCTGCAAAGACAGCCGTCAAGTTGATATTTCCTCTCGTTATATTTATCTTTCCTGGGGTCTTCGTTGTGTTGGTAGGCCCAGCAGCCATCCAAATGGCGAGGGAAATGTTCCCTGCGATGGAAGGGAAATAGAGCCCCGAAGATCGTTGATTCATGGGCATCCCGTTTAAGCGTCTGATGCTAGTTTGGATGTTGTGCAAATCGGAATGCCAACTCTTGTAGCCGCGTGGGCAACATAGTCTTTCGTGCTCGTACTCGACGATGTGGTTCGAACTTGACGTGGTTCGAATACGAGTACCATTTCGTTCTGTAAGACTGCAAGCGACGCTGCACAACTTCAAAAGGCACTCTTCGCGGTTGGCATCTTGGAAGTTGCCAGGATCGAACCCCTGACTTGGTCGCCGAAGACCTTTTGGTACAGGGGTGTAGAAATTCGTCCAAGGAACGAATTGAATCGATTACATTTCGTCCCATTGCTGATGCATTGCATCAATCGCTTTTTTCAGTTGATGCCAATGAACAAAAGCCATGTGAGTGTCTAGAACTTCGCAATCGTCTCGATCAAAGCCCTTCTCACTGATTCGGATCGAGTCCTCGAGAGCAAACATGCCAATATCGTGTTCTTCTTCCCATGGTTGATCGTCGTCCATGGGAGCATCGGTTGCTGGCAACGATGCAATTCGGTCCATGACACGATTGACCGCCCAGACACCTGCGCATTCGGAGTCGAAACAATCGACGATGCCACGAAGCGAACCACTTTGAACGTAGAACTTTGCCATGTACCGCTTTTCCTTTGGGGCCTGCTGGTGATCAAAATGCACCAACCACTTGCGTCTGCCTGATATCGTGTCGGCGAGTGGTCGTTGCTGAGTTAATCAATTCATCGCACACATGCTTGACACGACCGGTCATGCCAGCCTCGTTTTTCTACGCTCCAACACAATTTTGCAAGAAATCCTCAGTTAGACAGCTGGGAAAATGGTCATTTCATTGTGAACAGATGCTGACTCGCCGTATACTGGAAGGATCAGTTTTTGGGGAATCGCAGGAGGGGTTAGGAAATACCATGAGTGAAACACAATCGAATCAAAGCATTGCGATTCCGGAGGGGTTGCAACGTCAACTTGGGGCGTTTCAAAAACGTGTCTGGTCGATCAAGATGCTGGAGTCGTTTGCGATCGCGATCTTTGCAATATTCTTCGGGTTCTTTGCTGTGTTCGTGTTGGATCGTCTCTTCGATTCGCCCGCTTGGGTTCGCGCAGCGGTCTTGCTAGCATCCACCATGGGGGTCGCGACGATTCCCCTGTGGTTCCAACGCTGGGTGCTCGGTGTGCGATCTTCGGAATCGATAGCAAAACTCTTAGGTAAGAAAATGCCCGCAGTCGGAGATTCGTTGCTGGGTGCCATTGAATTGTCCAGCAGCACTTCGGAACAAAAGCGATCCCCAGCTCTTTGCCGCGCCGCACTGGAGCAAGTTGCTGCAGAATCTTCCAAAAAGGATTTGTTGGTTGCGACACCTCAGTCCTTCCATCGCGGCTTCTCCGTGGTTGCTGCAACCGGGGTTGCGATTGCTGTTTCGCTCGGCATGATTTTTCCAGCGGCGGCTAAAAATGCGTGGGCTCGCTTCTCGTCCCCGTTATCTCAGATTGAAAGATATACGTTTGCTGCCCTGGATGATGTTCCGAGCAAGGTGATTGTGCCTCATGGAGAAGCTTTCCCAATCGCAATCAAGCTTGCACCTAATTCCGAATGGAACCCATCGACGGCTTCTGCTTCGATTGGGACGCAAACCAAACTAGAGAGTTCTCTATCCGATCAGGCTTATGCATTCGATATCCCACCGCAGATCAGCCAGGGGAAGCTAGACCTTCAAGTAGGTGATGCGACCCCAAGTATTGTGATTGAACCCAAGTTGCGTCCTGAACTGGAGGCATTGATCGGCACCGTGCTACTTCCCGCCTACTTAGGTCGCAGTGAAGGCACGGAAAAAGACGTACGAGGGGGTGGTGTCACCATGGTGCGAGGATCCAAGCTCGTTTTGAAAGGGGATACATCCAGCAATTTGGAGGACGCTTTTCTGAATGAAACAAAAGCGTTGGTTTCGAAGGATTCCTTTCAAGTGGAATGTGGAGCGTTCGATTTATCGACGGCTCTGAATTTGAAATGGACGGATGTCTTTGGGCTACAAGCGAAGGTGCCATTTGTTTTGAATGTTAACGTTCGCGAGGACGAGCCACCGTCGGTTTATTGCGACGGCTTGCCTCGTTCTCGAGTTCTTTTGGACTCGGAACAGCTTCCCTTCACGGTTCGGTCGCTCGATGATTTTGGAGTGAAACACATTGGGATGGAATGGAAGACGGCCGAGGGGTTCGAGACGGCGACCCCTGTTTCTGGAGAAATGATGTTGGCTGCCGGCAATCCGAACGCGGAGTCGCTGGATGGTCTGGCCACATTCCAAGCGACCACGCTAAAGATACCGTCGCAACCGATCGAAGTTCGCTTGTTCGCAGAAGACTATTTGCCCGATCGAGGACGTGTTTATTCGTCGCCTCATTTGTTGTACGTCTTGAATCCTGACGATCACGCCGCGTGGATTTTGGAACAGATCAATAAATGGCAACGCGAAGCACTGGAAGTAAGAGACCGTGAATTGCAATTGCTTGCCGGAAACAAAAAGATCCGTGACTTGCCCGAAGAGGAGTTGAACCAAGAAGACACACGCCGAAAAATTGAGCAGCAAGCGTCTGCGGAACAAGCCAACGGACGCCGGTTGAACAACTTGACCAGCAAGGGGGAGGACCTTCTTCGGCAAGCAGCTCGTAACCAGGCGATTGGGGTAGGGCATTTGGAAAAATGGGCCGAAATGCAACAAGTCTTGAAGGACATCGCCTCGAATCGAATGCCATCCGTGGCCGAGTTGCTGAAACAAGCCAAGGATGAGAAAAAGTTGGTCAAAGCTGCGGCTGCCTCGCCGGGCCAGCAAAATCCTGCCGCAGGCGTGAATCGCGATCAATCGCAAGCGACCGCTGGCTCCGAACCCAATAACGAGCCCAAGCCAGAAACGCCGCCCGTCCCGACCATTTCGGATCAAGAGTCGTCGCAACAACCCGCGATTGCTTCCGACGGAAAGCCCCAGCAAGAAGGCAAAAGCCCCGCTGCTGCCCTGCGATTGCCATCAACCACCGTGATGGGCAAACCGCAATCACCCAGCGATCAGGCGACTGCCCCGGAAGAAAACAAAGTGGAAGAGGCCGTTCGAAAGCAAGAAGATCTGCTGGCAGAGTTCGACAAGATCGCAGAGGAAATGAACAAGCTGATGGCCAACCTTGAAGGTAGTACTCTTGTGAAGCGCTTGAAGGCTGCGTCCCGAGAGCAAATTCAGATCGCCGATGCAACTTCGCTTGAAGTGGAACAAGCGTTTGGTTCCAAATTGCTAAGGTTAAAAAGCGAGCAACAAAATCGCATCGCTGAGCTAAAGGGGCGCGAGGAAAAAGCGCTCGATACCGTAAGTGTGATTCTCGACGATCTCGAAGCGTTTCATGAACGCAGACCCATGGTCAAATTCCAAAGTGTGTTGGATGAGATGCGAACCGTCGACGTGTTGGGAGGCATTCGCACGCTTTCAGAACGTATCGCAGTCGCTCAGGGGATTGCCATCTCCGAGGCAGAGTATTGGTCGGATACTTTGGACCGCTGGGCAGAAGACTTGGTGGACCCTGCTTGCAAAGGGGAATGCAAGGGAGGCAAGAATAAGAGCTCCCTTCCTCCGTCGATCATTTTAGAAGTGATGCAGATCTTAGAAGCGGAAATGAACTTGCGAGATCGAACCCGGGTTGCCGAGCAAGCGAAGACGGTCTCGGAACCTGAGCAATACTCGAAGATGGCAAATGAGCTCGCAGAATCGCAGATGGTATTGGAGGAACGCATTGCGATTGTTCGAACAAAGATTATCGCCTTGCCCGACGCGCAAGCCGAGTTCATCAAAGAGATCGAGCTCATGCAAGAAGTGGATCTGGCCATGTTGGACGCTGCTGAAATTCTGAAACGTCCTGACACGGGGAAGCTTGCCATCGCAGCTCAAACCGAGGTGATTGAACTGCTGCTGAAGAGCAAGCGCATCAACCCCAAGGGTGGCGGTGGCGGCGGGGCTTCTCCTGGAGGCGGTTCTGGCGGCGGAGATACTCAAGACGCTGCTATCGCTTTGTTGGGGCCAGGTATCAATGAAAAAGAAAATCGAGAGGATCACGGGGTTCAGCAATCCACAGGAACATCTGGTACCAGTTTTCCGGAAGAGTACCGTCAGGGCTTGGATCAATACTTCGAAAAGCTAGAACGCAAGGCGTTGCCATGATCGTCCCATGTGACTTGTTGCATGGGCGCCTTTGGATCTTGCTTTTGAGTATGCCTCTTTTCTTTCTTGCAGGGCAAGATTTCTTATTGGGGCAGCCCCCCAAGGAAGAAGCTGTTCCACCCATTCCGGCTCCTCGTGTTTTGTTGGAGCAGGATGGGGATGTGACGGTCCTGGAAGATGTTGCACAGGCCGATCCCAATTTGCTAAACCAGGACAAGCTCAAGGTTAGCTTATTGCAATTGATGCGTGGGTTGATTCAAAACGAACTGAATGTTGTCGATGCGGTTTGCAAGTTAACGACTGAGCAAAAGCAAATGATGGTTGATAGCGCCGAACGGGATTGGCAGGCTAAGTCAAGTGCATCCATTTCCAAATGTACTCAGCAGCAAATGTTTGGAATTGTAGATCTCGATACCTTGGCAGAACGGCTTGTGAAAGGCTGGCTTCAATCCAGCGCTCCACCGGAGCAACTGGCGGAGTATGAGAAAGAGCTCGTATCGCGAATGCAATATCGAAAGCAAGCGCTCGTTAGCAGAGTCTTGGATGCTCTTGAACCCAAGCTTCAGCTGACTTCTTCTCAAATGCAACGCATTGAAGAGGTTTTGAACCGAGAATGGCGAGATCGGTGGTACCGGTCGATGGAAGCAACATTTACGAATACCGCGTTGCACCCCGAGATACGACTTCGATGGATAGAGTCGATTCTTACCGATTCTCAGCAAGCAGCACTAGCCTCGCGAGAGAACCAAGCCATGTTTTCTTCATTCCGTGTTTCGGCCGATTCACCCAGTGTCGCGTTGGACAGTCGATTGATAATCGGGACGGTAGCGAGCTCGGAGTCCATCGCGATCGGTGCAAAGGTTGAAGGCGAACAGGACGGTCGAGCAAGAATTCGAGACGCTCTGCAATCGGCTGATCCGGTGGAGGATTTCTTGAATGTACCCAAGTAATCGGAACGAAATCGGGGATTGCCAAGCAAGCGAATCGGTGGTGCAAATCAAGGACTCGATGTCGAGTGTCTTGGCGTTCCCTTGTCTGATGGTTGTCATGGCTGCCACCGTTTTTCTGGTTCCGTCCATCGCGTTGGCGCAGCGGGCTGCCAAACAAATCAATGTCGTTGAGTTCGAAGAAGCCGAAGAGGAAACTGACGGTGAAGAAATGTGGGGGCAAGGGGCATTCCCTCGCATGAACCGGCAGATGTTGCGGGAGTCACTCTTCGGTGCATTGGGTGGTTCCGAAAATGCTTTTCAAAAAATGAAACGAGAGAGTATTCGTCGTGAGCTAGATCGCATCGAGCAGATTTGTGGATTGTCGGAAGAACAAAAGCTGAAGGTCGAAAACGCGATCGAGATCGACATACAACAGATCCACGCCAAAATCGAAACTCTCTTGAGCGAGTTCGATTCGAAAATGACCATCGAGCAGTTTCAGCAAATACAGCAAAATGTGTATGGCTATGCAAATCAAATCAATTCACCAGGAGGTGATGCCAACGAGATTTGGCGCAAAGTACTACGGTCCATGTTGACGACGGAACAAACGGATAAGCTGGCACAGGATAAGGTTTTGGTGGAAGCGAATCGGCATCGCTCTCGAAGATTGCAGATATTGCTGCAGTTTCAACGGAAGCTGGGACTTGTTGAAACGCAACGTGCATCCGTGCTCCAGTGGCTGAATACTCAAGAATCGCTTGATGATCCATTTTGGAAATGGTGTGAAAGGCTCTTGGGTGCAGCAGATGTCTGCGGACTTCATCTGGGGCAGATGGAAGTGCTGCGTAATGTTCCGAAGAACGAGATCGGTGATCTCGGCAATATGCAAAGATTGAATCGAATCAAAATGAAGGTTTTGCCTGATGAAAGACTGGGGCGCTAGGTAAATGGTGTTGATGTCAAATAGGATGAATCGACTTGTCGTGATGTCTGCGATTGCAATCTGGATGCACGGCTCCTGGGCATTAGCCCAAGTTGGCCTGGATGGGTCAGCCGTTCAAGGGCAAAACGTACCTCGCGAGGTTCGCGAGATCTACGAGCGAGGGCTTCAATGGTTGGAGAACAATCAGGACGACAAGGGTGGATGGACGAAAACGGGTGGGATGTCCGGTGGAGGTGTCTCCGGACTTTCGCTGATGGCGTTCCTGGCCTCTGGCGAAGATCCCAACTACGGAAAATACTCCGAACCGATTCGCAAGTCGGTGCAGTCGATCATTCGGGAGCAGAGCCCCACAACGGGTTACCTGGGAGACAGCATGTACCAACACGGCTTTGCAACCCTTGCGCTCGCAGAGGCCTACGGTGCACTGGATGAACGAAATCTGTGGCAAGGTTCCAGTGATAGTCAGCGGCAACGTTCGATCGGACAGGCCCTTGAATTGGCCGTGCGAACTTCAGTCACCAGTCAGGATAAAAATACGTTTGGTGCATGGCGATACTCGCCCAATGCCAGCGATGCGGATACGTCGGTAGCTGGAGCTGTACTGATGTCCCTGTTGGCTGCCCGGAACGCTGGAATTGAGGTTCCTGATAAGAACATCGATCGCGCGATTAAGTACTTTACCAGCATGACCTCAAGCAGTGGTCAGGTAGCCTATGCCGGTGGGATGGGGGGCTTTGACAATTCGCCCGCCCGAGTCGCAATCGCCACGCTTGTATATTCGATCTCGGGACGCCGTGATCTCAAGGAATTTAAGGCAACGTCCAATTTCTTAAAGTCGACAGATTCCAATGAAGTCAGCGATCACTATGGTGAGTACACTGCATATTACAAAGCCCAGGCTCTTTTCCAAGCGGATATCGGAGCATGGGAAAAATGGAACAAAAACCTGATCCAAGACTTGAAGAAGAAACAAAAATCGGATGGTCATTTCGAGGGCAATTTCGGTCCTGCGGTTGCCACTTCGATGAACCTTTTGGCCCTAGCTTTGAATTTTCGATTCCTGCCGATCTACGAGCGATAATGATCCCCAAGTTTGATTTACTTCCGTTGTCGCCAACAAAACGGTTAGGCACGTTCTCCAGAAAACGATCGAGCCGTGTTGCTTGGCTTTTGCTTGCTCTGATGAGCATCTACGCACATGCGCGTGAAAACAATCCGGAAAATGCTGGAGAAGGCTCTTCGACCAATACCAAGTTGGGTTCGCTGTTGTTGGCCAACGGAGATGTTTATCGAGGGGAGATAGCGTTAGGAAAGGATGTTAGCGGCAAGCTGGTTTGGAAATGCCCTGCATTCATGGGTGATGTGGTCTTTCCGTGGTCAGCGGTGGAGCGAGTGTCGCAGCCTGCTTCGTCAGGCGAAACCCAATTGGCAAACACCGACGCCAAAGAGCTCGCGAATCAAGAATTCGTTTTTGAGCTTCACAATGGAGAAACGTTTTCAGGGCAATGGGCCGATTGGACTGCCGATCACGTGGAGGTGCGGAGCCCGTGGGCTGGCGTTCAACAATTGCCTCGTTCTGAACTTCGAAGCATTTTAAGAGCCATTCCGGCGTCCGCTTCCGACACGGGGATTTTGCAACCCGACAAATGGAAGCAGATGGTGCCAGCCATCAAACCCAACGGACGAAGCAAGTGGTTTTCTCGTTCGGGGGCCATGGAAACTGAGACGGCTGGAACCGCGATATCGCAACCCGTATTCCTGCCCGATCTTGCAGCGATCGATCTTGATGTTACGTGGGAACAGGCGGCTCCAAACTGGATGTTGACGGTGGGCGAACCAAGGCGGTTAGAACTGCATTTCCGAAAACTTGAAACTCGAAATATGATCTCGATCACCATGTTGGTAGATGACGAGATTTCGGCAGACATCGCGACATCCTTGATTTCTAGCGAAGGCGTGTCGAGTATCTCGCTGCGCATTTTGTGTGATTCGAATCGCGGACGATTTGTTTTGCTGAAGGGTGGGACCGCGATCGCACAAATCAAGATGGCCAAAGCAGTGCGACTCAATGGAAACCGTAGCTTGACGTTCACCAACATCGGCTCCGGGCGACTTTCGCTTCGTGAATTGAAGGTTTATACGTCCATATTTTCAGCTCCTTCGATTCCTGATCCAAAGAATAAAGATCCAGAAGACAACCAGGTTCGTTCGGTCGAGACACTTTTGCAAACTGGCGAAACCTATTTGGGTGTTCCGACGGGATTTGATCGTTCCACCGGTACGTTTGGATTCGAGCAAACATCCATCGACTTAGGACGCGTTGCCGTGGATCAAGTATCCCGCATTGAATTTCCGGAACGCCAAGAACCGGATCCACAAAATAAGCCGATCGATCTTCTGTACCAGCTGGATCTGCGGTCGGGAGCTCGTTATTCGGGTCAGGCGATTCAAATGGCGGACGGGAACATCACGATGGAATTGGCTCAAGCCAAAGTTCGAGTCAGTATTCCGGTCTCGGAAATCGTTTCGATAGGCATCAATGGAAGTCGCACCATGCCGGACGCGACCGCCGCAACTGCAAATGCTGCATCACCAAACGCTGCACCTGCGAATTCCACACCGGTCGAAGCCTCCCCTATGAAACTCTCAAGTCCTTGGGGGACAAGCTTGGGTCGAATCGATAAAGTCGATGTCGTGCCGGCCAACGCAGGGAACGAACCAAGAAAATCGCTGTTTTGGAAACCATTGCTTGCAGAAGGTTCTTATGCGTTGGCTAGCAGCTTGTCTGGAACCATTGACCCGGTGGCTGCGAATGCCAGCCCTGCTAAGCCTGCTCGGTCCGCCTATGGCCAGATAAGCAAAACCCAGAAAGAGCCGGCAGAGGGGCGGTCGCTTCGAGCCGACGAGCCATCCTTGTTTCTCACTAACGGCGATTGTTTTCCAGCAATCATCAAGTCGTTAGACGAAATGCAAACTGTCTTTCATTCGACCATGTTTGAGGGGACGAAAATCAACAACGAGCTCATTCGAGGCATCCGAGTGCTGGCTCATGCTGGAATGGAACAACTGGATAGTGGTGCACAAAAGAAATTGCTGACGTTGCCGCGAATGCAACGCAGCAATCCTCCGACGCACTTGATTGTGGCTCGTCAGGGGGACGCCATTCGTGGAAGACTGAAAAGCATCAACGATGACTTTGCCGTGCTGGAGGTGCGAGGTTCGGATAGATCGATCATGATGAAGACGATTGCCGAAATCATTTGGCTGATCGAAGCACCGGAAGTGGTGCCATTGACGGGTCAAAATCCAGAGGCATCCACCAGCGAAACGGAAAATCGCGAAACACAAACGAGTCAAGCAGAAACGAGCGAAACCCAGAAGAAAGAAGATGGGATCTCGAACGCGAATGAGTCATTGGCAGAGCTACAGTGTCAGGCGTTATTTGATACGGGGGCGCGTATCAGCATGGTTCCATCATCGATTAGCGATAACATTCTATCGGGTATGCATCCACAGTTGGGTGTATGTCAAATTGACTTGGCTTCGGTAAACCGACTTGTTTTAGGGGATGCGATCGCAGCCGAAGCGACCAAGAGCCGATTCGGAAAATGGAAGTTAGAGAATGCTCCCGATCCCAAGTTCGTGAACGATCTGGATGATCCAGACGCACAGTCCAAGGGGGGGAGCGGCAACGGTATGAGTCAGCAGTTGGAAAGCTTGGTGGGTGCGATAGCTCCCGCCTTTGAATTGCCCCTATTAGAAGGGGATCGTATTCGATTGGAAGACTTGCGAGGGAAGATTGTGGTGCTTGACTTCTGGGCAACTTGGTGTGCCCCTTGCATTGCTTCCCTTCCAAAGCTGAACGAGATTGCTCAAGAGTATCGAGGAGTTAACGTCCAGTTGATTGCAGTCAATATTGAGCAGAAGCCGTCGGAGATTAAGTCCATGCTGGGCAAGTTGGAAATCAAGCCAACCGTTGCGCTCGATTCCGATGGAGCGGTTGCCAGGGCATACTTTGCCGAAGCGATTCCGCAGACGGTCATTATTGATGCGAATGGAAAGATCGTGAAGATCGTAGTCGGCGGGGGCGAAGATGCGGAAAAACAAATCCGTACGACGTTGGATTCACTGATCAATGTAAAGTTCTGATCAATGTAAAGTGCTGATGCGATCAAACCTGTTCAAGGTACTTTTTGATCTCGTGGGTGACCGAAAGCCAGTCGCCGATTTTCTGTTGGCGGAACAGGCTTAGCGTTGGGTACCAAGGGCTGTCGATTCGATCTTGTAGCCATCGCCAGTCGGGCGTGAATCCCAGCATGACACATGTTGGCATGCCCAGAGCACCCGCAAGGTGAGCCATCGACGTGTCACTTGTCACCACGTAATCCAAGTGATGGATGATGGCTGCGGTGTCCATGAACGCTCCGCTACTCTTGTCGATATCGCTGGGGAGACAGGCTATTGGTTTGCTTCCTGCCCAGGTCTTCAGTTGCTCTGTTCCGTGACCTTGCTGAAGAGAAATCAATTGCACGCCTTCGATGTCAGCGAGTGGCGCTAGAGCAGAAAGTGGGACGGATCGGAACATGTCCGCTTGATGATCCGGATTTCCTTGCCAGACGATGCCGATTCTGCGATTCGAAGGTGGCAGTGACTTTGCAAAAACATTTCCCCAATAATCGATCAGACGGTCCGGGACTTGGATGTACGGCACTTCTTTCGGCGTATTGGTGTCGTTGATCTTCAGAACTTTTGCGACGTCCAATAGGGAACAGTGGTAGTCGAACGTTTGATCAAGGGGCAGCGAATTGGGTACAAGCTGATTGATTCCCTTGCAGCCTTGCAGTAACGCGAGAAGGGCAGGTTGGATATGAACAATGGTCGTGGCGCCAAGATCTTGAAGTGACTTGGCGAATCGAATGAAGTGAATTGTGTCTCCAAGCCCTTGTTCACAGTACAGAAGAACTTTCTTCCCTGCCAAAGTTTGACCGGTCCACTTCGGTTTGGAGTAGTTATGGCGGATGGCTTCATTGCATTGCCAACGATAGTCATACTCCCGCCATCCCTCTTCAAAGTTGCCTTGCAACAAATGAATGACGCCTAAGTTTCGATGCAATTCCGCGTCGGTGGGGTTAAGCAACATGGCTTGATGGTAGTACTTGAAAGCCAAATCGATGCGGCCGGTCCATGCGTGCAGTGTTCCGCGATTTCGAAAAGCATTGAAGTAGTTGGGCGAAAGGTCGATCGCCCTTTGGAACGCACTGTCTGCTTCCTCCACACGGCCCAAGTACCGAAGCGAATTACCCATGTTATTGAGCGCGATCGGGAAATTGGGCTGAAGAGAAATCGCCTGCTCGTAGGCGATCACCGATTGTTGGTACTTTTTCAGGTCATGAAGCGCAATTCCGTAGTAACACCATGCATTGACGTGCTTGGGTTCGCGTTCTAATACCGAACGATACACTTGCTCGGCATGTGCGGCGTTCCCTTGTTGATGAATCTGCCAGGTCTGAGCCAGAACTTCGTCAGTGGTTGGCATAAGCGTCGTCGCGTTAGATGGGAAATAGAGTCAGGAATTCGGGAAGCTTGCATGCAATGAAACAAAATGGCTTACAATTCGCTGCTTCGCTCCATGTCTCATTGCTGCCCAAAGTGTATCGAATTATCGTAACATCTAAAGCACCGTGGACTACTTTCTGCCCGAGGATCAATGGATGATTAGTATTTTTGAGTTGTTTAAGGTGGGGGTGGGGCCTTCCAGTTCCCACACCGTAGGCCCCATGGTTGCCGCCTATCGTTTTGCTAGCGAATGCGTTTCGACGTTAGGTCGGATCGGTTCGGACAGTAGTGCCGATTCGATGGCTCGGTTGGTCGTGAAGTTGTACGGGTCACTTGCCTTGACAGGTGCGGGGCACGCAACCGATGGAGCGATTTTGGCCGGGCTTGCTGGTTGCCTGCCGGATCGGACCGAGCCTGAGAAGATCGAAGCCACCGTGCGTGGGATTCGCGAATCGGGTCGGCTCCGATTGGTTGATCAGTTCGAGATGGATTTTCATCCGAAGACCGACCTCCTATGGCTCATGAAAGAGACTTTGCCGCAGCATCCGAATGCCATCCACTTTTTTGCGTATTCCGCAGATGGGCGTCTTCTGCTGGACGACCAGTATTTTTCCACAGGAGGTGGTTTTGTCTATTCGCTGAAGGAGTTTCAGAGGCTTTTTGAAACGGTTCCAGAACAAAACGAGAATACAAAAACAGACGTTCCTGAGGTTGAAACCAATGTGTTTCCCTATCCATTTTGCAATGCCAAAGAATTGCTGTCGATGTGTACTAGGGATGGGATAACGATTGAGGAGCTGGTGGAACGGAATGAGTGTGTTGGGCGAACGCCGGACCAAATTGCCGCCCAGTTGGATCATCTTTGGAATGTGATGAGCGACTGTATTGCAAAGGGGTGCCAAGCTAAGGGGATTTTGCCTGGTTCATTGCGGATTCCGAGAAGGGCACCGGAGATTTTTCAAAAGCTAAGTGGAACGAAGCCTGGGGAATTGGATGAAGTCCATAACGGTTCCTCGGACATGCGTCCTTCACAGCGATTTTTGGCCAAGGCGACGGTTGCGGCGAATGCGGATCCGTTGCGGTTGCTGGATTGGGTCAGTCTGTTTGCATTGGCTGTCAACGAAGAAAACGCAGCGGGAGGGCGAGTCGTTACGGCTCCGACCAATGGTGCTGCCGGGATCATTCCAGCGGTTCTTGCTTACTATGTTTACTTTTATCCGGAAGCGAACCGTGCGGGGGTGCATCGCTTTTTGAAGACGGCTGGAGCGATCGGGCTTTTGTACAAACGAAATGCTTCGTTGTCGGCTGCAGAAATGGGATGCCAGGGTGAGGTTGGGGTCGCTTGCAGCATGGCGGCAGCTGGGTTAGCCGCTTGTATGGGGGGATCGGTAGAGCAAATTGAAAATGCCGCAGAAATAGGTATGGAGCACAATCTGGGATTAACCTGCGATCCGATCGGTGGGCTGGTTCAAGTCCCCTGTATCGAACGCAACACGATGGGTGCTACGAAAGCGATCAATGCTGCCCGTTTGGCCGTCCTTTATGGAAATGGACAGCACTTTGTTTCCTTGGATCGAGTCATTGAAACGATGCGACAAACCGGTGTAGACATGCAAGTCAAGTATAAAGAAACGTCTCTGGGTGGCTTGGCTGTGAATGTTGTCGATTGTTAAATGGATGCCTCAGAAAAGCGAGTAAACCATTTCTGGTCCTTCGGAGTGGAGCCAATCTTACGAAAGTTAAAATGAGTTCCAATCCGTTTTCTTCACGCTTCATCCAGCCAGGTGCGATGGCGTATGAGTTTTTTGGAAGGGGTAGTATTCAATCTCTATCGGATCAATTTCTGGCGCTTCGATCGAGACGGGGCATGATCGTTGGGCCGCATGGAACAGGCAAATCCACCTTGCTGGATGCACTTCAAAAGGATTTTTTGACTCGCTTTCCAGATATTCCCGTCATGCATCAGCGATTTAGTCGCACACCGGATTCTGTACGTGGCCATCGAGTCTCGACATCGGCTTGGCCTCGGGATTCGATTGTGATTTTGGACGGGTATGAACAGGTTTCGCTTTGGTCGCGCTGGTGGATTCAGGGAGTAAGTTGGCAAAAGCGAATTCGATTGTTGGTAACAGCCCATCAACCATTGCGAAGTTTTGATTTGCTTTGGCGAACCAGCGTTGACAAGCAATCCGCAGAATGGATCGTAAAACACATGCTGCAATTGTCCAATGAGGAAGATGTGGAAGCAACGCTTCCGTTGTTATTGAGTTCCAAAGAATGGTCGGATTCACGAGCTCGGCATGGCGAGAACATTCGGGAGACCTTGTTCGACATGTACGACTGGTGGCACAGCCGTAAGCGCTAACGCCGATGCGCGCACCTTTGCCGTGAATCCGCGACGCGGCTAGCGTCTGCGGCTCAAAATCAATAACTCGGGCTAGCGTTTATCGATCGAAGAATTCGAAGGGGAAGTTGGGTTGGCTTTTTCTTGTTTGGCGATGGGCTTTATCCAATTGCTGTACGATATCGGGAAATTCTCCCGCTAAGTTGTTTGTTTCGGCAGGATCGGCTTCCAGATCATACAATTCCCATCGGCCAGGTGTCTTAGTTTTCAAGCCGCGACGCAAGGCTTTCCAGTTTCCAACTCGAATTGCAACATAGCCACCGTACTCTGGGAATTCCCACATCATGGGTTCTTTTCGATCTGCGACTTGTTCCCCCAGAAGGGCAGCTTTCAAATCGATTCCATCCATAGGTTGCTTTTGGGGATCAGGAAGTTGCCCTCCTACAATCGAGCAAAGGGTTGGGAACCAATCCGCAAAGTAAGAAGGGACGGGCGAGGTTGTTCCTGGCTGGATTTTGCCCGGCCATTTGACAATGCAAGGGACTCGGATGCCCCCTTCGTCACAACTACCTTTGAAGCCTTTGAGCCCGGCGGTCGAATCAAAAAAATCACATGCTGCTCCACCCACATGCCATCGTTGATCTTGCCCGCGATGGGTCGGGCCATTGTCCGAGGTAAAAACGATGAGCGTATTTTCTGCGATTCCCAGGCTATTCAGTTTTGCCATCACTTTGCCAACGTGGTCGTCCAGATCGGAGATCATGGCTGCGTAGGCTGCACGTGGTCTCGGGTGTGGTAGATATCCATTTTCACCTCGGTATGCCCCAAATTCTTCATCCCATGCTAAGGGGTATTGATCAATCCACTCCTGCTTGGGTTGCATGGCAACATGGGGTTCTACCATCGGCAAATACAAAAAGAATGGGCGATTTGCGTTTTGATCCAAGAACGTCAACGCCTCGTCCATAATTCTATCAGGTGCATAGTTCTCCGATCGATACGTCTCTGCCGTCACATCGCCTTTCAGTTTGCGTTGTTGTGCAGCCACAGGACGCTCATTGATGACCACGGTGGTTTCGTCGCTATCTAAGAACGGCGGGTAGTAGCTGTGGGCATTGCGTTGACAGTTATAGCCAAAGAAACGGTCGAAGCCTTGCCTGATAGGCGATCCGCTGGAGTCCGTTGGTCCTAGGCCCCATTTCCCAAATCCTCCGGTTGCGTATCCCTGGCTTTGAAACATCTCTGCCAGAGTGACGACGTCGGGTGTCAAAGGCCATTGTCCTGGAAAAGGTCGGCCATTGCCTGAGTCTCGGTTTCCACGAATCTCTGCATGAGTCAAGTTTTGACCTGTCAGCAAAACGCATCTCGAAGGTGCGCAAACGGGTGCGCCCGAGTAATGCTGAACCAATCGCATGCCTTGGTTTGCTAGACGGTCAAGATGCGGTGTTCGAATCTTGGTTTGACCATAGCATCCCAGTTCACCGTAACCCAAGTCGTCAGCAAGTATGAACACGACATTGGGTGGTGCAGCATGGCCGTAGGTTGGCCACCGTGAACATAGCAAGAGAATCAAAACCAATCGACCAAAGGAAACGATCCAAGAAATCGGCTCTGATATCTTAAGGTTCATACTAGAAGTTCTCGAACGCACGGTTGTGCCGTGGTTCTAGTTGAGGGGATGTTCCATCTTGCAGGTGTTCTACACCCATCGCGCTGCTGCTTCAGCAACTCTCTTACCCAAGATCACGGCTGTTTGACGATCCCCAGGACCGATATTGGGTTGGTCCATATTGGACTGGGCCATGGCCCCGGTGTAGCTTGACAGACGATTTGTTTTCTCGGGCGTTGATCCTTCGGGCATTACGCTCGTTCCCACCCAAACCATTCCATGCTGCATGGCATTGATCATCAGCCCCACCAAGGTGTTCAGCTTGTCTCCTGAAAGCCCTTGGGAGTGCGTGAAGGCCGCACCTATCTTGTCCTTCCAGCCTTGCTGGTACCAGATCCCCCCGCAGGCGTCGATGAATGTTTTGAATTGAGCAGCATATCCGCCCATGTAGGTTGGTGTACCAAACACAATCGCATCAGCGGCGTTCAGAGCGTTGGTGATGGAGTCATTCTTCCAGCGACCGTTGACAATGTCCTCGCCCACGATGCGAAGTAGTGATACCTCCGTTCCAGGGACGGACTTCGCGCCTTCGGCAACCGCTTCTGCAACTTGTTGTGTGTGGCCTGAGACAGAAAAATAAACGATTGCTACGGATGGCATAAGAAAGCACTTTTGACAGAAAAAGGAAATGAATAAAGTCCATAAAAAACGTCGCTCAAAAAGAGCGACGTTTTGTTAGTTTGCCTTGTGACGGAGTCAAAGACTAGTCGCGAACAATTGTCTTGCCGTGCTTGGTGATGACAACATCGACGCATTCGCCACAAGCGAACTTGTAGGTCAAAATCTTGCGTCCCAATAGGCCTGGTTTCCAGCCCACGAGGCATGGTGTCTCGCATTCGCAGCATGCGGGCAAGCAAGCGGTGACGGTGTACTTGCAGCATGTGCAAGGATCTTCGACGCACCAAGATACTGCCACTGGTGGCGGTGGTGGTGGAACGCAGCAGACGGGTTTGACACAGCAATCCTTAGCTTGGCTAACTTGCTGTTGCCCCATTGCAGCGACCATCGCCAACATAAGCAATCCAAAACCTAACAGCTTTCCCATGATGTAACTCCATATTGATGATACTCGAGAACCAAATTACCGATCGCATTGTAACGCGCAACTGGTTCAACTTGCAAGAATGGCTTTTTGACTCAGAATACCGCTCCATAACCGAGAATCGTCCGACTCGCAGTTCGTGCTGAATTGTGAACATGATGTCTTAGGAAGCCTGAATCCACCTTTGGAAAGCACACGAACCGTGAAACAGAACGTTCCCCTGCGAAAGTCTTTCCGCTCAAAGATAGCAAATCCATGGATATTTGCGGTCGTCGTTACGTTCTTTGCCCCGAGTACGTCGAATGCACAATGGATTATTGAAACCATTGCAGGAACAGGGATTCAAGGCTTTAGCGGTGACGGCGGGCCGGCAATCCATGCCCAACTCGATAACCCGTTTGGTGTGGTTCGGGGGCCTGATGGCTGCATTTGGTTTTGTGAATACACCGGACAACGTATTCGTCGCATCCGCCAGGATTGCAGAATTGAAACGATGGCTGGCACTGGTTCCAAAGGATATGACGGTGATGGTGGAGCGGCTTCCAACGCCAGTTTTGACCTTCCGCATGAGCTTCGTTTCGACAAGGCCGGCAATCTTTATGTTGTGGACATGATGAACCATGTTGTTCGAAAAATGGATGCAACGACAGGGAAGATCTCAACTTTTGCGGGCAATGGTCGAATGGGGTATTCCGGGGATGGAGGCCCCGCGAATGCGGCTCAGTTCAATAAACCGCACAGCATTCAGTTTGGTCCTGACGGCCAATTATATGTGTGTGATATCGGTAACCATGTTATTCGCCGCATCGACACTGCTCCGCATCGAATCGAGACATTCTGTGGCACTGGTTTTCCAGGCAGGACTCCTGACTCCGCACCGATCGCCGGGGTATCGATCAACGGACCGCGTTCTATTGATTTTGACCAGAAGGGCCATTTGTGGCTGGCGACCCGCGAAGGTAATCAAGTGTTTCAAATGAATCTCCAAACCGGGATGATTCAGCACGTTGCAGGTACGGGAAAGAGAGGTTTTTTAGGGAATGGCGGACCCGCCAAAGATGCTGAACTGAATGGTCCCAAGGGAATTGCAGTTGATAAGGACGGGAATGTTTGGCTCGCCGATACAGAAAGTCATAGCATCCGAATGGTTGACATCAAAACAGGCAATCTTGAATTGGTGGCGGGAACGGGTGAAAGCGGTGATGGTCCCGATGGCGATCCACTAACTTGCAAGCTGGCTCGACCGCATGGCATTTTCGTTGATTCTGATGGGGCGGTCTACGTGGGCGACAGCGAGTCTCATAAGATTCGGGTTCTTCGCAAGGTAAAATCGCGACAATAAGTAAGAGCAATGGAGTCCTCGAGTGGATTTCGCGATTGGCTTTGCAGCGTTAAGCTAAGTTTTTCTACGGTTGACTTTCGACCAATACCGATGCACTTTTGGCACTAAAGAATTGTTGTTTGAATGGCAAAGCGATCTACAAAATCTCAACCTATGCTTGCTGGTTTCGATGAATTGTTTGAGCCATTGCCAACCAGTTCCGAAACCGAACCACCGGCAGGTCCTATCCCAACGTCGAATTCTGAGGATTCGAATCCATCGCCACCTAAGCATCCTTTTCCGCAAGAGGGTGATCTGGTTGTCTTGGTCGATTCACATTCATTGATTTATCAAGTTTTCCATGCCATGCCCACCATGACCAGCCCGCAAGGCATCGAGGTCGGAGCGGCTCATGGTTTCCTGCGGGACATAGCGAATCTATTGGAGCAATGGAAACCTGATTTTTTAGTATGCACCTTCGACGAATCTGGCCCGACATTCCGAAATGAAATTTATGACCAATACAAGGCGAATCGTGCGCCCATGCCGGATGGACTTCGGGATCAAATTCCTTTGATTCAGCGATGTCTTGAGACTCTCGCCGTTCCTAAGATTTCCATGCCCGAATACGAGGCCGATGATCTCATGGCGACTTTGGCAGACCAAGCTCAAGGTCACGGCGCTCGGGTTTTACTGGTAACCAGCGACAAAGATTGCCGTCAATTGCTGTCACCTCAAATCCAGATGCTGAACGTTCGAAAAAATGAATTGTTTGGGGAACCAGAACTCAAAAATGTATGGGGAATTCGGCCCGAGCAAGTGGTTGATTTCCAGTCTCTGGTCGGCGATTCGGTGGACAATGTTCCGGGGGTTCCGTCCATTGGACCTAAGGCCGCGCAGCAGTTGTTGGACCAGTTTGAATCGTTGGACGAGATCTATGCAAATCTAGATCAAGTTCCGGGGGACAAGAAAAGAGAAAATCTGCGAAACAATCAGCACTTGGCGATGATGAGTCGTGATCTCGTTCGCTTAAAACGAGATTGCCCAGTCGAACTTCCCTGGTCTCAAATGCGCCCAGGGGTTTTTGATCGCCAACAGGCGTTGGACATGTTTCGCGAACTTGGGTTTCGCAAGTTGTCTGATTCCTTTGTTTCTATGTTGAAGGACTTGGATGACTCGCCACCCTTTCGGTTGTCGTTCGAAGGCTACCAGACCATTCGCATGGTAGAACAACTTGAAGCGTTGGTGGGCAAGTTACAGAATGTTTCGGTCATCGCGATTGATACGGAAACTACGTCTACTCGCCCTCGTGATGCTGCCCTAGTGGGTATCAGTTTGTCATGGGCGGAAGGGCAGGCTGCCTATCTGCCGGTCCTTGGTCCAGATGGTGATTCCCACTTGGATCTAAAGACCGTTCGCGAACATCTTGCGCCGATTTTAGATGATGTCACCAAGACCTTCGTAGGGCAGAACATCAAGTATGATGCCATCGTTCTTCGATCTCACGGGATGCCGATTCGAACCATTGGATTCGATACCATGGTGGCCGATTATCTATTGGACGCAGGGGGTAGAAATCACGGCCTGGACGATATCGCGAAACGCTGGCTTGGTCATACTAACATCCCCATTGAATCTTTGATTGGTACCGGCAAGGACCAAATCACCATGAATCAAGTCCCCATCGATCGTGTTGCGACTTATGCCTGCGAAGATGTCGACGTCCCCTTCCGATTGCTAAAGCCCATGAAGGATCGACTGGAAGAAGAAAGTTTGCTGGAGGTGATGCATCGTTTGGAAATACCGTTGATCGGCGTCCTGTCCGAAATGGAATCCGAAGGAATTCGCATCGATACCGATCGCCTTGAAGAACTGCGGGGAGAATTTCAGTCGCAGGCCGACGCATTGCGTTTAACCATCATGGAACTGGCTGGACAGGAGTTCAATCCTGACAGTCCCAAACAGCTTGCCAACATCCTGTTCGAGAAGCTTGGTCTGCGCGTGGTCAAGAAAACAAAGACGGGGCCCAGCACGGATGCGGAAGTCCTTGAAGAACTAGCTGCGGAACACCCTCTTCCCGCGAAGATTGTGGAATACCGGCAATTGACCAAACTTATCAATACCTATGTGGAATCGCTACCCCGTTTGATCAGCCCTATCACCAATCGAATCCACACTTCGTTCAGGCAGGACATTGCCGCCACTGGGCGTCTTAGTAGTGTCGAGCCCAATTTGCAGAACATCCCAGTTCGAACGGCAGAAGGACGCTCGATCCGATCGGCCTTCTTGCCCCGGGATCCCGATTGGAGCCTCATGACCGCCGATTACTCGCAAATCGAGCTCCGCGTTTTAGCCCACTACTGCGGTGATGCATCCTTGCACCGAGCTTTTCAAAACGATTTGGATATTCACACGAGTGTAGCAGCACAAGTCAATGGTATCTCGGAGGACCAAGTCACGAGTGACATGCGACGCAGTGCTAAGGCGATCAGTTTTGGAATTCTCTATGGCCAAAGCCCGTTTGGGTTGGCCAAAGCGTTGGGTATCCCAAGGTCGGACGCGAGCGATTTTATCGATGCCTACTTCGCAAAGTATCCTGGGGTGCGGGATTTTATCAGTTCTACCTTGATGAGCTGCCGTAGCTTGGGTTATGTAACGACAATGTCCGGTCGAAAAAGAATCTTGCGAGGTATTCGCGATTACGAGAGCTTGCCCGATAATAAGAAAAAACAACTTCTTGAACCGGAGCGGATGGCAATCAATACCGTCATTCAAGGCTCGGCCGCCGACATGATTAAGCTGGCCATGATTGCGATTAGTTCGGAAATGAAATCATTGAATTGGCCTGCGAGAATGCTGCTGCAGATTCATGATGAACTGGTCTTCGAGGTACGAGAAGATTATGTCGACCGTTTTGCGAACATCGTTCGGGAGAAAATGATCACGGTTTTGCCCTTAGACGTTCCGCTGAAAGTAGACATCAAAAATGGTCCGAATTGGGCAAGCTGTGAATTGCTATGAACCAACAAAATGAATATCCAATCGTGATTGGAATCATCGGTGGCGTCGCGAGTGGCAAGTCAACGTTGACAGAATTGCTGCAAAAGCGAGGTGCCAAAGTGCTCCTGGCAGATGTGATAGCCCACGGTGTATTGAAAGAACCAGGTGTCATTCAACAACTCCGTGAACTCTTTGGCGATGGGATCTTTTCGGATGCAGGATCTGCCAATGGGCCTGCGATCGATCGCAAAAAACTTGCAGCCTTGGTTTTTGGAAGCTCTGGTGAACCAACAAACCGCCGTAAGCAATTAGAGGCGATTGTACACCCTCGCATTCGCGAGATCGCAAAGCTCCAGCTTCAATCGCTTCGACTCGAACCTGGTTTGAAATACATCGTGCTCGACGCACCGTTACTGATCGAGGGTGGTTGGCTTCCCTATTGCAACAAAGTGGTGTTTGTAGAAACTTCGGCCGAACTACGAGAATCTTGGGCGGCATCCCGTGGCTGGAGTCGGAATGAATGGCAGCAGCGTGAATCTGCCCAGTTAAGCCTAGAGGAGAAGCGATCTCATGCCACAGACGTTCTTGTCAATCTCGGAAACATGGCCGCCCTGGAGCTGGAAGTCACCAAGATGCTTCAACGCTGGACTGATGTTGGCAGATCTTGACGAGTGGAATATTCATTCGTTTGTGAAATGCAAGTCGTGCTGCCGTTACCTGCGGTCAAACCTTGGATTGCTCATCACATATCCAAGAGCAATGCCTGCAACCAGTCCACCAAGGTGCGCCATATTAGCTAGGGCAAAGCCGGTAGCATTTCCTGCGAACCCGAGAACAAGGATCAGGCCTGTCATCACGTAGGCTTGCGGTGCAAGACGAAATCCGATGTCTGGACGCAGAGTTGTCTTCATTCCCAAGTAACCAAGCAGTCCAAAAACGACACCGGAGATACCCACGAAGTTGGGGGAGCCGAAGAAGTCCAATGGCATTAACCCTTGAAGCAAGTGCGACGCCATTGCAACGATTGCAACAATCATCGCGTAACGGACGGTCCCCTCCAATCGTTCGGCAAGCTTGCCTAAGGAAGCCAGCGACAGCATGTTTAGCAACAAGTGGATTGCATCACCATGAAGGAACGCAGGTGTAAAAATCCGCCATAGTTCGCCCAGTTTTAACGAAGCGGCAGGATCGCCTGTCTTCAGATACAGACTCAAATCCACAAACTTCAATTGCTTCAAAGCGATTCGGCCGAACCAGTTATCCGGTCCCGGATTTTGAAAGCCGCTCAAAATCCCAATGGCACTGCACAACACAATTAACGTTAGAGTCAGCGGTGGCATTCCTCTGCCAAATAGGTTTCTGTTGGAAGGCATCGAAGGTGTTTGGATGTTCCTTCTTCGTTCCAATTCCTTCTGCTTCTGTTCTTGCAGTATGGACTTCGCTTGGCGTATGGCGTCCGAATACTTGGGGGCGTTGGGAGACAACATAAACTCCTCGAAGATGGTCTTCGCTTGAGCGCTTTTGTCTTCGTCTCGGACCCAGACGTCCCATTGGTCTTGAGCTGCCGCGATGGGCTCGACATGCGTTGAAATCCCCTGGGTCAGTAGGTAGGCCACAAAGGACTCAGCGGTTGACTTTCCAGATACGGTCGTCAAATGTCTCATGGAGGATGCTTAACTAATGGGTCGGAGTTGTTGAATTGGGACATAATACTTGAGATATCTTTGACCGTTACTATACCGTGTGCCGCGTGGATCTTCGACCAGGATGGTCGCTCGGCGTGTAATTCGGTTCACAATACCGTGAAGTAGTTTTCCTTCGTATTGAAACGCAACGTGCGTTCCCGCTTTGATATTAAATTCTTTCGCGGCTCGTTCTTGCTGTGTAATCAGCTCGTGACGATGCTCGGTGTGGCCAAACATATTTCGAGCGATCGATTGGAATCGATTGGCGGAACAATCGCTGTGAATCCAGGCCAACATCTCGCTGAGATGGACCAATTCGTGCTCCACAATCCTTTGCATCGCAGTCAACCGATCGGGGCAATCGTCGCCGCAGACGCGAATGGTATCGCCAGGCTTACGGAAAGACTGAAAAAGAAGTGATGTCGAGAGAGCAATCTCGTAATGCGTTTTGCCGGGCCTCGACCGAGTTCCTCGATAGATGGTTCGCGTGGTTTTTCCGCCCGCTCTGGTCATTCTGGAACTGAGCCGAAAAGTCAATCCATAGGACCGTGCCAAAGGCAAGCACAGCCCTTTAAAAAACAGGACATCGTAGGCCTCCGCCATGTTTTCAAGGTCTTGCTTGGAGACCCTTGCAAAATTACGGGCCTCCATCGACTTCGAGCCATTGAGTATTTGCTTTCCTATGCTCTGTTGAATGGAACGGCGATTCGCCCAGACTCCAGGGGATTGATACAGTAGCTCGCTCAGGTTGCGCTGGTTTTCGACGCGGCTGGCGCTCGACGAGGGAGGCACGCGCAGAAGGGGAGCCCGCAAGTTGGTTTGAGCGGGAACGCTTTTGGCCGGAACAATCTTAGGCGGCGGGATCTTCGGTGGGGTGGCATTTCGAGCCACGGGCGACGACAAATCGGAAATGCGTTTGCGCGGTTCCCCTTGGCTACCTTTCGAATTATTCATCGAGTCTACGACCCTCGACCCCGTGTCGTTTCAAGCTCCGAATATTTGCGAAAACCCACGTTTCCGCCCATTCCCGACCAGTAATATAACATAGAAACCGAGAACGCCGCACCTGCAACAAGTGCGGTTCAGGCACTATATTGATGAGGTGTAATTGATTGTGCTTCGATTCTCCGTAATGCTTTACTTCCATGCATCTTCTTTTGGCTTTCCGCGCGTTTTTCTCGGTCCTTTTCAATAGCCGGATGGCGAATCAGGTTCAAGCTTGCCTGGAAAACAAGTCGCCAACCCCAGATCCAAAGCAGCCAACCAGCTCCCCGACTCCATCAGAAAACGCTAGCATATCTAGCTCACCACAACAAAAATCCCCGGTTCCGACAAAGTCCAAATCGGGTGATCGCAATGGCGCCCTGACTCTGCTGAGCGCCTTGCAACGTGAGTCGCGATTTTTGGACTTGGTGGGTGAGTCGCTCGATTCGTACAGCGACGCTCAGATCGGTGCGGCCGCTCGCGATGTTCTTCGCGACTCCCGAAAAGTGCTCGATCGCATGTTTGGCTTAAAGCACTTGGTCGATTCCCCGGAAGGCGAAACCATCGAACTACCCGAAAATGCATCCCCCGTCCGTTGGCGAGTCATCGGAAAAGACTCACCAAAAACGGGCTCGTTATGCCATCCGGGTTGGCAAGCCACCAAGCTGGATCTTCCTCAATGGGCCGGCAGTGCGGACGACGCTATGGTCATCGCGGCGGCTGAAGTCGAGGCATAGTCTTAGCATCCCCAACCCAATCTTGCCATGAAGGAATCGAACCCCACGAAATCAACCTGTTCATCGCGGAGCATCATGGTACGCTCCCATGGTCGGCTGCACTTTGGGCTATCTGAAATTTGCCCAAGTGAACCCCACTGTTTCGCGGGTATCGGTTTGATGATCGACCATTCCATCGCCGAAGTGGAAGCGAACTTTGCCATCCTCAATCCATCAGAACAAGAAAATGCGCCGGAGATAATCGCGGTTGATGCGAATGAGTACTGGAAACCAAGAATCGAATCTTTCCTAGCCTGGGACTTTGCTAGGAGGCAAAGTCACCAAACCAAAACCGCCCCCTCGCGTTCTGTCGCATTCCTAGAGTCCATTTCACTTCATTCGACTCCCTCTCCTCATTGCGGCCTTGGTTCGGGGACCCAAATGGCCTGTACGCTGGCTGTCTTGTTGCAAGCGGTCAAAACGCTTGACGATGACAAACTGCGGGCCTGGCCAAAAAAGATATCGCTGGAAGAAGTGCTTCATACTTGCCAAGACGAGCTTTCGGCCGATCCCAAGCTTTCACTTCGATATGTTCTTTCAGTCCTGAGCCATCGTGGAAAAAGATCTAACATTGGACTCCAAGGGTTTTTGGAAGGAGGGTTTATTGTCGATCATGGTCATGAGTATTCGGGCGAGTTAAACGTCGCTGCCGATGTTCTTAAGGGAACTTCAACGAGAAGAACTGACCGCTATCACTTTCCATCGGATTGGCCTGTTTTATTGGTGCACGATCACGCATCTGCCCCCGGCGACAGCGGCGATGCGGAGTTACAGATGTTTGACCGCTGTTCCGCTGTTCCGAATGCGAACCGCGGTGTCATGCTAAGCTTGGTTACGAACGAGATCGTTCCGGCTGTGTTGAGCAAGGACTGGGAAACCTTCGACCGCTCCATCGGTCAGTACGGAAAACTAGCCGGAGGTGTTTTCGCAAACGTTCAAGGGGGGATCTACAGAACGCCTCAAATCGCGTCTGCTGTTGCAACCATCCAAAGGCTTGGGATTCAAGGAGCGGTTCAAAGCAGCTGGGGCCCGACGGTCTGTTGCGTCACTCGCGATGCTGCTCACGCTGCTTGGTGTGTCGCACAGCTTCGCAATTCGATTCCCAGTGCGACCATAACCACCACTTACGCAGCCAATCAATCCGCACAAGTCGATTGCAAATGAGCTACATTGGCAGACTTGCTCCGTCCCCGACCGGAGCTCAACATGTTGGAAACGCTCGAACATATCTGGTTGCTTGGCTCTTGTGCCGACAATTCGATGGCAAGCTTCTTTTGCGTGTCGAAGATCTCGACACGCCACGTACCAAGCCAGGCGCCATGGCCGAAGCACTGGAAGATCTTGCCTGGCTTGGTATCGACTGGGACAGAGTCGATGCCACCACCAGCTATGTCACCCAATCGGAACGAGAATCGCGTTATCAAGAAGTTCTCGACCAATTGAAATCGCGCGAGCGGATCTACCCATGCAGTTGCTCGCGAACGGATATTGATCGAGCCAGCGCGACCAGCGAAGCAAGCGCTCCGCACGAGTCCGTTCTGGATGGGGCTGTCTATCCTGGGACCTGCGCCGGTAACGTCGTTGCGGATGCTGAGGAAATGACGCGACAGGGCAAAGTCTTTTCATGGCGATTTCGTATGCCCACGGGCACATTTCAATTTAACGACCAACTCCATGGTTCCCAACACCTGGATGCGAAATCCAAGCTTGGCGATTTCGTAATCGCGCGTAGCAGTGGTGTAACCGCTTACCAACTGGCCGTCGTTATCGATGATCACGATTTTGGAATCAACCACGTGGTTCGAGGGGACGATTTAATCTACAGCACCTACCGACAGATCGCCTTGTATCAGACCTTGCAATGGCCCTGTCCTGCGTGGTTGCATATACCCTTGGTAACCGGAGTCGACGGTCGCCGATTGGCGAAACGGCACGGCGATAGCCGACTGAGTAGCTACAGGAAACAAGGGGTGAATCCGCAATCGATACTAGGATACCTGGGCTGTTCGCTTGGATTGATTCTCTCCCCTGAACCAATCCTCATTCGCGATTTACTGGAGATCGCGCGCAGAGATAATTCTTGGGTGCAACGAGTTTCCCGTTACCCATTGGTTTTTCAAGATCAGTTTCAAACGGTAACCTTTGGAACAACAGCTCCTCGGTCCTAGCTCGGGCTTTCATGTCTGGCCCATACTATCCTTGAACAGGATTCACATGCATGGATCGTAACAAGGTTACGATCGGGTTAAGGATTGGTCCATGTAATACATTTTCCCGAATAGATTTGTATACTTAGCAAGTCGAAGTTGCTGCTTCGTACGGTATCTCATGAATGACATCGCTAATTCCACTAAGATTCAACTGAAAGGGTCTGCACTATGTCCCGATATGGACTCAAAGAATTCCTTGCTGCCTCGATTCAAAAAGACCAAGGACAAGGTTTGTTCGAACTGGAAGGAGACCGCATCCTGGAAGTCAACCTAAAAGGGGAGATCTGGACGAAAACAGGTTCGATGATTGCCTATCTTGGAACGGTCAAGTTCGAGCGCGAGGGCATTCTGCAACAAGGGATGGGGAACCTTCTCAAAAAGGCGATTAGCGGTGAAGGTACCAAATTGACTAAAGCCTCTGGTCGCGGCGTTGTGTACCTGGCCGATGCCGGTAAGAAGATCACGATTCTGAATTTGGAAAACGAGTCGATCTTCGTGAATGCCAATGACGTCTTGGCGTTTGAACCCTCGCTCAAGTACGACATTCGAATGCTTCGCAAAATGGCAGCCATGATGAGTGGTGGTCTGTTCAACGCCTTGTTCCAAGGTTCAGGCATGATCGCCATTACGTCCCACTACGATCCACTTACCATCCGAGTTACCCCGGATCGACCGGTCATCACGGACCCCAATGCGACCATCGCATGGAGCGGGAATCTAACGCCTGAATTCAAAACCGATATCAGTCTCAAGACCTTTTTTGGACGCGGTAGTGGTGAAAGCATCCAGATGCTATTTCAAGGGGATGGATTTGTTGTGATCCAGCCTTTTGAAGAGGTTTACATGCAACACGCGTAACCCTCAACAGACAAATCCAATACCCTCTCCCAATGCGGAAACCAGAAATGTTCACCAGACTGAATTTAAGAACCGTGTTTCTGCAACTTGGCTGCATGGGGATTTGTCTTTTCCATGGTTTTGCGATGGCTCAACAAGCAAAACCGCTAATGGCCTACGTGGGTACATTCAGCTCTCCACTGAAAGACACCCTACCGACTCAAGTCGATTTGCCTCCCGGAAACGGTCGTGGTATTCATCTCTTCCAGGTCAATCGCGAAAACGGATCATTGGTGGCTAGCGGCGTTTACGAGATGGGAAACAGCCCCAGCTGCTTGGCCGTAAACCAAGCAGGGACACACCTGTATTCCGCCAATGAAACAGAACGCGTGGGCGATGAAAAACAGGGAACGGTGAGCTCGTTTTCGATCGATCCCATGACGGGATCGCTCTCGCTACTGAATTCGGTTCCTTCCGGTGGTGCCGGACCGACTTACATTAGCATTCATCCAAGCAAGAAGTTTCTGTTTGTCGCGAACTACTTCGGCGGGTCCATCGCGGTGCTCCCTATTCTTCCAGATGGGTCTCTTGGCAGCGCGGTGGATGTGAAGGTGGATGCCGGGAAGATTGGACCGACCAAGGCCGTCAATGCCCCCAAAGGCAGCTTTGCATGGAGCGGTCATGATCGCACGCATGCCCATATGATCCAAGCGGATCCGGCTGGCCGCTTTGTATTGCACGTCGACTTGGGGTTAGACAAAATCTTCATTTGGAAGTTCGACGCAAAGACAGGAAAGCTCACTCCTAACGACCCCAGCTTCGTGGCCACTCCTCCCGGCGACGGACCAAGGCACTTTCATTTCAATCCCGATGGTCGCTTCTTTTACTCCATCCAAGAAGAGGGCTCCACCATCGCTGTGTTCGAATACGGAAAGGATCTTGGGACATTAGCCCTAAAGCAAACGATCTCCACCTTGCCGCAGGGTTTCGAAGGAAGCAACTTTTGCTCGGAAGTCTTGGTGTCAAAAGACGGGAAGCATCTTTACGCCGGCAATCGGCTTCATGACAGCATTGCGATCTTCTCGATCGGTCAGGACGGACTATTGACCTACTTGGGCGAAGAGTGGACCAGGGGAAACTACCCCCGAAGCTTCAACTTTGACCCGACTGGCCAGTTTTTATATTGCTGCAATCAACGCGCGGACCATGTGACGGTCTTCCGAGTCGATCCAGTGCACGGGTCGCTTCAGTTCACAGGCTATTACGCTGGTGTCGGAAATCCATCGATGATCGAATTTTTAGATTTGGAAAAGCGATAGCCACCGCGTTGCGGCATCCTCGAAGACTTTGAGTATGAGTGATTGTGGTGGAGCCTTCATCAGGTAGGAAATCATAGGGGTCGTCTCGCATGAGTGGCGAGTGATCCCATGCTCGAATTGCAATGTAGAACAGTTGTCCTCAACTGTTCCTGATGCTTGCAACGACATTGGGTGAATTTCGGTTCGCATCCCATCAACAAAGGATCGTTGCCAAATCCCCGTGTGTGTTTCCGGGGAAGCGACTCAGAAATCACGATGGCTCAATATGCGAAAGCCGTGATAAATCGCCAGGATGTCAACTCGGTTTTGCGAAACTCGGTAAATAGCCTATAGTTGCCTTGGAGTACTTCTCTCAAATCTTCGCGCTCCAACTCCGGTACGACTTCTCCAGAAAATGGAAACTGCCTCAAACGCTCCACTGATGCGCGAAGTTGTCTGACATAAGCCGAAGCTGTCGCGGGGGCGTCCCTTGCAATATGTGCTCGAATTGCCCTTAAATCCTCTTGAGCCTGTCGTGTCCAGTAGATCTTACTGAGCATCTTCCGTCTCAAGTTCTTGCATGAACGTATCGTGCTCCAATACATCCTCTGCATCAGCTTGCGCGATTCCAAGTTCAATTTTTCGAAGCAAGTAAAGTCGTTCGATCACATCGTCGAGCGAAATATCGTCGCCAAGTGATTGAATTAAGGAAATCGCTTTCTCTTTGGTTGTCATTTGGGAGTTCTTTTCGTTGTGGTCTGCAATAAGATTGGTGTCGTTTCGATTTTAGTTGATCAGGGAACTTAAGGCAATTCATTGGTCGCCGGAGCTGCGAATCGGGCGAGGCAACTGAAGGTGCGATCGCAGCCAGCCACAAGTCCAAAAGTAATCGCTCAAGTAGTAGCGTCGACGTAACTCGCGAAGAAACGAATTACAGGCTTCGGTTCGCAGTGGTGTTGAGCTGCCCTTGTCTGTCGCGTTTAAGTGCACGCGGCGCCCGCGTGAGCAATGCGAAGTTGGGTCTCGTGCCAAGCTTCGCAACAGGTTTGGTGTGCTACCACAACCGAGCCCCAAAAAGCCTCTGCGTTCAAGGGCCTTGTGCCCGAAGAACGCAACAGGTTTGGTCGGCTATCCGCGATGTCTAGCGCACCAAACCTGTTGCGACGTGTCGGGACAAGCCCAACCGTCGCGGCGGCGTGCACGCGCGGCGTCTTAGATGCATGATAGGCCCATGTCAGTAGATGTTAGGCAGGCATTGGTTCTCCATCGCCACTCAACGCAGTGAGATACTGTGGTATCCCTTGGGTAATTAGCATCCTGAAAGGATAAAAGCCTGTAGCCGGTGGTTGAGCGTCAGCGACACCACCGGAATGGTGCAACCCACACATTGGCATCCTGAAAGGATGCAAGCAACGTCGCGGGCAATATCGCTCCGATCGAGATCGACTTGGTTAGCGCTTTACTGCTGGCACCCCATCGGGGTGCGATGAGCGAACTGACGTGTAACCGGCGGTGTCGCTGACGCTCAACCGCCGGCTACAGGCTTAGATTCCTACGGAATGCCAGGATTCGGCTACGCGATTTCATTCCTCCGGAATGCCGCGACTTGGGTGCACCGAGTTGCTAAGCCCCGAGGGCGAACCATGAGACCTACAAAAGACTAACGTTTGTCGTTGAGGGCGTGTTTCCTATGATAGGCACATCGGTATGAGTCTTCGAGTGAAACAAACTGATTTTCGAACGGCGATAACATTGTCATTGCCCGCATCTATTTGACTTCCGTCGTGCTCGTGCTCAATGAAGTGGTGCCCGTGCTCGTAATAGAATCGCTTTTTTTGAGTAAATCAAGGCGTTTAGGCATCATTAACGCAATGAACATGAAGATGCCCCTGGTGGCGTTGCGTCTTAGATGCGTTACTGAGACCCTTCGTTAGATGCCCAGCAGGCATCGGTTCCTCATTGCCAATCAACGGACGCGCGTTGCTATCGCTGGAAAATTGGGAGATACCCAAGATCCAATTGCAGCATAATCAAATTGCATGCAGTCGTGTAGATATTGTTGATTTGACCCTCCCAAGATCCGTCTTGGTTTTGCTCATTCGCAATACGCGTGTAGAGTCGATCGCGAAATGGAAGCCAATCTTCGTCCCCTTGTCGGTAGACGACTTGGCTGTAATACAGGTAAGTGTAATGCCAATGCCCGAAGGACTCGTCCCCTCCAACCAAAGGGTACAGAGTTCGCCGAGTGTAAGCCAACATCTCTGGGACTTTCTTTCCTTCGTAGTCACCAGCGTTGTACAAGGCTGCCAAGCTAGCTGCTGTGATCGCTGGTCGAGAGGTTCCCATTTGCTGGCTGGAGTAACTGATTCCACCATCATCGTTTTGGCACTTGTAAATATATCGCTTCGCGGACTCGATGATTTCCGATGGGACCGCTAGTCCCGCATTGCGGCATCCTCGAAGACCTTGAACCTGAGTGATTGTGGTGGAGCCTTCATCGTAGTCGTTCTGGTCCTTGCCGCTTACGTACCCCCAACCGCCGGCAGGCGTTTGCGCTTTGCCACAAAACGCGATGGCTCGATTGAGAACGTCCACCAAATCGTCGCGTCGATCTTGCAGACCTTCTTCACCAAGCACTTGCGAAAGAAAGAGCATGGAAAATCCATGACCGTACGTATAACGAGGGTCGGTTTCCATCGGGTCCCCAATGAGTCCATTGGATCGGCTTTTGCTGATCAAGTAATCGGCTGTTCGGCTTAGATACTTCGCGTAAGGCCCTTGCGTGATGGTGGAACCACTACACAGCAATGCAGTCCCTGCGAGCGCTGCGATGGCCACGGGATAGGGGGGCGTATTCCACTGCCCACGAGCCGATTGCGACCGAGCCAAAAAATCGAGTCCATTGCGGGTTGCTTCGTTCCAAGACGGATCGCGCGAAGCTGATCCCTTCTCGGCCGCGCGAGCCGAAGAAAGGAGACCGCCAGTAGACGCCAATGCGGAAAGACCGACAGCGCTTTGTCCTAGATGAGTCAGAAATCGCCGTCTTGGAAGGAACTGCTGTTCGCTCATACATGCTCTCGCAATGGAATCGATGTTGATTGGATTTAGGTACCTAAGTCACCGAACAACGGTGTGGAGAGATAACGCTCGCCCAAGCTGCACATGATGGTCACGATACGTTTCCCTTTGAATTCAGGGCGGGCGGCAACTTGAGCGGCGGCCCACATGTTGGCACCACTGCTGATACCACCCATGATACCCTCTTGCTTGGATAGCTTTCGGCCCCATTCGAAAGCCAGTTCGTCATCCACTTGGATGACTTCGTCGATGATCGACTGATCTAAGTTCTTAGGGATAAAACCAGCTCCAATGCCTTGGATACGATGTTTGCCAGGTTGACCGCCACTAATCACAGGCGATTGCTTGGGTTCGACAGCGATCGCTTTAAAGTTCGGATTCATTTTCTTTAGGTATCTGGAAACGCCCGTAATCGTTCCACCCGTTCCCACGCCTGCCACGATCGCGTCGATGTTGCCTGCGGTATCGGCCCAGATTTCGGGGCCTGTTGTCCGTTCGTGAACGGCGGGGTTGGCTGGGTTTTCAAACTGCTGAGGCATCCAGCCGTTAGGGTCGTTGTTGACCATTTCGGAAGCTTTGGCAATCGCACCTCGCATCCCTTCGGCTGCAGGGGTTAGAACAAGATTTGCCCCTAGGCCTCGAAGCAGCGATCGACGTTCAATCGACATCGATTCAGGCATCGTAAGAGTGAGCCGATAGCCTTTTGCGGCGCAGACAAAGGCCAGGGCGATACCCGTGTTGCCGCTGGTCGGTTCAATGATATGCGTCTCTTTGGTGAGTTTGCCGCTCCTCTCGGCATCTTCCACCATGGCCATCCCGATACGGTCTTTCACGCTGTGAAGCGGATTGAAGAACTCGCACTTCGCGAAAACCGTCGCGTGATCCGCAGGAACCAAACGATTGATTCGAATCATCGGAGTATTTCCAACGGTGTTCACGACACTATCAAAAGTCTTACCCAGCGCCATATTCTGAAACTTTCTTGCTTGAAAAGGGAAGCAAACGGATCAACAGTTGTCTCGTTCTTGTCTTTGTTTCGATCTTGAAGCGAACCAAAAAGGGTAATCGATCCTGCGTCTCCTTGCTTGCGGCAATGACACGGGTCGATTCTATGCGACTTAATCGGCCAACTTCTCAGGCTCCATCGGAATCGTTGAATCCAGATCGGGCCCTCCAGGAACTTCGTCTGATTTTGGTTCAGCGGATTCGATGGCGAGCGGTGCTGCTGCAAGGTTTGGATCTGTAGGGACTTCTTTTTCTCGCCAACGAGGCTTTCGCTGCCGAGCTTTCGGATGGTGAGAAGCCTGCATGAAGGGGATCGATTTTTCGTCAAGCGATTTGCTTAAAGGCCTCGTGGCTGGTTTGACCAAAGTCGCCTCCAGCTTTTGTTCATCCAGTCGCAAAATCTCGTTGATCTCAAACTCGACCTCTTGGCCTTCTTCTAAAAATCGGCCCTGAATTCCTTCCAACTTCGAAAAGTGAAAAAAAACATCGTCGCGGAAGTGGTCTGACTTAATGAAGCCAAATTTGCGATCGTAAATTACCTTTGCGACAAAACCAACTCGCATGGATCAACCTGGTCCTTCCGGACGGAGTCGTCCAACGCTGCTTTGAAAATACTTTTTTCTGCGAGCCGTCACGGCATCGCGATGATGACTGTCTGAAAGATCTTCGAGATTCGACTGGCAAAAGCGACAACCGACTTGTTCCAAGTGAAAGCGAATGTAATCCGCTTGTTCATCCATCATGGCTCCAAGAAGATAGCTGCCCAGCAATTCGCGACTGGGGCAAGTTAGGCGATGGCGTCGCCATATATCGCCCACGGTATGAACGCCGCTGTCTCGACGCCCAATCAATTGTGCGAGCCGGTTTCGAAGCGAATCATCCGTGCGCAGTTCTGTCTCGATGCTTGCCATCGTTTCGCTAGGTAGCGATTCCTCAATGTAGGCCAGCAGCATCTGATCCGTAATCACCACGTTAGATGTTCCTTAACGCGCCAACGGCTAGCGTTACGTTTTGGCCACCGAACCCGAAGCTATTGTTGAGAGCCACTTTGAGCTTGGATTGGCGAGCAACATTAGGAATATAGTCCAAATCGCAATCCGGATCGGGCGTTTCTTGATTGATCGTAGGTGGCAAAACTCCATCGCGGATTGCCATCATGCACACGATCATCTCGGTCACGCCAGCGGCAGCGATTAGGTGTCCCATCATGCTCTTGGTACTTGAAACTGGGGTCAGTTTTGCGCGATCGCCAAAAACGCCTTTGCAAGCCAGCGTTTCGGTTCGGTCGTTCACCGACGTACTCGTTCCGTGCGCATTGACGTAACCAATCTCATCCAAGTTCAATTTCGCATCAGCGATGGCTTGTCGCATGCAGCCGATAGCGCCACGTCCTTCAGGGTGAATGTCGGTGATTCGATAAGCATCTGCTGTACTTCCATAGCCCAGTACTTCACCAAAAATGGGGGCACCACGTTTGCGTGCATGTTCGTATTCTTCCAAAATCACGATCGCAGCACCTTCTCCCAAGACAAATCCATCTCGATCCTTATCGAAGGGGCGCGATGCTCGAGTCGGGTCGCTGTTGCGTTGCGACAGAGTGGTCAGCAAACTGAAGCCCGTTAAGCCGAAGGGATGAATCATGCTGTGAGCTCCGCCGGCGATCATGGCGTCGGCGTCCCCGCAACGAATGAGTTCGGTTGCTTCACCCACGGCTTGGCTACTTGCGGCACATGCGGTCAAGCAATTGCTATTCGGTCCTTGGGCATCAAAGAAGGCAGCCAAATGGGCTGCTGGCATGTTGGGTTCTTGTTCCAGTTCCGCTTCCACATCGAGAATCTCGCGACCCCGGCGAAGAAAAGAAGCCAGGTCGAATTCTCCGTTCTGGACTCCTGCCGCGATCATGTTGGTGAAGTTCGGAAAGTCTTGGTTGCCTTCCCCGGCGCCCATGTAAACGCCTAATCGGGTCGGAGCTAAACCGGACTCGAGAATTCCAGACTGAGCGATCGCTTGCTTGGCTGCACCGATAGCAAACCGCGTGTGCCGACCGCGATGTTTCCAAACATTCAGATCTTCACCCGCTTTGGAGATGTCCCAATTCTTGACTTCAGCAGCGATGGTGGTGGGGTAACCTGTCGGATCGAACACCGAAATTTGCCCCACGCCACTTTGGCTTTCTTTCAGCGCGGACCAGACCGTCTGAACATCATGCCCAAGAGGATTGATCATCCCAATCCCAGTTACAACCACACGGCGTCGCATCAACGCATTCTCTCCCAGTTACCAGTGTTGGAGACTGATGCTCGCCGCGGTTTTTTTTCCGCATGCGAAACTTCGGTCTTGGAAAATCGAATCAGCAAACGAGTGCTGACTATCGAACGCGGGCAAATCGAATATCGCGAGCCGCCTGACGTTCGGCCTCAAGCATATGCTCAGGGGCCTGTATTCTATTCCCGTTTTGATCGACAGCAACGTCGAACATCTTCAGAATCCGAAGGGTTCGCAACAAATCCTCGGGTGGGAAAAGGGTGGTGTCTCCGAACCGATCGTCGTCTAGAAACGCAAATCCAAGCTCCATCTCAGCAAGCAAAACCCCTCCGATGGTAACCTTTCCTTCGACAAGAGCGCCAGCGGGCTGCTTGTTTTGGACGATCGCTTCCAGGACCATTTGATCGCCGGGGATTGCCACATGATGGAAAATGGCCTTGGAAACTTTGGCAAGAACGGTTTTCTTTCGAAAACCTTCAGCCTCAGAAACAAGAAGACCTCCCGTTTGAGCCATACCCTCAATGATCAACGAATGAGGATAATGCGGAAAGCCTGGCAAATAATCATCAATCGGTTCTTCACCGAAACAAACGTTCTTGATCGTAGTCGCCCGCGTATCGCGAACGAACTCCGTAAATCGATCGATCCAGAACCATCTCATTTCGCATCCGTTCCGAACTACGCAACCTTGGAGACGACGTAACGGCACAAATCGCTAACGGTTAGCAAATCGCCGAAGTCTTGAACTCGTGGATTCTTTTCAAAGTTAGACAGGTCTGCCCAGGGCATACGCTTCTTGAGTTCTTCTAGGCCTGTTGCAGTCACTTTGCCGTCTTGAACGTAAGTGCTTTCGGTCAGAATATCCTTGGGAAAAAGATCTTCGGTGGCAATCTTGATACCAAAACTCTTTTCCAACTTGAAAACGATATCCAAAAAGTCAATCGATTCTGCTCCCAAGTCTCCGACCATCGTCGCCTGTGGCGTCACTTCATCTTCGTCGACCCCAAGTGCATCAACGAGGGCGGATTGAACCTTGGCAAAAACATCTTCACTAACTTGCATTTTCGTTTGTTCCTCGAACAAAAATCGTCAAATTTCTTTGAGAATTGGGAATAGGAAATTGGAATCCCACCTATTGGGAACCATCTAAATAACGTTTTTGCTGGGAATTGGCTAGCCCAACCTTTTTTTTTCTTTCGCGACGACTTGGTTATATCCAGCGTCTATCGGTACAACGGCGAGCCAGATGGCTGGTAACGCTGCCAAGTTCCAGCATTTGGCTGGGTACCATTGAATTGCGAGGCGGAGTAATTCGTCGGGGAATAATTCTGCGAATAACTAGGGGCCCCGAATCCCGAAAGTCCAGTCGAACTGCCCAACGGCGTCGCTCGGCTCCAAGTGTTGTTGGAATTGTAAGAATTCGTTGCTCCATTGGGACCTGGCACTCCATAAGGATTCGCGTTCGCGTTCAGCGTCGAACCTCCGTAATAAGGCTGCTGATTGGATGGCGGTACGTTGTATCCCGGGGTTTGGTAAGGACTGTTGTACCCATAGCCAGTTTGAGGATTTACCGCGGGATGCTGGGCGGTTTGATACTGGGTCCCGAACGAATTCGTTGGATTTGCATTCGCGGAGTAAGTGTTGGTGGAGTAGGTATTCGCTGGCAACGAGCTGTTGGGATAATTGTTCTGATAGCCGTTTTGGTACCTTGCGTTTGGATTCTGGACTCCATTGATGGGCTGGCCATTCCAACCATTGGCGTTCGTATTCGTCGGATTGGTTCCATATTGCGGTTGCTGGCCATAGCCGGTTTGAGCATTGCCAAATTGCCCGTAGTTGGGCTGGTTGTAGTTGGGCTGGCCATAACCGGCCGCTGCCTGACCATAAGTGGCAGGTTGCTGCGCATAGCCCGCTGCTGTCCCGTAGGCATTTTGCATCGGATAGGGCTGCGTCATTGGCTGGGATGCCAAGTATCCGCCGGGCGTATAGGTCGTCGAAGGCAACGCTCCAGTCGCTTGAACCGGGACCGGCGCCCAACCGTTAGGAGTGCTCATTGGGCCTTGCTGCGAATGCGGAAGCAAGCCGTTCAAATGGGATGTTGTCCAGTCACGAATCGCTTCGAGCGACTGAGGTGATACGGAGTAGCCATTTTGCTCCGCATAGTTCGCCACCTTTTCCGGTGTCCCCTGAAGCAGGCTCATGAACAACGTTGGCTGCAATCCAAGCAGTCCAAGGATCATAAAACCGAGCTCGGCCCAGTAGGTTCGAGGTTGCCGTTTCTGGCGTCCAAATATTGCCATCGCGATGAGTCCTTCCAACCCGGTTGCGACCTGTAGTGGTCTCGAATCCACCGCTCAAAAATAGCATGCGACTCGACTAACCCATCGATACTACAAAATTTCTCATTCAAAAATATAGATCAATCTCAAGTTCGAAAAAAACATTCCTTCGTGCGCCATGTGTCTATTTGTTCGTACAATACCCGCAATATGAATACACCCAATCAAGATTCCCAGACCATCGATCGCGACACCATCGCCGCAGAGTACTTTGATCGCCTACTCTACCCACCTTACCCTGTTCAAGAGGAGGCGCTTTACGCATGGTTTTCCTGTGAGCAAGGGGTGCTGGTTTGCGCTCCTACCGGGACCGGCAAAACTCTCATTGCGGAATCCGCCATTTACGAAGCACTGCGTACCGGCAAACAGTGCTATTACACCACGCCTCTTATTGCTCTCACCGACCAAAAGCTGACGGAGATTCAGCAGGCCGCCGTTCGATGGGGATTTCCCGCTTCGAGCGTTGGGTTGATTACAGGCAATCGCCGAGTGAATCCCGACGCGCCCGTTCTGGTTGTGGTCGCCGAAATCCTACTGAATCGCCTCATGCAGAATCGTGAGATGTTCGATTCGGTATCCTCGGTGGTGATGGATGAATTCCATTCGTTTAACGATCCAGAACGCGGGATCGTTTGGGAATTGAGCCTTGGGATGTTGCCGCGTCACACTCGTATCATGCTGCTCTCTGCAACCATCGGCAATAGCGTCGAATTCTGTAGTTGGCTGATGCGTGCTCACGATCGAAGTCTTGAATTGGTTCAAAGCTCGGATCGAAAAGTCCCTCTTCAGTTTGAATGGGTGGACGATGCTTATCTTGACGAGCACCTGGAGAGGATCGCTGAAGGGGACGAAGCCAAACGACGTACGCCAGGTTTGGTTTTCTGCTTCAATCGAGATCAGTGCTGGCAAGTTGCTGAACTCTTGAAAGGGAAAAGGCTGATCGATAAAGAGCGACAAGCCTTTTTAACCAAACGTCTCGAAGCCTATGACTTTACAACAGGAGCAGGCCCAAAACTCAAGCAGATTCTTATTCGAGGTGTCGGCGTTCACCATGCCGGCTTGATGCCTCGCTACCGACGCATCGTCGAACAACTCTTTCAAGAAAAGCTCTTGAGCATCACGGTTTGCACCGAGACCTTGTCCGCAGGTATTAATCTGCCCGCCCGCAGCGTTATTCTTCCCAGTATCGTCAAAGGCCCCTTTGGTAAAAAGAAGATTGTCGAACCCAGCACGGCTCAGCAAATTTTTGGACGTGCAGGACGCCCGCAATTTGATTCGCAAGGATTCGTTTACGTGTTGGCTCATGAGGACGATGTCAAATACCTGCGATGGCGCAAACAATACGACATGATCCCAGAGGACACCAAAGACCCCAACTTGATCCGAGCCAAGAAACAGCTCAAAAAGAAAATGCCAACCAAGCGAGCTGGCGAAACCTATTGGACCAAAGAGCAGTTCGAAAAACTTCGCCTCGCTCCGTCCGCTCGGCTGGCCAGCAAAGGGCTTCTTCCTTGGCGTCTGCTTGCCTACGTATTGTTAAATGATGCGAGAGTTCAGCCCTTGCGCGAACTGGTTGGGAAACGGCTTCTGCCTAACAATGAAATCGCTCAGGGGCAGCGGGATCTGAATCAGATGCTGATTACATTATGGACGGCGGGATTTGTGAATCTCCATCCAAGACCAGAACTACTGGCGGCTCCCACGAAGTCGGAAATCGTCGCCAACCAAAAAGCCAAAGAACCTGAACGCAAACCTTGGATCGCTTACTCCGCCGAAAACAACCCGAACTCGGAAGGTGGGGCGGGTGACGTCGATGATGACGACGACACGCTTTCCGAAGAGCAGCTTGCTCAGCTGGTCGCTGCTGAGGAGGCCGGCCGAGGCTACGATCTGGATAACTACCGACCCGATCGGGCGGAACCAACCGATCGGCTCGAACTGGTCTCGCAGCTGCGAAGCATGAACCCCCTGTACGGTTTGTTCATGATCCACTTGTTGCAATATGCTAACGAAGCCGAGCGGATTCAAGCGCTGGAAAGCGTTTTGGAACTGCCGGCCAATATCTCCAAATTGGTTCAAGTACCGACCCCTGAATATCTACCCGTAGGCCCGCTCGCCTCTGAAGTGCTCCATCCAAAACTGTTGGAGCTTGGACTTGCCGGCGTTTCGGAGCTGACCGGTCAATGGCCCGACGACGAAGAAGAGCCTGACGCGGAAACGTTGGCTGCGACCGCCGGTGGTACATCGCGAACTAAATACGATGATGATCGATTCAAGCCGCCGCCGCCACGCCCTATCCCGTTGGCGGAAAAAATGCGGAGGCTGTTCAATTACGATTTCCCACGTGTTCACGATGTTTACACACGCGGGGTTTGGGTTGTGGGGGAACTGTTGGAGTTCAACTGCGACTTCCACAAATACATCGCTGCCCGTGGCTTTCAAAAACAAGAAGGAGTCTTGTTTCGGCACGTATTGCGATTCATCTTGCTAGCCGAAGAAATCAGTCAAATCGCCCCTGAGAATAGCACTCCGGAAACTTGGGAGGAGCCTCTCGATGCAATCGTGGAAAGACTGATTGAATGCTGTCGCAAAGTGGATCCTGAAAGCACCGACGAAGTGCTTCAAGACGATCGGGAAAGCAAGCCGCGATTGCGTTCGGATTCCAAGTAGTATTCCTTGTTGGAAAGGGACGATGCCGCCGCCTCGTCCAATACGATCGTTACGTCAGGGTGAAGCTGAAGTGCTGACGCCGGGACCGACGCCGTGATCGGGCCTTCGATGGTGTTCCGAATCGTTTGCGCTTTTCCAGCACCGTGAGCCATCAACAGAATAGATTGGCTCTCTAGAATGGTCGCGATTCCCATCGTGAGTGCCGTACGAGGAACATGTTCGAGACTCTCGAAATACCGAGCGTTATCCGAGCGTGTTTGATGGGTCAGCGTTTTTACTCGGGTGCGAGAGCCCAGCGACGAACCAATCTCGTTGAAGCCAATATGCCCATCCACGCCAATCCCTAAGATCTGCAAGTCGATGCCGCCCGCTTGTTCAATCTGGCGTTCAAAACGGCTCGCACTTTCCGACAAATCAACGTCGTAGGTTTGCGGCACATGAGTTCGCGTAAGATCGATATCCACATGCCGGAATAAATTCTCCAACATGTAATAGTGATAGCTGCAAGGGCTGCTCGGGGCGACTCCTACGTATTCGTCCAGATTAAAGGTGTCGACGTTGCTAAAAGAAATCTTCCCTGATTGGTGTCGGGTGATGAGTTCGCTATACAAACCCAGAGGTGTTCCCCCTGTCGCAAGTCCTAGGATGGTCGGTTGATGTTGCTGTTGACGCAAACCGATTAAAGCACAAACCACATCCGCTGCAAACTCATTGACCTGTTTCGCAGTTTCAAGAACAACAACTCTCAAGATCGTTTCTTTCGCAAGCGTCCAAGGTGGGAGACGGCTGTCTCCAGCACCTTCTTCCTATACCGACTTTACTTCATTTACTTGACGTCTTGGAGCTTGATCTCCGAAAGCATCTTCATGAAACCTTCTTTCATACCACCGATGATTTCAGCTGGGCCAGTCGCTTTGATGAAAACTTTCTCACCATCCTTCAACTCAAGAATACCACCGAGCATTTTGTAGTTTTCCATCTTGGTGACTTTGCCGCCCCCTGGAGCGAACGGACCACCCATCGACTCCTTGAACGTGCCGGCAATCTCAACGATATGAACGGTAGTGGTCTCTACTTCCTTTTTCTCTACTTGAATGTCTTCTTTCTTCGCACCTTCAAATTGACCTACCCAACGGTCGATGTTGCTTTCAATGGATCCACCCGCGGACATGATCGTGATTCGAGCGGTCTTGTCCCCTTCGACAGGCGTCTTGAACTCGTATTGAACGATGTTCGACTTGGGGGGCATGGTCTTCCAAGTGGTTGGCTTGATCGCAAGAATCTTGCCTTGTGCTAATTTCAGCACTTCTTCTTTGGCTTCGGTTTTTTCTTGAGCGAATCCGGCTTGGCACATCAAGCACATCAATGCAAAAGTAAGGTAAGCACGCAAATTCATAGCCTGATCTCCGGCAAAATGGTTGGTAACGTAGTTGAAGGCGGGTGGGTATCCGTCGAACGCTCGTTTTTGACAACAGCAGCGCTGAGAAAACCTTGCTGAGCGGAATACTGTATCCCTGAGCATTAGTTACACTATACGATTATTGCGTTCCTGACCAGTCTTTCACTAGTCATTCCAGCCTTCTTCCCATAACCGTAACTGCGCCCAGTTTAATTCAAAGCATGCCAGCCGACTATCGCTCACAAACCATCGATGCCGCGTTACGAGACGACCTTTGCCAATTGGTACGACTTGCAATTCGCGAAGATTTAGATCGAACAGCCGATCTGACCACCATGGCTCTGGTTCCTCAAGGGGGCCAAGGCTCGGCCTATATTCTGCCCCGCGTCCATGGAATTGCCGCAGGTTTTGACTTGATCGAAACCATGCTGGAGGAACTAGACGCCAGAATCTCTGTCACTCTGCATGTCGCGGACGGTGACGAATTCCAACCCAAGCAGCCCCTGGCAACATTGTCGGGCGAAACGCGTGATTTGTTAACTTGTGAGCGAACCATTCTCAACTTCCTGGGACGATTGTGCGGAATCGCTACGCTAACCAGCCGCTACGTTTCAAAATTGCAAGGCACTCAAGCCCGAGTCTATGACACTCGCAAAACAACCCCAGGTTGGCGCCGCTTGGAGAAATACGCCGTGCATTGCGGCGGAGGGCACAACCATCGGCTGGGACTGTATGATGGCATACTGATCAAAGACAACCATCTCGCTTGTCGAGCAGCTGCCGACGGACAATTGCTCGACGCCGGCGCCGCCGTAGAAACCGCCAAAGCCTTCGTGAAAAGTGGCGCCTTTCGATTCGATAATCCAATCATGATCGAAGTGGAAATCGACCGAGTCAGCCAATTGGAATCCGCTCTGTTAGCTGGCCCTGATATCGTCTTGCTGGACAATATGAACTGCGAACTGCTTCGCGAATGTGTTGCCATGCGAAATCGTATCGCGGCCAAGGTCGAACTCGAAGCGTCCGGCGGAGTCAATTTAGAAACGATTGCAAGTATCGCTCAAACAGGCGTCGACCGAATCAGTGTAGGAGCCCTCACGCATTCGGCCATCAATCTCGATCTAGGGCTCGACTGGGTTTTGCATCATGGCTGAACATCGTTTTGAACCCAAAAAATTCCGGGTCAAAGAAAACGAACCTCTCAACCTAGGCAAGTTATCGACCAAGGCCGGGGACGAACTGCTCAAGAAAGAGGATGGGGTCGAAGCGCTGCGTGTCGATAACTCGTCTCTTCAAGAAGCTCAGAACAAGTTGTTTGCCGCGAATCGCCAAAGTCTTCTGGTCATCTTGCAAGGCATGGATGCGGCTGGCAAAGACGGAACGGTTCGGCACGTGATGAACGGGGTTAATCCCCAAGGTTGTCGGATCCACAGTTTCCGAGCTCCGAACACCGAAGAACTTCAACATCATTTCTTATGGAGACCTATGCGGTTCCTGCCCGCGAAAGGAATGATCGCGATCTTCAATCGTTCATACTATGAAGAAGTGATGGTGGTCCGCGTCCATCCTGAATTCTTGACACCTCAGAACCTGCCTCCTTATAAAAAACTGGAAGATGTATGGATGCGACGCTATGAAGAAATTCGGGCCTTCGAAGAAACGCTCGTGCATAGCGGGACCAGCGTCCTAAAATTCTATCTTCACATCTCACGGGAAACGCAAAAAGAACGCCTCATGGAACGATTGACCCAGCCGGATAAACGCTGGAAGTTTAATGAACGCGACTTGGAAGAACGCAAACTCTGGAAACAATATCAAGAAGCTGCCGAAGAAGCTCTACCAGCGACAAGCACCAAGGCAACACCCTGGTTTGTCATACCGGCAGATGATAAGTGGTACGCCCGGGCTGCGGTGGCTGATATCATCGCTGGTCATCTCGAATCACTCGATTTGCAATACCCAACGGTTTCTGCGGAAGACGAAACCAAGTTTGCTGCTCTTGCCGAGCGTCTAAAACAAGATTGATAACGAAGAATTGATAACAACAGAAATAATTGTTTGATAGAATGTGAACTAAACGGAGCCATTGGAACCCTCTGAAACCATTTCGTTTTCTCGGATACAATAAGCTAACAATTAGATTCGTGGAGAATTCTGTTATGCATGACTTCGGTTGCATTTTGCGATTCGCATCTCTCGCGAGCTTGTGTTTTATTTTTGCTTCGGAGCCAGCTTTCTCGCAGCCCGTGGAATCCGTTTCGATGGACATGCCGCTTTGGGATGGGCCAGCTCCCGGTGCTAATGGAAATGACCCGGAGGATGTTCCTGTGGCAATGGTTCGATTGCCAAGCTCCAAACTACCACCCACTGCCGCAATTATCATTTGTCCCGGTGGGGGCTATGGTGGGTTGGCCATGGGGCACGAAGGACATGAGATCGCTCAATGGGTGAACGATCTTGGGATGGCAGCAATCATCTGCGACTATCGACATCGCGGGAAAGGCTACGGGCATCCAGCACCCATGCTGGACGCGCAACGCGCCGTCCGGCTGGTTCGAGCGAATGCTAAAGGTTGGAATATTGATCCCAAGCGAATAGGCATGATCGGTTTTTCAGCGGGAGGGCATCTCGTTTCGACGGTTCTGACTCAGTTTGACGCCGGGGATTCCAAATCGAAAGATCCCGTAGCACGCCAATCCTCGCGCCCTGATTTTGGCATCTTGTGCTACCCCGTGATTCTTTTTGGACAACCAGAAGCCCATAAAGGAAGTCAAGTCAATCTGCTGGGCGAGTCGCCTGATCCTAAAGTTTTGGAATCGCTACAGAATGCTTCCCGAGTCACCAAAGACACACCTCCAACATTCTTGTTCCACACCTATGAGGACAAAGGAGTTCTGCCACAAAATTCGATCGAGTTCTATGCAGCTATGGTAAGGAATGGTGTCCCAGGTGAACTTCACGTTTTTGAAAAGGGAGCACATGGTGTTGGGCTGGGCCGAAGCATACCAGGCACCTCGGAATGGTCGAACGCATGCGCCCGTTGGCTTCGCGCCCGTGAAGTGCTCAGGTAAGTAACGTTAAAAAAGTAGAACGCAAAATCTCCGAGATTGAGAGTGAATGGCACCGTCCAACGGGCCCCGGAAACCGATATCTTCATGGTTGTCGTCGTGCGTGGATTTTCAAGAATCTTTCGAGAAACCAAATAAGTGCAACGCGAAGGTGGGGCCTTGTGCCCCTCCTTCGCAACAGGTTTGGTGCGCTAACACGCGACTCCCTCTGCGAGACCGACTTCGTGGGCCTCCGGCCCACGAAGATATCGAGTTCGGTTGGGATTGGTTTAGCACACCAAACCTATTGCGACACGCCGGGGCGAGCCCGACGTGACGCAATTTAAGGCAACGCGGGGATACCTTTGCTGTATAGCTTGCTAGTTGTGACTTGATTGTTCGATGAGGTAATTGGATTCGAAGAATCAATCGGAAAATGAACGTCAATGTCCGAAGGGCCACTTGCTGTGGTGAGCGTTCCGACATTATTCTTGAGAAAAGAATTTCGCCTTTCGGTCTGTAGTGATAACTAGCGAAAAATTGTCGTTTGTGATGATGTGTCGGTTTGAGGTTGCTATGCCCATGGAAGTCATAAGTGAGGTTTCAAACGGCGAATTGATGAGTCTGAAGGTCCTTTTCGGTCGGATTGATCGTGGTGTAGTCTTGTCGCTACACAAAGTGATTGCCTTTCTTTAAATCCAGTAGGAGGTGGTAATCTTGCTGACTCATAGTATTTTTCGGGTCTTGCAGTTGATTGTGATATCTATTGTTGGCGAGGTAGTATTGTCCGTAAGCCAGGCGCAAACGCCGAAGTTGGATTCCGCTGGAGAATGTGGTGATTGGTTCCTAGCCAACCGGAATATTTTGGAAAGAAAATACGCATGCGTAGGGGAACTCCGTTCGATGAGTAACGATGGTGAGGGTTCCGTGACGGTAGAGTGGTTCGAGGTGAAGTTCAATGAACCTACAACTCAAAAACACTTCAGCTACAGCGAGCTTAGGAAGGTCTATGCCAACGGTGTGCAAGCAAATTGGTGGGAAAAATGGATGAGAAGGGATGAAGACTTCTTTTGGTGCATGGGTGATTACGAGACTAAACTCGCACGCGTGAACAAGAGCGAAACCGACATTGATGGTAAGCCAATGATTGGTGTCAAACGTGTTAACAGGATTCCTGAGCCTCTCGAATATACAATCTTGACCGGTTCTGCTTTCGTTTCCACCGGAGATGGAGCCATGGAGAAATTTTTTGCCGGTACGAAATTGCTTCAATCGGAAGAATCGGACGATGGAAGTTTCAAGGGGTTCTTTGCTAGAAAGCATTCGGGTACGGAAATCCTGTTTAACTCCAAGTTTGACTACATGCCAACTTATAGCCGTGGACTCTTTCGCAAGAATTATCACGGGGAGTTGACGCTGGAATCCTATGAAGCCGTCAATTTTGATTCTAAATCACAATGGGAGAAGATAGGAACGAACCTGATGGTTCCAGTCGCGATCACCAATGTTGTGCATCGGGTCAATCCCAAGGTAACGGAATCGCACACTCTGGATTTGAAAGTGGCGTGGAGTATCGATGGCTTGAGTACCGATATTTTTTCAGATTCGTCGATCAAGGATTTTGAGAACAGCACCGGTACGCTTTTCAAGATCAAGTCGAAACTTCAAGACAAGCTTCCAACCATCTCCCTGTCTAGCAACGAAGATTAGCAGGGTGGAGCGATCGAGTGGCGATTCCAACCTTGCAATCATTGACTGATCGTATAGGTCACCTGAATATCTTCGTCCATGGGGATTCCCGTGGACATCATCTCTTCGAATCCCACCCGTTGCAACGTGGGTTGAATGTCAATGATCTTAGCGCGACCCAACGAAAATGTAACGATCAATGGTTCGCTCGGCATGCCAACGATCGTCTGAAATTTCGCACCCTGCAATTTGATAGTGGACGAATTCCCGTTCTGTTGCCGTAGGCGATACGTAAGTGTCCCCTGGTCGATGATAGGTTTTCCTGACAAGTCATTGATTTCAACCTTAAGTGTTCGGCACTCGTCCAACAGAACGTCGGGTATCCGGACTAAGTTGCCTTCCCAGAGCGGTTTCAATCTGCAGGTCTTGAACCAACCTCTTTCATCTCGTTCATTGGGATCGCCATAGAGCAACAGTTCCTGCTGTTGGTCTTGCGATACAGATTGTTCGAATCGAAAGAAACCTTGTGCGTCGGTTTTAGTACGTTGGGAAAAATTGCCATATTGGGCAGAGCAAAGCACGCTGTAATTCGCTACTGGTCCTTCCGCGTTCATGACACGGCCTTCTACCCCCCATGGGCGCTTTAAAGTTACCTGTTCGCCATAGAAATGATTCTCTACCGTGGCTGGATAGCCAGGCTTGATTGCCAAAAGGCTTCCTGAAAACATTTGCCGTTGATCTTCAATGCGGATCGTTCCATCGCGGTCACTCAATTGCAGGCTAAAGTCAGCATTGGCGGGGAATTCGTCGGGGTTTTCAATGGACATGTATTGCTTGCTTACGGCAACTAAGGCGTTCGCAATCGGCAATTGATTCGAATTTACAAACTTGCGATTCAATGAACTTTTGACGGGCTTGATGGATACCTGAATGGGGGATGGTTTCGAGGGTCGAAGATAGTCGGTCACGCTCGCGGTGTAGCCGGACTTGCCCATTGCCAGTCGAACCATTTGTGAATTGTCCGGCAAAACAAGCTCAAATTCTCCGCTGGAATTGGTCTTCGTTTCTAGGCCACAAAACGGATGAAGAAACGCATTGACGCTCCCCAATCCCTCCATGGGTTTCGCCGCGAACACGAATACAGTTGCATCTTCCACGCCAACCTTCTGTTCATTGACGACACGCCCGCGAAAAGTTACCGATTCGCCATTGGCGGCAAAGCGTTGATGGATCGATGGCAGGTTGAGTTGCAATGTTTCGACTGGCTCGACGAGCTTTGGCGGAACGATGAGCTTAGGATCAAGAACAAAGACGAGATCCTGAGAATTCGCGACGGTCTTAAAGGACTGGAACATCGGGCTCGACCAGAAGTCAGCTGGTCCCGACCGCAACTGTAACTGAACTTTTCCTTCACCAAGATTCTTGCAAATGAACCGACCTTCTTCGTCAGACACACCTGTCGTGTCCTGAGAGCTATCGGTTTCCCCAGTTCGATTGCGTCGAATCAGCTCAACGTTTGATTCTTCTTGAATGGCGTGGATCGTTGCACCCTGAACTGGGTCGGCATCGGGCGAAAAAATCTCGCCAGTGATCGTTAGATCGCCATACTTCGATTTAAAGTGCATGTCTGGTGCTCTAGTCTCCTCGTCCCCCAATTGGAATTGTTGAGAATGCCAAGAGCTCATCGCCAAATATTCAGGGGCAACGATACGAACTTCTGCATTTTGCGTTTCGCTGTCAGAAACTTCAACTGAATAGAATCCTTTAGCATCCGTGGTTGCAGAGCCAATCGTATTGTCTGGACCATAGGAGGTAGTAACAACGCCTTGGGTAAAATTGCGTGGGGCCATCGAATAGGCAACCACGGAGACTCCTGGCGCCGGTTCATTGTCAATCAAAACGCGTCCTTTGATGCTGCGTGGCGGAGTCTGTTCTGCCAGGCGCAATTCCATGGGCTTGGCCGAAAAAGAACCTACGGAATTGAACGTCGCTTTTCCGCTTGTTCTCATGGAATCCTTGGTGGCAACGACAAACGCCTCACGCCCCAGATTTGGAATGAATGGCAATTGAAATTCACCGTCGTTATCGGTTTTCGTTTGAAAGTGATAGGGCTTCGCCAATCGTGTCAACGATACGTCGACTACGGCATCTGAAAGTGGCTTGTTGTCCAAGCCAATGACTTTACCTTGAAGTGGAATCGCGCGTCGAAGCGGTATTTCTACCGAATATGAATTCTTGTTGGTGAGGTCGACTTCTATTTGTAAAGGTTCCGGCGGGTCGAAAGTCTTGGTTGGCTCGTTCCCGTACCCCAGGTAGCTCGGCAATGGCACTTCGTAACCAAATGCAAGTGAATTGACCTTTGTCATTAACTTCTTCTTGGGGACCACGGTTTCGAATCGGCCAGAAATGTCCGTAGTGGCGATCAGAAGAGGCGTCTTTCCTTGAGGCATTCCCCTGCTCAATCGGTTTGGCGGCGTTTCGCTATCTTGGAAAGCGATTTCAATGTCCTGGATTCCCGCATTACTTGCTTGATCGAAAACACGTCCATTGATTTTGACGCCGCGTTCCAGAGCAATTTCGAGAGGCCGGCCAGGTTCCGGAAGGACCTCGTAAACATTCACAGGAAAATGATCTGTGGTCGGGTGCAAGGACAAGAAAACGTTCTTGATTGCGGGATTTTCGCGTGTCGGAAAAGCCTGATAGGCTGTTAGGGTAGCAATCCCCAATTCGTTTGTGGTTTCGTTGGACAGCCATCCAGGAATCTGGCAATTCGCGATCGGTTCTTTGGTTTCCAAGTCGACAACTCGGACTTCCAGGGACTGCTGCTGCTTCGGCTTCAGTTTGACCTCCATTGCTTTCCCCGTAATCTCTCTGGAATAGTTGTTCCGTTCTTGGACGCCCTCGAAATCAACTTGATAGTTCGTACTGGCCAGCCCCATGGAAATCCAACCGGTTGATGGCATACCCAACCATTCGAAGGTTCCGTCCGCTGTAATCGTTGCTTGAGGCTTAAAGGGTAGTTTCCATATGCTTATCGAGTCGGAATCGCTCATCCCGAAAGCATGGGAAGACCATGCTCCGAATGTCAATTGAGCGTTGACAATCGCAGGATCGATTGGATTTGTTTCCGGCACTACAAACCGCCCCTTAATCACAGAGGTCGGTAGCATTTGGATCTTAACCGAATGCGGACCTGAGTTCGGTGGAAGCATCTGCGCGGTCCAGCCCCAATCAGGATGGATAACAAGAACATTCAATTGCGCAAAACCCTGCCTCCCTTCCGTTGTAGGTTGGACATGGCGGCTGGTACGCACGTCCGTTCGAATCACTCTGCCTTGAGCATCTGTTGCAGATATATCAAGGGGCATCTCTAGGAATCGCTTGTCCCATCTTTCGATCGTTCTGTAAATGGAGTTAACCAAATCCGAAGATGACTCGAACAAAACCACCAGAGCCTCCGGGACTGGCTTTTGATCGGGAGTCACGACTTCTATGGTGTAATGGATGCGAGGGCCACCGCGAGGCACTTGTGTCAATTCGTCCACGATCGACTCGTCTAAATGCTTCCATTGCGGAAGCTGCTTAAGTTCGCGAATAAGCTCTTTCGCATCGCGAGGGCTCTGGGCCAGTGCGGAATAATCCATGAGCGAAAAGACAATCACCAAAGCAAGTTGGATCGAAATCAAGTTTCGCTGAACAAACGCAAAGCAACATTTCGCAAACATAGTATGCCTTCTGTTGAATTCGGGACTGCCATGGAGATTGATCGCGAAGCATTGTTACATATCGTTGACTAAATTCCAATCATTTTTATCGAGTTAGATTTCTCTATAAAAATAATGCTCAGGCATTTATCGCTCGTTGGAATCGACCCTAGGGCCGCGGCAACCGTTATCTCCATGGTTGTCATAGTTCAGGGATTATCAAGAACCTTTCAGAAGCTAGGCAAGTGCAACGCGAAGGCGGGGCCGTGTGCCCCTCCTTCGCAACAGGTTTGGTGCGCTAATTTAAACGTAATTTTTTGCAAAACACAGGGCTCGAAAACGCGAAAACGGGAGCTGGCTTGGGTATAGATGGTTAGAAGAGCGGTAGGATAGGCTTCTTGCCGCGGCTGATTGTCAAACCATTGCTGTCCTTGCACCTGAGAAATATGCTGCCTGAAACTCGTGAAAGCCTGCTAATTCGACTTGCCGACGCAGGCGACGCGCTTGCTTGGGACGAATTTGTGGCGATCTATCGGCCCATGATCTTGCGCTTAGGACTGAGAATGGGATTGCAAGCCAGTGATTCCGAAGACATGACCCAGAGAGTTTTGATGACCGTCGCATGTGCGATCGCTGATTGGAAGAAAGATCCCGCTCGGGGTGGCTTTCGCGTTTGGTTGCGAGCTGTTACCCGGAACGCAATCATCAACACATTGAACCGGGCTCCTAAATCGATGGCAGTGGGAGGGAGTCATTTCTTGGAACTCTGCCAAGGTATTCAATCACCGACAGAGCAGTTGGATCAGTGGATTGAGGACGAGCACGAGCGATCCGTTTTGAGACTCGCTTCTGCAAGAGTTCAGGCAAAAGTTTCTGCTCTCACTTGGCGAGCCTTCGAGATGACGGCCATGCTGGATCATCCAGCACAGGATGTCGCAGATTCATTGAGATTGTCGGTCGGGAAAGTATACGGTGCAAAAGGACGCGTGCTGCGGATGCTGCAAAACGAAACGGCGAGCATCCTCAAAACAGACTAGGTGTTGTTTCAAAATAGGGGCCGCGTCTTTCGGGTACGCCAAACGATTACGTCTCAGACAGACTCCGTTACCAAAAATACTCTTCAAAAAATATTGATGATGAAAGCGAAAGATAACCTAAGCTGCGACCCGCGACTGCTGGATGAGTACCTGGACGCCCGATTGGACGACGCAGCGTGCGAGCTGGTGGAGTCGCATTTAACGGAATGTTCCGAATGCCGACGTCGCATTGAACATTCCGATTCCGATGTGGCGGATTGGAAACGTAAGCGATCGCTTCTGTTGCCGGATGTTTTCGATGGTCAACTCTCGACTGGTATCGAATCCGATGTAGATTCGCCTGCGGATGTATCGTCGATGCTAACGCGCGAGATCCGCGGCTGGCTGGACGCGACGGACGACCCAAGGATGATTGGGCGATTCGCCGGTTACGAAATCGTAGGCATCGTAGGACACGGTGGCATGGGGATCGTTCTGAAGGGATTCGAACACTCGCTCAATCGCTATGTTGCCATCAAAATACTAGCTCCTCGGCTCGCGACCAACGGAAGTGCCCGAAAGCGATTCTCACGTGAAGCGCAAGCTGCAGCCGCCGTTCGACATGACAATATCATTGCTATTCATCGGGTTGACGAATGGCATGGATTGCCATTTCTCGTAATGCCTTACGCTGGTGGGATTTCGCTGCAAAAACGAATCGACACCGACGGTCCTTTGACCATCGAACAAACGTTGCGAGTGGGTATTCAAGTCGCTTCAGGATTGGCCGCAGCACATGCTCAAGGCTTGATCCATCGAGACATCAAGCCTGCCAACATATTGCTCGAGCAAGGGGTTGAACGCGTTACGATCACCGATTTTGGTTTGGCGCGAGCCGCCGATGATGCCTCGATCACTCGGACTGGAGTCATTGCGGGAACGCCACAATTCATGTCCCCCGAGCAAGCCGAAGCAAGATCGCTCGATGCACGCAGCGATCTATTCAGTCTTGGGAGTGTGCTCTACACCATGGCAACTGGCCGACCACCTTTTCGAGGTGAAGCTTGCTTCGAAGTACTCAATCGGATCGTTAACGAGTCCGCTCGACCGATGCGAGAGATCGAGCCCACGGTGCCCGAATGGTTGGAATGGATTGTTGCCAAACTTCAATCCAAGTCACCCGACGATCGCCCCTCAACCGCAAGTGAAGTTACTTCATTGCTCGAAGATTGCCTGGCTCATGTTCAACAACCAACGACAACAGCATTGCCACGGATGTTGATCGCGAGCATGAACAAAGCCCAGCAAAGGAGTCTTCCAACGATCCTCCGATGGATTGCCGTTGGGATGTTTTCATGCTTGGTATTCTTTGCTGGAATCTTGGTCGTACAGAATACGAACCAAGGGATGCTATCCAGCGAATCCGAAGCAGGAAACATCGCGTCGAGTATCGGAAGAACGGCAGAACCTTCACCCAACGCGAAGTCTGACCAACCTCAGTCGTCCAATCTCATCCAGCAGCAATTTGATCCGCAGGTACTAGTACCGCCGGCAACCGATCCCTCTCTCCAGTGGAACGTTACCTCCGATCTGCTTGGTACGATCGATCAATCGTTACAGCAAGTGGAAACCCAGCTCGAAGGAACGGGAGCGATGGCAAGCCTATTGCGTCGAGAAAAAATGGCGATCGAAACGGGTGGGGCCGCAAAGCAGTGCATCGTCCATGTTTGGACAACTGGGAACGGTACCTCGCCAACGCTTGGAGATTTCATCGATATCAACGTTTGCTTACCGGATATCGACGTGTCAAATCCTGAGGTTGTTTCGGTCGTGCGTGAGGTTCGAGTTGTTAGCACCAAAGACGACAGTCCCGAGAGCACGCTCAATCGATTGGTGCCGATCGAATTGGAGCTGACTCAAGCCGAGATGGATCGCATTCGCTCCTACGAGTCTCGCGGCTCGTTTACTTATTCCCGTTCCGCAACCAGCCAATAAGGATTCAAACATGCCAACACACTTTAGTCCATCCAAGCTCATAATAATCACGGCGGCGTTGCTGTTGAATATTGTCTCTGGACAGGAAATGTCTGGGCAGGAAATTCTTCCACATTCTTCGTCATCACCCTTAACGGCGGACTCGGGCTCTAGCAATAACCCAACCAACGAATCGGATGAACGAGAGGTTAGTAAAGTAATACCTCTGAAATACGTCAAAGCGAATTGGGCGGTCAGGAACATTGAGCAGTTGTTCAAAAAACAGAAAGGCCAATTTTCGATCATTGGAGATGATGAAAAGCAGATAGTCGTTCGAGCCGATCGTCGTTTAATCGACGAGATAATAGAAGTCGTTGTTGCGATCGACCGCCCCGAAGAGCCACGGATTGCTCCGAGTCCGAATGCTCCGGGTCCGAATGCGGTAGCCAAAGGAATCAGCGAGAAAATTACACTAAAGGATGTCGAGATCCCTGAGGGACGTGATCGGCTGAAGGCTGCTTTAAGGAAGGAGTTCGAGCTGAATCAAAACCAGCTCCGAGAATCACTGATGGAGTTAAGCACTCGAATTAAGGCCGCGCAAGAGCTACTTGAACGTCGCGACCAACTGGCGGATGAGATTATCGATCTTCGATTCAAAGAACTTACTGCCGCGAAAGCTTCGGGAGTACTACCGCCTGCCGCAGAGTCAGCTAGATCACGGCTTCCGAACGCTCCATTGAGTGCGACAAGTTCAGGCCTGGAAGCCACAGCTACGCAAGCAATGAGAAAGCCGGATGAGTATGTTAGGCTACTGCAAGTTCATTGGAGGAATTACAGATATCAGACAGAGAGTCGCACCTCCAGGCTGGCTGTTATCGACAAGCTATCGAAGGTCGAGAATCTGGACTCTCAAGATGAAAACAGACTGAAACTAGAGAAACAGGATTTGGTTTTAGCTGAAAAAGGCCAGGCACGCTCTTTAGGTGACTGGAAGCGAGCATGGTCCGAGTATCAGACACAATTGCAACTTCTTCGGTTGGATATACAAGAAGCTGAGAAACAATTGTCGTTTCTTGCACGAAAAGTAGAGCAAGCGAATAAGCAATACTCGGAGGGTAGCCTAAGTCAGACAGAACTGAGCGAACAAAGTATGCGTTTAGATTTAGCCGTCATCAAAGTCGAACGTGCGCAACAAATCTACCAGCTCTTTGCCGAGATTGAAAAATCCGAGCCCGAGCTCAACCCAAACGATGTGAAGATGCTTCCGCTGGACACGAGTGCAGAATAGCAAGTCCGCGAGTCCGGTGGCATACGCAACTGGCAGAAAAATGCCGACCTCTGGGCTAAAGTGACGCTAGCTGGGGCGAGGCGGGGATGCAGTTACGACATGGCTGCTGGGTATGACTTGACCGGTTCGGTGAGGCAATTGGATTCAAAGAATCAAGCAAAATGTGGGTAATCCCGCCCGAAGGATCAATCACTCCGTCTTTGCCTTCGGTGCTCGGTCAAAGTGCGCCAATAGACTCGGTAGCAAGAACAGATCACATACCAGCGCCGAAATCAACGTAATGATCCCCAGGATGCCGAACACGCGATGATCTCGAGTCTCACTGATCAACACCGAACTGAAGCCTGCCACTAAGACAATTGTCGTCATAATCATCCCAGTACCAACGCCTTGGAACGCTTGTTGAAGCGCCAGTTTCCTATCCGGTTGATGTTGTTGTTCTTCACGATAACGCGACAAAAAGTGAATCGTGTCATCGACGGCAATTCCTAAGCAAATCGTAAACGAACATACGCTAACGATATCCAGCGGCCAGCCGAAAATCGCCATAAACGTCCCGGCGGCAGCTAGCGGAACCATGTTTGGAATAATCGCAATCAATCCAAGCTTCAACGACCGAAATGCAATTCCCATCACAATCAAGATCTCAATCGACGCCGTCCCAAGACTCATCGCTAAATCAGAAACGATTTTGAACAGGTTCCGCCATCGAAAAATCGGACCGCCTTCCATCTTGCAAGTAAAGCCCTCATGTTCTTGCTCAATTTTCTTCAACCCCGCTTCGACTCGTTCAAAAGTCGGTTTGTACTTCGCGGTTCCAAGATCCTTAACGCGAAAATTCACAACAGCTTGACGGTTATCTGGATCGTATAAAGCCAGCTTGAGCGGAGGTGGCAACAGCTCGGCCATCGGCATCTTGTCTACTGCGGATTCTTCACCGGGCAACGCTGCTAACAGTTTGCAAAGCGAAAGAGGATGCGCGAGCAGCGGTTCCTGATCCAGCAATTTATCCACAGCATCGATCACAGTCGCAATCGTCCGTGGGTCGGCACCCTCCTCGCTCCAATTCAGTTTGATCGAACCGACTTCCAGGCCACCCATGGTGCTATCAAGTCCTGCGAGTGCCCGCTGAGCCTCGCTGCCGCTTGGCAGTGCATTCGATTGACGATCATCCGGACGCAACTGGAAAGTCATCATCGCCAACACAGCTAGCAAAAAAATTGCAAAGTAAGCTACATATCGAGAGTATCGCACAACTGCCATTACAGGTTCGCCTATATGCTGTAAATAGCGATCAACAATGCCGCGATCAGCCCCCTTTGCCAGCCGACGCCCCAAGCCAGTGCAACATGCCAGCGGAATAACCAGCAGGACGGCAATTAGAATGGTTGATGACCCAAGCACACAAGAGTAAGCGAACTCGCGAACCACTGCACTTCGCGAAAATCCCAACGAGCCCATTCCGATCGAAGTTGTGATCGTTGTTAAACTACACGCCACACCAACCGTCGCCAACGCATTCCTACACGCCACCTTGGGCAGCTGTCCTTCGCTCAAGCACTGACGAATGTAGACCATCATGTGCACACCGTCCGCAAAGCCAACTAAACTAAGCAGCACTGGCAAAATCACTTGGCTGAACGGGTTGTCCTCCCATCCAAAGTACCGCAAGAATCCAAGCGATAGAAACACACCTAGTGCCGGCGCGGTCGCAACAACCAGTACAACGATAAATCCGCGAAACAGGATGATCGCCATTGCAAGAATCATTCCGTATCCGATCAATTGAAACGTAAATTCATTCGAGGCTTGGTTCTCAAGCAACGCGATTCGGATCGGTACGCCGCCAGTCATTTCAAACGACATCTCAACGCCAGGATGTTTGGCCAAGGTCTTCTTGGCAACGTCGATCACGTGCGTCGTACAATCTGCATCTTCGTCAACAAAAATCCAGTTGAAGTTGATCCCAATCAGTAACGTGTTCGCATCCTTTGACATGAACATGCCGACGACTAACGGATGCTTCAGGGCTTTCTCCTTGGCCAACGCAAACCGTTGTGGCGAAGCTTGTCCGCGAGGCAGGATAGGCTCGGATAGACCAAAGATATTCAGCGGTGGAGCTTGATCAAGCCACTGGATGCTAGCGATCGTATCCTGCTGTTCAAGAGTATCGACAATATCGCGAATTGCGGCCGCACCATCGCGACTAAAAAACTGCTTCGACGAAACAACCAAGAACGCCTGCGCTCGGCCCAACGAATTGCGTTCGACGTTCATCGCCGGCGTCTGACGTCGCTCGTTGGCTTTCTGATTCGCGTCTTCTTTTTCAATTGCAAGGGGCTTCAGACCACGCCATAGATCTTGAGGCCAAGTAGGACGGTAGTAACCACCTATGGCCAAAGCGATAAGTAAAACAAGTGCGGACCAACACACCCACGGGTGGTCAACGATGCTTGCGAACGTACGAGCAACCCACGATTGGGCAACCAACGATTGGCGCGAACTATTTTCCACGTTTCGCCTTTGCTGCTGCAATCAACTCATCGCGAGTGATCGAACCGTTATCATCTGCATCAATGCGGCGGAATGAATAATCTTTTACGATGCGTGGTACTTCCGCAACGACAACTGCGCCATCTTTGTTGGAATCGAATTTGGCCAAGAAATCATCCGCATACTCTGTTTGACCTGCAGTCGGTTCGTCCATTTCCTTGCTCGTTGTTAGAACCTCAGCGGGCGTGTTCGCCAGTTTAATCACGGCCGAATCTTGCTTTAGCGGCTTGGCAACTTCTAGAAATGCAACCGACATTTCCTCCCAAGTTTGATCGCCCCACACAACATATTCTTCAGGCGCTGGATTGAAGGGATTTCCTTTCGAGTTATCAAAGGTCGTCGTTAACTCAAGCGATTTCAGTTCGCTGAATCGTATCGGCTCGGCAAATTCATAGGTGTGCTGCCAGTTGAAATCGTATTGCGGGACTTTCAACAACGTGCTTCGATCCTCCCCCGTTGTATTGCGATTCGCCACGGCAGCCATTTCAAACGATTTGCCTCGCAAGTGCATATGCGGCGAAACTGCCAGCAGAACACCATCATGCGGTAACCGATTGACACTCGAGGTAACCACGTGATTTGATTCGCCCGGTGGTATTTCGAACTCTTGATCGATACCAACCATCGTGAATACTTCATGTGTCACTTCGTTGGGATTCATAAACGTCATACCAATTTGTGTCGCGTCCGTTTGTTCTTGCCCATTTGGTGTGTAGTGCATTTGAAACACGAGCTTGGACCCAGCTGGGATTTTTCTGGCAAAGCCTGGTGGGAAAATTGTCGCGCGCTGCCCAGGCACATAGGCCGTCAACCAACCGATTCCAGAAAAGTCGACTCCATCGGGCGGTCTCACAAACACAATCGCATGATGAACGACTGATGGATTGCCCGGAACAATCTGCGCTGAGGCAACCCAGCGATCCTCGGTGATCTTTGGATCCACTACAAAATATTGATAATCCACCGAACCGCTAGCAGGAATCGTGTAAGGCTTGTCGCGCATCGACACAATCAATTCAGGTTCTTTATCTAGTCGCCATCCATCCACGAATTTTGGTGGTGGCGGCAAATCGGCTTTGTCGCCATAGGGCGTTCCAGCTTTGACCCATTCTTTCAAGACTACCAGCGCACTGTCCGGCATGTGACGCTGGTTCTTGAACTCGCCAAACTTCGGGTCAGCATGCCAAGGCGGCATTCGTTTTTGTTCGACCACTTCCACGATCATCTCTGACCAACCGCGAACTTCATCGTAGTTCGTGATGTCAAACGTCCCGATTTCACCCTCTCGATGACACTCAACGCAATGTTCATTGAATAGAGGTGCAATTGTTTTGCAGTAGGTGATATCTGTTGCCGGAACAGTCTCAGCCGGTTTCTCAAACGTGATCAAACAACCCACTGGTTCAACACGAGATTCTACCGGCTTCTTTCCAGCAAGTACCGCGTCAATGGCATTTTTCAAATGATTGGTGTTTGCAGCAGAGCGTTTCACACCCGGCGCATACTGGTCATCGACTCGACCGCTGTAGCGTACTTTGCCTTCCGTATCGAGCAAGAAAACTTCCGGCACTCGCGTTGCACTGAGCTGCCGCGCAATAGCTTGTCTTGCATCGTGAACTTGCGGAAACGAAACGCTGAGTTCCTTCATGAACTTTTGAACATCCGCTTCCGAATCGTGCATATTGGAATGAATACCTACGAAGCGAACTCCTTGATCGGCATATTGCTTCGAAAGCTCATCCAAGCGAGCCGCATAGAACCGAGACACCGGACATTCGGTCCCCAGCACGCAATAAACATGCAACTTCGTATCGGCGAACGAAACAATTGAGCCGTCGATAGACTTTAACTCCATCGATCGCAAGTCGCCCAATTGCGGCTCATCGGCTTGCGTCGACAGCGAAATGAAACCGCAAAGAACGAGTGCTAAACATCGGTAGATCTTCATGAACATACGAGTCCTTTTCTTCGCCCAGGGTAGTCTCTCGGATCGCGGGCGTCTCGCCGGCAATTCCTAAATCAATCTTCGTAATTACGTTGGTTGAAGGGTTCAGCGGGCGAGACGCCCTCGCTCCTCAAACCGACGGCCCACAGTCTAAACTCCTACAGCCTGTTCCAAGATACTGATTGATCAAATTCTCCAATATTTCACGGGATTTGCCCTGCCGTGTTCTAGCTTCGAGGCTAGCTGAGCTAAGCAGCAGCTGAGCTGTGCCGCCCACCGTTTTCATCCCTACGTTTCGATTTGTCGGATCGTTCAGTTGGTTCGCATGGGTTCAATTCTTGCATCAAAACACACCGCAATTGCACTCGACGAACGAACAGTAATCTATCCCTGCCGGAGCGGTGGCACCGTCCGAAGGCACTGTTGGTTACCCGCGATACCTGAGGCATTGCTCGTCGCGACCACCCACAAGCAAACCAACAATCACAATAATGGCGGGAGCCGGAATGAGGTATTCTTCGATTTTGTAATAAAGGACAGCCGTGAATCGGCGCAGTCGAAGGGGTCGCAAACCCGTGTGGTCGACAGCATAAGGCCAGCAGGGCTGTGCCACCCACCGTTCTCATCCGCACAACGCGAAGGTGGGGCCTTGTGCCCCACCTTCGCAACAGGTTTGGTGCGTTAATACGCGACTCCCCCTACAAGACCGAGCACGAGGGTGTCCGGCCCACAGCAGATCGGAGCCACCCACCTTTCAAGCTAGCGTTTTGCCGTAAAGCGGCGGTATGATGTAACCAGCAATCGCAAGCCAATGGCCCACCGGGCAATCAATCGCGTTGCGTCTTGACGGGATAACAGGAAAAAAGTCAAGCTAAGCCACTCTGCACTATTGGCCAGCAGTTTTTGTCCCATGCCATCGGCCGTGCGGTATCTGAGTAAATGATCACTCACCAACGATCGCCCAACGCAAAAATGAAGTTGTCCATTCTGACTTCATTGACAAGAAAGGCCTCATCGCGACTGACGCGTTTGTATCTATCTCGATGCCCAAAAGTTCACTGCCCATCCGTGCACCGACTCGTTCATGCAAAGCACTTACGTGCCATTTTTTGGCCCGGCTGAAACATCTTGCCTCCAGATGCTGCCATCTCACGCATGCGGTCGGGCGAACCCGCGCCGCGGCTCTTGCCAAAGTACTTCTTGAAGTTCCACACCAAATCGCACCACATCCCTGCATCGATCCCAACTCGCTCCAGCACCGGAGCGTAATCCTCTGGAATCGATCCCTTCTTGTCCGAACGTTTCTGACGTCCAGTCCATTCCAACAACCGACGGTATTCGTCGAAACTCATGTCCAAGAACCCCTTGTCACTGGCTCGAAGCCCATCCTTGCTCGCCATCGGACCATGCGACTTGCGATCCAACGTTAATGGTGCCAACCAAGCGTCCCGCAAAACTCTAGCACCCTTGCGTTTCCTGGCCTGCTTGCGAGTCTCACTCAACTGGTCCGGCGTCAGCTCGCGCAACATCTTGGCCGCTTCCTCTTTCGGAATCGTTTTCATTTGAGCTGCCGACGAGTCGATCTTCTTTCCAGCCTGAGCCGCAATCCGATCATAAGCGGACGTAAACTCCGATTTCTCAAGCGATTCGGCCATAGCAGCACGAATCGGATTCAAATCGACATACATGCAACAAGCCAGCAAAGCCGCTTCATCAATAATTCTCTGAGCCCGAAAACGACCTTCCCAAAAAGCCCCCGTGCATTTGTCATCACGGTTTGCAATTCGAGCGATCGGCTCCGACAACGCTCGCATAAACCAAGAGATATCCGAAAGCCTTTTACGCACCAATGCCAGCCTTTCAGCATCTTTAGCTAGGGCATCCACATCGCTCGTGGTTGGATCGCCCAACTGCTCGTCGATTCGCTTCCCAGGGAAAATCTGAAGCCACCGCAAGGCAACCTGTTTATCCGACCAAGTTTTCACGACATCGGGCCGGTTGCGGACGACAATGTGCAGGTGGTTCGAAAGAATCGCATAGGATAAAATATCCACGCTAAAGACCGAGGCAAGCTTCTCAATCCGCTGCCGAATCCACTCTTTCCGGTAGGAGTAGTCTTTCCCGGAGGCATCATCAACACCTGCCAAGTACGCCCGCCGAACGCAACGTTGGCACACGTGCAGGATAGAAACTTCTAGTGGGCTATAGATCTCAGAACGCAAAGGCCTAGGCATAATCAATCTCCTTGAGTGCGACCATTCTACCAACGGTCATCGCCAAAATCAAGCGGAAGGTGGGTGGCACCGTTCTGCCCGAAGGTGGGTGGCACCGTTCTGCCCTAATGCCCCCTAAATCGCTTGTCGGGCCTTTGCTCACTTCTTACGGTCGGGATGATTGCCTTTGAGGAAATCCAGTAACGCTTGCTCTGGGATTCCACGCTCTGCACCATGCCCTTCATGCTGGACTTTGTAATGGATTACGTCGCCGTCAAGATAGCTGAAAACCTCCAAATTGCCGCTGATTCGGGATGGCTCCGTGATTCTTTTCCCCTCATGTCCCATGTGACGGGCCCAAACAAACGTCGACTCTTCGGCGGCAACAAACGTCAGTTTGCCGTCTTTGCCTGGAATCGCTCTTGAAGGTCCGCCCATGTATGGAACGAGATCGTCTTTCAGCCCCGAGATATTCATCAGTCGCTTGCCCCTGACGGGAGTCGCCGCAACTGTGTAATTGTTGTCGTCGCCCTTGGCCTTGAAGTCCTTGCCGTCGTACTGCATCACGTTAAGAGGACTGACGGCGCTGATGTAGTTGCGAACGTGTGACAGGTCGCTTTCGATCATCAGTTGATTCACCAGAGCTGATCCGTTGGACGAGCCCATGATCGTAAAGTTCTTTGGATCGACGTTGTCCGCTTTGGCCAGCTTCCCAACAATCGCTTCAATGAATTCGCAATCATCGGCTTTGGATCGCTCGGCAACAATGTTCCAACTCTCGCGATAGCCCTGCGGAAACACTGTAATGTATTGCGACGCTATGGTCTTGCGGTGTCGGCTGAATCCGCGCATGGCTTCCAGTGCGTGACCGCCGTTACCGTGTAGGAAGATGAAAACCGGAAGCCTATTCTTCCCTGCGTGTTCGGGAACATGGACGTAATACGCACGTTGAAAAGCCGTTTCCTGCGACCACGACTGAGTAATGACGTACTCGCCCGTGGTGACGGGATCGGAAGCGACAGATCCGGTCGGAGCAACGGCGACAAAAAATGCAGCAATACAGAGAGAATGAAATTGCATTTTATGGTTTCCGAGCACTCGTTACGGATGTTTCTGCCGAACGCCCGGCATCACCCGGGGCGAGTAAAAAACAAGGGCAACGACCAAACTCGGACGATCGAGCCCTCGGAGTGCATGCCATTGTTCTGCGATCATTCAGCTTTTGTAACGAAAGTACTCGGCATTGTCATCTAGATCGGCACGAAAAACCATTTGTGTTTCCCTCCCCATAAGCACACCGTAGGCATTTAATCCTATGTCGTTGAGTAAAGTAACAGCCTTTGAATCCGAGCTCTCGTTTAAGTTAATTGTTGCCTCGTGATAAAAGGCGAGAATCCCGGCGCACGCTCTCATGACATCGGTTGGTAGTTGCGTCGGTTGATCCTGAAACGCTCGCCAGAGTGTTCGAAGTGCGATGCAAAGGTCTCGACCAAGTACTGGATCGGGCGTCTGCCCCAACCTAAGTAAAGTGTATACACCAGACTCTTGGCATACCTCGTTCAGAACAATTTCGATGGCTTCTTCCTTGTCCATTGCATCCTTGGATTTTCAACGCAGAACGGTTCGATTCACCCAGCGGCGGGATGAAGCATTGATTTGTTAGTGCGCCTGATCGCCGCTTGGGTGCATCGGTTTGTTATGCGATTCCGGCATGTTTGAAAGTACGCGAATGATCTCACCGCGATCTTCTTCGACACCGAAGACGCCAAGATATCGTTTGGGACTCTCGAAATGAGGTGGTGTTTCGAGACCCAGTTCTAATCTAGCATATTTTCCGCAATGAGCGAGGTTGTTGCGCAAAAGACGATTCCTGAAACCGGAATGCAATCGAGGCAAGATTGTTTCTAGGAATGTCGCGAGTGGTCGTCCACTCACATATGTACTAATTGTTTCGGTATTGCATTCGCAACGTCGAAACATGTCGATTCCCATTCCATCGCAAACCACCACCGGACGCGCGTCGAGATGAATAGCATCCCATGCGTCGTCAAAAAGATCATTCAACTGTTGAAAGAATTCTCTTTCGATTGCTAAAGACTCTTTTTCGCTTCTTAAAACGCACGGAAAAGGTCGATGCCATAGCATTTCGTACAAGCTCACAACCTCAATGATCGCTTCGGTGTCTGATTCGATTGCTGTCAAGCAAACTTCTGGTGTGAAGGATGGCTTTAGGAGCACGCGGAATGAACGTACAGTGGGCGGAGGCAGGGTAGCAATGGAAGCGATCCCCATTGCCCGTCCAATTGCGTCAACTGTGTACTGTTCGAGTCGCATCAATCTTCTCGCATAACGTTTGAGATCACGGGGCCGGGAGTAGACGTTGACGAGCGAAGCAAAAGCATGACGTTTTCCGGCTCCCGTGCATCGACTGGTTATCCCAATTGAGAACCTGCGCTGCGACTCACTTATCAATCTTTGTAACCGAGGACGCCTCGATTCCTGCCCCCCTTACTACAGTCGAGCCCTCAGGATACAAAGGATACTGCAACTGAAATCCTTCCTCGGCAGGCTTGGGGGGCTCCCATTTCTCACCTGCATTCCATAAGCCCTCGATCTCAACGTTCTCTCCTACCATATTTATCAAAACGTCACGCGGAACTTTTTCGGTAATTCGAATTGGTGTTTCGCCGACCATGAATTCATGCCCAAGCCAAGCCTCCGTGCTTTTCACGTCCTGTGGGAAATGCCTCAGCAACCCTTGAACGGCAATAGTCTCTCCCGATTCGCGATCGTTGGCCTCCGTCTCGGCATCGGATTTTTGTTTTTCTATTTCAGCAAGCATTTGCTTCGCCTCAACAGCAGATTCGGAATCTGGAAACTGTTCAAGCAGTTCTTTGAGTGTGTTGATCGCGTATTTCGGATGACCGTCATTCTGAAAATCCTTTGCACCCGCAAGGAAGTTTGCGGCATGTTTTTCGTCGATCTCTTTCTGTTTAAGCATTCTTGCAGGAGGGCCGCCAGCGCCAACGGGATTCTTTTTGCCGCACCCAGTCATCACTAGCAGAAACAACAAAAGAATTGATCCGGTTAAGTGTCTCATTTTGACTTTATGCCTCGGAAGAACAGGAAGACTGGTGTTCGCATCCGTATTCGCAAATCGGGAGAAATTATTGCCTGCTTTCTGGAGCATTTCATAAATCTGTAAGCGACGATAATGCGGGGACCTTACATTCAACAATGTGATTGAGAGGGATAACGCGACCGATCACCCAGCGGCGGCGAGTTAATTTTCCATCAGGCAACGGCTGATCCGCCGCTTGGGTGCATCGGATTGTTACCCGACATCCTGAGTGCTTGAAGTATTTGACGCTGCGAACGTCCGAGGTGGGCGAGCGGACGGCGATCCAAAACGTATGTGATGGCAGCGTCGACCGTAGCCGAATGACCAGTATGGAGCAAGTACGCAATTGCAAGCGTGGCAGTCCGTCCGTGCCCCTGTGCACAATGAATGTAAACGGTGCCATCAAGATTTGCAATGATTTCAACGCGTCTGCGCAATTCCTCAATAGACGGGTGATGTGTATCAAGCGTTGGAAACGAGATGTATCCAGTCGATCGCATTGCGGACGGTTCGTTGAATTCGCATGTCAAATCAACAATATGGTCAAATTGCTTTGGCCGCTCCGATGAAAGGAGGCGTCGGCCAATAAAAACGGACTCGGTCAGTTGGTCGTAAGGGGCTTCACGAGAGATTAGACGAACCATGTGCCAGACCAGCCAAAGATAGAGCAGGAATGGAGCAAGGAGGATCTGCCGAATTGGTTCCAGCGTTCCGCATTGCTGTTTGCCAAACACTGTTGGGCCAGCGCCGAAGTACGCGAAGGCGACAAAAAGGAATGATAGTGCAGGCCAAAGCAAGAGGTATGCCGAGCCTCCGTTTGTGATCGCGATGTAGGCGATCAGAGCGGCCAAAAGTGTGAAAGCGATTCCATACTTCATGCGCTGCTCTTGAGTTGGGTAACAATAAATTCTCCCCAGAGTCATTTGGGGGGAAAAGGAGTCTAACACCGGTCAGCCGAGGAAAATAGTTTTTCCCCCTGGCTGACCCACGTTAAATACCGCGACAAAACACCGCAAGTCCGATTTGGGGAATGCTGGCAAATGTTAAGAAAGTCGCCCGGAATCTTCTCCTGCGACGTTCGTTTCTTTAGCCATTTTCGACTCGGGAAACCGGACTCGGTTCGCTATCAATCGACGGTAGGTCTGCGAACGTTCCGTTGGTTTCGGGATCCGTTAGGCGCAACTGACAAAATCTATCTTAGTAGGCACTTTCCGTGCGCCGCTGCGGACGGCACGGCGGAGCGTGCCTGCTACTTTTGGCGGCCGTGTCGTGTTGACTACGTTTCGACTTCTTCCCAATGTCATCCAATGGATACCAAGCCGTTTTACGGAGTTCTCTACTTTGCCCTCCGAACTTTGCCCGCCGACCAACAAGGTTAACGAAACTGGTTGCAGTATTCGTAAACGGCCATGGTGGTTGCGGTCGCCACGTTGTAGCTGAATGGGCGTCCGTATACTGGAATCTCCACCACATGATCCAGACGGTCCAATTCGTCTTGGGTGAGCCCTTCTCGTTCGGCTCCGATGACCAACGCAGTGCGATGCTCGAAAGAAAAATCATAAAGACAATTAGAATTGGTGGTCTGTTCCAGTCCTACCCGGGAATAGCCTTCTTCTTTGAGTTGTTCAAGAACGGGTGCGAGCGATCTTCTCTGGACAATTTCGACCGCATCGATTGCATCCCGAGCGATTTCCCGATCCACTTTGCCCGGCCCGCATTGGATGATTTTGAGAACTCCGGCGCACCCAGCTAGCCGCACGATTCGGCTGAGGTTGACATTGCTGCGCATGGGGGCCAAAACGATCAGCAATTCTCTGGGTTGAATGGGTACCGTGGGTGGCTTGTGCCGTATATGTTCGAATCGATGCATGGTCCTTGCTTTCGCCTTTGCTTATCCCAGCAGAATCGAGAACTCCCCTCCTCGGCAGCTCGATTGTGGTGTATTTTGGGCCTCAGAGTACTCTGCGTTTTCCATTTTGTCTTGCCAAATCAACATGTTCCGTTCAAAAGCTGCTGTCATAGGGACTGGATTTATAGGTCCGGTTCACATCGAAGGATTGCTTCGTGCGGGCGTTGGCGTTCAAGGAGTTCTAGGGTCGAATTTGGCCAAATCCCAGGCCACCCAAGCCAAATTTGGACTCCCCAGAGCGTACGCTGACTTAGACGATTTGCTTGCAGATCCGGAAGTGAATGTCGTCCATATCACCAGCCCCAACCGGTATCATTTCGAACAAACGATTCGGTGTATGGACGCGGGAAAGCATGTTCTGTGCGAAAAGCCGTTGGCGATGAACTCGACCGAAAGCGCTGAGCTTGTTCGACACGCTGGGCTGGCCAAAACGCTCACTGGCGTCAATTACAACGTGCGTTTCTATCCACTGTGTATCGAAGCTGCGACGCGTGTTCAGCAAGGTTTGCTTGGGGACATTTTTCACATCACAGGCAGCTACACCCAAGACTGGTTGCATCAAGATTCGGACTTCAATTGGCGAGTGCTTGCGTCCGAAGGAGGCCCGCTGCGTGCCCTGGCCGATATTGGAACTCATTGGCTGGACTTGGTCCAATCCATTAGCTCGCTCGACATCCATTCTGTTTGCGCCGATCTGCATACAGTGTTTCCGATTCGCAAGCGACCTGTCGGTACCACCGAGACGTTCACTAGCAAGCTCAGCACAGCTCCAAAACAATGCGTTGAAGTCCCCATCGACACCGAAGATTTCGGGAGCGTGTTGATTCGATTCGGCAATGGTGCTCGAGGGGTCATGCATGTGTCTCAGGTGATGGCTGGCCATAAGAATTCGATTCGATGGGAAATAGCTGGCTCCCAGCAAAGTATGTCCTGGAACAGCCAACACCCTGACGAGCTTCAATTGGGCAATCGCGATACCGCCAATCAAACACTCCTTCGCGACCCTGGGCTGCTGTCGGAACCCGCTCGGTCGCATGCGCAGTATCCTGGCGGACACAATGAAGGCTTCCCCGACACCTTCAAACAATTGTTCCGAGCGTTCTATCAAGCGATCGAGCATCCAAATGAGCAACCCGGATCCGCAAACGCAGCGAGCTTAGCGGCCTATCCAACCTTTGAGGATGGGCATCGAGAGATCTTGCTTTGCGAAGCTATTCTCCAGAGCGCGACGGAGCGCAGATGGGTCGACCTGTAAGCAATGGCACTGAATGATACGACCTTAATTGGTCTCTTAAATCACGAAAAGCAGAATGTCCGTTCGGCGGCTTTAGAACTTCTGAGCAGCAGTTTCTCGAATGACAAACGTTGGCTCCCCAAAATTTTTGAGGCCTGGGACCAATACGGAGTCAGTGAAGCGTTTCCAGAATTTCCCCTGTTGACCTACTTCTCGATCCCCGCCGAATTCGTTGGGGAGTGCATTGAACGAGCTGGCAGAATGGTGGCCGGTCGGGAGCTAACAGATCGCACTTGCCGTTGCGCTGGCAAGCTCATCGAAGCCGTATCGGTTTCGGCTCCCGTGACCTTTGCCCCGCATATTGCAGCCATTCGTCAGCTGAAGCAAACATCCAAAATCTTTTTTCGTGTCAGCGATCAGAAGATGCAAGCCCGTTGCGAATGGATCGATCGCGATTTTCCAGACTTGGCAGAGACGTTGTCGACCAATCCCGGAAGCATTGGCAATCTCTATGAAGTCTTAGAGAGCCAGTTTCTTCAAGGGCGCATCGATGACATTTTGAAAGAAGGGCTGATGGCTCTTCAGACCAGCGGCCAAGAACGCTCTGCGGAACAAGTGTCGCTGGCGTGTCTTGAGCTAAGCAGTCGTTATCGGCTGATCGGTTACGAAGCCTACTTTGTTGAGCTGATCGATCACATGGATGCCATGATTGCGGACACTGCCGCCATCAGCTTAGCTCGATGCCGGACCGACACCACGTTGTCTTTGATTGCGGACCGATTTTCAGACTACTCCAAATCGGGGCAGCTTCGTTCCATCGATGTGTTACGACGAGGTCGATTGCCGAAAACCTCGGAATTGCTTCGCTTTCTACGACCGCACGGTCGCGGCCATGAAGTGCAGAATGCTTTGGTCGCATCGGAGATTCTTCAATTTGACTTTACAGCGCTCGAAGATTGGCTTGAGTCGCTGGTGATTGTCGAAGATTCGATTTTCTCTCGGTTGAGAAGCCAGCTGGCGGTGATTGAACCGTTAGCGGAGGCCTTGCCTGATTCCGACAAAGAACGCACTTTGCAGCTCCTTCGCTCCCGGTCCAAGGAATAGGTTCCTACTGATGCCACGTATCTTGTTGGCGATCGAGTCCACGTGCGATGAGACTGCGGCTGCGGTCATTACGGATGATGGTATCGTGCTGGGCGAATGCATCGCGACTCAAACGGAGCTTCATGAAAGATTCCAGGGGGTGGTTCCTGAGATTGCAGCCCGCGCTCATCTGGAACGTATCTTGCCTGTTATTGATCAAGCATTAAAGCAGTCAGGGGTTGCCCCATGCGATTTAGAAGCGATCGCGGTGGCCACTCATCCTGGCTTGCCCGGATCGTTGCTGGTTGGGCTTTCGGCTGCCAAGGGGCTGGCTCTTGCGTGGAACAAGCCACTGGTGGGAATCAATCATGTCCAGGCACACATTTATGCATGCGGTATCGGCAAACCCGAAAGCATTTTTCCTTGCGTTGGGTTTGTGGTCAGCGGTGGGCATACCAGTTTGTACCATTGCGAGTCACCGGCTCAATGGACTTACATTTCTGGAACGATCGACGATGCGGCCGGGGAGGCATTCGATAAGGTTGCGGTCATGCTTGGTCTGCCGTTTCCTGGCGGCCCTCAACTTTCGAAGCTAGCAGAAAAGGGAGATCCCAAGGCGATCGCGTTCCCACGGCCGATGTTAGATGACAAGAAACGACTGGACTTTAGTTTTTCGGGATTGAAGACTGCGGTTCGCTATCGGATTGCGGGTGTTGGAAAACACACTTGGGGGCCATCGGAGCTGCCCGATCAAGTGCGAGCGGACATTGCGGCTTCGTTCCAGCAAGCGATCCTAGATTGTTTGATCGGTAAAAGTGTGCAGGCATGCAAGCAGGTTTCGGTGAACCGGTTGTGCGTTGGGGGCGGAGTCGCGTCGAATCGTCCCTTTCGAGAGCAATTGGCGGTCGCATGCCAGCGGCACCAAATCGAACTGCACATTGCACCCTCGGAACTGTGCACGGATAACGCAGTGATGGGGGCCTTGGCGTGGGAGAAAATTCACTTGGGTCAGTTCGATGATTTGGATTTGGATGCGCAGCCGGGGTTGCTTCGAAGAAGATAGCGGTAGGAAAATCAAGGATTCGAGCTATATTGGCCGTTCTGGCCGATGAATCGCTCCTTCGCTCGAAAGTTTCCGTTGCATGCCGCAGATTACTATCCAAGACTTAACGATCAGCTATCGCGGGCCTCGCTTGCTCTCCGAGGTTTCTTGCAGAATCGATATGGGGGAACGCATCGGACTTTTGGGACGCAACGGATGTGGCAAGACCACCTTAATGCGGTTGATATCGGGGCAAGAGCAACCTGAAGGTGGAAAGATCGAACTTAACGATGGCACGCGAGTCGCGATCCTGCCTCAAGATGTTCCCCTGGAGATTACCGGAAAGGTTTCCGAGATTATCGCCCGAGGCTTGCCCGCCGAGCTTTCGGAGCTGGAGAACCATTGGCAACGAGACCAGATGGTGGAACGCACTTTGGAGCAAATGGAGCTGGATGGGGAAGCTCATTTTGAACGGCTTTCGACAGGCATGAAGCGTCGTGTGCTGTTGGCTCAGGCGATTGTCAGCAAGCCCGATGTGCTTCTTTTGGACGAGCCGACGAACCATTTGGATATCGATGCAATTACATGGCTTGAAGGATTTTTGGCGTCGTTACCTTCGACGCTGTTGTTCGTGACTCACGACCGTGCGTTTCTCACCAAGCTTGCCAACCGAATTCTTGAAATCGATCGCGGCAAGCTCTTTGATTGGTCGTGCGATTACCCGACGTTTTTGAAGCGGAAAGAGCAGGCTTTGCTTGCAGAAGAAAAGCAACAAGCCTTGTTCGATAAGAAATTGGCCGAGGAAGAAGTTTGGATTCGAACAGGGGTCAAGGCCCGGCGAACGCGAAACGAAGGGCGTGTCCGCGCCTTGGAAGCACTTCGTGAGAAGCATGCTCAGCGTTATCGAAAAGAAGGAAGCGTCAGTTTGCAAATTGATGCTGGGGAACGAAGCGGCATGCTGGTTTGCGACCTCAAGCAGGCGTCGTTCGGATATGGTGGAAAGACAATCATTCCACCTTTGGATCTCACGATCATGCGAGGGGATAAGCTGGGGATCATTGGACGCAATGGAGCCGGTAAGTCGACCCTGCTAAAAGGTTTGCTTGGGCGTCTGGAACCCATGGCCGGTACTGTCAAGCTTGGGACGAAGTTGGAGATTGCATACTTCGATCAAACGCGCGAAGTTCTCGATATGGACAAGACCGCCGAAGAGAATGTCGGCCAAGGCAAGACCATGATCACGGTCAATGGAAAGTCGAAGCACGTCATTGGCTACTTGCAGGATTTCTTGTTCACTCCGGAACAGGCTCGATCCTCCATTCGTTTCTTTTCCGGTGGGCAGCGCAATCGATTGCTGTTGGCGAAACTGTTTGCTCGACCTGCCAACATGCTGGTGATGGACGAACCGACCAATGATTTGGATACGGAGTCGTTGGAGCTTTTGGAGGATCGATTGGTCGACTACGAAGGGACCGTTCTGATTGTCAGCCACGATCGTTCCTTTTTGAATAACGTGGTGACCAGTACTGTTGTCTTCGAGAAGTCAGGTATCAAGGAATATGTCGGTGGCTATGACGATTGGCTTCGTCAGCGCAAAGCGGACCTGAATAAAGCCAACAAAGAGAACGCTGCGAAACCGGGCACGTCTAGCAATTCCAAAGCAGAGAAGTCCGCATCCGGTGGCGGTCAAGGTGTTGCCGTCGCTAAGAAGCTATCGTTCAAAGAACGGCAAGATCTAGAAAAGCTTCCTCAGCAGATCGAAAGCTACGAGGCAGAGCAGCGAACGATCCACGCAGAAATGCAAAAACCCGAGTACTTTAAGTCATCACAAAACAAATTGGCAAAGGATCAGGCGCGTCTCAGTCAACTGAATGAGCTGTTGGTTGCTGCGTACGCTCGATGGGAAGATCTTTTAGCGAGAGATCAGCAGAACAGTTAAATCTTAACGAAGATTTTTTTGTTATACAGCCACCACAACATCAGCCAAACGACGCACATCGTCATGGCTCCTAGCGTGAATTCACGAACGATCGCTTGGTCGTTTAGGCTCGCGAATTGGCTCAACAGGTTTTCAAGCACGCGAGCTACTGCGTTGATGATGAAGCTGAAATGGCGTTCTAGGGCTTGATGGATCGGTTCCACGAGCGTCCAGCTGATGACATAAGCAACGATCGAATTGGATCCGATTACGAGAAACGGGAATCCCCACCATTTCCATCCCTCCATGTCGCAGATCAAATGCAGCGAGGCCAGCCATGCGAAGCATATTCCGCCGCTCCAAAGGGTCCAGGTTGGTGTCCAGATACGCTTCACAATGGGGCAAATTCCCATTGCATCTATTGCGACAGCGACAAGCATGCAGATAACGGCTGCGGACCATAGCAGAATTTGTTTTCGGCCAGCAGCATGACTTTGCTGAAGGAATCGACCTGCAATCAAGCCTAAGATCATGGTTCCCAGAGTGGGAATAAAGCTAAGTGTCGCATAGCCCCCGGCCGAGAATAGAAACGGTGATTCGCGAGGAAACAGGTTCATCCACCAACGATCAGCGGCCCATGCAAGATTGGAATTCTTGTTGAAGTGAGCAGCGAGTCCCGAGTCGTGTTCGGCCAAAGTCGATGCAACGCCGACGCTTTCGTAAGAGAAGTCGGGCCCTGGCAAAGGATACGCAACGAACGCGATCCAATAGCCAACCAGGATGATGCTCAAGCTGATGATTAGCCCTCGGAGGGATAATCCAGAGAGCAAAAAAAGGATCCAGTATCCAAGTCCAATTTGCGTCAGGGTGTCGTCGAAAGTGAAATTCGTTATTGGCTTGCCGAGGCTTCTCAGGAAGATACCTAGAAAGATGAGGGTCAGGCTACGCAGCATTGCGTGCAAGAACATTCCGCCCCAGGATTGACCTTTGGCTTTTCGCGAGGCGAGCGAAAAGACCATGGCAGTTCCTACCAAGAATGTGAAGCTTGGCTGAATCATGTCATGGAGCGAGCAACCATGCCATTCGACGTGCGAGGTATGAAAGCTTATCCAGCCGAACATCTTCGATAGCCATCCGCCATCGGTGGCAATCTTGTGCAGTTCTTCCAGCCGAAGCATTTCAGCAAGCATGAGAAACATGACCATGCCGCGATAGATGTCGACGCTGGCAAGGCGTGCTGGGGCAGCTTGGCGGGTTGAAACTTCATTCGACAGTTCGGATGCTGTGCTCATCTCGAAGAACTACTTTCTTAACCGGCCATGGCCTGTAATTTATCCCGGAACTGGTGGAGCGACTTTCGGATCGATTCGTTGAGTTCCGGCATCTGAAGTACGGTTTCAATGAGTGGATTCAATTGCTTCGAGTAGGATTTCGCGAGCGATGCTACCACGAATCGTCCTTCGGATGGCATGGACTTGGTGCTTTCCGCAAGTTCATCCAGGTTGCTAATCGCTTCTTCGAGGGTTTGGGAGTTCGCTTCTGAAACGGATTCGGTATCAAAACTCTCCAAGACTGTGGCTAAACGATTTACCGATTCCTTGACTCTTGATTTGAGGGCCTTGATAGCTTTGGGGGGGCCTTCTTGTTTGGCTGTATCATCGGATAGATCTAATGCCATGGTGAACACGCCGGTTGTTCCCAAGATCATTCTGGGACGTGCGTCTGAGGCATTTGATATTCGTTGAGTGTTCTGTTCTTCAGTCGTGCGATTAGGATCAAAAACAAATAGCCCAGAAACCAAAAGGGCCACGAGAACGGCGAACGAAACCAGTGATGGGCCGAGAATGCTGGCACGTTCCAGTGGCACCCCTTGTTCGCCCTGCGAAACTTTTTTTAGGAACGCTTGAAAGCTTGGTATCTTTGTGAGCGGAAGTTCATCAGGAATCGCGGACAATATCCCGAGCCGGTGTGTACGAAACAGATTTGAAATGGATGTCGCCTCGCAAGCCTGGTTGTCAGGATGGGTGGCGTCAACCGCCTCGTTGGCAGCAATGGTTTCCGCACCGACGGCTCCCAAGATCATAGGCATCAAGTAGCCCAAGCCGATCCTCACGGCGGATAGGTTCAGCTGGGTATACGTCGAAACGGTCGCTGCGATCTGGTCAACCAAGTTGTTTCCGAGTACGTTGCTGAGCAGGCTTCCACCTGAAATCATGGCATCTGATTCAAGCATTTTTTCGTTCGAGCCAAATGCATTTGGGCCTAAGCTATCGAGCGCCTTGGCTATCGTTTGGGCACCAGAGGGTTTCGAAGCAATTAGGGCGAGGCTGGCAAGAATACAAGGGATTCCTGCGTCAATTAGCTTTCTCATGTCCGATTCCTTGGCGCCAACAAGACCGCCTAGCTTGTTGCTCAACTCCGTTGAAAACTGCCCTCGCAATGACTCGACAATATTCATGGTCTTACGCTTCCAAATGGAATATTAAACTTCGTCAATGTATCCGGAGCCACCGGAAACGCAAAATTTTCCAACGAGCTTTAGACTCTAACCGGCTTGTTTTTCAATTTCAACGATCTTCTCAAGCCGTCGCGTATGCCGGCCACCTTCGAACTCCGTTGCGAGCCAGACACGGACAAGATCTCCAACAGGGCGGTCCCCGATCAAGTCACCAGGCAAGCACAATACGTTGACATCGTTGTGCCGCCGGCACATTTCTGCCATCACTTCATCAGCGCAAGCGGCAGCTCGGACACCGTGAAACTTATTGGCGGCGATAGCCATACCGAAACCGGTCCCGCAGATAAGAATACCTCGCTCGACCGATCCATTGGCTACCCGTTTTGCAACTTCTATTGCGAAGTCGGGGTAATCGACGGCTTGGTCGCTCTGTGTGCCAAAGTCTTCGACTTCGTGACCGTCCGCGGTCAACAAAGTGATGAGCTTGGCTTTGATTTGAAACCCACGATGATCGCTACCTAGGGCGATTCGCATTGTTTAAACTCCATTCATTTGCAAAAGTGAATTCATCCGACTGCTCTATCGCCATTGTATGAGCGATTCCAGGTTCAGTTGATCAACCCAATAGGATGTGTGTTGATCGAGTTGCGATGCGCATCGTTGGTAGATCTCCAATGGACCACCAAATGGATCGCTGATTTCATTGCCGTCGGGAGAGATCAAGTGCACCTTGTGTGCCATGGCAGGCCACTGCGAGGAGATCACTTGACGATGGCGATTCCCCATCGCCAAAATCAAATCCGCCTGTTCTACCAGACGCGAATTTAATTGAGTGCTTTGATGTTGGTCCAAGGTGGTTCCAAAACTTTTGATAGCCGCTGCGGCGCCGTGCGAGGCAGGTTCGCCGCCAAAGGCAGAAACACCAGCTGAAATTGCTACCACGGGTGTGTTCCCGTTTTTCGAAGTGCCGCTGAATCGCTCTGCAATCTTTCGTTGCATCATGGCTTGGGCCATGGGAGAGCGGCAAGTGTTGCCGGTGCACACAAACAAAACTATCCATTGCGACATGCTCTTCAGGGCATCTTCCCCGACGATCCCCTGATGAACAATTTGACCTTGGTTTCCATCGATTTGAACAATTGTGGGTATTCCAGGCGCTTCTGCGGCCCCATCGTCGATTGCAAGCACGGCTAGAGCGGTTTGCAAATCGCTTAATTGCGGGGCAAACGAGTTTTTGGGGCCGGTCGCCAAGGCGCAAACCAGTGGTCCTGAAAACAGTTTCCCGACGTGCTCCAGTACCTCGTGATGAGGTTGCCAAACATGAATTCGTTCAGTGTCTTGCGTCAAAAGATTGGAAACGGAGGGCGCCATGCACTTGACCAGGCTGGCGGGGTGGGAATCCTTCAAGCTGATCATGATTGGTCCGGGCCATGATTTATTGGCCAACCGACGGGCTGCGGAACTCAGATCCGGAAAGTAATCCAAGGTTTCATCGGCGGCACGCATGGCCAACGAAAGTCCAATGGGGCTCGTTTTTGCGTACTCGTTCAGCTTCGCTACGGCGTCTGGCTGTAGCCCACTGGCGGCCAGCAGGTAAGAATTGCTCGATGGAAGTGCAACAATATGGCCTTCGGTTAAGGCTTGTACTGCCAGATGAACAACATCTCGAGGATCATCGGAATGTTTCCAGTTTAGAATCTTCGTCATACAGGTAGCATTACATTCCGATTCAGGAGCAAAGCCCACAGAATCAGATCGGCTGATTCTGTGTTTTTGAATACCAATCCGGTATGATATCGGATGTTGCAGAGCCGGTCGATTCCCCGCGTGGCCGAATCGTGTGTCTGAAGATAAGTTTCCTGCCCCCAAGAGATATGGCGCCAAGCCGAGCTAAAAACGTGGAATCAATGCAGAAAAGGCGGACATTTCTTCAAAATGCATGTTCGGCTGGAGCCGTCTTGGCAGGCACATCCGCGATTCCTTTGGTGGTTGGCTTGCCAGGTTGCACGGGAACGGGTGCCAGTGGACGATCGGATTTGCCCGATCTTGTTTTTGGGCAGCGAGGCCTTGCGGACGGTCGTTTTCAGAAGCCGAGAGCGATCACGATCGACGGTGCCGACCGAATCTATGTATCGGACAAAACGGGCCGCATTCAAGTTTTTGACGATCAAGGCAAGTTCATACGCGGCTGGCGTACGCCGGAGATTGAATCGGGCAAGCCAACGGGTTTGAGCATGGATCGGGATGGGGTCTTGATGGTCGCCGATACTCACTACTATCGTTTTTTGTTTTACACCCCCGAAGGGCAATTGCTGGAGGATCGAACCATTGGCGGGGTAAACGGTCCGGAGCCGGGACAGTTCGCGTTTGTGACCGACATCCTTCGATCACCCGGCGGAGACTTCTTTTGCGGTGAGTACGGGGAGTTTGATCGCATTCATCGCTATTCGGCCGATGGAACCTACATCGATCGCATGGGTGAGCATGGAAACGGTTCGCTTCAATTCAGCCGCCCTCAGAGCTTCTGTATAGACGGCGAGGGTTTGCTGTGGGTGGCAGACGCATGCAACCATCGAATTCAGGTGCTTGATTGGCGCGGTGCGACCCCCTTATTTGTCAAAGCGATTGGCAAGCAGGGGAACGCGCCAGGCGAGCTTCAATATCCTTATGGCATTGCGTTGACAAAAGATAGCTCCATTTTGGTTAGCGAGTTCGGAAACCATCGGGTTCAAAAGCTGGATCTGGATGGCAATCCGATTGCTTCGTGGGGAAGTCCGGGAAGCCAACCGGGGCAGCTCAATCAGCCGTGGGCAACGGCGACCGATTCTCGCAATCGAGTCTACGTTGTAGACTCAGGCAACAACCGTGTTCAGCGCTTTCGAATTTAACAAAGGCCATTTCCAACTTTATGTTACAAACCATTTATGTCGGCAAGTTGCTGGGCATCAAAGTCTACATCCATTGGTCCTTTTGGCTTTTGGCCATGTATGTGTTGCTGACGAATTTGAATCAAGGGTTTGTTTCTGCCTTGAAAGCCTTAGGTTTTGTTTTCGCCGTTTTTGGATGTGTTTTCTTGCATGAAATGGGGCATGCATTGGCAGGTCGCTGGTTCCGTATTCCAACCATCGACATCACGTTGTTGCCGATTGGGGGTGTTGCGCGTATGGGTGACTTTACTCGATCGCCCGTGGCGGAACTGGTGGTTGCGATTGCAGGCCCCATGGTCAATGTCGTGATTGCGATTGTTTTGGTTTTGGGACTTTCCATTCAAGCCAACCTGACCCCCGATAAGGACATGACTTTGGCTCGGATGGCGCCCCTGGAGCAGCTTCTTCTGGCCAATATCGGCTTGGTTTTGTTCAACATGCTTCCGTCCTTTCCGATGGATGGTGGGCGAGTTCTTCGCAGCCTTTTGGCCATGATCATGCCCTACTCTACGGCAACGCGTTATGCTGCGAGAACAGGTCAGATCATGGCGATAGGGATGTTTATGTGCGGTATCTACTACTTCAGCACGTTTGGGATCAGTTTGTTGTTGATCTCGGTCATGGTGTTTGCGGTGTGCAGTGGCGAGCTGCTTAAAGAGCGTATTGCCGCTGCACGTGATCAGATGATGGGCAACCCATTTCCGTTTGGAGTCAACCCTTCAAGTCCATCCAATTCGCCGCGCAATGACGGCGATATTGTGGATGCTGTTGAAGTGAAGCGTGTTCGTTAGTTTAGCGCTGGACAAGTGTCTCTGTCGCGGCGGTCGGAGCCGGTCGCGATTCGCGTTCAGCGAGACTGTTATCTTGATTGGGTCCGTCCGCTTTCTTGGGGACTTGAACGAGCGAGATACGGGAGTGTTCGTCGTGAATTCTCTTGTTGGCTCTTTCGGGATCCACCTGAGTCCAACTCTCACGGTATAGTTGGCTGACGATTTTTCGGTGCATGCGTTGATCGCTATCGTACCAATGGACTCGGTAGAGATCCGAGCTAGCGTCTTTGACCGGCCGACGATTCTGGAATTCTCGGTCTTCTACCAAGCACCAGGCACGCACTAGAAAGCGACCAGACTCGGGAGCCTGTTCATAGAAAATAACCTGATCGTAAACATGACGACCTTGATGGTCGTAGAAATGGTTTAACTCAATCAGATCAACATACTCTTCGGCAACGCCAGTGTTCTTAGAAATCACCGTACCGAAAGCGCAAAGGACCAGCAGGATAGAACTCGAAAACATGACCGCGAACCCTCAATTTAGAACTCCTCAGGTAGATCGATGGTCTAGAAAGCCATACGAAGAGATCACATAAGCCGCCGGGTGCAGCGCGGTGCTTCCATCGCGAACGAAGGTTTTGCGGTCGTTAAGCGATTGGAGGGAGAGGGTGAGAGAGAGGCCGCGTTACATCATATTGCGAATCTTCAATGCGATTCCCTTGTATCAGAGGCTCAGATCGACTTCGATCGGAAACAAATAGAAACACGATGGAAACCTGGTTCGGGCCTCGCGAATCGTTGAATCCGCGTTCCGACAACCGGCCAGCATCTCCAATAGCAAATCTTCGGACTTCAGTTCAAGAGTACTTGAAGGAAAACCAAGAACAATTCCCTGCAGGACAAAATATGTGCAGCCCGTTCGCTTCGACTTCGATGGACTAGAGCCTATAATGCAGTCACGGACGGTATTGGCAAAGGGTGTTGCACAGGAGTCGTGCAAAATTGGACTCGCCAGTTGAGCATCCGTTAGCATCCCTTATTTTCACGCACCTCTTTTTTCAAGCTATTTCATCCGAAGGACAGCACTATGAAGCTCCGATTCTTGACTCTCTGTTTTGCCTGCATCATGGCTGCGCGAACGACGATGGCAGGGGATGTTGCTGAAAAATCCGAAGGGAGCTCGGCCGGTGATCGCAAGGCCATGATCGCGAAGGCGGTGGCTTACTTGCGCGATGTTGGGCAGATGGAAGATGGGTCTTTTAGTAGCAAGACCGGTCCAGGCATCACGGGCCTCATCGCAGCCGGGCTGCTCGCTGTCGATTTGCCCACTTCAGATCCTGTGGTTGCGAAATCGCTGAAGTACTTGGAAAGCATACGCCGCGAGGATGGCGGGTATTACGCTCCGCAGTCGCGACACGCTAACTACGAAACATGCCTTGCGATCATGGCGTTCTCGAAAGCGAATTCGGACGGTCGCTATACCGAAGTGATTCAAGGCGCTGAGCGGTTCATTAAACAGCAACAGTGGGATGAAGGGGAAGGGATTCAATCCGATGATGGCGCTTATGGGGGAGCGGGATACGGAAGCAAATCACGTCCCGATCTCTCCAACACCGCGTTCATGATTGAGGCTCTTCGCAATGCGGGATGCTCCGAAGAAGATGAAGCGATTCAGCGTGCACTGTTGTTTGTATCGCGATGCCAAAATTTGGAGTCGCCAGCGAACTCCACCGAGTTTGCGTCGAAAGTGAACGACGGAGGGTTTTACTACACGCCCGCTGCCGGCGGAGATTCCATGGCAGGCAAAGATGAGAATGGTGGGCTTCGATCGTATGCGTCCATGACCTATGCGGGATTGAAGAGCATGATTTTTGCTGGGGTGAACAAAGACGATTATCGCGTGAAGGCGGCTCGTGATTTTCTTCAAAAGCACTATTCCGTTTCCACCAACCCGGGGATGGGAAGCTCGGGGTTGTACTATTATCAACAGACTATGTCCAAAGCGTTGGATGCGTTGGATGAGCCCTTGTTCGAGACCGTCGATGGTCCCAAGGACTGGAAAGCAGATTTGATGAAACAGCTTGCAGAGACTCAGCAAGAAAACGGTTCTTGGACCAATCCCGATGCACGTTGGATGGAGGGAGACCCCAACTTGGTTACCGGCTACGTTCTCTTGACGCTGTCGAATCTTGATTGATCTTGGCAGGCGGAAGGCTTCATAAAAATTTAATCCTACTGTCTTGGGCCTCGCATTGTTGCCTGCGAGGTGCGGGTTGCTTGCTAGGTCCGGCGGTCGGAATGGATTCAATTGGGAATCTGGCCTAGAGCAGGTTGGGCACGTGTTTGCACCGGAATTCAAGTGAGATTCCCAACATTTTCGCTGGTGCAAGCGAGGCTTGCGTTCTCCAAGAGGGCGGTTTGTCCGGACGTCCGGGCCAGAGAACATGTGGTCCCGGCAAGACGTTTCGGAACGCGTGCAATTCGAGTTGTTATGTGGGAGGCCTGAAAACTTTTCCTTGTGACCGCAACCTCTTTGGGGATTCGTTGGTAAAATGCGGCAGTGATGCGCATCCGAATTGTGAGCTCCAAGTAAACAGGTCGTAGTTTTCGTGGCAGACAAAATCCAAGGTAAAATCATAGAAGTTGATCCTCAAGGGGATTTGATTACCGACATTGGTCATGAGCAATGGGACCGAATCAATCGTTCGAGCGAAACGAAAGTGATCGTCGACGAAGAGCATGAGACCTTTGGTCTATTTGGTTTGGACCATCAGCAACCTCCGATGACTTTTATTGCCATTACTGAACCCGAAAAGCCACTTCGGCTGCATCTGGTATCGGATTCTGCGTCGATGATGCTTGGTGTTCGCGCTGGTGCTTCGGTGGAAGTTGTTTGGTAGAAACCTCGTCTGGAGCTCGTTCGCGAGCGAATTGAATTGCCGTTTTGGACTGTCTCAAGTACAACTAAACGTTCGCAATTCCTTCCATCTTTCCACAAGCCATTCAAACTAATCAGGTGCCTGATGACCGATTCGACTTCCCGTCCAAAGCCAAATCAAGTCCGCCCCGTCGCATTTGCTATGGTCATCCTATTCGCAGCGATGATTGCGATGCCTTTGGGGTTTGCCAACCTTCAAGAGAAACCGACTAAGATGCTACGCCATATTGTCATGTTTAAGTTTAAGGACTCGAGCAGCAAGGAAGATGTTCAGAAAGTGGTGGATGCGTTCCGCTCGCTCAAGACAAGTATTCCTCAAGTGGCTGCATTTGAATACGGAACGGACAATAGCCCCGAGGGGCTTGCAGGCGGGTTCACTCATTGCTTCTTGGTTACTTTCAAGTCGGAAGCAGACCGCGAAGTCTATTTGCCTCACCCGAAGCACAAAGAATTTGTCGAAGTGTTGAAGCCTCATTTGGACAAAGTGCAAGTGCTGGACTATTGGGCAAGCGAGTAACTATTGCTTTTTTGGGAATGAATTCATGACAAATCAATTGTCCTGTACGAGGCCAGCGCCCGAGCTGCTGGCACCGGCGGGAAACTGGGAATGTATCCACGCGGCGATCGAAAACGGAGCCGATGCTGTTTATTTTGGACTGGAGTCTGGGTTCAATGCCCGCGCACGAGCGGTCAATTTTTCTTTAGAAGATCTCCCAAAGTTGATGCAGCTGTTGCATCGACGCGGGGTCGCGGGCTATGTCACGCTGAACACGCTGATCTTCACCGACGAGCTTGCTCAATTTGAGCATCACGTAGCCCAGCTCGCTTCGGCAGGTGTCGATGCTGTGCTGGTGCAGGACCTGGGTGCCGTTCGGTTGATTCATGAGATTTGTCCCACGCTGAGCGTTCACGCAAGCACTCAAATGACCATGGTTTCGGCGGAAACAATCCGAGCCATCGAGTCGCTGAAGATCGATCGAGTCGTGTTGGCTCGGGAGCTTTCTATTGCTGAAATCAGGAAGATCACGGCAGCGACGACGATGCCTGTTGAGACATTTGTGCATGGTGCTTTGTGTGTGGCGTATAGCGGTCAGTGTTTGACCAGTGAATCCTTGGGGGGCCGAAGCGCAAATCGTGGGCAATGCGCGCAGGCATGCCGATTGAATTACGATCTTATCTGCGATGGAGTGGATCAGAACCTTGGCGACAATCGATACTTGCTTTCTCCACAGGATCTGGCTGGCTACGAACACATACCTGATTTGATTGAAGCGGGCGTGTGTTCGCTCAAAATCGAAGGTAGACTGAAGACTCCGGAGTATGTAGCCAACATTGTGGGGCACTATCGCGAGGCGATCGACGCGGCGATGTTGGGTCGGCGTCTGACGTGGACGGAAGATTCTAAACGCGAGATGGAGATGAGCTTTTCGAGAGGTTTCACGCCTGGTTGGCTAGAGGGGTGTGATCACAAACGATTGGTCCCAGGTCTTTCCAGCTCCAAGCGAGGAGTCGAAATCGGCAAGGTGGTTGCGCTCCATGGGGAACGTTTGGTCGCTGATCTCGACTCGTCCATTATCAAAGGGGACGGAATTGTATTGCAGGGTGATCGGATTGCGGGCGCGGAGATTGGGGGGCGCATCTTCCAAGTTTTCGTCCAGGGGAAATCCACCGACTATCCGGCGTCTGGACGAGTGGAGCTAGCCTTTCAAAATGGACTTTTGAAGAACGCTGATGTTCACCCCGGACAAATCATTTGGCAGACCGATGCACCTCAATTGAGCAAACGACTTCGAGCGAGCTTTGCTTCGGAGCAGTTTGCGCGACGTTTGTCGATCGACATTCAGTTCCGTGCAAGTGTTGGTAGCCCGATTGCCATGGCGGTTCGGTGGGAAGCTAGCGACGGCAGCCAGCGTCAATTCGAACTGCAAAGCGATCATGTTTCGGAGGAGGCAAGAAAGCATCCGACGTCTGTTGACGATCTCAAAAAGCAGCTGTCTAGGCTTGGCAATACTCCTTACCAGTTGCGTGACTTGCAAGCCGAACTGGCAGGTAGCCCCATGATTCCATTGAGCGTGCTCGGTGAGCTGCGAAAGGAAATGGTCATTCGTTTGGATGCGGCACGCATGGAATTGCCGACGCGAACGATTTCGGATTCTGGCGTTAGTGCACGCATGTTGGATTCGATTCCTGTGACGTCGGAAGCTTCGCGATCGGATCCCGAACTGATTGTGTTGGTTCGCTCGTTGCAGCAGCTGGAGCAAGTGCTGCAAGCGGGGCAGAAAACCGTCTACGTCGATTTTCATGATATCCGCGAATACCGGCAGGCTGTTCAGATGTCGCATGAAGCGGGTGCGACGGTGTTTCTCGCAACGCTGCGCATTCAGAAACCGGGCGAGCTGGGGCTGTTTAAAGCGTTGGCCAAGCACGGCGCCGATGGATGGTTGGTCCGGAACTTAGCGGCGTTGGAGTATGCAGAGCAAAACAACATTCCAAGTGTCGGGGACTTTTCGCTGAATGTTACGAACCCTTTGACAGCCCAGTGGCTGATGAATCGCAAAGTCCAGCGCGTTACTGCTTCGTATGACTTGAATCGCGATCAATTGACCGAATTGGTTCAGGGGATGCCCAGCGGTTGGTTAGAGATTGTGATTCATCAGCACATGCCGATGTTTCACATGGAGCATTGTGTGTTTTGTACAGTTCTTTCGCCGGGAACGAACAAGTCCAACTGCGGTAGGCCGTGTGACCGACACGATGTCAAGCTTCGCGATCGGTTGGGGGTGGAGCACGTGCTGCATGCGGATATCGGCTGTCGCAATACTTTGTACAACGGGCACGCCCAAAGCGGTGCCGAGGCCGTGGAGAAGCTTATCAAGATGGGCGTACAACATTTTCGAATCGAGCTCCTACGCGACGCACCTACCGACGAAACTCGGCGTCTTCTGTCCTTGTATCGCGATCTCCTTCAGGGGGAAATAGATGGGGCAACCGTGTGGAAATCGCTTAAAGCGGAAAACCGTGTCGGGGTTACGCGAGGCACGTTAGAACATCCTCGTAATCCACTGGCCATCTTGTAGATTCGAAGGTGTCACACCGTCCGGTCTTGCACTGTCTAATCGTACTTTGAACTTGATATTCCTTACTCTCAACCACCACTAGACTAAATTGAACGCAAACGAGCTATTCGACAAACTGGAAAGCACAGCCAAAGACCAGGGCGCATCGCAAGCGGCACGGCTGCTGGTGGAGCAAATGCGCAATGAGAAGCGTTACTCGGAGCTCTTCGAAGCTTTGAAAATGTTTCATCGCGTTGAGCTTGGCTTACCTGCCGTGCAAATCAACCCGTCGGGTGAGGACGATGATAACGCATCCGGTACACTCAGGAACTCGGACGTTCAAGATCAACTGGATAAGAGACTGATTGAAGCATGCAGCGAAGTAGGAACTGCATTGCTCCGACAGGGAAGTTTGCAGGAAGGTTGGATGTACATGCGAGCCGTTGGAGATCGAGCTGCTGCGGCTGCGGCCATGGCCGATATCGAAGTCACTCATGAAAATCTCGATACGGTCCTGGGGCTGCTGGTGCATGAAGCCGTCGATATCGGTCGAGGGACCAAGCTTTCGCTGGATTTGCGAGGTACGTGCAACACGATAACGATGTTGGAGTCGGTGGTGTCGATGCGTGGCCGTGCCGATCAGCAAGCTGCTGTAGGGACGTTGGTGGAGCATGTGCACAGCGAGCTTTTAGCGAGCCTGAAAGCGGATATCGTGCGACGTGAGAAACTAGATGCGACCAGCGATGTTCATGCATCGAAATCGATTGAAGCCTTGCTTGCAACACGCACTGCGTTATTGCGCGATGGGTCCTATCATTTGGACACAACGCACCTGGCGTCGACAGTCCGATTCGCAAGAATTCTTGATGATGCTCGTCTATTACGTTTGGCGGTGGATTTGGCGCAATACGGTCGTCAGTTGCATACCCAGTATCAGTATGCAAGTGACGAGCCGTTCGCGGAACTGTATCCGATGTCATTGGCTTTTTTCCGGGCACTGCTTGGCGAGCACGTGGAAGCCGCATTGCGGATGTTCCTTCAAAAAGCAGAATCGCTAGATCCACAAGAGCATGGGACGGTCGCGATTGAAACGTATGCCGACTTGCTTACTCGTGTCGGAAGACCGGCTGAGGCGATGCAATTCTTGATGAAGAAGATGCCACGCGGAATGCGTCCCTTCGGCATCGCTCCTTCCTTGATTGAATTGGCTCAGTTGTCGGGTCAGTTTGAGCCCATGATGAACCATGCTAAGGAGCGAGGTGACATCGTGGGATACACCGCTGCCCTATTGCAGTCCAAAAGCAAGTTGAACGAAACACCTGCTTAAAAAACTGCGTCTGCATTTAAGTGATTGAGGTTTGCTGCCAGGTCGCGTGCTACAATAGGGGTCCTGCCTAGTTTCTCGCCGCCCAGTTTCTTGGCCCCCAGTTTCTCGACCTCCAGTCACTTGCCAACATGTTGTCCCACCTAAGGAAGCCAGTATGCCCAGAATGCTACGTACCCTTCGAAGCACGATAGCCCTCATCGCCGTCGGCTCGACCGCATTTGTTCCATCATTGTGGAATCGAACGCTTGCAGAGACCCCCACAGAAAATTTGGTAGAGGCCAGCAAAGTAGCCGACGTCGTTCCGCTGAAAGATCTGGATGGACATTTTCCTTTCCAACCGCCTGCAAGCTTAGATGCATGGAAAGAACGAGCCGAAGTGGTTCGAAAGCAAGTTCTGGTTTCGCTTGGACTTTGGCCTAAGCCGACCATGGCTCCGCTTCAACCCGTGATTCATTCGCCACGGCAGATGGATGGTTATTCCGTGTCGAAAGTTTATTTTGAAAGTTTGCCTGGCTTGTTTGTTACAGGCAGTCTGTTTTTGCCTCAAGGTTCGGAAGCGGAGAAATCAGGCCGACGGTATCCAGCCGTCTTGTGTCCGCACGGGCATTGGATCAATGGCCGTTTTTACCAAGCTCCAGATAACGAGATCGCGCAACTACTTGCAACCGGAGCAGAGCGTTTTGAATCGGCAGCTCGGAACCACATGCAAGCTCGCTGTGTTCAGTTAGCTCGTATGGGTTGCGTTGTTTTTCAGTATGATATGCTAGGGTATGCAGATAGCCAACAGATGGATCACAATCGATCTCACTTGTTTGGCATGAAGGGGCCGAACCCAGATTTGGGAGCGGACAAATGGTTGCTTTACAGTTCGATCGCAGAAGGTCACTTTCAAAGCACTATGGCTCTTCAGACGATCAACTCGTTGCAAGCGTTTGAGTTTCTTGCGAGCCGAAACGACGTTGACGCAACCAAGATCGCTATCACCGGAGCAAGTGGTGGTGGGACTCAAGCCTTTGTGGCAGCAGCCGTGGAACCTCGAATCGCATGTGCTTTTCCAGCTGTGATGGTCAGCACGGGCATGCAAGGTGGATGCACGTGCGAGAACGCATCCAGCCTTCGCGTTGGCACTGGGAATATCGAACTTGCATCCCTGATTGCTCCAAGACCTATGGGGTTAACGGCGGCGGATGATTGGACGCGAACCATGCCCAAAGACGGGTTTCCAGAATTGCAAAAAATCTATGAGTTGTTCGGCGTAAAAGATCGCGTGCGATTGTTTCCTGCTGTCCACTTCCCGCATAACTTCAACCATGTCTCTCGGGTCGCTCTTTATGGATTTATCAACCAATCGTTTGGCCTTGGATTTAAAGAGCCGATACTAGAAAAGGACTTCGAAGTACTCGATCCGAGTGCGTTGACGGTTTGGGATCAAGAGCATCCTGCCCCAAGCAGCGGTGTCAACTGGGAGGCAAAGCTATTGGCGAATTGGAAAGCGGATGTGGCGCAACAGATCAAGAACAAGCCGGAAATCTCCGTGGAAGGTTGGAACACCATTTTGGAGCCTGCCAACACGATTGCGAAATCGCTGAGCGTGACCAAGTCCGTGACGGATTCTGGCGACACCCGTTACCAAGTAATGAATTCGGTCGATACCGTTGTGGGTGAGTTGATTGTCGCTAAGAGCATCAGTGCAGAGCCACTCAAGCGGATTCAGCTTATAAAGGAACCTGAAGCAGAAGGCGGCACCTCGATCGGCAGCATAACGAATGGAGCAGCTGCGATGTGGGTTCGCGATGCCAATGGGTTTTCAAGCGCAACCGAGCAGCCTCGCGTAAAAAATCCTAGACCTGCTGCAAGCTACACTTACGGCTACAACGCACCACAGGCCATTCGTAAAGTTGCCGTCTTGGTTCGCGTGCTGGATGAATTGAATGCCCAGAGCGAAGGAACGAAGGTGACGCTGGATGGTAAAGAGGAATCCGGATTTTTGGCTATCGCAGCAAAGAAGCTACGGCCTGGAACTGCGACCGTTTCGGAAGGAATTGCTCCGTTCGACTTTGAGAAGATTAATTCGGTTTACGATCCGATGTTCATTCCCGGGGCGTTGCGCTATGGTCCACTACGATAGTCGAATTTCTATCATGGTCATCGCCTTGCGATAGGTGTTGCAAGTCACATTCTTCCTTTCTTAGAAAGCCGAGTAAGCATGATTTGGAAGTGTTCTCGCAACGGGATCCATTGGGGCGCGATAATCCTGTCTCTTTTTTGGAGTGCATGTTTTGTACTGATGCGCGCGGATTGTCGGGCCCAGGATGCAGCGGTGGTCGTCAGTGAATTTGTCTTTGATCAGGTCCCGTTCCCGAGCTGTCATGCATCCACCGTCGTACAAGCGTCGGATGGAACGATCGTCATCGCCTGGTTTGGTGGTAAGTATGAGAAGTCCGAGGATGTTGGAATTTGGATTTCTAGAAAGGGAGCCGATGGATGGACATCGCCGGTGGAGGTTGCGAATGGCGTCCAATTTCGCTGGACGGGCGCACCCGAATTGGGTGGCGTTGCCAATCAATCGGTGCAGCGGTACCCAACATGGAATCCTGTTCTGTTCCAGCCGTCATCAGGTCCTTTGATGCTGTTTTATAAAGCGGGACCTAGCCCTCAGTCTTGGTGGGGAATGCTAACAACGTCGGCCGATCATGGAGTATCTTGGAGCGACCCGGTCAGGCTTCCGGAAGGTATTCTGGGACCGATCAAGAACAAGCCCATCGAGCTTGAGGATGGTTCGATCCTGTGTCCAACCAGTCATGAGACGGACGACGGTAGCGATTTGTGGACTGTGTATTTTGAGCGTCTGTCGTTGAAGGACCGCACTTGGTCGCGAACCAAACCGCTCAACGATCCAAAGAAGATTGGTGCGATTCAGCCGAGTGTTTTGAAGCTTGGCGGAAGCCGGCTTGCCGCCATCGGCAGAACGCAGCAGGGCTTTGTTTTCCAGATGGAATCGCCGGATCTAGGTCTGACATGGTCCGAGATGAAGTTGACGTCCTTACCCAACCCGAATTCGGGCACCGATGCAATTACGTTGCGCGACGGTCGGCACTTGCTGGTCTACAACCATGCCACGAAGAAGTCGGGTGAGTGGGGTGGAGAGCGTTCGCCGCTCAATGTGGCGATTTCAACCGATGGATCGCAGTGGACATCCATCTTGGAGCTGGAGAATGAGCCGAATCAGGAGTTTAGCTATCCGGCCGTGATTCAGGCGGCTGACGACACCGTGCACGTTGCTTACACCTGGAAGCGTCAAAAGATCAAGCACGTTGTTCTTCGGCTAAAGTAGTTCGCTTGGGTGCAGAATGCACATTGCGATGCATTAGGTTTCTAGGACGATTCAAAAAAAATCTCGCAGGCTCGTCTAATCCTACGCAAATGCCGATACACCAGGGCCTATACGGAACTAGACGTTCGCTCGATTGAGACTAAAATCTTGCCCAGTCGACGCAAGCAGCGCAGTGTGGCGCTGGTGAACGATCCGTTTTAGGCCATTTTTGGCAATCAAGAGCAGCACCAGGATTCCATTTCAGGGAGGAAGACTAAGGATGGCCAAGCGCCGAAGCCCGCAAGACGATGACGATGTCGGTCCAGACGATCTGCCGGAGGATCCACAATCCGGTAATGGTCCCGACAAGCCAAAGCGCCGGCGAGCCAATCCCAAGGAACCGACCTCGGAAGACATTGACGCAACGATCTCCGGAATCTCGCTTCGCGATGCAGCTCAAGCGAGGTATCTGAATTACTCCTTGTCGGTTATTACCAGTCGCGCCTTGCCCGATGTTCGCGATGGTTTGAAACCGGTCCAGCGTCGTATTCTGTACACCATGGACCAGCAGGGGCTGGACTTCACCAGCAAGCATCGCAAGTGCGCGAAGGTGGTTGGGGATGTGATGGGTAATTATCACCCTCACGGTGATACCGCCATCTATGATGCCCTGGTGCGCATGGCACAGTCCTTCTCCTTGCGCATGCCGCTGGTCGATGGCAGCGGTAACTTTGGTTCGATCGATGGCGACAATGCTGCTGCCATGCGATATACCGAGTGCCGTATGTCGGCGGTTGCTCGCGAGGTTTTGACCGACCTGAGCAGTAGTACGGTTCACTTCAAAGCCAACTACGACGGTAGCCGGTTGGAGCCTGTGGTTCTACCCAGTCGAGTACCGAACCTGCTGGTGAACGGGGCAACTGGGATCGCTGTTGGTATGGCAACCAACATACCGCCGCATAATCTTGGGGAAGTCTGTAGAGCTCTGTTGAAGTTGCTTGCGGACCCGGACATCAAAGACTACCAATTGGTCGCCAACGACGCGGTCAACGGTCCGGACTTCCCGACCGGTGGCATGCTGATCAATTCAAAAGAAGAATTGCGAGAAATCTATCGTACGGGCCAAGGGACATTGAAGGTTCGCGGCACCACGATTGTGGGTGAGGAGACCAAGACAAGCAAGCTACTGCACATCACGGCGATCCCTTACGGCGTGAACAAATCGGTCTTGGTAGAACGCATTGCGGATATCGTTGTCGGTGGCAAGATGCCATTGATCGAAGACGTGCGGGATGTATCTACCGAAGACATTCGAATTGACTTGCAGCTGCGCAAGGACGCGGACGAAGCCAAGGTGCTTGCTTATCTTTATAAGCATACACCTTTGCAAACCAATTTCTCAGTCAACATGACTTGCTTGATTCCAACCGAGAATCCCGAAGTGGGTGCACCGAGTCGGTTGGGATTGAAAGAGATTCTATGGTTCTTCTTGCAATTCCGATTGGAAGTGGTGACCAAGCGGCTGGAGCATGAGCTCGAAGCGTTGTTGCGACGCATTCACATCCTAGAAGGCTTTGTTCTCATCTTTGATGCGTTGGATGAGATCATTCGGATCATTCGAAAGTCGGAAGGGAAAGCGGACGCTGCCGAGAAGATCATGCAGCGCTTTCCAGCTGCCAAAGGTGGGCTCGACGCAGAGCAAACCGACGCCATCTTGGAATTGAAGCTGTACCGTTTAGCTCGCTTGGAAATCAATTTGATCCAAGACGAACTCAAGGGCAAGCAAAAGCGGGCTCGCGAGATTCAGCGATTGCTGAAGGAGAGCACCCGCGACACCAACAACTCAGGTCGATGGAGCATTGTGCGAGAAGAGATCGAAGCCATTATTGGTACCTATGCGAAGACCAAGGAAGGAGCTCGACGAACGGAGATCATCACGATTGCCGAGGAGCCTGAGTTTAGCGAGAAGGACTTCATCATTGATGAAGATTGCCATGTGCTGGTGACCAAAGACGGTTGGGTGAAACGGCAAAAGCAGATTGCAGACCCCAGCAAGAGCAGGCTTCGCGAAGGGGATTCGATTCTTGGCGTTGTCGCAGGTTCGACACGAGCCACGATGGCATTCTTCTCTTCGTTCGGTGTCTGCTATACGGCTCGAATTATCGACATTCCTGCGTCGACCGGCCACGGGGAGCCTGTCCAGAAGCTATTCAAGATGAAGGATGGCGAAAGAATCGTGACAGTGATGTCATTGGATCCACGCGTCATCGGCAATGTGCAAGAGAATCCGAAAAAGCCAGACCTTTGTCCCGAGGTTCATGGGTTTGCGGCCACCAGCAATGGATACGCCATGCGGTTCGGGCTAGAACAATTTGTTGAACCGTCCACTCGCAGTGGTCGACGATTCGCGAGAGTGGCCCCGGAACACGAAGTGATTGGTGTAGAGGCCATTCATGGTTCCGAGACCATTTTGGCGATTACCGCCGAATGTCGCGCGATGGTTTGCCCATCGGTTGAAATCAACTATCTGTCGGGGGCAGGCAAAGGGGTCATTCTGATCAAGATAGCCAAGACAGATCGGTTGCTCGGGTTCAAGGCGTCGACTGCGGATCGCGATCTGTTGGTTGTCGAAACAAACCGAGGTGCCCAAAAGACCATTTCGACGGCCAAGTATCGCGTCACAGCGCGGGGCGGACGCGGTATCGAGCTTCAGAAGAATGGCAAGATTTCGGCAATTGTTACTGACCCCATCAAGGCACCTGACCCGCTGGAACCAAGCTAAGCTTGAACCAAGCGAAGCGTGAACCGCATGTTGATCGAAACAGTTTTCTCACCAACACGATAGCTGACCCATGAGCACTGCATCCCAATCCTACACCGCATCGGACATTGTCGCCCTAGAGGGGCTAGAGCCTGTTCGCAAGCGGCCTGCGATGTATATCGGTGGTGTCAGTTCGGCAGGCTTGCATCACTTGGTATGGGAAATTCTGGACAACTCCGTCGATGAGGCCATGAATGGGCACGCCAACGAGATTGTTGTCACGTTGCACAAGAATGGACGAACTGTCACGGTTGCCGACAACGGGCGTGGAATCCCGGTGGATAAGCATGCTAAGACCGGCAAAAGCGCTTTGGAGATTGTGCTTACCGTGCTTCATGCGGGTGGCAAATTTGAAGGGAAGAATTACAAAACTTCCGGTGGACTTCACGGGGTGGGCGCATCGGTCGTGAACGCCTTGTCGAAAGAGCTTGTTGCGATGGTCCGTCGCGATGGTGCGGTCTACAAAATGGAGTTCGCGCAAGGGAAGCCGACGACCAAACTGCAAAAGGCCGCATCCAGCGCGCGAGGCACCGGTACATCGATCACGTTTACGCCTGATCCGACGATTTTTCCAAAGACCGAATTTGATGCGGATGCCATTCGTCAGCGATTAGAAATCACGAGCTTCCTGCACCGTGCGGTTCGCGTCATGTTTGTGGACGAAGTGACCGGCAAGAAAGACAGCTACTTCCATGAGAATGGCATCACGGATTATCTTGGAAAGGTTTTGAAGGAACGCAATGCGAGCCCCATCCATGAAGCTCCTTTTTCCATTCGCAAAGAGGGTGACGATCGCATTGAAATAGCCCTGCAGTGGACCGAGTCGACGGATGAGCATGTTCGATCATATTGCAATGGTATCCCCAACGCGAACGGTGGAACGCATGAGAATGGTTTTCGAGCTGGTTTAGGTAAGGCCGTACGCAACTTCTTCGAGACGCACAATCTGATTCCTCGAGGCGTTAAGATTGGTCATGAAGATATCCGCGAAGGCTTGGTAGCCATCCTATCGACGTTTATCCCCGACCCTCAGTTCCAGGGTCAAACGAAAGATCGGCTGAACAATCCTGAGGTCCAGACGTCGGTCGATAATGCCATTCGGCCAGCTTTGGAACAGTGGTTGAACAGCAATCGATCGGTGGCAGAATCGATTGTGGCAAGAATCATTGCGTCCGCACGGGCACGAGCAGCATCGCGAGCAGCGTCGGAATCGGTGTCGCGCAAAACCAGTACCTCGCGAGCTATGCTGCCGGGAAAACTGAGCGATTGTTTATCGTCGGGGCGCGGCAAGTCCGAGCTGTTTATCGTCGAAGGTGACTCCGCAGGTGGCAGTGCCAAGCAAGGTCGCGATCGTAATTTCCAAGCCATTTTGCCTTTGCGAGGAAAGGTGTTGAATACCGAGTCGGTGGCCTTATCGAAAGTGCTCGAGAACAAAGAGCTTCAAGATCTAGTAACGGCTCTTGGGTGCGGGATTGGAAAGTCGATGGACGTGGCTCGTATTCGTTACGAACGAATCATCTTGTTAGCAGATGCGGATTCGGACGGACATCACATTACCACATTGTTGTTGACCTTTTTGTACCGGCATATGTTGCCACTCATTAGCAACGGACGAGTGTTCATTTCGGTCCCGCCGTTGTTTCGAATCGATATTGGCAAGGAGCGGTATTGGGCAGCGGATGAAGCGGCGCGTGAAACCATTTTGGAAAAGCATGGCAAACGCGGCAAGCCGGAGATCACTCGGTTCAAAGGTTTGGGAGAGATGATGCCAAAAGACTTGTGGGATACGACATTGAATCCCGCGACCCGCAGGTTGCTGAAGGTGGAGATCGATGACCAGCTAGAAACCGACCGCATCATGAACGACTTGATGGGCCGCGATGCATCTGCCCGGTTTCGTTTCATCATGGAACGCGCTGAGGACATTGAAGAGATTGACGTCTAGTTGGGCATGGCGAGCAATGCTACTTCAGTCGTGGTTTAGTGGAGCCAAAACAGCTATCTACAGGAGAGCCGATTTTGGAACCACGGAATACACTGAACACACGGAATTGAGGGCTCGAAAACACATTGGAAACGTAGCGCTCCTGTTGGCATTTTTGGGGTGGGAAGCTGGTTGGCAGTTCTGAGCAGTTGAGGACAACTGCTCGACAATGTCGAACAGTTGTCCTCAACTGTTCCTGGAGCTTGCAACGAATCCCCATCTCAAGTTCCCACATGAAGGCACTATCCGCCAGATGGCGTTTCAGAAGACACGATGGAAACGTCGTGTTCTAGTCACTGAAATCGGGAAGTGGGCCGGGTTGGCAGTTCTAAGCAGTTGAGGACAACTGCTCGACATTGTCGAACAGTTGTCCTCAACTGTTCCTAGAGCTTGCAACGAATCCCCATCTCAAGTTCCCACATGAAGGCACTATCCGCCAGATGGAGTTCCAGAAAACACGATGGAAACGTCGTGTTCGAGTCACTGAGATCGGGAAGTGGGCCTGGTTGGCAGTTCTGAGCAGTTGAGGACAACTGCTCGACAATGTCGAACAGTTGTCCCCAACTGTTCATGGAGCTTTCAATGATTCCCCGTCTCAAGCTCCCACATGAAGGCACTATCCGCCAG
>JAIYDN010000096.1 GCA_027487485.1 Planctomycetaceae bacterium | reverse complement strand
TGCTTACCGCCTGCTTACCGCCTGCTTACCGCCTGCTTACCGCCTGCTTACCGCCTGCTTACCGCCTGCTTACCGCCTGCTTACCGCCTGCTTCAAACGGTGCCACCCACCGAGTGTCTGTGCCACCCACCGAGTGTCTCACCCACCCACCGAGTGTCTCACCGCAGTTTTAAGGCATGTTGCGCTACGTACCTCCACGCATTGGTTCGGCCCCCTTATCTCTTCTCGAAAAGTGTCTGTCGAAAAATGTGGGTCGAAAAAGTTTAGAACCTTTCTTCCGCTAACTATTTTTCGCCCCTCATTTTTCGACCGCCGCTTTAATCGGTATCACCGCTCTAATCGTTGCCACCCACTGTTCAGCCAGGTGCAAAGCACCTACACCATTGGTTCCGCTCCTTTTCTCTTCTAGGAAAGTGTCTGTCGAAAAATGTGGGTCGAAAAATTGCAGGACCATTCTTTTGCCAACCATTTGTCGCCCGTCATTTTTCAGTGCCCGAACGGTGCCACCCACCGGCCCTTTCTGATTGGCCTACCAATTAATAGCACGATGGCGGGTTGACCGTAACAATCAGCTTTGGGCGCAATAACGGCACGGCGAGCTACACAGGTTGGATTCGTTCCGTGGGGCTAATGGATTTAAACGGGGGGGCTGCCGTAACTGCGTTATCGCTTGGTACGGCCGACATGAACGTCCACATTTTCGATCGAAAATGTATTTTTCTTGCCTTGGGTGTTGATTAGCGGTGTCGAAACCGATATAGTTGAGAGTCAATCGCTAATTCTTAACGGATTTACGGACGAAAACCGATCTGATGTCTGCTCCCCTTCCAATCCGATCCATGGTAAAGACTGCATGTTTTTTGCAGTGCTTGCTGTTTTTCGTTTTTGGGACGCATGCCGGGCAAGTGTTTGGTGGGTGCGGTGATTACCTCCACCATAATGGTTTGCTTCGCTTTTCCTCCGGCGTTCTCGGTTCAGGGGCTCATGAAAACGACCTGAATTTTCCTAGCGACTTCTCTGGCGTGTCTGAAGATTCCAGCCGTGAAGGAATTCCGACTTCCAAGTGCAGTGGTGGTAATTGCCGATCCGCACCGGAGAATCCTCCGGTAGATCCTGCACGGACGGTTGTTTTGCGTCGCCAGCCAGTTAGCCTTCCGATTGACGCAGTGGATCTTAATCTAGCTTCCGCCTCTACCTTGGCATGGACAAATGATCGATTGCCGCTGTCGGCTTCTCTTGAGGTGATGACACCTCCGCCGATCCTAGCTTCCTAATTTATTTAGGATAGTTTGGCTTCATCGAGATGTGATTTCTTCCGGTGCATTCGTAGTACCTCGCGAATGTGCAGCATTGCAATCAATTCTCGCTGTAATAATTAGTGGTGGTTGCGGGACCTTTACCGCGTGTCTCTGCCGAATTTCTTGTGCCTTCTCTCTCTAAATTTGCGTTTAACTGCGCGGTCCTGTGCTAGGCACCGCGTAGTGTTGCATCCGAGCTTACAAATGATTTCGGATGGATTACCTCGAGTAATCGGTTTGCGCTTTGAATCAGCATGCCCAATCGGCCGTTCTTCCTAGGCAAGTCGTCTTGAGAGCGGTCAGGGTTTGCTGTGCAGACACTCGCTGTTTTATGTTCTCATTGATATCGCTTATCTCAACGCAATTCTTTTCAGAAACGGATTTATATCATGGCTCTTTATTCAGTTGATCGATCTCGAAAAGGCTTTACTTTGGTGGAGCTTCTTGTGGTTATTGCAATTATCGGCATTTTGGTGGGGTTGTTGTTGCCTGCGGTGCAAGCAGCGCGCGAGGCTGCCCGTCGCATGCAATGCGGCAATAACTTGAAGCAATTTGGATTGGCTTTTCATAACTACGAGTCCGCGAACAAGCGACTCCCTGCGGGTAGAACGCCAGGTGCGAGCATGTCAGCTCATGCTGCCTTGCTACCTTACATGGAGCAAAACGCGGCATACGCGTTAATCGACTTCAATGTCGTTTCGACCCATGCGAACAACACCGCTGCATTGGGGGTCAACATCGCAACCTTCAATTGTCCATCGGATCCTGTATCAATCATTCCGATTGTTGGCTGGGCAGGCACAAACTATCGAACCAATCAAGGGTCTGGAATTGCGAACTCGATGCCGTCCACGGTAGCGGGCGACCCCAACTTTGGGTTTCCTGCCCCTAACGGGCCGATGGTTCCTGGGCTGTTTTTACCGATCAGTTCAATTACCGATGGTCTGTCGAACACGGCTGCATTTAGTGAACATGGCAAAGGGGACTTCAGCAATGCTGTGTCCAGTATTACCGACACGTTCCGACCAGGGACATTTCCTGCTAATGCAGACGAAGCAATCCGAGACTGTGCGGCAGTGAATGTTGCTGACCTTTCGAAGCAAGGGAACAGCAATGTCGGAGGACCATGGCTAACAGGTGGCCACACCACAACTAATTACTTCCATGCTGCACCACCACAAAGCCGATCGTGCATGTTTCCACCTCAACGAATTTCAACGACTGCGAAGAGCTACCATACCGGTGGAGTTCAAGTGGCTCGTTGCGATGGTTCGGTTTCCTTCATTGCTAACACGATTGAGCTCGCTGCTTGGCGAGCCCTCGGGTCACGAAATGAAGGCGAAACGATTGCAAGTGGAATCGAGTAATGCGATACCTTCATTCCTTAAAGCCAGGGACGAACGTAGCTTTGTTCCTGGTGTTGGTGTTAAGCTGCGTCATGGGATGTGGGCCAGCTCGAATTCCATTGTCGGATATTCAGGAGGCGAAGGGCTTGGCTCAGCGACTGCTTGAAAAGTGGCAGTCAGGTGAGGACATGTCCAAGTTCGCAACGGAGAGTCCACCGATTTTTATATCGGAGGACATTTGGAAAAAAGGGGCAAAGCTTCAGAGCTTTACGTTCCTAGACGAAGGGAAGATGTTTGGATCCAACGTTCGTTTTCAAATCACTTTGAAATATTTGAGCAAAGACGGAAAAGCGTCCGAGCGTACATTCTATTATTTGGTCACGACCGCTCCAGCGCTGACCTTTTTCCGCGAAGAGAGCTGATCGGCACGAACGATCCGGTCTGCGAACTTAGGTTTCCGTCACACACAATAAGGCAATGATTTTTATGCGTTACCGGTGGTTTGCATTGGCAGTAATCTCCCTTTCGATGAATGGTTTATCCCATGGGCAGGAAGGTTCACAGGGCGAACAAGCTGAAGGCATTCGTCCGACTCCGTTAACGCGTCCAGAGCTAAAGCGTTTGCTGGAGGACGTGAAAGTGCGTTCACCACGCATTCCGCTTCCGGACTTGAGCGAAGCAGAACGAGTTGCCTTAGGTGATCAAGCCGAAAGCTACGAAAGTCGTGTCAAATACAACTATCTCAACGGTATCGAGATTGTTCGGCCGCCAGTAACTGCGGTTCCTGGCCAAGCTCCCGCTGGGATGTCGCGAGAGCAAGATCCGTTGTTCACGTTAGATAATGCATTCAAAGTGGAACTGTTTTGGATTGTTTCGCGGGTCAACAATTGCCAGTATTGCATCGGGCATCAAGAGAGCAAATTGTTGGGCCTGGGGCGTTCGGAGGATCAAATTGCATCCTTGGATGGCGATTGGTCGGGTTTTGATGAAGCCTCCAAAACGGCCTTTGCATTTGCAAGAAAGTTCTCGCTGGAACCTCATTTGTTGGAGGATCAAGACATCTCCAAGCTAAAGGAGCATTACACAGAGAATCAGATTCTTGAAATGATCTTGTCCATGTGCGGAAACAATGCGATCAATCGGTGGAAAGATGCGATTGGCGTTCCGCAGCGAAAAGACGAAGGTGGTTACTCGCGAATGGCGAGCATGATATCGGGTTCTGCTCTGAATGCTGAACAAATTGCCAACCTACCTAAGGGGTCGTACAAGACTCCGACCTCAGAAGCCTTTCGGGAGTCGGTTAGCAAGATTGTGTCGCTATCCGAATCGTCCGACTCCGTAAACACTTGTGCAACCATCAGTCGTCGGCCACCCTTGGAACCAATCGACTACGTTGAAAAGAAGCTGTTGGAGTGCAAAACGCGGGTCGCAAGAATTGCGTTGATGGATGATGCTCAGACACGAACCAATCTTCCGGCCACCAACGAGCTTGGTTCCAATCTACCAAATTGGGTTCGGCTTTTGGCCAGGTTCCCGAAGGCCGGTGCGATGCGAATGGACGGGGTGATGGCGGCCGAGCAAAAAGGGGATATTAGCCCCTTGTTGAAGGCACAGCTTTCGTGGATTTTGGCTCGTCAGGATCGAGCGTGGTATGCATTGGGAAGAGCGCGTGATCAACTGCAAAAGCTCGGCCAAACCGAGAAGCAAATTTACGCGTTGGATGGTGATTGGTTGGAGTTTTCAGCTCAAGAGCAGGCGTTTTTTCGGTTGGCGAAGAACTTAGGGAACGCTCCGGTTGTATTGTCCGGCGGCGAGGTCAAGAAGGCCGTTGAGCTTGCAGGTCCAAGAGATGTTGTGCAGGTGGTCAGCTTTACGACATCCCGTGCGTCCTTCAATCGACTTACCGAAGCAGTTGGGTTGCCGTTAGACTAAGGGTCACAAGTCTGATAAGATTTGGGGCATTCCTTCGGTTCTTCCGCTTCCAACGTAAGGTGATCTATGAAGTTTACGCCGCTCAACAGAATCGCGTTTTTGGCCCTTTTTGGTACTGTGTTGTCGAACAGCCTGTCGCTAAGTGTGGCAGAAGATTGGACTCGGTTTCGCGGTTCGGACGGATCGGGAGTGAGCTCCAACGAAAATGTGCCAACGGTATGGAACGAAGAAAAGAATATTCAATGGTCGGTTGATCTGCCTGGACCAGGTAGCTCTTGCCCGATTATTGTTGGCGATAAAATCTTTTTGACATGCTATACCGGTTATGGTGTGAATGCAGAGTCGCCAGGCAAGCCATCGGATCTGGTTCGACATTTGTTGTGTGTCGATCGCAAGTCTGGAAAAACAGAATGGACGACTGCGATACCTTCCACGGTCGATGAAGATCCGTACAAGGGCTTTATCGCGGAGCATGGCTTTGCAAGCAGTACTCCCACATCCGATGGCGACATGGTCTATGTCATGTGCGGCAAGTCCGGTCTGATTGCCTTCGACATGAAGGGTGCCAAAGTTTGGCATGTAGATCTGGGCCAGAACTCGGATCCGGCAAAATGGGGTGATGGAACCAGTCCAGTGCTCTATAAGGACTTGGTCATTGTGAATGCTGGAATCACCGGTCACGCGATGGTTGCTGTGGAAAAGAAAACGGGCAAGGAGGTTTGGCGAGTCAATGATGAGAAGCTGACGAATTCTTGGGCAACCCCACTCATTGTCAATGTGAACGGTCGCGATGAAATGGTATGTGCTTCTCCTGGGAAAATTTTTGCGATGAATCCCACGACGGGAGCCGAGCTGTGGCGTTGCGATTCCCCGCTGAAGGAAACGGTCTGCGCAAGCGTGGTTCATCACGACGGTGTCGTGTTTCTGATGGGTGGTCGGCAAGGGGCCGCGATCGCAGTTCGTTGCGGTGGTACGGGCGATGTAAGCAAGACGAACATTGTTTGGGAAAAGCCTCTTCGATCGGGCATTGGAACTCCTGTGGTCGCGAACGGAAAATTGTATTGGTCCGCCTCGGGCTTAGCGATTTGTGCTGACTGCAAAACGGGTGAAGAGATTTTTAAGACTCGTTTGGTTCAAACAACTGAAACAGCTCAAGCAGGCGGAAGGCCCGCTGCCAACTATCCATCGGCTCTCAATATTGGCAACAAGATTTACTTGACGCTACGAAACGGTGAGACTCAAGTTTGGAACGCAAGCAGCAGTTATGAAGTATTGTCGAGCAATACGTTTGCGAATGACGAGGGGCCGTTCAATGCGACAGGTGCTGTTAGCGACGGTCAGCTTTTGATTCGGTCGAACAAAAAGCTCTATTGCATCGGTGGTTAGCCGCCAAAGTAATTCTGTTTTTGCTGATTATCCAAAGGCTTTTAGTGCATGCATTAAAAGCCAATTTGATTCTGCGATACTCAAATCCAATCCAATTCACTTTGGAAAGGAACGCAAGAATTGGCAACAGCATTGCGTTTGACACTTGCAGAATACGATTCGCTGATCCAGGTTGGAGCGTTTGATCGCCTAGAGCGAAAGATCGAACTGATTCGAGGAGAGTTGATTGAAAAGAGTCCAGCAGGACCTATTCATGACGACTTGATCACTTATTTGACCAATTGGTCCGTACGACGTGCAGATCCAGTGCAAACATTGTTGACCTCGCAAACAGGCATGGATTGGCCTGAGACGCAATCTCAGTGCATTCATCTTCATCGCCAGCCTAGCCAGGGAGATTACCAGCACCGCAGCGTCCACAGCCTGGGTGAGTCGCTTCAACCTATGGTTCAGCCCAATGCAAAGTTGGATTTACGAGACCTGTTTGTGGGCTGAAAAGACTAGCCATCAAATCACTCGGTAGGGCTGGGATGGTTTCGGGCCATGTTCTGAAACAGTTCGTAACGTGCCTTCATTTCAGCGATGCTGTCACCGCCGAATTTTTCGACGAATGCGGATGCGATTTCAAAAGCGACAATGTGTTCGACGATGATTGCGGCGGCCGAAATGGCGCATACATCGCTGCGTTCGTAGCTTGCACGATGAGCTTGTTTGTCTTCCATGCGGATTGAATCGAGCGGTTTGCGTAGGGTACTGATTGGTTTCTTGGCGGCTCTTAGAATCAGCGATTGTCCGTTGGTCATTCCCCCTTCGAGCCCACCAGCATTGTTGCTCGGGCGAACATAACCTAGGTTGTGCGTGTGGCTTTGCGATGCATCGTAGTGAATGGGGTCGTGCACTTTGGAGCCTCGGGTGCGGGCAGCTTCAAAGCCCATTCCAATTTCGACTCCCTTGATAGCCTGTACTGCCATGACCGCTTGAGCAAGTTTGCCATCGAGCTTGCGATCCCACTGAGCGTGAGTCCCCAGTCCGAAAGGGAGCCCGTCGACACGGACTTCGATGATTCCTCCCAAGGTGTCCCCTTCGTCCGCCATACGATCGATGTAGTCTTGAGCTTCTTGGTCGCGCGACGGGTCGACCGAGTAGATGCTGCTAGATTCGCGGATGGGACGAAGTGTATCAATGGACTGGCTCAGCGAATCTGCTCGTCCGATTGGCATTTCCCCAAGTTCAAGAACGTAGCCGATGGTCTCGATTCCGAACTGGGACAGCATTTGCCGAGCCAGGGCGCCGGCGGCAACGCGAGCGGCGGTTTCTCGGGCGCTGGATCGTTCGAGCACTCCGCGAATGGATCCGAGGTATTTGATGGCACCCGTCAGATCCGCGTGGCCGGGGCGCGGTCGTTCGAGTTCCTTAAGGCGTTCTAGCTTGTAGTCGTTGTTGGCGACTTGGAGCGTGATCGGCGAACCGATGCTTTTGGATTGCCAGACCCCCGTGAGAATATCTACGGTATCCTGTTCGAGCTTTTGGCGTCCACCTCGCCCGTAGCCTCCTTGACGGAGCCGCAGCTCATGATTGATTTTACCTTCATCGATCAGCAATCCTGCCGGAAAACCGTCGATCATGGCCAGCAGGGCTTTTCCGTGCGATTCTCCAGCGGTCCAATAACGAAGCATTCGGTGTCTACAGTCCTGTGAATAGTCGCTCGGTAAAAACCTTATTCTAGTTCTTCACCGGTTCAAGCCAAGTCGCAATTGCCAAGTCGAAACTGATCACGTGCGCGACCATTGTCCCTTCGAGTTCCATAGCAAAATGTCTATAAACCCTATATTCGGCAAGTACGCTGTTCCACAAGTTGGTTACTGCACGAATGTCCATGCCAGTCGTGATTTGCCATCGATTTTGCGAAATATCGACCAATACAGCGTGCCAATTCGGCAAATAGTAGATCCAGAGCGGCCGATGGGCGTTGGGCTATGGTTCTCCGAGGAGTCCGCGAAACAAGCGTTGGACAGCCATAATTTAGTGGCGCTTGAGCTGGCACTTTCGAAGAATCAGCTCGTGCCATTCACTTTCAATGGGTTTCCGCAGGGAGACTTCCATCGCGAGATCGTGAAACATGACGTATATCTTCCGACATGGTGGACGGAGCAACGGCTGGAATACACGCGGAATCTGGTGCAAATTTTGGATCGGATTCTGCCGTCTGGGCAGGTCGGTTCCATTTCAACGCTGCCGATTGCCTGGGGTAGTCCGAAACCCAGCGAGGAACAAATGGAACAAGCAGCTTCGAATTTGCTGACTCTAGCCAGGGAGCTTCGCCATCGATTCGAGACAACGGGACGTCGGATTCTGATTGCGATCGAACCTGAACCTGGATGCTGTCTCACCGATAGCCGGTCTTTTCGCGACTTTTACAATCGCTATTTTTCAGCACCCAGGTTGAGCGAACGGGACGCCGAGTGCGCTAGAGAATTTCTTACTCTTTGCCACGATGTTTGCCATGCTGCCGTTATGTTTGAGGATCAGCAAGAGGAATTTCGGTTGCTTCGGCAAGACGGGATCGCGATCGGTAAAGTTCAGGTCTCGTCCGCCATTGAGCTGGATTGGGACGGCTTGGATGTTGCGGGAAGGCGGGTTGCCATGGATCAGCTTCGCAAATTTGCGGAAGATCGCTATCTGCATCAAACGACTTGGATTGAACCGTCCTTAACCAGCTTGGCCCGATCTGTTTCATTAACAGAAGATCTGCCAACAGCTCTGGGCGGAATCGCAGCTTTAGAGAGTCTTCAGGGGAAATGGCGAGTGCATTTTCATGTGCCGATTTACTTAGATCGTTTTGAGTCGCTATCGTCGACGAGGGGTGAGATTCTTCGATGCGTCGATTTGTTATCGAAACCAGGGGAGGAGTCACCCAATTTCAGTGGGCACTTTGAAATCGAAACTTACGCCTGGGGAGTACTCCCCGCAGAACTACGCGAGGAGTCCCTGCAGAGGGGCATCGCCAAGGAATTTTGCTGGTTTCAGTCTTTGCTATCAACCTGCCGTTGAAATTTTGGCGAGAATGCTATAAACATAGAGTGACCAGCTTGCCCCATTGCTGACCAAGTGTCGATAGTCTCTATATCGTGCAAGGAAAGTCCGCATGGACCCGCTTCATTTTTCAAGCAAGCAAGAAAGCGAATTGGAACAAGTTTTGTTCCGGCCTTACTCGCTGATGCCCCTGTTGTTCGAATGTCAGAGTTCGGATTTGATCGTTTACACTCATGATCTTGAGCGTAGGCTGACCTACATGAGCGAATCATCCTGGCATGTTTGTCGCCTGGATTTTCAGAACTGGCAGCGAAAAAGCTTTGTGCCCATGTTCACCGACCATCCTTGGAACGAGGTCTATCGGAACGCGATCGATTTGGAGATGGACCCCAACCAGGTGCACAAAATTTATTGTGAAATATGGGATGACGAGGGTGGAAAAGCACGGCTTGAAGTTCGACGCAAATTGATCATGGCCGAAGAAGAACCGATTGGGGTGATTGGGGTTTCGCGAAGGATTGCGGTGTTACCCTCGGTCGATTCTGAATCTCCCTTGGAAAACAATCCATTCTCGAAGCTTTCGCCTGGCGAAATGGATGTGATTGAGCAAGTCATTGCAGGTCATCTCAACAAGTCGATCGCGAAGTCGCTTGGCTTGGCCATGAGAACGGTCGAACTGCGGCGGGCGAAGGCGATGGCGAAGCTTGGGGTGAATACGTTGGCGGATTTGGTGAAGCTTTGGTGCAAGCTGAACATGATCTGAATTTGGGGGGCCCACGTCTGGGGATGTTGTAGATTCGCAATTCTTTTCGCGGGTTCACAAGCTATACTTGAAGTGGTCGCAGAGAGAAATGGTCGTAGAGTTCTGAGCATTTGAAACAGGGCTGGGACCGTAGCGACCTTTTCCAACAAGCTTGACGCATTTTCTAGACGGTTTCTATGGGTCTTTTCGATAAGTTCTTCGCCAAAAAAGAAGGTGCTAAACGGGCGGATGTGGAGGCTCGTTTTGAGCGCATTCGGTCTGCGATCTCGGGCACCATGAGCAACTTTTTTGTGGCCAAGGATCGGGAGAACGCCAATGCGATCGTGGGTGTTAAGCTGTGCGATATCGAAAAAGTAGATTTTTTTGAGAGCCGCTTCAAAGGGCTAAATAAGCCCTCGGAGGGCGAAATCGCCTCTCAGATGAATCATCCCAACATCGCTAAGACGCTCGAATTCGGATTGTCGACGAAAAACCAGCCGTACCTTGTCATGGAGTTTGTCGATGGACCTGGCTTGCAGGTTTTGATTCAGGAACGAGAAGAGGAGAAGCTTCGCGGGCTTCGGCTGGACATGATTCGTCAGATGGCCGATGCGCTGCATTACGTTCATCGCAAGGAGTTCATTCACCGGGATATTTGCCCGAGAAACTTTATGTGCTCGCTGGATCTAAAAACAGTCAAGTTGATCGACTTCGGTTTGACGTTGCCGGCGACCAAGGCATTCATGGTTCCAGGGAACAGGACTGGAACGCCTTTGTACATGGCCCCGGAAATTGTACGTCGGCGTGCAACCGACCAGCGAGTGGACGTATTTTCGTTTTCGATGACGTGTTATCATTTGATCACGCTCGAGTTGCCGTGGCAAATGTCGGACACGACCGGCAAAGCGGCGCTGCACCATGATACATCACCACCACGTGATATCTTGGAGCTTCGACCGAACTTGGACCGGAACCTAGCGACAACGATTATGGCAGGACTGAAGGCCAATCCGGAAGAACGTTTGCCCGACATGGACGCCTTTATTCGCGGAATCCGAGGCGCAAAAATTTCACCGTAACGCGTCCTTCGTCGCCCCCTGAGCCGTTGGGCGTTAGTCTCGGTTGATGGAACGTACCGACAATCCCATTCCCGCCCCTCGTAATCCGCGATCAGATTGCCAGGAGCATTGCTTCTGTCACAGGTTCGAACGCTTAAGGCAGTGCTAAAGCCGCACCTGTTACGACCTTGGCTTGCATCCATGCACCTCGCAAACTGATTGGAACAGGCCCAACAGTCCAAGGAGCACACGATCCTGGTCGATAATAACCCAAGGCATACTGGCACTCGTTCATCGGATGGATGCCCATCTTGTATGGCAAGAAAGCAACGTTGCCGAAGAAGTGTGCGGAGGAAAGAACGGGCTGAGCAAGAGGCCCCCATTCGTGCCCATATCGCTCCAGTTGTACCTCTTCGAAGTACAGTGGCTTGTGGCAGGAACCGCTCGCCTTGAAGGTCATCGTCGTTTCCAAAAAGTCTCTTCGTGGAAACGATCGATCTTCGATGGAACAGGTCACCGGAACTCCCCAGACTTGGCTGATATAAGCGTTGTCCGCATCGCTCAGCTTACGCAACAAGCTAGAAACTCGCGAACCATCTTCTCGCTCGATAATGGCCATGCCACGCTCGATGTCGACCAATTTTCCTTCGGCGATCACCACGCCATCGTAGTCATACCATGTTCGGACCTCTGCGGAATTCAAGAACGCTTCTTTCGTGTTGACCCGTTGGTTCTTTCCCTTGTAGCCCTCTACGAAGTTAGGGGACGAATCCACTCGGATCTTCGAAATGTCTTGCTGGTCTTTAGCGAGTTGGCGAATCGAATCGCAATCCACCGAAGATCGATTGGGTCTGCTCGGTGGCTTGGGTGCAAGGTCTTGATTATCGCGACGGCTCATCGGCGGTGGTTCCGTGGCATCCGAAGGCGAATCTTCGATCTCCAATTCAGGCGACTTGGATTTTGGAAATGGGCTAGGAATTTCTTGTTGCAAACTAAGTTCTGGAGCCGCTTGCGGATCGAGCGCCGGAGCCGATTCGCCTGGCGAGGCTGGTGGCAATTGTAGAATCGAAGGAGCAGGTGTTGGCATCACATCCCCCGTTTCTTGGAAGCGAGTTCGTTGAACTGCACTGGATTTGGATTCGTTAACGCCTGCTTTGCGATCGTACCAAACACCGTTAGTCGCCGAGGAGCTTGAAGGATTGGCTTCAACGGAACCGGAGCTGTACGACGCCAAGCTGACTCCCTGATCGCTTACAGATCGTCGCCCCTGATCGCTTACCGAACCTTGTTCGCCAATTGTGATGGTAGCCTGCGCGGACGATTTGGTTTCAGCAGCGAACGTGACCCGTGCATCATTGGCAGTTGGTGTTCGCGGAGGATTGAGCTTGAAGGTCGACCGCGGCTGGTTCGGCATGGACTGCGATTGGCCCATCGATTGCGCCATCGGCTGCCGAACAACATTCGACTGAGTTACGGCATGAGCATCCTTGTCGTTGGTTCCCAAGGCTTGCGAGAAGCTCTTTTCGGTCGATCGCCCTTGGTCTTCTGGATTGACCACTTTCCATCGCAACACAGGGCTTTCAGCGTTCGCCTCTGGAGTATTGCTGCGAAGCTTGTTGACCGGAATGTTCGAGCCCGTTGGATTGACAAACGGAGCAGGGGACCAAGCAGGTGGTGGCTGCTGAGCCATCGCGACAGGGCCCACCAGCAAGCTTGCTGCAAGTCCGCCAAGGATTTGGAATCGCGATTGAAGAGAATTTCTGAATGTTCGTCGCAACCAAGCTCGCGACAAACCATGATTGGCTTGATCGCTAGTTGTCGGTCGAGCTAGACAGTTCGGAACTGTAGTTAGGTGCTTCTTGAGTGATAGCGATATCATGTGGATGATTCTCACGGACCGTAGCGGCCGAGACTTGGATGAAACGAACGTCCCTGCGAAGTTCCGCAATGGATTGAGTACCGCAGTAGCCCATTCCAGCGCGAAGTCCGCCAACTAGTTGGTACACGTAATCGGACAATGGTCCTTTGAACGGCACGCGTCCTTCGACTCCTTCTGGAACCAATTTCGAAAGCTGGTCCTGAGTCCCTTGACGGTATCGTTCGCTCGACCCTTTCACCATCGCCCCAAGCGACCCCATACCACGGTAGGCCTTGAAGGTCCGACCTTGATAAAGGATGGTACGTCCGGGGCTTTCAGCCAATCCGGCAAATAGGCTTCCGATCATGACGCAACTCGCTCCTGCGACGAGCGCCTTGGTTATGTCACCACTGAAACGGATTCCTCCGTCGGCGATGATTGGAATGCCAGCTTGCTGACAGGCTTTGGTTGTCTGATAAATTGCGGTGATTTGCGGGACACCGACTCCTGATATCACACGGGTTGTGCAGATGGATCCTGGACCGATTCCCACCTTCACCGCATCCGCGCCAGCTTTCGCCAAATCTCGGCCACCTTCAAACGTTGCTACGTTTCCGGCGATTACCTCAATCGACCACTGTCGCTTCAACTGCTTGACCGTTTCGATCACGTTGGCCGAATGACCGTGCGCGCTGTCAACAACAAGTACGTCAACACCGCGCCCAATCAGCATTTCAGCTCGTTCGAAATCGAACACCCCGATCGCCGCACCCACCCGCAATCTTCCCAGCTCGTCTTTGCACGCAGCCGGAAATCCTTTGGTCATGTCGATGTCTTTGATCGTGATCAAGCCCGTTAGTTTGTATTCATCGTCAACCAGTAAAAGTTTCTCCACCTTTTTATCCGTTAAAATTCGCTCAGCTTCCGCAAGCGTTACATTCCCCTGCGCCGTTACCAAATTCTCTTTCGTCATTACCGAAGAAATCGGCAGGTCGGAGGATTCCAAAAATCGCAAATCGCGACGGGTGAGAATGCCAGCTAAGCGTCCTGTTGACTCCACAATCGGAATCCCCGATACGTTTTGTTGACGCATCACCTCCTGAGCCTTCGCAATGCTATCGTTTGGCAGCAGCGTGACTGGATCAATGATGATGCCATTTGCTGATCGTTTAACCTTGGTAACCTCTTCCGTCTGTGCTTCCACGGGCATGTTCTTATGGATAATGCCCAATCCTCCTACTTTGGCTAGGGCGATTGCCATTTGGCTCTCCGTGACCGTATCCATCGGGGAAGACAAAAACGGAATTGGCAGCCGAATTTTAGAAGTGAGCTGAGTGCTGACATCGACCTGCGACGGCAAAATCTCGCTGTAACGTGGCTCAAGAAGAACATCATCAAAAGTGATGCCGTGGTATGCGAGCTTGTCGTCCATTAGGTCCGTTTCCTGGATCGGGTCATTAAGAGTTATCGAAAGATCTGGAAACCGTGAGATTATGGCAAAAATATCATGAAATGCATAGCACGGATTGCTGGCGTTTTAGCGGCTGGCCTTGCAATAGGCTCGGCTTTTTTGGGTTAGGCCACCGAAGAAATCGCACTTGAAGCGGATTGGCAGGTGTTGCAGAGATATCTCGCCATAGGAAACCAAGCCAATAAAAAAGGCCTTGCGTTTGCAAGGCCTTTAGAAACCATTTCACGGTCGTCGGCACGCAGTTATTCGAACGCTGCGTTGTTTCCGTCACCAATGCCGTTGAGGGCAATGTAGGCTCGCATATCAATGTTCTTGTTGATGAACTGGACGCTGCCATCACCCATCGTCGCGTTCATCCCGCCTGAATGGAAGCTGGACGTGCCGGGCCATTCGGTATTGATTCCCCAAGCGGTAATGTAGGTTGGGGAGTACGGGTAAGGGCTGTTGCGAAACCAAGTACCGTTGTTCATCGGGCTGCCATCGCATTGAACCGTTCGGATGCCGCCACCTTCATTGCCACCCCAGCCAGTAAATCCAGGGCCGACAAAGGCCGAACGGAATACGGACTCGGATTTGGTTCTTCGAGCACCCGTTCCGGAAGTTCCGAATGGGCCTCCGCCGAAACCACTGGCATCGGTCTCACCCACGACGATCGTGTTCGAGGTTCCGTCGGTAACGTCTTTCATGCTGTGGGCACGGGTTACCGCAAACAGTCCCGTGAAATCACCGCGTTGGTACAACATCGAAGACCAAACACCGCCCCAAGCAGGATTCAGATCAGCAGTTTGCCACCAGTGAAAACCTTCCGATCCGCCATAGCCAGCGATGGCAAGATTCGCTGTGAAACCCGCACGAGTCAGATTGGAGGCATCATAAACAGAATCATAAGCTGCGTCGGAAGGGCATCGCAGGAACGGCACGCGAAGGCCTACGAGTGGCTGACCGCCAATGTTTTGGCCCCACGCTCGTTGATCAAAATTGATTCCTTGGTAAATCGAACCTTGCTCCAACTGAGGAAGAATCGAAGTGATCCAAGTGTGGTGGTAGGGCAATGTGTACGGCGTCACTTTCCCCGGGCCCCAATTCACACCCATTGGGAACTTGTTGTACGCACTGTGATAGTTTTGCAGTGCGAGCCCGATTTGCTTGCTGTTGTTGGAGCATTGCATGCGTCGAGCTGCCTCGCGAGCGGCTTGAACGGCTGGCAAAAGAAGCCCAACCAAAATCCCAATGATTGCAATAACAACGAGCAATTCAACGAGAGTGAAGCCACTTCGTAACGCCCGGCGATTCAACACGACCATAATTTCCAGCCTCCCAAAATGTAACACGGAGAGATAAAGTCAGAAAAATCCTCGTTAGGCATTGTTAATGGCATTTCAATGCGCGTCAAGGTCGTCTTCGATTTCGCCTCTTTTTTTCCACAGAAGGGGTTGGCTGGAGTAATCAGTCAGGTCCGAGGATGCTACCGCGTGCCGCGATTCAGGTTGCGAAGCTCATCCGCCGTTCGGTTAATGGAGGCGATCGTTACCGATTGTTCCTCGACAGCCGCTGCAATGGTGGTCATATTGCCGTGCACTTCGGAAACGCTTCTTGAAATCAAGTTCGTCGATCCAACAACACCTTGAATGTTCTTTTGGATTTCGCCCACGGTCGTTTCGATGTTTTTGGTGGCGATCGCAGTTTGTTTTGCGAGATCTTTTACCGCGCTCGCAACAACCGCAAAGCCTCGACCTGCTTCGCCGGCACGTGCTGATTCGATGGTTGCATTGAGAGCCAGCAAATTGGTTTGGTCGGCGAGCTCTTGGATAACTTCCACGATTTTGCCAATCACTCTGCTTGATTCGTCCAAGCCTTCAACCAGTGTGCACGTTTCGCCGGCAATTTCTTTGGCTTCTTGGGCTAAACTAGCCGTACGGTTCACATTGGCGGAAATCTCCGTGATGGTTGTCGAAAATTGGCCTACCGAGCCTGAAATGGCTTCGCTGATTCCCGACGATTGTTTTTGTGCAATTACGGTATCCGTGATGTCAGTTGCATATTTGATAACGCGCGTCACGTTGCCATTGATGTCCGTTATAGGGGTGTAGGCAGCTTTTAGCCAAACTTCGTTACCACCGCGGCCAAGACGTGTAAATTCCCCGCTAAAGACTTCTCCCGAGTTAAGCCTTCGCCAGAACGACATGTATTCGTTTGAATTACGAACGGAATCGGGAACAAACATGCTGTGGTGCTTACCAACGATATCCCGAAGGCTGTAGCCCATGGTGGAAAGGAAATTATCATTGGCGGAGAGAATTGTTCCGGTAGGATCGAATTCGATCACTGCAAACTGTCGGTTGACGACTGATTGATATCCTTCAGCGATTTGATCTTGCGCTTTAGAAGCTGTGATGTCTCTTGCAAATTTGATCACTCGTAAGACCTGACCGTATTGGTCAAGGACGGGGATATAAGTTGCATCGATCCAAAGGTTCTGATTGCCCTTGGCGACCCGCTTGTATTGGCCTGGCAATGGATGTCCGTTTGATAGGGCACGCCAAAATTGTCGGTACTCTTCAGAACTGCCGTAGGCGCTTTCGACAAACATGCGATGGTGCATGCCTTTGATTTCGTCGAGCCGGTAGCCTACTGCTTGCAGAAAATTTTCGTTGGCATCCAGGATGATCCCTTCGGGCGTAAATTCAATTCGAGCCAGAGCCAGATCCATGCTCTTTTTCAGATCAATCAAGTCTTGAAACTTCGCGTTGTCACGATCTTGATCTAGTTGCTGTTGCTGTGTTGGCCTGACATTTTTGGTCGGATTGGAAAATAGTCCAAGCATTGCTTTTCAGTTCGATAGATGGAGGTTTCGTGTGCGATTGCGGACGCAGTTAAGAAACCTAACACCTCTTTCAGGGAGCAATCGCCCCTGAGTCTTAAAAAAGACATCGAACTCAAAATCAGCAATGGACAAGCGTTACCGTAGACTCACCCTGCAGTTTTCAGTTTTTTCTCAAGAAGCTTCCCTTCATCAAAGACGGGAGTTCGTCGGCGGGCTTTAGCCTACTTTGCCAACTGTTCCGCAATCGTCGTTTCGAGTTTTGGTCCACGAACGTGGATGGCAGCTACGTTCCCATCTTTACCGATGACGGCGACAAAAGGAATCGCAGCGATTCCGATTTCGGCGGCAAGTGGAGTCCTGAACCCACGATACTTCGGCTCCTCCGAGCTTGAAACATAAGTGGTCCATTTGAGTGGCTTCTTTTCAAGGAAAGCGTCTAGCTTCGCACGTTCTTCGTCCAGGTTGACACCAATGACTTCGAATCCTTCGGTGTTCTTTTCGTCGTAAACTTTTTCGATGTTGGGAATCTCTTGAATGCAAGGACCGCACCAGGAGGCCCAAAAGTCTACCAAAACCACCTTGCCCTTGTATCGTTCAAGATCCATCGGTTTTCCTTCGACGTCCACAAGTCCGGAAAAGTCCATGGGCTTGTTCAAAACAGCAAGTCGTTTGTTGAATTGACTGCAGTTTCTTGCCAGTTCCTCCTTGGCTTCACCTTTTGCGTTTTCAATTTGCGTTTCCGCGAGAGCAATCATGTCTTTCGCAATGTCGGTCGAGCCCGAATACTCCATCTGAATCGCGATCTGAACCAGCACGAACGCTGTCAACGGCGATGGGATCTTGGCCATGAGCGAATCAATCGCAGTCTTTACCGTTGCGCTCTGCCGACCGGAGGTGGATTTTGGGTCCATCAATGCCCCCAGAACCTTCATTTCTTCCAGGCGTCCCGCATGCTGTTCCCACGCACCTAACGCAACTTGGGTTTCAGGAAAGTCGCGAAAGGCCTCTTCGGTTTTCTTAGCTAACTGCAACGCTAGCTCGGATTCCGATTTCGAGTCCAAGCGTTCCAGTGCTTGAGTTATCGCGAGAAGATTGGAAGGAATCAAATCGCTTGGCTTCGAAAGAATCTTTTCGATCAGGCCGCTCAGATCCTCTGACTTGGCTGTACCGCTTTCAAAGTCATTTGTCAGAAGGCCAAGCGAAATCGACTTGGCCTGTTGCGAGATTCTGGGATCACTGTTGGACATTTCTTGAGCTGCGAAGGCTCGCAAATCATCTGACGAAGGGATGTCACCAAAGCCAGTCATTTGAGCCAACGCTTCCATCTTTCCCATGGCAACGGCAAGCTTTTCGTCGTCGGTTTGGGCGAGCTTCCCAAGCAGCTCTGCAGCTTCCATCTTCATTCGACTCAAAGCCATCCCTCGCTCGAGAATCATGTCGTTGGTAATCAACTTCCTGCGTCCGTCAGCAATCAGCTCACGCACGGATCGTGAGCTTTTTTCTAGGAACTGAAGAAGCGATGCGGCGTCTTTATTCTCCGGCAATTTCAACTGCATGTACTCTTTGGCGGCAATCTTTGGATCGATCTTTCCAGGCTCGAACGTAGGGGCCGCAGCGGCTGCAGGAATTGCAGGAGCCCCCTCGTTGGCGGAACCAAGTGACTTTTCCGTGACGCTGGCATCGCTTATCGCACTGCTGTTTGCAGTGGGCGTACTGGCCGTTTTGCTATCTTTCGGCAGGTAGCCGCTGGTTTCTGCGGAAACTTCTGTCGGCTCTGGCGAATTGCAACCAAACCCTGTCGGAATGCAGAAAGCAGACAACAGCAGAAGACACCGAAAAGTGTTGCGATTGGTTCGTTCACGGCGAAGGGTTGCGATTTCCAATGTCACGATTTTTTTATCCTTGAGGAACCAGAGAAATGAAGCCAGTACTTTGACCGATGTTTGCAAACCATGCAATAGTAGGGTTGGCTGCAGTGCCGGCCAAGAAGTCCGACATTCTTCAGCCCTCTTCAAGTTCTTCGCGAATGGCTCGAACGATCCCAGATCGAGTCGAATGGCGTTGAACAATTCGCTGAACGTCTAAATTCAACCGTTGAGCAATCAAGCAGGCCAAATCCACGTCGCGAACTCCTTCAAACTGATTCACGACTTGGCCCCGGAAAAAGATTTGCGAATCGAGGCAATCGAAACCACTTTCATAGGCATCTTGAAGCTTGCGAATCCACGCTTCCGGAACGGACCGTTGCATGCAGTATTCGACCGACCAGATGTCGTCCCCCGTGCATTCAGAAAGGAGCAGCAACGCGTGATTTCGATTCATGGGCATTAATTTTGATTCTGTTGACCGAACGTGTCCATCGCCACGGCGATAGTATGTCTGTCGAAGCTAACGAGCCACAACAACATCCAAAGCTTTGACATTCTCCGAAGCGTCTCTCCAGTTGCTTGCTTAAACTCCCTCATTTTGCAAGCAGCTGGAGAGTTCTTTTTTTGCGTCATGACAACTCCATTGCCCCTCGCAATTCGTCATGTACATTCGTTTTCCTAAGCTTTTCAAAGGAAGAAGACTTTCGAATTTGACAGACGATCGCGGTCTTTGGCAAACGTCGCGGCTATTTCCTTTTCGCTGTAAAAACAACGAGCACGACTGCACCAACGGCAAACAGCATAACTCCTGCCAAAACCATCAAGATCAAAAGTTCCATCCATCCGATTCCAACCATTATTTCATCTCCCCTAAAAGTGCAATCAGTTCGTTTTCGTCACACAGGATATTCGATTCATCCGCCCGAATGTTGCTCGCAATACCGATGAAATTTTTGTAGCATAGCCCGCGGTGGTGGGCGATTCGATGAAAGAGCCCGCTTGGCCGTACCGGCGTGCCTATTTCGACGACGCGCGTTCCCGGTTTGCAGTAAACCAAGTTGACAAGCCCTGAACCATGAGGGCCTACGACCGTGTCGGCATGATAAAACAGCTGGACCTGTTCCAGCATCGACATGTCTTCCAAATAATATCGCTGGAAGCCGAGCTTGTTGAGCCGGTCCATCAGCCGAGATTCGTTTTGGATCGATCGCCAGTGTCGCCTGCGTCGCGCGATGTATATCTTCGCAGATGTTCGCACTTTCGGATTAGGACCACGCGTAACTGCGATTTTCTGGTAAAGATACTCAGCGTTTTCTTGCGTCATCTCTTGGCGATTTACGGAGGGCACCATCAAGTTTTCCGCCTGCAGATGAGTGTACTTGCCAAGCGTCACCAAGCGTTCCCGGGGAACGCCCATCAAGACCAGAGATTCGTAATGGTATTGGTGCCTTTTGGGGATGCAATAGAAGTCAGGTTGCACGCCCGCTTGCTCCAGCAGACGCAATCGGGGCAGTATTTCAGCTGTCCAATGGTAATAATTTCTTTGCCCTAAGCCTGTCGCAAGTACGACTGCTATTCCTCGCAGCCGCTTCACAGGAGGCAGGTACATGCCGTCGTAGTAAAGTGGATGGTGAGCCAATCCGCGAAAGCTTCCGCCGCTAAGATCTTGAAGATGAACGTTGTCGGGGCTGATAACGATCCCAAGGCTGGATAACATTCGACCGTTGGGGATGGTCACGATGTACTCTTGCCCAAAAGAGAGAGTCGACGGAACATCGAAGTCCTCAGGGTAACCTGCTCGCAAACCATGGGAGAGTCCGGCCATGGCCGGTGCGATGGCTTGTTGATTTCCTGCAAATGGGATAGCTGGAATTGTTTCTGAAAATGGCTCGCGAAGGACTGTCTTTTGACTTCCCGTATTGTTTAGCTGCCAAGCATGATATTCCTGCGATGCACCCGGCCGAACGGTGCCACCCACCGACCATACCAGATCCAGGATTTCGCTTCGGAGTTTCTTAACCGTGTTTCGAACCATGATTTTCTATGCTCTAGAGCAGCGGCCTGTCCGCAGGGAGCGAATGGGGAGTCGCTGATGAAATTGCCCTGTACCCCTGCTCCAGGCAAGCATACTATCCCGGGCGGGGCTGATTTTGCTAAACTTAGGGTTCATGTGACGATTCCGTACTCAAGCTAGACAATAACTGACGTGACCACCAACTCGATTCGAATTTACAACACGCTGACCAAGACCAAAGAACCTTTTCAAACGATCGAGCCGGATCGAGTTGGAATGTACTTGTGTGGTCCTACTGTCTATGCCGAAGCGCACATCGGTCACATGGTTGGCCCGGTGATCTTCGACACGATCAAACGCTACCTGGTTTACTCCGGTTTCGAAGTGACCTGGGTCGTCAACATCACCGACGTCGACGACAAGCTTATCAACAAGTCCCGCGAGAAGGGAATATCGATGTTTCAGCTGGCTACGGCCATGACTGCGGACTACTTGTCCAACCTTCAATCGCTTGGCGTTGATCAAATTGATCATTTGCCCCGCGCAACGGACAGTATGGATGAGATCATCCTGTTTGTACAAGAGTTGATTGAGCGAGGCTTTGCTTATGTGAACGGTGGAGACGTGTTTTTCGACGTCATGAAGGATCCTCAGTATGGCCAGTTGAGCAATCGATCGGTCGATTCTCAACAGGGAGAAGGTGGCGACGCAGCATCGCGAAAACGATCGCCCGGCGATTTTGCGCTCTGGAAATCAGCTCGGCCGGACGAGCCTAGCTGGAAGAGCCCATGGGGCCAAGGACGTCCCGGATGGCACATCGAATGCTCAGCGATGAGCCGCCGTATTCTTGGTAAAACGTTCGATATTCATGGTGGCGGTTTGGATTTGGTTTTCCCCCATCATGAAAATGAACTAGCGCAAAGCCGTTGTTGCCACGGCCAACCGATGGTTACCTATTGGTTGCATAACGGATTGATGCAAGCTGCCGAAGCCAAAGGAAAAGTAGGTGGCAAGAACGATCGAGCCGAAAGCACAGGCGCCGAAGTGACGGCTCAGCAACCAACCGCACAAGCCACGTCGGAAACCAAGATCTCGCGAAGCAAAGGTGCTGGTGGGCTTGCGAAGTTAATCGAGCGGCACACGGGGGAACGTATTCGATTTTTCTTGTTGCGATCCCATTACCGCTCCACCACGATTTTCGGGGATGAGCAGTTGGCCGAGGCGGGCGCATCCTTGGAAGCGTTTTATCGATTGATTCAACGATTCGAACGCCTAACAGGTGTTTCGTTCTACGACGATGTCGCGATGGCTTACAACCACAAGCGAAAGACGTTCGTCGAACCCACTACCTCCAATGAAGCGATCAAGGAAGTAGTCCGATTGCGCGAAGCATTTTTGAGCAAAATGGACGACGACTTTAACACGGGCGGAGCTACTGGGGATCTCTTCGAGGTGGCTCGGTGCATGAACCGGTTTATCGATGAAGCGAAACTGGAAGAAGCCGCCGGTCGAAGCCAAGAAAACTTAGGCTTGTTCGTTGCAGGTATGAAGATTCTGAAAGAACTTGGGGCGATTCTTGGCATCTTTATGAAGCCCCCCAAGCAATCGGGCAACAATCAGGATTCACAAGAACTGCTCGACGGACTGATGAAGCTTTTGATCCAAGTTCGCACGGACGCTCGCACCAAGCGAGATTTCGCCATGTCCGATTCCGTTCGCGATGGCTTGATTGCAATCGGCGTCGCCCTGCAAGACGGCAAAGAAGGAACCACCTGGTCGATCGCTAAATCGACTTAGTAGCTTTCCCTGCAGGACGAACTGGCCAGCTAGAAAACATTGGAAACTTTGGTAAAACATGGTTCCGAAGATTCCATGTACCTCCCCTTCCTCCCCACTTGGAGACTGATTGAAATGACGAATGGACCACTGAACCGAAAATTGAAGATGGGTATCGTTGGGGGTGGACAAGGTTCGTTCATCGGTCGAGTGCATTCCATCGCGGCCTGCCTGGACAATCGAGCCACATTGGTCGCCGGCGCATTCAGCAGCAGCGCCGAGCGATCGAAGGCTTCGGCACCAGAGTATGATGTCTGTCAGGAACGAGCCTATCCATCGTACCAAGCCATGTTCGATGCCGAATCGAAAAAGCCGTTCGGAGAACGCATCGATTTCGTTTCGGTTGCAACCCCCAATCACACTCACTTCGAAATTGCTAAAGCAGCCTTGGAAGCTGGCTTTCACGTCGTTTGCGACAAACCGATGACGTTCGATCTCGCGCAGGCAAACGAACTGGCCAAGATCGTGGACGCATCGAAATGCATCTTTGCTCTTTCGCATAATTACACAGGGTACCCGCTGGTTCGGCAAGCTCGCGAAATGATTCAAAGCGGCGAACTGGGCGAAATTCAGGCCGTGAGATCGTCGTACATTCAAGGCTGGTTGCGCACGCGTCTCGAAGACCAAGACCAAAAACAAGCCGCTTGGCGCACCGACCCAAAACAAAGCGGTGTGGCCGGTTGCTTCGGTGATATTGCGACCCACGCTTACAACCTGGGACGATTCATGACGGGTTTGTTGCCCGCAGAAATCAGTTGTCATTTAAAAATCTTCGAGCCTGGTCGTAAGCTCGACGATTACGGAACCGCCATCGTTCGATATCAAAATGGTGGGTTGGGTACGGTTACGGCAAGCCAGATCAGCCATGGCCGTGAAAACGACCTGTCCATTGAAATTGATGGTACGAAAGGCTCTCTGTCTTGGCGACAAGAAGAACCGAATGCCATGGTGGTTCGTCAAAACGGCCAGCCTCATCGCATTTACACTCGCGATCCTAACGCGCCTTATATGAATGCAAGTGGGCGGTCGGCCTGTCGTTTGCCAAGCGGTCATCCTGAAGCTTTCTTCGAGGCATTCGCCAATATCTATGTTGCAGCGTTCGACGCGATGGTGGCTGTGTCCCAAGACCAACCTGTCGAAAAGGTGAACACGCTTTTCCCGAACGTGCATGACGGCGTGGAAGGGATGTATTTCATCGAGCAGTGCGTCGCCAGCAGTTCGCAGAACGGACAGTGGGTTCCCATGAACCATCCACGGGCACGCAAGTAAAGAACAATAAGGGAAACACCATTGTTACTTTATCATTCGCCGGTTTTTACTCAGCACGACACGGGTCAGCATCCAGAATGTGTGGAGAGAATTGTCCGTGTTAATGCGATGTTGAAGGACAATTGGATCCCAAAATCCACTTGTCCTTCATGGCAAGCGCCTGAGCGCGATGCGATCGAAAAGGTTCACCAAGCCGCCTACTATGACCGATTGAAAGTTTGGTGCGATCAAGCTGCCGGCCGGATTGAATCCGATACGGTTGTCAGCCATGGATCTTGGCAAGCTGCTCACATGGCAGCAGGAGCATCCATCGATGCTGTTCAGCGAGTTTTACGTGGTGAGGACAAGACGGCCTTTTGTGCGGTTCGTCCTCCGGGGCATCATGCCTTACCTGACGGTCCCATGGGCTTCTGCTTGTTCAACAGTGTCGCCATCGCCGCGCATGCTGCCATTGCTGAAGGTCTACATCGGGTGATGATCATCGACTGGGATGTGCATCATGGTAATGGAACTCAGGATATCTTTTGGGAAGACGGGCGAGTTGCGTTTTACTCTATTCATCGCTCACCGTTTTATCCAGGTACCGGTTCGGCAAGCGAAACGGGATCTCTTGCGGGACTTGGGTGGATCGCTAATGATCCGGTGCATGCAAGTATTTCTTGGCAGAAGTTCGAAGAGAGATTTGTTGCAGGCATCGAGGCCCTTGCCAAAAAGGTGCAACCCGAATTGATTTTGATCAGTGCGGGATTCGATGCACACCGAGTCGACCCGGTTGGTTCGCTCTGTTTGACCGACGAGGACTTTGGAACGTTGACTCAGCATGTGCAGCAAATTGCCAACAGCTACTGTGGAGGCAAAATTGTGAGCCTATTAGAAGGCGGGTACAATTTGGATCACTTACCAACCTCGGTGGATAAGCACCTTGCGCAGCTTTCGCAAGGGTAGATCGCGAGGGTGCAATGAGAATTTCTGCGCTGCTGTTGTTCCTTTGCTAGTAGGATTAAATCAGCTTCGCTTCGATGGTGGGATATGAGCCGCAGGTACCGGCCTTGTCGTGGATTTCTTGAAGGAAACCATAAAACTTGGCAATTGCCTACGGCTCAAAAAGATCGTCAATAAAGCTTGCTTAGTCACTAATGTGGCTATTTACTCTATAACGGTGTTCGTTACTGCGACAGGAGTCAATGGAAATGTCATTCCTGGGACATTCGCACTGGAGACGGCAACCTCTTCTTCTTCACCGATATCGTCCAAAGGTGGCTCGTCGCAGGGGTTGGCTGGCCTTACGCTTGGGCTAAGCCTTACGGAAACATCGGAGGAAACCCGGGCGTTGTTGCCACGATTGTACTTTAGCTTTCCAATCACGACCTTGACTCCTTTGGGGGATCCATTTGGGTTATAGCCATCCGGAAAAAAGTTCATGTTGTAATGAGTCACTCGCTCCATGTCATCCCGAACTTCTTCTAGCCGTAAGTTAACAATTTCCGGAGTAAGTGTGGTCTCGGGCGATGAAGGTGTTTCCTTATACTTGATCGTAGTCGTCTTGCCTGTAAATCCCGACGGACTTCTCGAATACGTTCGTAGAGTTGCGGATCGAACAAGAAAAACGGGGTCCTCGAAAACGCAAATTGCCATTCCTTCCGTTGGTGTACGAATCACCCAGCAATTGGCTTTGCTTGCGTCTGAAGGCGCTGAGCCGAATACCGAACCGGTGTCTGCGTTCGACAAACCCGTACCAGTGGTACTACCCGGCGAACCACCGGAACCGGTTTGCGCATGGGCATTTTCAAGAGCAAAAACAGTGGTCAACAACAGTCCCGCAATCGTGGGGGCAACTTTTCGCAACATGAGCGACCTTTCAAAAGTGAATGACAGAAACTTTGAAGCAATTACGATTGATTCAAAATACAACAAGCCCCATGGTGGTAACTGGACAGTAAGAAAGCAAGCTGTTGGGGCGGAATTGCCAAAAGCAATGGAGAAATTTAACAAAAAATCCGCTGCCAAGTTAACAAAGCTCTTTGGCAGGACCGTTGGGATCCGAACAATCAGGGACACAGCAGAACAATCAGGGACACAGCATTTGATCAGGTTGTCCGCACACACCCATTTGGGTGGAGTGCCGATGGGCTTGCAGTGCATCGCGTTCGTCAACACTTTTCGTCGATAGGTCAACGCACGAATTAGATGTTTCCACGAAAAAATCAGCTGATTTGCGCAGCATCGACCTATCAGCTACCCGAGCTTACTTGGTTTTCAGTGCAGTTCAGAACCCGGATTCGGTTACGCCCGGCTGCAGTAGAATCTGCGACATGTCTTCAAGCTTCTCGCTTCAGCGATGCTGGCAGGCTTGCCAGCCACGTTCTTGAAACTTCGTCCGAAATTCGTCACCATCAGTGACCATGCTGCGCTGTCGATACCAAGTCGATCGAATATCGAAGGGGCATCAGAAGGCGTCGAACCTCGTTTGCCAGTCACGGTGTTGCGAGCCAGCCACTCTAGGATCGTCAAGTAGTCCGCTTCGGTCATTGCCAGAAAGCCTTTGTCGCTGCAACGCTTCTTGCTTCGACTCGGTAGAGGCCCTATCGGATCGTTCCGCTCATCGATCGCAACAGGACTCAAGAATTCATCGGCCCGCGGGCGATTACTACGCGAATCTACCGAGGCATCTTCGGCATTGAGATCCTCTTTCGCATCGGAAGCAAGAGATGCGATTCGCCGCTGAACGGATGTGTAGTCGCTGGTTTCTAGCGTCTCTGCCAATGCAGCGCGAATCGGATTCAAATCGACGTAGGCCGCGCACGCCAGCAGAGTTTCCTCGTCCAGAATTCGGACCGCTTTGAATCTGCTTTGCCAGAACCTGCCGAGTCCCTCACCTTCTTCACCATTCGCTCGCATTGCGATATACTGACACAGCAGCCGCATCCACCAAGATATGTCGCTCAATCGCCTGCGAATATCAGCCAATTTCACAGGATCATTTCGAATCGAATTAAGGTCAAATTCGTTGGGTTCGACAGGAATCCACAGTTTTTCCCCATCCACTTCTCGATGAACTTTTCGCTTCGGGCAGAGCGTCCACCACCGCCGAGCGACTTCGGTATCGTCCCAGGTTTGGACAACGTCGGGCCTGGAACGCAGAACCAAGTGGATGTGATTGGACATGCAGGCGAAGGCTAGCAAATCGATGCCGAACGCGGACGCGAGGAGCTGCAATTTGTCTTCGATCCAACGTTTTCGGTGATCGAAGTTCTTTCCGGAGAGAGGGTCATCTCCGAGAAGGAAGCACCGTCGGTTCGTCCTGGCCATAGCATGGACCGCAACAATCTCCGAGGGATCAAAAATCTCCGCCCGCGACAATCTCATGATGATTCACTCCGTCGAAAGAACCGATACAAGAATTATCGATTCAGAATAAGGAATCCAAATTCAGATTGCAACAACCCACCCGAATAAATGCTGTGTCCCTACGTTGGGTGGTAGCGAAGGAGGGCACAAGGCCCACCTTCGCATTGCAATTATTTGGTTACTAAAAAGGTTCCATTTATCAGATTGAGGTTCCATTTGCGTTCCATGCTACTTGTAGCTTTAAGTTGTTCGCTCCGCCGAGATAAACTCGACGGAAGCGAAGCAGGCCAGTGGTGGGCATGGTAGCAGCCAGTTGTACGCCCCGCCGAGCTGAACCCGAAGGAAGCGGGACTGTTGCCGGCCGAATGGACTTCGCATTCTTTGCGCTTGATTTGCTTCTAGCTGAATTGCGATCGTAGCCCTAACGCATAAAAGTGCGACCGCTTTAGGTAAACGATCGCATCAAAACGGGCATTCCGAGGTTTGCGTGTTGCGCATCGCCGAGATTCCTTGGGCACGATACCGCTTTAGCAGGTCATGCCGATCCGTTTTTTCTCAAATTGTCTCTTTCGATCCAAGGCTCTTCTTGGATTGTTTTGGACTGCACGCCATTTTCTTTCGGCTTTGCGGGGGGCTTGGCTGGGACGGTGAATTCGCTGACGCCTCGCGCGCCCGAAGGAATCTGAGCGAAGACGGTCACCAGTTCGATCACACGGTCGCCCACCGGAAATCGGACGCTGCCATTTCTTGCCACAAAAGCTTCTAAGGGAATGGACAAGGTCTGCCCAGCAGGAATCCCCTTAGGTTCGCTGGAAAAAAACTGCTCATTCAATTCAATGGACAGGCTTTTCCAGGTTGCTTCGGTCGTGTTTTTAATGGTGATGCATGGGACCAACCGGGGCGATTCTTCCGGGCTCTTTGGCGAAATCCACTTCGTTTCGAAACGCACAAGAGCATCCAAAGGGGGCTCGGGCATTTTGCCGGTGTAGAAATACAAAAGCAGCCCGCAACCGACGGGCCCCAAGATCAGAACAATGAAAAAAAAGGTCAGTTGCTTGGAGGTTATGGTTCTTGGCTGTTGCATCGGGCTGGATCCGTCTTCCGGTTGAGTACGAAGGATGTTCTACTATCCGTACAAATGTTGATTATTCAAGAGGAGTTGGAAACAAACCGAAGGGGGGAACACGCGACGTGTCCGAAAATCGAGTTCATCCGCATCGAGTTTCCGAATGGATTGGATTGCTTGAGACTCAACTGAGCGACCGAACAGGTAAATGTTCCTTCGCTACGCTGAACACATCGCCGTCTAAAGATCTTTCGTTTTTTGAACTTTTCGACCGCAGCCAATTCGGAGAACTCCTAAGAACGAACCATCCATCCCTGTCGACTGAATTGGCAAGCAGCCTGGATAATCCGTGGAACCGAAATGCTCAGGATGATGCAACTCAATATCCCGCAACGTCGCTCGTTAAAAACCAATCTTTGCATGTTCGATGGCTTTTAGAGCAGGCAAAGCTTTGCTGCGATGCTCCTGATTCCCCGATTGTGGCCGTGATGGGGTTGCTGAATGCTGGCAAGAGTTCGTTGGTTTCTACCTTTTTGTCCGAAGCCAATCGCCAACGTATTTTGGTTGGTTCCGCGAACGCGCAAGGAACTCACCGGTTTGTTTTGTGGATGCCGGAATCGTGGCGACGTGACGCGAATGTCTGGGCTTTTGTGCAAGCACGGCTTCGATCGATTTTCGGTTGTGATTGCGAGCTGTTAGCGGATTCGGCCGATGCTGCGGCTGCTCAGTACAATGACACGAATGCGAGGGCCTTTGTCGATGCGGAGGGAATCCAGCGGATTCGCCCGACGATTGAGATCCCCTTGGTTGCGACCGATCCAGAACTGGATCGTTGGGGCATTGCCATCATGGACTGTCCGGATGTGCAAACGGGTTTGCTGCCAGACCCTTTGGCCGATTCGATAGTCTCTGGCCAAGTGCAGTTGATCCACGAGCAGGCTCAGTCGATTTCGGAGCTTCGCTGGCGAGTTCTTCGTGCAGCTGCACCTCTTTGCTCGGCGTTTGTCGTCGTCTTGCCGGCAAATGCGATTCATGATCAAACGGTCAGTCGATTGATGCGATTGCTGCAACAGCAAATGTCCTCCGTCCGTCAAATTGTGGCGGTCAATCGAGTTCCTCGAAAGTACACCACCCAGCAGATCAGCGACGAGATACAGAAGATATACGGACATCATGCGCTGGATCGGCAGTACATGGCCTATGGATTTGATGGTCCACTGGATCGCGAGAAGATTCCCGAGCCGCCTAGCTTTTACAAAGTCCCGACGCTTCAGCCGCTGCCGTTGTTTTTCCGCATCGATCAAAAGGGGCGAGCTCAGCCACCGGAGCCGGTTGCCACTGCCGATTGGTTGTTAAACCTAGGTAGCCAGCTCGACAAACGCAGCTTGGCGAATGAGCTGCTTCAATCCACGCTTCAGCAGTTACAGACTGCTGTTCGTGAAGGCATCAGTGTCCTGCAGCGGCGCGAGCGTGAATTAAAACGCATTGTTTTCGAACTTCAAGGGACCATTGCGCAAGCATGTTACGAGTTTTCTTCGGAGACTGCGAAACGTTCGAATCAACCTACAGTCCGACTTCAGGCATCCAAACAAATCGTTCAGCAGATTTCGAATTCCCTGGAACGGACTGCGCCGTGGTGGGCCAGACCCAGTCGATGGGCCAGTCGTGTCGCGGATTCCACCAAGACCACGATCGCGAAGGCAACCAGTTTTGCATCATTTCCAGAATGGATGCGTGGAACAGAATGGATTACGGGCAAGGCGACATCGGTTAGCAATTGGATCCGTTCACGATGGTCGTCGGGGGAGGCAGGGCGCGTGGTGACTTCCGACCAATTGATGCAGCATCTCAGGCAGTTCGACAAGTCAGGTGCGCTTCAACTGGACCGGTTCGGCACTGGACAGCATGGTGAGGATGCTCATGTGCAGGGCGTCAAACTTGCATGCCAGCGCGCTATCGAACGCTTTCAGAATGAGAGCAATATCCTGCTGGACGATGTCCAGCTAGATCAGTTTACACGCCAGGTTTGGACCGACATGCCGATGTCGAGACGGCTTTTGACAGGCTTAGCTCCTGCGGGCGTATTGTTTGCACCGTTGATTGCTGTGATCATGATGCCGCTTGATTTTGGTGGCTCCGCCGTACTTGTGTTTGCTTCCCTGAAAGAATTGTTGTTCGCGGGGGCTGCAGGGGTGGGGCTGATGCTCGCCAGCGCCAACGCGATGCCTCAGATCGCCGAAGCGGAGGTCGCCTGGCAGCAGCTAGGGGATTTGATCGCGGTTCTATGCGACGAGCTTGGGCTGCGACGGCCACGCGAAAGCGACGGTGTTTCCATCCGGTTAGATGTAAGTTCCAAGCCCATCTCGGTCAGCAGAATCGCACCCAATAGCTCGGTTTTGAATGCGGAATCCGCTAGCGTAGCCTCGTTGCTTCCCATGGAGTTTACGATACAAACGGCAGCCGTTCAGGCAATCGACTCCACGCTTGGGGCCATGGCGTTGGAGGAGTAGATCATTGGCGGCCAACCGAATCCAAAGGTAGAACATTCGAAGTGGTCGAGCAGCGCCGCGTCTTCGGATCAAGGCTGTTTTGAAAAGGACTTCAAAGGTATCATGGGTTACGTGGCAGGAAGAATGGTCCGCCACTTCTTAGGAACGATAAGGACAAGGAAATTTCCTGCCGACGTTCTCGGAATAGGACCCCGCATCAAGTACACGACCCCACGCAATCGCGAGCGAGACAAAATAAATGGGTAGAAGTTTCGAAGTCCGTAAAGCGTCCATGGCCAAAACAGCTGGCCAAAAGACCAAAATCTATTCCAAGTACGGCAAGATGCTTTATGTGTTGGCCAAAAACACAGGAGCGGACCCTACCAGCAACCCGTCTCTTCGAAGCTTGATCGAAAAGGCCAAACGGGAGCAAGTTCCTACTCACGTTATCGAGAAAGCATTGGAGAAAGCCACTGGGGCAGGTGGTGAGGATTTCGTGCAAGCCCGTTACGAAGGTTATGGTCCCGGCGGCTGCTCGGTTATCATCGATTGCTTGACGGACAACAACAATCGGACGATCACCGACGTTCGAAATTGTTTCACCAAGACCTTTTCCAAAATGGGCCCCCCAGGCTCGGTCGCTCATTTGTTCGATCACTTTGCGATTTTTTCGTTCAAAGGGGACAACAGCGAATTCGTGCTGGAAGCGTTGCTATCGGCTGACGTCGATGTCACCGACGTCGAAAGCGAAAACGGACAAGTGACGGTCTTTGCCCCCGCCTCCGAGTTCTTCAAAGCCAAAACGGTGCTTCAAGAATCCGTACCGGGGATCGTTTTGGAAGTCGACGAAATCACGTTTGTTCCTCAATCGCAAAAAGAAATCAGCGTCGAAGATCTTCCGATGTTCGAAAAGTTTATCAGTATGCTGAACGACTGCGATGACGTACAGGATGTATATCATAATGCGTCGTTGCCTAGCTAGATGAGCAACATTCAGGACCCTCGCCTTCTTTGGCTCAAGGGAAGCTTGTTTGTTCTTCTGGGGCTAATTTCGCTGGGGTTGGTGGTCCTACTGAGCGGTAATTTTTCCGTAGTAATTGCAACCTTGATTGCAATTTGGGCATTTTCCCGCGCCTATTATTTTGCCTTTTATGTTGTGGAACGCTACATCGATCGTCGGTATCGATTCGCCGGCTTGACTTCGGTTTTGAACTACTGGTTAAGCACAAAGCTTCCACAGTTCGATGAAAGGGAGGTGTCGCCGGGACAATCTTTCGTGGATGCCGGTCCTTTCGAACGATCACGCTGGAATGCGATTCGATGCTGGCTTGTTGTTCTCCTCTCTCCGGTTGCATATTGGCTTGTGCGAGAAGTCGTTTTTGACTCCGAGTTACTTGGTGTCGAACTCCTTTCCTTGGACTTACCATTTTTGGGGGCCTGGTTGAGCATCCTAGCGTACTGGACGGCCAGAGGATCCCCGTATTGGATCAACCGGTTCCTTTTGGGATTTTCGACTGTCCTATTCGGATGTTCCTTTTTCTCTCTTTTTCCCTTCACCTTGTCGTATTTGTGGGAACATTCGTTCGTTGTTCCGCCTGACCTTTCGGTATCAGTAGCTTGTATTGGTTTTTATTGTTCTTCGCTTGCGATGCAGTTTCTTTTCGCCGGGTTGGACGGACATCGACTCGAGGATCAGGTCTGTCGGGTTCAGGAATTCAACGGCAGAAACCAATGGAGCATCCGACTTATGATTTGCATCACGGTTGTGACGGCACTCAACCTAGGATTATGGACCCGAACCGAAATAGTCGTTTCTTTTTCTTCAATGGAGTTTTTAGAGCACACAACGTTGTCGTTGATCGCAGGTCTGTTTTTGTCGCCAGTCACGTTTTTTGTTGCTCGGATTCATTTACGTTTGGAAAAGCGTACAAGTTGGGTTTGGTATTTCGTTATGTTCGTTTGGTCGTTTGTCTGTGTTGCAATGGCCGCAGTAACGCATTTCACCTATAGAGACTGGCCATACTGGGATGATCTGCGGATGCTTTTCATGATTTACTGGATCCACGTTTTGGTAGCCTGGTTCACGATTCGCATGCTGAGGAGTTCGGGCGTTTTTTTGCGAAGTGTGGGAAAACGAGCTGTTGAACGTGGGGTGAATTTTTAGCTTGAGCAACATTGGTCGCGCCACAACAAACTTGTTGGCAATCCATACACAATCTTCAACAAATCTAAACAGATTGGTGCGACACTTCTAACTTAATAGGCACAGTGGATTTGCCTTTGGTTAAGCATTCATTTCATTTTATTAGGGCTTACGGTATGAAAGTCAACGCTTTGAAAGGTTCCGCCCGAGTGGCGTTCACGCTTGTGGAGCTTCTTGTGGTGATCGCCATTATTGGTATCTTGGTTGGTTTGTTGTTGCCCGCGGTTCAAGCCGCCCGCGAAGCTGCAAGGCGAATGTCCTGCAGCAATAACATGAAACAAATTGCTCTATCCGCCCTCAATCATGAAAGCGCATACAAGCGTTTGCCACCGAGTCTTTATGTCGACATCGGCTTGCCACCAGGCGGTTCTGGTCAACCAGGTTTTCCCTACCCAGCCATCGTTCACTGTTGGAGCATTTATCTGCTTCCGTACATGGAGCAAACGCAGCTTTATTCCGCCTACGATCAACAATTTCCTTGGTTTTCGTCTCCAACTCTTGTCCCTGGGACACCCAACAATCAAGCCGTTTTGCAGAACGTTGTTCCAACATTCGTTTGCCCGTCTACTCCTAGTGGAGCGAATCGCAAGATAAATGGCACCTACACGTTCGGGGCCCCGTTTCCGTTCACGAATTTCGCTCCTACGGACTACGCAACCAATAGCTCAATCAATCCCGGTTCGATTACGTTTTTTGGCTACGCTTCGGGAACAACTCAGAATGATTTGTTTAGTGCTCTTGGACCTGAGTTGAAGGGGGCTGGCCTTCCGCTTTTGGGAACAACTGCTCGCCGTGCGAACACCATTGCCTTTATTCTGGATGGCACCAGCAATACCATCTTGATGTGCGAAGATGCGGGACGGCCTGAGCAGTACATTGGACGGACCCTGGATTCGACCCGGTACCTACGTGACGGTGGATGGGGACATCATGAGAATGATTACGGATTGGATGGAGCCGTCGCTGGCTCGCGAACTTCACCAGGAAATTGCGTAATCAACTGCCACAACGACAATGAAACTTATTCGTTTCATACAGGCGGGGCAACTCACGGCATGACCGATGGCGGTGTGCAGTTCTTGAGCGCAACCATCTCGCCACAAGTTTACGCCGCTCTGATCACAGCTCAAGGCAGTGGTCGGACACCTGCGGAAATTTCTCCACAAACTCAAGAGTAGATTGATTGCCAGGACGCTATGAAATCGAATATCCTCCTTTTTGGTACGATGGTCTGCAGCTTGTTGATGGTTGGTTGTTCTTCTTCGGGGCCGGCTCCCGTGTCGGTGAAGGGGACGGTCAAAACCAAGAAAGGTCAACCATGCGACAATGCTTTGGTAGTTCTACATCCAACCGCCAAAGATCGCTTGAATGATCCCAAGCCGGTGGCCACCACCGATGCCGAAGGAAAGTTTGTACTGACTACGTTCGCGGTGGATGACGGGGCGTTACCCGGCGACTATTCCGTGACCGTGGTTTGGCCTGGCAAAAGTGGTCCGGAAAGTAAGTTTTCTCTTTCGGGAGAAGGGGCCGCGGGCGGGGCCGATCAGCTCAAGGGAAAATACGGGAACCCAAGCCAACCTTTATTGAAGGCGACGGTTCCTGCCCAAGGTGGAGCGGACTTGATGCTAGAGGTGGAACCGTAGATCGAGTTGTGTCGATCTTTGCCGCTTAAGGCGGTTACCGGTATCATCGAACCTGAAACGCATATCTCGTACTCGATCGCCCGCACGGATCGAGTACGATTTTTTTATTGAATTGATAACTCCTTTAGGCCTGAAGCAAATGTCCTTTTCTTGTGCTCCTTTCGCGCAAAAGCTATTTCTTGCGGTCTGCTTTTTGATTGGGATGATCTGCTTTTTGGTGGGAACGGTTCCGGTTTCAGCCCAAGTCGTAGCGACACCCGCACGGGATGCAGAACTGAAGCTCAATCAGATCCAAGTGATTGGAACTCATAATTCCTATCATTTGGCTCCTGAGCCTGCTTTGCTGAAACTGATCGGGGCAGCCAGCGAGCGAGCGGCTCAAGCGATTGATTACAGCCATGCACCTCTGGCAAAGCAATTAACGGAACTTGGGATTCGACAACTGGAACTGGACGTCTACGCTGATCCAACTGGTAAGCTCTTTTCCAAACCGGTTGGTAAAACCCTGCTAGGCCCAACGTCGAGCGATCCTAGGATGGAATTTGATTTCGACGAAGTGATGTCGAAACCCGGAATGAAGATTCTGCATTCGCCAGGCTTTGATTACGCAACTACCGTACCCACTTTGGTAAGTGCCTTATCTCAAATCAAAGCGTGGTCCGATTCCAATCCAGATCACTTGCCTATCCTTGTGTTGATTGAGCTGAAGCAAGATGTGACTGGACCAGCGGGCGTGAAGCCGGTTCCGTTCGATGCTGAACTGCTAGATGCCGTGGACCAAGAGATTCGAACTGTGATTCCGACTAGCAAGATGTTGAGTCCCGATGATGTCCGAGGCAACCACGCTACCTTGCGGGAGGCTGTTCTTGAAACCGGATGGCCAACCTTGGGACAAGTTCGCGGAAAGCTACTGTTCGCCTTGGACAATGAAGGTGCATTGATGGAAAAGTATTTGGCAGAGCATCCGGGACTGGAAGGTCGCGTAATGTTTGCTTCGGTTTCGGAAAATCATCCTGCTGCCGCATGGATGAAAATCAATGATCCCGTTCGGGACTTCGATCGAATTGTCGCGATGGTTCAGAAGGGCTTTCTTGTTCGAACTCGAGCTGATTCCGAGACCAAACAGGCTCGCTCCAATGATACTGCTCAAAGGGATAAAGCCTTTTCCAGTGGAGCTCAATTCATTAGCACGGACTACCCGGCGGCCGATTCACGTTTCTCCGATTACTCGGTTCGTTTCGTTAATGGGATCGTAGCTCGATGGAATTCGGTTTCCGCACCAGCCGCAAAGCCTGAATGGGAAGGTCTTGATCTGGAGGCCCGATAATTCTTCAGGGCGTTGGTTGTGCGGCTTCGATCTTTGCTTGATGAATGTGAACTTGGTTCAGCAAGTATTCCCAATCCATCGCAGGGCCAGGATCTGTTTTGTTGGCTTGGACATGGTAGTGTCCAAGAATACCACCGAATGACGCCCACTGTTCGTCGCTTAGCGTTCGATCGATCACGTGACCTTCCGGAGTTCGCGGCGCATCAGGTTTCATTTTTGGAAAGATATTGCACAATGCGGCGGTCAGCTTGGCCAAAGCGTCATACTGTTGCGGTGTAAAGTCGTATTGCTGATAGACAACATCATGTAGCGAGCCTTGAATCCGTTCATTTCGTCTGGGCGAAAGTGCTTTGCCCTTCAGGGACTCGGCTCCTTTGACTTTGTCTGGGAAAACTAGGAAGACTTTACCTTGTTCATCGGGGCGATACCAACGGGCAAACGGTTGTTCACGATCATCCATTTGGTAGGCACCCATGTTTGCGATTTCGATCCCGATGCTTCGATCGTTGCTTTTGGTGGCATGCCATGCTCGTTCTTTCAGATCGAGCGTTTGGTAGATGGTTCCGTCTGCATCCAGCAAGAAGTGAACGCTCAGTCCGCGAATGTCGTGCAAGACAAAGAAGCATTGGGCGCTTGTTCCGCAGACATCGAAGTGCAAAACAAATTGATCGATCTTGTCTTGAAGCAAGGGCAGGTCCCATCCGCCACCTCGAACAAGTTCCAACTGTTCTGGCGTGTACTGGCTTTCTGCTTGTTGTTCGTATCGCAATCCAAACCGATCGGGATTGAGTTCTTGAGGGCTGGAAACCCATTCAATCTTTCCTGCCTTCATAGCTTCGACGGTGGATTTCCATTTTCTTTGATCGAACGATGCGAAACGTCTGTCGGTGCGGTACGCATCGAATCCACCTGGATCGAGCCACAGCTTGACGGGTGTGCCGATACGATACAGCTGACCGCAAACCATAATCTCATCGCCATGCCGTTTTTGAAACCCGAGCGAGGGCAAAGACTGGCCTTCTGCATAAGGTGCGAACAGGATTCCCAACGAGACGAAAATGGCAAGTCGGAAAATCGTTACACCTAGCAATCGTTGGATCGGCGACTCATCTTCGGATTGATGTACGGATGTGCGATGGACGGATGAATGGATCATGAATTGTCTGGGCTAGAAATTCTTCTTGCTGGAAAGCGCGAGAGCAGCTCGAGTTGCGGTCGAGATCCGAATCAAGAACACGCCGCACCGCATCACGCCCACAGCTGCGATCAGCACGATGGCCGCTTGTACGATTCCTGGATTTTCAAGATCAGAAATGAAGACAAGCCCAACTCGAATCAAATACAGCGAAACTAAAATGAGTCCCCAGCCTGCAAGCTCTCTGAGCCACAATAACATAGCCAGTCCTAACGCATATTGCTTGTTCGAGATTTTTCATTCGCAACGAAACCGACCTCAATATAGAACGATTGCGTTCTTGTTTCAATCCAGTGCTTTGCTGGACTTGCTGTACATCCGAGTGTTTCGAGGCGACTTGTCGAGATTGTCCAGAAAAAAAGCCTGATAGGTTTTGAAATCCATCAGGCTTTTTACGAATACAATCTAAGGCAATGATCTGCTGCGAACTACAGGAACTTGCCCAAGCGTGCACACAGATCGGCGGTGCGGCAGCTGTAGCCCCACTCGTTGTCGTACCACGAGACCACTTTCACAAGCTTGCCCTTGTCACCCAATACTTGAGTGAAGTCGGCCGCGAAGATGCTGCTGTGCGGATCGTCGATGATATCGCTGGAAACGATAGGATCTTCGGTGTAGCACAAGATTCCCTTCAGAGGACCTTCTGCAGCAAGCTTCATAGCTGCGTTGATCTCAGCAACGGTTGTTTCCTTCTTCAGATTCACGGTCAAGTCGACGACCGAACCGGTAGCCACGGGAACTCGCATGGCGATGCCGGTCAGCTTACCCTTGAGTTCAGGGATAACCAATCCAACTGCCGAAGCAGCACCGGTGGTTGTCGGGATGATGTTCAAGGCGGCTGCACGAGCGCGGTACGGATCGGCGTGAGGAAGATCCTGAACCTTTTGGTCATTTGTGTAGGCATGCACCGTTGTCATCAATCCACTTTCGATACCGAAGGTGTCGTTGAGAACTTTAGCGACGGGGGCCAAGCAATTGGTGGTGCAGGATGCATTGGAGATGCATTTTAGGTCTGCAGTCAGCTTGTCGTCGTTCACACCTAGAACGCAAGTCAGGTCCGCACCATCTTTGGCAGGGGCGCTCAGAACCACTTTCTTGCATCCGGCGGCTAAGTGCGAATCGTAGCCTGGTTTGCCGTCTTTGCTTCGACCGGTGAAAAAGCCGGTGCTTTCCACGACGATATCAACCTTGAGGTCCGCCCAAGGCAACTTGGAAGGATCTTTTTCAGCCAATGCGTGGATCTTTTTTCCATTGACGATCAAATACTTGTCGTCGTAGCTGACGGTACCGTCGTAACGTCCGTGAACGCTGTCATACTTGAGCAGAGTTGCCAACATGGCGTTGTCGGTAAGGTCGTTCACCGCCACCACTTCGAACTCGCTCGATCGGCTCATTAAGTTGCGGAACGTCAATCGTCCGATACGACCAAACCCGTTAATTGCGATTCGAATTGCCACCGATTTTGTTCTCCGCCGAAAATTGAAATAGTGTTGTCCATTTGCGATCCGCCCGTTGGTTTCACGCTCCAGCTAGGAAATCAACATCGAATGATATTGTCTCCCACCAGTTGCCGCAAAGTATACAAGCGGTGTTCTGAACCATCAATGGACGGATTCCTCTTCAAACCACAAAGAAATGCACTGAACCAAATTGATTTCCTGCCTACAATGGATTCGCATTTGAAGCACCGCTTATACTGACCCGACGTCTAGTCACTTCCATCCGGCCCATTCGTGAATTCGAATATGAACATCCCGCTTCCCATCGTCGAGACACCTTCTTCGGCTTCTATGGCGTCTCAAGTCACCTGCGATGCTGGTACAGGGGTAAACGGGAACGTTGTGAGCCGTTACCTGGATAATTTGGGAGAGCGGCAGCCGCATGGTCCGCTAGCCCGAAACGCGCTTCCGATGTCGATGGAAGAGGCCAAGGCGAGGGGTTGGGATGAATTGGATGTAGTGATTGTCACGGGCGACGCGTACATCGACCACCCAAGTTTTGCGATGTCGATTTTAGGACGAGTGCTTGAGGCAGCTGGTTATCGGGTGGGAATTATAAGCCAACCTGATTGGCAAAGTTGCGAACCTTGGAAGCGATTTGGGCGGCCACGGCTGTTTTTCGGAATCAGCGCCGGCAACATGGACAGCATGATCAACCATTACACCGCCAACAAAAAGGTCCGAAACGACGACGCGTATTCCCCCGGCGGAAGGATTGGTCTTCGACCTGATCGTGCCACACTAGCGTATTGCCAACGTGCTCGCGAGGCATACAAAGGGGTGCCGGTGATCGCAGGAGGCGTCGAGGCATCCTTGCGGCGCTTGGCACACTATGACTACTGGAGCGACAAGGTTCGGCGCAGCATCTTGCTCGATAGTAAAGCGGATCTGGTCGGGTTCGGAATGGGCGAAAATTCCATCGTGGAAATGGCGCGTCGGCTTGAGAATGGCGAAACGGTGAAGGACCTTCGCGATATGCGAGGGGTTGCCTATGCGTTGGGAGCTTCCGAGCCATTGCCAACGGATGCGATCGAATTGCCTACCTACGACGAAGTGGTTGCGGACAAGATTGCTTTCTCCAAGGCAACGCGGATCATCCATAACGAAACGAACCCACTCAATGCTCGTCGCATCATGCAGCGACATGGAACTCAGACGATCGTCTGCAACGTTCCTCAGTTGCCAATTAGCCAAGAGGCGATGGACAAAATTTATGGACTTCCTTACACACGTCGCGCTCATCCAAGCTACACCGAACCCATTCCGTCCTTCAATATGATCAAGAATTCAGTCACCATTATGCGTGGTTGTTTTGGCGGTTGCACCTTTTGCTCGATCACCGCGCACCAAGGACGCATTATTCAGTCGAGATCGAAAGAGTCGGTGCTGAAAGAAATTCAAACGATGACGGAGGACAAGGACTTTAAAGGGATCGTCAGCGACATCGGTGGCCCAACAGCGAACATGTACCATATGCGGTGCACGAAACCCGAAGTGGAGGCCGTGTGCCGGCGCCAGTCTTGCGTCCATCCAAAGATTTGCAAACTCTTGGGAGTCGATCATACCCCGGTGATTGAATTGATGCGTGAGGCGAGAGAGGTGCCTGGAATCAAGAAGGTTCTGGTTGCAAGTGGCGTCCGTATGGATTTGGCTCGCCAATCGCCTGAATACATTCGCGAACTGACTGAGCATCATGTCGGAGGGCACTTAAAGGTTGCTCCGGAACACGTCGATGCGGATGTCTTGTTCAAAATGCGAAAGCCCGCTAACGATGACTTCGAGTTCTTCACGGACCAATTCAAACAAGCGTCCGCAGATGCGGGCAAGAAACAATACTTGATCCCGTATTTTATAGCATCGCACCCAGGTAGCTCGATCGAATCGATGATCGAACTCGCGTTGTTTTTGAAGCGAAATGGTTACAAGCCGGATCAAGTTCAGGACTTTATCCCCGCTCCGTTGGATGTCGCGACCAGCATGTACTACACCGGACTGGATCCGTTTACTTTAAAGCCTGTGTTCATTGCAAAGGCGCTTCGCGATCGCAAGTCGCAACGGGCGTTGATGCAGTTCTTTAAACCGGAAAATTATTTCGAGGTGCGAGACGCGCTGCGAAGCGTTGATCGAACGGACCTCATCGGCGAAGGTTGCGATTGCTTGATCCCATCGAAGCCACCCAAAGAGGCGGTCGAGCGTCGGCGAGATGACGCCAACAAGCGTTTCCGAGGCGAGTACGTTCATACGATTCCCAACCGAAAAGATCCCTCTGTCGAAACGCCCGTCGACGGCTTGCCAATGTCACCCGAAGAGGCAGCGAATGCCTCGCGGCCATCGAAGAAGGGACCGCGAAAACAGCAACGCAACATTTCCAACAATGGACAAAAGAAGCCAGGAACCGGTTATCGGCCTGGTCGACGAGTTTAAAACAACTCGATGAACCTGATTAGTAGAATTTCAGTCGGCGTTCGAGTCGTCGGCAGAAGTTGGTTTCGATCGTGAAATTTCATCCCTCGCTGACTTCAGATCAGCCAGGTGCAAATCAAGCGCGCCTACCGACATTCTAATTTCGATAATCGAGATGGTCAGGGACGCCGCCATCATGACCAAGCTCAGCGAGAACATAATCTGAGCCGCGAGAACCCAGCCGAAGAAGAGCAAGCCCATCGAGAGCGTGCAGCAAAGCAAACTGCCGGTCCCAATCGTTTGCATGTCGCGAATCAAATTGACGCGTTTTCTAAGATTTTCAATTTCGCCCAAGTAATGGGGATGCTGCGTTTGCTGATGGTCTGCATGCAGCTTTCGAATCACGCTTGCAAGTCCCAGGAATCGGTTGGTGTAAGCGAGAAGCAACAGCGAAATCGCTGGAAAGAGCAAGGCTGGTGTGGTCAGGTCAAATGGAATGGTAGTCGCTCCGGTTCTCGTTTTTCTCGATGCAAGAAAATCACCGACTTCCTTTAAGGCTTCCTAAGCCACCATCGACACCGATCGACTGGCCAGTCACCCAAGATTGTTCCGGCGATGCAAGCCACAAGATAGCACGCGCGACATCCTCTGGCTGCCCGAAACGTCCTAATGGGTGCATTCCAAGGGAAACTTCTGCCGAGCGAGGGTTATTCCAAATTCTTTCGGTCAACGGCGTTTGAACCAAACCGGGAGCGACCGCGTTCACTCGGATTTTTTTCGCTGCGTAAGTCATCGCCGCAGATCGAACGAGCCCCTCAACGCCCGCTTTGCAAGCAGCAATGGCTTCATGATTTGCTAGCCCAATAGAAGCTGCGGCGGAACTCATCAAAACGATCGACCCACCATTCGCTGTCATTCTCGGCACGCATGCTCTGAGCAGGCCAGCTGCCGAAGTTAGATTTGCATTCAATGTTGCTTGCCACTCTTGAAATTGAGTCAAATGCATCGGCTTAAGTAATACCGAACCTGCCAAATTGATACCTGCATTGATCTCGCCCAACAAGCCTTCGGCTCCCGACATCACGGAATCCAATTGTGCCCAATCAGAAGCATCAGCAACGGCGCAGCCCCATCCGTAAACGCCTGCTAGATGTTGCAGTTTCTCTGAAGAGCGGCCAATCAAGAATGCCTCGCCACCCGATTCGGCTATGAGTCGGCAAACGGCTTGGCCAATACCACCTGTCGCGCCCACGATGACTGCTTTGATGGGAAGCTTTTTAGGATCATTTTGTAATTCGGACATACTTACCTTTACCAATCACTCGGTTGATATTCGCTGGATGATGAGTTCCAAGATGAGTCCATGGTATCGAGATGGCAAGAGGGGGGAACGAGGGAATCTCGCCACAAAGAAAAATAGATATTTTGAATCCGATCGATTGACCCCCGCGTATAGTACGACAACGAATCGCGACCGTTGAAAAGTAATATCCAATCGAGACCTTCTCGAATCCGTTTTGTCACTCAGTAGGGAATTAGATACATGGTAAAGTCAAAGTTGTTTGGTTTGGCACTTAGTGCTGTTGCAGGCTTGAGCTCGTTCGGTTTCAGTGCAGACAAAGATATTGTTGACACCGCTGTTGGCGCAGGCAAGTTCAAGACTCTAGCTGCTGCCTTGGGAGCAGCTGGATTGGTGGACACCATGAAGGGCCCAGGCCCGTTCACTGTTTTCGCTCCAACCGATGACGCATTCGCAAAGTTGCCTAAGGGTACTGTAGATGAATTGCTGAAGCCTGAAAACAAGGGCAAGTTGACTGCAATTTTGACCCACCACGTCGTCAAGGGCAAGGTCATGGCAGGCGATGTCGTCAAGGTCAAGGGAGCAGTTGCTCTTGATGGTCAACGCATTGATGTTGATGCAAGCTCCAAGGGAGTTGTCGTCGATGGTGCGAAGGTAGCAACAACAGACATCGTTTGCAGCAACGGTGTTATTCACATTATCGATGCAGTGATGATTCCTGCTACCGACAACATCCCAGCCGTGGCCGATAAAGCTGGCAGCTTCAAGACTTTGCTAACTGCTGTCAAAGCAGCTGGTTTGGTCGAGACTCTAAGCGGCGAAGGTCCATTCACCGTGTTCGCTCCAACCGATGAAGCATTCGCCAAGTTGGGCACCACCGTTGCCGATCTTTTGAAGCCAGAGAACAAAGAAAAGTTGACCGCAATCTTGACCTACCACGTCGTTAAGGGCCGAGTTTACTCGGAAGACGCAGTGGCAGCTAAGGCAGCGACTACCGTTCAAGGCGGATCGATCAAGATTTCTACCAACGCAAAGGGTGCGTTCGTGAATGAGTCGAAGTTGGTCAAGACCGACATCGATGCATCGAACGGCGTCATCCATGTTATCGATGCAGTTCTTTTGCCACCCGCAAAGTAATACTGCGAATGGTGATTAAGTTTGCAGACGATCTGCTCCGTGGTTTCGTCTGCTCAAGGAAAGCGATAAAACTTGGCCCCTGGATCACATCCGGGGGTTTTGTTTTTGGTGGATTGCAAGCAGCGAAGTGCAGCATTCTTTTGCAGAGGAACGTGAGCTGACAGGGCTGATATCATGAGCCGACTGGGCTGAGATTGTGGGAAATGCAGGCGTTGAGTGCATGCCACCCCAAGGATGAATCAAGTATACTTGTGCGAGCCCAGACAGGCGGCTCCGGCGTTGTGGTTCTTGCATCACGGCTCATGGACACCGTTTTTTGGGCTTGGCTTATCATCCTAGCAACGGATCGCGCTTTCCATGTTTGCCCTCGACAATCCAGTACTTCAGCGAGAATTGGTAACCAATCTTCGCACGCCACGAGCCTTTCTGTTGATGTTGGTGTATCAAGTTGCGTTGGCTGCAGTAGTGCTGATTGCTTACCCTCGCGACACCAGAATTGACCTGAGTCTTGAGTCCGCGTCGGCTCAACGTTTGGTTGATTTCTTTTTTGTGGGTCAGTTTGTGATTGCTTCGTTGATGGCACCTAGTTTTACGGCTGGTGCTATTACAGGAGAAAAGGAACGCAAAACATATGAAATGCTCTTGGCGAGTCCGCTTCGGCCCTGGAGCATTGTTTTTGGAAAATTGGTTGCTGCGTTAGCTCACTTGATTGTGTTGGTTTCCGGTTCCCTTCCGATCATCATGCTATGCCTTCCCTTGGGGGGCGTTTCCATTTACGAGCTCTTGGCGGCTTACGTCGGTTTGCTATCGGCGATTTTTTTGTTCGGCTCCATCTGCATGTACTGTTCCAGCTATTTCAAACGAACCAGCGCTTCGTTGGTGGTGAGTTACGTTTTGATCTTGCCGATTTTGATTGTGGGGATTGTGATGTGGCTGGCATTGGCCAAGCAAGGGGATCTCAGGCTTTTTATCACCACCACGATTGTGCCGTTGATCTGCATCCTTTCGGGGTTGGCCATGTTGGCGATCACGGCACGACGATTGCTTTATCCGCCCGACGTAGGTAGTCAAGGCAGCGAGGTGGTTGATTTGGAGCAAGAGCAACGCGAAGCGGTGGGGTTAGTGATCCAAAGGGATCAATTTCCTGACAGTTTGTTTGCGCCGCCGCGTCGCAAATCGCTCATGAGCGACAAGACCAATCCTGTTTACGACAAGGAGATGCATGCAGAATTGTTCAGCCAAGGGACGTTGATGCTACGTCTGGTAATCCAGTTGAGCATGCTGCTGGCGATTCCCTTGATGGCTGTGCTGCTGTTTATCTGGCCCAGCAAGGCATCTTACTATGTTGGGTTTGTGTTGGTCTTTAATATCTTGGCCGCTCCCGTTTTTACGGGCGGTAGCATCTCCAGTGAGCGAGAAAGACAGACCTTGGATTTGTTGTTGACGACCACCATTTCGTCATGGCAAATCCTGTGGGGGAAGTTGCTGGCGGGATATCGAGTTTCTGCCGTGCTGACGAGCTTTTTGATGTTCCCTTTGTTGTTGTCTTTTTTGAATCTGGCCCTGCTGAAGAACTGGTTGCCGATGTTGGTTTATGCAGCGATTTGCGTAGTTGCATCGATTTTCAATTCTGTTTTAGCGATGTTCATGTCGACTCTGTTTCGCAAGACAAGCAGCGCCATGATGGTCAGTTACATTGTTTTGCTAATGTTGTACTGCTTGCCGATTGCGGTCTACTTTTTGTTTTGGAGCTTCACGCCCGACATCGATTCGGTGGATGGACGGTTGGCGATCGAGCGAGTTGAGAATTTAAGGTATTTAGGAATCGCAAGTCCGTTGATGGCGGCCGACAGTACTCCGTTTGGATCGATTGAATCAGGGGTGGGTGGGGCAGGTTCCAAGGCTGGAGCTTGGCCGTTGGTGCTGGGGTACTTCGTAGTCACGATTGCGTCGACGGTTGTTTTGCTTGGTATGAATGTGTGGTTGTTCACCCGTCGATGGGAACTTACGGGCCGCGGCTAGAGGATGACGTGAATGCGAGAGAACCACTTTCGAGCTTGGTCTGGTTTTATGGTGTTGGTGGCTGCGATTGCCGTCTTCATGTTTGCGTCGGGGCGATTTCAGCCGGTGACGCAAATCGACACGATGGACTACGCGAATTTCCCGTTAACATCCATTGAGTCGGCGCTCAATAACAAACGCACTTATGTGTATCCCTGTTTTTTGAAGGCGACCACGACCGAGGCCATACCTTACATGGTCGTACCCTATGTTCAGTTCGCGTTGGCGGCGATTGCTGCTGCTGTGTTTCTGGCCACCTTGCTTCGAGGTGGATGGTCAGCAGGGATGGCTTTTGCGGCTTCGATGCCTTTGATGACGAACAGCATCGTGCTCGATTATTGTGCCATGATCACACCTGATTCGATTGCGCAGTCGCTGGCCATACTTGCGGTTTCTTTTTGGTTGCGGCTGATATGGCTTCCCGATCGTGTCGGTTCGTTGCTGATGCTTGGTTTGCTGGTTTTTTTGTGTTACCAGACCAAGCCGTTTTATTTGTTCTTGATGGGTTTTGTGCCAGTGGGTGGTGTGATCGCTCGGTGGTGGTTGTACGGAGCATCATCTGGGCTCGTGCGACTTGGGTGCAAGCTCTTGTTCAGCAGTACAGTTCCGTTCCTGGCCTGGTGTAGTCTAAGGTGGTTTTTGGTTGGGCATTTTGGCTTGGTTTCTTTTGGTGGCTACAACGTGGTAGGGATAGCTGGTCAGATGTTGCGACGCGAAGAAGTGGAGAAGCTGAGCGAGGAGCTACGGCCGCTGGCGACGGCGATACTAAACAGTCGAGATCAGCGAGTGGATTGGAGTAGCCGCATGACTTATAGCGTCTATGAGACTCAATACAATCCGATGGTTTGGCAGATCGCGGTCCCTGCGGCAGAGAAGATCTACGATGGAGACTCGCGACGCATGAACTTAGCCTTGGCTCAACTATCGCGAGAGGTGATTGCGTTGCGACCTGTTCGGTATGGGATTTGGTTGGGGCATGCTGCAAAACGGGCGTTGACGCAAACCGTCCATTTGAGCCTTGTGAATCCGGTTTCCGTGTGCGGTGTGTGTTTGATCGTTATTTTCTTTGGTGCAAGCTGGCTAAAGTCCCGGCGAAATCTTCAACAGCCGCAGACGCTTCGTTATGCCGTCGAATACCAGACGATTGTTTGGCTCGGAATCGGATTTGCGATTTGTGCAACGACTTTAGTCATCCTGGTGGAAACGCCTTTGGCACGGTACTGTGCGCCCGCAGCCGTTTTCTTGCCTTCCATTCTATCCATGGGTGCCTTCCAGTCCTATCGATCGTTCAGGTCACTTTCCGATTAATCGTTCCCGAGCATGGAGGCCGAAAGAAGATTGGCCTAAGTCTTTTCCCTGCAAAGGTTTGTTGATGCATTCCATTTGGCGATTGGTGGGGAGAAGTGCTATAATGGAGGGAGCGAATGAGACTTTTGGCTAACATGAGGTCACGTATTAGAGAGGCGACAATGGTTATCAGCGTAAACATTCCCGATGGAACAGATCAAAAACTTGCGGAGCAAGCTGCGTTGCGCGGACAATCGGTAGAGTCGTATGCCGCAGAATTGATTCGCAAAGGAGTTGTCGGTAATCGAACATTCGCAGAGATCTTGGCTCCATTCCGTGAGCAAGTCACCAAATCTGGTCTTCCTGACTCCGACCTTGATAGTCTTTTTGAAGAAGCCCTAAACGATGTACACGCGGCAAAACAAGGGCAAGAATAATTGGGAAGGTCCAAGGTCGTTTTTGATTGCATGATCTTTCTGCAGGCTGCAGCTAGACCAACTGGTCCCGCTGCCGTACTTCTCGAACTTGTGGAAATTGGTGCAATCGAACTCTTCGTCTCAGACGCTACTTTAGAAGAGCTTCGCGATGTGTTGACACGACCAAGTATTCAACGCAAATTTCCCTCTCTCACGACCTCCGCTGTGAGCGATTTCGTTGAGAGAATCAAGTTGTCCTCTTTCTGTTTGGCAAACATTCCGAGCACCTTTCCGTTTGATCGTGACCCTAAGGATGCAAAGTACATCGACCTTGCGTTAACATCAAAAGCCGATTTTCTTGTGACCCGGGATAAAGACATTCTAGACTTACGAGATACTGACCAATTAGAGCCGCTGTTTGCCCAGCTCGGTTGGAAATTCAAGATCGTTGATCGCTTCGAAATGCTTTCCTACATACGGTTTAGGGAACAGGCCTGAGCATTCCTAAAAACCCCAAGCCTTCTTACGAGTTCAACTTCCTTTCACAGGCTCTCGTAAAGTCGAACCTGTCATGATCCATAGAATAGATCGAATACGTTCACGGGCGTGGAGATTAGGCTGTTGACCAAAGGCGTCACATCAACCTGTCTGCCGTGGCCCTACTATGCCGTCGCTCCAGGCTAAGACGTTGCAATCTAGGGTAAGGCAGGTGCGCAGTTATGGTGAGGCGGGCTAGGTAAGACACAGCCGTTGCTCCGGGAACGTTAAGAATTAGGAAAAGGGAAAAGGATAGCAGTAGTTCGTTCTGAAGTTGAAGAACGTTGAGAACCAAGACATGGCCTGCAGAGGACATTTCCATCGATGAAAAGTCACTCCATACAGAACTTGTCCAGAAACCAGATAAGCGCAATGCGAAGGTTGGCCTTTAGCCCTCTTTCACAACAAGTTTGGTGCGCTAACGCGCCGTGATGGAACCTTGTGGCTAGGTTGCCCGCACCGAACTGTAACAATCCAAAAAGGGGAATAGATTCCCTTTGGGTCTTGGGATAAAGCGACTTTGCTCGTAAAATGCGGGTCGCTAGTAGTCTCTTTCCAGCAGAGGCACGGTCGTTTTTTATTGATTGCCAAGAAATGAGGATTTGAATGTCGGATCGAAAGGGTAGCGCCTTTGCAGGCGTCGGTGTCGCAATTGTGACTCCATTCACAGATGGAAAATTGGATGTCGCGAAGCTCAAAACCCAAATCGAGTTTCAAATCGATGCAGGCGTGCAGTTTTTGGTTCCTGTAGGAACGACCGGCGAGTCACCCACGTTGACTCATGATGAACACGAGCGAGTGATCAGCGAAGTGATTCAGCTCGCCTCGGGACGCTGCAAAGTCATGGCAGGCACGGGTAGCAATTGCACTGACGAAGCGTTGCGATTGACCCGTCGGGCTCAAAAAGAAGGTGCGGATGCATCGCTCCAAGTTGCCCCCTACTACAACAAACCGACTCAGAAGGGCTTTTACGAGCACTTCAAGGCGATCGCCGAAGAGGTTGGGATTCCGCATTGCGTTTACAATATCCCAGGCCGATCCGCTAAGAACATCGAGCCTGAAACCATCGCCAAGCTTGCTGAGCTGCCCAACATCACCATGGTGAAGGAAGCCACCGGATCGTTGGATCAGTGCTCGCAAATCTTGAACATGACGAACTTGACCGTGCTCAGCGGAGACGATTCATTGACGTTGCCTATGATGAGTATCGGTGCCGAGGGAGTTATCTCCGTTGCTGGAAATATTGTTCCCAAGGACATGTTGGCTTTGGTGCAGTTCGCTGCTCAAGGAGACTTTCGTTCTGCCGCGAAATTGCATCATAAGCTCTTTCCATTATGCCGCGACATGCTTTCGTTAGCGACGAATCCTATTCCGGTCAAAGGTGCCATGAAATTGCTAGGCAGGGATTCTGGCCAACTGCGGCTCCCCATGACGGAGCTCGAAGAAAGTGAATTTGCAAGGCTTCGAATGGTTCTTGAGAACTACGGTTTCAGGCTTTAGGCCGGAAAGACGTTAGCACGAACGCTAGCCCCGTTTTCACTGAACCGGGGCAAGCATGTTTGCATTGATTGCATCCACCATCATGGACATCGATTCGAAGTAGGTGCAATCATGGAGGGTTTTTCGCAAAGCGGGTGATAATCCGCCTCCTCCGATCACAACCATAACCGAACTGTCAAGCGATTGTCTCAATTTTCGGTGGTTCTCGACAATGCTGTCCGGATTCTCGATATGCGTATGGCAGATCCAAATAATCGCGGGTTGTAGATCCGATGCAGCCTTGGCAATCGATGCCACAGGCAGATTGCAGCCTAAGTCAATGGACCTCATCCCGATCGACCTAAGCACCAAACAAACAAATTTGGAGGCGATCGAATCCAAATTGGTTTCAAAGGATCCCCCGATTGCTAGTCTTGAGTCAGCTTCCACTTTGGGTATTCGGTACAGAAGTTGATCCAGAACTGCACAAACCGTGTTGCTACAGATATGTTCTTGGTAAACGTCTAATTGCTTGGTTCGCCAAAGTTCGCCAATACTCCAAAGAGCAGGGACCAGCGTGTTTTCGAGGACATGCGATAGCTGGTTCGGCGATTCCATCTGCCCAAAGATGGTGGCGATGATTGCTTCGATGTCTCGATCGAGCAGATACTCGACCAACTCCTGGGTTCCATCTGGATTCGAAGGAGCCATCGAGACGCACTTTTTGCGGGGACCATTCCAAAGAAGACTGTATGCGTGGTCCAAATCTGAACGGCTAATGCGGCGATGGCCGCCTGCCGTTCTGTGCAGGGGGAGCGCATACTTGTCACAGACCCTCTTGAAGGTAGAAGAACTTACGCCAAGATACTGCGCAGCTTCTTTGACTGAAACCATTTGATTCACTGTCTACCTCTTCTTGAAAATGGAATCGACATCGTAAGCCAGATGAATGCGAAAGGGATGGTCGTAAACCGCTTCTGTCACGATGGAAATCTGCGTTCGCGGTACTTACCTTCATATTCGGTCGATTTTCCCACGACAAACAACGGGTTTCGTAGCGTTCTATTGCAAACAGGTTAAGGAAAACCTGTATAGGTATCGCACCATCGTCAAAGCCAACACAACGATTCGTGAACGGTTTGATCAGTTTTGAGTTCCGATAGTGTCTCCAAAACAATCACTCGACCTCCTACCTCATGTTAGATACCGTCAAACCCATCGAACGATTCATTCGAATTCAAAATCACTTGTGTGGTTAGGTTATGCGATGCATATAGTTTGGGCAAACTTGGCGGTTTGGGGGCACTTCCCTGATTCGTTCGCACCGAACCGCTCACTGATCTACCAAATGCAAGGCGAGTTGAATGACAATCGAAGACGACGAGCTAATCAAGGATTTTATTGTTGAGTCGCAGGAGCATCTTTCCGATGTGGAGAGCCAGCTGTTAACGCTTGAATCTCAGCAAGATGGAGTCGATACCGCCTTAGTAAATCAGGTCTTCCGCGCAGTCCATTCCATCAAAGGAGCTGCTGGATTCTTGGGATTCGAAGTATTGGAAAGCCTGGCACATCGTGGCGAGGAAGTACTGAATCGCCTGCGCAATAACGAAATGCGGCCTACCAGTCTGGTCATCAACACCCTTCTGAAAGCAACGGACCGTCTCAAAGGATTGCTGGATTGTCTCGAAAGCTCCAACGAGCAAGATGTGACGGAACATCTTGTTGCTTTGGAAGGATTACTAAGCTCCCAAGACAACCAAGACAATCTGGATACGATCCCTGAATCAGCATCGGTCACCCAGGATTCTCCACAACGCAAACCGGCAATAACCAGTGAGTCCGTTGCATCCAACAATGTTTCGGAAATAACCAACTGCTCCATTCAAGATGCATCAATTGTATCTGCTGTGGATAGCACTATTCGTGTCGATGTGTCACTTCTTGACACACTTATGACCCGAGTTGGTGAACTGGTACTCGCTCGAAATCAAATTTTGCAATTCACGGGTCATTTGGGCAGCACGGATCTACTCCGAACGACTCAACGGTTGAACTTGATCACCACGGAACTGCAAGAAGGTGTGATGAAAACCCGGATGCAGCCCATTGGAAACGTATGGAGCAAGTTTCCGCGTTTGGTTCGCGACTTGGCAGCCATTTGCGGCAAGGAAGTTCGAATCGAAATGGAAGGCAAAGCCACCGAGCTCGACAAAACCATCATTGAGGCCATCAAAGACCCTTTGACCCACCTTGTTCGAAACACCGTCGATCATGGAATTGAAAAGCCTGAAGTTCGCGTTTTGAACGGCAAGCAAGCGGAAGGTTGCTTAACGTTGCGAGCCTTTCATGAAGGAGGCCAAGTCATTATCGATATCTCGGATGACGGATCTGGGCTTAATCTTGACCGCATCAAAAGCAAAGCCGTCGAGAAAGGTCTTGTAAGTCAAGAACAAGTTTCCCGAATGCAAGAGCAAGAGATCGCTCAACTGATCTTCCTACCAGGATTCTCCACGGCCGAGAAGGTTTCCAACGTATCCGGCCGGGGAGTTGGAATGGATGTTGTCAAAACCAACATCGAAAAGATTGGCGGTTCCGTCGATCTTCAAACACGTCCCGGACAAGGCACTACGGTCAAAATCAAAATCCCATTGACGCTGGCGATCATCCCCGCATTGATTGTGTCCAGCGCGGGGAATCGATTTGCGATTCCGCAAGTAAACTTGTTGGAGCTTGTTCGGCTTGAAGGGGAACAAACAACGAAGAGCATCGAGTGGATACAGGGGGCACCTGTTTATCGCTTACGAGGACGTTTGCTGCCTCTGGTCTATCTTCGCAATGTTCTGAAAATCAATGTTGCAAACGAAACTCCTCAGGACGTCATCAACATCGTTATTCTTCGCGCTGATGATCGTCAGTTTGGCTTAGTCGTGGATCGCATCAATGACACGGAAGAGATCGTCGTAAAACCCCTCAGCAAACAGCTAAAGGGAGTCACCGTGTATTCCGGCACAACCATCATGGGTGATGGCAAAGTCGCCTTGATTTTGGATGTGCTTGGCCTTGCTTATGCGTCCCAGGTTATTTCTAAATTGCGAGACAGTTCATTAGTGGATCACAATGGGCGAGCTAAGGACAGTCAAGGAGAACCGCAAACACTGATCATTCTTGGTACTGGTTCCAGTCGTCGATTAGCTTTGCCCATTTCGCAGGTTGCTCGTTTAGAAAAGATCTCCAAAGATGCTGTCGAGTTAGCGGACCATCAAGAAGTCGTTCAGTATCGCGGAAAGATACTGCCCTTGATTCGATTAGCAACCTTTCTTGGGCTTGAATCTAACGATATCACCACCGACAACTTACTCAATGTGGTGGTCTATAACGAACGACAACGCAGCTTCGGTCTCGTGATCGATAAGATCATCGATATCGTCGAAACGCCGTTGCAAATCAATCATCCTTCGGCTCGCGTGGGCCTGTTAGGCTCGGTGGTGATCCACGATCGAGTGACAGATCTTGTCGATCTTCCTGCAGTTATCCGAATGATCGACTCCCCCGAAACCATTCCACACTCCGTGATCGCCTAGGAACAATAACAATGTCAAAAGCAAGTCAACTGTGCACGTTCTATCTCGACGATCAAATGTTTGGGATCGATGTACAAAAGGTCCAAGAGGTCATTCGATACCAGCAAATGACGGATATTCCACTAGCACCCGAAACGGTTTGTGGGCTTATCAATTTACGAGGTCAGATCGTCACGGCCATCGAATTGCGAAAGCGATTAGGGATGCCAGACCGACCGGAAGGTCAACTCCCCATGAACGTTGTTGTAAGAAGCGATGATGGTGCTGTCAGTCTGCTAGTGGACCAAATTGGAGATGTCCAGGAGAGCGACCAGGAGAACTTCGAGGCCCCGCCGGAAACGCTTCGTGGATCAACGCGACAGCTCATTCAAGGTGCTTACAAGTTGAAGGACCGCTTGCTTCTTGTCCTGGATACCGAAAGGGTGATCGATGTGACTTCCAACTTCGACTGAATCTACAACCATGGTGCGAGTCACCATTCGTACTTTGCTGAACTGTAACCATTTCCAGCCAATCTAGTTCCATTCCAATCAAATCAATTCAAGTCAAATCAACAAAATTCAAAACCAGAGAGAAACCATGCCAACCGTTACACGAACCACCAAATCAGCCGCCAAAACCACAACAAAAGCAAAGGCTCCCGCCAAAAAGTCCAGCGAGTCAAGTCTAGCGCAATACAAAGCACAGGTGGATGCCCTGCAAGCAGAGATGGCGTTGCTAACAGCCGAAAAGGCATTATTGCTCGAAGAAAAAGACACCCTCGCTTCGCAAATGAACGAGCTCAATGTTCGCGTGGACATCATGAACATGACGAGCATTGTTTCGGAATCGGATCTGAAAGGGGACATTCTCAACATCAATGAAAAGTTCATCGAAATATCAAAATACAGTCGAGAAGAGTTGATTGGCCATCCCCACAATACCACCCGACACCCCGATATGCCGAAGGAAGTGTTTAAAGAAATGTGGTCCACCATCGGCCGGGGCAAGACGTTCCGGGGGATCATTAAGAACCGTGCCAAGGACGGCACCCCATACTACGTTGATGCAGTGATTGCACCTGTGATGGGGAAAAACGGAAAGCCAATGAAGTACATCGGTGTTCGTTACGATATTACGGCCGCTGAGATCGAGCGTCAAAATGCCATCGGGATCCTTGCAGCGATTGATTTGAGCTTCGCATACGTCGAGTACGATATCCGAGGAAATGTGCTCAAGGCGAATGCGAATTTCCTCAAAACACTTGGGTATAGGCATGAAGAAATCGTTGGAAAGCACCATCGCACTTTTGTGGACAATAGCTTCTCTAACTCCAATGCCTACACTCAGTTTTGGGATGGTCTCAACGCAGGCAACTGCCATTCAGGCGTTTTCAAGCGAATCAACAAAGAAGGCAAAGAGATCTGGATCCAGGCAGTCTATGCACCCGTCAAAGATGAAATGGGCCGAGTCTTTAAGTTTGTCGAAATCGCAACCGACGTAACGGCCGACAAACTTCGCGGAGCAGATTTCGAAGGCCAATTGGCTGCCATCAGTAAATCGCAAGCGACCATTGAGTTTACCTTGGATGGTACCATCCAAACCGCCAACGAGAACTTTCTTAAGACGATGGGCTACTCGATGGAGGAAGTCAAGGGGCGAAACCATAGCATGTTTGTTGACGAAACGTTCCGAAACTCTTCCGAGTACAGAGAGTTTTGGGCGAAGCTCAATCGAGGTGAATACCAAACAGGGGAATACCGACGTGTTAGCAAAAACGGAAAGGAAGTTTGGATTCAAGCATCGTACAACCCCATTCTTGACTTGAATGGAAAGCCTTTCAAGGTGGTCAAATACGCAACCGACGTCACTTCCCAAGCGAACACTCGCGAAGCCTTAAAGAGTCTGCTGTCCACTGTCTCTGACAACGCCACCGCATTGGCTGGGGCATCTGAAGAATTGTCGTCGGTCAGTACCACCATGAGTGCTACTGCTGAAGAAACATCGGTTCAAGCCAATGTCGTTTCCGCGGCATCCGAAGAGGTTAGCAAGAATGTTCAAACAGTCGCATGCGGTGTCGACGAACTGAACGCAGCCATCAAAGAGATCGCAAAGAGCGCTTCGGAATCCGCCAAAGTCTCGCAACAAGCAGTCAACGTTGCAAACAAGACCAACGGAACCATTGCCAAGCTGGGCGAAAGCAGCTGCGAAATCGGAAAGGTCGTTAAAGTGATCACTTCGATTGCAGAGCAAACGAACCTGTTGGCTCTCAATGCAACCATCGAAGCGGCACGAGCTGGCGAAGCAGGTAAAGGATTTGCGGTCGTTGCCAACGAAGTGAAAGAATTAGCGAAGGAAACGGCCAAAGCCACGGAGGACATTAGCCAGAAGATTGAAACGATCCAAAACGATACCCGTGGTGCCGTGGAAGCCATTCGTCAGATTGGCGACGTGATCAATCAGATTAACGAAATATCCACTTCCATCGCATGTGCCGTCGAGGAACAGACTGCTACTGCCAACGAGATGGGACGAAATGTTTCCGAAGCATCCAAGGGCTCGAATGAGATCTCGGAAAATATTACCGCAGTTGCAACTGCCGCTCAGAGCACAACGGAGGGGGCGAATAACACTCAGCAAGCCGCCATCGAAATAGCAAGAATGGCAGCAGAGCTCCAGCAGCTAGTTCTGGAATTCAAGTTCTAGGAAACTGAATCGATTTAGTCAAAGCGATCCAAGATAATCCGCAGGCGCTTGCCGCGGATTAACTTGAACCGTTCGGTTGCAAGCAATGCAGACTGCTTTCACAACCCGAAGCGTAAGCGAGGGATTGCTAGAATCGCCCCTCGCTTACGCTTCGGGTTGTGAATCATCCGCGCTAGCCGCGGACGAAATTGCAACGCAGCTCCAGGTTTTGATTTTGAACCGTTCGGCCTTCCATCGAACTCGTACTCCATGAAATGGTACTCGTACTCGAAAAACGGTGATCGAGTTCGAGTACCGCTGGTGCTGAGCACGAGCACGAGCACGAGCGATCCTAACGTGGCTAGCGTTCGTGATTCATTAAAAACACACCTTCGAAAGAAATTTTGTCCCATGCAAGCTTTAGTAATTGATGACGACCCAGCGATCCTTCTGATGATGACCTCCATTCTTAATGGATTAGGTTACCAAGTGACGACTGCTGTCGACGGTAAGCAGGGCCTACAAGAGCTGACCGATTCGATCCTTCCGGATGTTGTGTTAGTGGACTGGAACATGCCAATCATGAATGGACTCGAATTTGTCAAGACGGTTCGATCCCAGACGCAGTTCAATCAACTTCCAATCATCATGGTTACAACTGAACTTGAAATGTCGCAAGTAGCGTTATCAGCTGATGCGGGAATCTCGGAATACATTATGAAGCCGTTTTCACCGATCATGATTATTGAGAAGCTTCAAATGGTTGGCGTATTGTCTTAGACAGCACAACGCACTCCGCATCTATTTATTTCCATCCAAGGGGCTTGGGGGAATGCCATTCGAAACCAACCTTCAGGGAATGAAATATCATCATGACGACCCTTAACTCCGCTTTAGACCCTCAATCTTTTTCGTACATTAGTAGTTTGGTTCGGCGCAAGTCGGCCATCATCTTGGAAGGTGAGAAAGCTTATCTTGTCGAGTCTCGGTTAACGCCTGTGGTTCGAGAAATGGGGCTGCTCAACATCTCTGAACTAGTCGCGGAACTGCAAAAGCCCGGCTCGCAAACTCTAAACCAACGAGTGGTCGAGGCGATGACGACGAATGAGACCAGCTTCTTTCGAGACATTCATCCTTTCGATGCACTGAAAGACAAGATCCTACCCGGCCTGATTCAACGCAGATCGAAGGAAAAGACTCTCACGATCTGGTCCAATGCATGTTCAAGTGGCCAGGAACCTTACACCATCGCGATGATTTTGGCGGAGCATTTTCCGATGCTCAAGAATTGGAAAGTGCGACTGATTAGTAGCGATCTCTCCAATCGCATCTTGGATAAAGCTCGATTGGGTTGCTTCAACCAAACCGAGGTCAACCGCGGTCTCCCCATGAACTTCCTCTTGAAATACTTTACCAAGGATGGAAACAAATGGACGGTCGATCAAGGCATTCGGAACATGATTGAATTTCGTGAGCTGAATTTAGTGGACCCCTTTCCTGCGTTGCTTCCAAAGATGGATATCGTTTTCCTTCGAAACGTATTGATCTACTTTTCTCCCGAATCGAAAACTGAGATCTTGAAGAAGGTGCATGCCGTGATGCATAAGGACAGCTACCTTTTTCTCGGAGGTTCGGAGACGACCATGAATCTCAAGGTTAACTTTGAGCGTGAGCAGATTGGATCGGCAGTCTGCTATCGGCCTGTCGCGTAACTTTATACGTCGAAGTTTCTAATAACTTGCTTAGTTTGAAATTGGAGATTAGTGCTCAGGATGCGTAAAATTCGGGTTCTTATTGTCGATGATTCTACCGTTGTTCGTCGATTGCTTACCAACGCGCTTGCATCCGATGCTGCGATTGAGATTGCAGGTGTGGCAGCCAATGGCAAAATCGCACTTGCGAAGATTCCACAGTTGGCGCCTGACATCATCACCTTGGACATGGAAATGCCCGAGATGGATGGTTTGACGACGTTGGTCGAGATTCGCAAACTGTATCCAAAGCTTCCCGTCATTATGTTTAGCACGTTGACTCAGCGGGGCGCCGAGGCAACGATGGAGGCGCTTACCAAGGGGGCGTCAGATTATGCAACGAAACCTTCTAACGTTGGTAGCGTGACGGCAGCCATCGAGACGGTTATGAATGAACTCGTGCCCAAGATCAAGCAGTTTTGCAATTGGACAAGCAACACTTCGGCTCCCCGAGCAACTGGCAAGCCAGGAATGCAACCTAACAATCGTCCAACTCCGACCAAGGTCTTAGCGTCGTCAAAGCCAAGTCGAGTTGAGATCGTGGTGATTGGGGTGTCCACCGGCGGGCCAAATGCTTTGACTGAAGTTCTACCTAAGATCCCAGAGAGCTTCCCTGTTCCGATCTTGATCGTACAGCACATGCCGCCGGTCTTTACCAAGCACCTAGCGGATCGAATGGAGCAGCTGTGCAATCTGCACGTCCATGAAGCGATCGACGGTGAAACCTTGACAGCTGGCGGCGTGTGGATCGCGCCCGGCAACTATCATATGGCCATTCGACGTTTGGGCCCGCAGCTCAAGGTTGCCCTTAATCAAGAACAGCCCGAAAACTCATGCCGTCCTGCAGTCGACGTCTTGTTTCGTTCCGCGGCTGAAGTGTTTGGGGCCAACGTCTTATCGGTGGTGATGACGGGAATGGGCCAAGATGGTCAACGAGGGTGCGAGGCTATTCGCCAAGCGGGCGGACGGGTCTTTGTTCAAGATGAGGCCACCTCCGTGGTCTGGGGGATGCCCGGCGCAGTTGCCAATGCTGGTTTGGCCCACAAGATCCTACCGCTATCTAAGATTGCAGACGAGATCCTATCCCAAACCCAATCGAGCAGGGCTGTCAATCGCCCCGTCCTTGCCGCTCAAAAATAGCGAAATCTAAAGGTAGGAAACAGCATTGCTACCAAAGGAATCTTCGCAGGCTATGTTCAGTTCTTCCTTAAATCTTCATCATTTTGTAACTGTTTCCAAACGAAAGAAAAGTGCTGCTACCTTAACATCGTTTTTTCAATTCAATGACCGATAAGCCAGACCGATAAGCCAATACGTGAGGTTTTCGGTAATTAAACCATTCATGGAAATACGAGCTGCAAATGAGATTTGACCGAAGGTTGTTTTTGGGCGGTTCCATGGGACTGGCCGCTTTGGGAACAGGTCTGAATCTACCCAACTTTGCGAAGGGCTCGGACATTTCGAACCCCGATTCCGATCAGTATGCTCCCGACACATTGTTTTTGACTTGGTCCAAGGATCCGACCACCACTATGACGATCCAGTGGATCGGTGCAGAAACCAATAGCGACATGTCGATTCAGTTTTCACTTCTGAATGGGCAAGATGCCAAGTCGGCCAGGACCATAACCAAGCCCTATCTGAACACGGATCTGAAAGTTTTTCGATGTCAGCTCGAAGGACTTACACCCGGCACGGAATATCAGTTTCGAATCGGCAAGTCGTTTCCGAGTTACCGTTTTCGTACGATGCCATCCAAGGCAATCGATGAATTTCGCTTCGTGACAGGTGGGGATTCTGGCATCGACGAGCATGCGATGGCAACCAACATTTTGGCAGCCAAACAAAACCCTTATTTTGTGTTGATGGCGGGCGATTTGGCGTATGACAATGGTAAATCGCCGGAGACATTCACTCAGTACTTGAGAAACTACAGTGCTACGATGTACGACTCGGATCGTCGTATGATTCCGATGATCACGTGCATTGGAAATCACGAAGTGGTTGATGGTTATCACGCGAAGCGAGAAGATTCCCCTCAGTACCTTAGTCTCTTTGACTGCATGTACACGGAACGCACCTTCTCGACTTTGGATTTTGGTGACTACATGAGTCTTGTTCTTTTAGATACCGATCATATTGCGCCCGTTGCAGGTGAGCAAACAGACTGGCTTGCCAAGCAACTTGCTGACAGGCAAGAGGTGCCACATTTAATCGTTGCCAACCACGTTCCTGCCTATCCGTCCTATCGCGATCCGAATTCCAGCGAAGGAAAAAAGGGGACGGGCGAGGATCAGCGCGTGCATTGGGCGCCACTCTTTGAAAAGCACAAGGTCGATGTGGTTTTGGAACATCATGACCACACATTCAAGCGAACCCACCCGCTCACAGGTGGCTTGAACGACAAGAACGGTGTCGTCTACTTGGGAGACGGTTCATGGGGAAAGCTGCGCGTTCCTAAAACGCCCGACGTTAGACCTTATCTTGCCAAAGTGGATCAAGCCTACCATATGACTTTGCATACTTTGCAGGGAGATGACCGAGTTCATATGGCGTTGACCGAAGGGGGCAAAGTGGCCGATGTGCTAGCGACTTTTAAGAAACGTCCTTCACGTCGAAGCTGAGTCATCAGGATGCCAATGTTCCAATGATGACTGAATTTTCTTCGTTTTTCCTCAGAAATGCAACGTGACTTAGGGTTTTAAGTCGGAAGCCTAGGAGGTTTGCAGGGGATGCGATCAATTCCCGAGATTCAGGTCGACATTGGAATCTGGAGGTCAGGGATGCAACTTTGGGTCTTGTGTGGCGACACGTCTTTTCTGTCTCCCAGTGAACGTGCTGTTCAGTTAACCTAAGATCTGACTTACGGTTTGCAATAGGTGGATTTATGTTATTATCAGTACGAAATTCAACATGCAAACACAAATACAGCCTGCCGCATCGTCCGGAACAGAAATTTTGACTCAAGCGAGTTACCGAATCGAAACCTCGACAACTAGGATCGGTGCGGTTTCTTACTTGAACACCAAACCCCTCATCTATGGTTTGCAGCAACGATTGCACGGGGCCGCAGAGCTGAGCGTAGATCTGCCCAGCCGATTGGCTTCTCAACTTGCGGACGGTCAAATTGATATCGGGCTGATACCCGTCGTGGAGTATTTTAAGAACGCTGATTACAGAATAGTTTCTGACGCAGCGATTACTTGCCGAGGACCTGTTTGGTCCGTTCGCTTGTTTTTTCGATGCGAGCCCTCCAAAGTCCGAACCATTGCGATGGACATTGGCTCTCGAACGAGCGCCGCTTTGACGAAGGTTCTATTTCACGGACAGTTCGGATTTGTCCCGGATGCGATACCGCTTGAGCTTACCGATGATCCTCGTGAAACGAACGCGGACGCGGTTTTGGTGATCGGTGATCGAGCTATGCATCCAGAGTCGCTTAGGAGCAGTTTCCAAGGCGAATGGGATCTTGGACAGGTCTGGTTCGAACAGACAGGGTTGCCATTTGTATTTGCGATGTGGGTTGCCCGCTCGGAACAGTTCGCAAACGCCACTTTGAATAGAGCCTTTGAAGAAAGTCGAGAAGATGGAATAATGCATCTCGACGAGATTACATGGGAAGCGAGTCAAAAGTATGGTCTGTCACAACAACAATGCGGTGACTACCTGACCAACTACATTCACTTCCATTTGGGCCCGGACGAACTATTGGGGCTCGCAGAATTCCGAACGCGTTGCAAACGCCTGAATTTGATTTGATTTGATTTCAGCCATTGGTATGTCTCACGAAAACACAAGATCATGATTTCCCCGAAAGCTTCTGTAGCGTCGATTTTGAACCGTGTCGTCGACGGCGAGCGTCTGACTTCTGAGTCCGCATTACGATTGCTCGAAAGCAACGATCTGGCTCAAATTGGCAAAGCAGCCGATCAAGTATCGCGACGTATGCATCCAGAGAATTACCGGACATACAACATCGATCGAAACATCAACTACACCAATATTTGCACCGCGGTTTGCGACTTCTGCGCGTTCTACCGCACTCCGAAGAGCGGTGAGGGATACGTTCTACCTCGAGAAGAGCTGCTTCAAAAGATCCAGGAAACGGTTGAACTTGGTGGGGACCAGATTCTGATGCAGGGCGGGCTGCACCCCAACTTCACCTTGGAGTGGTACGAAGAACTATTGCAGGACATCAAGCGACGGTTTCCTCAAGTCAATGTACACGGCTTTAGTCCACCTGAACTCCACCACTTCACCAAAGTCAACAAACTGCCGATTCGAACCGTCCTCCAAAGGTTGAAGGACGCAGGCTTAGGCAGCATACCTGGTGGAGGGGCCGAGATCCTGGTGGATCGTGTTCGAGCTGAGATCACGCGTGGCAAGGTCATGACCGATGACTGGCTGAACGTAATGCGAGTATGGCACGAATTGGGTGGCGTCAGCACCGTCACCATGATGTTTGGACACGTGGAGACGCTGGCCGAACGAGTGGAACATTTGGAACGGGTCCGGCAATTGCAGGACGAAACTCATGGCTTCACGGCGTTCATTTGCTGGACCTTTCAGCCCGAGAACACACAGCTGGCACATATCCCTCCAACCGGTTCCTTCGAGTACTTGAAGACACAGGCTGTTGCGAGACTGTATTTAGATAACGTTCCCAATATCCAAAGCAGTTGGGTAACCCAAGGGCTGAAGATTGGCCAATTGGCCTTAGGCTACGGAGCGAACGACATGGGTTCGCTGATGCTTGAAGAAAATGTAGTGGCAGAGGCTGGGACAGTGCACTTTTTGACCTTGGACCAAATACGCGCTGCCATCGAAGAATTTGGATTCGAAGCGAGACAGCGCAATGTGAGGTATGAATTGGTCGATCGAGCCATGGAAGAACGAGCGATCGAAGCCAATCGAACCAAAGTGCAAAATGACGTTGGTCCTCGGTTGGTTGAAATTGCGATCCCTTAAGACTATTTAGTCCTTCAAGAAAAGCTCAACAAAAGTCCTGACCAACGTTCCAGTAGCGCCCGCATCGCACCAAGGTTTCGCCGAATCAAGAAAAGCCGGTCCTGCTATATCAATATGGGTCCAAGGGCACTGCTGGACAAATTCTTCCAAGAATTTGGCGGCAGTTATCGCTCCGCCATAGCGTCCTTCCCCGACGTTCTTGATGTCGGCAACTTTACCGGCAATCAGCTCTGAGAAAAAACTGTGCATCGGAAGAGGCCATGTGTATTCGCCGCATTCGTCAGCGCATTGTTTGATTTCCGATTGCCATACATCGTTGTTGCTCATAAGGCCAGAGATCTCGATGCCAAGTCCAACCACGCAAGCTCCCGTGAGTGTCGCGAAGTCAACGATACGATCCGGTTTGGATTGCAGCGCAACATCGAGACAGTCCGCAAGAACCAACCGCCCTTCCGCGTCCGTGTTATGGATCTCGATCGTCTTGCCGTTGCGTGCGGTCAGCACATCGCCTAGCTTCATCGCGTCGCCCGAAATCAGATTCTCAACCAATCCAATGACTCCGACCAAGTTCTTTTTAACTCGAAGCTTGGCAGCGGCAGTCATGATACCAACCACGGTCGCTGCCCCAGCCATATCGCATTTCATGGTCAACATACCATCCGTTGGCTTGATCGAGTATCCACCGCTATCGAAGGTAACACCCTTGCCAACCAATGCTGTCGGTGGGATGTTTGGATCGGCGCCAAGGTATTTCATAATGACAAGTCGAGGCTCCTTGCTCGAGCCGAGCGCGACCCCTAACAGGGCGCCGCATCGCTCTTTCTCTAGGCGAGCCTTGTCCCATACCTCCACTTCGACTCCAGTCCCCTGCAGTCCCGCGATCGTCTCCGTCACAAGAGTTTCGGGATACATGTAGTTGGGTGGTAGATTGACTAACCTTCGAGTCTGATTAATGGCTTGACCGATTTGAGTGCCCATTGCAACCGACTGAGCATCGATCCCAACCCATTGAATCACATCAGGCTGGAATTGTGACTTCTCTTTTTTGAAAAGATCTTGCCCGACGCAGCCAGCCATAGCCCCAGCGACTGATGCTCGGATCTGAATTGCGGACCCGTGAAAGCCAACCATTCGAACCAGCGACCGCTGCTTGACCGAAATTGATTTCAGGGCCGCAGCAGTGCCTCGGTAGAAGATGCTTGTCGGAGACGTATCACGCGAGCCTAGTCCTATCAACACCAGGAGCTTGGTCGGGATGCCTTGGGGCTGAAGAATTTGAGTGACCTTGAGAGGTTTGAAGGAAGCCTCTTCGTTTTCGATCAATCTGGCAATCATGCCTCCGGTCGCTTCGTTTGCACTTTGGATTTCTGCTGAGGTTTGCCAGTCGTCGCGCAAGCCTATGACAAGAACATCCGACGGGGCCTTAAGCCAATCACCCTGGTAACTGTCGCACTGCATGATTCGTATTTTATTCTAAGAGACGTGTTGGATAGGGCAGCGAGAACCGATCAAGCCGCCACTTTCCAAGCGTTTAGCAAAAGCAAACAAAAGATTTTCGCGTCCAGGCCATGTTGCAATCTGGATTCCGATGGGAAGACCTTTCTCCGTAGTGGGGTCGCTTGATGGGGGACGCATCCAAGGAACGGACAAGATTGGCATGCCGACTATGCTGAGCGGTTGTGTGAAGATACCAAGATTTGCTCGCGCGGGAACACTTTTTCCATCGATCCAAACGTGAGGGGCATCGACCAATGGCGCGACGCATGGGGTGCATGGAGCGATAAGCAAGTCGTAGGACTCGAATTGTTTCTCCACTTGCTTTCGAAAGTACTCGCGAAACTGAACAGCCTTGTTGTACAAACCAAAGGGGACCATGGTTCCGGCAATCAACCGGTCGCGAACAGCAGGATCGTAGCTCATGGCGTCCTCGCGTAGTTTGTCGAGATGCAAGGCACCACCTTGAGCGGCCGTCATAATGTAAGAAGCTGACCGTGCAGTTTCGGCCTCAGGTAGATTGACAACTGCGTCACTTCCTAAATGTGTCATCAGCGATTGAACTGCATGGAGAACCTCGGTCGTTGCATTCTTTTCGAACCAGCCACCTAGTCTTGCAATGCGAACGGGCGGTTCATCGGAAGTTGACCAAGGTATGGAATAGGAGGCATTGTTTTCGGAAGGGTCTGCTAAAACTCGATAAACCATCTGCAAGTCATCGATCGAACGCGCGAAAGGCCCAACGGTATCCAGGCTGCGTACGAAAGGGAAAACCCCTTGCATCGGAATGGTGTTTTCTGCGGGGCGAATTCCAAAAATACCGCACAAACCCGCAGGCACGCGAACCGACCCATTCGTGTCCGAACCGATGGAAAACGGGACCAAGCCGGCCGACACGGAACTAGCCGAACCACCGGAGGACCCACCGGCAAGACGTTGTGTATCGTGAGGATTTCGAGTAACACCAAAATGAGCGTTGATGGTTGCGAAACCGTACGCATACTCATCCATGTTGAGGGTTCCCATCAAAATGGCTCCCTCACCTTTTAGTCTGTTCACCGCTTCGGCGTCGCGGGTTGCGGGTTTCGCGTTGACGCGATTCTTGGCTCCTGCCGTTGTTGATAGTCCCTTCACATCGAATAGGTCTTTGCAGGCAAAAGGTACGCCAGCAAGCGCCCCCGGATTGCTACCCCTTGCAACCTGCTCATCGATTCGGGTAGCATCCGCTAAGGCTTCCGATTCGAGAACTCGAGTGAAGCAGTTGAGTGCACTTTGGTAAGTGCGTATACGAGTCAACGACTCGGTGACCAATGCCACTGACGAGAGTTGGCCGGATCGCACCAAAGCAGCGATTTTTGCGACAGGCTGATCAAGAGCCGACAAGACTATCGCTCCCCTTCGCATTCTTGAAGTTCTGCTTTGCTTTCCTCACTGAGCATAGACGTGTACTGTCGCAAAATGTTTGCGTGCGTTTGCAGCAATTGAAGACTTGCTTGAATTCCAGGCAGGCATTGGTTAGGAATATCGAGTCCCAGAATCTGCGAAACTTCAATTTGCATTTCGTTTGGTTGTGGCTGCTCCATGATGGTTTTTCTTCGTTGCGAATCCGTCTCTCATTCACGACTGCAAAAGATTTTTTTCTATTACTCCATGTAACCCGGTAACCCCGTTCAGTCAACTTAGCCTCTTTTAAGCGATAAGCTGCGCCACCACAAGGGCGCCAGGAACTGGCTGGCCGCGCTCTGTACGAAGGGTAACCGCTTCAATGCTTTGCACCTTGAAACCTTCGCCTTCCAGGGAGCTTCGCACGTAGTGTTCGGAGTGGCAATAGCGCCCGTTCGCCTGAAGTGAAAAAGGGGCAGATGCCTCCTTCGCTTGCAGCTCGACAGTAAAAATAAGCAAGCCATTGCTCCGAAGTCCTTTCTTCGCAGCATGAGCTACTTGACTTAGGTCGCCAAAATAGCAGAGGGTGTCTGCGCTAATGAGGCAATCGTACTCGTTGGGATGTGAAAAGAGGTAGGCGGTCAATTCATCTTCCACCAAGTGGTCGTATAGCTTCCGGGCCTCCGCAATCTTGAGCATTGATGCTGAAAGATCGACACCGTGGAGCACTGCGGCAAAGGGGCGAATTTTTTCGGCGCAAAGTCCGGTACCGCATCCCGCGTCTAAAATGATCAGCTTTCCTTGTGCCTCGGAAAGCGACACGAGAGCGTTGGCGACCAGATCAGGTGCTTGATATTGGAGTCTAGAGAGCTGATCATCGAACTTTTCGGCGAAGTGATCGCCAAAGGTCTCGCGGATGTATTGATCATCACAGCGATCAGGAACATTCTCCCCGTCGAGAGAAGCTAGCATGTGACGAGCCACTGACGATTCAGGGAATACTTTTATCCATTCCTGTAGGACTACCAGGGCATCTTGCGACCGATCTTGCGCCAAAAGCGCTCTGACTAAGTTCTCTCGAGCGTCCACGAAATCCGGCGATAAATGCACTGCTCTTGTGTAATGCTGTATTGCTTCTTGGTAGTCGCCAAGATCTTGCAATAAGTTTGCTAGGTTGTAATGCAAATCGGAAGCGGTATCGCATCTCTCAAGTCGTTTTTTCAAGAGTTCGGCAGCGTCATGGAACTTGTTTTGGTCTGCCAAAAGAGAACCTAAGTTGATGTAAGCTTCGTGCAGGTCGTCATTTTGCTGAATCGCTTCGCGGTAAGAAGCTTCAGCCAGATCATTTTTCCCTGTGCCTCGGTATGCCAATGCTAGATTGAAATGGTAATTGGCGTTGTTCCAAGCGAGCAATGTAGCCGTTCGCAAGCTCACAACGGCTTGTTCAAGATTTCCTTGTTGAGCGTCGGCAATTCCAAGAATGTGCCATGCCAACGCATCTCGTGGGTTGTTTGTTGTCAGATTCTGGCAAATGGAAACGGCGGTAGAGAAATCCTGGTTGTTCAGCCGGGATATTGCTTCAGTGATCGTCCCGTTTTCATTCTGATTCGTGTTCATGGTTCTGTTGCTTTTCAAAATGCGCTTAAGACCAAACTCTGGGTATCATCTGTCGTTTGCCATGGAGCAAGTGTGTGAATGGCATCTACGAGAATCGCGACTTGCAAACACCCTTTGAATTCAAAACTCTATCGCCCGACATGGCTGACCCGGATTATAGCAAGGGATCGCTTTGAGCCGTGTGCGGTTGAAGGAAATGCACTCGATCCTGAGGATTTTGCTAAACAATACGGAGCGGGTGTGTCCCGAGAAACGGTCTGCTTGGTAGCTATAACTCCCATGTTTTCAGAAAAGGGGGCGAAATTTCTTGCCGACACGCAACTTTCCTCGCTTGGCAACGACACCTTAGATGCTTGGGAAAATTGTTTTCACGACGTTGATCAGGCCTTTAGCATCTCCTGGTTGGTGAGCTTGCTTTGGAGTTCAAGTTGCGTCAAACTAAGTTTCTCCGTTTGCTAGCCGTGATGGTCGCCGAACAGTATTAAGAAAGTCCGATTCGTATGCCAAACTTTCGTTCTCCGAATCCGCTCGGTCTCCATGTGAATCACGCACCGCCGCCAAGCGAAGGACCAAAATTGACTTTTCGTGGGCAATCGAGCCGACCTGCCATCATCTCGAAAACGCCTCGCGACCAAGATATTCAGTTCATCGGCTCCATCGAAGCGATCAGCGATGGAGAAATCCGACCGTTCGATGTCAGTGAGTACGCCATGTTCTTCCTGACAGACAAGCGAGCGCGGTATGAAAAGCGAGAGCGAAGAACGGGCGGCTATCCTGTTCTGTTTGTGAACGGCATGCAAGGCAGTCCTGCCAAGTTTCGTGCTCAAGCATGTTCCGTTGCGGCTGTCAGTGGAGGTCCAGTACTGGGGGTTTATAACGGCTCGGGGGAAAGCTTTGTGTTCGGCGACACTCAAGGCAGCGCTAAAGTTGCAGGGGCAGACGCAGGCAATATTCTAACTGATTTGATCGAATGTCTTACCGATAAGCTTCAGAGTACCGATTGGGATCAATTCACGACATGGGTGAAGAAAAAGCGTGGGATATCTCAATCAACGATTGAGACAGAGATGGGTGAGAATCTTACGAGATTTAATCGAGCTACGGGGGCACTTTACAAAAAACTCTTGGAGCCTGGTTTTGAAAAGGCCCACATCGTAGCTCATAGTCAGGGGAACATTATCACTTGCAACGCAGTCAATGCGGTGGCGGCGGTACGTGGCGTCAAGGCAATTGCTTCCATGCGAATTGAGGCGGTTGCTTCGCCGGTGGTCTTCTGGTCGGAAGCTGGGATGATGGGACAAGATATTGTGACGATCCACGCCCTTGCCAACGACCTGGTTGCTTGGTTAGGAGCAAACGTGACTGACCTTCCCTACCTCATGCTTCGGAAACCTACTGACCGAAAAGAGCTGTCGGGTACAGAAATCTCAGAGAAATATTCCTGGACAGCCAGACCAGACCATGTTCTAACGCACAACTTTTATGCCTATTTGGAGAAGATTTGGACTCTCCTTCGGCCACGCTTTGCCTAATCCGTCAGTGGTTGGTCACCCGCCATGGAACCGCGCTTTAGAGAACGGATGAAAAGTACGGTTGGTCTGGCCCCCCCATTCTTGGCACTGGGCCATCCTTGCCAGTGGGGGATGTGTGGAGGATGATTCGAGAATGCATCTCGAGGTATGAGGGATCTCCCTTAAGATAGATTATTATTGCCAGCTTTGTTTGACTTTCTAGCGTTCCTACACGATAGACAAGGATGGCTTTACCAATTTTGATTCTTTGGAGGTTTTTGCTTCTTTTCCAAGGTCTGTGGATTTTTGGCCAAATTGCCTTCGAACCCCTAACTTTAGCTCCCATCCTGGATTTTAGGACTTGAGTCATGAGCGACGCTCAAACCTGGGTCATCCAAACCGAAGATTTGCAAGTTGGGACTTCGTTGAGTTTTGACCTTACCGATGCAAATGGTCAAGTCTTGCTCAAAGCCGGCGTACCGATTCAAGAGCGGTTGAAAGAGATTCTTCGCAAGAAGAACATCAACTCGGTAACGGTTCGCGGAGCAGCCAATTCCGAAGCCGAGAAATCGGAGGCTACTCTTCTTGGTTCCTATGATGCTGAGCGAATTGAGGCGATTCAATCCGCGATTACGTCGACTCAGGATTCCATCTTGAGGCTCGTTCAGTCCACGCAAGACGGAGATATTTCCGGTGTGGAGCAACTTGGAAAGAGCATTGATTCGTTTCTCGCGGAAGCGAACAAGGACATTTCGGCATCGTTAGCGTTAGTAAGTTTGCGATCTAAGGTTGTTGATCCGTCGATCGCAGAACGACTTGCGGCCAGGGCGACCAAGCTATCGTTACTTGCAATTGTGATGAGTCTCTTTCGCAAAGACGAAGCGCGAGAGTCGCTCGACATCGGAATGGCCGGTGCCTTGCATGATAGCAGTTTGATGGTGCACCCTGAGTGGTTTTCAAAAGAGAAATCGCGACGGGACGACTTGAGCGCAAACGAGTATCGCAGGCATCCATTAGAGAGTGCCGAGATGCTCAATGGAATCGAAGGGATCTCAAAGAATGCGATCACGATAATCTCGCAAGTCCATGAACAGGCGGACGGAAGTGGATATCCGCGTGGCCTGCAATTGAAACAAGCTCATCCGGGTGCTGTTATTTTGAACTTGGCAGACGCCTACTTGGAATTGACGTTTCCTGTCCAAGGAACTCCGATGGACCAAGCGGATTCAATTGCTTATTTGTCACATCATGCTGCCATGGGGAAGTTTTGCAAAAGCACGTTCTTCTTGATGATGAATGGTCTATCGCTATATCCAATCGGATCTTCCGTGATTCTGGACGATGATTCGAAGGCAGTGGTCATTAAAAGCAACGATGGATATCCTCTTCAGCCCGTTGTTCGTTTGCTGCATGAAGCCCATTCTACCAAACTCGATTTGAAGCAGTCGAAGCTGAAAATAGCCAGTCCAGCCGGTGGTGTCCTTGCGTTCGGTGCAGAACGAATCAAAAAATCTCAGATGCAGAATATCTTGTGGCGAACGGACCACTAGCCGCATCATCTCCCGAATCGAGGTTTCTTACCACTAGAGCTCAGTAATCTCTTGGTGGCAAGGCGAGCGAAACGGAGTGATTCTTGGTAGACTGTAGACTCCATAACTGGATTCATTTCGATTCTATTCTCTCACGATCGATAGTCACCTATGCCAACCAGAATCAAAAGTCGTCGTTCATTTCTAGCTCAATCTACCGCGTTGGGTCTTGGGGCCGTGGTTTGTCCCCAAGTCTTGAAGGCTCGAAGCTCGGTGGAGCGATTGCAAGTTGCTTGTATCGGCGTGAATGGCATGGGTTGGGCCGACTTGTCGAGCGTGGGGTCGCATCCGCAGGTTCAGTTTGTTGGATTTTGCGATATTGATTCGAGTCGCTTTGCTCAAGCGGATCAGAAGTTTCCCGATGTTGCTCATTTTGCGGACTATCGTGAGATGCTGTCAGATTTAGGGGACAAGGTAGACGCAGTCATTGTTTCAACCCCTGATCATATGCACGCACCAGCAGCCATGATGGCCATGAACATGGGGAAGCATATCTATTGCCAGAAGCCGCTATCGCACACAGTTTGGGAATCGCGACAAATGAGTTTGCTTGCGCAAAAGCGGAACTTAACCACTCAGATGGGAAATCAGATTCATTCTGCCGCCGAGTATCGTTTGGGCGTGAAGCTTATTCACCAGGGGGTGATCGGCAAGGTCCGTGAAGTGCATTCGTGGGTGGGGGTTCAAGGCCGACAATACAATAACCGACTCGATAGGCCTGAAGCCAGTGTCGCTCCCAAAAATGTTCAATGGGACCTGTGGCTTGGTGCTGCTCCAGACAGACCATTTGCTCCCGACGTTTACCATCCGTTTAAGTGGCGCGATTGGCAAGACTTTGGATCGGGTGCTTTAGGTGATTTCGGGTGTCATTTATTGGATCCCGTTTTTGGCGCATTGGAGCTCACTGCCCCAACTTCGGTGGTAGCAGCTCACGATGGCACGAACAACGAAGTCTGGCCCGGCCCCGAAACCGTAACGTACACCTTCCCTGGAACTAAACGGACCGCAGGCCCGTTGATCCAAATCCAATGGCGCGACGGCGGACTAATGCCCCCGCGTGAACTTGCACAAATGCCAGACTCCATGGAGCTTCCCAAAGCTGGCTCCCTGTTTCTTGGTGAAGAGGGAGTTATGGTTTTGCCACACGTTGGTATGCCCATGTTGTTCCGCAACAAGCAAAGCATGAACGATGTGGCGATGCCCAAAGTGGAGGCGGGCAATCATTGGCATGATTGGGTTGATGCCGTAAGAGAAGGGAAGAAGACGACGGATGGATTCGATTTTGCAGGCCCTATTTCAGAAGCTGTCCAGCTAGGAAACGTTGCTGCTAGGTTCCCCGGTCAAGCCTTGGGTTGGGATGCTTCCTCGCTTAGAATAAGCGGTGTCGAATCAGCCAATCGACTATTAACCAAAACCTATCGAGCAGGCTTCGAAGTCAAAGAAGTGGTTTAGTATCTGTATTGCTTCGCCCCCACCAAGCGGCGAGAAGCGAACCCGTTACGTTCATGACCGGTGCAAAGATTGCAGGTGCGATCGCGGCGGAAGATAGCTTTAGTACTTTGGTGGCCAGCATTGCAGCCATGCCTCCATTCTGAAGCCCGACTTCGATCGCAATGGTTCGTGAGTCGGCTTCGTTCATGCCAAACATCTTTGCACCTCCGTAACCCAACAAGTACCCGAGCAAGTTATGGAGTAGAACGGCGATCAGCAGAATAGGGCCGACTTGTTTGATGTCGTTCGAGGAGTTGGCTGCAATGATTCCGCATATCAAGCAGATTGCGATCATCGCAACTATGGCAAGGTATCGGTCCATCGTCGCTCCGCCCAACTTCCATCGATTCATCAACGAATTGAAAATCAGGCCTGCAATCACCGGCGCAAAAACCGTCAGGCAGATGTTGCGAAACATTTCAAAGTAATCGATCGAGATGGATCGACCTGCAAGCAGGTACATCAGAGAGGTGGTCATGATGGGGGAAGCCAAAGTGGTGCACGCTGTCATCGTTACCGATAATGCGACATTCCCTTTAGCCAAATAAGTGATCACGTTGGAGGATACTCCGCCAGGACAACAGCCAACAAGAATAACTCCGACGGCGATTTCCGGTGGCAGTCGAAGAGCAGCGGCAATACTCCACCCCAATAGAGGCATCACGGAAAACTGGAGCACAAACCCCAGTACAACTCCTTTGGGCATTTTCAGAACTCGCAAGAAGTCGGAATGGGTCAACGTAGCTCCCATGCCAAACATGGCAATTTGGATCAAATAGGTCAGTGAATCGACCCCTTCTATCGGCCCTAACTGCAAAAAGGACGCAGGGTACAAAAGGGCTGAAACAACCACAACGACAACCCAGGCTGCGAACCCATATGTCTTCATGGTCGAATGCATGGCGAAGCCAAGGGCCACTGCAAACAATCCGATCACGACGATGGCTTTAGACCAAGGAGCACCGTAGACGATCCCAACCATGGCCAAGCATACAGTAAAAATAGAAAGGTAGATGATGCGGGTGTAGAATCGATCTTTCGCGGGAGGGTTCAAGGGATTACCGAGCTTTAAAAGGGGAGGGAGATAGTCAAAGCGTATGGGTTGATTGGAAGATATGGATCATAACCCAAGTCCACATAATTTGAATTGGCACGCTTCTTGCTTTTCAGCCATGTAGCAAGTTTTTCTGTTCTGTCAGTTTGACAGACCTTGCACAGTTCGTTTCTCCGTTTTGTTCAAGGAAAAACCAAAGATGGTCCATTTTCGATTCCCAATTCACCAACTTCCTTCGGCTCTTCAAGACTTCGCGACCGACATGGAGACGATTGTCGACCAAGTGTTTAACAAGGGCGAAAGCCAAGGAGAGGGCTGCGAAAAGCCGAACGCTAGCTTCGCCTACACACCCGCTCTGGATATTTTCGAAGCAGAGGATTCGTACAGTTTGTATTTGGATTTGCCTGGCGTCAAAAGTGAAGATGTAAAGTTGGAGATGCAAGAAGAAAGATTGGTTGTCACAGGCAGTCGAGAAAGCAGGCCCGTCTCGGAAGCCTCACATATTCATCGCAACGAATGCTCGACCGGAACCTTCATGCGTTCGATTCGTCTGCCGAAGCTTTTGGATGTCGACAAGATTGAAGCGAGTTTTGACAACGGAGTGCTCCACATTTTGCTCCCCAAGCAAGCCAAGCCGCAACCTCGTACGATCGAGATTCGCAAAGCCTAAGTCGTTCAATTTCTAGGCTCTAGCCTAAGAAGGATTCTCCTGAGCCGTGGCGCTAGCTGCGACACGGCTCAGGTAAGAACTGTTTTGAATATCGAACGCCGAACAAGGAATTTCGAATAGCGAAGTAGCTAGCGAGTTTATTCGGAGTTCGACATTCCTTGTTCGAAATTCGATATTCATTTCGATTCAACAATAACAAGGCAGGCGCCGTTGGGATTGTGTCCAACGGCACTCAACATCCGAGATGGATTGTTACAGTTCCGCGATGCTATCTGCGATTCGGTCTACCATCGCTTCCGTGGTTTTTGGATTGAAGAAGACTGCCTTCCAAGCAGGGATATCATAACCGTTTGGACAGAAGCCATAGCTGGTTGTGAAGCCTAGTCGCGCATCGATGGCGGGGTCCATCATCTTGAGTCGTTTGTCGAACAGTTGGCGTATCTCTGGTCGATAGCGCGCCCATTGCTCTTGGGTAAGTTCGTTCCGAACTAAGCGTTGATAGATTTCTTCGGCGTTACGGCCTTTGGGTAACACCCACCAATTCACCGTGGCCCCGCAAGTCCCCGCGTTAAGAACTTTGCAATGCTCTAGAGTTGCCAATTTGTCTTTGAGCCGTTGCGCAAGTTCGAGGGATCTAGCAAGCAGCATTTGCCAACCTGTTAGTCCAATTCCGTTCAACGACGCGATAACGCTATACGGTCCAAGGCCGGGACGCGAGCATTCCAGAGTGAACAATGCAGGGTCACGACTGGCGTCTGCATCTGAGAAGTACGGAGTATCGGACACCGTTCGCGCCAAGTACTTTAAGTCTTCTCGGCGGTTGACGATAAATGCGCTTGAAGGGTAATGACCGCGGCCCATTTTGTGGAAGTCAATGGTCACACTGTCCGCGAAGCGTAAGCCTTTGTTTTTGACTTGGGCGCGACGCACCAGCTCTAAAAGTTGTTCTTCCATTTGCAAGGGGTTCTTCGATAGATCGTAATCGGTAAGCATCGAGAGTGCCCAGCCTACTGCGGCATCGGCATGTAACTGAGGTGCAGGTACAGAATACTTTTTGCTTTTTGCATCGATGATATGACGAATCGCTTCGATGTCATCGATCCCAAAACCGTCGGTCGTTCCAAAGGTGGCGCAAACGTATGCCACCTTAGTACCGGCTTGGTAGAGTTCTTCAAGCTTTGCATCCAATAGGTCCACACGCATTGCGAGATCTTCATCCGTTGGAATCTCAAGCAGGTTGCTCGTACCAATCCCAAGCCAACCCGCCACGGTTTGGTTGGAATAATGGCTTGCTTGCGAGCAGATCCCTACGATCGATTGCCCAAGCAGTCCTGTGCGCATTGCGCCTGGTAAGACTCGTTCCAAACCAATTTTCGCTCCGTACAAATTGGAAATGGTGCCACCAATCGTGAAGACTCCCCAGGGGTCATTGGTATGGTAGAAAATCAAGTTTGCCAGAGTGGTGATGGCCTTCACCTCCAGCTCGTTCGATCGCTGGCTATACCGGTCGGTGCAAAGGTTTGGATTTTTCAACAAGCACGCGAGAACACCAATTAGTGACGCGTGATTGGCCGGTCCTCGGACATTTTCCAAATGCAACGGATTGTTCCAGCTGTCTGTTCCCCAAAAATAGGGGAAGATGGCGTCCCGAGCATCCTTAAGATTGCCGGGAAGAACGTGAATCTCGGGGTTCGCTCGCGCGGTTTCATAATTCTGGCTCATCAAGCTGGCAGGGGTCGACGCGGATTCGGCCGAGACCGCGGACAAGAGCTCTGAAAAAATCTGTGAAATTGCCGGCGGATCCCACTCAAAAAAGGTCGAGACGAGCTCCTGGTATTTTTGTCGATCCATGTTGGGGGTGTTCGTACTGGTGCGAGAAATGGCCTGTGTCTGGCATACTTAGCAAGACGAAGTTGCAGTAGCATATCAAACGATACCATGCTGGTTGAAATTGGGTGGAGCGAAAAAGTATGCTGACGCCCTTCCGCCGAAGAATCCGATTAGGAAGGTTAGGCAGCGGCCCCCCCCAAATGTCCCACGGTAAGATCTAGGGATTATTCCATTTCCCACGATTGTTCGGCTGAGATTTACGATTACTTCATCAAGCGAGATCTAGACGAATGATCCTGGACGGAGGATCATGAGAGTCAGTTGCTTTGACGCGATTCTTCGCTTCAGGCAATTCGCACGTTCCGGGAGGCCCTCCTTGTGCCAATTGGAACACGTCGAACCTCATCTAGAACCACTACCGATGATTTACCCACTTGTTGCTGTCGCTATTGCGTTTTTGTGCTCGCTGGTGATTACACCCTTGGCAAGGCAGCTTGCCCTGAGAATAGGGATGGTGGACCACCCGGACAGCCATCGTAAGCTTCACCGCGAACCGATAGCACTTTGCGGTGGGACGGCAATTTTATTTAGTCTGTTTGCCACCGTGGCAGTTTTTTTGATTGGGGCGAAAGAGTACTACGGTATTTTTCAAGAACGATTCTATGAAGCAGTATCGCTTGCGATCGGGGCGATTGCGATCGTCTTGCTTGGAGCCTTGGATGATCGATTCACTTTGCGTGGACGCCAGAAGCTGTTTGGTCAGATCCTTATTTGCCTATCGATCATTGCCTTCGGATTCACGATCGATTCATTTGGGTTTTTAGGCTTTCATGCCAATCTTGGCCTGCTTGCTGTTCCTGTAACGTTGGGGTGGCTACTTCTTTCGATCAATTCGGTCAATCTGATCGATGGTGCGGATGGCTTGTGTTCCTCAGTCGGCTGGATCTCTTTTTCTGCCTTATCTGCCATCGGTTGGTATACAGGCAATCACATGGAATCCATGATTGCAGCCGCCATGGCCGGATCTCTGTTGGGGTTCTTGATTTTTAACCTTCCTCCCGCGAAAGTCTTTCTTGGGGATGCTGGCAGTATGCTGGTCGGTTTGATTCTTGGGGTGCTGGCGATGCGAAGTTGGATACGCGATTCCAACTCTGTTTCTATTGCAGTTCCCATCGTTTTGATGGCGATCCCCTTGTTCGATTCGTCCATGGCAATCATTCGACGCAAGTTGACTGGTCGAAGCGTCTTTACTGTCGATCGTGGACATATCCATCACAACTTGATGCGATTTGGGATCAAGAATCGCTGGCTTGTGGGCGTAATTACCTTGCTAAGTTTTGTGACGGCTAGCGGAGCAGTAATGGGAGTTGTTTTTCAGTCGGACGTGATTTCGGTCATGACTTTGCTGTTTGCTGTTGGTTCTTTGGTGGTCACTAGGGTTTTCGGTTTTGCTGAGTGTGAGCTGGTTGTTAAACGCGGGATCAATTTCTCCAAATCGCTTGTTGCGAGAGGTGGCGTGTCAGACGACCGGATTCGGCAGCAAACGGTCCGTTTGCAAGGCTCCAGAAAATGGGAAACCGTTTGGGACACGATGATTGAGTTCGCAGAAAAACACAATTTGTCCAAAATCAGTTTGGATCTCAATATGCCTTGGTTGCACGAGGGATTTCACGCAAGTTGGCACAAGAACAAGATGCCAGACAGCAGTGAGCGATGGCAAGTGCGATTTCCGGTTGTTTCTCAGGATCGTATTCTCGGGCGAATAGAGGCTCTTGGAAAACATGATACGTCCAGCACATTTCCGGTAATCAGCGCGCTCGCGGAAATGCTGGAAGAACTGCAGCCATGTATTATGGAAGTGGTTAACGATTTCGCCGTAACAGGCATACCACCAGATTCGGTAGTAAAGCCGGTACTGATTCGAAGCGATGCCGAAACCGTGGTCGATCTACCCACCGAGTTGGACGTTACCTTGATCGGCAAACACAAGGCCGTTTCGAAGTTTGCTGGCCAGTAAGGTTGTTCTCGGGCCAGATCGAACGATACGATTCTCGCGCAGTTCACGTGCATCAAACCGACACTTTCCATTGGGTTCATCTCAATCGGAAGCAACAAGTAGCCTTCAGTTGTTCGCTCCGCCGAGATAAACTCGACGGAAGCGACAGATGAGCAGGGGTGAGTATGGTAGCTTTCAGTTGTGCGCCCCGCCGAGACGAGCTCGACGGAAGCCGAACGGGTACTGCTTGATTCGTACTCCATGAAATGGCACTCATGCTCTAATACCCTGAACAGCGACAACTAATGAGATGGCGGTTGCCGCCAATTGGTCGGGGGGCGAAATGGTCCTGAAAACAAATTCATCTAAGCTTAGACCGGGGGCTTCTTGGGCGGTTTGCATGCAGACTGATGTTCGAGCATGGTTGCTACCAGAGCAGTCCAGCCAGTTTGATGGCTAGCCCCGAGGCCTTTTCCGTTGTCGCCATGGAAGTATTCGTAGAATAGGACCAGGTCTTGCCAGTCTGCTTTCTCGGCGTACCGAGGCTCTTTTCCGTGGCACGGGCGTTGGCCTTGAGGGTCGCTCTTGAACAAAGTGATTAGCCGTCGCTCAATTTCGTCCGCCACCTGATGCAAATTCATCATGATGCCAGATCCGGTGGGGCATTCGACCTGGAACGATTCTCCGTAAAACTCATGGTATTGCCGTAGCGACTCGACAATCAGAAAGTTCATGGGGAACCAAACTGGACCTCGCCAGTTGCTGTTTCCACCGAACATGCCGGTATTGCTTTCGCCGGGCACATAGCCGACCGATTCTTTTCCACCTGCATATTCAAAGACAAATGGCTTGTCCTTATGAATGGCGGACATCGATCGAATGCCAAAAGGAGACAAGAATTCTTTTTCGTCCAACATATACGCCAGCAGTTTACGAAATCGATCCGTCGAGGGGATCGCGAGAAGCCGCATGCTTGCGGAGGTGCCCGCTGGGCAAAACTGTTCCATGTAGGCCATATGCTGGGACATTTGCGGCCGGTTCTTTAAGAACCAGTTCATACGTCGTTGGAAGCTTGGCAAACGAGCAAGCGTGGATTCGTGGATGATCACATTGGTGCACAATGGAATCAACCCGACCAAAGATCGCACTCGCATCGCGGTGCTTCGACCATCGCGATACAAATGGTCATAATAAAAACCGTCTTCTTTTTCCCATAGGCCGGTACCATGAAGGGTATTCATGGCCTCTGCGATCGCGACGTAGTGTTCGAAGAACTTGCTAGCCATATCGGAGTAAGCTTGGTTTTCATCGGCTAGTTCCAATGCCATTTGCAGCATGCAACCGCAAAAGAACGCCATCCATGCCGTCGCATCGGCTTGATCGAGCGTCCCACCACCTGGCAAAGGCTTACTGCGATCGAAGACACCGATGTTATCCAGTCCAAGGAATCCGCCACTGAAAACGTGCTGCCCCCGAGTGTCTTTCCGATTGACCCACCAAGTGAAATTCAGGAGCAGCTTTTGGAAGGTACGGGCGAGAAATTCCTTGTCGCCGCATAGCTTGTAAACATGCCAACAAGCCCATGCGTGCACCGGTGGATTGACATCGCTCAGAGCCCATTCGTAGGCTGGGATCTGGCCGTTCGGGTGCATGTACCATTCACGCAAGAACAAGATCAATTGGTTCTTCGCGAACTCGACGTCCACGCGTGCCATGGGAATCATGTGAAAAGCCACATCCCAGGCAGCATACCATGGGTATTCCCACTTGTCCGGCATGGAGATGACATCGCGATTGAACAAATGAGTCCAATCGTTGTTCCGCCCAAATTCGCGTCCGCGAGGAGCTGGTGGCGAGTTCGGATCGCCTTGAAGCCAGGAATCCACTACGTAGTAATAGAATTGCTTTGTCCATAAAAGCCCTGCATAGGCTTGCCGCGATATCGAGCGTTCTTCCTTGGAGAGCTGCTTCGGGATGCATTCCTCGTAGAATTGGTTCGCTTCTTTCTGACGATCCGCAAAAATCTTTTCAAATTTTTGGTCGATCTGCATGTCTTCAAAAATCGGATTCATGATCGGTTCGGAACCTCGCGCTGGGTTTCGAATGGAGACAGAATCGATACCGGTCAATCGACATCGAATGACGTAAGGTTCGTTGGGCTTAATGATCGCGATGTAATGCGCTGCGCATTTGGTTCCAAACGCTCTGGTGTCAGCCCCGTTGACGTTGCCATCGATGACGCAACTGTGGAATGCGTCTTTGAAGAAGGTGCCCGTGGTTGGAGCGCCCGGGTGACGATTTGGGTTGGTTTCATTTTCGGTAAACAACCATGAAGGTCGACTTCCGTCCGGACCTGTGTCCACACGGAATTCAAAGTGGCCAAGAGTTTCGTGATCACACAGCACAACACCGTTCGGGTCTTTTGCGGACTTGTGAAGTCGCATTCTTGGTTTACTGGTACAGCCATCGTGATCGCAGCCCCAAATCCAAGAATTGTGGAACCAAAGTTGAGGTAAGACATGCAGGACAGCAGGGGTTGTTCCGCGATTGTGCACGGTCAGCTTGACTAGCAAATCGTCCGGAGTCGATTTCGCATACTCGATCTCACAATCAAAGTAGGCATCGTTAGCGAAAACTCCGCTGTCGAGTAATTCGTACTCGTCCTCCTGACGCGAGCGACGACGGTTAATGTCGGTCAAACCCTCGTAGGGGAATCGTGCCTGAGGGTACTTGTAGAGCCCCTTCATGTAAGAATGGGTGGGGGTAGAATCGAGATAGTAGTAGCATTCCTTGACATCTTCGCCATGGTTTCCCTCTGGCCCCGACAAACCGTATAGGCGTTCCTTCAGGATTGGGTCGTGAGTGTTCCAAAAGGCGAACGAGAAACACAGTCTGCCTTCGCGGTCACAAATCCCTAGCAACCCGTCTTCGCCCCAACGATAAGCACGGCTTCTAGCGTGGTCATGAGGGAACGAAAACCATGGTTCTTGATTCTCGGAATAGTCTTCGCGAACTGTCCCCCACTGTCGCTCCGATAAGTATGCTCCCCAACGCTGCCAGTTTGCCTTTCGTTTCTTGGAGTCAACCAAACGCATGTGTTCCACAGTCTGCTTCATTTGCGCCGTAGCCGGCATACACATGGAAGGGACATTTTCTTGGATGGACATAGTTCAAAGGTCTTCAGGTGGAAACGCTAGGAGCACCCAGCGCAAGAAACAAGGACATAGATTCCGATCGTACCGTCGCATTCACCAATGCATCGTTGTCTTTTGCGCCGAATCAAGGAACCAAGAGCTTAACGTTTTTCTAAGAAATTGTCTCTAGCTCAGATTGTTCTGATGGATCCGCCTGAGGCTAATGGGTAGGTACGCCGGCGACTGACTGTTCAACGATTGGATGGAACCTGCGTCGGTCGCTTCAGGCTTAGTCTTAGTCAACGAAGAGCATGCTTGCCGCGTGTCGCCCGTTCTTCGTTCAAGCGATTCAAAGCTAACGGCTCTTTCTTGAGCAGTTTGACCAGTTGGGAAGAACTGACCTCTAGAACAAGGGACGCAGTCTGCACATCCCAATCTTCCAAAGCCAGGACATCGAGCAAAATCGAAAGAAGAGATGGCCAATCCCAATTGTTTTCGGAAATTTGGATTCTTCCATTGCGGCAGTACTTATTCCAAACCTCTAGTGCATCGTTGGCTAGTACGACGGGACTCGGTCCATGTTTCTCTGGTTGAATCGGTGTGCGAAACTCGACAGCTAGCTTGCAACGCAATCGATGCAAAGCCACTTTTCTATTTTCGCCTTGCGTTCGGGATTCGCTTGCACGAGCCATATCTTTGGTCGGCAAAAATTCGACCGAAGCACAAGTTTCGACTTTGTTTCGATTCTGGCCGCCAGGGCCACTTGCGCGGGAAAAGCTCCATCGACATTTGGCTTGAAGGTCCTCCTCGCTCCATCGACACGGATGAAGGTTGCTAGGATCTTGTCGCGGAGCATCGACGATTTGCTGACTATCCGTCACGGATTCACCTTAAAGAACATCAGGAGGGAGTCAAGCGGCTCAAGCATCGGTCGATCCGTGTCAGCGATTCCGCCTTGCCCAAAAGCTCGAGGTAATCGAAAACACCAAGGCCGTTGGACTTTCCGGTTAAAGCGATACGGAGTGCGTTGATGCACGTACCGAGCTTCCATCCTTCGCGTTCGACCAACCCCTTCAAAAAGGGTTCAAGCGACGCCGCCGTAAACTCGGTTGCCGCTTCCAGTTCGCCCCGAAGCGAACCAAGTGCGCTGATCGCTGCAGGATCGGTTGCCAACCGCTTTTGGAAAAGTGCCTCGTCCATGGGAAGCTCTGCAGCCGCAACAAACAGCTCATCGAATTGCAAAATGTCCCCAGCGATTTTGATCCGATCTCCGGCTGCTTGAACAATTTTAGAAAGTCGGTCTGCCGTCTCGCACGGAGGTGGTTCAGCGATGTATCCCGCTTTTTGAAGAAAGGGTAAAACCATCGCCACCTTCTTCTTCAGATCCAGTTGGTTCATCCATCGCGACTGAAAAGCGACCAGTTTCTGAGGGTCGAAGGAAGCGGGTGACTTGTTGACGCGATCGAGCGAAAAATTCTTGACAGCATCTTCGAGCGAAAAATGCTCGGTGCTATCGTCCAATGACCAACCTAACAAAAGCAAGTAGTTGAGGATGGCTGCAGGAAGGAACCCAGTCTCGCGATAGAAATCGACGACGACCGGATTGAACGTTTCTTTGGTGACTTGGATCTTCGCTCGCGATGCAATCGTGTCCCCTAACTGGCAAAGTGCCGCGAAGTCTTTCTGCTTGAGGTACTTGTCTAGTTTCCGTTTGCTTAGCTTTGCGGTCCCCCCGGGCTCGGCTACGTACGGCAAGTGGGCAAACACAGGAAGAGGATAACCTAGGCTTTGCGCGATAAAGATTTGTCGCGGTGTATTCGGCAGGTGCTCAACGGCTCTGACCACATGAGTGATTTTGAAATCATGGTCGTCGACAACGCTGGCCAAGTGATAAAGACAAGTTCCATCGCCCCGTTGAATCACGTGATCTTGTTCGTCGGCCCATTCAAAGGAACAGTCGCCTCGAACCAAATCATGAAAAACGCATTGGCCAGAGCGAGGCATTTTCAAACGGACCGAGACGGGGCGTCCTTCCGCTTCGAACTTGGCTTTCTTCTCGTCGGTATCTGCCATGAAGCTTCGATCGTAAATGAAGGCACGGCCTTCTTTCTGAGCGAGCTCCTTCTGGGCTTCCAGTTCCGTAGGCTTGGCATAATCAAAATACGCATGACCGGAATCAACCAGCAGCTTGGCCGCTGCTTGATGATGCTCCGATCTTTGCGATTGAAAATAAGGTTCGAACGGCCCTCCCACTTCAGGCCCTTCGTCCCAGCTAAGCCCCAACCATTTGAATCCATCGAGAATTGGTTGTAAGGCAGCATCCACGTTCCGATTTTGATCGGTATCGTCGATGCGCAAAAGGAACTGACCACCGGCCTGTTTGGCTAGCAAATAATTAAAAAGGGCGGTGCGGACCCCTCCGATATGGAGATAGCCTGTTGGGCTTGGGGCGAATCGAGTGCGAATCGTCATGGGAATTCGAATTGGAAAATGGCAGAGTAGGCAGGGTGGTCAATAGGAATGGAAAGGTTAACATGGGATACGGTTTTCGTCACCAAGCTGACGAGATGAACCGGTTTTTCATGGAGGAAGCTTTCAATGCGGAATGCGATTGCGACGGGTCTTATTCTTTTTGCAGGATTTTTCTGCGGTGCGCTCTTTCGAATGAACGGGGGCGTTCCATCGGCAGTAGGGCAATCACCTTTGGCGCCAGCATCCCGTGACCTGGGGGGCAACGCCAATCAGCCGTCAGCCTTGGCGATCGCTCAGCCTATCCAAATTCCCAACGGCAATCCAATTGGCGGCGGCCCCGTGCAAGGGCTTCTCTTTCCCGACGGATTCATTGCCATGACGTCGGAAGAGGCCGTCAATGTCTCTGTTTACGACCAGGCAAACCGCAGCGTTGTCAACATCGCAACTCGGTCGATACGCCCAGAGGCGTTTATGATGGCGTCCGAAATCGAAGGCAATGGCAGCGGAAGCGTTTTCGATCAACAAGGGCACATCTTAACCAACTACCACGTGATCGAAGGTGCGAAGGACATCAATGTGACCCTCTTCAACGGCGATTCATTTCCGGCCGAGCTGGTGGGGCAAGATCCCGATAATGACATTGCCGTTCTGAAGATTGCGGCGCCAGAATCAGTGCTGTTTCCAGTGGTCTGGGGAGACTCAAGCAATTTACGTGTAGGACAACACATTATCGCGATCGGAAATCCATTCGGCCTGGAACGGACGATGAGCACGGGAATCATCTCCAGTTTGAATCGGCAAATCACTTCCAAAACTCGTCGTACCATTCGCTCCATCATTCAAATTGATGCGGCCCTTAATCAAGGCAATTCCGGAGGGCCACTTTTGAGCTCACGCGGTGAGCTGATTGGGATGAACACCGCCATTGCTACTCGCAGCGGCGACAATGCGGGAATCGGATTTGCAATTCCCATCAATACCATACGAAGGGTTGTTCCGCAGTTGCTCGCAACAGGACGTGCACAACGGCCCACCATTGGAATCATGCAAGTGTTTGAGACAGACAAAGGACTTCTTGTGGTCAACCTTACACCGAATGGACCGGCCGAACGAGCCGGTTTAAGAGGATCCAAGCTCGAACGTCGAAAAGTGCGTCGTGGTGTCCTGACTATCGAACAAGAAGTGGTTGATCATGGTCAGTCGGATCTGATCGTTGGAATTGATGGCCAGAAGGTAACCAAGTCCGACGACTTGCTCAGTGTGATCGAAACTCGGAAGTCTGGCGACCAAGTGGTTTTGAATGTCGTTCGCGACGGCAAAGTGTTCCAGTTGCCCGTCATCCTAGGTAGCAGCGATTGATGAACCGTGTCGGATTCATCGGGTTCGACCGAGTTCGTGAATCCTTTGATCCTTTTTGAACTGCATCGAAAATTTTGCTAGATGCACGGGATCGACTGCCATTGTATTCTCCTGACGAGGCACATGATCCAACAGCAGTTCGTTCACCATCCAAAGCTTTTCTTTTTCGGCATTCCATACGGGCGATTCCATTTCCATGTGAATCCAAAGCCAACCCTTTTCTTGCTCCATTCCAATCCATTTCAGCTGCGAGCGATTTGTGTCGGGCTGAGGCTTTTCTGCAGCACCCGGTTTGGTAACTTCACTGGCTTCGGCTTGGAGAATGGCCGTTAGTTCTGTCTGCGTCGTTGCCAAAGCAGTTCGTCGTAAAAACAAATGTTGGTTGATATACAGTGTCGCATTCGCGGGGAAGTCTTGATCCTCGACGCTGAACTTTTGACCGAGCGATGGGTTCGCGAGAGCGGCCTCGCGAGTCATTGCAAGCTCGAGATCTTGTGGGTGCAAGCGCAGCGAGACCTCCCAGCGTTCAGTCTGGGAGTTCCAAGTCATTTGGCCAACACAAAGATGAAAGGGGTGCACATAGGCTACCGCCGAAGAAATGGGAAATACGATCCCCGCCAGGAAAAAGCAGAGGAGAACTAACCATTGGCGATCTGACCGAACTCTTGAAGTCCAAAGGTGATTTTGAATTGAGTTGGCAATCGTAAGCTTTGTCTCATTCATGGTATCACTTTGACCTCAAAGGATGCATCGGGTACATCTGGTGATCGTTGCGTCTCGAAGAAACGCAGCTACTCAAAAGAAAGTAGCTGCGTGGAAGCTAGAATCGATGAGAAGCGAAGCTAGACATCTTGCTTCTGTTTCTTGTTCTTCTTTTTCTTCTTCTTTTCCTTCTTCACTTCGGAGTCCGCATCGGCTTTCGCTTCATCGGCTTTCATTTCCGCCTTGCCAGCTTCCGCAGGTTGACTTGCCTTTGCTTTTTCAGCCGCTGCTTTTTCAGCTTCGGCTTTTTCTGCCGCAGCCTTTGCGTCGGCTGCCTTCTTGGCCCGTTGCATTGGGTTGTCTTCGGCGTTCATACGAGCCTTAAACAATTGGAATCGGCTTGGTTCCATCAAGGGAGGGAAGTAGTTGTTGTCGCGGTTAATGTCTGCTGTCTCGCGGTACGGATCGAGTTCGATCGACTTGATTGGCTGCTGGCTCACGATCAGAGTGTCGCATTGAGTGCTATCGACTCGCCAAATTTCCGCTGGAATGCGAATTTCACGAGTCGAGCCACCTTCAAAGGTTGCGTAAAGAATGACGGGCATCACGAGTCCGCCTTCGTTCTTGAGGCTGACGCGGTAGTAGGCATTGGTGCTATCCAGCATGGCCTTTTCTTTCTCCGAAAGTTCGCTCTTGAACTTCTCAAAGGCCTTGCGTTGCTCCTCGGTCACTTCCGAAGGATCATATTCGTTGTAAAAATCTTTTAGATCAGGAAATTGATTGGCGCGTTTTTCGAGCGATTCATTTCGCTGCTGCGATAGAGTCTTTTTGCGTTGAGCCTTCTTCTCTTTGTTCAGTTCAAAGTTCTCGTCGGGCGAGTTCCGATCCATTTCGAATCGCTCTACTTTGCTGATCGCGATATCGCAGTGATCAGTGGTGTAGAACCAACCTCGCCAAAACCAATCGAGGTCAACACCGGAAGCATCCTCCATGGTGCGGAAGAAATCAGCAGGCATGGGGCGTTTGAACTTCCATCGGCGAGCGTACTCTTTAAAGGAGAAATCGAACAGTTCGCGTCCTAGAATAGTCTCTCGCAAAATGTTCAGTCCCGTTGCTGGCTTGCTGTAGGCGTTAGGACCAAACTGCATAATGGATTCGCTATTGGTCATGATGGGAACTTGGTTACTGCTTTGCATGTACGGCACCATGAATTCTGGGTCGCCACGTTGGGACGGATAATCGTCTTGCCATTCTTGCTCCGCTAGGTATTGCAAAAATGTGTTTAAGCCTTCGTCCATCCATGACCATTGACGTTCATCGCTGTTCACGATCATCGGGAAGTAATTGTGACCGACCTCATGAATCACGACGGAGATCAAGCCGTATTTGGTCCCTGCGGAATAGGTACCATCCTCTTTGGGGCGAGGTCCATTGAAACAAATCATGGGGTATTCCATCCCACCGATTGGTCCGTTCACACTGATTGCGATCGGGTAGGGGTAGTCGAAGGTGTAGCGACTGTAAACATTGAGCGTGTGAATAATCGAGGGTGTCGAATACTTGCTCCAAAGGGGCTCGGCTTCTTTGGGGTAATAGCTCATGGCCATGACGCTATTTCCGTTGGCGTTGTGTCCTTGAGCATCCCAGATGAACTTGCGGCTGGAAGCGAACGCGAAGTCACGAACGTTTTCCGCGTGATAAACCCAAGTTTTGGTAGCGGAGTCTGGTTCTTTTTCGTTCTCTTTGGCTTCATCCATCGTTACCACAAATACAGGCTTGTCAGCGGTCTTGGCGGAAGCCAACCTTTCTTGTTGAGTTGTCGTCAGAACTTCGCTTGGGTTTTGAAGCACGCCGGTAGCACCGACGATGTGATCGGCAGGGGCGGTGATTCGAACAATGTAATCCCCGAACTCTAGCGTGAATTCGCCTTGGCCAAGGTATTGTTTATGTTGCCATCCATTGACATCGGTGAACGCTGCAAGTCTTGGGAACCATTGGGCGATTTCATAGATGTAGTTCTTGTCCTTCTCAAAGAATTCATAGCCTGTGCGGCCGTTCAACAAGCGTGCGGGATTAATCTTGTAATTCCATCGCACTTTGAAGCTGAATTCTTGGCCGGGAAGCAATGGTTCACCAAGATCAATACGCATCATCGTGTCGACGATCGTCTTTGGTAGGTCGACGCCTCGGGCATCAGTGACCGATTCGATATGGAACGACCCATCGAACGATTGACGCAACATCATCGACTCAAATTCTTGGGTCGACATTCGGTTGGAGGCGACACCTCGAAACGGTTTGGTAAGATTCGCGCCACTGTCAGGCTTGAAGATATTGGCGTCCAATTGAAGCCAAAGATATCGCAGCGTGTGCGGTGACTGGTTGTGATAACGAATCGTCTCCGAACCTTGGATGGATTGGTCAACGTCGTTCAAAGTCACGTCGATGTTGTAATCGATTTTCTGCTGCCAATAATCAGGGCCTGGTTCGCCCGCTGCGCTTCGGTATCCATTCGGGGTTGGCAGGATCTCTTCGAGTTGTCGAAACTTGTCCTCCTGACCATACTTTTTGTTTGGAAAAGGCTGGGCAAAAAGAGCTCCCGAGAAAAGAGAGCCAAGGACGATTAACGAGAAAAAGTAACGACAAACTAGGCGCATCGATTTGGTCACTTCAAGAAAGAAATAAAGTTCAAGGGTACAACGGCACCAGAATAATCATGTCGTTCCGGACGCACAATTAGAATTCGGCGGTCAGATTTTGTCGCAATTGACGCAGGCTAATCGATCAGGACAGACCGTCGATCATTTCCCTTCGAACCGAACGCAACAGAAACACGAAATTGCCCAAATAACGAGGGATCAAACGCCATGGGTCTTGCACGGCTCGGTAGAGCCATTCTAACCCTGTTCGTTGCATCCATTTGGGAGCGCGTTTTGCTTGCCCAGCAACGAAATCGAAGGATGCGCCCAGTTGAATTGCGAGCGGAACCCCAAGCTCCTTCAAATGATCTTCGATCCAGTATTCGCCCTTGGGCTGCCCCAATGCAACAAACAGAACGTCCGGCCTCGCTTTCTTGATGCGAGCCACTTGGTCCTGGATGGCAGTGCTGCTTGAATCATGAAACGGAGGGCATTGCACTCCGGCGATTTCGAGCAGTGGATAACGTTTTTGAAGCTGAGCAGCGGCGGCTTCCGCGACCCCTTCTGCGGCACCGTATAGGTACACGCGATACCCCTTGGCAGCGCAACGTTCTGACAGTTGGTAAATCAAGTCGGACCCGGCGACTCTTTCGGGCAACGATTTCTTACTGAGTTTGCTTCGCCAGAAAATCGGCATTCCATCGCAGAGTACCAACGAGGCACGCTTGGTAAATGCCTGCAAGCGCGGGTGCTTGAAACAGAGCATGGCGTAATTGAGGTTGGCCGTGATTGCAAAAGAGGGCTCCCGTTTTGCAATGATTTGATCGAGGTAGTCAATCGACTGGGCCATGGTGACCGGGTGGTAGTCGATTCCCCAGACGGGGACCGTTTCCGAATGGCTTGGGACTTTTGCGGCGGCTACATTGTCTTGCACATTAGGTTGGATGGATTGTTCAGCCAGGATAGGCGTCGAGTTGGTTTGTTGTTCAACAATTTCAGACGCAGTCGGTTCTGAAATGGGTGAATCTGTGCGTTCAGGCTCTGGGGTGCTGGCCAGCGATTGCTCGTGGATAAACTTCGCCCGAAGTTCGGCCAAGGTCGGGTGTTCCGACTTGATGTTGCTTTGATTGGCTTTCGGACTGACAGCCCCTTCGGCCTGAAGGGATGGCGCGTTCGCTGGATCCACGGCGCGTTCGCTCCAAACATAGGGCGACTCCGGATCTACTGCAGGGCTTTCAGGCGGCGGACTGGCGAAATCGCTGTTTGCCGGAGGTTGTTTTCTAGTGGGGGTTCGGGGGATGTAGACGGTATCGGAAAGGTCTGCGACTCGAATGGGATTGTTGTTGGTTGTGTTGGACATAATCTTTTCGTCAATCGACCAAACGATCGAAAATCGAGGGGAGTGCGCACCGAAATAGGCAGCAAATAGATAGCTCGCAGTGGCTCAACAGGCGTTGAACCTTGGGTGGCCGCTTGCAGGAACCTGGGAAACCGGTGCAGATTATCCGGCTTGTGAGGGCGATAGCTTTAAGAAGGGGCAAGCCAAATTTTGCATTGGCTTGCCGAACGCTTAGGCAACATGATGAAGCTGCCGCCCTAATTCAATTGGTTTTCGTACCTTGTAAGGGCTTGGCGACTCTGCCGTTGCCATTTTGACGGCCATGTTGGACTGGCCCTGTGGGACTGGCCAGTACGAGAGAGATTAGTTTTCCTGCCGGCGGGCAAGTTCGTCGCGAAGCTTAGCGGCCAGTTCGTATTGTTCCGTTTGGACTGCTTGTGCTAATCGTTCTTGCAAGGTGGGGCCCACGTAATCTTCTTTCAGAGAATCTCGCAACTTGATCAACTGCAGGACCATTTCGTCTTCATCAAACTCTTCTTCGGCTTCGTGTTCTTCAAAAACCGATCGCATCAGCTTGAGGCCAGCATTGATTTCCGAGATAGCAAGGGTTGCGTCCGAATCGCTTAGGGCGGCGAGGGCAGCCGCTTGCGTTCGATGGAACAGGACAAAGGGCCGGTACTGTTCATGGCTCATGGTCCACTCCTCTTCGGGGGAATGGTCGCGGCAGACATCCATCAGCGATAAAGTATGGTCTGCATCCTCGACGGCTCGATGATAATGTTGCAGACGCAGCCACGAAATTCGACGGTGGTAGAACTGAACAAACTCGCGATCGGCTTCGAAACATTGCTCCTCGGACATGATAAACTCCTGGTCTTTTTTCTCAAAATCCAGGACGCTGTCCAGAAAAGTCGCGAAGCCATCGGGGTTGTATCCATCCGGACGCCCTTGAGTTTCCATTTGGAGTACACCCAAGTCGACTCGCATTTGAATGACATCTCGTCCGTCGTCCCCTTTGACAAGTCGTACCGATAGAGAATGCGGATCGAATTCCCATTCCCGCAGTATGTCGTCCAGCCCCTTGTGCGAACTCATTTCGACCTTTCTTAAATCTTTCTTGGACACATTGGGTCGTTTTGACATCGTGGAAGCTCCATACCGTGTTGAACCATGAAGTAATCGGGAAGCCTCCGGAGGCAAGTATAACATCCGCGTTTGCTTAGCGAAGCCACAACGAATCTGGACTTGAAGAAATGCCCCTGGAGGTCGGTAGAAGTGTTCGCATTGGGAGACCTGAAGAAAAGGGGACGCGTACTTTGTAAATCCACTGGGGCTCTGCAATCTCCTCGGTGCGTACACCGAACATGGAATCCCCTCTTTCGGTCCTACAATCCAGCTCAAGCTTCCCTAAGCCGGTTCGCATGCTACGATTTTAAGCGTTGTACTTGCCGCAGCGAATTCCCAATTTTTGCTGATTCTTCCGCTGTTTTAACCCACAAGATACAGGATTTGAACATTCGATGGAGCATTCCGATCCTGAATCGTCCATGTCGAGCTTCAACGATCGAGAAGCCTCTTCACAGGCTTCCAGCCGCTTTCCCCCGGGGCTTCCCATTCTGGAAGCGATCGAGAACATCCATGATTGTTCCTATCTTGCTGGATTAACGGCCAACCTGCCTCTACGGTTGCCTGAACGGATTCTGACGCTTGAAGAATTTGACGATGTTTTGTCCCGTGGTATTCGGCGTTCCGGGGTTTTTCTGTACCACACCGATTGCGACAGTTGTAATGCTTGTGAGCCGACTCGAGTGGATGTGACTCGATTTCATCTTCGAGGTTCCTTTCGCCGCGTGCTTCAGCGCGGCGACCGAGAATTGCGAATGGCCGTCTGCACGCCGTTTCTAGATGAAGAACGTGTTCGACTGTTCAATCAACATCGCACCCAGAGGGGGCTCGGCGAATCGGATCAAGAGTATCAACCCAGTGACTACGAGAATTTTCTGGTGGACACTTGTTGCCCTCATACGATCGAACTTAGTTTTTGGCTGGCCAATGAACTGGTTGGGGTTTCTATCATCGATTGCGGTAGGGCGGCCATGTCGGCCGTTTATACCTTTTTCGACCCTCAATATTCCCGCCTCTCCATCGGGACGTATTCGATCCTCAAACAGATCGAATTCGCACAGAAAACGAATCGCCAGTTTGTCTACCTTGGGCTGTATGTTCAGCAAAACCAACATCTCAACTACAAAGCTCGTTTTACCCCTCAGGAGCGATTGATCGATGGTCGCTGGGTGGGCTTCGAGGCTTAAATGAGGAATTTTTTAAAAATAGTGCTTTCCTCACGAACCATTGCATCGATACCATAGTCATATGGCTAACGTGCGTCGGAAACTCTCGCTGGGTTTTTCGACCACGAGCCGCAACTGTTTTGTTTCATTTTCTGTCATTTCTCGATCTGCGCCTAACGGTGCTGGGAGGAAGTCATGCGTCAACTGAATATTGCTCAACGATCTGCCAATGTATTCGCGTCCGTGCGAAATTGTGCGTTTGTGGCTGGCAATGAGGTGCGTTTGCTCCTTCTACACCTTCTTCATGCGCTTCCGGGTACGACGAGTTCAATTCAGCGTGATCAACGCCAGGATTGGATTTACAGGGGAACGAGTTGGTATGGGATGTCGCCGGTGATGATACCGGTCACAAACCCCACATCACTCAAAAAGGCAAGTAAACGCCGTAGCTAAAGCTTTAAAAACTTTAGTCCCCCCGAATCAGACTTTCACCAATCACTTGTCTGCTTCGGTTCAACGTACCCCAAAGTGGTTGGCACGCGACTGATCAAGCTAGCTTTTGACTGCAATCTAATTCAGCCTCCAAAGGGGCGAGTTAGAAAATGCATTCGAATGGTGGTGGTCCGACCCCAACATTTTCCCAGGTTCCATCGTACCCCTATCGGGACAAACATGGCTTGGGGAAATTAGTTAGGTGGAGGCCTCGATCTTTCGCGTTGAACAAGAACCCTCAATCGACTCCTCGGACAACTCGGAAGTTGTCGTGGTGCCGTTGAGCTTAACTGAGAAACGAGATGATCATGACCTCTACCGTAGCAAGTCCATACACTGAATTGAGCGAAAGCTCTGTAGGTGATTTAGTGCTCCAAGCTCAATCGGGCGACCGATCTGCTATGGATCAATTGTATTGCCGCTTCCAGCAGCACGTGCTGTCGATTGCGTACAAGCGATTAGGAAACTGGGATGAAGCGCAAGAATTGAGCCAGGATGTTTTCATTCAGGCATTTCGGCGATTGAACCAGCTGCAAGCCCCTGAGGCATTCGCGGGTTGGTTGCGTCAGATTGTTCATCGCATGGCGATCAATCGTTTGACTCGACGGCAGATGCCGACTTCCGTGGATCACGAAATTCTGGAAGCAACCATCACTTGCGACAGCGATCCACTGGCAGCGGTGTTGACTAGCGAACAGAAAATTCAAGTTCACCAAGGGCTTGGTCGTTTGGGGGAACTCGATCGAAGAACGTTGGTCGCATTTTATTTGGACGGGCAAAGTCTGAACCAAATGAGCGATGCGTTCGAGGCCCCGATCGGAACCATTAAGCGAAGACTTCACGTGGCGCGAAAGCGGCTCGCGAAAGAATGCGAGATGCTTCAAGCGATCTAGCAGTTACTTGAAGACGATATGAATCGAGCCGCGGGGAATGCCCGCGGCTCGGTTTTTTACATAGAGGCTATGAGTGGCTCGCTTCTAAAGATCTTTGGTCGAGTCCGACTTGGGTTTCTTCGGATGGTCTTGGTTCTTTTTTGGAGAATTTTTCTTAGCAGAAGCTTTTGCTTGTGTTTTCGCGTTTGTCAGTTCTCTTTCTTTCTCCTTCAAGACGGCTTGAAGCTCGGACACTTCCTTCGTTCTTGCTTCTAGCATCTTGGCAATTTCTCGCTTCGACGCTTCGATTCTTAAAAGCTTCTCATCTGCTTCGGCCCGCATCTTGGCCATCGATTCCGCCATTTCACGGGCGGCGGCCTCTGCTTTTTGCTCCATCTCTATTTGTGCTTGCTTCATCGAGTCCAGCTGAGCCTGCATCTTGGATTCCATCTCGCTTAAAGCAGCAGTTTCGCTTGGGGCGGATGCTGGCGATTCGGTCGGTTCCACCGTTGGCGAAGGTTTTGAATTGGAATCCTCGGGTGCTGAATCCGGGGCTGTATCGCCTGAAGATGGAGTTGCCGCGGACTCACTTGATTGAGGCTTTTCAGGGAGAGGTGGTGGAGTGGGCAATGCCGCGAATGGATCGGCGACAGCTTCTTTTTCTTTCCCTTCCGATGGCTTTGCGGGCTCGATCGATGGCTTTGCGGGCTCGATCGATGGCTTTTGGTCCACGCTCGCGATCTGGGCAGACATGATTGTCGCCCCTTCTGGCAATTCAAGACTTCGCATGAATTGCTGCCGAACTTCCAGAGGCAGACCGCCCAAATTGATGGCACCCGCTTCTGGTATGGGTGGCTTAAATTCCTCCACAACCAACCCTTCGGTTGCCATTTGACTTGCGGTTCCCGAAGTGATCAAACCTGGTGACCCCAACATTCGAACTGGGGCTAAATTGGGCAGATCTACACCGGGTAGCGTATTTGCTTTGTTCGAGGGAACCGCCGCCGGTGCCGTATTGGGGCGCTGTAGAGGAGGCAATCCTAGCCTCTGTCGGCACACGTCACAGTTAAGAATGTCCGGTGAAAGATTGTTCAAATCCACCGGTCCGTTCCCTAAATGCTTTTTCGCCGGAACTGGAATTGGGGCTGGAGCGGGAACTGGTGTTGGAACTGGAACGGCGACGACAGATTCCTGACCTAGTGTAATTTCTGGCTGCCAAAATGTTGAACTGCAACCTGCAATCAACCAAACCGCCAGTATCCGTCGACGAACGGATCGCCAAGATCGCATGACTCGGACTGAAGAAGTACTTGTGGGTTTGAGCATGTCTAATTCCGCAGCGTGTAGTGAGCTTTGCATTTCCGAGACGCCCGGTCCATTTCTGTCTCGCCGAGCGATGTCAATCCTTCAGATTATAATCTCGCGTCCTGCTAGATGACGAACGAAAAAACAGACAAGGAAGTTCCATTTCCAGGGCGAGTCCCCGTCGATTTTGCGTGTCGGATTGTGCTATTCTGGTCAGCGTTGCCGAAAAATAGTCTGCCAGGAGGGCTTGAAAATGAAGTTTACCGGTTTAATTCTGATCTGCGCCAGCAGCTGTCTCGCATTGATTTTGCCAGCATTTGGCGTTGTCCACTTTCCTAGAAGCTCCGTTACCGCGAAGAATCCCCCGGGATCGGCTGTTTCGACAAACAGTGGACTTCCGCCCGCGTCTTCATTCCCCAATGCGTTTCAGGGCGGAAACACTCAGAGTGCCAACTTGGCTGGGAGCTTTTCTGAGATTTTGCCTGGGGCCAATTCGCCATCGATAGAAAGTCCCTTTCCCCCCTCGCTCAGTGGAAATTCCGAAAACCAAATCGCCAACAATTCGAATCGAACCCTTTCAAAATTTGGTATGGGTGTCTGGCTTCTTTTGGGGCCTGTTTGTCTCGTAGGATTGGGTATGTGGTCCTTTTCGCGAAATCCATCCTCTTCCAAATCCAAGTAAGAACGCGAACCACTCGGCGTGCGAAACAAACAATTGCACCTTGTTCTTTTCGTCTGAGAGCCTATGCTGAAGTTCGAAACTAAATCAATCGGATGACATGAACGAGGAGCGATTCGGCGAAACCGAATAGCTAGTCGAAAAGTAAGCCGACGCGGCCTAGCACCTTTTTAGGTGCTCTTAGCCACGTCGGCTTTTTTCGTTGACCGATCGAAAAAATCCCATTTATAAGATCGGCACGCGTTATGGCAAAATCCTCAAACTGGCGAAGGAGCAACCGCAGTTGCGTGCTTTCGCAAACATCGAGTGATTCCGATCCCATCGAGCAACCCTTCCGTGATGAACTGCTTAGCGCCGACCAGTTGGAACGCCACGCACGCCATTTAGCAACGATCCATCATTTGGCTGTCGGAAAGGTGGCGGACAAGCTTATCACTAGGCTGTCGGAAAATGAAAAGGTTCTGCAAACGACTTACGACGAAGTTGCTGCTGCTGTGGCCAAGAATCGCAGAATCGCACCGGCCGCCGAATGGCTGCTCGATAATTTTTACCTTTTGGAAGAACAGATTCATTCGACTCGCCGGCTTCTGCCTCGTTCGTTTAGCCAAGAGTTGCCGCGGCTAACCAATGGACCGGCTGCAGATTATCCGCGTGTCTACACCATTGCATTGGAATTGATTTCACACGCAGATGGGCGAGTGGATTCGCAAGCGTTGGATGCTTTTATCGCAGCCTACCAATCTCAGGTCCCTCTTCAATTGGGCGAGCTGTGGGCTCTACCTTTGATGTTTCGATTGGCATTGATCGAGAACCTGAGAAGGGTCGCGGCCCGGATCTTGATTGCACGCCGAGATCGAAATCTTGCCGCGGATTGGGCTGAAAAAATGATCGCCACCGTGGAGCAATGCCCATCGGATTTGATCCTTGTCTTGGCCGATATGGCTCGATCGAATCCACCGCTTTCGGGGGCCTTCTTGGCGGACTTGACCCGTTACTTGCACGGTCAAAATCCTAATTTTGCATTGGTGCACAGCTGGCTTGAGCATCGACTTAGCGATTCCGGGCACTCGACCGAACAACTGGTTCTCGATGAAGGCCAGCTGCAAGCTGCGGAACAGATCTCGGTTGGGAACAGCATTACCAGCCTACGATTCTTAAGTGTCCACGATTGGCCGCAATTTGTAGCAAAGCATAGCCTGGTCGAGCAAACACTCAATCGTGATCCATCGGGTGTGTATGAGCGCATGGACTTTGCAACTCGAAATCGTTACCGACATGCGGTGGAGGCTATTGCAAAACGTTCGAACATTACTGAGTTTGATGTAGCGTTCCGAGCCATTCAGCTTTGCGAGAACGAATCGGAAAGCTTCCCTGATTCGAGCACGCGGCATGTGGGCTATTACTTGGTGGATCATGGACGGCCAATCCTAGAACGATTGGCCAATATGCGCTTCACCGTTCCGGTGGCTATCGACAAGCTGCGCAGGGCGTTCCCGCTTACGATCTATCTTGGGATGGTATTGCTATTTGTTTGGCTTGGCCTGGAAGGGCTGTTTAGCTTTGGCGATTGGAGTGCAAGTTCGCTGCTGCTTCGAATCATGATTGCGATCCCGGTTGCAATGTGCGGAGTACAATTCGGCTTGGGGATCGTTAACTGGCTTGTCACGATTCTGATGCGCCCCAACGCGTTGCCACGCATGGATTTTCGAACCGGAATCCCAGCATCCCATCGGACTCTTGTAGTTGTTCCGACCATGCTTACGGATCCGGAGTCGATCGAACGTTTATTGGAAGGTCTCGAGATACGTTACCTAGCGAATCGTGACAAATCGCTTCAGTTTGCCTTGTTGACCGATTTTCAAGACGCGAACCAAGAATCGCAGCCAAGGGACTCCGAACTGGTGGGTTGCGCACAGCTCGGAATCAACCGGCTCAACCAAACCTATTCCTCGGATGGGCGCGATACGTTTTTCCTTCTGAATCGGCCCAGGAAGTGGAACGAGACAGAAGGGGTATGGATGGGTTTTGAACGCAAACGGGGGAAACTAGCGGATCTGAATGCAACCCTCCGTGGTGCATCCAATCGTTTTTCAGAGACTTCTGGCTGCCTTCAGGATTTGGTGGGCATTCGCTATGTGATTACGCTCGACACAGACACCCAGTTGCCGCGTGATGCCGCTCGAAAGCTTGTCGAAGCCATGGCACACCCTCTGAATCGGCCAAGATGGGATTCCAAAACGGGTTCCGTGACTGCCGGCTACTCGATCTTGCAACCCCGTGTTGCCATCAGCATGGCAAGCTCACGACGTTCCTGGTTCGTTCGCCTGATTGGCGCCGACCCAAGCATCGATCCTTACACTCGAGTTGTCTCCGATGTTTATCAAGATCTCTTCGGGGAAGGATCTTTCATCGGCAAGGGCATCTACGATGTGGACGCCTTTGAAAAGTGCTGCAACAATTTTCCGATCAATGCGATCCTTAGCCACGATCTACTGGAAAGTTGTTTCGGCCGGTCTGCCTTAATCAGCGACGTTACCTTGTACGAAGATCACCCGTCAAGCTACGCGGCCGATGTTAGCAGACGCCATCGATGGATTCGCGGGGACTGGCAGATTGCCGCATGGCTGTTTCCTCGAGTTCGAGGCAGCGATTCAAAACTGACAAACAATCCAATCTCTGCCCTATCGAAGTGGAAAATCTTCGACAACCTACGCAGGAGCGTGATGCCCATCGCGATGGTGTGTCTGCTGTTGAGTGCTTGGATACTTGGGTCTCAGTCCATCGCACTTGCGACCACTTGGTTTGTTATCCTGGTCGTGACGGCGCCCAGAATCATGGCCGCCCTCATTGATTTTGCATTCAAGCCTACTGATCTTTCTGTCGCAACTCATCTTCGATCAGGCTTACTCGCATTGATTCGCCCGATTGCTCAGTCTCTGTTCACTTTGATCTTTTTACCATACGACCTATGGATCAGTGCAGATGCCATCGTGCGGACGCTGGTGAGAGTGCATTGGACCAAGCGACGATTGCTTGAATGGCGAACTTCAAGCGATTCGGAACGAGCCGCTCGTTCAGACATGTGGGGATTCTGCCGTTCCATGGCGGCCGGTCCTATCGTGGCCATCCTTGCTCTCCTGCTAATCACCTTCCTTAATAATCAAACGCTTGCAGCCGCGCTTCCGTTCCTGCTTTTGTGGATTGTTTCTCCTGTCATTGCATGGTGGCTAAGTCGTTTGACGCCGTTAAGAGTCGTGCAGCTCAAAGCCCCGCAACGGCAATTTCTTAGAACCATGGCGCGTCGAACTTGGCGATACTTTGAAGTCTTCGTTACGGAAGCAGATAACTGGTTGGCTCCGGACAACGTTCATGTGAACCCGCAGGAAGTTATCGCTTCACGCACCAGCCCAACCAACATCGGTATGGCTCTCTTGGCGGATCTCGCTGCTTATGACTTTGGTTACTGCAGCGTCTCGAGACTGTTGACTCGTACTCAAAATACCTTTGGCACTCTATCCAAGATGGAACGGCATCGCGGTCACTTCTTCAATTGGTATGATACCAAGACCTTGGCTCCTTTGTTGCCCCGCTATGTTTCGACCGTAGACAGCGGAAACCTTGCAGGGCATCTGCGAGTGCTAGCCGCTGGGTTCGAAGAGCTGATCGACGCGTGCATCGTTCCGCCACGAGTCTTCGATGGATTGCGCGATAGCTTGGACGTATTGAAACAGGAAATAGAAACGAATGCACCTAAAATCGGGGATGTAGCAAATCGACTGAGCGGTTACTCCAGCTGTCGCCGCATTGAGCTTCAATCGGAAACCCTTGCTCAGCAAGAGGTCAGTCTGAAGTCGGCGCTGCTTGCTCTACCAAAGCTGGAGCTAGAAATGGCAGAGGTATTGACGACCTTACCCGTACTCGGTGAATCGTCCTGGTGGTGCAACTCCATTCAGAAAGCTTGTCGTGAACAGTTCGAGGATTTGACGTTGATGGGAAAGTGGTCGCTTCATGCGAGGCCATTGGAACAAACCAGAACCGGCCAAACGCCTCAGTGCCAAGAACTTCTAGAAGCGCTTCAGGCTGCGCTGGACTGCGTTTCTGCCTCACCGACCTTGAGAAGCATTGCAACGTTGCCCGAAAGAGTTGGCAAAACGATCACCCTGCTCCAAGCAAATTGGAATGGGAATCAGGAAGCAACGACTCGCACGACTTCGAACGAACTCTTTTCGACTGCAGCATGGTTGATCGAATTGGAATCCTCCTTGATGGAATCCGCCGAGTTTGCATCCAGGAGAATCCACAAGCTGGAGCAGTTGGCAAGCGAAAGCAGAGAGCTCGCCGATATGGATTTCGACTTTTTAGAGAGCAAGATGCGCGATCTATTTGCAATCGGTTTTAATGTTACCGAAAACCAACTTGATTCGGGCTGTTATGACTTGTTGGCCTCCGAAGCCCGCCTCGCAACATTCGTGCTCATCGCACAGGGACAACTCGGACAGGAACATTGGTTCGCTCTTGGAAGATTGCTTACCAGTACCAAAGGGGAGCCCGCTCTTCTCAGTTGGAGCGGATCGATGTTTGAATACCTGATGCCGCTTTTGGTGATGCCTACTTACGATTTCACACTGCTCGACCAGACATATCGAGCGGTCGTGGCCAGACAAATTGAATATGGTCGTCAACGAGGCGTGCCTTGGGGAGTTTCCGAGTCGGGCTACCAAGCTTTCGATCTTCATCTCAACTACCAGTATCGCGCGTTCGGGGTTCCTGGCTTGGGGCTGAAGCGGGGTTTGGCGGACGACTTGGTGATCGCTCCTTATGCATCGGCACTTGCTTTGATGGTCTCCCCTGATGTGGCCTGTGACAATCTGGAACGTTTGGCACGCGAAGACCGGGCGGGTGCATATGGCTTCTATGAAGCGGTGGACTATACGCCCTCGCGATTGCCACCTGGCACCAGTAGCGTCACCATTCGCCAATACATGGCCCATCATGCCAGCATGAGCTTGCTGTCGTACGCATACGTTCTTTTGGATAAGCCTATGCAGCGGCGATTCAATCTGGACCTTGCGTTTCGTTCGACCGAACTCTTGCTTCAAGAGCGAGTTCCACGAACCACTGTGCCTCTTTACCCGCACGCCAACGAAGCAAGTGCAACGCGAACGACGATTGCTGAAGATTCCGGGACCATGCGTGTGCTTTCGGATCCTGCGACCAGTGTTCCAGAAGTGCATCTGTTGTCCAATGGCCAGTATCATGTGGTGATAACAAGTGCTGGAGGTGGCTACAGCCGCTGGCGCGGGAACTCGGTCACGCGTTGGCGCGAAGATCCAACTCGAGATTGCTGGGGTAACTTTTGCTACATCCGAGACCTTGATAGCGGCAAAGTATGGTCCACCGCATGGCAACCGACCACATCGACCGCAAGCAAGTACGAAGCTATTTTCACTCAGGCACGTGCGGAATTTCGAAGGATCGATGAGCAGATCGAGACGCACACTATGATCAGCGTTGCGTCGGAAGATGACTTAGAAGTCCGCCGAACGAAGTTCACCAATCGATCCGATCGTGTTCGGCGAATCGAAGTCACCAGTTATGCCGAAGTCGTCTTAGCACCACAGCCCCAGGATGAATCGCATCCCGCATTTAGCAATTTGTTCGTGCAAACCGAACTGTTGCCATCGCAGGGGGCAATTCTGTGCACGCGTCGCCCTCGATCGTCCGAGGAGCAACCGCCTTGGATGATTCAAATGATGACCGTCTCGGGAACGCAACTGGAAGAGGCATCCTTTGAAACTGACCGGATGCGATTCTTAGGACGTGGGCAAACAACGGCCTTGCCGGAAGCACTTACAAGCCGATCTCCTTTGTCAAACGGTCAAGGTGCAATCCTGGATCCGATTGTGAGTATTCGTAGGGTCATCCTGTTGCAGCCAAATCAAACAGTGACCGTAGATGTGATCACTGGCGTTAGCGAATCTCGAAGCATTGCGGAAGCGATGGTAGAGAAGTATCTCGATCCTAGCCTTGCAGACCGAGTGTTCGAACTCGCTTGGAGCCGCGGGTTGATCATGTTGCAACAGTTGAACGCTTCGGAATCGGAAGCGCTTAACTTTAGCCGTTTGGCTGGTTCCGTGATCTTCACGTCAGGATTGCGACGCGCTAAGGCAAGCGTTCTCATCCAAAATCGTCGAGGGCAGTCGGGTCTTTGGAGCTACGGTATTTCCGGTGACTTGCCTATCGTTCTTGTGCGAATTCGTGATGCCAACAAACTGGATTTGGTTCGGGATGCCGTGCGGGCTCACGCCTTTTGGAGAATGAAGGGGCTTGCTGTCGATTTGGTGATTTGGAACGAGGATGATTCAGTGTATCGTCAGTCCCTGCAAGAATCGATTCTTGATTTGGTAGCCGCAAGTCCTGAGGCGTCTCTAGTCGATCGTCCTGGAGGTGTGTTTGTTCGCCGAGGTGAACATATGTCGGAAGAAGATCGAGCGTTGTTGCAAACCGTCGCCCGAGTCGTACTCCAGGATGATGCAGGCTCCTTAACGGATCAAGTGAATCGTCGTGTTCGGACTGAAATGCCGATACCAAGGTTCCGAGCCATCAAGATGCGTTCCGAATCAAGCAGCCTCATGGAATCTCCGATGGAACTGCCATTCGAATCGTCTGGGCAGTCTAATGCGCAGAAGTCCGTTGAATCGTTAACGCGGGACCTTGCCTTTGACAATGGTCTGGGGGGCTTCAGTCGAGACGGTCGGGAGTATGTGATTACGCTGAAGTTGGGGGACGCGACACCAGCTCCATGGGTGAATGTGATCGCGAACGCAAAGATTGGAACGGTGATTTCGGAATCTGGCAGTGCTTATACTTGGGCGGAGAACAGTCATGAATTTCGATTGACAACCTGGAACAACGATCCGGTCTCAGATACCCCTAGCGAAGCAATCTACTTGCGTGATGAAGAAACCGGTGCCTTCTGGTCCCCGTCGCCATCCCCGGCGCGCGGGCATGGTACCTATGTTTCAAGGCATGGTTTCGGTTACAGCATCTTCGACCACACCGAAGACGGTATCACTACTGAGCTCTGTATCTATGTATCGATCGACGAACCGATCAAGTACGCTCGGCTCAAAATCACCAACCGCTCTGGTCGGCAACGAAGACTTTCAGCAACAGGTTATTGGGAATGGGTGCTGGGCGAAGTGCGAAGCAAATCGATCATGCATATCACGACGGATTTAGACCCTGTTACCAACGCGATATTCTCGAGGAACCCCTACAGTCCCGAGTTTGCGGACCGGATCGCATTTGTCGATTGCAGTGAATCCAATCGCACGATTACCTGCGATCGAGCAGAGTTCTTAGGGCGAAACGGCACGCCGCAAAACCCACTAGCCATGCGTAAAGCAAAACTCTCCAATCATGTTGGAGCCGCACTGGATCCGTGCGCTGTGATGCAGACACAAATGACCATTGAGGATGGTGGCGAAAAGACGGTTATGTTCACCATTGGCAGTGCAAGAAGCGAAGACGAAGCCCGGCAACTCATCCTGAAAACGCGAGGCGCCGACAATAGCTACAGGGCCCTCGAGGAAGTTTGGCATTATTGGAGCCAGACGCTAGGGGCCGTGCATGTCGAAACCCCTGATCCAGCGGTCAATTTCTTGGCCAATGGCTGGCTCATTTATCAAACCCTGGCCTCCCGCATGTGGGCTCGGTCTGGATTTTATCAGTCCGGTGGGGCCTATGGCTTTCGTGATCAGCTTCAAGATTCGATGGCACTTATCCATGCCGAACCGAGCTTGTTCCGCGAACAGATCCAAAGGGCAGCGTCGCGACAATTTTTAGAGGGTGACGTCCAGCATTGGTGGCATCCACCCACCGGACGAGGTGTTCGCACTCATTTTTCAGATGATCTGCTATGGCTACCACTTGCGCTTTGCCGTTACGTCCAAATGACAGGCGATACCGATTTGCTGGATGAAACGATCCCCTATCTTGCGTCGAGACTTTTGCACGAGGACGAAGAGGCCAATTATGATCTGCCACAAGTCTCCGATGAAATTGGTTCGATCTATGACCATGCATTGCGCGCCATCAACCGATCGTTAAAGTTCGGAACCCACGGCCTGCCTTTGATGGGCTGCGGAGACTGGAATGATGGAATGAACTTGGTCGGACAGCATGGTAAAGGAGAGAGCGTTTGGCTTGCGTTTTTCCAGTACGAGGTTTTGAACCAGTTCGCAATTCTTGCAAGACAGCGAGAAGATTCCGGCACCGCAGATCGACTCGAATTGGAAGCAGGTCGATTGCGAGGAAACATCGAACAGTTTGCTTGGGACGGACAATGGTACCGACGCGCGTACTTCGACGATGGGACCCCGTTGGGTTCGTCCGACAATTCTGAATGCCAAATCGATTCGATCTCGCAAAGCTGGTCGGTTTTATCCGGAGCTGGTACTCAGGATCGTACTGCTATTGCCATGGAAAGCGCCTACCAACGGCTGGTCAAAACAGAAGAGCAAATAATCCTTTTGCTTGACCCACCCTTCGACAAATCGACTCTGAACCCTGGCTACATCAAAGGCTATGTTCCTGGTGTCCGTGAGAACGGAGGCCAATACACACACGGTGCAATCTGGACCGCGATGGCATTTGCCGAAATGGGGCAGACCGATCGAGCCTGGGAAATATTCTCGCTGATGAACCCAATCCATCACGGTTCGACATCGGCGACCATGAGAAAGTATCGCGTCGAACCCTACGTTGTTGCGGCGGACGTGTATGGAGTCGACCCGCATGTGGGGCGCGGAGGATGGACATGGTACACGGGCTCAGCGGGATGGATGTACCGACTCATCACAGAATCTCTTCTAGGCCTACGAATCGAAGTTGATAAACTCCATTTCAACCCAAGGCCTCCCAAAGAATGGCCTTCTTACAAAATGCACTATCGATATCGCAACACGTTCTACCACATTACTGTGAATGCACCCGTAACACCCTTGTTAGGAGCTGGTAATGGCAATGGAATCCAATCGCTATCGATCGATGGCGTTGTACAGTCCGAACATTTCCTGAAACTGGTCGATGACCAAGCTCATCATCAGGTGGAGATTCAATTGGGTGATTAGGCCCATGGCAGTCGAAAGCAATTGAAAAATATGGTCGGGTAATACCCGATCCAAACAGCAGATTTAAAACGACCCGAGTTGGTTAGTTCTATCTTCCCTGCGACTAAACCCAAATTTCAGCCAAAACCTAAACTTCAACTTGAGGCGCCCGACAAAAGTCGTTTTTCGTTTCCTAGAGCCTGAGGCGCTAGCCGATTATCACAATGCGAAAGAACTCGGCTAGCGCCTCAGGCTCACTTTTATTGGGCACTGCATATGGCGAGATACGACTTAATTCGTTAGCAGACGATGCGTTGGAACTGGGCGGCCGGGACGGAAACTCTGCAGAGTTCTGATCGCTGCTTCGACCTTCCATTCCAGGCTTGTCGCGAGCAAGATGCGTTCGATTGTTTTGGTTAACGATTCCGGCGCAACGGCAACGCGAGCATTGATCACGAGCTCCGCTCGCAGACAATTGTGACCCGATGGCATGGACAACGTCGCCGAGGTGTCGCTGCTGATGGCGTTGACGACAACAAACTTGCCATCCGCCATCCCGATTGCCTTGAGATGTGCGACCTCGGAAGATTCCGAAGCGAGATGCGATTGAATTCGTTGAACCAAAGTCAAAACAAATTGGTCCAGATCCAACGCTTCTAAGCTATTCAGTTCGACCTGCGCGTTGAGCCACCCCAGTTCCGCCTCCCCTTCTGCATAGACATCGTAGTCGACTTCCATCATACGAGTGCCATACTCTCCCTTTTGGTCTAGCTGGTCCGCTAAAGCGTCAAATCCAGCCCCCGTCGTGGCGGATATCTGAACCAACGGAACATTCGGGAAGTGGGCCTGAATCAACGCTTGAAGCTCTGCCACTACCTCCGCCGAAAGCTCGTCGATACGGTTCAGAATAATGAAGTCTGCTTCCTCCAATTGTTTTTTGAAGATGTACTCCGCCTGAGGCGAAAAGCCACCTTTAGCGACCTTTTTAAGAATCTTTAAGCCATGGCTTGGCTTAACGATGACCCCGTAGGGGGCGATATCAAATGGCTGATTGTAGATTTGTTGTAGCGGGCGAATAACGGTTGCAACCAAATCGGTGCAGCTTCCAACGGGTTCTGCGATCACCACGTCAGGTCGCTGATCAGCACTCAGTCGTTCTACCGTGCTGGTCAGCTCGTTGAAGTTGCAACAGAAACAAGATCCAGCAACCTCGCCAACATCAAAGCCCTGAGACCGAAGTAGATTGGTATCCACAAGGTCTGTCGCCTGGTCATTGGTGACAATCGCGACCCGTAGACCAGAATCTTGGAAGTGTTTCGCTAGTCGCGATATCGTGGTTGTTTTGCCCGCACCAAGGAAGCCGCCAATCATGATGAACCGAGGATTCATTTTGTAACCTTAGCCTTGATCTTTGAATGAAAGAAATCGATAAGCTCCGCCACCTGCGACAGCCCCCAAAATGGGCGCAACAATGTACACGAACAACCAGCTCCAATTGTCTAAACCTGGCAATGCAATTTTTCCCCAACCAGCAAAGTATGCGAAAATCCTAGGGCCGAAATCGCGAGCGGGATTAAAGCCGGCTTGAGTCAGCGGTGCAAGAACTGAGATCAGGGCGGATACGGTCAAGCCGATAAATACCGGCGCCAGGTTCGCGCCAGGTCGCGCGGTGTTCTTGGAATCCGTCACTGCAAAAACCACCATCGCCAGAATCATGGTCCCTAGAAACTCGGCAACAAAGGCACTCCCTTGGCCAAACTTAGATCGCAAGGCATCCCAGTCCGCTTGGAGATACGGTCCTTGGGCTGTTGCGATCGAGCCTGGGTTAGGCGAATACTCACCGTAGCACATGGCTGTGACGATGCTACCCTCGGACCCTCGTACCACCTGCTTCTCGTTTTCTTTAGCAACAAGAAACCCCTGAAACAGGAAAAACAAAATCGATGCAGCCAAAATAGCGCCCGCCAGTTGGGAGGCTACGTAAGGCAGGACATGCTTCCAAGGATGCCGCCCCCAGAAAGCGAACGAGACCGTCATCGCGGGATTCAAGTGTGCTCCGCTGATCGAATCCACACAGAAGATGGCCAGCATGATTGCCAGCCCCCAAACAATGGCAACCTGCCAAATTCCACTTTGCGATCCCAACAAAACTGCGGTGTGTACTGCACCGCAGCCAAGAAATACAAGCAAGAACGTGCCGAACCCCTCCGCAAGCAATTTTCGGGCAATGGGTGGGGATGGCGGATTCATGATTGGGTTATCTCAAGCGAACGCAGTTGGGAAGTTACAAGACTCCCCTGGAAGTAGGCCTCTAGCTCTAGCTCGTGATCTAGGCTCGTCGCATTTCGACTTGATCCTTCATGAATCGAAGCCCATCTTCAGCCAGCTTCAGTTCGTTGGTGAACATACGTCGCCAGATCCGAGTCGCAGCGGCGAGTTCCGGAAGAGCCAGTCCGAAGGCTTCTATCACAAGCCAGCCGTCGTAACCAATCGATTGAAGGGCATCAAAGTTTTCTTTCCAACGAACATTTCCGTGCCCCGGAGTGCTGCGATCGTTCTCGCTGATGTGAACATGGCAAAGCATGTCTTGAATGTCGTGCAGTGCCTTGGGGATGCTCTTCTCTTCGATGTTGCTATGGAATGTGTCGTACATCATTCGGCACATTGGATGATCCACTTGCCGACAAAATGCTGCGGCATCGGCTTGCGAATTCAAGAAGTAGACTTCAAATCGATTCAGAGGCTCCACGCCTAGCATTACCCCGACTTTGCCTGCATGCTCGGCGGTTTCACGCATGGATTCAACGCCCCAAGACCATTCATCTGCTGTTCGGCCCAATCCAGTAAAGTGGCCTAATGCAGAATGGTAAGGACCAACAACGGTTTGCGCTCCTGCAGCGGCACAGCAGTCCAGCATCCTCTTGTTCAGTTCCACGCCCTTCTTTCGAATCGCAGCATCGGGACTGATCGGGTTGTCGTCAACCGTTCGAACGGAGACAGCTGTCCTCTGAAGTCCAAGATCATTGAAACGCTTTCCCCAAGCCGCGTAATCCAGGTCCAAGTTGAAAATCGGGATTTCAACGCCGTCGTAGCCCATCGCTTTCAGCTTTTCGAGCACAGGCATCATTTCGTCGCTAAGCTCGCCCGACCAAAGCAGTAAATTCATTCCGTATTTCATCGTTTTTTCCTTATCGTTGAGAGAGGTTTTCGGTGTACGTTTCCTGCCGAACCATTTTGTGGAAAGGCCGGGGAGATTCTGCCAAGCGACGAACTAGCTTCTGGTCAAAGCTGCTTCGATTCGCTTAAGCACTTTGCTTTCGCCGGACGACACGGCCGACCAACCCAACAATCCACCGCTCGAAGTGGCAACCGCTTGAATCTCGTTCAGGATCGCCTTCTTCAATTCGTCAGCATCGTGCGCTGGAAGCGACGCAGCCAGTGTTTTGGAATAGGCTTCCCATGCTTCGAACATCTCGGACGATGGCTTTTCTTCCAGCCATTTTTCCAAAAGTTTGCCGGCTGGGCATTGATTTAGCAGGAAATGGGTCGAGGCGATGGCTTGGACTGTGGTGCGTTCCGCGTCATCCAAAGTACCGTCGGCCCATGCGACCGCCACCAATGGGAATACTCGCAAAGCAGAAAAAGACTGTGTCGTAACGCCGAGCTTGACTATCGCTTCCAAGATCGAATGATCTTTGATCCCTGAAACACGAGCAAACTCGGCGACTATGTTGTCGTGATCCTGCTTTACCTTCAGTTCTTCTAATAGTTTCGCATCGAGATTGGCAAAGAACTGGTTTTCGAGCGCGTTGCCGCGTTCATGCAATGAATCGCTTTTGGACATCGTTTCGCCTATCCTGAAATGGGCAATTAGGGAAGAATACTGGGAAGAACTCTCAAGATAGCTTCGGGCAAGTATCCTTAACACCCCCGAGCCTTTGGTTCAGGTCGACTGTCCTGCCAAAAACTAGTTCTTTCCGTCCTTAAATCGCAAAAACTTCCTCCAACCCTCCAAAATCCTGTTCCTATGTCCCTCGTCACATCCTCGCCGCGCACGATGTTCCAGAAGATCTGGGATAACCACAATGTTCTCAGCGAATCGGGCAAGCAAACCATTTTGTATATCGACCTTCATTTGGTGCATGAAGTGACGAGTGCTCAGGCATTTGAAGGTTTGCGAATTGCCGGTCGAACCGTTCGACGCCCCAATCGTACGATCGCGACCCCGGATCACAATGTTCCTACCAACAATCGCAACTTACCGATCGCAGATCCCATTGCCAAACAGCAGGTGGATACGCTTCGCAACAACTGCAAGGAATTTGGAATTCGGCTTTACGATCTCAACGATGTCCATCAAGGGATCGTTCACATCATCGGCCCCGAATTGGGATACACTCAGCCTGGCATGACCATCGTTTGCGGTGATTCGCACACCGCCACGCACGGAGCCTTTGGTGCCCTTGCATTCGGGATCGGTACCAGCGAAGTTGAGCATGTTTTGGCAACTCAAACGCTTCTGCAATACATGCCCAAGACCTACGAACTTCGAGTGGACGGGAAACTAGCACCCGGGGTCACTGCGAAGGACTTGATTTTGTATCTGATCGGTAAGTTGACCACCTCGGGCGGCACAGGATACGTCTTGGAATACACCGGCGAAGTCATTCGAAGCTTATCGATGGAAGAGCGAATGACGGTCTGCAATATGTCGATCGAAGCAGGCGCACGAGCCGGCATGATCGCTCCTGACCAAACGACGTTTGATTACTTGAAGGGGCGTCCCTTCGCTCCCAAGGATCTTGCAAAAGCCGAAGCGGTTTGGCGAATGTTGCCTTCCGATTCAGGTGCGAAATATGATAAAGTGGACATCTACCGAGGGGAAGACATTGAACCTCAGGTCACGTGGGGAACCAACCCCGGGCAAGTAACCTCCATCAATTCCCCAGTTCCAAACCCGAACGAATTCAGCGACGAAACCGAACGCAAATCGGCCGCCGGTTCGCTCGAGTACATGGGACTGAAGGCTGGCGTCCCGTTGACGGAAGTTCCCATCCAACGCGTTTTTATTGGTTCCTGCACCAACGCAAGAATTGAAGACCTGCGTGCCGCTGCCACTGTGGTCAAGGGCTACAAGGTTAGCGATAAGGTCTACGCCATGGTGGTGCCAGGAAGCGGGCAAGTCAAACGACAGGCCGAAGCCGAAGGGATCGATCGAATTTTTAAGGAATCTGGCTTCGATTGGCGCGAAGCGGGTTGCAGCATGTGCCTTGCGATGAACCCGGACCGTCTGGAACCGGGCGAGCGATGCGCTTCCACGTCGAACCGAAACTTCGAAGGTCGGCAAGGCAAGGGGGGACGCACTCATTTGGTCTCGCCGGCAATGGCCGCAGCCGCTGCGATTTCTGGACACTTTGTCGATATTCGCAACTGGTCGTACCGAGCGTAAAGAACGCTGAACCTTTTCAACCGCAATCCGTTTCCTTCTCAACTATCCTCCGAAATCATGCAGCCATTTACCAAAATCACAGGCGTCGCCGCTCCGATGGATCGGGCCAATGTGGATACCGACCAAATCATCCCGAAACAGTTTCTGAAGCGAATTGAACGAACGGGATTCGGGCAGTTCTTGTTTTTCGATTGGCGATTCGACGAAGATGGTTCGCCGAACCCAGCCTTTGAATTGAACCAGGATCGAAACAAAGGAGCTCAAGTTCTTCTGGCCCGTAGGAACTTTGGTAGTGGGTCTTCGCGAGAACATGCCGTTTGGGCCATCGCCGATTTCGGTATTCGGTCCGTGATCGCTCCTTCGTTTGCCGATATTTTCTACGGCAACTGCTTCAAAAACGGTACGCTCCCGATTCAGCTCAGCGAAGAGCAGGTCGAAGATTTGTTCCAAAGGGCAGCCGCCCAACCCCTGTACCAACTTACTGTCGATTTAGAAAACTGCACCGTCAGCGATTCGACCGGTTTTCATGCAACCTTTTCGATCGAGCCGTTTCGTCGGCATTGCTTGCTTCACGGTTTAGACGACATCGGTCTAACCCTTGAAAACGAAGCGAAGATTACCGAGTTCGAGCAGAATCACCCAACGCTAGCGTAACGAGCGGTTTCAAAGGCGGTCGTCAGAGAAAAGCGCGTTCGATCTTTATCTCAAGCACCGCCTTGCGTATCTTGTTCATCCATGGTTCACGACTGAGACAACGTCCAAAGAGCGAATTCAAATGGCAGAAAGCAACTTCAAAGTGGAATGGGCACCTCGTGTCCACAGGCTCCCTCCCTATCTTTTTGGACGCATCAATGCCTTGCTCTATCAAAAGCGACGGGCCGGCCAGGATGTGATTGACATGGGGATGGGGAATCCTTCCGACCCACCGGATCCGGCTGTTATCTCCAAGCTTTCCGAAGCGGCAAGCGATCTGACAAACCATGGCTACTCCAAAGCCAATGGGATTTTGAATCTTCGACGAGAACATACAAGTAAGTACCTGCGAAAGTATGGTGTTCGGCTGGATCCGGAAACGGAATCCATCGTCTGCCTGGGCTCGAAGGAAGGTTTTTCGCACATGTGCTTGGCCCTGATGGGCGCTGGTGACACTGCCATCATTCCTGCACCGTACTTTCCCGCACACATGTTCGCTGTGGTGCTAGCCTCCGGGAACGTGGTGGCGCTGGATGTTTCGAACACAGAAAAATACCTGTCGAATATCGCTTATACCTGCGAGCACTTTTATCCACGGCCCAAGCTGCTCATCATCAACTATCCGCACAATCCGTCCTCGATGACGGTTGAGCCTGAGTTCTTTGTGGATGTGGTTAGGCTGGCGAAGAAGTATGGCTTGATGGTTATTAGCGACTTTGCTTACGCAGATGTGGCATACGATGGATATGTCCCACCCTCTTTCTTGTCAGCTCCTGGAGCCAAGGACGTCGGCGTTGAATTCACCACCATGAGCAAAGGGTACAACATGGCCGGTTGGCGTGTTGGTTTTTGCTCCGGAAATGCGGACATGGTGAAGGGACTGGCAACCATCAAAGGCTATTATGACTACGGTATGTTTCAAGCAATTCAAGTTGCCGCCATCGTTGCCCTACGCGACACCGAAGCGACCGTAGAAAAGCAATCGCTGATCTATCAAGGCCGACGCGATGTGTTGATCGATGGCTTGCGACGATTGGGTTGGACCGCTTCGGTACCAAAGGCAGGAATGTTTGTCTGGGCAAAGATTCCGGAGCCCTGGGCGTCGCGAATGACCTCCATCGATTTTGCCATGCATCTTCTGGAACATGGAAACGTGGCTGTCAGCCCAGGTGCTGGTTTCGGTCCGGTGGGTGAAGGATACCTTCGAATGTCGCTCGTAGAAAACGAAGCGCGTTTGCGACAGGCAATCCGACAAATCGGGGCCTGCTTGGATCGCAAGGTAAGCTCGGAATCGGCCGCGACGGATAGCAAAGGCCAAGTTGCCAAACAATTGACCTAAGACAATATTGAACTAAGACAATATCGTCTATTGCTCCATGTACTTCTTAAGAATAACAACGGTCTCCTGAATGCGATTCCACGCATTCAGGAGCGAAGTTTCGGATAAATCTTCGAGCTGCCGAACCGTTGGGCTGATCTCCTGGAGAAATCGGTTCCATTCCATTGCCAATCGAGGCACCAGCCGCGCTCGTTCTTCGCACAAGGCCCGTCTTTCGGTGGCATTGCGAAGCATCTTCTTCTGAACGCTACAAGACTCCTTATCTTCCTCGCGAGATTTCGCTTCGCAGCGCAACAGTTCCTGTCTTGCTTCGGTCCACTTCACCTCGGCAATACGTTTCTCATTGTTCCAGTAATCTGGCAGTTCCTTTTCAAGCCAGCTTGCAACGCGCTGCAATTGCTGGCGAAGCTCATCCACTTGCTTTCCGGTATCATGCCGAAGTTTTGCAATGGAATCGCCGAACTGTTCAACGGCTTCGAGACTTGTTACTTTTGCATCAGCCATGGCCTCGTTGATACTCCTCAATCAGTTCCGCTTTGCGCATCAGGTAAGGAGCGTGCTGTTCACTGGACTCGATCAAACGCCGAAGCTGTTTCAGTTCCTGCTCAAACTCCGCCGCGAACTTTGCGTGCTCTTGATCACGCCACGAGACGGAAAGCTGTTGCATCTGCTGGCCGAGTTTAATGGATGCATCCCCAAGCAAGCTTGAAAATCTTTTCAGCTGCAACGCAAAATTGCGCAGTTGTTCTGGATCGACGATCGCTTGAGCCATATTTCACTCTTTTCTTGTTTGGACCGGAGTCACTAGCCAAAATGCCCGCTTTCGACCATTCATCATACCATCCACGGGCTACATCCTGCCATCCGTGAACAAACCGAACTCGAGGTTCCGCGAAGATCGAATCCTAGCTTATAATAGGGTGATGGAACAACCAACCACTTCTCCCCCTGAAAAGCTTGTGCGACGAGATCGAAGCATTTTCGTCTCTCAGACGAAGACTTGGTCGGACCATCGGGCTTGGATCAGCAGCTTCATGCTTCATACGACGCTATTGGTCGTATTGGGACTGCTTTGGTCGCCTCAAACTCGTGGTACACTTGGCGAAAAGGACCGACCGGCGGGAATCGCAGTTGTTCACGAGACAGCCAATGGCAATGAATACTTCCTGGCGGATTCATCCGGTGCCCAAACAGCGACCAGCTCTGCAAGCGCAGCGGCTAGCTCATCGCAATCGGAGCCGAATGAATCGGAAGGGCCCCCTGTTTCTTTAGAAGAGCTGCTTCAAGATATGCAAGGGAGCTCGGACGCAAGTGCAACCAATGCGGCGGTGAATAGCTCTGGCGGTGAAGGATTGTCAGGGGAAGGGAACACAACCGGAAATAGCTCAGGCGTTCGTGGCGGTGCTAACAAGGCTAAGACCACCTTTTTTGGCGTCGAGGGATCTGGTGCGTCGTTCGTGTATGTGGTCGATCGTTCTGATTCCATGAATGTTTACGAAGCGGGGCCGCTTCGCGCTGCGAAACGTGAACTTCTGAAAAGCCTGGAATCGCTGAACGAATATCATCAGTTTCAAATCGTATTCTACAACGAATCCATTTACCCTCTTTCTTCCAGTAAAGGTGCTGGCCAAATGGTCTTCGCTAACGATACCGACAAACAACGCGCCAGTAGCTTCGTACGCGCAATCCCGGGTTCTGGCGGCACCGAACATTTGCCTGCACTCAAGTTAGGATTGTCGTTTGCACCCGACGTGTTGTTCTTCTTGACGGACGCCGAAGATCCCTCGCTTGCTCCCAACCAGTTGGCGGAATTGCAACTGCGTGCAGAACGCTCCCTGACGACAATCCATGCGATCCAATTTAATGTTGGGCCCGCTGTCGGTGACGGTGGATGGATCCGAGAGCTCGCGGAAATGAACCGCGGTGTTTACAAATATGTCGATGTCACTGAATTGCAGAATTGACAGTGCAAGTTTCGTCGGCTATTCGCTAGATTAGCTGGCGTGACTGTTCATTTGCGAACAATAACGCGATGGAAATGGAGCTGCACTTCGCGGGCGCATACGCGTCTGACTCCTTCCACCAAGCAAGCCGGCTCGTTCTGGCTTTGGCCAGCTGCAATCACATCCTCTAGCTTCGTGCCTGGCGGTACAGAAAAGGTTGTTTGATTGATCGTTTGATTGCCTGCGTCCAGTTCTGGAACGATAAAGTGGCATGTCGCACCGAACGTGAGCATCCTCGCAGCAAACGCATCGTGGTAAGGTCGCAGCCCTCGAAAGCTGGGAAGCAGTCCATGGTGCAAGTTGATAATGCGTCCGCCGGCAAACTTCCAGCATGTGTCGGGCGGCAGGACTCGCATGTATCTCGCTAGCACCACATAGTCGGCATGATATTGATCGATCGCTTTGACCATCGCTTGGTCATCTCCCGATCCATCTTCAAGCCCAATGTACTCAAAGGGTACTTGGAATTCTTTGGCTAATGATTCGCACTTGCGACGGTTCCCGATGAGGACTACCGGGTTGGCCAGGATCAATCCATCGCGAATTGCCTCAAGCACCGCACGAGGCGTGTGCTCTAAAAAGGTTGTGCAGATTGCAATGTTTGGTTTCGCCGCGCGTTCATCGGGACTCCATACACGAATCTCTAACTTCTTGGATTCGGCAATCTGCCTCATCCGAGCACGCAGGGGTTCGAATTGATGGGGTTCTACCTGAATACGGCACAACATGGCGAACAAAGCGGCTTCATCATGGTCGTACATCTGAATTTCGGCAATGTTTGCACCACGCGACGTGACGTCGTGAATAATGGGATCAGCAAGGCCAACATTATCGGGGCCAACCGCTGTGATAACGACTTCCATTATTTGCCTTCGTGGTTCCATTGTCTTTGTTTTGAAATCGCCGAAGCAATTCGTATTGTTTCGGCATGAATGTCGACGATGTCGTTGATGTTATGAGCGTATCCGCCGGCCATCGCAACGGCTGTCGGTATCGAATGCGATCGCAACGCTTCCAAAACAAATGCGTCGCGTTGGGATAGGCCAGACTTAGTCAGCTTCAATCGTCCAAGCCGGTCCCCTTCGAAGGGGTCTGCACCCGCTAAGTAAATCGCCAAATCAAACGCATGATCCGACAATATTTTCGTTAAAGACGCATCAAGAATTTGAAGATACGATGAATCGTCTGTCCCATCCGGAAGATCGATGTCCAAAGTACTTGGGAACTTGCGCAGCGGAAAATTCTTTTCGCCGTGCATAGAAAAGGTAAATACGTTGGGATGGTCGTTCAAAATTTGAGCCGTACCGTTTCCCTGATGAACATCGCAATCGACGACTAAGGCTCTCTGTATTTCGTTTTCCTTCAACAAAGTCAGAATGGTAACGGCCGCATCGTTGAAAACACAGAAGCCTTCACCTGCATCGCGCATCGCATGGTGAGTCCCGCCTGCCATGTTGACCGAGATCCCTTCCGAAAGAGCCGTGCGTGAAGCGGCCAACGTGGCGCCACTGCTCCGGCGAGAACGCTCGACCATTTCTTCCGACCAGGGGAAGCCAATTCGCTTCATCTCGCCGTCCGACAGCAACCCTAAGAGAACGCGATGAACATAGGCCGGATCATGGGCCAAGCATAACTGTTCTGTGGTTGCAGCATTCGGAACCAGAAGCAAATCCTCTTGATGAATGGGATTGTTAACGGTTCGGTCGCGCAGCAGACGGTACTTGCCCATCGGAAAACGATGGCCATCTGGAAGAGGCAAGACGAAGTGATCGGTATAGTAAAGCTTCACTTGAGTGACCGACCCATTCTACTCGGGTCGCAGAATCGACTTGACCACCTCGCCGCGGTGCATCTTTTCAAATGCCTCGTGCCATTGAGCAATAGGCCATACGCCCCCGATGATCGGTTCGACATTCAATTGACCGTTGGAGAGCAACGCGATCACTCGTTCCCAAATAGGCCAGTTGTGACTAAAGCTACCCTGAAGAGTTACATTCTTTTGAACCAACGGATCGATGTTGAATCCTAGTGGCTGAGGCCCCCAGCCAACCTTGCTAATCCAGCCTGCAGGTCGCACCAGGTCCAAAGCAATCTTCAGAGTGATACTGGCACCAGCTGCATCAATAACGCCATCACAGCCAAGACCATCGCGCTCCATGGCCCAGGGTTTTGCGTCCCCAATGATAGCCGAACAGCCGTATTGCTTGGCAATTTCAAATCGATGCCGATCCGACTCCAGCCCAATCACAGCGACTTCGGCGCCACAAAGTCGAGCCATAGCGGCACACAAAATTCCGATCGTGCCGGGTCCTAGAATGGCAATGCGATCCCCCGGCTCAATTCTCGCGTTCTTGACTACCGCGTTGTAGGCGACACAGCATGGTTCCGTCAGGCAGGCATGTTCAAAGGGTAACGAATCGGGAATGGCATGCAAGATTCGCGAAGGCACTCGCACATACTTGGTCATCGCACCGTTCACTCCGTATCCAAACCCTTTGCGAGTCGAATCCAGATTGTAAAGCCCGCGTCGCGACATGGGGTTGCGAGGGTCGATGATGGCGGCTGTTTCGCTGACCACTCGGTCTCCTTCCTGCCATCCTTCGACGGCCGCCCCGAGCTCGATAATAGTCCCACCAAACTCATGCCCAAGCACGACAGGGTAGTTGACCGGCCATGAATGATCAGCCGTCCATTGATGCAAATCGCTGCCACAAACACCAACATTGGCAACTTCCAAAAGAACGTCTTCCGGCCCTATGGAAGGTCGTTCGATCTCTCGAATCTCCACGGACCCTTTCTCGGGAGCAAAGTTGACAACCGCAGCGGACTTCATACAACAGACTTTCTTAGGAAGCAAAGACAAAACAAATAAACTACGGGGCCGTTCCACTCAATGAGTTTTCATTGAAGCGAAAACCCTGCCTGGGTACTGCATCAAGTCGTTGCACGACCCCTGTAAGGTGAAAGCCTTAGTTCTGGTAACGACTGGAGTTACGACACTTCAAGATCTCCCAATCAAAGGCATTCGTCTACCACACAGCGTACCCGAAAAAAGTCCATTCTGAAACGCCCCCGTTACCAATGCGGGGATTCATTGGTTTTTCGGCGGGCTGCCGTTTCTAAATGCGTTGAAGATGGTAGACTCTGACCGAATGTTTCGCTGTTGTAAGGACGCTTTGTAGAACAGGATACGTTGTTTGAAAAGATTAGTCGCGGTTGTTGCGGGCACTCGGCCTGAGGCCGTAAAAATGGCGCCTGTTTATTTCGCTCTGCGGGAATCGAATGCGTTTGATACCGTCTTTCTTGCTACCGCTCAGCATCGACAGATGCTTGACCAAACGCTCGGGGTGTTTGGTATCCTTCCAGAACATGACCTGAATCTCATGCAGCCCGGACAAACTCTGCCTGACCTTACCGGCCGAGTTCTGACCGCCGTGTCCAATTGGTGCAACCAACACAAGCCAGCAGCGCTCCTAGTCCAAGGGGACACAACCACGGTGTTAGCCTCTGCGATGGCTGCCTTTTATGCGAAAATTCCGGTCGGGCACGTTGAGGCAGGCCTTCGGACTGGCAACATGATGTCCCCATTTCCAGAAGAAATGAATCGACGTCTCACTTCGCCTATTACGCGATGGCATTTTTGCCCAACCGATGTCAGCAAAGCGAATCTGCAGCGTGAAGGGATCTCCTCCGGATTGCATGTCACAGGCAACACTGTTGTCGACGCTTTGCTTTGGGTGCGGAATCGGTTGCATGCCAACCACGTTTCAGCCCCAGACGTTGTAGCTCGATTGAACATCCCTAGCAACTTTCGACGCGACTTCTTGGAAGGCTCCAAACGCTGGATTTTAGTCACTGGCCATCGTCGCGAATCGTTTGGTGATGGTTTCGAAAGGATCTGTCATTCGATCGCAAAATTGACGGCGGCCTTTCCTGAGGTCGGAGTTCTTTTCCCCGTTCATTTGAATCCGCAAGTGCGCGAGCCCGTGCAACGTCTACTAGGTTCGAACGATCGAGTGGCGTTGGTGGAGCCTGCTGGCTATGAAGACTTCGTCTGGTTGATGGACCATTGTACGTTTCTTCTCAGCGATTCAGGGGGCGTACAAGAGGAAGCGCCGTCGCTTGGGAAACCTGTGCTCGTCATGCGCGATACAACGGAAAGACCCGAAGGGATTGAAGCTGGCACATGCCGATTGGTTGGTACCAAGGTGGAGACGATCGTACGCGAAGCCTCGCTGTTGCTGAACGATCATGCCGAATACGCAAAACGATCAGCGCTTAAGAATCCTTATGGCGATGGATTGGCAGCTCCAAGGATCCGCGCCATCCTTGAAATGGAACTGTAGGCCATACTTTTCCATACTTGACGTGCCAGACAAAACTGAGCCTGAGGCGCTAGCCGAGTTCTTTTGTATTGTAATAATCGGCTAACGCCTCAGGCTCAAAAAAACGAAAAACGACTTTTGTCGGGCGCGTCATTCTTATCTTTGCTAGGGCTTTCCGATACCGGGGCCTTCGGAATGGGATGTGGATAGGCCCTGGAGATTTATCCATTGCCCTATCGTATCTAGCACATCGTTCGATATCGTCTCTTGAATTTCGCTGTATTCTTCGGGTAGCCCGGTCGTGCTGTTTTGCATCATGTGGTTTATGGAAGGCAAGACCACAAGCGTCGCCTCCAACGCCGGATTTCTCTCCACCATTTGCTCGATAGCCAACCCATTCAATTGAGGCAAAACCTGAGTGTCCTTTTCTCCCCAAATGGCCAGTGTGGGACAGCGCAGCAACAGCCAGGATGGCCCTGGATCGTAATTGAGAAAGTACGAGTACCATGGCGACTTCAGCTCCATAAACTGCTGGTCGATCTGATTAGTTAGCTGTTGTTTGAGTTCGTTGGTATTGACCGTTGGATCCGACGCCAAAGCGGCGGATTCCAGTAAGGGCCATTGCTCCTGAATCGCTTTTCGAATGTCGCGTTTCATGGTTGCATCATCCACAAAGTATCCAGCCGCAATATCTTGCAATTGTTGCTGCAGCATCATGGTCGCCTTTCGCGTTGCCGGATCAACCCCTTGCAGTTCCGACATGCGATCGATTTGAGACTTGAGAACGTCCCCGCCAGTGACTCCGGGGGGAGCCAGCAGAATAAGAAACGCAACTCTCGATTCCCAGTTTGCCACCATCGGTCCCACCAAGCCGCCTTCGCTGTGCCCAAGTATTCCAACCCGTTCCGAGTCCAGTTCCTTGATTCCACACGCGTAGTTCCAGACCGCTAATGCATCCTTTGCAAAATCGGCGCTCGTTGCCGTCAGGAAGTTGCCCGTGCTCTCGCCGACGCCTCGATCATCGTACCGCAAGGACGCAATGCCTTGCTCAGCCAGAAAGTGCGCTAAGACGGCAAAAGGTTTGTGTCTTCCGATCGTTTCGTCACGGTCTTGGGGACCGCTTCCTGTAACCATGACTACCGCAGGAAAACCTTTGCCACTGACCATGGTCATCTTGGGTAGCGTCAACGTGCCAGCGATTCTCTCTTTTGCCGGCAGGGCAGGAGACTTTGCCGTTTCTTTTTTGTTCGATGGTTTCACACTGCCCAAGTTGACTTCAAAGGACACTTCTAGATAGCTTTCGGTTTCCGATAGCTTGTCTCCCAGGTTACTGGATGGTTCTGTTTTCGGCTCGGTTGTTGACTCTGCCGGCGCTGGCATTGGTTCTTCCGAAGCGACTGGTGCGGAAGTTTTTGAATCCGAAGCAGGTTCGACCAAGCGCATAGTTAATGGGAATGGAATCTTGTTCTGAGTGAAGCTTCCGACCAGCTCATTCCCAGCATCATTTAACTTGGCACTGAACTTCGCTCCGATCGCAGCGATCTCAAATGTGGTATTTCGATCTTGGTCCATTTCTACCTTAGCAGGGATGCCCACGAACCGTTCGGAGAGTGAATCAAAAAGTACTCTCGGTGAGTCTTTAGTTGCAAACGGCGGCTGGCTGTAAACGCGAATTCGAAAATCCATCTTTTTAACCACCAAGTTCAATGTCCCTGTCCAAACAGCATCTGCTCCTAACGTTTGTGCCGATTCAACCGGAAGCTGATTGATACGTTCAAAATTGGCTGATAGCGATTGGCCCGACTGGTCAAGCTTCCCTTCGACCCGATCAGCGGACACTTGAGTCCCGCGAAAGGAAGCAATAGGCTTTGCATCCTTTGGGTTTACCAACTGAAACCGCCAACCATCTGGTTCCGTAGCCTTGAGCTGCAAATCCGTTAAGGAAATTTCCTCGGAAGATTGATCCGGGCTGATAATGGCACCAGTTACAGTCGCTACGTTTGGCTCGGAACTACGTTGTATCTTGAGCACCGTTCGAAGATGTTGCGTGGGTGTTTCGACCCATCCAAACCACGTTTCAGTCTCTTGCGATATCGACTGCGATGGGCACAGCAGAAGCAACCAAGGAGCAGTCAACAGGAGTAAGAATTTGGGGAATGCCATCGCTTGTGACCTTGCCTAAGTGGGTTCGTTATCAAGTTATAGATCGTAGTAGAGCATGATTCCTCAAGATGTTCTTGCTCTCGCGAGACTAACATTTTAACAAAGCAAGCTGCTCAAAGCTTGGCTCGGGCGCTGTCAGAATCTTCTCGCACCCATGCTGCCGAAGAAGATCCGAAATCGAGGGCGATAAGCTCAGCCACGTTACTTTTGTTTTCGACGGACCAAGCAGTTCCATTGCTTGGTTGGCGATGTTCTTGCTGGTTGCGGTCACGGCATCCAATTGGTTCGCGTCCAGCAACTTCTGAACAGAGCTTGGTAATTCAGGCTTCAAGACCTGTTGGTAGGTAGGAACCGATTGCACTTCGGCACCAGCCAGATTCAATCGATCCATGGCAATGGTCTCGCCTGTTGGATTTCGAACAAACAGGAATCGCTTTCCACGGCAGTTCTGTTCGAACAAATTGGCGATACCCTCCGCCCCTTGTGTCTGCGGGACTACATCGCAAACCATGGAGTGCATTGCGATCGCGTTCGCGGTGGCGCTTCCAACCGCAGCGAGTTTTGCACCAGCCAATAGCCGACCATCTTTGCCCAGAGACTTCAGCCGAGCAAAAAATCCTTCCACGCCATAAACACTGCTAAAGACAATCCAATCGAAGTGACCTGATTCTAGAATCATCGCATCGACGTGGGACCAGTCGTCGGGCGGCTGAATGGTCATCACGGGTTCTACTACAGTTATAGCCCCTTGTTCATCGAGCTTCTTTGCAAGCAGACTCCCTGTTGCCTTGGGGCTAGTCACCCACACTCGCTTTCCAAACCACGGTCGAACCGAGAACCAGTCCATACTCTTGGACATGCGAATCACTTCCCCCACGACACTGATCATGGGTGGTGTAAAATTCGGCGAGGCAGCCAAAGTGGATGCCACTGTCGAAAGATCGCAAAGGAGCGTCTCTTGGTCGTGCCACGAGCAGCGTCGAATGAGAGCCACTGGAGTGGACGCGGGCTTGCCAGCCTCCATGAGTTTTCCGCTCCAATACCCTGCCGTCTTGGCTCCCATATAAAGGACAAGAGTGCCTGGAAATTTCGCTAAAGCAGGCCAGTCCATTGTTTCTTCGGCATCTTGATTGCCGTCGGCAGGTTGCATCTGGCCTGTAACCAAAGCGACAGCCGATGACCAGTCGCGGTGGGTGATGGGAATTCCAGCATAAGGACCAGCTGCCAAAGCGGCCGTGATCCCAGGCACGATTTCATAACGGATCTTTTCGTCGATGAGCCGATCCACTTCTTCAGCAGTTCTCGCAAAAACAGCTGTGTCTCCGCCCTTGAGCCGTGCAACGGATTTTCCAGATGCGGCCGCTCGGACGATGGATTCGTCGATGGCTCCCTGAGCCCATGAACCGCCATGGCCATGTTTCCCAACGCAAATTTTTTCAGCGCCGACTTTCGCGTAGGCCAAGAGAGCTTCATTTGCCAGCCCGTCATACAGAACAACGTCCGCGCGACCGAGCAGTTCTGCACCACGAACCGTGATGAGACCGGGATCTCCCGGTCCTGCACCAATCAAGTAAACCTTGCCCGGCGTTACATCGAACATGAGGTCTAGCCTTCGGCCAGCTTCCGCAAAACCGTTGGCAAGATTCCACCGTTGCGGTAGTAATCGATTTCCACTGGCGTGTCGATTCGAACCAACGCATCAAACGTCTTCTTCGAACCGTCCGCAGACGTGGCTACAACGTTGATCATGCTTCTAGGCTGCAGCGAATCGTCAAGCGATGGGATATCAAAGGTTTCTTCTCCCGTTAACCCCAAGCTGGAAGCGCTTTGCCCTGGCAGGAACTGAAGAGGCAAAACACCCATTCCGACGAGATTGCTTCGGTGAATACGCTCGTAGGAAACAGCGATCACGGCCTTGATCCCAAGCTGAAGCGTCCCCTTGGCAGCCCAGTCCCGCGAAGAACCTGTTCCATATTCCGCACCCGCCAAAATGATCAATGGAGTGCGCGTTGCTTGGTACTTCATGGAGGCATCGTAGATGCTCATTTGCTCACCCGTCGGGAGATACCTGGTCACACCACCTTCGATGCCAGGGGTCAATCCGTTGCGGATACGGATGTTCGCAAAAGTTCCACGCACCATGACGCGGTCGTTGCCACGTCGAGCTCCGTAGCTGTTGAAGTCGCGAGGATGAACTTCATTTTCAATGAGGAATCGCCCCGCAGGTCCATCCTTAGTAATCGAGCCAGCTGGCGAAATATGATCGGTGGTTACGGAATCACCGAGCACCGCAAGAACTCGAGCGCCTTGCACGGAACGGATCGAGCATTCTCCTTGAGTAATCCCTTCCAAGAACGGAGGACGCTGAATGTAGGTGCTCTTGGCGTCCCATTGGTATAGCTCGCCTGGCGTTATTGGAATTGCATTCCATGTTTCATTGTCCGTGAACGCACTCGAATACTGCTTGATAAACATTTCAGGCTGTACGCTCTCTTCGATGGCAGCCAAGATTTCTTCATGGGTCGGCCAAATCTCCCGAAAGAATACTGGCTTTCCGGAAGGATCATGTCCGATCGGTTCAGATTCGAAATCGATATCCACAGTTCCTGCAATAGCATACGCGACCACCAGACCAGGGCTCGCAAGGTAATTGGCTCGAGTGTGCGGATTGACGCGGCCTTCAAAATTACGATTCCCGCTGAGCACTGCTGCTGCGACCAGATTGCCTTCGGTGATTGCATCCGACACTGCTTCTGGCAATGGCCCACTGTTGCCGATGCAAGTGGTGCATCCATATCCCACTACAAAGAAACCTAATTGCTCTAAGGAGCTCAAAACATCTGCCTTCGTCAAGTAATCGGTGACGACTCGGGAACCAGGTGCAAGGCTTGTCTTTACGAATGATTTTACCTTGAGCCCCCGTGCGACCGCTTTCTTGGCCAGTAGTCCAGCTCCCAACATGACCGAAGGGTTGCTGGTATTAGTGCAAGAAGTGATAGAAGCAATCACCACCGAACCGTGTGCGATCTCGGTATCTGAGCTATCTGGTGTGTTGTTGCCTTTGACCGTAGCGGTGGCATCCAGCTGGTTCGCTTGCAATCCGAAACCGCGCTCCGCGATTGGGGCCGATAGCGCCTTTGCAAACGAAGCTTTGACCGTCTTCAATGGCACGCGGTCTTGTGGACGTTTTGGACCTGCCATCGCTGGTTCAATCGTACTGAGCTCCAAAGTTAGCACCTTGGTGTAGTTCAGGTCATTGCTGCCATCGATTCGGAACAGTCCCTGTTCTTTGCAGTAGCGTTCGACCAGTTCGATTTCGTCTTTCGTTCGGCCAGTACGACGCATGTAGATCAACGTTTCGTTGTCTACAGGGAAGAAGCCCATGGTCGCGCCATACTCAGGTGCCATGTTGGCGATCGTTGCACGGTCTGCAAGGGACATGCATGAAACCCCGTCGCCAAAGAACTCGACAAACTTATTGACCACCCCTTCTTTACGAAGAATTTCGGTAACTCGCAGAACCAAGTCCGTCGCCGAAGCGCCCGGAGCAATCTTGCCGGTTAACTTCATTCCGACAACCTCAGGCATCAGCATGTAAAGTGGCTGGCCAAGCATGGTTGCTTCTGCCTCGATACCACCAACGCCCCAGCCCAAAACACCCAGACCATTGATCATGGTCGTGTGCGAGTCTGTACCGACGAGGGTGTCTGGAAATGCAACCGCCCCCAAATGATCCTTGCCCAAAAACACAGCTTTCGCAAGAAACTCCAGGTTGACTTGGTGGACGATCCCCGTGTTCGGTGGCACAACTCGGAAGTTATCAAAGGCTTGTTGGCCCCATCGCAAGAATTCATAACGTTCTTTGTTTCGAGCGAATTCAACTTCGACATTCTTGGCCAACGAGTCAGCAGCACCGAAGAAATCCACTTGGACGGAGTGGTCGATCACCAGGTCGACGGGAATCAGAGGATTGATCTTCTTGGGATCTCCTCCCAGTGCATTCATGGCATCTCGCATGGCGGCAAGGTCCACGACGGCGGGTACCCCCGTGAAGTCCTGCAAAACGACGCGAGCGGGTTTGAACGGTACTTCCAATTCGGCTGGCTTGGCGGCGTTCCATTTGGCTAGATTCTTGACATCGTCTTCGGTGACTTGATATCCATCGCAATTGCGCAAGACCGCTTCCAAGAGAACTCGAATGGAGAACGGAAGCTTAGAAACCGCGGCAATACCGAGATCTTCTAGCTTTTGAAGCCGGTAGATCCCGAGTTGACCTTGAGGTGCATGAAAAGTGTCACGGGCTCCAAACGGATCTGCGATTCTTGAGGTGGTCATAATGATTGGTCGGCGGGAAGGAACTAACAAAACATCGGCTGGACATTGTACAACGCCCAGCCAAAAGAAAAACGGCCCGTGCAAGATACCTCGCACAGGCCGTTCGAATTATTTCGATTTCTTGGAAAGTTCTAGTCGAACGGTCAAAAAATCTGAGACTTCTCGTCTCGATTACTTGCAGCCGCAGCCGGAAGCAACTGGTGCAGGAGCTGCACAGCCGCAAGCGGAGGAAGCAGCGCCGCAACCGGAAGCAGCTGGAGCTGCAACAGCGACTTGAACAACCGATGGAACCATCTTGCAGACGGTAACAGCAACTTCTTCTTCAACGGTGTAAGGAATACAAACGTTGTAGGTTTCGGTCTTTACTTCGGAAACAGCTTCGCAAACAGTCTTGGTGCGAGTCTTGGTTTCTGGAGTCAAAACAGTCTTGCAAACGGTTCGTGTCATTTGCTTTGGCACAACGCTAGCAACCTTGACAGTTCGTTCTTTTTGCTCGGTTGTGTAGACAGTCTTGCATACAGGACGAGTTCGTGTTTCCATCTCGGTAACCATCTTGTTGACGGTTCGTTGACGGGTTTCGGTGTTGCAAACAGTCTTAGCAACAGTCTTGGACCGAGTTTCAGTAACCATTTGGCACTTCTTCACGGTACGTTGACGTTGTTCAGTTGTGTACGAAACCTTGTTCACAGCTCGTGTACGAGTTTCGGTGGTCATGCTGCACTTCTTGACAGTACGAGTACGTGTCTCGGTTGTGTAGCTAACCTTCTTGACGGTCTTTTGACGAACTTCGTCGCGGCAAAGCGAGACGTTGTAGGTGTAAGGCTCGTCAACCATTTGTCGTTGCATGGTGGTAACAGGAACTTCGGTCGTTACGACGTTAGGAACCCAAACCTTCTTGCAGACAGTTCGTGTTGCTGGAGCTGGAGCTTCGCAACCGCCGCAGCTTGGAGCAGCCGAAGCGCATCCGCAGCTTGGAGCAGGAGCAGCACAGCCACAGCTGGAAGCAGCAGGAGCTGCACAGCTAGCAACAGCAACTTCTTCCATAACTGTTTGGTACGAGCCCATGTCTTTGGTGCAAGTCTTGGTGGTCGTTACAGGGAACGAACGGCAAACTTGACGAGTGCCAGTACGTTGCTCGGTGTAAGGAACCTTGACGGTGTACGAAACAACTTCGTCGGTGTAGACAGGAACTTGAACGGAGTAAGGAACTTGTTCGTCTGTGTAAACAGGAACCGAAACAGTGTAAGGAACTTGTTCGGTTGTTGTTACTGGTACGGAAACGCTGTAGGTTTCTACAACATCAACGTAGGTTGGAACTTGAACAGTGTAGTTAACAACTTCGTTGACAGTTGTTGGAACTTGAACTGTGTAGTTAACAACTTCTGGAACCGACTTGCAAACAGCAACTTGGTAAGGAACTTGTTCGGTAACAGTCGATGGAACTTGAACTGTGTAGGTTTCAACCTTATCGGTGTAAACAGTTTCATTCACTGTGTAAGGAACTTCTTCCTTGACGGTGCTTGCAACGTTGACGGTGTAGGTTTCTTCAACTTGCTTTGGAACCATCTTCGTAACGGTGTACGATCGTTCCTTGGCTTCGGTCTTGTAAGCGGTCTTGGTGACCTTCTTCATTTCAGTAACTTGTGTTGGGACCATAACGGTCTTTTCAACGTAAGTTACTTGTGGTGCGCAACCGTTGGAAGCGACTTCGCCGCATCCGCCGCAACCTGCACTCGTCGAAACAACAGCAGCAGCGCTGCTTCCGCATCCACAATCTGCACTAACATTGCTGGCACCCATTAACAGAGCGGCCAGCCCAAGGGCAAAGCCCGGGCAAAACTTCATCGTAGTCTCCTCGAAGTAAAAAAAGCGGCCACCGAAAATGAGGCCAGTCAAAAACACTTACTAAACCGTTGCAAACATATGGAACGGGCTGTAATTCAAAGTTGTCCATCTGAGTTGGGGCAGTTGCCAACGGACGCTAGAGAAACCGTTGGCGGATCACAAATCATTTGAGATCGTTCCGAATCCCGCAACGAGTTTAACTTGCCTATTCCTTTAGGGAAGTGTGCTAAGGCAAAATCTACTCAATTTTCTCAACCTACTTAATCAAGAAATTTTAACATTCAGCCATAATGTTGACGGCAACCACAAAATGGAGCCCCATTGGTTCCATTTGAGCGATTATTCGTCGCGTACAACAGGTGTAACCGACAGATTGATCGCAGACCCATCTCGTAAAATTTTTAGCGAATAATCTCGATCGGCCGGCAGCTGCTCGACTAGACTTCGGAAATCATCCGGGGTTGGGACTTTTTGGTTCCCCACCGAAAGAATGATGTCTCCCATCAGTACGCCGCTCTGTTCGGCAGGATTGTCTGGCACGACGCGGGTGACATAAACACCGCTTTGCACCCCTAGATTGAGCTCATCAGCTAGATCCTGGGGTATTCTGTCAACTCGCACTCCCATTTTCGAACGGCGAACTTTCCCGTTCTCGACCAACTCTTTGGTAATCCACTGGACACGACGGATCGGAATCGCAAAACCCACTCCTTGGAATTGACCGCTGGTGGTTGCAATGGCCGTGTTGATTCCGACAAGATCACCGTTCAGGTCTAGCAACGCACCGCCTGAATTACCAGGATTGATGGTTGCGTCGGTTTGCAGTAGCTGACCTTCTAGCAGTTTGCGCATCGATCGCCCTTTGCTGCTGATAATCCCCACGCTGACGGTTTGATCGAGCGAAAATGGGCTGCCAATCGCCATGACCCAGTCGCCGATAATCAGTTGATCCGAGTCCCCCATCGTGGCGGCTGGAAGAGGTTGTTTGCTAAGCAGTTTGAACACGGCGATGTCACTGCTTGGGTCGGATCTGAGATCAGAACCCATCATGGTTCGTCCATCCGAAAGCCTGACTCGAATGCTTTTGCCAAACTTCACCACGTGATGGTTGGTGACGCATAACCCGTCGGAAGTAATGATCACGCCTGAGCCTAAGTCGTAATCCTCTGCGGAATCTTCACTCAACCAATCCAGTTCTTCGAGGGTCCCGTCAACATCCTTTCGTTTGGAAAGAACCGTCACCACGCTTGGCATCATTTTGCTGGAAGCCGCTTGAAAAGCTAATGCCAAATTCCTTGCCTGGGTGCGTCCAGTAAGAGCGTAGTCTTCAAGTGCTACCACTGCTGGAGCATCGTTATTCACGGACGCTTGCTCGGAAACGCTGGTATCCTGAGCAGATATCGTTTGCCGACCGATCCCAACCAACACCAGAACGAGACCAAGCTTGAAAGCGATAGACTGGATCATTTTAAGTTGTTTCATTCCTGATTTGCTCGTCCATAGATATGATGTGCTTTGGTCTTTGTCCGCAGCCACGATTGAAGGTCGTTTGTCGCTGCGTCCAACCTGCCCCCAGTTTAGTCGATTCCTTTCATCGTCGTAGGCACGAATATGATCCCCGCCGTTGTGATTTCGCATAAACGCGACCGAAAACCGCTTTCGGATGATGAAATTCGATACATGGTAGATGGCTACGCCAAAGGTTCGATTCCGGATTATCAAATGTCAGCCCTTGCGATGGCGATCTACTTAAACGGGATGACCGAGCAAGAGATTTCGACTTTAACCAATGCTATGATCGATAGCGGATCCCGTCTCAAGCGATGTGGCTCGCACTTACGTGTCGATAAGCATTCGACCGGTGGACTGGGGGACAAAACATCGTTGATTTTGGCTCCGCTACTTGCTTGCTGTGACCTCCACGTCCCCATGATCAGCGGTCGCGGGCTTGGGATCACGGGTGGAACGCTCGATAAACTGGAGGCGATCGAAGGCTTTCGTACGAACTTGAACGAAGACGAAATTGAAAAGCAACTCCATGGTATCGGATGTGTGATCACTGGGGCTAGCGAAACGCTTGTTCCTGCGGACAAGAAGCTTTATGGCCTTCGCGATGTCACCGCGACAGTCCCTTCGATACCGTTGATCACCGCCAGTATCATGTCCAAAAAAATTGCGGAAACGCTGGATGCATTAGTGCTGGATGTCAAATTTGGAAGCGGGGCTTTTTTGCCCACAGAACCGTTGGCCGAAGAACTAGCCAGATCCTTGATGCGAGTAGGCCGCGATGCCAATGTTAACACTTATGCATTGATCACGGACATGACGCAACCTCTTGGAAAGATGGTCGGCAATGCTTGCGAAGTGGACGAATCGATTGAGACTCTTCAAGGGGGGGGCCCAAGCGAAGTTCGGGAGCTTACCGTGGAACTTGCCGCCCGACTCTTGCTAAGTACCGCTCTGGAAACCAACTTGGATGACGCGAGGCTTCGATTGGAACGGCTTCTCGATAGCGGAGCCGCTTTGGAGCGTTTCGAACGTATGGTGGCTTGGCAAGGTGGAGACCTGAGTGCAAGACGAGCGTTGGGGGCCGAAACCCCTTGCTTCGCTCCTAGGTCTGGCTATGTCACTGCAATCGATGGACAATTGCTCGGTCAAGTCATCATCGCCATGGGTGGAGGCCGCAAAAAGGCCGGTGAGCCCATCGATTTCAGCGTAGGGCTGAAAATGGAATGCAAAATTGGGGATGCCGTCCAAGCTTCTCAGCCCTTGCTTTCCCTTTTATGCGATGATCCTTTAAAGCGTTTGGAAGCCAGCAAACTTGTCGAGCAGGCATTTCAAATTGGTGAAGAACAACCTCCCTTTGTTCCGCTCTGGCGAGACCTTGTTTAAGCATCTTCAATGATCATCAGATTTCTAACTAACCTTAACTCCACTGGTCAGCCCGATATTGTTTGACTCGGTCGTTTCGATTGACTGATTGGGCAGACCTTAACAGGACAGCATTCCAACCATGACTTCACAACGCGTTTTCTTTGCATTCGCTTTGTTGGCGACGACTCTTTTTCATTGCTGTACCGCACAGGCACAGGCACAGGCGGTGCCTGATGAACGCGCGGAGTTCATCAGGGCCAATTATCGAAAATCAGAAGTGAAAATCCCAATGCGAGATGGCGTCGAATTGTTCACGTCCATTTACGAGCCCAATGATATCGATCCCAATCAAACGTATCCAATTCTCTTGAGTCGAACACCGTACAGTGTCGGTCCCTACGGATTGTCTCAATACAAAGGACGTCTCGGGCCAAGCCCGGAGTTCGAAAAGAACCGCTACATTTTCGTATTCCAGGATGTTCGAGGTCGATACATGAGCGGCGGTCATTTCGTCAACATGCGCCCACATGTCGCCAGCAAAAAGAACAACGAACAAATCGACGAGAGCAGCGATACCTACGATACCATCGATTGGCTTGTGAAGAATACGAAACGCAACAATGGACGTGTTGGGCAGTGGGGAATTTCTTACCCTGGGTTCTATAGTTCTGCGGGTGCAATCGACTCCCATCCAGCCCTAGCAGCCGTTTCCCCTCAAGCTCCCATCGCAGACTGGTTCTTCGACGATTTTCACCGCAACGGTGCCTTCGTTTTGCCGATGGGCTTCAACTTCTTTTATTCCTTTGGTCGTTCCCGTCCCGATCCAACGACCGAGGGCAATCCGTCTTTCGCCTTTCCTTCCAAGGACGGTTACCAATTCTTTCTTGACCTTGGGCCTCTTCGCAATGTGGATGAGAAATACTTTAAGGAAGAGATCGCTTTCTGGAATGATCTGGAAGCTCATCCCAACTATGACTCGTTCTGGCAAGAACGAAACTTGCTACCCCATCTCAAGAATATCAATGCTGCCGTGCTTACCGTTGGCGGATGGTATGATACTGAAGATCTTTATGGTCCATTAAAAACATATGCTGCCATCGAGGCACAGAACCCAAATGCCAACAACTATTTGGTCATGGGGCCTTGGTCCCATGGCCAATGGGCCTCCGACGAGGGGAGAAAGCTAGGCCAAGCGGACTTCGGCTTCGCAACGTCGAACTGGTACAACCAAAATATTCTCATTCCGTTCTTTGAGTCCAAGCTCAGGAATGATCCGTCGCAAACAGGGACAAAGAAGGGCCTGTCCAACTTTTCCCCACCAGAAGCAACGGTCTTCGAAACGGGTGCAAATCGTTGGCGTCAGTTTGATGAATGGCCTCCTGCGAGAACCAAAAAGCAAAGCTGGTTCCTGGAGGATGCAGGTCGGTTGTCGAACAAGAAACCATTGACCGACGACGCGTCGGATTCCTTCCTGAGTGATCCGAACAAACCGGTTCCCTACACAACAGAAATCACAACGAACTGGGCCAAAGAGTATGTAACCGAAGACCAAAGATTTGCTTCCTGGCGACCGGATGTACTTGTCTACCGTAGCGAGGTTTTACGAGAGCCTATGACGGTCGCTGGTCCAATCGTTGCTAAACTTTGGGTATCAACCGACCAAGGGGACGCGGATTGGATCGTCAAGATTATCGATGAGGAACCGGTGCAGGCTGCCGATGCTAGCCGAAACCGAACGGCCACCAAAGACTCGCGCGGAAACGGCCGTCATGAGCTTGTGCGAGCCTCCGTGATTCGAGGCCGATTTCGTGAAAGCTTTTCAACTCCCAAGCCATTCGATCCGAATGTACCAACCATGGTCGAGTTGGAACTAAGTGACATTCTGCACACGTTTCAGCCGGGGCATCGACTAATGATTCACGTCCAAAGCAGTTGGTTCCCGTTTATTGACCGCAATCCTCAGAAGTATGTGCCCAACATCTTTGACGCAGAAGAAAAGGATTTCGTGCGTGCGACGCATCGACTGTTTCGAAATCGCCAGCATGCAAGTTCAATCGAGCTACCGATCTTGCCCCAATAAGATTGTAGCGTCGGATCCCATCTTCGGATTACAAGCTGGGGTTCGCGTTACTTCCGTCCGGTAATCCAAGCTTGCAAATTTACTATTTTTCAAACTGGAGCTATCGATGCCCGCAAATTTTGATCGTCGAACCTTTGGATTACTCACTGCAACTGGGACAGCGATGGCGGTTTCTGCCAGCGCCACGTCTTATGCCTTTGCCCAAGGGGACGCGAAGCCCAAGGACGAAAAGACGGGTGACGAAAAGCCGGTAGAAGCTACTCCCAAAGGACCGGTCGAAGCTGCTTTTGAACGCGATTACGAAGCCCCAGGGTTCAAGCCATCCTGGCGTAAAGAGCAACTCAATCGAACCTTGGTTCAAGACTTTATCATCTTCGCGCACTCTGATCTGGAAATGACTCGTAAGCTTCTAGAACGCGAACCCGCTCTGGTCAATGCATCGATCGATTGGGGCGGAGGGGACTGGGAGACAGCTTTGGGCGGTGCATCGCATATGGGGCAACGGGAGATCGTAGATCTGTTGTTAGCGAGCGGCGCTCGCATCGATTTGTTCTGTGCTACGATGCTCGGACAGCTGGATGCGGTGAAAGCCTTTTTGACATTGCAGCCCAAGCTGATCGACGCCAAAGGTCCGCACGGATTTAGTCTTCACTTTCACGCACAGGTCGGCGGGGATGCAGCCAAGGAGACTTTGGATTACCTACAGTCCATCAAAACTGTCGAATTGCGGCCTATCCCTTTTTTAAAGAAGTAGTTTCTTGAAAGGATAGCGTTTTGAAGACGCTTCCAACCCAATCGATGACTAGGTCACGACCAGCGATGCAGGTGATGCAGCCGCTGGCGTTGAATTGCCTTGCTCCGTCGAGTTGTCTTCGTGATGACCAGCCGGCGCAAGGCCTTTCATTTGTTCAGGGGTAAAGGTCAGTACCGCATAGACCTTGTACAAGAACGGAACCATCAGAAGCACGAGGCAAGTAGAGGCGATCAGGCCAAAGGCGAGGCTTGTGGCCATGGGGATCAACGCTTGGGCTTGAAACGACTTTTCCGTTAGCATCGGTAGAAGCCCGGCCACGGTCGTCACACTGGTAAGGAATACGGCCCGTAGACGGCGGGAACCAGCGGTCATCAAAGCCTCGTTCACTGGCATTCCCTTTCGAATGCATTGGTTGATAAAGTCGACCAGCACGATTGAGTCGTTGACCACCACGCCCGATAGAGTCACCATTCCGAACATGCTGAACAAAGTCAGGGGCAAACCCATGAATGCATGTCCGTAGATTGCTCCAACGATTCCAAACGGGACAATGCACAAGATAATCATCGGTTGTAGGTACGACGAAAATTCGAATACCAGCAACAGATACATGGAGAACATCGCGATGACAAAACCGATCGCGAGACTGTTGAACGATTCTGCCGTTTCCTGCTGTTGCCCCTCCCATCGAAAGCGGAGCGCAGGATACTTTTCGAGAAGCTCAGGAACCATCTTTTCACGTAGTTCGGATGCAACCAATGCGGCGTTGCCTTGAGCGGTATCGATTTCCGCGCTGACCGTGATGGCTCGAAGCTGGTCTAGACGATTGATCTCCGAATAGCCACGAGTCACGTTGATATCAGCAAGTTCCGTGATCGGTCGTTCGATGTTGTCTGCGCCGCGCACTCGCAGGTCCGTGAAATCAGCTAACGAACGACGTTGTTCCATGGGATACCGGACCATTAGCTTAACTTCGTGTCGGCCTCGTTGAAGACGCATCACTTCGGCACCGTAGTAGGCGTTGCGTACTGTTTCCGACAGGTCAGAAACCGTGATTCCCAAGGACTTCGCTCTTTCCTTGATGCTGAACTGGAACTCGACTTTGCCCGGCGCAGAATCGTCGCTGATGTCGTAGACTCCTGCGAATTTTCCTAACGATTCCTTGGCGGTTTCGACGGCTGCTTCCAACGCTGCTACCTCGCTTCGTGGCGCCAAGATCTTAAACTCAAGAGGTTTACCTCCTGGTCCAATATCCGCGCTTTGAAACGTAACTCGTTCTGCTCCTGGAAAGACCCCCGCTTCATCGCGCCATAAATTGATCAATGCCTCGCTGGTGATATTTCGAGCGGTCGCGTCATGCAGTTCTACTTGGACCTGCCCAACATGGGATCCGGAAATGCGATCGCCTGCTGCGGGATCCCCGGTGGCTGCAGAACCAACTTGCAAGAATGTCAGGACCACTGGACCGTTTGGAGCGGTTGGGTCCGCTGGTTTGGGACTCTTGTTGATCCCTTTTTTCATTTCTTCCGCAAATACTTGCTCGCTCACGCGACGAATCGCGGCTTCCATGCGCCGAGTGGCTTCACTGGTTACGGCAACGGGTGTTCCATCCGGATAGATGACCTTACCAATAATGGTCTTTCCATCCAGGCTCGGAAAGAACTCAAAGGCAACCGACCCAGATCTCACCATCCCGACCGCTATTAGAACCGCAAGGATGCCAGCCGAGACAGGAAGTAAAGGGTAGGTAAGCGACAGTCTGAGAATTGGACCGTAGAACTTCTCGCCAAACCAATCCAAGGCGGCGTTGCAAGGTTTACCGATCGATGTAAACACCCAATCGAACGGATCAATGGCTCTTGAAAAGGTATATTGAACGCGCTGAAAAAATGTTTTGGGCGCTACCGTATCGTGAGAAAGGTGTCCTGGTAATGCGATGGATGCTTCGGCCAGGGATATAACCAACATGGCAATGATCGCGGCGGGCATCACGGCGATGAACTTTCCCATGACCCCAGAGACAAAGAACAGCGGCACGAATGCAATGATCGTTGTTGCGACACTTGAGAATACGCTTGGAAGTACTTCCGTTGCCCCGTCGATCGCTGCCTGCAAATTCGATTTGCCCATCAAGCGGTGTTCGGTAATATTTTCGCCGATGACGATTCCATCGTCGACCACGATTCCAACGGCCATCAAGAACGCAAACATCGTCAGCATGTTCAGAGTGTCGCCAGCGTAAAGCAGATAGATTCCGGCACCCATCAAACTGATGGGAATGCCCATGGCGACCCAGAATGCTAATCGAAGATTCAAAAAAATTGCCAACAGAAGAAAAACAATCAGTCCACCTTGAAGGCCGTTTTCGCGAAGCATTCGGATCCGGTCCCGAACGTCCAAGCTTTCATCGCCCCAGGCTTTCAACGAGTAGCCAGGCGGGATTTCGGCGGTCCGAATAAAGTCGGTGACTTCGTCGGAGATGTTCAGCAAATCCTCGTCGCTCGTTCGTTCGATAACGATCACCATGGCTGGCTTGCCATTGATTTCGCTGATCGCAGTCACATCATCAAAATCATCACGGACTTTACCGATATCCCCCACGGTCAAGACAACACCATTGGGTTGTGTGATGACTGGGAGTGTTGCGACTTGCTCGCCTACATCGCGCTTGTTTTTTCCTCTCAGAAGAATCTCTTGCCCATCGCTCTTGAGCTGCCCGCTTGGAAGCTCGATATTCTCGCGACGAAGAACGTTCGCAATTTGCGATAACGTTAGGCCATACTTGCGAAGTGTGTCTTCGTCCACTTCGACATCGATTTGATAAGGCTTTGCATTTTGAATCTGAGCCTGAGAGACCGATTCCAGTTCCAGCAACCGCTCTCGAACCGACTCGGCATAAGTCCGCAATCGCAACTCACCTTCGGCGGATTCATCCTCCGGGCCCGTGATTGCAACACGGATCGCGGGTAATCGAAAGGTGATTTGTTCGACGGTCGCTTTTTCACTTCGCTCCGGAAAGAAGACAGAGATCCGGTCCACAGCCGATCGAATTTCGGAAAGGATCTTCTGTGGATCCGCAACTCCGGAATCGAGCTGAGCCAACGTGAAGCCGCCACTTTCGCGACAAATGCTGGTCAGTTTTTTGATCCCCGAAAGAGGCTGAACGGCTTCCTCGATCTTTTGGCAGATCCCGCTTTCCACTTCATCCGGGGTGGCTCCAGGGTAGGGAACCGACACAAGGATGACATCCAACTGAAATTCCGGAAACGTTTCTCGACGCATTCCAAAAAAACAGCAAAAGCCGGTAATCAAGATCAAAACGACAAGAACATTGATTCCCGCAATGTTGTTGACTGCCCAACGGATCACTGTCTTCATTTCGCTTTTTCTCCTACAACTGCGATTTGATAGCGAGCTCGATCTGTTCCATCCCCGATCATGTTGGCCAACGGAGTCACGATTGCCAAAGAGCCTGGTAATAAATCAGGACGTGCTTCGGCGATCCAATATTCTTGAGTCCGATCTTCCGGTAAACGTATTGTGCTGATCACCTTGACGTCGCGCAGGATCTTCACGTTACCTGAGGCCCATTCTTCAAGCTTCAACTTCGGTTTTGGAGCCGCTTCATTCTTCGGTTCAGCTTTCTTCGGTTCAGCGGATGACGATGCGGTGTCATTCTTGGGATCGACTTGAACCGATTCGTCGGCAACTAAATCGGCATTTGGCTCGAACTGCCATAGTTGATTGCCCGGCTTCAGAGCCAATTTCGGAACGAGCACGAGCGGCCGACTTGGGATCGTTCGAATGGAACAATCTACGAACATTCCGCGTACCAAGGCTGGCAGACCACCGTTTGCTTCTTCGTCCACTTTGATTCCGTTCTGCCATACCTCTTGCGGCGCATCCACCATGACACGAATCGGAACAGTTCGGCTTTGTGAATCCAAGCCAATCCCTTCGTATCGGCTTAGATGTCCATGCCATTCGTAGACCGTGTCTTCGCGGCCTGCAACGCGGTAAGAAACCACCACCGGTGTATGAGGCAGTTCGTAACTTGCAGACTTCATCACCCGAGACGAAGGGACCGTACCAGGGGTAGCATTGGTCTGATCAAGAATTAAAAGCAATTGATCGGCGCGCAGACTGCATGATACCTCCACGCGTTGAGTGTCATCGATCACACAGAGAGAAGCCCCTTTCTGGACAAACGAATCCTCTTGGACCGCTTCGGTGATGATGACGCCCGAGATGGGGGCTTTGACTTCCGTGCGTTCTAGATTGACCTTCGCTTGCTCCAGTTGGGCACTCGCCAGTTTTTCTGCTAGGACAATTCGAGTGCGCCGGGATTCCAAAAGTCGTAATTGATTTTGAATCGCCAAACGCTGGTTAGCGCTGTTTAGTTTCAGTCTACGGGCTTGATCCAGTTCTGTCTCAGATGCGATCCCTTTTGGTAAGGAAAGGAGACGCGCTAGTTCGCGTTCTTGCAAGGCATAGTCTTCGTCCGCCAGAAGCAATGATTTTTGACCGTTGGCAAGTTCTTGGTCCAGTTCCTTTTGCTGAGCGTATTCGGAATCGCGAAGGGCCGCCAATCGATCGACTTCAAGCTGAAAGTCGGTGGCATCTAAACGGAAAAGGACATCCCCTTTGTGGATATACTTTCCAATCTGGCAGTCTTCGCTTTTGTGCTTGATGCGGCCAGCCACTTCGGCCGCCAAAGTAACAAGCCGATACGGGACCACTGTTCCATTGACAATCACGTCCAAAGTCTCGAGCCCTTCGTAGCTTCGAACGGCAGACACTCCGACCACCGGAAGCTTGGACATTTTTGAAATCGAGTCCACGCCTCCAAGGTCCACTTGCTTGGGTTGTTGGACTCCCATGCCAACCAAAATAGTTACACCTAAGGCGATAATCATGGAAGGCAGAACGACGCCCAACAGGATGGTTTTGAGGATCTTGCTTTTCTGAGACACGCTGGGAAAATCTGGGAAAACGAGTGATATACGATGTCAGAAACAGACCCTAGTCTATTCCAAGCCCAGCGGAAAGCCTAACCCAAAGCGAGCCTAAGCCAATGCGACATGATGTCCGAACGGGGTGCAATTGCCGTCGACCAAAATGAATGCAAAGGGATCGCAATGACGTCCAGGAACCCGTCAACCCATTTGGTTCCGGCTTTATGGCAGCCGATGCCCCATCTTGTCACGTTTGGTGGCTAGGTAGCCTGCATTGTGTTCATTCGCTGCGGAAATGATGGGAACTTGGTCTGTCACTGTCAGGTCAAAGCCACGCAGATTAAATGCTTCGGTCTTTTTCGGGTTATTGGTTAGCAAACGAATACGACGAAGTCCCAGATCTTTCAAAATTTGGATCCCCACCCCATAGTCCCTCATATCCGCTTTGAAACCGAGAGCGTGGTTGGCTTCCACGGTATCCATGCCTTGATCCTGCAATGCGTATGCACGAATCTTTTGGGCGAGACCGATGCCGCGTCCTTCCTGAGGCAAATACACCAAAACGCCGCAGCCTTCTTTGGAGATGGCTTCCAAGGCTTGGTGCAGTTGATCACCGCAATCGCAACGCAATGATTCCAACAAGTCTCCGGTGAAACAGCTACTGTGCATTCGGACCAAAGGAGCTGGATCCGTTGCATCGGCGAGATTTCCGAATACCAAAGCGATCGGTTCTTGCGATTCAAACTGGACTCCATAAACCATGATCTCGCAAGTGCCGTACTTGGTAGGAAGCTTGGCCGTTGCAGCTCGAGAAACAAGCTTCTCGTTGATCCTGCGGTGGGAGATCAGCTGCTCGACGGTGATGATTTCTAGTTGATGTTCTGCAGCCATTTGCATCAATTCATCACGAGTGGCACGGTCACCGTCTCGGTTTAGGATTTCGCATAAAACCCCGGCCGGGGTAAGGCCGGCCATACGAGCCAAGTCGACCGCGGCTTCCGTGTGACCCGCCCGTCGCAATACTCCACCTTCCATGGCAACCAAAGGATAGACGTGCCCGGGTTTCACAAAATCGGAGGCCATGGATTGACCATTGGCGAGCCTGCGAATTGTCTCTGCCCGTTCGCCCGCAGTGATTCCCGTTTTGCAACCAGCATGATCAACCGGAGTCATGAATGCCGTCCGCAAGGGCGCGGTGTTCGTATCCACGATGGGTCTCAGATCCAGTCTTTCGCAAACGGAAGGGAGCACCGGTGCACAAAGTTGTCCATGCCCCTGCAACATGAAGTTGATGGTTTCTGTCGTCACGCCCTGAGCGGCGCAGATAAAGTCCCCTTCGTTCTCGCGATCTTCATCATCGAGAACGATCACCACCTGCCCTCTTGCAATGGCTTCTACGGCTTGGTGAATGGTGCTGAACGTTTTTTCTTGATTCATAAGTTTGGAAATACCTAGGAAGATTATTTGAAGCCCAAGCGTGAAATTAGGATGTACTTTCGCCCGGGTCGTTGCCTTCCAAGTTGTAATCTTTCATCTTTTTGTGGAGAGTATTTCGATTGATACCCAAACGCGTTGCCGCCTTAGTTTGGACGAAGTTGCAAGCACCTAAGACTTGCGAAATCAGTTCCTTTTCAACGCGGTCGACAACCTTGCTATGCAAATTGGTTTGGTCAGCCTCGCTGATGCGAAGCCCTTCGTGCACGACCTCGCTCACCAAGGATTCAAAATCCAGGGCTCGGACCGAGGACATGGCCGAAGGTTTGGACGCTCCTGAAACGCAACCGGGCAGTGAATTCAGAGTTAACTCGTCCGAATCAGCCATGACCACTGATCGTTCAATGTAGTTTTGCAGCTCCCGAACGTTGCCAGGCCAATGGTAGTCTTGCAAAGCTTGCATGGCTTCGTTTTGAATATGCACCACATATCGGTCGTTGAGCGCACTGTAGTATTGCAGAAAATGCGAAACCAAAGCAGGCACATCTTCACGCCTTTTGCGGAGCGGCGGCAGCTCGATTGGGACCACGTTTAACCGCCAGTAAAGATCCTCGCGAAACTTCTCTTGTTGAATCTCTTCCGCGAGATCGCGATTACTGGCTGCGATCACTCGCGTGTCGACCGTTACCGTCTCCGTGTCTCCAACCCGCTCGAATTGCTTTTGCTGAAGCACTCGCAAGAGCTTCACCTGCAGATGGAGCGAAGTACTGTTGATTTCATCGAGAAAGATTGTGCCCGAATGAGCCGTTTCAAAGCGGCCAGCACGATTCCCAACTGCGCCCGTAAAGGCACCTCGGACGTGTCCAAAAAGCTCGCTCTCAAGAAGACTTTCGCTGAGGGCTCCACAGTTTACTTTTACAAATGGGCCACCATTGCGGTTGCTCAACTGGTGAATTGCGTTCGCAATCACTTCCTTGCCGGTTCCCGTTTCACCCAACAGAAGTACGGAAGCGTTGCTCATGGCAACCCGGCGGGTGATTCGATACACGTCTTGCATGGCAGGACTAGAACCGATCACACCGGGCAGCGACCCGCTCTTGCTGAATCGATAATTTCCTTCGTTTTCCAGTCCGTAACTGGCCATGGATGAGCAGCTTGTGTTCGACGCCTTGAAACCCCTGCCAGCCGTCTAAACAAGCGGCAAGGAGATTAGGGAGCGACCTCAGCCCAGGTTCTTTTTCCCTTTGCCGCTTCAATCGCATCCAATACTCGACCTAACAGGACTCGCAGGTCCGTTTCGTTCGGTCCCCGCGAGTTATACTCATCGTACTGAGCGTTTTCAGTCTCGGAAGATAGCTGGAGCCCAAATTGCTTCACCGATTGCACAAAAATTTGGCTTGCGTGCTCGCGTTCGGGCAAAGGGAGCGATTTATCCAGCACAATCGTCACAAGATGTTTTTGAGCGACCGGCGTTTCAGCCCAAGGAATAAATTTGGATTCCGGGGTCTTGGAGACTTGAAAGGTCTTAAAATCGCCCCAATAAGCATCCGCCAACTGCTTCCAAGCTAGCCTACTGACGGAATCCACCCGAGGGGCTTGGTTGACGATTGCCATGCGACGCAGAATATCAGAAAGCCCCGACGACTCCGGTGGGACCGAGCCGACGACCACGCGATTGTCTTCACCCAAAATGCGGTGGTCGCCGTCGCCGAGCGAATCTGCAAGAATCGCGATCGGGCAGGTCGAGGTGGTCGGGTTGGCTCGAATTCGCTGAACCATCTCCCCCAATCGCATTTCGAAAACTCGATCCACAATAAAGACGGATTCGATTGGCAAGCCTTGCCGAATGGCAGCCATGGTTTGGCTTGCCGACGAAGTTTCAAAAACGCGATAAGAGAACTGCTGCAAAAGTGTTGAGACTTGAGTCCTCAAGGAGCTGCTTCCGCCGACCAGTAAAACCAAAGGCTTTGCATCCAATTGCCGCATTTCGCTCAGAAGCTGCTCCAACTTGCTGCGTCCTCCAAAGGACTTGTCCTGCAGTTTCGAAACACCGTCTTGGTCAGCTCCATAAAGTGTCTGCACAAGAGACGCTGCGGCTTGGTATCGAACGGACGCAAACCCCGACGAGCAAGCATTCACCAAGCGTTCGAGCACCGGACCAGGTACACCCTCTTTGGATACCCATCTCGACAAGTTCTGAACGGCCAAAAGCTGTGCGGCCGAAAGCTTTTCCTCGACGGCTGAATCCCAAATCAGACAGGCAAATGCATCGCTGTCGATCGTTTCCGTCGGAATGCTCTTGAACACCATTTCAGGGGTCCATGCGTCGCTCGCATCACGGCTTGCATCCTCTAGCAAAACGGCGACAGCTTCTGCCGAAAACAAATCGATTGCTTGACCTGCTCGTAGGCCGCTTCGAGCATGATTGACGGCTTGTTGCCAAAAGAGATCTGCATTTCTGGCGGGCACTTCAAGCAGCACTTTCTTGTCGCTGGAAAGCTGCCATGCAAAATACGAGTCAGCCTCATCCGACCACCGGAATCTCTGAAAATCCGAAAGAGATGTTTTCATGGCATCGATAGCGTGTCGGTAGACTCGCTCTGCCGACGGAATGGTGTTCCCATGGCTGGATGCGACTTCCGTAAGCAGCGACCGCACTTGCGAAGAAAGCTCTGTATCATGGGCCGCAGCGCATAACTCGAGCATCAACGATGATTCTCCAACACTTGCAGCCAATTGGACCAATCGACCTCGCGCTGCTGCATCTGGGGAAGCCATGGCAGCTTTCCAAGCAGCGAATGCAGGTTCGCCCATCAGCATGAAAGCTTCGGACATTGTCGAGTTCGGTGCATCGGCTTGTTCAGCAAGCAGCGACTCCAGTAGCGCTGCCACTCCGCGATTGCCCCCATGCTTCAGATCACGATAACCCTGGATACGGGTTGATTTCACCTTGCTTCGCAACGCCTGAATGGCCATTCCAAGTTTTTTCGGATCCCGCGACGATGCGCTGGCCAGTTCCAGCATTCCACGTATGCTTTCACGTTGCTTTGCGGTGATGTCCACGTCGGGTCGAAGCAACCCTAGGAAGACGTGCGAGCCTACGGAATCCAACATCTCCGTTGAACTCGCCTCATTGATTCCAAGCGAGATAATCTTGTCGAGCCAAAATTGAACTTCATCCCACCGGCGGATACGGGACATCAGTTGCACCGCCTTCGCCAAATCAGCGTACGATCGCGGAGGATTCGTTCGTAAAGAACGCACCACCGCATTGGTCTCGCCCATTGCAACCGAATCAGAACCGGTAGAAGCTTTTGCCTTGTCGAGGTTCCCAGCATTGAGAGCGCCTACCTCCAGCTCTTCAACTACCCCAGCGTCGCCGGTATCCTCGCCGAACGGGTCTTGCGCTACCCCTCGTTCCTGTACAGTAAACAAAAGGAACACCCCAACGAAGAAAAGGTTGGTCGTTGCTCGGATAGGAATAGTCATGTCGCATCAATGTTGAGGAACCAAGCAGAATCGAAAGCTGGCATTCGGCAACTGGTGATCAGTCAAGGAATTCCCGCAAACGCTTTATACCAATCTTAACTCAGGCATTGCGCGATTCTCCTAGATCCCGTCGAGAGGGATCAAATTTTCTCTTCACACTAAGAATCTTTGCTGTTGATATATGCAACATCTTGCCAAGCAAGCATAGATGGATATCATAGTGATATCACTTCGATATTGGTTTTAGTTCACTTGAGATACAAAAGAGGGTTCCATGACAGATTCGTGCCAAGAAATAGTGCTAGTTCCGAAAAGTGGCTGGGGATATTTGGTTGCGCTTTCGGGCGGCTTGCTGCTTTCGCCACTATTGCTCATCCTTGCAGTGAGCATTGGACCAGGCATTATCGCGGGTGCGGTGGGGGCGGTTGCCATCGTTGTAGGGCTTGTAGCATTTGTTTGTATGTTTGGCTTTATGGCAATCCAGCCGAATGATTCTCGAGTTCTGTTGCTTTTTGGCAAATACGCTGGGACGGTCTCCAGTTCAGGCTTTTATTGGGTCAATCCGTTTTTCACCAAGAAAAAAATCTCGTTGCGCATTCGGAACTTCGAAACCGGGTCGACGAATGTGGGTGAAAAGAAGAACGAGGCGGGACTTGTGGTTCAGCAAAAGACGCGCACCCATGGTCGTCCATCCAAAGTGAATGACCGCGATGGAAATCCAATTGAGATTTCGGCGGTGGTGGTTTGGAAAGTGGTCAACACGGCTGAAGCATTGTTTGAGGTGGACGATTACGAAGATTATGTGGCTGTCCAAAGTGAGGCTGCACTGCGAAATCTTGCAACCCGCCATCCTTACGACAGTGAGGATCACCAAATGTCTCTCCGCAGCTCCATTCAAGAAGTGAGCGATCAATTGCGACATGACATTCAGGAGCGGCTAGCAAAAGCGGGAGTCGAAGTCATCGAGGCTCGAATCAGCCATCTGGCATATGCCCCCGAAATTGCAGCCGCCATGCTTCAACGCCAACAAGCCCATGCTGTCGTCGCAGCCAGAACGAAGATCGTCGAGGGAGCTGTTGGGATGGTTCAGTTGGCTCTGAATCAACTCAGTTCCGAAAAGATTGTGGAGCTGGACGATGAACGTCGAGCGGCAATGGTATCCAATCTATTGGTGGTCCTGTGCAGCGACCGGCACACATCTCCTGTTGTAAATGTGGGCTCCATTTATTCTTGATATTGGATAAAGGATTATCGATATGGCAAAACGCGATTCGTTTCTTTTGAGACTTTCACCAGCAACGCTCGACGCAATGCGTCGATGGGCTGACGACGAGTTTCGTAGCGTCAATAGCCAAATCGAAATGGTTCTTCAAAAGGCGCTCCGTGAATCGGGGCGTCAAAACAAGGAGGTGAAGGCAGTAGATTCCAGGATGGAGAACGATCAAAACCTGGATACCGAAGGCTAGCCATCCTCTCAGTCACTCTCAATTGGGGCGATTCACTTTCTGAGCTCGTTGGCTGAAGCTCACTTTTGGGACGGAATGGTTGACCAATCTGTCGGAATAATCCGCAAAGAAATGCGGCCGGAAACAGTTCCGCTTCCGTCGAGTTCATCTCGGCGGGGCGCACAACTGACTGCTACCATGCTCATGACTAGCATGCTTCGCTTCCGTCGAGTTTATCTCGGCGGGGCGCACAAGTGACTGCTACCATGCCCATGACTAGCATGCTTCGCTTCCGTCGAGTTTATCTCGGCGGAGCGCATAACTGAAAGCTACAATCTGCTCACGATTAGGGCGTCCATGGGCTGTGATGTTGAACCCCGTTGGGGTTCTCGCGTAACTGGTGCTGTTATCCTAGGGTGCGCTACGCGACCCTGGGCTTTGATGTTAAACCCCGTATGGGGTTGGTGGAAATGGTCTGGGTGACTGCGAAGCAGTCCAACAACAAAGCCCGGGGCGCGAAGCGCACCCCGTGGCGATACGCATCATTACCGCATCAACCCTGAAGGGGTTGCACAGCTTGGAACAAAAAGGGAACAAAAAGGGAACAAAAAGGGAACAAAAAGGGAACAAAAAAGGACAGGCAATGGAACAAACACTAGAGAACAGTAAAGAACAAAAAACGACGGGCACAGCAATTCCTTGACTCGCACAATCGCTTCCGTCAACGTAGCCTGCTTCCGATACTATCAACGGACGTCAGACAGGTTGCACATGAGACGCTTCGCTGAGAAGTTGCAAATAAGACTCCATTGGGAGATACACAACTCCCAATGAAAAATGGCGATTGAGCAGCGAAACCATGGCTGCCTTAATGAGATAGGCAGCTTCGACGTGAAGCATTTGCCCCCGCGGACTCGCCCCCCCAGAACTCAATCGAAATCAGCCCCCAGCGGATCAGCCTACATTAGCAAGATGCCGAACTTGCAACTTCCCTGCCAACTCACGCAACTTGTCCCGGGTCGCCGCAAGAAATCGACCCAGTAATCGGCCTCCTGCAAGCTTCGACATCCGAACTCCCCAAGTCTCGGGCGT
>JAIYDN010000105.1 GCA_027487485.1 Planctomycetaceae bacterium | reverse complement strand
TCAATCCGGACGTCTTTGATTGTGCCAGTGAATGCGAACGGTGAATTCTCACGGTAAGAGGCAGAAACGGTAGCTCCAAGATCCATGCCAATGTCTAAGGTTTCGGTGGCCGAGAAACGGCCGATCACGGCATTTTCAATCATACCTGAGCCAACTACCTTTCCATTGACTAGAAGTTTGGCTGGTCCACCTGTTGTTTCGACGAAACGTTTAAATGGTTTTTGCTCGTAATCGAGCACGATTTCGACGTTGCCTGCGGGCAATTTTTCAGCAGAACTAACGCGGTAGATAGCTTTGCCGAAGAAGCTGTACTCGTAATGTGCTTTACCATCCTGAATAAACAATGTATAGCCACCCGAACTTCCTCCTTCTGCTAGGATCACGCCTTCTGCACCATTTTCGGGAATGACGAGATTCGCGGTAATCGTGTGACCTCGTTGGTAGATCGGCGGCGCGCTCCCCTCGGGAATGCGCGTTGTACCAGCCGAGTAACGAAAACTGGTGCGGCCTTTCACCACCGAAGGTCGATCGGGAATCATGCCGCGTTCGGCAAAACGATCGTCGAGCGGATAGACGTCAAACTTCTTTGCTTCTTGATCGAAGACGGCCTGCAGTTCTTTGAGCTTATCTGGATATTGAGCCGCTAGATCCACCGCCTGCGAGAAATCTTTCTCAATGTTATACAGCTCCCATTTGTTGTTCTCGAATCCAATCGAGCCGGTTAACGCCCAAGGCACTCCGTGAAAGGAAGCTGCTACCCAGCCGTCTTTATAGATTGCGCGATGCCCGCCAGTCTCGAAATATTGAGTCGTATGGTTACCTGGAGCTTTGGCGTCACCAAAGGAGTACGACATATCGGTTCCTGCAATCGGAATCTGCGCGATGCCGTTCACGGCAGTTGGTGGTGTGACGCTAGCGGCCGAGTAAATGGTCGGCGCGATGTCAATCACATGGTGGAACTGTGTACGAAGGCCACCCTTATCAGTAATCTTTTTCGGCCAGGAAACCACCAAGCCATTGCGAGTTCCGCCAAAGTGTGAGGGTACTCGCTTCATCCATTGGAATGGAGACGACCCCGCCCATGCCCAGCCGACTGGATAGTGGTTCTCGTGCAATGGACCGCCGAGCTCATCGAGCTTCTTGATTTGCGCTTCAACCGAATCGGGAACACCGTTCTGGGTCATCATATTATTCAGCGTACCCGTTACGCTCCCTTCAGCACTCGGACCATTGTCTCCAGCGATAAAGATGATGAGCGTATTGTCAGCATCGGGCAGTCCCGCAATTCCATCGAGCAATCGACCAAGATGATAGTCGGTATGAGCTACAAAACCTGCGAAGACTTCTTGATGGCGGGCATACAACTTCTTAGCGTCCGGAGAAAGCGAATCCCATGCTTCAAGTTCCTTGGGGCGAGGGGTAAGCTTGGTATCTGCGGGCACAAGGCCGAGCTTCTTTTGTCGCGCGAGAGTTTCCTCGCGGACCTTGTCCCAACCTTGATCGAATTGTCCTTTGAACTTGTCGGCCCATTCCTTAGGCACGTGCAAAGGAGCGTGGGCCGCGCCAGTGGCGAAATATGCAAAGAACGGTTTCTCCGGTGCAATCGATTCCTGGCGATTCATCCAAACGATCGCATCGTCAACCAAGTCTTCAGTAAGATGATACCCTTGTTCGGGCTTCTTGCTTGCCTCAACAGGATTCTCATTTCGGAACAACTGCGGTTCCCATTGACTGGTTTCGCCTCCATGGAAGCCATACCAATACTCAAAACCAAGTCCAGTCGGCCAATGTTGGAAAGGTCCGATTGGAGACGTTTCCCAGTCCGGGGTGTTATGCCATTTGCCCCAAGCGGCGGTGCTGTAACCATTGCCTGACAGGACCTTGGCGATGCTGGCAGTCGCTTGTGGCCAAACGCTATTGTATCCTGGATAACCAGTCGAGAGTTCGGTAATGGTTCCCGTCGCTACTTGGTGGTGGTTGCGTCCGGTAAGTAGCGCAGCTCGCGTTGGAGAACAAATCGCTGTTGTATGGAACCGATTGTAGCGTAGTCCTTGTCCTGCGAGCTTGTCCAAATTGGGTGTAGGAATTGGCCCACCAAACGTTCCTGGCTGACCGAAGCCGAGATCGTCGAGCAAGATGAGAACGACGTTTGGCGCTCCATTAGGTGCTTGAATTGGCTGTGGAAAGTCTTGTTGCGAGTCAGCGAACGTCTTGCCGATCTTGCCTTTGAATGGCGGGTCCGACAATGGGATATTAGTGCGGTCTTGGCCCTGGACAGATGCAATCAGCGTGAAAAACAATAAAGAACAGGTTTGGATCGTTTTGATCCTTGAATGCGATTGCTTGTTTTGAATGATGGTTTAAGGCCTTGCATATTTAAGTGTATCTTGAATGCGGTTCCGAACGCCAATCTATGGGCGCGGAATCTCAGATCATAACAGAGCACACTCGGCATTAATGCTCCACGATCGGATTTTGAGCTGAATACTGAATCTGGAACCAAGAGATCGATCTTAACCATTCGGCAATGACTCAGTTCGTATTCAAATCATCCGAGACGATTCGATAGCCCAATTCACCGTCGACCGATCTTTCTTCCACAAACCGAGAGATACTACGAAATGGAGTTGTTCGGAGTTAACAGTCTAAAATCCCTTGTAATTGCAAGGGTTTGAGAACGTCTTCGAAGGATGGAGATCGCTCGCCCAGTCAATTGCTTGTGTTAACTGGATGGCAATGGCTCAAACAGCGCTGGAAACCGTCTCCAACTCACTTGCAGACACTGTGTTAATCAAAACGTGGAGCGGAAACGGAGATCTTGAGAGTTCTCAGCGGAGAATCGGGTG
>JAIYDN010000091.1 GCA_027487485.1 Planctomycetaceae bacterium | reverse complement strand
CGCTCCCTGATCGCTCCCTGATCGCTCCCTGATCGCTCCCTGATCGCTCCCTGATCGCTCCCTGATCGCTCCCTGATCGCTCCCTGATCGCTCCGCGGAAGCATGATCCTGACATTTTTCGACCCTCATTTTTCGACAGACTCTTTTCAAGAAGAAACAAGGGGCGGCGTGTTAGCTCACCAAGCCTGTTGCGAAGGAGGGCACGAGGCCCACCTTCGCGTTGCATTTCTTTGTTTTTTGTCTGGCAAGTCGAACCAAAGGGGTCAATCCTGTCTATCACTCCAAGCCGTAACTGCGTCCAAAGCGACTTGTTACGGCCTACTTGATTTCAGACTGATACTGTCGGCAGTGTTTTAACGGGCTCGAGGGTACGATCCCAAGAGATCGAGCCTGAAGGCTGTTTCCGAAAGGCTCTTGAGTGCCTTTTGGACATTCGCGTTCGCCTTATGCCCCTCCAACTCCACAAAAAAGAAATACTCGTTGGTCGACCCATGAACCGGAAACGACTCGATCCAAGTCAAGTTCAAACCGTTATCCCGCAACAAAACCATCACGTCTGCTAAAGCACCTGGCTTGTGTGGCACTTGAAACAGAAGCGATGTCTTATCATCTTCCGTCGGTGGAACTTCTTCGTTTCCCAGGATGGCAAATCGAGTGACGTTGTTTTGATTGTCTTCAATCGAGGCCGCGACAATATCGAGACCGAGCGAAATACCCGCTTCACGCGAAGCGACCGCAGCCGCAAATGGCACCGTCGCAGCGATCTTTGCCGCCGCTGCCGTACTGGCTACCTCTACCCATTTGGCTTCTGGTAAATGATTGTTCAACCAGCTCCGGCATTGCGATAACGCTTGCGGTTTGCTGTACACCTCGCGAATCTCTTCTCGATTGCACATTGCCAGCAAATTGTGATGGATGGGCAACAGAACCTCGCCGCAAATCTTGACCGGGGTTTTGATAAACATATTGAGCGTATCTACGATGCGACCATCGGTTGAATTCTCGATGGGCACAACACCGTAAGCGGCCTGCCCTCTGAGAATTTCCTCAAACACGGCCCCGATGGTATTCACGGGTTGCAGGGAAGCGATCGGGCCAAAGTATTTGGCAGCAGCTGAATACGAATACGAGAATTGAGGACCAAGATACGCGACGGCTTGGTACTTGACGCTTGCTAGAAAAGTCGCTCCAGCGACGTACCGCAACAGATTCCGCCCAAAATCATCGAGACCTGAAATCGAGGCTTGTTCCGACTGAGACTCCCGAAGCGTTTCGGGGACTAGATTCAAATCAGTCCTCGTAGGTGCATGACTTGCCAAGACTCGACAACGCTCTTGGGCTAATGCGAGAATTTGAGCGTCGATTTTACGTATCTGTTCGTTCAATGCTCGGCCCTTGCTCGGTACGGTTCAATGATGAAAATGCCCAAAACCAAAAATGGACGGTCCCCACAAATCAGACCGGCAGTTTACTCGGTTCGCTGATTATGAGAATAGCTTTTGCCTTCTCACTCATTGCGAAGGTGAGCTTGCCTTGTATTTTACCAAGATGAGTCTCGGGGCACAGATTGATATTTAGGTTCGGTAGGCAGGGAAGTAGCTGGATGCAAATACCGTTTCCGTAGACAAGTTGGTCGCCTGAGCTTTGACATTAACCAATCGATCGTACTTGGATTCGTTGATGACAAGCCGCGATGTAAGGAACTGAAAACGGGTATTTGAAAAGCCGGCTTTGAAATGCAGCAGCGAATCATCCTTGCCGCCCACACCACCGCCTAGATGCAACCAGCGGTTGCCGCGCTCTTTGGCCCAATGCATTGCCTCCCAAACAACCATTTTGAAAGGTGATCTAGAGAGGAACGCCGTACGAGTCCCCCCTAAATGCGCATTCACGATCCCGTTGCATTCAAAAAACACACATGCGGCCGCAATAGCTCCCCCGCTCTCGACGATACAACAATAGACCCCTGGCATCTGCGCTAAGTTCGCAAAATACTGTGCGTCAAAATAATACGAATCAGTAGCTTCGACGCGATCCATCGTCTCTTTGTAAAGTGCCGAAAATGGAACTAGCACATCCGTCAAGGAAACAACCCTGGCTGTATATCCCAAATTGATGCACTTCTCGATAGTCTTATGGTGATTCAAACGTATTTGCTTTAGGATTTCGTCTTTGCTTAGCGTCAGATCGATTGCCACGGTTTCGCAAGAGTCAGCGAAGACGTTTGGTGCAAAAAGCGATGCGAAGTTGTTTCCCAGAATCGGATGCATACGAAGAAATGCCGAACAAATGCTTCGCCGAGCGAACGTTTCACGAAGGGCAGCCAACGCTTCGGCAGCGAAGCTGGAATCACGCCCTGAATCATTCATTAGAATCCCAGGAAAGCCGTATGGAGAAACGACGTCAAAAACGGATTCTCGCATGTCATAGCACAGTGGTTCGCAAGACCGCACTAGGTACGGGACAAAAAAAACACGCTCTTCGTCGCTAATAAGCAACGCTTCCGGAGCAGATTCCATCCGCGTCGCTTCCAGTTGAACATAATCAGGCCGATGGTAAACATCGTGATCCAAACGCCCAAGCGCATCGGTCCAACGAGGATCGTTAATGGTCAAAGTTTCGATACGCATCATGCAAATTCCGAATGGAGTTGTGAGGAGACAGCCCAGCCGCCGGAGCGGCAAGTTCGTTGCTTCTTAGTAATTTCGAAGGTCGTTTTACTTTGGAAGTTCATGGTCATTTGCTTGTTTCCATTAGCGAGCTGCAATCGTAGCGTTGTCTGCTTGATTTGCGGCGCGTAGTTGGCGCTCTTCATAAAGACATCCAACTGTTTTGTCGGGATCAACCTGCACGTTGTCGCGCCAAAGCACCTTCTTTACTGTAAGAAGCAGGATCTTGAAATCGAGACCCATCGTGCAGTTTTCTATGTAATGCGCATCGCATTCCAATCGATCGTCCCAAGCCAGTTCATTGCGACCATTGATTTGGGCCCAACCCGTAATCCCCGGCAGCATCTCAAACCGACGGTTTTCGCGTTCGGTATAGGACGAGTCGTACAAGGGTAGCAATGGACGTGGACCAACTAGGCTCATCTCGCCAACAACGACATTCCATAGTTCCGGCAATTCATCGAGACTGGTACCACGCAAAAACCTACCAAACTTCGTCAACCTTAACGAATCGCTCAGGAGATTTCCATTGGCGTCGCAAGCGTTGGTCATAGTCCGAAACTTGAGGATGGAAAAGGGACGTTTATGGACACCCGTCCGTATCTGTCTGAAAAACACGGGACCGCCAAGCAGACAACGCACCAAAACAATCAAAACCAGCAGCAAAGGCGACAGAAGTACCAAAGCCGTCGCACTGACGATCAAGTCGAAGGCCCGCTTGCCATAGCGGCGGTAGAAACTGGTGCGAAGCCCTAGATGTCGAACATACTCTAGATAGATCGCGCGGCTCATTTCCTCAGGACGAAAATCTCGCAAAACACGCTCGCGACCAACTGTACCATGCCGGCTGCGTAAGTCAGCGTCGCGCAGATAGATACTCAATGCTTTGGCAAGTGCCGTTGCGTCATGGGATGGAACCAACATCCCCGTCTCGCCATCGATGACTCCATCGGTGCAGCCAGGCACGCGTGACGCAACCACCGGCAGACGCATGGCGGAAGCTTCGAGCAATACCGTGTTAAATCCTTCGCGATAGGTTGGCAACGCAAGTACATCCAAGGCGCACAAGAGCTTTGGGATTTGTTCGGATCCTACCCCGCCTACCAAGTGAATACGATCATCATTTCGCAACTGCTGCTGGACCTCCTGCGGAACTGGATCCTGGGGCTCGAAGGGGCCGATAACCAACAAATGCGCGTTGGGGAACTCCGTCCTCAAAAGGTTCCAGGCTTGCGACAACTCGATAATGCCTTTATCGCGGACGACTCTGCCCACAAAGCCAACAACCAATGCGTTGGCTGGAATACGGTACATCTCCCGAACATTAGAACGAGCGTTGACTTCCATGAGGTCAGGGTTGAAGCTGGTCGCTGCGTCAACACCGTTAATCGTGCCTTGAAGCAATACCTCAATCTTCTCTGCTCGACAAATCCGCTCGTTCACCGCGACCTCGCGGACGGATTCGCTAACGCAATAAACTTGGCTTGCAAGCAAGCACGAGATTTTCTCAGACCAAAGCAGCAACCTTCGTTTCATTCCAGTTGCGGTAACCATTGGCAAGCCGTGGATATGGTACATACGCACCGGAACCCCACAACACCACGCTCCCAACATGGCCAGAAGTCCACCTTTCGGAGTATGACCATGCACGATCTGCGGACGGATCTTGCGCATGATCCCAGTCAGTTTCCATAACGCCATCAAATCACGGAATGGTGTGATACGGCGTTCCATGGGAAGCTCATGAGCCTCCACTCCAAATCGCGATTCGAACTCCTCTAACGCACTACCAGGAGAAGAGATAACATGGACCTCGACGCCTTGACTTTTAGCAAATTGAATCTGGTGTTCGAGGAAGCTAAGGGTAGTCGGGACGGTTGTCATTTGCACAAGTCTTGGCCGATCGACAGACTTTTGCTTTTCACTTGGCTGTATCATCCTAATGCCTCCTGGTGAATTCGTTCGTGGCCCAGTCCTGGCAATGGTGTATTAAGAATTTCTTGCAGGACCGCTCGGGCCAATTGTTGTTCGTTGTCCGTGAGCGCTCTGTTTCGTCTTTGGATGAGCTTGCCTTGTAGCCCTACGGCGGTGGCGGAACGGTATACAACATTCCGGAAAAAAAATTGCCACTGCAGGACGGATGTACGCCATGCACCCACTAAAGGTGGGCCGTAATGTTGCAAAATCTTACTAATAGTAACACCGGTGCTCAAATAATTTCGTAAATTGCCGGCAAGTCCCTCGCGGTAAAAAAAAAGTGGCTCGACCAATCTATCGAACTTGGTCGTGGTACACGTTCGGCACCACAGTTCTCGATCTTCCGCGCGGACATAGACACCATCGTAAGGATTGTTGCGAAACCAATCTGATCTCGCCATGATCGTAGGATGTATAAGCAGACCGTTTCGCAGTACTGCTTCGGGCCGGCTATCCAGTTTTTCGTCACCACGTATACCGAGCGGCGTCATATCGTCATCGACAGTGTAAGTTGTCGTATCGATGACATCGATGCTTGGGTTCGCTTCCAAGAATGCAATCTGCCGAGCAATTCGCTCTGGGTGCATGAGGTCATCTGCATCCATCCTTGCAAGGTATTTGCCCTGTGCTAAGGAGGCAATCTGGTTGAGACGCGAGCTTAGGCCTCGATTAACACCGTCGCTAATAACATGAACACGCGAATCCTCAATCTGCAATGCAAGTTCTTTGGAACCGTCGCTGGATCCGTCATCGATAAGAATCAATTCCCAATCGCGATAAGACTGCGCAAAGACGGAACGAACCGCATCGGCCAGCGTCCGCCTCGCGTTAAAAAAAGGAAGGCCTATCGAGATCTTGCCGACGTTAATCACAATCCACTCTCGCTTCGCAAAAATGCCATGGAAGATTTAGACGAGCACCAGGATCCCCACATGGATGATAAGTATTACGACTTGTATAGTGTGTCGAGCGCATTGCAGATGTTCTTCCAATCATATTGTGCCGCGTTCGCAAGTGCATTTTTTGAGCACGTCGCGTAGCGATTCGGGTCATCGACAAGTTTCTCAATTTCGTTGGCTAACTGAGTCGAGTCGCCCACAGGAAATCTCGCCCCGCAATCATGCGGAACGACTTCTCTCAATCCACCACAGTCACTAGCAATAACAGGTTTGCCACACGCCTGCGCTTCAACAGCAGCCATGCCGAACATTTCATAGATACGTGTCGGCATCACAAAGACATCGGCTAAGTTGTAAATCGATGCAAGCCGGTTCTCAGCAACCGCGCCAAGATACAAGCCTCCCACTTTTTCAATACGATCCTGCCAACGATCGGGATCTGTCTTCATTCCAAACTGCCCAATCGGTCCTGCAATCACAAGCTGACAGTCTTGCCGCCTTTCACGGAGCTTTGCGATTGCTTCAAGAAGGATATCGCTCCCTTTTTGCTCGTTGACTCGGCCAACATACAAAACTACTTTTTTGTCGATCCCAAGCGTTTCCCGTTCTTTTTTTCCTGCTTCGGGATCAGGTCGGAATTGGGACAGATTCACGCCATTGTGAAGTACTTTCAGCTTCTCGGTTGGCAGCTTCCAAAAGGCCTTTGATTCCTGAAGGCAAAATTCAGAACACGGTAGCAATAGATCGAAATGGCGAAGCAGTCTCTTATACACGGGGTACAGCGGTGTCTTAGGGCCACCACGAAAGTAATAGAAGTCGTATTGAAGTATTTTCTTAGCCTTCAAAAAGGTGCTCATGATTGCACCTTCGGGTTGGCTATGAAAGTGAAGCACGCCCCCCTGTGGTCCGCGCTTGATCGCTTGAGCAATCTTGTACTGAAACTCGATGTGCTTGAAAGGAAGCTTCGAGCGGCACTTGATGAAGTGGTAGGTCACACCCTCCACCGACTTTGTTTCAGTCTGATCGCCTACGGAATAAACATGCACTTCGTGCCCGCGATTAGCCTGCTCGTTCGCTGTCTCCATAATGCGACGTTCAATAGCGCCGCCGAAGCGATACAATACGGGCAAAGTGCTAACGCTGATATGATTTACAATCATGGCGTGGAACCTTTTTTGCCCTTACGGCCACGCGACCAATATGCGGCGATCGCCATACGAACAAGGGGATCTGTCCAATGGCTTTTGCGACCCGTTTTCGAGTCGGTTTCAGATAGCAAGTGACGATAAAGCGCTAGATGTCCCTCTACCATTGCAGTGGGATGATACTTATTCTCCGCATAGGTACGCATCTCCGTAGCGAGGGCCTGATACCTAGATTGTTCGCGGATCATGGTCTCAATGGCAGCAACAAGGGCAGGTACGTCACCAGGTGGGATCGGAATGCCGTATTGATCCAGCTGCTCCGGCACTCCACAGACTCCGCCAGCGACAACCGGTGTACCACAGAGAAAGGCCTCGGTTACGACACTTGGAAGACAATCTGCAAAGCTCGGAAGTACAAGCAGATCGGCCTCGTAGTACTCGCGGGCCAGTTCCGAAGGGCCAAGGATCCCAACAAACTCAACGGCTTCGGCGATGCCCAAATCCTGAACCATTTGCTTGTATTCTCGTTCACGTTCGGCATTGTGGTACACAAGTCGTAGGCGAGCGTTATGACGAAGGCGGACTTGTTGCAAGGCCTCCAAAAGGAAGTTCACTCCCTTCCAGTCGATCAGTTGCCCGACGTAAAGAATGCGAAAACGATCCTGATCGGTTTGCTTTTTGATTTCGTCGCCGGGGCCAATGTTCGCTCGAAAGAATTCGGAAGGAATGCCGTTAGGAATGCAGTGGACTTTGCCCGCAGCTCCGTAGTTTTCATAGAAGCGTTTTTCGGCCTGCGACAGCGCCACAAATGCATCTGCTTTATCGACAGTGTATCGAAACGTTTTTTGGCGAGCCCAGTTTCGCTCATAGCCTGTAGGGATTAGACCGTTGTGGCCCGTAAACACGAATTTTGATTTGCAATTCGATGCGGCCATTTTCAGAGCGGCCTTACCGAAGTGATGAACATGGATGATGTCATAATCATCCGAAGGCTCAAAACCTGCATGCCCTACGGGATGAACATCCACTCCCGCCTTTTGAAATCCATCCAGCAAAACTGTTTCCGGCGTTACGACATGTTTCGAACGCATTTTAGCGTCCTTGCCGAAAATACCACCTACCAGACATATTTTCATTGCTGTACTGAACCACTCTCTTTGGCGTCATTTTCGAGAAAGGATCGAAAAAAGGCATACACGTAAATCGGCCAAAAGGAATAGACGCAGATCTGGCTTAACACTGGTAGGCTAGCTGGAAATACTGTCCAAATCCCTAAAGTCAGCCAAGCATAGCTTGCGATTGGACGCCTAGCAAAAAAAAATTGAAGGTGAATCAATGCGGTGGCAAAACCAAGCAAAAGATAGCCAACCACCACGCCTGCCATCTGAAAATTCAAATAAAACTCGGCATCGTACGGTATGTTTTGGTCGAAGTTATCAGCGTCGCCATAGATCATCTGATTGAAACGCACGACGCCACTTGTCTCGCGAAATGACTTTCCTAGTATTGGAACTGGGTAAAGGATGGAGGAAATCAGTGTGCCGCTCTTTTGAGTTTGAGAATCGATTTCATCCCCTTCTAAAATGAAGGCTGTTAGCTGGGGTCCAGCTCCGTAGATTTGAATCTCATCGACAACACCTCCCTGCTCGCTGATCGAGGTTACTTCGGCTAACGACAAATCAGAGATCTGCATCGAAGTAGAGCGGTACTCGCCAAAGATAAAAGCGGCCAAAAGAAGAAAAACACCCGCCGCGGCAACCACTGCAAAGGAAATATGTCGAACGTGTTTGGAGTACGCCGCAGTCAACGCAAGAAGTGGCGCGATCATATTACCACGGTTGTAGCTAAAATTAGCTAACATCAGCAATCCCGCAACGACAGCCGTTGCCGTAGCGAGTGCCATCACACTCTGGGTCTTGCTGTTCCGTCGAACCCATTCGCTCCATGACCAAACAATGGAAAATCCCAAGAAGTGGCGAAGAAGGTTTCCCAATGCCCCGGCGATGGTTGTTGCCTCTTCGTCTCGTAGTCGTTGTTCATCCGGCGATGAGACATAAGCAAGAAACCCGCCGATCCCTCCATAATTGAAAAACCATCCCACCATGCCGATGAAAGCAAAGGAAGCGATCATGTATAGGGTAAATCGCGAAATCGGTTCAACCCGATCCTCGCCCAGTTGATTCGAGTCGGAGCTCGATGCCTTCGCGACACTTGTGAAAAGTTGAAACCCAATGCAAAACGAAACATAACCTAAAGTTCGAAGACCTATCGCGAAATTGATCAAGTTTTCCGGAGGCAAATGCGTTAACGTTCCAAGCGAAGCTCCGTAGTAACCTATCAACACGGGCACTAAAACGATCTGCACCCAGAAAAAGAATTGAGCGAAATTGCCAGGGCAGACCGGTGATTTTACATTCACCCAACATGCGGGAAGAAATAACTGAACACAAGTGAATGCAACCACGCCGATCGTCGCCATCGGATAAACGTGTGTAAATGGCGAAAACACGACTGCCGCGAGTGCGATGAGATTCGTGCAGGTCAAAACAATCTGGGGAAGAATGTTCAGCTTTTCACTTTCAGCACCCCTCAAGGTTCAACCTCTTTTACATCTCTCGAATACCAGACAGCAAGAGGTATCAAGGCAACCGCCGTCACGCCGTAAGCGATCAAGTAAGCAAATGCCAAGCCTTGCTCTTTCCATATCGGAACCAGAAGCCACGCGACTAAAGCCAGAACACCGCTGAGCAAGATATCCATCGCAAAACGCCAGAGCATTGCTCCCTTACTAATCAAGACTTGCCCAAGGATATTGTTGAGCACGACCGCGAGCGTCGACCCCGAAAGAATAATCAACGTCATGGCTCCTTCGCGATATTCCGTACCAAACAGGTTCATAGCCTGCGGTGCTACCAACATCAACAGCCCAGTTGGTACAGCGACCACGGCGATGTTAACCCACAAACTGACCCGGAAGAGTTTTCGGAATCCGTCAGCCTCTTTTTTCCCGTGCATATTGCTGAGCATTGATAAGAGAAGTTGTGAGAATGTCGCAGGCAAGAACAAGAGCAATTGTCGCCATCGATCCGCGGCATTGAAAACCCCGAGCGCTACATACCCGTTCTGCTCATTGACCAAAAGCACGTTTACAACCCAAAAGGCAAGTGTAGTTGCTAAGCTCGCAGCGACGGCTAACCCGCTGAATCGCAACATGGCGGCAACATCCGCAAAAACATCCGGACCGGAAAAGGCTTCCTTCCATCGTTTCGGAAAGGCCTTAGCAAGAACAAGTTGATTAGTGCAAACAGCCACCACTTCTGTTAGTACCAAACCGATCACGCCCCCCATTACACCTGCAGAACTTACCCCAATAACGAGTGCAGGAAAAAGGAACACTCCTCGCAAAATGGTAAGACGCGCTATCGATCGGAAATCCCCAAGACCTGCGAGCGCTCCCGATTGCACCCCGTTGATAGCACCGAATAGTATCAAACCCGTTGACACCTGCAGTTCCACAACGAGATGCGGGGCCTGCATCACGTAGGTGGCCAGCTCACTCGCATAAACACACATGATGATTGCGCCAAACAGGCCAGCGACCAAGCTCATCAGCATCGTCAACAAAATACATCGGCTCGCATGCATCGGGTCCACCGATCGATGTTCAGCGACAAACTTGGTTGCAGCCAATCCAAGGCCTGCACCTGCAAGAACTCCGAATAACCCCTGCGTGTTTTGGATCATACCTAATTCGCCGAAGCCCTCAGCCCCAAGAGTACGGGCTGCCAATACTGTCGCCACCAGCGTCAAACCACGAGAAACAACGGCGCCCAGAAGGGACCAGTAAACGCCGGCAGCAAAGCTAAAAGCTATGCCCTTGGTTTGCGATCCAACGGCAGTATTTGGGCAGCCAACAGTCATTCTCTAACCCTTTCGCTGTTTGTGGTCCAGCTGTTTTGGAAGCGTGCGAGCCAGAAACGGCAACCGAAATCACTTTAAGTTTGCTCTAGTTAGGTTCGCACAACGCGGGTGAATTTGAACCCCCGTGCTCGACGCCGCACGTTCTGCTTTTGCGAGGCCGCCCGAAATCGAGCCCATTGATCGGACAATAGAGCAAGTGCGATTCCACCGGCAACACCGAACACGAAGGAGAGTACGAGAATATTCAATTTCTGAGGTCCGACTGGCAAGACCGACATCGATGCAGGCTGAATCACTTGAACGTTAGAAATCTTGTCTTTAAGTAAAGCGCTGTCAATTCGAGCATCTTCTGTCTTGGTGGCAAAGGCCATGTACTTCGATTCGGCATGTTTCAACTTCATCTCGCTTTGTGTCACTTGAATTTCGCTTTCATTAAGCGCCATAAGCTCATTGCGCAATTCTAACAATTGACTCTGCAGGCTCTGCTTTTGCGCGACAAAGGCCGCTTTGCTAGAATTGTCGGCAGCAAGAATTGCTTGCAGAATTTGCGGACGATCGGGATTTTCCTTCTTAAGCAAGGCAGTCATTTCATCGACCTGTGCTTGCAAAGCAATGTACTTGGGATGTGCGGCCTGAAACTTAGACTTCACTTCTTCCTGCTGGACTTGAAGTTGAAACAACTTGTCACGCATGGTAGCGATTCCGTCATTAGGAGATCCCCCCACCATTTGTTTTAGCAGTGGTTCGGGAAGTGTGTCGATCGAGGACCTTAGGGTTAGCATCTTCGCTTCGGCTGCAGAAAGCGATGCAGTGACTTCATTGATTTTTGTCTGAACGACATTGATTTGGCTCTCCAAAGCAGTTCTTCGGCCTTGGATCGAAGCTAGGTCACCTCGATTTTTTGCGTCGCGTAATTCCACCTGAGCCAACTCAAATTCCTCTCGAAGCCGCTCCGCTTGCTCAACCAAAAATTCATAGGAACCTTCAGGTCGACTTAGCAGGAGATGGTCGTCTAGGTAAAGACTGGTCAAAGATGCAACGGTTTTATGGGCTACTTCTGGAGTATCGCCTTTAGCTGCAATCCTGATGACCATCGACGACTTAGGGGACGTAATCGATATGCGCCGCTTAAAGCCCTCGAACGCTCTTTCTCTGGACTCCACCGAGTCGTTGGGTGAAGGAGGAATAACCAGATTCATCGTATTTTCGAGAATTGGACGACAACGAAGATGTTCAAGCATCGTCGTAATCTCATTTTCACGGGAGATATTGATTGCGACCGCATCCGCTTTGTTGACCGTTGGATCAAGGCCGGCATTTTCCCATCCAACTCGGACGAACAATTTTGCTTCCGACTCATACTCTTTTGGAGCGTTTGCAATCCAAGCCAATCCTAAGTTGACAGCGATGACAACAACCGAAATAGCCCTAAGCTTGTAGCGATATAGGACGCTAAAGTAATCCCACAAAGTCATAGGAAACGAATGACTCATGAAGGTCTCCCGGTTAGGAAAGCGTTTTCTGAGGGGACGGACACTCTTTGGTGGAAATTGAATTCGCCGATTGTGTTCGCGTGACCGCGGACAGAATGGACAACTCCCACAATGCGGTTTAAGTCGCTTTCCGTTAGGCTCGATCCACTTGGCAAACACAATCCTTTGGCAAATAGCTCTTCAGCCACAGAACCGCCTTGAGCGCGAAAATCAGCGTAAACCGGCTGCATGTGCATTGGCTTCCAAACAGGCCGTGATTCAATGTTTTCCTTTTCGAGTGCCAATCGAATATCCTCACAAGTGGCGCCAAACTCAGCCGGCTCTACCGTGATGCAACTCAGCCAATGGGTCGACCGACCAGCAGCAAGTTCGGGTGCCATCGTAATACCAGGTAGATTACCAATTTCTTGCTGATAGAAACGATAGTTCTCGCGGCGTTGTTTTACTCGTTCATCGAGCACTCGTAGCTGCCCTCGGCCAACCGCAGCCAACAGATTACTCATTCGATAGTTGAAACCAATCTCCGAATGTTCGTAATGGGGAAATGGATCGCGTGCTTGAGTTGCCAAAAATCTCGCTCGGTCAGCCCAAGCTTTGTTCGCTGTGACAAGCATTCCTCCAGAGCTTGTGGTGATGATCTTGTTTCCATTGAATGAGAAACAGCCGATATCGCCAAATCCGCCAGCAGGCTTACCTTGGTACGTCGCTCCCAACGATTCAGCAGCGTCTTCGATCAATGGGATTTGATACTGCTTGCATAATTCCTGAATCGCATCGTAGTCAGCGCATTGTCCTAAGATATCCACGGCCAACACCGCTTTGATCGGACGGCCACGAAGCGTTGCCTCTCGCAATTCGACAGCTAGTAGTTCTGGATCCATATTCCAGCTGCTCGCTTGGCTGTCGATAAAGACCGGATTCGCCCCAACGTAGCGGATGGCGTTTGCCGTCGCCACGAAAGTCAAAGTCGACGTGGCCACATCATCGCCTGGCTTTACTCCCAGAATGATCAAGGCGAGATGAAGGGCGGATGTACCACTTGCTAACGCAACGGCATAAGGAACGTCAACCTTTTCGGCAAATTCTCGCTCGAATGCTTCTACTTGAGGTCCAAGGGGAGCAATCCAATTGGAATCGAACGCTTCCAACAGCAGTTCACGCTCGGATGGTGACATGTGCGGCGGCGAAAGAAAAATTCGCGATGGTACGGTTGTCGTCTTTTCAGTGCTCATGCTCGGTCTCCAATTCCTTGGCTAGTCTCGGATTGAAAGTCATCAACGTCACTCATGTCGTCAAATCGCGATTGCGTTTGACAACGAAGCTCATCTGCAACACTGTTATCGAAAGAAGAATACTCAGGAACAACAAACTCGGGAACCATTTCCTTAAGGCGAGCCAGCAGGACATCTGCGTCCCCATCTACTAGGTATTGCAGTTCGGTTAACGTCTCACGAAGCTCCCCAAGCTCGATCGGACGATGAAGTGCCGAATGCAATTTCGGATGCCCGGTTGGGAAACGTTGTTCATCATCAAAATAGAGCTCTTCGTAAAGCTTCTCCCCTGGACGAATTCCAGTGAAGACTATTTCAATCGCATCGCGAGGAAGGCCGGAAAGTCGCACCAAATCGCGAGCAAGGTCAACGATTTTGATCTGTTCTCCCATTTCGAGAACAAAGATCTCGCCACCACGCCCCATTGCCGCTGCTTGCAACACCAGTTGCGACGCTTCATGAATCGCCATGAAAAATCGTTTCATGTCAGGATGAGTTACCGTGATCGGCCCACCCCTTCGAATTTGCTCTTGGAAAAATGGCACGACGCTACCTGCCGATCCCAGTACATTGCCAAATCGAACAACTACAAACTTGGTATTGGACTCGGTGGACATCGCATGCACGTAGTCCTCGGCAATATGCTTCGATACACCCATGATGCTCGAGGGATTTACAACCTTGTCCGTGGAGATGTAAACAAAGTGACTGACAGCGTATTCATCGGCCAATTCAGCCATTTGTGCCGTTCCAAAAACATTGTTCTTCACCGCTTCGCCTGGATGCATTTCCAACATGGGCACATGCTTGTGTGCTGCAACATGGAGAATGATGTCAGGACGATGTTTCGTAAAAAGACTTCGCATCCGCCCCGTGTCGGTAACGTCTCCCAAAGCGTTTACAATGCGACAAGTCTTTTTCTTGTTGCGAAGCTCCATGTCGATGGTATAGAGCGCTGCTTCGGATCGCTCAATCAACACCAAAGTATCCAAAGGGAAAGCAAGTAGCTGGCGGCAAATTTCCGAACCAATACTTCCTCCAGCTCCTGTTACAAATACCGTCTTTCCCTCAAACAAGTTTTTCAACGCGGTCAAATCCAACTGGACGGGATCGCGGCGTAGCAAGTCAGAAATCTCAACTGGCTTCACCGGAATTCGCTTGTTGCCGTCCAACAACTGACCGAGCGGCGGGATGATTTTCAAATTCAATTTTGCTGTCTCGCAACTTTCCATGAGTTCGCGAAGTTCCTTACCTGTCAGACTGCCAGCTACGATGATGACATCGCTGACACGCTGCCGCCTAGCAATACTCACGAGATTGGCTGTTGAACCCAAAATCGGTATACCACCGATAAACCGACCTAGGTGCTCCACATCGCGATCCAAGAATCCGCGAATCTTGAATGGAAAGTTCGCATGAGTTTGAAGCCGTTGAGCAAAAATTTTGTCGCCTAACTCAGCTCCAACCAAAAGCGCTCTGCTTTTATGTTTGCGGCGAACGATGGGCCAAGCGTGCTCATAAAACAATCGCCAGCTCGAGCGTAAAAAACCAAGACATAAAATGGTGCCTGCGAAGTCAAGCAATAGGACAGCCCGAGGTATAAAGAAGGCGGATGCAAAGTGATTCACTAAGCCCAGTCCTGCCAAACTGCACAAGGCTGCGACAACCAATGAAATCAAATCGGAAAACGCAACGTGTCTTGACCAACTGTGGAAATGGCTCATTGAAAAAAACACTGGAATTTTGACAGCCACTACCATGGGAAGTGTTACCAAGAACACCTGCCAGTACTCGGTCGGTATCTCAAAATCAAATCGCAACAAAAATGCGATCCAGTAAACCGCCACGAATATCGCGACGTGTAAGACGGCCACCTTTAAAAAACGAAAAGGTTTCAAAAAGTCTGCTAAAACACTACTCCAACCCATTGGTTGTTTTCGTGAAGTTTCCATCGTTGCGTTGTCCTTGGCAGTCATATCTTGATGAGGCACAAAAAGCAGATTGTAGTTAACTCAACATGAAACAAAAAACGAAAATGACGTTAATGCGCAAATTGCGGATTGAGCATGATTTTCTGGTTGTTTTCGATCTGAATCATCATCTGTCGAAGCGTCAGAAACCTGATTCGATTGTTTAGTAATGCACGTGGCATTCCTGTTCCGTTGCACCCGAGCCAAAACCTCTCCAAGAAAATCGCGATTACGCTACTGTCCTGATTTTTCCTTTGCAAAAAACCGCGTTTTTCGAATTAGGGATCTGTACCAGTTGTTTTCTGAAACGCACTCTCACGAAAAATGAATGTTGCCGTTTAACACCCTTGCAAGTTGCGGTTTTGCAACAAATGCTGTTACCTGATGTCTTCGCGAAACACGATTTCAGGGCACCCTCGGTCCAGCAATAGCGGTCCAGCAAAAAAACTGTTCGTTTCGAAGAAACAAGAGCGGCTCTTTCGCACCAATGAGCTAGAGTTCCTGGACGATCGATTGCTTCAATCCCCTCAAGGGCTTTTTATGCTAACCCCTGCCGAGCTCTTTAGCGGTCTCGCCGCCCAATACGGCACTCCGCTTTATCTGCTTGACGTTCAAAAAGTCCTCGATGCAATGAGTACATTGCGCGATGGTCTTTCTATCCATTATCCCAATTCTGAAATCACCTACTCCGTTAAAACGAACTACCTGTCGCACATACTCCGACAAGTACTCTCTCATGGCTACCGTCTTGAGGTGGTCTCGCGTCATGAAATGATGCTCGCACAAGAGAACGGAGCACAACCAAACCAACTACTTCTGAATGGCCCAGTAAAGTCACTCGAAGACCTCAACTACTGCTATCAACACTCGATCGACCTGAATCTGGATTCTGTTGACGAATTACAAGCTGCGACCACGATCGGTACCTTCGAGAAGCCATTCCGATTGGGGCTTCGAGCCGCTGCCACGCTTAAGAACGGCAACATTAGCCGCTTTGGTATTGATTTCGGAGACTCTGAGGCTGTCGGCCAAATCCGAAACCTAATTCAGAATCCCTGTATCGAGGTTATTGGTCTTCACACCCATCATTCTTCCCGGCGCGACGCTCAATCTTATTGCGATCGAATTGACCATCTAAGTCAGATTGCGGAGATGTTGGAAATCAAGCCAAAGTATCTCGACATTGGCGGCGGAGTTGGCAGCACCCCTCCTCCCGAAATTGCAGCACAGCTAACCTATCCCATCGACGATCCAAAGCAACTTGCAACGATCATTGGGAAACATGCCTTCGAGAAATGGGGAAGCCAAGGCCCTCGAATCATTCTAGAGCCAGGCATTGCTGTTCTTGCCGAATCCATGAACTACCTGACTCGAATTGTCAGCGTGAAAAACCGAGGGACGGGCCAAATTGCGGTATGCGATGGCTCGCTGTTTGACGTAAATCCCCTTCGTTCCACGGTTCATCCCCCTTGCCATCTCCTTACCTCTAACGATGATCCTTCCGAGCCGTCGGCCGAGCCCACACGGCTCTACGGCGGAACTTGCATGGAAATCGACCAGATCGGTACCCTCCCCGTAGGCCGAACACCCCGCCCAGGGGATTTGGTCCATGTCTCGAACGTCGGCGCTTACTCCGCCTGCCTTGCGCCGCAGTTTATCATTCCTCCAGCTCCCATCTATTCCGTGGACTCACAAAAAATCGTTCGTCAGCGACCAACACTAGGAAATTTCATCGGAGCAGGCAAATGAGCACGACATGGCTTTTTTCTACCATCGGAAAACGAGGCTACATCGCCGACTATCTCCGCCAAGCCGATCCAAACGTCCATATTATCGGAAGCGGCAACAGCCTTTTTGCTCCTGGCTTTGCCAGCTGCGACGAAGCCGTATTGGTGCCTTCCATTGACGATCCTCAATACCTTGCTTCCGTCCGTGAGCTCATCAGCACACACAACATAAACGCCATCCTAAGTTTTACTGACCCCGACGTCGCCAAACTCTCCCATCTTCGTGATGAACTCTCAGCACAAGGTGTATCGTGCTTCTTTCCTGACCAGGAGACCGCATTGTTTGGCTTTGATAAATGGGAAACATTTCTCTGGGCGCAAAAGCACGGCGTTACTGTTCCTCGCACAACCACGAACCCAGAAGAAGCACGTACGTTCCCCCTACCTCTCATTCGAAAACCACGCTTTGGTTCAGCGAGCGTCGGAGTTAGTACCATTCGCGAAATCGATGATCTCCTTCCCACGGCAGAAGATACAACACCGTACATTTATCAGGAACGCATCGCAGGAGAAGAAGTTAACGTTGAACTTTGTGGAGATCTCAGCGGCCGGCTCATGAGTATCAGTGCCTGGCGAAAGCTTCTTTCTCGAAACGGGGAAACCCAACTAGCGATCACCACCCGTCGGCAAGACCTTATCGACGCTGCTCTATCGCTGGGTGAGAAAGCTCGAATCATCGGCCCATGCGATATCGACATCATCGACCGAGACGGCCAACTCTTCCTTATCGAATTCAATATGCGTTTCGGCGGCGGTTACCCTGTCTCCCATTTGGCAGGAGCGAATTTTTTGGAATTACTTGTCCAAACCCAACGCGGCGAAACACCGCCGTTGCACACCAAATTCCTTGACGAAATCTTTATGATGAAGAATCTGCAACCCTTTGGTGGCCCTATCGGAAAGGCAAACGAGCTCTTTCATGCGAAACCGGGTACCGTAAGCCCAATAGCCACATAGCCTTTGCCCGCACCAAGTTCCTGATTAACTTCTTAGCTTTAACAAGCTTCTGAATTACTAAGCAAGATGCAGAGGAGCTTGACTGATCAACAATGAAGCAAACGCCCCAGGATAACGATGGACCAGTCTGGTCACCAGAATCGCACTGCCTTGCGCTAGATGGTTTGCGAGGCTTAGCCATTCTCATGGTCACTTTGTATCGACTGTGCAAAGAACTCGATCGAACTGGCCACCCTATCATTGCAGTCGTGCAAAGCGCTTCGCAACTTGGTGGACGCGGTGTAGATCTGTTCTTTGTCTTGTCCGGCTTTCTGATCACTGGAATTTTGTTCCGAGCCAAAGGCAAGCCGAATTACTTTCGCAACTTTATCGCAAGACGCTCGCTTCGCATTTTCCCTTTGTATTTTGCCAGCCTTGCAATCGGCTTATGGGTCCTACCATCTCTGCTGGGTGGGCATGCGTTCGAAAAGGCTCAATCCGAACAAGCATACCTTTGGACTTACACTTCAAACATCAGAGTATCCTGGCTCAACGATTGGTGTTTTGGGCCATTCGACCATTTTTGGTCGTTGGCCGTCGAAGAACACTTCTACCTAGTTTGGCCAGCCATCGTCATGCTGCTTCCTGTGAAACGGCTTGGTTGGTTTTGTGTTTTTACCGTCGCCGCAGTGGCAATCGCTAGGGCCTTGGCAGACCCCATCGCCAGTCTTGATGTCGCTGTTGACGTTTTAACAATCTTCCGCATCGACGCCTTATGCCTAGGTGCATTGCTTGCCGCACTGTTGCAGTCTAAGGTCCACCACGATCAAATTCGGCGGATAGCACCCTTCGCCGCCATAGGATTCATTGCAATCTTGATTTTCATTTCCATGTTTGGCACCAGAATGTTTGGGGTACCGGCTTTACTGGTCCGAACTTTTTTCATGGCCGGAATGGCTATCGTATTGCTGAGCCCAAAACGGTCGCTCTTACCTTGGATCTTTGAAAATCCGGCATTGCGATTTCTTGGGAAGTATTCCTATGGAATGTACGTTGTGCAACTTCCTGTCGTCACACTTCTTCCCCTTGCAAGCTTGGTCGCTTATCTACCTTCCCATCCCATACTGTCCAGCATCCTCTACGTATCTTCCATCTTTGGACTGATTACCTTGATTGCATTTCTATCGTTCCATCTCTTCGAGTCTCATTTCTTACGACTCAAAACGCGATTCGATGGAGTCGGCGCCAGTCCCCCAAGCGCCTAGATAAGTCGCAGCGGCTCGGTCGAATCACCAAACTGGTCCAGCGAAACACCCATCTTTTGGATCAATTCCAAGTGCAAGTTGGACATGGGGGTTGGACTCGAAAGCTTTTGATGCACTCCGCCGCGGAATCCAGCTGCCTTTCCACCCGCAACAATCACTGGCAAATCGTCATGATTGTGCCGGTCTCCATCACTGATCCCGCTGCCGTATACAACCATGGTACTGTCCAAAAGCGATTGGCCACTAGCATCCTTACGATCCTTCAGCGTCTGCAGAAAATAAGCTAGTTGCTCACAATAAAAAGTGTCGATCCTTGCAATTTTTTCTAGGCGATCCGCGTTGCGTTGATGATGTGACAAATCATGGTGCCCATCTCCAATCTCGATGTCGCGGAAGGACCGGTTGCTTCCATCATGAGCGAACATGAAGGTCGCTACCCGAGTTGAATCGGTTTCCAACGCAAGCGTCAACACATCGGAAATCAATCGAATGTGTTCCCGGTAACTATCTGGAATTCCAGAGGGTGTCGGATGATTAGGATCTTGCGGGAAGCCAAATCGCTCCGCCTTTTCAATGCGAGATTCAATGTCTCGCACACCACTCAAATACTCATCTAACTTCGCTTGATCTTCCCGCCCCAAACTGCGATGAACCAATTTCGTTTCGTCTTTTAAGAAATCCAGCATCGAACGTTGGCTGGCTTGTCGCAATTGATAGTTCTCTCTGCGTTGGCCATGAGTCCCATTTCCAAATAGACGTTCAAACACCAGCCTCGGATTGGACTCCGGTGCAACCGGCGTACGTTCGTCAGCCCATGCAATGTTAAATTGGTAAGCACACGCGTAGCCAGAATCGCATTGGCCCGATTTGCGAACTCCATCACACGATAATTCGAGGGACTTCAGGCGTGTTGTTTCCGCATAATGCTGGGCAACCACTTGATCCGCCGAGACCCCAATACGAATATCGGAACCAGCCGTTTTGTAAGCTCGTTGACCAGTTAAGTAGGACGCGTTGGCTCGCGCATGATCGCCACCTCCATCATTGCCCGCAAAGGCATGTTGGTGGGTTAAGCCGGAAATAAAACGCAGATCATTGCGAAGCGGGTCCAACGCTACCGTGGAGCGATTGAGCGTTAACGCATTTTCGTCTCCGCTCGGTCTCCAGTGCTGCATGTTGACCCCATTGGGTACATACAGGTAGCACAATCGCAGCGTGGATGCCGAAGAACCTGCGGAAGCAGAAAACGCTTTTCCCAAACTTGGAAGCGCTGGCAAAGCAAGCGCGATTCCTGAGGCTCGCAAAAAGCGGCGTCGATCGATTGCATTTCGATTCATTAGGGTTGGCTCGCTAAAGTAGGCTCCGCAACGTCTTTGCGGCGATGAGTAAATGGAACGCTTGTAATGATGGCCTTGTAAAGGGATTTCATTTTGCCATCCTCTTTCTGTGTTCTAGCAATGATTTGGTCGATGGCTGTCGTGTCCCGATATGTCATTCCACGCCCTAGCCCAAACGTCATGATTTTTTCTGTCAAACAACGGTAAAAATCTTCCTTGCGGTTGGCTGCAAGTATCTCAGCTAACTCTTCCGCTCCAGAAAACGATTCGCCCGACATCAGCTTGCCCGAAGCATCGATCGCTTGCTTGACAGCGTCGCGTTGGTTCTGGCCCTTCGCGACACTTCGCTCCATGTCTCGCCATTGCCCGATCGCATTGTAGTTCTCCATCGCCAGACCCAAGGGATCCATACGTTGATGGCATGCAGCGCAAGCGGCATCGCGTCGATGGAATTCCAAGATCTCTCGGAGCGATGCCTTCTCAAGCTTGCCCGACTTCGATTCTTCTAAACTAGGAACATTTGGAGGGGCCGGAGGTGCAGGTGTCCCCAGGATGTTCTCAAGAACAAAAAGACCTCGTTTGACAGGACTGGTACGAGTCGGATTGCTGGTCACTACCAATAACGATCCATGAGTGAGCAAACCACGTCGATGACTGCCAGCGGGCAAGTCCACTTTTCGCATGGAATCTCCTTGGACTCCTTCGATCCCATAAAACTTTGCAAGCCTCTCATTGAGGAACGTGTACTTGGCATTCAGCAACTCTTCGACGGGACGGTCATTAGTAATAAAGTATTGATACAGGCGTCGCGTCTCTTGCCCCATAGCCTCTCGGACTTGCCAATCGAACGTTCGTTCAGCCTCCTCATAGCTATCGATACCTAAGATCGTTCGGATATCCGCCTGAGATTCATGAACGTCACGCGTCTGAAGCCATTGACCGACAAAATTTTCGATTCCTCGTTCCAGTCGCCACTCCTGGCCAATCATGCGTTCAAACTGCTGCTCCAGCTGTTCATGCAACTTGCCAGAGGCAGCCACTTGATAGAGCTCTTGATCCGGCGGCCCACCCCACAACAAATAGCTCAGCCTAGAAGCCAACGAGTAGTCATCCAACGGAACCGCCAAGTCGTTTGCTATCGCCTGACTCGCGTTCGAGGATTTAGCAGGCTCGCTTCCAGAAACTTGTTCTGTTCGAAACAAAAATCTCGGTGAAGCCAAAATCAGCTGCAACGCTGCCCCGACCCCACGTTCGTATCGACTACCTGGCTCATTGGCAACCTGCAATGCGATATCGCACAACCGATCAAGCGTCGGTTCGTCTATTGGTCGTCGGTATGCTTGATCTGCAAATCGACGCAACAAGGACTTCAAATGCTCGCGGCGTGCGATTGGATCACTTGGTGGTGGGCCATTGAAGAAAATGCGACGGTACTTTTCGCGGTACTCAAGTTCGCCGCCCTGGAGCGGCCCCACCAAAATGGAACGACTCAGTGAGAACCTGTACGGTTGCTGCTTGGATGGTTCGTTCGTGACGGTTGCGTCCGAATTCGTTGGAATAAACTCGAGCAGCAAATGCATCGTCCCCTTCGGCAAATCCACCTCCGTTGACATGCTTCCTCTTTGGCCGGCCAGAAAACTCACTTTCTGCTCACGCAACATTCGCGGCTTGCCTTCGTTGTCTACCAAGGAAAGTCGGACCATGCCTTCTTGAGCGGTCGCAACCCATCCATTTTCCAACGACCACTCCAGTTCGAGTCGGTATGAATTTGCAATTGCGATATCCCGCCGCAAATGAAGCACTCCCTTTTCCTCGAACGATAGGGAACCTGGTTCGGGTCCATCCGCCGTATTAAGCTTCCATTGGTTTCTCCAATGAATCTGCTCCTTGGGGGTCGGGCCATCTGTCGGGGTGCACTTGGAGACGATGTCTGCTGCCGCAGCAAGGTATTTTTCTAGTAGTACCGGTGACAGCGTCAGGACCTCTCCGATCGTATCGAAGCCATAACCAGTATCATCCGCAGGAAACTCCTCGCGAACATCGTAATCCACGTCGGTCAGTTGCTTGATCGTCTCTTTGTACTCGCTACGGTTCAATCGCCTCAGCACGCTGTGGCCAGGGTCGATCCTTTGTGGATCCAATCGAAAAACATCGCTTTGAATCCAATGGACCCATTTCGATCTTACTTCTTGACTGGGTGCCTCCGCTTCCGCAGGAGGCATCGTTTGAGCTCGAACGTTCTTCCAAACGGCTTCCCATTTGGACTGAGTAAAATCGCCGTATTCACCTGAAACGAGCTTCTCGAAATTGAATCCACCCTCTTCGCTGCCATTTCCATGACAGTCAAAGCAATGCTGCTCAAATTGACTGCGAACCTGTCCCGAAAGGTCTTCAGCACGGGAGGGCTGTGTCGGCAAACATGCGAACAGTACCCCGTAGATCACAAGTGTTACTACGGGCATAGGGCGGTTGGTTGCAGATCGAATTTTGAATTCCATATTGGTGGCTATTGCTAGACGGTCACTTTGCCAAGCTTGCCACTTTGGATGTCGTTATCCAACGTGTCGCCCGCGATCCAACCACTCATCATGACCATTGGCATGCCGGGGCCAGGATGAGCCGCGCCACCCGCAAGATAAAGCCCCTTCATGTCACGGGATCGGTTTGCGGGTTTAAAGGCACCTAAGAAACGACCATGACTTGCCAGCCCATAGATGGCCCCGTTCAAAACGCGATATCGCTTGTGAATCCCTTCGGGAGTGAGCGAGCTTTCAGAAACTATGCGTTCGCGAATGCCCTTCATACCGGCAGTTCGTTCCAGCTTGTCCAAAATAACTTCCCGGTACTCGGGCAACATTTTGGACCAATCATGATGGGGTCGTAAGTAGGGCGTATGAACCAAGATGTAGAGCGCCTCGCCACCCGGCGGTGCAACTCCTGGCTCCGTGCATGCAGGGGCGCACACGTAGGCTGTTGGATCCGGAGCCGGCTTGCCTTGACGATAGATGTAATCAAATTCTTCATGCGGATCTTTGGAGAACACAAAGTTATGATGAAGGAGATAATCGTACTTTTCTTTAAGACCAAGATACAAAACGACGCCGGAACAAGCAGGCTCGTACTTACGTCGCTTCTCAAATTGCTTCTCACTTGTCGTGCCGCGTAGAAGTTCTCGGTGAGTTCGAACCGCATCGCAATTCGAAACGATGGCATCGAATTGGTAACGCTGCCCATCCGTCGTGGTCACTCCTCGCACCGCTTTGCCGTCGGAATCGATCGACTCCACATCGGCTTGCGTTTTGATCTCCACACCAAGCTCGACAGCAAGCTTGGCGAGCGCCTCGGGCACCGCCCGCGTTCCACCCATGGGATACCAAACCCCTTCTTCGGTTTGCATGTGAGCGATCCCGCAAAGGACAGCAGGTGATGCTTCAGGCGACGACCCTACGTACTGTGTAAAGTGGTCGATCATTTGAGCAGCTCGCTCATCGGGGACACAGGATCGGACCAAGCCAGCTACCGAGCGTCCCATTCTCAGACTTAAAACGTCCTTCAGTACGGTCGCGGAAAAAGCCCCACCAACTTCCATCGTGTCGGCGATTCCACCAACGCTTCGCCAAAAAAAGAACTTGTTCGAAACTTCGTGGAGCCGTTTCGAAATGTTCATGAATCGCTCATACCCAGCACCCACATTGGGCTTCGAAGAAAAGCGTTCTAAGTTCGCTTTCATCTTGGCAATATCGGGCACCAAATCGAGCACGCCGCCATCTTCAAAGAAGCATCTCCATTGCGGATCTAAAGCTACAAGATCCATGTAGTCCTCGAGCTTCCTGCCCGATTCCTTGAAGATTCGATGCAGCACGGAAGGTAGAGTCAGAATGGTTGGCCCCATGTCAAATCGGAATCCATTGTCCCGATGCACGGCGGCTTTCCCGCCCACCCATTCGTTCTTCTCCAGCAACGTCACGCGGTGCCCACGAGCGGCTAGAGTGCATGCTGCCGCTAGGCCTGCAAGCCCGCCGCCAATGACACCTACGTTGAGGGTGCGTGTGGCTCGTTCGATCATGAATATCCTCGGTAAATGCGTGTATTGAAGGTGATGGTAAAAGCCCATCGACAACCAACTTAGTCTTTTTTCGCTTTTCGTTGTGAAATAACGGTTCGTACGGTCTGAATCATTCCCTGAATTCGCCCCATGAATGTCGCATGGTGGTTGAATTGTAGTAAACCGTCCAGCAATTGTTCGTCCGATGGCTCCGCAGGCTTGGCATGAGGCAACCACGACCCAATTCTGGATGAGACCACTTTGGGAAAAGTCATCTCCAAAAGACCCTCGTTCCCCCGCGTGACCCCAAAACCACTCTCGCCACGCCCTCCGAAGGGCAACTGCGGATCCGCGGTGGGTACGATCAAATCATTGATTGAAATGAAACCAGCTGATATGAATTTTACAATCCTTAGCGCATCCTCCCTAGGCCCAAATACCGAAACGGTCAATGCATACGGACAACGCGAATCGGCTCGCAACGCGTCCGACCAATCGTCGACCGGTATTATCATGATCAAAGGTGCAAAAACATCCATGGAGCAAATTTGCATGCTCGTGTTCACATTCGTCAGCACCATGTGACCGCAGTCGACCATCTCTTCTTCACCAGTCGTAAACGTTTTGTCGCTCGGACGGGGCAAATCTTGCGATGTTCCACCGGTAGTCGAGTCTTCGGTGAATCCCCCACGCGAAAACACAGATGCCCCTCTGTGAATTGCATCCTCCACACCCAGACGCATCTTTTCATAAGTTCGCTTCGAAACACGCGCTGTCCAGGTTCGCTGTTTTCCCGCATTCAGCCGTTGCAACAACAAACGGTGAAAGACTTCGGTCGACTTTTTAGGAAGAAACACTCGTCGCGGGGCCATGCAGGTTGCCCCTCCATTGAGCCTGAGCCCGAACAAAAGCAGGTCGCAAACGCGGTGCATGTCCGCACCCGGCAAAACATAAACAGCATCGCAACCGCTCAACTCCATCACCGACGGAGTCAGTGTTTCCGCCAATTGTTTCAATACCGCTCGGCCAGATTGGCTGCTGCCTGTCATCACGACTTTGTCCACACCGATTTCAGCTGCCAGCTTTGCCGACTGTGGGCTGCTGTCCAACACGACAACAAGATCTGCAGGCAAACCAGCTTGCAGAAGCAGATCGACCAACAAACGAGTGACTTTTTCCGCCCCAGGAGCTGGCTTCAGAACGACCGCGTTCCCCGCCGCGAGCGCATGCAACAACTGGGAACCGGTTAAAAACAACGGGTAGTTCCAAGTCCCAATAATCAAAACCAGACCACATGGCACTCGGAAAACCGTAGATCGCAATCTGCCAAGCCACATCGGGGACCCGCCTGCATCCACATAACGAGGAGCAAGAATCCTTTTGGCTTTGCTATGCAACCAACGAGCCGTATCCGCAAGGGGCATTAGCTCGGACGAAACCGTTTCGCGATAGTCTTGTCGGGATGCGGTTTCAATCGCATCCGCTAGCTCAAACCGGTGCGTCACCAGAAGCGATCGCAGCTTGTCGAGAATCGCCGTCCTGAACGTTATTTTGGTTTGGCTCCAGGACAACTGAGCCTGGTAAGCTTTGGCGAAACTCGCTTCAAGGGTGGAGCGGTTCATGGGCATTTTGGATTGAACTTCGATACTCATTGCGGACTGGTTCATCCCATCAACATATCACGTCGATCCATTCTGATCTAGCGTCGCCAGGTTAGCTACTTTCCCAGAGAGCAAACAAAAAGCCGGAAGAAACTTCCGGCTTTTTGAATCTCTGCTAACCGATTCTGGGTAACGAAAAATCGGAACCTAGAAACCGCCGCCGGATGCCATGCCAGCTTTGACGCCAGCGGACACACCCTTGATCACGCCATCTTCAACGCTCAGGCGAACAACAGCTCCTCGTTCAACAATTTGGCTATCGATCGAAATGCGATCGTTGCCCGAAGTGGTTGCGTTTAGCATCGCTTCCGAGACCGGTGTCGCTTGAATGGACTGAATGTAGTTAAGCAATTGAGTCATGGTAAGACGCATCTTGATCATTTGTGCAGGAGACGACGGAGTCTTACCGGCTCGATCAATGGCGCTCTTGAGATTGTCATCAGCGGACTTGCCGATTGCCAAGTGAACTGCCTTGGCTGACGTTCCAATCGCGACATTCACCGTGTCACCGAAAATCTTCCGAGCGGAATCGTCGGCATCAGGCGGTAGATCTGCCGTTAATTTGTGAAGATTCACACCAGCATGCTTTCCGGTTCCGATCTGCAGCTTGAACGGAACAGGCGATGACTCGGCTTCTTTCGCTAGATCCGCAGCCAACGCTTCGACCTTGGATCCATCAGCGACACTGAAGCTGATTACGATGCTGAGCGGCCCATCAACAGAAACATCGACTGCGCTTTCCGCTTTGCCAGTCTTCGCGCCTTCCAGAACTAGGTCCACAATGCGGTTGATGTAATCTTTGGCTTTCGCCTGAGTTGCCGCGTCGCCGTTCTTCTCGATTTCTTTCATGGCGGTCTTCAGCGACCCTTCGATCATCTTTTCCATTTGGCCGATGTCTTCGGGTTCAAACAGTTGAAAGTACTGAAGAGTCATCATGGAACTATCTTGTGGGATACCACCAAAAGCAGACTTGGCAGAAGCGGCCTTTTCCATCTGCTTAGCAAACTTGGAATCCGCAACGAATTTGCTGCCGAAGTCCAAGATCGTTTTCTTGTCGCCTTTATTGACCATCAGGCCTACTACCAGCGACTCGGTCCCTTGAATGAATTCCTCTGTCTGAGCAATCATCTGCTCCGAGGTTGCCTTGGCGGCAGCAGCTTCTTCTTCATCCATGTCTTCATTCTGAGCGGCCATGCTTTGCTCAAGACCAGCTTCCATTTGGCCAATAAAGAAGTCCACTAAATCATCAGGAATGTTTTGCGGGTTCAATTTGACACGTAGGTCATACTTTTGAAGCATCTTAGCCAGCGAGCTAGAAGCGTTTTCATCAACCCCTTCTAGGGCGTCTTCTGTCATGGCAACATACAGCCAATCGCCAGAACTCTTGCCGTAGACCGAGTTGCCACTCAAATCAAATTCATAAAGGCCATCACCCAAGTCACTCGACTCGCCAAAAATGCTGAGCGACTCGAAGAAGGCCTCGAGATCGCTTACGGGAAGGCAAGCCACCGAAACAGGTTGACCGGTTTCATCCAAATCCACAAACAAGCCAATCGGACGCTTTTGGTCGATGCCGGCTGCATACTGCTTTACCAAACCCGACAGAGTGCCACCTACGGCTCCAGCCCCAGCTGTGCGAAGCAGGTGTTGCAGGTTGGGGACCAATGTATCCAGGGAACCAATCGCGACGGTAACAACTGAGGTGTCTTCCGAATCCGCGGAATCGGTGGACTGAACTTCAGCAGCGCTAGATTTGGCACCTTGCGCATAGCAATTTTCTCGCGAATCGAAGGTTGCCACCGCAAAGGATGCACAACAGATTGCGGCAGGAAACAATCTCAACTTCATAACCTAAAACTCCCTAATAGGATGACAGACGGAACAGCGAACACAATTCGCGGCTGCCTACCGATCCTTGGCATAAATCAGCAGAATGCTCTTGAATTGCAGCGTACTATAGACGATTTTCAACGGCTCGCAGATGGGTGCACGCGTTTTATCGCTCGCGAAAAACGATCCGACCCTTGGTTAAGTCGTACGGCGATAGCTCTACCCGAACTTTGTCGCCAGGAACAATCCGAATAAAATTCTTTCGCATTTTGCCTGCAACGTGCGCCAGAACCTCTGTTCCCGTTTCCAGTTGAACACGGAATCTCGTATTGGCCAATGCCTGAGTGACGGTCCCTTCGACTTCAAAAGCTTCTTCGTTTTTCGCCATAAAGATTCGTAGACGTGATCCCGCAGTAACCGTTGGTTGAAAATGTTGACGGCATGATTTCCAAAATCCGTCCCCTAGCCCTAAGTTATAGGCGACCCCCTACAGCATCGTCCACCTCCAATTTCCGAGATTAACACGTTTTGTTCAACTTAGAGGTGCTCAACTCGGGGGCAAAACGCTTTCACAGATAACGGCGGCTGCCCTTAGTCGAGTAAAAAAAGGGCCGCTGCAATCAAATCGGCTATCGTCCCTGGATTGCCCCCGTGTTTGCCGTCTCGCATGTGCTGATCTAGCTCCAGCCAGGCCGATTCGAAGCCAAGGCTCCCGTAATCTCCGGACTGAAGCACACTCTTTGCTCGCGTCTGAATCTCGCGTGCATAGTCGATTCCTCGCTTCCTAGCGATCAAACTGTCCACTCTCTCGGAAAGCAGCTCCAGTTGGATCTGCCGCACCGCATCCAGCCAGCCGCCAGTCGCTTGCTTTCTGAGCCAAAGCCTTCGCGCAATTCCAAAAACCAAATCAAAGTTCGTCGTGTATTGCAACGCAATGTCGTCCCATGACGATGCAAATTGCATCGCATCTTGAATTCGCGTGGGTGCCTGCCCGTTCACATCCATTGTGTCACTGGATCCAAGCCCCCCAGCTTGAGAAGCTCGGATCGCCTGGTAAATTTGCTCCGAATCGCTTGCATCGAGCCGGCTCAAAACGCCGGGCAAGGCAGATTGAATCGCAAGGGACCTGGCTTCGATGTTTCCTTGCAAATTGGAAATTCCACTTGCCTCGCGCCAAGCAACCACCAAAGGAGCCAGCAAAAGAATCGTCCCAAGGCTGGTATTGGTTGCCACCACCTGCATCATTTTTTGCGTGGCTTCCAAAACCAAAAGCCCCACCGATGCTGAATCCATTTCATCGATGACTTGGCCAATCGCCGCAGATGCCCGTTCGAAATGGCCGTAATTCAAGTCGTGGAATGACGCCTTCGGGTGCACATTCCCGAGCTTGATCGCAGAACTTTCTAACTGAATGGCTCTTCGGGCACGGTCCCCTAATGTGGGCGATTCGGTCACCAAGATCTCGCTCAATCGATTTCCGCCTGCTTCTTCGCTAATCGCAGCCGTATTGGCCCCTTGATCGTCTCGATATTCCTTTCCTCAATGTCCACAACCTGCCCCTGCTGAGTGACCTCGATCATCCCGTCTCGAACCAAGTCCACCGCAACCTCACGAACGGCCGGCATCATCTCTCGCCATTTTGCACCGAAGGATCTCGCGGCATCGGACGGACAAATGCTTTCGCCGCTTTTTAGCATCAACAACATTCGGAGAATTTCATCACGGATGTCTTTGTTGCTCGCGTCCTCATGTTCCATCCATCTCGTTTTCATGTTCCAAGTCTCTTTCTGGCTGCAATATTCAAGTGCTCGGCTCGGCCACTTCCATCAATTAACTGCCCAATTTCGGGTCACCCAATTTTTCGGATACTCAGTCTACCTTGCCCAACCACGAGCGTACACCACAACGTCGAGCTTGCCCGCATTAAGCCACTGCAGAGCCATGGGTTTATGCAAGGTCAAACAACAGCACGTCGGACGCTTCGCTGGCAATGACATGCAGTTCCGTTGCTCGACTGGATGCAACCGCATCTCCGCTCTGTAACGCAGTACCATTGACCATCACCGAACCGCGGGCGACTTGGAGCCAAACGTGCCGACCACGTTCGACAATGAAATTCACCTGCTGCCCGGGCGTCAAGTTCGTCGCGTAAATGTTTGCATCCTGGTGAATCGAGACCGCCGCTTTGCTTCCCTCTGGACCAGCAATTTTCTTCCACTGATTCTGCTTCTGGTCAAGCGTAACTTTGCTGTCGCTATAACGAGGTCGAACGTCTCGTAAAGCAGGCTCGATCCAAATCTGAAGAAAGTGATTCGACTCCGTCCGAGAGGGATTGTACTCGCTGTGCGTAATCCCAGTACCAGACGACATCATTTGAATATCGTCGGGAGTGATAATCGCCCCCCTGCCGGTACTGTCTTTGTGTTGTAAGGAACCTTCAAGCACATACGAAATGATTTCCATGTTCTGATGAGGATGAGGCGGAAAGCCTTTGCCTGCCGCAATCTTGTCGTCGTTGATCACTCGCAACGATCGAAAGCCCATGTGCCGCCGGTCGAAGTAATCGCCAAACGAAAACGAATGAAAACTTTTTAACCAACCGATGTCCGTATGTCCACGCTCGGACGCCTGGCGAAGCAACAACTCAGGCGCAACAGGTGGTTCAGCCAACTTATCTGTGGCGCCTGTAGCGATACGTATCAATCCTTCGGTAGTCACCGACAACTCGGCTCGTCGCTTGAGATCCATGATTTCAATCCCCTTCAAGGTTTAGTTACAATCTAACTATCAAGTGGTTTACATGTCCACTATCCGAGTAAAAAAAGACCTTACTCTCGAATCCCCGCCCTGACGGCTTCCAGAATTCGAATGAGCGTTTTCAGGTCCGCTTTGGAAACATTCGAAAGCAATGAAGCATGCAAATCGAGAATGGGCTTATCCAGTGCCTTTAGCAATCGGTCCGCCGAAGCCGTCAATTCGATCTCAAAAACTCTGCGATCGTTCGCCGACTGAGTTTTCGTGATCAATTTCAAGGCTAATAGCTGATCGACCACACGCGTGATAGCCGGGGCCACTTGAATCATCCGATCGGCAACTTCTAAGCAGGGCAGCGGCTTGCCTTCGCCCCTCAGAATCCGGAGGACGTTGTATTGGCTTAATGTTAAACTGTACTCTCGCAGCAATCTAGCCAAACGATTCTCCAGCAGATCGCTGGATCGCATCATTGCCAACGTCGCTTCCTGCTGCACCGAATCAAACGGTCCACGCTTCTTGAGTTCGTTTTGTAGTGCTGACGCCATACTTGCTCACAGATCCTAAAATATCCATTAATGCAATTAGTTTACATGTAGATTATCTCCAAGTCAACCCCCAAGCGTTGAGGCTGCTCGACACGATGGGCTGTAGTCAAAAGCAAAGAAGTCTCCAAAAACGATCGAATCGAGGTAAGAACTTCTAGCGATGACGCGTCAAGCTTGCAGCAAGCGCTGCAATGCATCTTCCCGAGAGTTGTTCTCGTCATGCACGCTTCGAGCATCGTTCTATGGGCAGTGCCAACAGGTCCTGCTCTCGCCCAAGTCCCTCACTGGTTAGGAAAAATGATGAAAGTTTTTGCGTTGGCTTTGGTATCTTGTTTATTGGCTCTACCTCCACTTGTTCGCGCTCAGGGGGTCGAGAATTTTTCCCTGGAAGCAATCGCCGAAGATTCGAAATCGAAAGTCGAATCCAAGTTTGAACTGAAGGACCACCAAGGAAAGACGGTCGTCCTACACTTTCTTCTCAAAACCGAATGTCCGTTTTGCCTGAAATACACCAATCAGTACGCTCAACTAGCCTCGACAACGCCTGATGTGATTCACTTGTTCATCAAACCTGACAGCGAGAAGGACATCCGGTCTTGGGTGAAGAAGTTGGTGAAGCTGGACGGAGTCAAGTATCCAACGATTTATCGCGATCCAGGTGCCAAGCTAGCCAAACGCTTTGACATTCCAGATGGTTATCAATTCCATGGACAAAGCGTCCACTACCCAGCGCTCGTGGTTCTTGACGGCGAGGGTAAAGAAATGTTTCGCTACGTAGGTAAGAACAACAGCGATCGAATGTCGAAAGACGACTTCGTGAAAAAACTTGAAACAATGTCTTCCAAGTAGTGCTTGGTTCGACCGGCATCGGCCGCAGCAATCAATACGGCGACAAAACGAATTCGACTACGCAGGCTGCCAAAGAAAGGCTTGCGTAGAGGGGACGCGATCATCTGAAAATCGCTGTTCGCCGTACAAGTTGCCAATATCCTGCCAGTTTCTCAAACACGCCTGGCTTGCGACGTTCGTTGGCAAATCGGATTGCGATGAACGTGGTGTCATCCTCCGAGAGCCACTGTCTCGAATACTCACTGACGCTTTTGTTCAACGCTCTGCCAAAATCGGTTACGGACAAAGACCGAGGTATCTGCTGTACCAAATGGAGAAGCCCGCTTTCTCCCAGTAATTGGTCTTCCTTATCGCAGCTTTCGGTATAGGCGTCCGTGTACAGTAAGAGCCAATCGCCCGGCTCGATCTTAAGGACGAAGTGCTCGTATCGCGTCGCATTATCCAGACCAAATGGAAAGTTGTCTCCGAGCCCCTTGTCTGTGGTTGGCAAATCTAAAAATTCCCAATGTCCGAGAGCCTGCTTGTAAAACAATGGACGCGGATGTCCAGCGTTCGTCAGTAGTAGTGTCGATTTGTGACTTAGATAAGTCGCTACAACCGCTGTGGCAAAACCTTCCTTCGCTTCCATTTCCGTGAAATGCCTGTTTAGCTCCGCAACCAATCGATCTTGCTTCTTAGTATTCATGAATTTGCGTAACAAATTCAGAAGCTCCTTCGAAGTTTTAGCAACTCGATCGCCATGCCCCGCGACATCGGCCAGGATGATTCGTGTGACGATCCCCCCGACACACAGTGAAAAGTAGTGAAGGTCACCACCCTGGCGATTGCCTTGGTAGGGTTGGCTGAAGACCCAAGCTTCGAGCCCCGGTGAGGTAATATCCTGCTCCACGTACCGATTGCTATTCCAAATCTCCATACACTGCAAATTGTGCACTCGATTCGGTTCGGCTTCTTGCGGTTTCATAGATATCGCCTAATGACCTTGGTCGTGTTCATGCTCGAAGCACAGGACTTGTTTTCCGATGATTGGGTTGATAGCGATGAGCACTAGGAGGATTCCGCAATCAACTCATCCACCAATTTCTCGATCGATTTGTCACCCGTCGCCCCCTGCCAATTGAGTTCGCCTTGCCATAACCAGCGGATGTAACCATTCTTGTCCACGACATAGACCGTTGGCCACATGGTATTGCCCCATGCGTCCCAATTCTTGCTGCTCACGTCAATCAAAACAGGAAATTGAAATCCTTTTTCTTGAGCTGCCGCCTTCACCAACGACACATTGCGCTCCGCCGATGTTTCAGGCGTTTGAATTCCGATAAGCGTCACTCCACGGCTAACAAGCGATTCTTGCCAACGATTGTAATGATCAAAATTCGCGACACAGTTGTGGCACTGAAACGCATAAAAATGCACTAATACCACCTTGCCTCGGTGATCTGCAAGTGTCGTTGGTTCCCCGCCTGTCCACTCGCCCGAATCAATCAGCTCCGGTGCCAACGGATAAACTCGCTTGAGACCGACCGTGTCGAACGGCTTTCCAATCAATTTTGACAATGAAGTTCGCTGCGCCGGATTCAAGAGTTCGCTGAGCCGTTTCTGCTCGGTTTCACGTGCGATAGTCAGCTTCTGCTCGATTTCAGAACGATCCTTCGGATTCTCAACCAACTTGCGAGCGACTTTGTCGGTATCCAAAAAGATTTTCTGAATCTCCTGGTTTTGAGTGCCACTCAACCCGACCGTTTTGGCGATCCCCCCACGAAGAAGCGACCGACTACCTTGAGATTGCACCTCGATCTCTCGCAACCGTTTGATTTTGTCCTCGCTCAGAATGCCCTTTAGTTCCTTAAGCAATTGCTTTTCAAGCTCACTGATGATGCCCTGTTGCTTTTCTTCCGGCAAGTTTCGACTACGCCACCAAGGACCATCGATCTCCCGCAAAACAGCCAACAATTTTTCATCTTCCGGCTGAAACCCAAGCTCTTTTTGCACTTCTGGAGTGTGAATCAATTTCAAGAGAGTTTGAGGAACGATTGGCTTTTTGGACGAATCCTCCCCATACGAAGTTGCGCCAAGAAGGAAAGTCGTGATCGGCAGGATCGCTAAGAAAGCATAATGAAAGATGCGCATTGAAAGGTCCCGTTAAAGTGTCGATATAGAAGGGAATAGGATCATTGAACTTCTCGAAGTGCGATCATGAGAGCTTCATATTCGTCTTTGCAGCACTTGCATTGCTCAAGATGGATACGAACGGCTTCCAACGTCTTGGGGATGATGGTATTGTCAAGTTCAGCCTGTGCGAATTGATCCATCAGCTCCAAGCAACCGTCGCAACCGAGTGTATCGTCGACCGTCGCAAAGCTTAGTTCGATTAGATTATTGACTTGTTGATAGCTTAGTTTCATCATTTGCTTCCTGATGCTAACGCCTCAAAAATGTCGTCGCTGGTTAGCCCCGCGCGAACGAAACCGTCTTTCAACTTTTGCCTGGCGTCATGGATCAATTTGTACACGGCGTTGCGGTTCATGCTCAACTGTTCTGCAATTTCGTCGGTAGCAAAATTGGACAGAAACGCTCGAGTCGCTAGTCGTTGCTTATCAGTCAATTCCGTATCGATCAGTTTTTGCAATACGCTGAAGACCTGAGCGCGCGATTCAGCGTTTGGGAGATTAGGCTCCACCGCTATCGCAATCTCCATCGCATGGCCTTCGTCCCTGTCGAATGCTGTCATCGAGACGTCTTGGTGGTATTTTCGCCGAAGAGCACTTATTCCTATCCTGGTTGCGATGGTCATCGCCCAAGTTGTGAATTTGCTTCGACCTTCGAACTTATCGAGCGAACCAAGAACCTTCATCAGCGCGTCTTGAACGATATCCTCTGCATGGAATGGTTTCCCATAGCGATTGTTGAGCGACTTGCTCAACCCCCGCAACAAAATTGCACGGAGCTGCGCAATCGCGTCATCCCGCGAAGTTCCGTCTCCCTTGATGAGCCTGAACAGCTCGTCGTCATCCAACATGGGTCATGCCACTTCTATTCTGTGTTCGATTTTAGCAAATGGACTCTGATTCTCTGCTTTTGGAACGCACTTCCAAAACACAACCTTATCCATTTGCAACAAAGTCTGATTCGTATGCGTCCAGAAAATAATCGGTCACAGGCATTGGACGCTCCATCTGTTGCTGCGCTTACGCCCAATTCTGAATAAAATTCAAGCTTCTTGTCAGTTGGTAAAGTCAGCCAAATGTATGAGATCTTAGGAGGTTCCTCGCGGATCTCCACCAATTCCACCCTCCCCAAACTACGTTTGGGGAGGGTCAGCCCGCGATAGCGTGGCTGGGGAGGGGCGTCCGCATCGTTACCAGGTCGATCGACCGCAATCAGCCCTCCCCGGCAATCTCGCTGAAGGCTCGATTGCCGACCCTCCCAGCCGTATCGGCTGGGAGGGTGAAGACCGAATGCGATTTTAATGGCTGTGGCGACACCAACCTTGAACTTGCGATTCCACCAACTTCACCCTCCCCAAACTTCGTTTGGGGAGGGTCAGCCCGCGATAGCGTGGCTGGGGAGGGGCAGATTGGATATGGTGATCACCGAGAAGTATCAATTTTTTTGGTAAGCGCCGAATCCATCCAGGCGTCTACCATTTGGTAGAGGACGAATCGCGGAAGTCAGCCCACATTTCAGGGTGCATCTCAATCCCATCGAGGAGACTTGTGAATTGGATACGAACCTGTCAGGCCGTGAGCTTCGAGACGAAGTGACCCCTCTCTCCCTTTATGCGAATCGCCGGCGCTTCATGCAAGGCATCGGTGCCGTCGGGACCCTCGCAGCGTCGGCAGGCGTTTATCGGTGGTTCAACCCCATTCGCAATATGGAATTGGATACAGCCACCATCGATGACCTCGCCTCGGTAGAACTGACTCAAGAGCAGCGAATCGAACAGGGGTTTCTGGTCGACGAGCCGATGACCAGCGAGTCGAACATCATCAGCTACAACAATTTCTATGAATTCAGCACCGATAAAAACGCCGTGGCCGATGCGGCGAAAAATTTTGATACCACTGGCTGGCAAATTCGGGTTGATGGATTGGTCCACAAACCCACGACCTTCACAATCCCAGAGCTCAAATCCGTCGGTCCCATCGAAGAACGAATCTATCGCATGCGTTGCGTCGAAGCATGGTCGATGGTGATTCCATGGGCTGGCTTGCAGCTATCTCATTTAATAGATGCCGTCGAGCCCATGTCGGATGCAAAGTATGTTGCATTCGAAACGCTCTACGACCCTAAGCGAATGCCCGGTCAAAACACTTCCGTATTGCAATGGCCTTACGTAGAAGGACTGCGTTTGGAAGAAGCCATGCATCCCCTTACGTTGCTAGCGGTGGGACTGTACGGCAAGGAATTACCCGCTCAAGATGGTGCACCCGTTCGATTAGTCACTCCCTGGAAATACGGTTTCAAAGGGATCAAATCGATCGTCAAAATCACCCTGACATCGGATGAACCACCAACGAGCTGGAAACGATTCGCACCGACGGAGTACGGCTTCTTGGGGAACGTCAACCCAAATGTTCCGCATCCACGCTGGAGCCAGGCTACCGAGCAAAGAATTGGCGAGAGCGGTCGACGCGAAACTCTGATGTTCAACGGATACGAAGCACAGGTTGCTTCCCTGTATCAAGGCCTCGATCTTTCCGTAAACTTCTAATGAATGAGGTCCGTTGGATGAGTATCGCCTACTACCGTAATCTAGTCATTCTTGCTGGGTTAGGCCCACTGCTTATGCTGGGCTGGGACGCATGGAACGATCAACTGGGTGCTAATGGTGTCAATAATGCGCTCCACATTACAGGGATTCTATCGCTCGTCTTCTTATTCATTTCGCTGGTCATCACACCTTTCCGCGCCGTCACAGGATGGAACAGTATCATTGCATACCGCCGCGCGCTAGGGTTGTATGGATTCGCCTACGCCGCACTTCACTTTGGAATCTATGTTGTGCTGGACCGAATGGGAAACGTGGCCGATACCGTCCAAGAGATTCTATCGCGACGATTTCTCATGGTTGGCTTTGTTGCTATTGCGCTCATGCTACCGCTGGCAGTCACTAGCACCAATGCGATGATTCGCAAGCTAGGTCCAGGGCGATGGAAGCTTCTGCATCGCTTGGCTTATGTTGCAACTGCTTTAGGAGTGGTCCACTATTACATGCTCGTCAAGAGTGACGTGCGGCAACCCCTTGCGTTCGCGGCAGTTTTGACTCCCATTTTGGGCTTCCGAAGTGTCAAGCACTATCTTGACCTGCGCCGAGAGGCTTCCAAGTCAAAATCACGAGAACCTCTAAAGCCATTGATAATACGAAAGTTTTGGAATGGTGAACTGACCGTTGCCAACATTCATCGCGAAACGCATGATGTAAAAACATTTCGATTTGTCCATCCCAAAGGAGATGTCCCATTCATTCATCTTCCAGGACAGTACATGAATTTAACCCTTAGTATCGACGGGCAAACGGTCAAACGCTCTTACACGATCGCTTCGTCGCCAACGCAACGAGGGCACGTGGAATTGACGATCAAACGCAATCCAGAAGGACTCGTTTCTCGCTTCATGCACGATCAGGTGAAGGTAGGCGATACGATTCGAATTGGGGCTCCCGCAGGCAAGTTTTTCTTTCATGATCTCCAATCCAAAGGTGTCGTCTTGATAGCAGGCGGCGTCGGAATCACCCCACTGATGTCCATCCTTCGCAACCTGACGGATCATTCCTGGAACGGGCCTATCTACTTCATCAACGCGATGCGGTCGTATGAAGACAGGATCTATGCAGACGAATTAACTCGTCTAGCAAATCGATTCGAAAACCTAATAATCCTCAATTACTACAGCCAATCCAAGCTTTCTCCCGCACTCTCCAATCCTTCAAAACGATGGCAAAACAAATCAGGCTACATCACGGCCGTAGATTTGAATGCCCTTGTACCTAACTTGAAAGAACTTCCTATATTCCTTTGCGGCCCTGCCCCCATGATGCAAGCGGTTCGCAATGCCATTGTCTCTCTTGGCATCCCAAACGAACAGATATCAACCGAAGAGTTCGTTTCTCCTAGAACCACTTCTGTTGGTCCCCAACAGTCCTCTTCCCAGCAGCACACCGACACCGATGAACTGGAAGGGAAAACTTCCACGATCACGTTCGCAACTTCGAAGCAAACGATTGATATCGAAGCATCCACTACCATACTTGAAGCGGCAGAGTTAGCCGGAGTCGTTCTTCCATGGGAATGCCGTTCAGGGATCTGCGGTCAATGCAAAGTGCGATGCACCAACGGACGTGTCAAAATGGACAGCCGCGACGCACTTTCCCAAAGAGAAGAAACCGACGGATACATCCTTGCATGCCAATCTCATCCTGCTTCAGAAACAGTGACCGTAGAAGCGTAACGCTTCAGTTTGGATGATCAATTGATGCAGCGGACGCTAGCCCTATGGCACTCATTTGCTATCGCGTCTTCGAACATAGCATCTTAACAAACTCCTCCTTCCATCTGGAAAATCGGTAAGAGCCCTTCAGCCCGATTCGTCTCAATACCAATGAGATGCAAACCCTGTGCTGGGTTTCTCACTTCTTTGAAATGCAAAACACCAAGAATCGGAGTCGCAAGATGGTTCGCTCAATCCCTGCTATGGTCATCTTCTCTTTGGCATTACTCACTGGGTATGGCACGCGACTGCTCGCCGATGAACCCATGCCAGACGCTGAAAAAAGCATTAACGAATCCAACGTTTCCTTTGAGCGGCATCAATTCACGGTTAGTCGACAGAATGGAAAAATACTGTTTGATGGAATCGAGATTGCAAAACATATCGTTGAAACCAAGAGCAAAGAGGTCAAGCTCATTGAAACCTTCGACGGATTGAGCTTTCCTTCTGATAGACAATTCCTTCAGTGGGCACGTAAGATCCAAGGAACAAGAACCTACACCTACGACGAAGTCATTCGTGTCGCTGAAGATGGCTCGACGCACACTCAGCCGCTGGTCTTTTTTGACAAGGATCAGCGTTCTATCTTGGATGCAAAGTGGCATGCTTGGCTTGATAAGCGACGTGTCGAGATCGAGGAAGCCAATCGTTTACGCATAGCTCAAGAACAAGAAACAAAACGTTATCAGCAACAGGTACACCAGCTAGAACTTCAAACACAAGCTCTTCAAGCTCAAGCAGCTGCGGCGGAAAAATCAAGCCAGTCCCTCGCTGTTATCAGCGGTGCAACATCACTCTGGGAAGTAGAACTCGTTCCAAAGGGAGGTTTTGGAGGGTGTTACGATTGCTCGCCCTTCTTGGGACAACTTGCAAACGGAACTCAATCGTACGGAATCTCTTTCGTAGCGAATAGCGGTAACCTAGCCTCTTCATTTGGCAGCCATTACAACTACGGTCAACGTTCAAGCTCTTTCCATGTCAAGGCTTACGGCCGTACAAGCCAAATTGCAAGCGAACAAGCCGTAGCTGACCATCCAGGCTATCGCGTAGGAACGATTCGAAAACTAGCTGGCTACTAGGATTCTTTCGTGCTGAAACTTCAAGATCGTACCATGAAAAAGCGGAGCTTCTCTACCGAACAGCAGATGGAGGCTCCGCAATCAGAAGCAACAACGGATGGCTACAAAAGAGATTGACACCACCAAGTCGCTTCTCGATCGCAGCGGCATGCTAGGCAATCAACGATTGTGGAAAGCGATCATTTTTGCTTCGCTTTCGCAGGCTTCTTTCCGAAGCACGCTTCTTGGAAAGAAAGGCTGGGCTTGGCATTATCACTTGCATAGTTAACGTGCGTCAGGCACACGAACGCATCGTCATGTAGGAATGCAAAGGCGACAAGCAACGCGTCCGAGCCCGTTGGTAGCGTTGCCTTGTAGGTGTATTTTTTGACTTGATGACCATTCCATTCAAAAGGGTCGGCAATCTTAGGTTTTCCAAGTGTCAATTGTTGTTGCCGCATCAAGCCTGCCAAAAAGTTATTCACCGATTTGTCAAAATCCTTTTCTGATTCTTGGACCACCTGAGGAAGGCTGTTTCGGACAATCATTGAAGCCTCCACAACATCCCCGTCCTTCTTGACCTGAAAGGGTTTTAGTCTCAGAAAGTCTGGCAATTTACCGGCCGGAACCGGTACCTCTTCAAAGCGTGCGGGCAGCTTGAATTCAAATCCCTCAAAAGACACTTCTTGCGTTCCTTTAGCATCCTGGGCTCTTGCAACAGGAACAGCACCGCTCAGGAAAACGATGCAACAAACAACCGAAAATATTCGCCGAAATCGAATCTTCGACATCGCAGAAAACTCCAAAATGAATCGCCAAAGAACAGGGACATCTCGCACGACCGAGAATTATTCAACGAATGTACCTAGGGTTGCGCTGACAATCAATATGCATGTTCGGAGAGGGGGCATCTCTAAGAAAGCAGCAACTGTGGCCCTGAAGAGATGAGGTTGAAGAAAGGGATGTGGATTGGCACGACGGCGCCCCATTCATCCCGAACAGATCCCATCCATACTAGGATCTGTTCGCCACTCTACCTGAATTCGCCAGGCCAGCGTGAGAAATTACTGGTTCGGGCATTTCTTGGTAACAGGGGCCACATTGACGTGCTTTGCTGGAACCTTGGCCGAAGTGTGCTTGCCCGAACTCACATCGCTTGGTGGCATCAAAACGGTGTCGATCACATGAATGACTCCATTGCTCGCCGCGAGGTCGTTCTTCACGACTTTGGCATCATTCACACTCAACATGCCATCCCGGAGTTCAAAACTCACCGGACTTCCTTCAAGTGTCTTCGCTTTCGAAGCACCAATGGCATCTTTGGCTGAAACAGAGCCTGCAATCACATGGTACTTTAAAATGCGAACCAAAGTTTCTTTATTCTCCGGCAAGAGAAGTGACTCGAGCGTCGCTTTCGGCACCTTTGAGAAAGCTTCATCTGTCGGTGCCAATACAGTGTAGGGAGTCTCGCCGGTAAATACGCTTGCGAGATCTGCGGCTGTCAGCGCTGCCAACAGAGTATTGAACGATCCTGCTGACTTAGCCAATTCCACAATGTTCTCTTGCTTCGGGCCTGGCATGAGAACCTCGTTGATCACATGCACAATGCCATTGCTGGCTTTCACATTAGGCACGATCACTTGAGCGTTACCAAACATGGGCTGTAGCCCATCACCGACGAGACGAAATGTAGTTCCCTCTAGCGTCTTGAGTGGCTTGCCTTCTGCGGGCCGTTGGAGGTCACCAAGGCTTGTTGTTCCCTTGACCACATGTGCCTTCAAAATGCTCTTGAGTGTTTCCCGACCAGCTGGTTCAAGCAAGCTAGCCAATGTTTCAGGCGGAAGCTTTGCAAACGCTTCGTCCGTAGGAGCAAATACCGTGAACTCGTCATGCGATTGCAAGACCTTGTCGAGTTTCGATACGACCAGCAAATTGACCAGCGTCTTAAACTGACCATTCGACGCAGCAACTTGAACCAGATTGTCGTCCGCCCGAAGCGTACCCAGAACCGACAAAGAAAGAAAACACAGCGAAAGCACAAACCGTTTCATCATTTCATCTCCTAAAGAAAACAGAACCACCAACGAGATGGGGTTACGCGAGATTATTCGAAGAAACGAAAACGTTGGATGCAATAAACGGGCTTATTCGTACCGAATGTTTTGGATTGAGCTCTCACAGACATCCGTTTTGGGCTCGAATTCCAAAATCGAAGGAAATTCTATTTGTAATCCCTTCAGAATTCAGAATCGGAACTGCCAACCAGGCTCATTTCCCGACTTAAGAAACTAGCACTCAACGTTTCTAGTTCGCTTTCTGATTTCCGATCGGACGTAAAGTGCCGCCATGCGTGAACTGAAGATGGGGGATTGCTGCAAGATTCATGAACAGTTGAGGACAACTGTTCGACATTGTAGAGCACGTTGTCCTCAACTGCTCGGAACTGCCAACCAGGCTCATTTCCCGACCTAAGAAACTAGCATTCAACGTTTCCAATTCGCTTTCTGATTTCCGATCGGACGTAAAGTGCCACCATGCGTGAACTGGAGATGGAAAATTGCTGCAAGCTTCATGAACAGTTGAGGACAACTGTTCGACATTGTGAAGCCAAGGAGTTTGCAGCCAGCCTTACAGGAGCTTGCTTGCAAGTTCGGCAAGTTCGCTGCGTTCTCCTTTTTCGAGCGATACGTGTCCATAGACCGGTTGGCCAACCATTCTGTGAATCAAATAACTAAGTCCATTGGAAAGCGAGTCGAGATACGGGTGGTCGATTTGATGGATATCGCCGGTGAAGACAATTTTGGTTCCTTCCCCCGCACGTGTAATGATAGTCTTGATCTCATGCGGTGTCAGATTCTGAGCTTCATCAATGATGAAGAACACCTTGTGCAAACTGCGCCCACGAATGTATGCCAACGGAGTGATTTCAACGCGATTGGCTTGTAGGAATTCTTGACCTCGCTGGCTGGATGAACCATCCCCCTTGCCCGGGCATATCACGGCAAGATTGTCATACAGGGGCTGCATGTAGGGATCCAATTTCGCATCGATGTCTCCCGGCAAAAAACCAAGATCTTTGTTGCTTAGCGGAACGATAGGCCGCGCGAGAAGAGTTTGTCGATAGCGTGAACGGCACTCCAATGCGGCTGCTAACGCCAAAAGAGTCTTGCCCGAACCCGCTTGCCCCACCAGTGAAACCAGCTTGATATCGTCATCCATCAAGGCGCGAAGTGCAAACGACTGCTCTGCATTCCGTGGCTGAATATTCGACGCCGAAGCTCGATCAATTCGAACAAACACTCGCTCCGTAGCTTTGTACGTTGCCAAGATAGAACGTGAACCCGTTCGCAAAATAAAATTCTCGTTAGCGATCGGTGCCGTAATATCGGAAAGCGACTCGGCCGGAACTCTACCTCCATCGGTTGAAAACGCCACGAGCGATTCCTGAGGAAGATCCTCGATCAGTCGCTTGCCCGTATACAGTTTGTCGAAACTCTCCACCTTGTCGGTGCTGTAGTCTTGCGCTGTTAATCCAAAGGACTTCGCTTTCATGCGCAAGTTCGTATCCTTGGTGACCAACACCACCGGACGCGGCGCTTCTTGCTCCTGAAGACTCAAGGCTACATTGAGAATGCGATGGTCCGGACAATCCGCTAAAAACGCCTTGGCCAAATGCGGATGAGGTTCCGCGCCTAAGACTAACCGAATGGATCCAAGCCCATGACCTATCGCAACTCCTTCGCTTGAAAGAGCATCGCCGGTCAGTTCATCAACGCTTCTCAAAAATGCTCTGGCCTGAAAATTAACATCGTCATTCCCTTTCTTGAATTGGTCTAGCTCCTCCAGCACGACAATCGGAATCACAACATCATTTTCCTCGAAGTTCCGGATGCATCCAGCATCATGCAAAATGACATTTGTGTCGATCACGAACAATTTGGACGTAGTGATTTTCGATGGTACTAACAAGAGCGGCCTCACTTGGGTACGAGTATCAAAGAATCCAGACCGTGCACTCCATGAACGCGGTCCATAGAATCTTACAGGACTCGAAGACGCCGATGTTGCTGACGAAGATTTTTTCGTCTTCCCAAAATCTTCATGCTTTTTTTGCTAGCTTTTTCAATCGATCGCACGAATAGGCTTGTCTACTTCTTGAGCAGTTGCTTCATCGATTCGATATCCGATATCAAGCTGCTACCGGTCTCTAGATCCATGGCCTTTTCCTGCGACAGGATCGTCTGAAGCCGTTGTTGCAGGTCCTGTTGCAAGGCCTTGTCCATCGTCACAACGTAGATTCCTACGACATGTATGCTGTCCAGGATCGTGATTTGATTTTCGTGAATTTCAAATGAAACAGCGTGAGCCCCGTCGGCGTCGATGCGAAAGCAGTCCATCGGCTGAGAAAACCAATCCGGCAATCGAGACTGCAGAACCACCCTCCGTTCTTGAAACTGAAAAGTATTTTGCTTTGGATCAATCTTGTACTGCAGATCATTGGCGACCAACAAAAGTGTGTCTGACGTTACAAGAGACGACAGATCTACGTCCGGCTTTTGGAATTCGTTGATGCGTCGGTAGTGAAACGCTAGTGCTTCCTCGAAAAGCGGGCGCAGAAGAACGATCTCTCGATTGATTCGCTGAATGGGCTGAGCCAAGTCAGGAAACTTGCAAAGAGATTTGATGCTTAAGTTGAACCAATAGAGAGAGGCGATCCCGTTGCCAAGACCATGCCAGGCTTGAGAGCGAAGCTCATCCGCGGTTGGCGAGCCTCGACGAGGACTCAAGAAGCCTCCCCAATCGTGGTGCGCGCCTTGCGACCAGTAAGCGATTGGTTTAGGACGACTCTGTTCGCGCAAGCTACGTGTCATATCGCCGATGGTTTCCAGCGGCGCGCCCCATCGTATCGACTTCCCGTCCCAGCGATCGTATTTTGACCAATCATCCGCTGCGGGTGCAATGACTCGGTAGGCATCGTAATGCGGGTAATCGGAAAGTCCTGCGTAGTATCGCCACGTTCGTTCTTCGCTAAGCGTGATGCTCGTTGGCAATCGACTCGACTGGTACTTCGCTAGGCTATTGTAAATTTCTTGAGGTGGTACCGGGCGGCCTCCGCCATATTGAGGCTCGCCTAGAAACTCAACTGCGTGGATATGCGGTAGCATGGAATCGGAATCGTAACGCTCCAGTGCGTCCATTCGATTGAATCGCTTTACTGGAAAATCGGAGTATGCAGCTGCGTTGTCGGTGAATCCAGAAACTTCTTCGATTTGCCCGGTGTTGATGTGCAGTCGCTTCAGCACCCGAACGTACTCTTCCACCTGAAGACTATTCTTTCCTGCTATCTCAGATGCAATCCAGCCACCGCTGATATCGAAGTCGTTGGGCTTGATTCTAAGATGAGCCCAAATCGACTTCGGCAATTCATCTCCTGCTGCAGTAACTTGGATTTCGATAGCCGCATAAGACAGCGGAAAATGATCGAGCTCTAAATGCAACAATCCCATCGAGCTCGCACGAATCCGATGGTCCAACGGAAAGGTCTCGTTCATTGGGTACCATGGAGATGGGTGCAAAACCCGGTACTCCGAATTCTTTTCCGGCAACCAAAGTCGCACAGCACCAATCCGAATTTCCTCATAGGATGTATTGCGAATCGATGCGACCATCTTCTTAGGATACAAACCACCCGCATCTGATTTCGATTTCAGGAATGACACACCCTCGATCCAAACCCTAGGCGACCTCAGTTCAAAATCCTGATCTTTGTTGGAACCAACGGTTGAAATGCGATGCTTGGATTCGCAACCCCAGTTCGAGTTCTTTCCGTTGAACCGCAGCACGACCATCGATTGAGGAGGAAGTTCCAGGGAAGCAGGGTGCTGGAAATCATGCCACGCCCATGCATTCGTATCGAGCAACTGTTGCGAGGTAAGCGAATCGATTTGCAACTGATCCAGATTCAAAGACAATGGCTCGTTGCCTTTGTTTTGTAGGAATAGCTCCACGCGCGCGCCAAGTTCTGCATCTGGCGGCTTTCTCCATCGCAGATTGGAAGAAAACTGGTGCGGTACCGCGTGAATACCAACAATCTCTTGGGCGAAACCACAAGGCCCAGACGCAAGCACCCATAAGATGGCCGATCCGATGGCAAGCGAATTCCCCTCGATTGGCCGCTTGTTAAGGAATGCGAGAAGCGTACCCGCGATGGCTCCACACAAATGCCCATCCCAAGAGATCTGGCCATTCCAAGTCGGCAACACACCCATGATGAGAGAGCCACCGAATAGAAACAAGACTACCATGCTGATCGCTATATCAAACCATCGCTTTTCGACGAATCCAGATACCAGCAAGAACGCAATCAAACCGTAGATCAGCCCACTGGCTCCCACATGATTATGCTGCCGCCCTATCGCCCAAAGCAACCCTGCTCCCGAGATGGATATAACAGCCATCAGTCGCAGTGCATCGTCTCGAGAGCTAACCAACAGGATCGATAGTATCGCCAGTGGCACGGTGTTGCTCAGAAGGTGCCCTAGACTACCATGCAAAAAGGGCATGGATAATATTCCTACCATTCCGTTCCGAGTCCTGGGGATCAACCCCCATTCGGTCAACGAGGGGACGAGACATTGAACTCCGTAGGTGAGCCATATTATGGCAATCATTCCTACGCACAACTGAATCCGCTTAGCGAAGGGTACTCTCATCCGCCCATTATGGTCAACTTAAGCCACCGGCGTTAGCGGACACGCCCACTTTTTTGCGGAGAATGACCAGCGTTTCTGTCGCTTTAGTAGCTAAGGCTTGTGCTGACATAAAAGTTGGCTCCCGGCTGAAAGACCGAAACACCGCTAGCGGTACGGAAGTCGAAATGTTCGCGGTATTGCAAATCAAACATGTTCTCGACACCCGTCGCAACAACCAACCCCGGTATCTTGCGTGAACGGAAAACAGCCCGAGTGTCCCAGGTTGTAAACCCCGCTGTGGCCGTTTCAAACAGACTGGTTGCGACTCGATCTTGATTGTCAACAATGCGGGCAGACACTTCGATGTTCCATCGTTTCTCCAGACTCGTATCGTGCACTCGAACGCCAATCCTAGACTCCAGGGGTGGCATGCTCGGAAGGGGTTCGGAGCTACTTCCTACTACGCCGCTAAATGCCCCGCGCGGTAGCCCTTCTACCTTTTGGCTTGCGATGACAGAGTTGCCATTAGAGGTGGCGAAGCGGCCATTTCGCGTTCGATCGCGACCATCCACGATGCGAACGTTTGCAAACGGAGTGAATGTGTTTTTGGGAAACAATTCACCATACCATTCGCCACCCAGGATCGTCGCAAGCTCCGTATTGACGTAACGCAAACTGACTTGCCCCGGATCGCCTACAGGCGGAATGAAATTGACTCGCGTGTTTTCAAAGGTGATGTAGTCCAGTCCCCAGGCGTGAAAGCAACGGAAACCAGTTCTTAATTCGTCCCCCGAATACTCGGACCCAATGTCGATCTGAAAAAGCCTCTCTTTGGCCAAGGTAGGATCGCCTGTGACATTATTCAAACCATTTTGCAAAACCAGCATGAACGGTTGAGCTGCATACAGCTCGGTTAAGGTTGGGGCACGCTCTGCGTATCCGCCACTCAGGGTCGATGAAATCTCATCGCTCGTGTCAAAGCGAAGCGACATGAAGGCGCTGGCTAAATGAAACTGTCTGTCGTATTGATTGGTTCCAACAATGTTGCTGTAGCTGACCGGGTTGAAACCAATACCGATCCCCGCCAGTTTATCCGCGCTGTCGTCCATTTGGCTCGCGGAATAATCGACCCGTGCACCTAAGTTGACACCTAGCCGATCTCCAACTTCCTCCTTGTAGTCAACAAAGAGACCTGGATTGGCCATGAACGATCGTGGGATCGGTGAATTGCGATCGACAAACGGCAAGGGCAAGCCAAGCGTGACTCCGCTTGAAATTTCGTTCAGTTCTTGTTTAATCCAACGCAAATCATGACCCGCCGTGAATTGAAAGCTGTCGCTGGAAAGGTCGCCGATGAGAAACGATTGACGGTATCCCGTTGACATCGAATCCACGTCCGTTGTTCCGGTGTAATTGATGAGATCTAAAACGGGAAAGAAAATACTCTTCTGTGGATTCAACGCACTGCCTTGAAAGCGAGTGCGGTTGTACCAAGCGTCTGTAATCACGGCATCCATGCCGCTCAGATCGCGAAGTGTGTACGAGACATCGTATCCGTCGGTAACCAGATGATCCAAATCGAACACGTAGCCCGGAAAAACAACGTCGTTCTGATCCAATCGCAAAACGCTGAACTCCAACGAACTTTCTTTCCAGTCTCGACCTAAGGCTAGAATCATTTCCTCTGACTGGTAACTGGATGGAACCGGTAACCTTCCTCCAGCTCGGAAATCATCTCCCGTCCGAGCCGCATAATTGAGTCGCGCACCCCAATCTTGCGAACCAGCCAAGACGGTTTGCTGTGCGAAAATCTGATTTCCATTCACTTTGTATTCGGCGTCCGTGACACCATGCAACTCGGGCCCGTTCTGGTACCGAGGCGATCCAAGCAATTGAACATCGGTGAACGCGAATCCGGGTCCATAGAGAACGGAGTATGGGCCGGGAATAATGTCGACTCTCGATATCTGACGTGAATCAAATTTGCTAAGGATCGTATCCAAATCAGCTCGCGCGGGTACCCAGTGGGAACCCGATGCCGCTAGCGATCCAATCCGAGAACCGCGAACACGCGGATCGCTTACCACCGGTGTTTTGCTTTGAACGCCCGCACTCAGTCCCGACGACGATTTCTTCAGCAAGCTTCCTACGTCGGTGGTGGACAAGGTTAAGGCTTCTCCACCCGAAACCGAATCCTTCGTTAAAAATGTTCTTCGCTGCGAATCAATCCCCCCCAGGCGATTCGATCCTGCACTGGAATTTGCCGTGTTGGAATTTAGAAGAGAGGAAGGTGCGGTAAACGCATTGCGTTGCGCTCGCCCAGACTCTTCAGCGATATTGATCCGTGGCTCGATAAAGGGCGTCTGTTGGAGCATCGACGCTTGTTGCACGGTACCGGAATCTTGTTGCACTTCACCGGAGTCATCTTGCTCGGATATCTCTTGAGCATGCAAACGCGGAAAGGCTTGGCCCGAAAAACAAGCGCAGCAGGCGATCACCACAGCCAGCGCGAACGGCTTCGGCTGCCGAAATGATCCTGCGCTGAATTGGTGAAGCATGACGTAGGCCCGTTGAACATTTCCGAAAGGATCATGTTGAAACAACAGGTTGAATAATCGTCATATTCCGCAAGGCTATCCAGACTCGATCGCCTAGACGGCAAAGCCGACGCAGCTTACCGTGCCCGGTTGACATCAGTCAAAAGCTCTCGTCCCTACTTTTTGTCGATGGTGCCCACCAAGGAATCGTACCATCGATGTAGATCAATAAGATAAGGTTGCTCAGCGTCCATGCGTTCCTTCATTTCCCTAAGATATTCCACAGCCTTGGTTGGATTTCCCGATCGAAATTCGTAGAGTGCGATGAGCCCCAGGTCTTGGGTAGTTGTTGCGTCCGCAGGCAATTGGTCCAAGTACTTTTTGGCTTCGGTAGCTTGTCCCTGTTGTAGCTTGCATTCAGCAACCAGTCTCGAAAAAACGACATTCTGCGGTTGGCTATTATAGGCCTGAAGAGAAAGTTGCTCGGCTTTTGGTAAGTCCACAGATGGAGGATGCGGACAGCGGATCAGCGACCGAGCCAGTTCGCACGCATACTGACCATTGCTGGGATGCGAGGTAACCAAACGTTCCAGAACTTGAATGGACTCCAGGAAAAGAGCTGCGGCCTTGTCCCGATCACCATCGCTCCATTCCAGCAATCCTTGCCTCCAAAGAACTTGAGCTAGCGCGTATTCATAATCAGGGAGAACATCGGTTTGCGTACTATCTGCCTCGATCAACTGCTTCAATAGTACGTGAGAATCGTTCCAAAGATTCGCCGCTTCCGCACGTTGCTCCGTGCGTTCTGTTGCTTGAGCCAACTGAGCCTTCGTGTTGGCCATTTTGAAAGCATACAATCTGTTGTTGTCTGATTCCAAAAACAGGCGATCGAATAGGTTATAGCCTTCAATAAGAAGCTTGATCGCGGCGGTTGGATCTGAATTGGTTTGTGTTTCTACTTGTCCCAGCCCGCTACAGGCACTAGCGAAGCTGTCAGCGTATCGTTGGATCGACGGGTACGCTTGATGTAGCTGTCGAAAATCTACAAATGCCTTTTCCATAGGTTCGGCCGCTCGCGATGGTTCTAATTGGTCAAGCAAGAGCAGCCCGATATCCAATCGTGTTATCGCATCGTTTTCGATGAACTCGAGATTGTTCGGCCAACCCTTTCTGAGCAGTCCGTAGGTTGTCGAGGCTTTTTGTAGGTCCACTAACGCTTGCCCCCAGTCTCCTAGCCGGCGATGAATCGTCGCCTTGGAGACGAAGACGCTCGATTGAAACTTCAGCAGATCACGGTTGCTGGGCTCATCCACCAGCATCTTTTCAGCACCCGTCATTGCCAAATCAAGATACTGCACCGCTTTGGATGTTTGGCCCAGCTTACCCAAGAATCGACCGGCGCTTTCGTTGGCTTGCAACGAGGCGAGCTGAATCTTCAGGTCGTTACCCAGATCCATTTGTTCATACAGCTGAATCGAATCTTCGACGAACCGGATGGCCTCGCTAGTCTGCGAGTTCATCGAATTGGAGTTAGCAAAATTGATTTGAATCCTCGCCAAAGCGACCTTCGCTAAATCATCTGCGTTCGTTTCCGATGCCGCCTTTTTAAGAATATCGATCCCGGTTACGAATCGTTCTCGCGCATCTGCAGCGCGTCCCTCTTTCCTCTCCAAATCATACGCTAGGCCAAGTCGAGCGTGTGCCTTACCCAATTCGACTCTCCATGACAAAGCGACCGGATCGTTCCCCTTGGTGAATCGCTGAACTTTCTGCTCGGTTTCTTGGATGACCTCCAGGTACTTGAGGTAGGCCGAATCCAAATTGCCTTGCATCTGCTCGATATCCGCAACCCGCACGCGAGCACGCACGCGTTCCAATTCAAGTTCGTTATCAGACGAGCTTCCTTGACTGAGTTTGGCGTAGTCATCAATCGCAGCCTGAAGCAACTGTGATTGCAAATCTAGGGTTGCAGGGAAGTCTTGTAGAGCCTCCGAACTGTTGACCAGCATGGTGTCGATGGCATTTCGAGCGACACCGATTCGATTCACGGCTTCGTTTTTGTATTGAACGGCGACCGACTTTGCAGTGGCTTCCGCGATTCGCGATCGGTTGATCAACCAAGCACCGACGACCATCACCAAAGTTGAGAAAACCAGAGCGGCCGCGACGGGAAAAGTCCATGATCGGTATCGACGTAGCCATCGCCCCGCAACTTCCTGCAGAGGCTCGCGATTTCCAAACGCAAGCACGCGTTCATCCGCAAGCCATCGCTCCAGATCCGAAGCCAATTCACCAGCGGAGCCATAACGGGCAGCGATCTCGAAGGCCATTGCCTTCTGGCAGATCATGGAGAGAGCCATTGGGACCGTCTTCACGATCGACTTGGCCGAGGGAACTTCGCCGGCTCGCATCCATTCCACCACTTGCAACATCGATTGAGGGCGTTTGGTGATCGGTGGTTGGTTGGCAAGTGTTTCGTAAAGAATCGCACCTAAGCTGTACACATCCGAAGCAGGCCCAAGCAATTCTAAATGTCCTTGAAGCTGCTCGGGCGGTGCATACGCAACCGTGCCGCTAAACGAACCGTAGACCGTATCGGAATTGCTGCCCGAGGAACGAACTCGCACCGGAAACTCGCGAGTGGATTCGGTGATATCGATCTCACTTGGTTTGCTAGAAATCAATTTGGCCAACCCCCAGTCCACCACCAACGTTTCACCGTGGTTGCCGAGCATGATGTTGGCAGGCTTCAAGTCGCGATGCAGGATTCCACGCGAATGCGCATATTCGATCGCATTGCAAACATCTAAGATGCGTCGCATCAATTGGCGAAACATCACGCTATCAAAGCTGGGCGATTTGGAATCGCTAAGACGATGAAATTCCTGAATAAAATGTTTCAGTTCGCGACCTCGAATGAAACGCATGGCGTAGTAAGGTGCACCGTCAGAATCGACCCCTAGCGCATACACGGGTACGATACCCGGATGTTCCAATTGGCCAGTGATCTCGGCTTCCAGCATGAACTTCGATTCGCTCAAAACATCTTGCCGTCGATCGGCTCGAATTTGCTTCAGCGCAACGTCTCGATTGATCTGAAGGTCCCGTGCAACATAGACGATCCCTAAACCGCCGCTTGCGTGCTTCTTGACGATTTTGAATCGTTTGTTTTTATCGCGTTGCTCAAGATCGGGGGCGGGTTTCGCTTGAGGCACGCTCTGCCATGGAATCGTCCCTTCCGATGGACTTCCTGGAGCATCGTATGGCAAGACTTCCGTCGCTGGCTCTGGGGCAGGGATCTCGGGGACAGGGATCTCGCAAGTTTGATCCAGCTCGGCCGTGAGCTCCAGAAACTGCTGTTCAGTAATCTTCCCAGACTTGACTAGAAATTCAGCCAAGCCCAAAGGATTGGAACTAGGTTGGCTGGAATCAACAAGCCACTGCTGCACAAGCTCTGCCAATGCCTCCTGACTCAGGAAGCCTTTTTCTACTGCAAGAAGTCCATATTGGATTTGAGCACTGAAGTTCTTCATCGCTTGGCTCGGTTAGGGTGCGTTTCCGAATAGCTCTGCGATTATAACTTGAGACAGAGGTCTACATAGAATAGCACTGAAAAAGAGCAACGATAAGCAGCTTAGAGCGATTCCTCGCGAAGCATGGACGGGCCTCGCGAAGCATGAACAACAGGATCTGCCAAGCGAGCAGGCTAGGCTGCCGACGACACAACGGTATGCGCTACCTGATGCAAGTTCCCATTTTGCATTTGGTAAACTTCGTCAGCGAGTGTTAGCAATGCTTCCCTGTGGGTGATGATGACAATCGTCATTTGACCTTTCATCGTCTGAAGCGTTTCGCATATCTCCAGCTCGCTCGCCATATCGATCTGACTGGTCGATTCGTCCAGGATAAGAACTTCAGGTTTCCTGAGAATAGCCCTAGCTAGCGCAATACGCTGACGTTGACCTCCGCTGAGCCGTTGACCGGATTGGCCTACAATCGTTTCGTAGGAGTTGCTTAGCGATCCTTCGATAAACGAATGAGCGTGCGCGGCTACGGATGCGGCAACGACTTCCTCGCGAGTTGCCTCGGGACTGCCGTACTGAATGTTTTCCCAAACGCTGCGATTAAACAATTCCGTGTTTTGACTTACCAAAGCAATTCGCTTTCGAACGTCATGAATAGCCAGATCGCGATAATCCACACCGTCCATAGAAATCGACCCCTCGACGGGATCGTAATAGCGACAAAGCAACTGAATCATGGTCGACTTTCCACTGCCGTTCGATCCCAGAATGGCGATCGTTTTCCCAAAGGGGATCTCCAAGTCAATATTCGCGAGAACGTTTTGACCTGGATCGTAATGAAAGCTGACTTGCTTGAGAGCCAACACCGAATGCCGTGAGTCCAGCTTGACTGGCGATTCGATTTCTTGCAGTACGGGCTTGGATTCGATAATGCTGTAAAGAAGATTGGCGGACATTGCGGCATTGTAAATGGAAATGGAGACTCCAGACAGTTTTCGCAAAGGATCGCTGGCACCCACCAGGAGCCCAAAGAAAATCAACAATTCCGAAATGGACATCGGATTGTCGCAAACGCGAATGAAGAAGATATGAGTCTTTTGATTGATGACCAGATAGGCTCCTGCGCATACCGTTAAAGCGACCATGCCGATCCCGACCAGTTCCGTGAATGGCTTGCTGAGTCCGGTATAGAAAATCATCTTGATGTTGATGAGTCGCATGTCGTTGGTGCAAACGGAAAAGCGTTCCTTCTCATGCTTTTCCATAGTGAATGCTTGGACCGTAAAGACATTGTTGAGCGCCTCCAGCAGGACTTCGTGGAAGCCTGCATTGCGTCCAAGTATGGAAGAGGCGATCGATCGAATCTTTCGATTGAAGTACGTCACAACCATGATCAACAACGGCGCAAAAACAACCGTCAGCAACAGCAGACGCCAGCTGATCAAACACGCGCCGATCAAGCATGCGATGATTCGAAGTGGCTCGCGGATTGCAGCCCCAAAAAGGCTCATCAAGCCGTTTGCGAGCCCATCTGCGGCTCCAGTGATCGCAGCCAGAAATCCACTGGTTCCAAACATTTGAAAGGTCTTGCGGTCCATGCTCAGCGAAGCGTCGAAAACCCTTTGCCGAATCGTGCGAATGATTTTCGTGGATACATGTCCGATCAGCAGATCACTGGCCAGCATCAGCAAGTGCTTTACCAAGGTGCTTACGACTAAAACGCCCATAATGCAGCAAATGGTCTGGAACGGATCCTGGGGCAACACAGCGTTTTCCCAGCTCAATGTCCATTCGTTCCAAGCAAGGCTTTTTCTTTCTTTGGCCACGTCCTTTTCGAGGTTGTCCTTGTCGCTTGGAAGCGGGGCAGCAATGATCTGCTGTTCAAGCGATGCAATCTTTTGCTTATTTTCTTCGATGCTCTTTCGCGTCCACGATTGCATGGATTCGCCGCGCAACGTCATGTCGATCACCGGTGCTAAAGCTCCGATGTTGGATCCCCAAAGCAACGCGACACCCAAGGAACAAAGCGTGGCAAGCACGATCGACGGTGTGTGGTGTAGCGAATCGCGAATAGCTTTCCATAGATTATTCATTGAGAACTCAACATCCATGCCGTTAATCGTGGGATCGTGCCTCGGAAATCATTTCCGAATCATCAGTTCGTTGTATTGCAAAAAGCGAATCGAGAAGTCAAGGTCTAACGCAGCAAGATCGAACCAGAAATGCTACGCCAACTGTTGCTTACCCAGCTTTCCTTAGGGAATCGTCTTGCTCTTGCCGCTCTTCGTGAAATGCGCTCAGACAATGTCCCATGAGCTGGCGACTGCTGTCCTCCCAAGAAAGTGGGCGGCGTATGGGAAGCTTGCCATCCGACGCATCCGCTACCAGCTCCCAGTTCTCAATCTCTTGAGCTAGCGACAACGGGGATTCTAAGTCAAAGTAAACGCAGTCCCCTTTGCCAACTTCGCGGTGGATCGGAGTATTGCTTGCGAAAGTCCGTTTTCCAAACCACAGCGACTCAACAATAGGTAAGCCAAATCCTTCGACAATCGATGGAAATACAACCCCGCGACAGTTTCGATAGCAGTGCTGTAATTCCGCATCCTTCATATCGTAGAAGGCAAAAAGTTGCTTGTTCAATGCAGGATGGTTTCGCACCCGATGGATGACATCTTCACATAAAGAACCAACGCGTCCAATAAGACACAGCCGAACGTCATCGCGAGTCTTCCATAGAAGATCGAAGGCGTCTAGCAGGTAATGATGGTTCTTACGCGGGTCGAAGGTAGCAACCATCAAATAAGGGTTCTTCGGTCCCTCGGTGCTAGCCGAACTCGCAAACAGTTCTTGTACCTCTGGGCGAACTTTGCCCTCCACCAAATTGAGCTCTGCACCTAAGGTAAAGTGCCGGATATCGTTCGGTACGCTTGTGAACTGAGCTCGATGAAGTCGAATGTATTCCTTGACGTCGTCTTGTACGGTTTTCGAAATTGCGACAATCAAGTCCGAGTTTTCGATCGCTTGATGAAGGTATTTTTGAAACCCAATCATCCGCTTTTCACCAACGTATTGCGGATGAGTTAATGGGATCAGATCGTAAATCAGGGTGGCTGTCGTCGCGCCTGCGGTCCGAGCCTCTGCGGCCGCTTGCCAAACGCCACGTCGAGTCCAGTACGCATCCGGCAACAAAAACAAATCGTCTTTGCCCGGTGCAACCGGCTTAGAACTCCATGGCAAGGTGCGGCGTAGCGTTGAGTCATAGAAGTTATGAGGCAACTTGAACGCTCCCAAATGACCGGCCTCGGGAAGCAGCCATTTTCGAACCTTGGACGAACCGACCCATTTGCAAAGCCGGTTGGCAGTCCTCAGGTACAAAAAGGGCAACTTGCTGCGAAGGTTCGACTCGAGCTGAGCGACATGCGAAAACCACTTCTGGAGATCCGCGTCGATCGAATAAAAATTCTTTTTGAAATGCGTGACCAAGGTGGGGGCCGGCAGCCCGTCTTGCTCGCACCATTGACTGCATTCCGACAGAATGCTTCGAACCACTCGCTCGATCCCCGAATTCTTTCCAGATGCACAGGTGTGCGACGCATCGACAAAGATACGCGTTGGTAACTTGGTCGAAAGAGCGTTTCGAAGGTTGGATGGCATGGTCAATCGTTCGTTCGTCAATATTCAAAATTGCCTACTCGAGCGGCAAATACGGGTCATATAGGGAAGAATGCCAGAAATGGGCTACCCAAGTCAAGATCGATGAGGTTCCGGGGCAAATGCTAGCCCATGACGGGCTTTTCGGTCGGCTGGGCTACGCGAAACTCCATGGAATCGCTAAATTCTACGGACCAGTCGTTTCGGCCGAGCGTTCTGCCATCGACTCTTTCCTCCATTCCTAACAGCCTAAGCACTTTACGATGAAAACGGACGAGTTACGCGAAAAATACCTGTCGTTCTTCCAATCCAAAGGACATCATCGACAGGCCAGCGACGTTCTTGTTCCAACGTGGGACCCCTCCGTGTTGTTTACTCCGGCCGGGATGAACCAGTTCAAGGACCATTTCCTCGGCAAGGTAAAGCTTGACTTCACACGCGCGACCACCTGCCAAAAATGCTTGCGAACGGGTGATATTGATAACGTAGGCCGAACGGCATACCACCATACTTTTTTTGAAATGCTCGGCAACTTTAGCTTCGGGGATTACTTCAAGAACGAAGCGATCGCCTGGGCTTGGGAATTTCTAACCGATAAAAAATGGTTGGGGATCGAACCGGGCCGACTCACCGTAACCGTCTATAAAGACGATGACGAAGCGTTCAAAATATGGAACGAAAAGATTGGGTTGGCTAGCAACCGCATCAGTCCGCTCGAAGAGGACGAAAATTTCTGGCCCGCTTCCGCTCCTAGCCAAGGGCCTGACGGAGTGTGTGGTCCTTGCAGCGAAATTTACTACACCCTGGATTCCGGCAAGACAGTCGAAATCTGGAACTTGGTGTTCACGCAGTTCAATCGAGTCGGCGAACCACCTGACAATCTTCGCCCCTTGCCAAGCAAAAACATCGATACCGGGATGGGGATGGAACGAACAGCCAGCGTTCTTCAGAACGTCACCACCAACTATCACATCGATATCTTGATGCCTATCGTGAAGGCTGCGGCCGAAGTGTGCGGCCTCAATTACGAAGCGGAAACCGACAACGGACGCCGCTTGCGCCGTATCACCGACCACGTTCGCGCTTGCACGTTTGCAATCCACGAAAATGTTTATCCTGGGCCCAAGAAAGCTCGCTATGTCATCAAGCGTCTGCTGCGACGAGCTGTTTTGGATGGCCACCAAATGGGGCTTCGCGAACCATTCTTGCACCAATTGGTTCCGACAGTCGCTGACATGATGAAAGCGGTCTACCCCGAACTTTCACAAACGACCGAGCGAGTCGCTCAGGTGATGAAACGGGAAGAGTCCGATTTCTTCGCAACCATCGACTCCGGCTTGGATCGTATCGCAAAAGTCTTCAATGACATGCATTCCTCGGGCAGGATCATGGTGGATGGCCGCGAGGCAGCAAGCCTGTACCAAACCTACGGCGTTCCCCCCGAAACCTTCCAGCAAATTGCAGCTGAAAAGAACTACAGCTTCGACTGGGAAGGCTATCGCGCCGCGATGGGCGAACACGGCGAAGTCAGCGGCGGCGGTGGAAAAGAACTGTTTGAAACGGGCCCCATCGAAACGCTCAAGGAAGCATTGCAGCACTGCGAATTTTTAGGCTACGAGAAGACGCAGGCAGAGGCTCAGGTCAAAGGAATCATCGTCGGAAAGCCCAAAGAGGACCGATTGGTCGGTTCGATCCAGCCCGCGAACGCCTCGGACATGGTTCGCATTGTTCTGGATCGCTCCCCTTTTTACGGCGAAAGCGGCGGACAAGTCGGGGACTCGGGCACTATTTCTACCGCCAAGGGCTCCTTCGAAGTTTCCGACACGCAGCGTAGCGGTGACTTGATCATTCATTACGGCAAGCTTGCCTCGGGTGAGATCAAAGAAGGGGACGCGGTCGAAGCGAGTGTCAATACGGATCGAAGGAATGCCATCCGCCGCGCTCACTCGGCGACGCACATCCTGCATCACGCTCTGCAAAGCGTGGTCGGCGGGCATGCTCAACAACAAGGTAGCAAGGTGGATGCAGACTGGTTGCGATTCGACTTTAGCAATCAGGAACCTCTTACCGAGGACCAATTGAAGTCGGTCGAGTCGATTTCGAATCAACGGATCCAAGAGGCCGCTGCAATCGATTGGAAACTGGTTCCTTTAGCAACCGCTCGTGAAGCAGGCGCCATGATGCTCTTCGGGGAGAAATACCCCGATCCAGTACGCATGGTCAGCATGGGGGCTTTCTCCAAGGAACTCTGCGGCGGTATCCACTTGGATCGCACCGACGAGGTGGGGACGCTGGAAATCCTGTCCGAAGAAAGCGTCTCATCCGGAACCCGTCGCATCACGGCTCTTACCGGCCAAAGAGCGATCGAGCAACGTCAACGCGTGGAAGCCCTTGCCATGCAAGCAGCAGGAACTCTCGGCTGCACGATTGCTTCCCTGGGCGATAAGACGATGGAACTGATCACTGCGACGCGCAAACTGAAGAAGCTGGTCGGAGGAAGTGGCAACGAAGCACCCCCTGCCTTGATCGCTAAGGGGAATGCCGTCGCGAAGCCAGAATCGTACGAAGTGACGCGAAACGCCTTCAAGATGGCCGCTCGTGCTCTGAACATTGCCTTCGAAGAGGTTCCAAGCCGAATAGAAGGATTGTTGGTGGAGCAATCGCAGTTGCACGAACAACTCCAACAAATGACCTCGACGGGTAGCATCTCGATCGATGATCTGATGGGGATGGCTGTTCCGGTTTCAGGTACTCTGATGATTGTCGCCGAAACACCCAACGCCAATTCCGGCATGATGCGGCAATGGATCGATCAGCTTCGCAAGAAGTCCACGGAGCCAATCGCGATTTTGCTGGCGAATTCGGCAGACGAAAAAGTCACCCTCATCGCGGGGATCAGTCAGTCGCTCGTCGAAAAAGGCTTCAGTGCAGGCAAATGGATCACCCCCGTGGCTGAAACAGTCGGCGGTGGTGGTGGCGGAAAGCCGGATCTCGCTCAAGCTGGCGGCAAGCTTCCAGCCAAGCTCCCAGAAGCTTTGCAGGTCGCCAAGGACACATGGCATTCGATGCAGGCTTGAATAGAACAACCGCGATGAAAGGTGGATCGCTCTTTTCGGCCCGTTATTTGCCTTGCATCAGCTACACTGTTTGACAGCGGCAGGTTCTGCTATTTTAATCAGAGCCTGCTAGCTAGAAGTTTCGAGCGGAGTTTCACTAGGAACTTCCTCACATCCCACCCTATGGAGACATGTCTCGCATGAGAATTGCATTTTTTGTTTGCGCCGTCGCTCTGATGGCAGCTGTGTCGTCCAAATCCGCGTTTGCCATTAAAGAGTTCGGCGAACAATTTGGTCGAGTCTACGTCGAAGGAAGTAAGGACGAAGCGTTCAAGGCATTGGTTGGCGAAGCCAAGTGCAACGTTTGTCACATCGACAAAGAAAACAAAAAGAAGCACAATCCCTACGGCGATGCGCTTCATGATTTGGGATTGGATAAGAAAAAGTACCAGCCCATGCTGAAGTCTGATGCTGAAAAGGCCAAGAAGGAAATCGAAGAGATTTTCAAGAAGGCTGAAGAAAAGAAGAAAGAAGGCGAGTCCAAGACCTTCGGCGAAAAGATCCAAGCTGGTGAACTTCCCGGTGGCGACAAGTTGGGCAAGCAGCCAACCGCTGCCAAGTTGATCTCCTTCAACAACGCATCGGAATTTGTCGAGCTATTCGACGGCAAAAGCATGACCGGATGGAAGGTGAATGAAAACGCCGCCAGCTGGAAAGTGGAAGATGGCTGCTTGGTTTGCCAAGGCGAACGAAGCCACATTTTTTATGTCGGCGACAGCAAGCCTTTCAAGAACTTTCACTTCAAGGCCGACGTGAAGACAATGCCCAACAGCAACGCGGGCATCTATTTCCACACCAAGTTTCAAGAAACAGGCTGGCCCAAGTACGGCTTCGAATGCCAAGTCAACTTGACCGCATCCGACCCGATCAAGACTAGCAGCATCTACCAAGTCAAGAACGTTGCTGAACCAGCTGCCAAGGATAACGAATGGTACACCCAAGAAATTATCGTTCAGGGAAAACAAATCACTCTGAAGGTCAACGGAAAAACCTTGGTAGATTACACTGAACCAGAAGGTCAAAAGGCAGGTAATGATTTTACCCGCGTTCTAGATGAAGGAACTTTTGCTCTGCAAGCTCACGACCCAGGAAGCCGGGTTTACTTCAAGAACTTGATGGTCAAACGACTCGATTAAGAACGACTGATCAATTTGCAACTTCAATACGTTCGTAACATTTTGTGCTCTCTCCGGAGAGCACACTTTTTTTGCGCTAGCAGAAAGCGGACTTCGTCCGCGATTTCCACTCGCCCCTTCCGCTCCATGGCTGGTGGTCTTAGATGCATTGTCTTGCTGTTAGGGCTTCTTCTGCCCTCACTTGCCGAAATCGCTTTTTCGCAAGAGGCTAATTCGACAGCCGCAAGTCCAGTTGCGACTAGCAACACCGCGAAGGCGGATGTCTCTTTTGTCGCAAACATGGGTCTAGGGGGCGTTTGGAAAGTTGGTTACCCAACTGCAACGACTCTCGACATTACATCCAGCGACGCAATTAGCGGCACCATTCAGATTCAAACCTGCGATGGGGATGGTGTGAATGTGGTCTACACCGACCCCTCCTGGGCTTTTCAGTTGCAGCCTGCAACGCCGTATCGCCTTCGTGTATTTGTAAAGCACGGTCGTCACAATCGACCGATCATGGTTCGCCTTCTGGATAATACCGGCGGACTTGTTTTCGAACGATCGTTGACCGACCAGGAACGGGGGCAAGTATTGCCAGCCACCCAGCCTTGGGTCGTTGGTATTGGTTCCGATAAGCTTCAATTGGACCAAGGAGCCATGAAATCAGCCCGAGGTGCACTGCCCGAATTTTCCTTGGCGACACTCACGCAAGCCGATCAATTGCCAACCCAATGGCAAGGATACGAAGGGGTCGATCTCGTGGTGATGTCTTCCTCCAACAAGACGCTCAACGAATCGATCCAGGCGACTCAAGCACAAGCACTTCGAACTTGGCTTACCCGAGGTGGACGGCTGGTTTTGAGTTTAGGCAGTCAGTCCGCCAGTTGGATCGACAAACCGGATCTGGCATCCATCTTGCCAGGTTCCTTCGGTGGGGTTGTAGACCGATGTGATTCTGCTCCCTTGGAATCGTTTCTTGGGTCCCAAAGTCCTCTCGATAAATTGACATGCGCGGTCTGCACGCTGCGGACGGGAACCGTGGATGTGACGGCACAAACGGCGGAGCGAATCAAGTTTCCGCTCCTTGCGAAATGGGCCCATGGCGCAGGCAAGGTCCTGTACATCGGAACCGAGATCGATAGCCCCGAGATTCTTCCCTGGGAAAGTCGCCCAGCCCTATTGAAATCGCTTTTGGCAGACCAATGGGAAAAGAAAACGGTACAGCGGGAAAAGCTCCGATACCAAGGGTACGATGACTTGTCTGGCCAGCTGAACGCAACCCTGGATCGCTTTCCACAGTTGACACTTGGAAACTTGACCTCGATTTCTATCCTGGTTGGAGCTCTGTGTTTGTTGATCGGACCACTGGACTACTTTTTAGTTTCCAAAGCTTGGAAACGTCCACGAGGAACCTGGATCACTTTGATTTTATGTTCTGCAGGAAGCTGCCTGATTGCCATGGGCATGGCACGGTCCTGGAAGCCCGCAGAACCCAGCATGAATTCCTTGGAACTGATCGATATTGACTACCAATCCCAAACGGTCACCGGCCGTGGATACAGTCACTTTTACGGTGGGGTTCGTGGTACGTTTGATTTTGTTGCAAGCCGCAGAAGAAAACTGAACGATCCTGACAAAACAGGCTCAACCCCAACGGTCCCTTTGGACTGGTTCGGACAACCTGGGAAAGGTCTTGGCGGATTTGAATCCACCGTTGCAACCGATCGCGGCATGCCCACCTACCAAATCCACGGCGTGACTGAAGATCGATTGGATCGCGAGCAGACATCGGACATCCAAAAAGGTTTGTTTGGCATCGGGATTCCCGCCGCCGGCACCAAATCCTTGAACGCGTCATGGAGCGAGGACATTTCTATTCCTGACACGGCCCATGCACTGAGCACGGTCGCAGGGTCCATTGACCTGTTGGAAGGCAGCTTCGTCAATCCGTTGGATCTGGATTTGATGAACAGCATGTTGGTTTATCGTGGTCGAGCGTACTTCAACAACACACGTCTACGATCCGGCGAAATGGTAACGATCAATTCCAGCACTCTTCCCAAAGACGTGGTGCGAAGATTGCAGCGTCGTCAGAATGTGGGTGGTGAAGAGCGCAGTTCACCCTGGAACCCCGGTGGAAACGACAACCTAGGTCGACTGTTTGAAATGATTGTGTTCCATCAAGCATCAGGCGGAAGCAATTACACAGGGCTTTACAATCGGTACCTCAGTACGCTCGATGCTTCCGACGTTGTTCGCTACGACCGGGCGGTGCTGTTGGCCGAAGTGGACGAGGCGGCTCTGGTCTGGTCGATCCAGCGTGATTCCGTTCCCGTTCAGCCGATCGAAGGGGTTCGAAAGACCTTTGTGCGATTGTTGATTCCGGTGGCTCGTTCCACCAAGCCTGCACCTTCCACCTTTCAGATTAATCCCACCAAGTAAGAGCGGCGTGCTTCATGATCAAGACATCCCAGTTGACCAAAAAATACGACGAGATGGTTGCGATCCGCGATATCGACTTGGACTTAGGGCAAGGAGATTTATTTGGTTTTATCGGGCCAAATGGTGCTGGAAAAACAACCACCATGCGAATCATCGCGACCCTTCTGACACCCACATATGGTGAAGCCTACGTGTGTGGTTATTCGATCTACACGCATCCCAAAGAGATCCGACGCTTGGTGGGCTACATGCCCGATTTCTTCGGCGTATATGACGACATGACCGTCATTGAATACTTGGAGTTCTTTGCGGCCGCGTATCGAATCGCCCCTCATGCACGTCGCAAACGTTGTGACGAAATGTTGGAAGTGGTCGACCTGGAATTCAAACGAGACGCCTATGCAAACACGCTTTCCAGAGGCCAGACACAGCGGTTGGGATTAGCTCGAGTCTTGTTGCACGATCCAGCAGTCTTGTTGTTGGATGAACCTCTCAGCGGCTTGGACCCACGGGCACGGATCGAAATGCGCGCGTTGATGCGACGTTTGGGATCGATGGGGAAGACCATTATTGTCAGCAGTCACATTTTGCCGGAGCTTGCGGACGTTTGTAACAAGGTAGGCATCATCGACTCGGGAGTCTTGATTGCGAACAACGATGTAACGGCCATCATAAGGCAAGTGCGACCCGACATGGTGATACTGATTGAACCTGCACAAGCCAAACAACTGGATCAGGCGGCGAAGATTGCCAGCCAAGACAGTATCGTCAAGGACACGAACATCGTGGATGGGATGGTGCGAGTAACTCTTAGAGATTATGACGCAGACTATTCTTCCCTTTCAACCTTGTTGATAAACAATGGCATTGCCATTCGTCGTTTCTCGGAAGAAGAGATCAATCTAGAATCCGCCTTCATGGCGTTCACCAAAGGCGCAGGCGCCAAGATCTAGCGTCAAGCATAGCTGGTATCTCGTGAGCGACCCAGCGCCAAGATTGCCAACAGAGCCTAGGTCGTGATGGTTCCCTCGTTGAACGGCAATACCGTTCCATCAATCGTATAACGGTCAGCCGCAGGCGTACTAACGCAGCAAAATCAAAAGCTTCCGTCGAGCTCGCCTCGGCGGAGCGCACAACTGCAAGCTACCAAGCTCATCAGTTCCGCCAGGAGATCCGCTTCCGTCGAGTTTATCTCGGCGGAGCGCACAACTGAACTCTACCAAGCCCACCAGCACCGCCAGGAGTTCCGCTTCCGTCGAGCTTGCCTCGGCGGAGCGCACAACTGAATGCTACAGGCCCGGTCGTATCATTGTCGTATTGTTTTGATCAGGAAGGTGAGTGGCCCAGATCGACTCGGCACTTGCGGTCGAAAAATGTGGGGCGAAAGATCGTTCTCAAAAGCAAGGTTCTGATATTTTTCGTCCCAGGTAGCATCAAAGGGGTCAGGCCTCTTTGATGGTGGTGTGGAGGTTCCGTAGGGTTGGCTAGTGGTTGAGTCAACCGACTCTTCGGCGCGAAATTATTGCTCCTGAACATTGTCTCCGTGATTCAAAACCTCGGCAGCAGAGTTACATTCTGAATCAAAGAGGCCTGAATCCTTGGATGGCGACTGACCATAACTGGGACTAAGCAAATACCGATATGTCTTCATTGCTTTCGATTTAGCCAATAGTCGAGAAAACGATAAATCTCTTCGTTGGACACCTCAGTCGGATCGTGTGTCTCTCGATTGGCCATGGATACACGATGCTCAACACCAAGGATTTTATTCACCGCAATGGTATGGTTGAGTACTGTCCAACGTGACGGCGGGTCTTCCTCACCGCCCGAAACCATAAACGGTCTCGGAGACATCAGCGCATGCAGTTCGTGCAAATCGTGGCTCTTTTCAATCAACGTCTTATAGGCTCCTGTTCGAGGACTGTCGTCACGAACAAGTCCTGGTTTGCGGGTCGTCGAGTCCAATCCCAGATACCATGGCTCCTGATAGTTAATGCTCTCGCGCTTTTCATCAAACACGATTCCCGGGTCGGACCAAACTGCACACGCATATTTTTCCCATAAGCAGGATCCGAACATGGCCCACTTTCCTCCATACGAATGGCCAACAATTCCAATCCGCACCGAGTCCACTTCAGGCATGGTAGCCAATGCGTTCCAAGCGTTGGCAGCAATGTATCCAAGATAGGAAAGCGGTTGGCATCTCGCTTGCTTACTCAGTACCGGCATTCGAGCATTTCCACCAGGAGACCCAATCGCTAGCCCGACAAATCCTCGCCGTGCAAGTTGCCAAGCAAAATCACGAAGCGGATTATTGCTGAGTCCAACACTCGTTTCTGGATCGTAGTAAGGGACAAACACAGCGGGAAATGGACCTGGTCCGTTCGGTATCAGAATATAGCCATCACTCGTTTGATCCGGAGCAATTTGAACGCGCACACGGCGTTGTGTCACGTTTTCACGAACGCTGGTTTCGAGTATCTCGATGGTTGGACGTTCGACAACTGGCGGCCATGAGCCCAAAATCCCCACCCAAGCTGCCTGGATTTCTTTTCTTCTTCGTTGCCAGTCCGCTTGAGTCACAACCAAGTTACCATCGTTAAAGAGAAGCGGAGATCGCATCTTTGCCAATTGGTCCCGATACTCGAGGGGCACATTTGCAAAGGGAGCCTCATTTGTCGTTTGGGAAAACGAAATCTCAGCCGTATTCGAGATCAAGGCTAAAGCCGCAGCCTTGCGGAAAAAGGCTCGTCTCGGTTCGTGATGATCCATGAGTTAATTCTCTCGCGTAACTTTCCGAGCGGGGCGTTGCGGCTCCCACCTTTTTAGGGAATGTCCCCCATTCTCTGAAATGCAAGTCTATGCCGTCCACAGGAAGCATATCGCAGTTGACCAACGAATTGCAATCCTTCCCTTCGCGCCGATTTGCTACAATAGTACTCCCCAACGAACCCCTCCCCAGGTCCAGCAATTGCATCGGCTTTCTATGGCTCGCTTCAATAAGGGCACTAACGCCCAGCGTCGCAGTTTCTTGATCGCGTCAGCAACCGGCTTGGCTGGATTGTCTGTAGGTGCCTCTAGACCATTGCTTGCTAGGAATTCAGAACTTCCAGCGAACCACATGGGAGGCGGCAAGGCAAAGTCAGTAATCCTGTTCTTCTTATGCGGTGGCTCCTCGCACATCGACATGTGGGATCTCAAGCCTGATGCTCCCTCGGAGTATCGTGGTCCGTTTTCGCCGATCACAACATCCGCCCAAGGCGTCATGATCGGCGAGCATCTGCCTCTCACTGCCAAACAGATGCATCATCTGGCGATTGTTCGATCCGTGGGCGCTAGCGTCAGTACAAATGACCACCACGCTGGGTACTACTATCAACTGACAGGCCACGTTCCCGACCCAACTTTCTTGTCGCAAGGAAACGATCGAAGACCTTATGCCGATGATTGGCCGTTCATTGGGTCTGTTGTGGGATCACAAAGACCGCTTCATCCGGGCCTACCTAATGCGATCACACTTCCCCACATGCCAAGCAAAGCTCCCTACACACGACCGGGACAGTTCTCGGCCAAACTGGGAGTAGAATACGATCCGTTGTATGTGAACGGCAGTTTGGCGGAACCGCTCTCGTTTCAGGCACCTTCGTTAACTCTGTCTGGTGATGTGACTCCCGAGATGTTGCAATCCCGCAAACTCCTGTTGGGAAAGCTAGATAACGCTCGAGCCAAGTTTGAAAACGTAGCCGCGATTCGAACCTGGAAGCAACATCAACAGCGATCGATCGATCTGATGATGTCTTCAAGTACCACGAATGCGTTCGATGTAGCGAGCGAACCTGAATCGGTTCGCGAACGATATGGAAAGACGGTCAACTCGATGAGCTTATTATTGGCACGTCGATTGGTCGAAGCGGAAGTACCATTCGTTACTGTCTTTTGGAAAGAAAACGAAACCATCGCGGACAAATGCAAAAGTGAAGGAGGCTGGGACACGCATGGCAACAACTTCGGTTGCCTTAAGGAGAATTTGCTCCCCGAGTTCGATCAGGCATTTTCCGCTTTGGTAGAGGATTTGCACCAACGAGGCCTACTGGATCAAACGCTACTGTTGCTGACAAGCGAGATGGGGCGAAAACCCAAGATCGGGGATCCGCGTTCTGGCGGTCCAGGCGGCGCAGGTCGAGATCATTGGACCCATTGCATGAGTGTCGTCATGGGAGGGGGCGGCATTCGAGGTGGCCAAGTTTACGGCTCGAGCGATCGATTCGCCGAGTATCCAGCGGATCATCCTTTGACACCTGCAGATATCGCAAAGACTGTATATCACGCCATGGGTGTCGAGAATCTTCAAGCCCGCGACACCCAAGGAAGACCGTACCATTTACTAGAAGATGGCAAGCCCATTACATCGCTGTTTTCTAGTTAACCCGGAAAGACCTCAACGGAATCAGCGAACCAGAGCAAACACGTTGGCACCGACCGGGACGAGCCCGACGGAGGCCTAGGCATGAAAATGGAGATGAAGAGGGTAAGTGTGTGGGGGGCTTTTCGCATGTGTAGCATTCAGTTGTTGCTCCCGACCGGGGCGAGCCCGACGGAAAGCGATGGAGCTTGCTAGCTTCGTGCAGAATTCCCTTTTGCCGGTTTCGCTTGGGGCACGCTTCCGTCGAGTTTATCTCGGCGGAGCGCACAACTGAAAGCTACAGGCCTGGGCGAAGCGATTAGGTCCGCGAATAGTGCTTGATCGTTATGGATTCGATTGAAATGTTGCGGTTGCATGGCCACCTACCGCACCGAGGATCGCAAATAGACCTGAGCCATCGGGCAGAAGTTGGGTTGCCGAGCCTGCGATCTCCATGCCGTAGCGAGCGTATAGATCATGCCGGATCTTGTTCATGTCTTCTGAGCTTCCATGGACTCGAACATACCGTTCGACTTCGCCCGTCGCCAGAGTTTCATGCCAAAGGGATACCAATGGCAACTCTTGAACCGCAGCATACGTGCCTGGTCGCTCGCGAGTGGATACATCTTTGGCATAGGCTGCTTCGGACAATCCCAACGTCGGCATATCCGAATACAAGTAAAGCGAATTCGTGTAGGGGTTGTATTCATCTTTACCAAACAAGCGACCAGGTACCAACGTGTATTTCACCCACTTCAATGTCCCAACAGAGTACCGCCAGCCTGGAGCGATGTTTCGATTCTGTGTTAACCGCTTCCATTCTTGCAGCGGAGCGTATTGATTGACTCGTACGACAGTATGATGAAGATGGTTTCGATCGAGGTATTCCGTCACTTCGGCGACCGTTGCATTGGACACGTTGTGATTGAGTGCTCGACGATCCCACAGCAGTATCTTGCTCGGGATTCCAAACACCCAGCCCACGCCATCGACCACCGGACGGTCTTGCCCTCGCTCGACGCACGCATTGGAACCAATATGCCGCTGCTCAAAAGATGTGTCTGATCCCTCCGAGGAATCGCACGACTGGCCGAATGCAATTCCAGTGATGAAACACAAGATGCCCGTTTCGAAACCGAACAAGACACGCTTCAATCTGTCAAACATTTTCACTTCCCTGACTACAACGAATGCTCCCCGACTCCGCAATCACTTATCGGCTTATGCCGAGACTAAATTCTGTAAAGCGGAAAAAATTTATCGATAAGCATTAAAAGTTAGCTTGACGGCACCCTCGTCGATTTCCTAATGTTCTGGAATGGAAGCCAACTTTGCAGATACCACGGACGGACGAACTTTGCGGCGATGGAGTCGACTGCTGCTCATTCTCGCATCGCTAGGTATGGCTTGGAGTTTGTTCGAGATTGCGAACGCTATGTTTGGCCCACACTTCGCCGTTGGGTTCCAAACGGTGTCCGGATTGAAAGTCTTTACCGAGAAGGATTTCACTGTATTCGATCGGGCTGTATTAGTCGTGATTGGTGCCCTGCCGGTCCTGTGCTGGCTTTACTGTCTCTGGCAGATCTTCAGGTTGTCGCAAACGTTTTCCTCTGGCGAGATCCTTTCAACAAGAGCAGTTACAAGGTTGGAGCGATTCGGTTATGGAATGGCCGTACAGGGAATCGCTGATGCGTTGAGCCTGCTATGGATGACGTCTTATGTGGTCTATTCGAAGAAGTCGGATCCGCCGGAGAACCTTTGGCAAAATTTGGCAGGAAGTGGCATCCTGACTTCGATGATTGCGGCCGTACTGTTGGTAGTGGTGACAAGAATCCTGCGCATCGGAATTCGATTGCGCGAGGAATCAGAGTTGACTATTTGATTCGCTCGGAGGGCACCATTTCGATCATTGTAAATTTGGATGTGATGTTGGCAAAGCGCAAGATGAAGCTCAATGACCTTTCGTTGGCGGTCGGCGTCAGTGTTCCGAATCTTTCCGTGCTCAAGACAGGTAAAGCGAAAGCAGTTCGATTCAGCACGCTCGAAGCAATATGCCGAGTCTTGGACTGCCAACCCGGTGACATTCTTGAGTTCCGAAAAGACTTGAACTCAGAAACGGATGACCCGTTATCTACGGTTGATGCCGCAGGGTAGCATTCAAGAGGTCAGTCAGCATGTGATGATGGGTGATCCGAAAGGTACCGCCCAACAAGCGAAGTACCCAACAAGCGAAGCACGCGTTCACGCCACCGCGACGGTCGGGCTAGCCCCGACACGTCGCAATAGTTTTGGTGCGACACACACAGCACGGTTAGCCGACCAAACCTTTTGCGTTCGTCGGGCCCAAGGCCCTTGAACGCACGGGCTTTTTTTGGGGCTTGGTTTCGGTAGCGCACCAAACCTATTGCGAAGCTAGGGCCCAAGTCCCTGCTTCGCATTGCACTTACCTGGATGATGATGAGTTCAGTCTGTTGTATCAGCTCACCCGAGCAGACACGTTGGCACCGACCGGGACAAGCCCGACGGAGGCCTAGGCATGAAAATGGAGATGAAGAGGGTGAGTGTGTGGGGGGCTTTTCGCATGTGTAGCATTCAGTTGTGGCTTCCGACCGGGGCGAGCCCGACGGAAAGCAATGAAGCTTGCTGCGTCTTGCGGATTTCCCATTTGCCTGGCTCGGATCTGCTCTCGCTTCCGTCGAGTTTATCTCGGCGGAGCGCACAACTGAAAGCTACAATCAAATGATAAGCTTCATCCTCGATCTCCGTGCGGGTTCATCCCGGCGGGATCAGCGACTTATCCATCCTTCCTTCAAAATCGAATCGTGCAGTCGAACTAGACTGACATCACCTTCATCAAAAATTGATTTCAGACGAATGTTGCGAAAGGCAGTTCCCTTTGGGAATTGAGCCACTAGTTCAGACGGCGAAAGATCAGAATTGAGTTTTGTTGACTCGGGAACGATTTCAACTCGCCTTCCAAGTACATGAGACGAGCCAACAAAACGAATATCGGAACCGACAATCCATCGATTTGCTTAAAATCATGGAAGGAAGCACCCCAGCGTCATAAGTAGCAGGCACGCTCCGCCGTGCCGCTGGAACTGGAACGAAAAAGGGGCTAGGCAACGCTCCGCATTCCCCCTGAAAAGTCCCGGTAGGTGGCTGGAAGCCCCCTTGCTGCGTCCCAAAAAGTCTGTTTTTTGGAAAAATCCCTATAAGCTGCGAGAAATTGATTGATTTCGCAAACGCCCGCAAATAGAACTTTGAAACGTCAACCTTTCAACGGGTTTGTCGGGCATGGAAAAGCGAGACGACTTACTTGTTGGAACGGTTGGGTTCACGAGATCTACAACCTTCGAGTATTGTTTTCATGTCAAATCAACTTGCGTCTGTATGGGCGGCAAGGACAGCCTCGGATTCGAATCGCTTTCCTGCCGTAGTTTTGTTCTGTCGATCCTTCTTTGGGGTGGCGGGCATCTTCTTAGGCCTTTGTTTTTTCTGCGAAGCGAAGGGTGACATTGTTTGGACGATAGGGACGGTCACGATTCAGAAATCGGATTTACGATCCGATCAGGTCAATCGAGTGTCGGTACCAGTTTATGCGTCCAGTGTTCATTCGTTTCTGTTGTCGGGCTACAACTTTTCGTTTGAGGTTGGGAGCGACAATGTGAATGGCGAAAATTCGGTGTTACCGCATGGGATAACGTTTGACGCGACGAATCTAGATCATGTAGGGGCGAGCAACTCGCTACTCACTACGGGCTGGAACCTGCTTACCAATGCATATCCCACGCAACTTCAGCGTCAGGGAACCGACTTAGTCGTGGCATCGAACATCCCGAACTTCTTCACCGAGATCCAGTTCATGGGAGCGCCGAAACCGATCTTTAATTTTGAGTTTATCGTTCCTCACACGATAGCGGCGGGCACCGTTGTTCCGATCAATTGGGCCCCTTCGTTAGATGACCCAGCCTTCGCCGATGAACTCTTGAACGAGCACAGCTACAACGCACCGAATAGCCGTCCATTCATTTTGAACAACGGTGGGCTCATTGTTGCAGTACCCGAGCCGGGCACTGCATTGTTAGCGGGTTTTGCCGGTGTGGTCTCTATGCTGCGAATGGCAAGTAAGAAAATGCGTAGACGAGTTTCGCGGCCGCCAAAGCATTAGACGTCAGTTCTATCGTTCGAATACAGCGATGCTTGATCGAGCCTACTGAACCTCGTTCAAGCTTTCTTGCCACAATTTTTGTGTGATTCTATGTTTCAACGTTATAAAGTCCCTTGGATGTTCTCGATTGTCTCTCGATCAATTTCGCCAAAAGATAAAACAAAGCTCTTAATCACCAAACGAAGCAGCTTTCGTTTCTTGCTTCTTGAGTCGCTTGAACGCCGCGATGCACCTGGGGCCATGCTTCCTGTTTCATGGGAGTCCATTCTGAACATCTTGAGCATTAAGCCTGATCAACTCTCGAGCCAGACCGTTTCTAACAAAAGAAAACGATTGGATCTTCCGACAGAGAGTCAGAACGAGAAGACGCACCCCATAACAAAACCTGAGATTGTGAATACCGTTGGTTCTTCTATTAAAGTGACTCAGCTTCAAGAGAATCAAAGCAACCTGCGGGAACCACAGGTGTATGCAGGTCCGACACAACTTTTTCAGTTTCAGCACGGTCATGCTGAAGACGGTATCACGTCTCCATCCGATTCCAAACAATCGTTCGATGATACATCAAGACTTGATGCGAACAGCCTTTTCGCCTCCCCATCCAACACTCGCGATATCGCCAAAGGTGATTCATTGAGTCTGGGAGGGATCGGTGCCAACGGTTCAGGAGGCGGCGCCGGCGGCTCGGAGGGGCAGCAGCAAACTAATCCAACCTCCCTCAATGGACAACCAATGGGACCGACGGGGATTCCATCAGAGAGTCTTCACGCAAGCGGAGGGGGATCATCAATCCAAACGGATCTACAAAGTGTTGGGACAGGGAATGCGAAAAGCAGTTCGGTATCTAGCGAAGCCGCTAAACAGCCCATGGCATCGCCATCGAACGCCTCATCACAAGACTCGCCCAATCCTCAGCCAAGCGAAACTCAGTCCATATCATCGATTCCTCACGGGCGTAATTCTATAACCGCCACTCCCGAAGTCGACACACGTCACTTCTCATTAGATCGATTGGGATTGCATCGTACCGCTGGGGTGCTCGCACCTTCTATTCGTTTGGTTTCCCCAATACCATCTCAAGTGCAGTCGCGTGTTTATGTGGAAGGCGAGCTTGGCAACGCCATCGACACTAATGGAATCAGCCATTCAACCCGCCTAATCAAACCACAGATCGAGATCTTGGTTACCAATTCGAATTCAATCACAGAATCATCTCAAGCTCGGTCCTTGGGGATTCTGCAATCAAGCGAATTTTACGGGAGTTCTAACCACTTTTCTGGAACGATCGCTGGCGAGCTTGCTCCTGGATCTTTGCTTTACGCTCGCGTGGTCGGAACCCACACGTTCGATCACGTTTCTGCACCGTTCTTATACTCGATAAGCCGAGACGACGATTCCGATGGTGTTAACGATCAGCTCGAATCGTCAGCGCCACGATCGGACATCAATGGCGATGGTGTTTCGGATCACTCGCAGTCCAACGTCGCATCTTTTCCAGAGTCGCGATTCGGCGAGTGGCTATCACTTTCAGCAAGCGTCGGAGAGTTCAAAAACATTCGTACATTTCAATCACACGTACCTTACGAGCAAAAAAAACTGCCTTATGGTTTGATTGGATTCGATGTCGACAATGTGCCTATTGGTGGCATGTCCATCGTCCGGCTTCAGCTGCCCACAGATTCTCCTACCAACCAATATTGGAAACTTGATTCGCTCTCAAATCAGCTCGTCGACTTTTCATTCGACGGTTCGACTGGTGCTCGTTGGGAGTCGGGTGCATTTCAGCTTTACTTGCAAGATGGCGGACGAGGAGATGCAGATGGAATTGCGAATGGTCGTATTGTCGATCCTGGAGGACCAGGTACTTCGTCATTTCGTATGTTTTCTATCCCTGAATCGAACTGGACATTTCAAGAAAGGGGTGGAACCCAGGGAAACGCCGGAACTTTTGCGAACCAACAGATGATGGAAGGGGATTCGCTACTTTCGAGTCTAACCACACCGTGGACGGTCCCCGCGACCGCAAGTGCCTTATACTTTGACTTTCGAATCAAGTTTGATCGCGATTCTTCGCAGATCAATGACGCTTTTGAAGTTGGTTTTATTGATGCCCTTGGCAATTCTCTGGTTCCGACTTTTGCACCCAATCGAGATAGCTTCCTAAACATAACGGAGGGGCAATCGCCTGCTTTCGGAACAACAACAAGTTTGAGCACGACTTCCATCGGGCAAGAGGTTCTTTACCAAGTTGCACTAGACCTTAACTCGGTGCCTGCGGGAACTTCGGGAACATTTTTTGTTCGTTTAGTCAATAATGACAATGTTTCAAATCAGGATAATAGCACAACGGTTCGACTCTACTTTGAAAACAATTCTCCAGTTGCCAGTCAAGATTCCTACTCGACTCAGGAAGACACGCCACTCACAGTTCCAGGACCAGGTGTTCTGGGGAACGATTCGGATCCAGAGTCGGATTCGCTTATGGCAGTTCTGGTCGCACAGCCGACCAATGGTAGCGTTGTGCTAAATCCTGATGGTGGATTCACCTACACTCCTTCGCCAAACTACACAGGCGTCGATTCTTTTACTTACCGAGCAAATGATGGCTTCCTAAACTCCTCCGAAGCAACCGTGTCGATTTCCGTTGCTGCAGTCAATGATGCACCTGTCGCCATCGACGATAACTATTCAGCTCGATTCAATCAGCCGCTTATTATTTCGGCTGCAAATGGATTGCTTCGCAACGACTACGACATCGACAGCACGGGCTTGACGGCGAGCCAAGTCGCTGGTGTTGGCCAAGGTCCCAATCACGGTTTAATCCTGCTGCAAGCAGACGGTTCTTTTTCCTATTCGCCCAATACCGGATTTTCGGGAAATGATTTCTTTACATACCGAACATTCGACGGCGTGGCTTTCTCACTCCCAGTTCGAGCTAATATTCGTATCGCACCCACGGTGACTGGAGTCTTTGCCGATTCAACACTCTGGAGTAATAATTTTGCATTTGCTGCCCTTGGTTATCCGCTCGTAGGCAATACTCGAAATCTGCCCTGGTTCAATGTCAATCAAATTCGTGTTCAATTCTCGGAACCGATTGAGAACGTAGGTTCAGGCGAGATCGTGATTCACGGATCGCCAACGCGAAATATTGACTACAACACGGGTCTTATTGTTTCTCGCCCAGATACTCGCACTTTAGAACTGACATTACGATCTGGTCTCGTGTTCACAACAGATCGAATCCAAGTATCAGTTCTCGATTCGGTTCGCGACCTTCAAGAGGTATTGATTGACGGAAACGCGGACGGTCTTCCAGGCGACCCATTCAATCTTGCATTCGCAGTGGTTCGAGGCGATGTCAACAACTCAAACTCCGTTCTCTCGAGTGATGTTACGTTGGTCAGTCGATCTCAATCAGGTATTGGTACCTACAACCCGTTCATGGATGTGAATGGTAGCGCGTCAATTTTGAGCAACGACGTTACGCTTGTTTCTCGCAATCAATCAGGGCTCGCGACCGCCGATGCATCGATAAATTCGTTGCTTTCGCCCGCGATCATTACGAACCCAACTTCACTGAGTAAATTCTTTGTACCTGATTCAGCAGATCGAGTTGCATATCGCTATTCCAGCGATGGCACTTCGCGCCGATTTCTACCGACAGCTACATCGATGAATGTGCGAGGGTCTGCAATGACTTCTGCAGGCGACAAACTATGGCTTGTCAATGCGAATGACGAAGTCCAATTGTTTCAACCAGCGACCGGCACCCTTCTTGGTAATTGGAAAGCCAATGGAGGAGGTACAAGTGAGGGGATCACTGTTTGGGGAAATGATGCCTGGATCGTTTCCCCAGGAACTGACAGAGTCTATCGCTTTCAAGAGGGGGCGAGAACTTTGTCGGGAACATTGGATGCCTCCTTTTCTTTCCCGCTTGATTCAGCGAATTCCCAACCTACGGGCATCGTAACGAACGGGGTACATTTTTGGGTGACAGACTCCCTTTCAGATCGAATGTTTATCTACAGCCTGAATGGGGATCCTTTGGGATCATGGCCTCTTGATCCCGCCAACACGAATGCTACTGGCGTCACACTCAATCCCGCAGGTGGTTCCGATTTGTGGACAGTTGACAAGGACACTCGAAGAGTCTTCGCGTACGCCGGAGGGCTTGAATGGCTTTCTTCTACCCAGTCGAAGCCAGCCCTTTCGAGTTTTAGTCTAAACAACCAAAACACTGATCCTGAAGATATCGCAGATCCACCACCTTTGGTGGACCCCATGCGTTGGATTGGCACCTCAGGTGGCAACTGGAACTCACCAGGGAACTGGAATCTGAACCGAGTGCCAACCGCAAACGACGACGTTATCATCGATATAGCCAACGGGGATCACAACATTGATATCAATGGGCAGGCTAATGTTCGCAGCCTCCATGCAATGGATCCTATTCGAGTGCTTTCTGGAGGAACGCTCAATACCGGTTCCGTAACAGAACTTACTGCTTTAAACCTAGAGAACGGCGGGATCGTCGAAGGCAATGGAAACATAAGCATAACAAGTGCATTCACATGGAACGGCGGTGCACTACGGGGCAATGGAATCTTAGAACTTGCTTCGACAGCCAGTAGCAGCATCGTTGGCGGTAGTTTCAAGACTCTAGATCGCGCCTGGATCAACAACGGTCGCGTGACATTGGCAAGTCCGATGACGCTAAACTCGAACGCAAGTTTTCAAAACAATGCGTCAGGAGAGTTTCGGATTGAAAACGACATAGACATCTCCTTTGGCGATTTCAATCGCTCTTTATTGCCACGTCCCTTTACCAATTCGGGCATCCTTAGAAAGCCAAGCGGCAGCGACGAATCATTGCTTCATTTGGCCATAACCAACACATCAAGCGGAGTCTTGATCGTAGATTCTGGAATCATGCGAGTGAACGCTGGGATATCCAATGCTGGTTCAGTGACGATTGGCCCTTCAGCTCAATTGATCACGTTTTCAACCCAAACCACTCCTGCCATTGCTACGATCGGATTTCAGCAATCTGCCGGTATCACAACGCTTAACAATGGAGCTCTTTCTACTCCTAGCAATCTAGCAAATGGTCTACGAATCTCCGGGGGAATTCTCGCTGGAAACGGTAGTCTCCTGGGAAATGTTTTGAATGCTGGCGAAATGCAGATAGGAAATCCAGTTGGTACTTTGAACGTGGCTGGGAATTACGTCCAATCGTCCAGTGGACTGCTTTCGATGGACTGGCGTTCAGATCAGCCTAGTCTCGGCAACGATCAACTTCGAGTCGCAGGAACTATTTCGCTGAATGGAAACATCGCAATCAATCGGACTGGTATTCCAGGGGATCTGAACGAAGTGGTCTTTATCGATAACGATGGTATTGAAGGGATAGCTGGAACATTTGCCAACCTTCCTAACAGTTCCTTGGTGACTCTTAATGGTAGAGACTACAAAGTAAACTACGCAGGCAACGGCAGTAATAGCAACGATCTTAGCCTTACACTTGACGCGCCAATGCTTTCCATTAGAAGCGTTCGTCAGCCCGAATCGCAAACAAACTTTCAGTTTACTGTGTCCCTAAGCCGGCCGAGCATGGAAGCTATTACGGTCGACTATTTTACCCGTAATGATTCCGCAACCGATTCGTTGGACTATCGAAGTCAAGTTGGAACAGTCCAGTTCTTACCGGGCCAGACGTCACAAACGATTAGCATCAACGTCGTCAACGATTCAACAGCCGAGCCAACAGAACGGTTTCTTGTGAATCTTCATCGACCAACCTTCGCTGGAATTGCCCAAGCAAGTGCCAAAGGTACGATTCTGGATGAAGACAGTGGTCCGATCACGCGTGATAACTTAGGAACAGATTTTTGGCTAACTTTCCCGACCAATTTGGGTGACGCGGCTATTCACGCTCCGCCAAAGAGTCTCTTTTTGTTCATTTCGGCTCCTCATAACGCTACGGGATCCGTTTCGATTCCTGGACTTGGATTCAACGCACCGTTCACTGTGGAGGCAAACAAAACAACAACATTGCAAGTGCCTACGGCCGCTGACCCATTGGGCTCAAACGGCGTTGTGACCGATCTGGGAATCCGAGTCATCAGCAATCGAGAAGTTGCCGTATATGGACTGAATCAAATTGCTCAGACCACGGATGCGTATACCGGTATTCCAGTTGATATTCTCGACACGGAATACGTGGTGCTTGGTTGGAAAAACAACGTGGACACCTACTTTGCCCGCACTCAAATCAACATCGTTGCAACTGAAAACAACACCAAAGTTTTGATCACGCCTTCTGCGCCTGTTCTTGGTAGGCCGGTGGGAATGCCATTTACCGTCAATTTGAATGCTGGACAGATGTACCAGCTTCAAGCACAAGGCGTACCGCTCGATTTGTCCGGGACGATGCTGTCATCTAACGAACCAATTGCGGTATTCGGTGGGCACTCTTGCGCTAATATTCCGACCAACATACCCTTGTGCGATCATGTCGTAGAACAGATTCCACCGACTTCGACCTGGGGCACCAGTTTCTTTACTGTACCTCTCGCAACGCGGTCTGTCGGTGACACTTTTCGAGTGCTCGCATCACAAGATAACACTTCCATAAGCATTAATGGAGAAGTTGTCGACATCATCGATCAAGGGGAGGTCTATGAGCTGCTTCTTTCACAACCGTCGCATATCAAAACCAATCGGCCAGCCCTTGTGGCACAGTATGCAAATGGGCAGGGCTTTGATAACGCCAACGCAGACCCGTTCATGATGCTGATCCCTCCATCAGAACAGTTTTTGGCAGAATACACGGTCAGCACTCCAGCAAGCTACTTTGCGACTAACTACGTCAACATTGTTGTACCGTCAGCCGCGGTCGGATCATTGAAGATGAATGGTAATCTGATTTCGGAGAACTTGTTCGTACCTATTCCGAACAGTAAATACTCTGGCGCAAAGATCCCCGTGTCGGTTGGTTCGCATAACTTCACCAGCGATGTACCATTCGGGATCTATTCGTACGGCTTTAACGTCTACGATTCGTATGGATATCCAGGCGGAATGGCTCTCGCGAATATTGCCGATGCCAGAACCTTGGAACTAACCCCCAGTCGATTTGAATCGCAGCCTGGAATTCAACACGAACTTACTGCTTGGGCATTGGATCAAAACGGATCGCGATTGACAGGAGTTCGTATCGACTTCGAAGTGTCGGGCACTCATACCAAGCTAGGGTATGCTTTTACCGACAGTGCAGGTATCGCTACCTTTCGATACTCTGGTACGCTTCTCGGAACAGACTTGATTACGGCCTCGATAGGCGATCTAACGCAAACGGCAAAGATGAAATGGATATCGCCTCCTCCAACGATCTCAATCAAGTCTCCTGACAACCTAAGCGTTCACCCCACTAATGTCCCTCTTCTTATTTCTGGCAACGCAGTTGCCGCTATCCCAGCAGCTCAAATCGTTTCGGTCACCATTGATGGAGTCCCCGTCGGCACACTTGATTCATCGGGGAATTTTTTCGCTCGGGTTGTTCCAAAGCCCGGCCAAACAACCTTCCGCTTTACTGCAATCGACTCCTATGGTGCAACCGCCTCTGCCTCAATAACCCTCAGAGGGCTGGATAGTTCAAAGCCATCCGACATGTTCGAAACTCTTTCCGAACTGCCTAACCTTCGGCTAACACATGGCATCACTTCATGGAATGAAAAGAAATCAATTCTATATTCTGAAGTTGAAGTCGCTAACTTGGGTGCCTATCCAGCCAAAGCGCCGCTAGTCATGGGTCTCACCAATATCAGCGACCCTCGCGTTGTTCCGACCGACATCGATGGTTACACACCGCAAGGAATTCCCTATTACGATTTGAGCCGCTTTGTTTCTTCCAATAGCTTAGAACCAAATCAGAAGTCCGATCGAGCGACCGTCGCGTTCTACAACCCAGCTAAGTTGCCATTTACCTTTGATACGGTTCTTATGGCTCAACTGAACCGAGCTCCCCATTTCAGCTCCACTCCAATCACATCGGTTGCCTCGGGGGCTCCTTATCAGTTCGAAATTCTTGTTACCGATCCAGATGCCGACCCGTTTTCTCTTCAGTTACAGATCGGTCCGAGTGGCATGACCGTCGACCATGGATATCTTCGCTGGTCTCCAACCCAACATGATATCGGCAACCATAACATCGTCATTTCCGCCACCGACGGATTAGGGGCCACGACTCGACTATCTTTCGTTTTAAGCGTTGTTGCCCCAACTGGGAACCGCTCTCCTATATTTAGCTCGATTCCAGTGGTCGCTGCTCGTGTCGGTGAAGACTACGAGTACACTTTTGCAGCTACCGACGCCGATGGCGATTCCATTTCGTTTTCTTCCGAAGGCAGCCTGCCAAGCGGAGCCTCTATCATCGCAGGTACCAATACATCCGGTGGCGCTACGGCCAAGTTGATCTGGAAACCCACCGCTTCGAACGCAGGTGCAAACACTGTCAACTTAGTTGCTTCCGATAACAAACCTAATAGTCGCTCGACGCAGTCGTTTCAAGTGTACGTTTTACCAGAACTAGGTAACCGTGCGCCTGAGTTTACATCTACCCCCATCACTCAAACTTTACCCGAGCTCCCTTATCGATACACCGCCATCGCAATCGATCCCGATCGAGATCCACTTGTCTTTCAACTTACATCAGCCCCAACCGGAATGACAATCCATACTTCCACGGGGCAAGTCTCCTGGAATCCAAACGCGACTCAAACTGGCATGCATACTGTTGCGATCGAAGTGTCTGATGGCAAGGGTTGGCGCACAATACAAGCGTTCTCACTGCAAGTTCTTAACTCCTCACCGGGAACTCTTGCTGGTACCGTATTCTTCGATGTGGATGGCGATGGAGTTCGAAATGGAAACGAACCTCCACAAACCAATTGGACCGTGTATTTGGATACGAATCAAAACAATCGGCTCGATGCTGGTGAAAAATCGACCCAATCCAATTCGAATGGTGACTACAGCTTGGCGGGCATCACCCCGGGGCTCTACACGCTTGCGATTGCGATGCAATCGGGCTGGGCCCCCACCCTCCCCGCAAGCCAACGTTATCAAGGCACAATTCTCGCAAACCAAACGATTGGCAATCTGATCTTCGGTAATACCACGCGGGGCTCCAACAACAATCCACCCGACTTTACGTCCAGTCCTATTGCCTCCGCGATCCAAGGTAAGCGCTATCGCTATACACCCACTGCGATCGATGCCGATGGTGACTCTCTGACATTCTCGCTCGACTTCGCGCCTACAGGCATGGTGATCGATCCAAGCTCGGGTACCCTTTCCTGGTTCGTTGATTCCACCATCTCGGAATCTCGGGTGACCCTCCGAGTCGATGATGGTCAAGGTGGTAGCGATCTTCAGTCGTTCACCCTGACGATCCAGCCTAACCAATCCCCCGTTTTTACCTCGGATCCCAAACTGAAAGCGACCGTTGGTTCACCCTACGCCTACGACGCTCATGCAATGGACCAAGATGATCCTTCGGATTCCCTGCGATTTAAGCTGGACCCAGAATCGCTCGGTCGAGGGTTAACGATCCAAGCGTCAACAGGGCTGATTCATTGGTCGAACCCTGTGCTGGGTCTGTACCCAATCGCAATCACCGTAACCGATCCCTACGGTGCGGAATCAATTCAGCGTTACGATCTGGCTGTGAATGCCTCTGATGTGAATCGGCCACCTCAAATATTGTCGAATCCTTCCGGACAAATCGAACGGGGCAAGACCTTCGTCCATTCGATCAACGCCTTTGATCCCGACAATGACCCCATCGGTTTCGGCATCATCGACCCACCAACTGGGATGACTCTGGATTCATCCGGTACGCTGCGTTGGACTCCGTCTCTTGCTCAACTAGGCATAATCGTTTTCAAGTTGGCTGCTAGCGATGGATCGTTAGTCCATACACGAAACGTTACTCTTACAGTTGCGAATCATCCCTCCAACGATGCACCCCAGTTTACCTCGCAACCACCCTTGGGCGGCTTGGTCGGGAAATCTTACTTCTATGATGCCAATGCATTCGATCCCGAAGGGGATACCCTGCGATTTGAGTTGCTCAGTTCGCCAGATGGCATGACCATCGACGCCCGATCCGGTATCGTCGATTGGAAACCCAATGCAAACCAAGCTGGCTTCCATCCTATCCGGCTCCGTGTTTCCGATATGCGAGGCGGATCTGCCACTCAATCAGCAACCATCGATGTGGGACTCGTCAATCGGCCGCCTATGATCTCGTCGTCGCCTGTCACGTCTACTCCTATCAACAAACCCTACCACTATCCCGTCCGAGTCTCGGATGCCGATGGCGATGCGGTGCGCTTCCGGCTTGGAAACCGAACCACCGCCGTAGGGATCGATTTGGAAATCGACCCCAATACCGGTCTGCTCTCTTGGACTCCCAAGTCGCTTGGAACTTACACCCTGGAAGTCATCGCCACCGATGTTCATGGACTGCAGGCGATCCAAATCTACGAAATGACTGTCGTCGGCTCCAATGCAAACCAGCCACCGCAGATCACCTCCACCCCGTTGCTCACCGCCGAAGTCGGTGTCCAATACAATTACGATCTCCATGCCATCGATCCGGATTCAAGCCAACTGACTTACCGCTTGATCACACCAGCCTCGCTCCCACCCAACGCGTCCTTCGATCCCACCACTGGCCTTCTTCTTTGGACTCCCACCGCAGACCAACTCCATCAATCCTTGCCTCATGCAATCCAAGTCTCCGATGGCCAATGGACCGCGACTCAAAGCTTTGAAATCAAAGTCGTTCCAGCCAACTCCCCACCAGTCCTTCAACCCCTGGCCGATGTAACCGTCGTACGCGGTGACAAGGTCTTAGTCGATGCATCCGCGTCGGATGCTGACAACGACCTGATCCGCTTTAGCTTGGATGCCGATTCGATCGCAGCCGGATTGACCATCGATTCCGATCGCGGACGCATCGCGTGGCAAACGTTTGCTCAAAGCACCGGATCGAATCCGGTTACTCCTTTAGGTTCACGTACCGTCACTGTCACGGCTAACGATGGACGCCAGTCGGTCTCGCGATCATTCTTGCTAACCAATTTGGCAGACAACGCCGCCCCCACCGTTCGCCTGGGTGCGACCGATGCTTCGGGTAAACAAGTGGTTGCGCCGCGAGTAGACCAGGAGATCTTGCTGTTCGTCTCGGCGGTGGACAATGTCCGGATCGAATCGCGCACATTGACCCTCGCCAGCGTCACTCGCAATGGAATCACAACCCCTCGGAATGAGATACTCACGCTAGATGCCAATCACTCCGCTCGCTTGCGCATCCAACCCGACATGATCGGTTTACTTCAGTTCCAAGGGACCGCCATCGATCCGTCCGGAAATATCGGTACGGCCACACCGTTGCAATTGTTGGTCCCCGATCCAGGCGATTTGAAACCGCCCGTGGCGCACATACAGGGCGGCCCACAGCTGACCTTGTCGAAGCCTACAGACATTTTTGTCAACGTTTCTGACGAATCACCTTTGGTAACGTGGCAGCTGGAGCTGATGAACAACACCACCCGACGCTTGTCCTTGTTGGCATCCGGAGGTGGCAATCTAGCCAACGCACCCATCGCCAATCTGGACACCACCATGATGCGCAATGGTGCCTACACACTGATCCTAACCGCTATTGATTCGGGGGCCAACCAAACCATCGATGCAGCTAGCTTGCAGATCGAAGGTGGACTGAAGCTGGGGAATTTCAGCTTGGGCTTTAACGATCTTACTGTCCCAGTCGCTGGCGTTCCGATCACGCTGACACGTCGATACGATTCCCTGGATGCAGATGTCTCCGGCGACTTTGGCTACGGCTGGTCGCTGGATATTGCAACCACCAAGATCGAATTGCAGATCGATCCCAACCGACTTCCCGACCTTTCTGGATATATCCCGTTTCGGGAAGGCGACCGAGTCCTTGTGACGTTGCCCGATGGCACTCAAGAAGGCTTTACATTCTACGGCAAACCGGGGACCTCGTTCCTTGGGCTCGTATTGGACTACGTGCCTGCGTTTGTGGCGGACGTGGGTGTGAAGAGCAAGCTGCTCGTAGATTCGCTTCCGCTAAAGAAAGTGGGAGACGATTACTTGGATTATGCATCGGGGCGTTTGTACAACCCGGCCGACCCAACTTTCGGGGGCTCGTACGAATTGAAAATGCGAAACGGTTCCTCCCTGGTGATCAACGCGAAGACGGGCGAACTTACGACGTTGGTGGATCGCGTCGGGAACGAAGTGATCATCGGGCCGGACGGCTTCCAGTCTGCCAGTGGACGTGGAATCATCTTTGAACGTGATTGGGCCAATCGCATTACGGCCGTGATCGACCCACGCGGCAAACGAATCGAATACGAATACGATGGAGCTGGTGATCTGGTTGCGATGACCAATCGCGTAGGGGCAACAACTCGGTTTACTTATGCTGACAATCGCGATCATTTTCTTCAATCAATTGTCGATCCCTTGGGCCGCATCGCCGCTGCCACCACCTATGCCCCCGACGGTCGGTTCCATTCCCTTGCCAATGCTTCCGGTCAATCCGCGACCGCATCCTACAACGTCAGTGCCGAAACCCAATCAGTAACGGATGCGAATGGCTTCGTCTCTTCACAGACGCTGAACGCTCGAGGTAACGTGACGCGAACGGTCGACCAAACCGGAGTCATCGCCACCGCAACCTTCGACTCCAAAGGAAACGTGCTCTCGCAAACGCAAGTGATCGGACTGGAAGATGCGACCAGCAACGAAACCAACGATCTAACGACCACGTATGTCTACGACTCCGAATTCAACTTGATTGAATCACGGGACTCGTTCGGCAATGCGACGCGCAGCAGTCACGACGAATACGGAGCGGTCACCTCCAGCACCGATGCAAATGGCAACACGTCGCGCACGAACTATAACCCGAATGGGACGTTGGCCTTTACCGCTGACTCGGATGGCAATACATCGCGTTTCCGAGCCAACGACACTGGCAACATCACTCAGTCCCGAGACCGCAACAACAACTTGCTATTCGATGCCGTCTACAACTCCTTTGGCGAGCTGACGTCGATGACTCCGGGTGAAGGTCGTGCGCAGACCATTGTTTACGACGACAACGGAAACAGCATCGCCAGCTGGAGTATGGAAGGTTCGGGACCTAATCAAGTGCAATCGCTTCGATTAAGTCGCTACAACGACGATAACAAAGTGGTTGCAAGCCAGATGGGTCGTCTGCCGATTGGCCATTATATTCTTGCTGGCTTCGAAACGGCTCAGATTCCGACACCGTATTTAATCTCCAGCGCGCAGACGGAATTTGATGCGATCGGGCAACCGTATGTGGCGATCAACGACACGGGCCTTCGCAGTGAAACGGTGCGTGATATCGATAGTCGCATCGTGGAAACGCGAACTCAGCAACGAGCGTCCGGAAGTGACAATGCGATACGATGGTTTGTGTCGCGGACCGTTTACGATGCAGTGGGGCGCACGATTGCGGTTACCGATTCTCACCCTCTTGGGATCGACCCTGCCCTGATCGAGGCGACCCGGACGGAATATAATCCGGCTGGTCGCGTCACTGCAACCTACCGTGTTGTAGGGATTCAAATCGAATTGGTCGGCCCTCTACACAGTCAGCAATCGCGCATTGCATCGCCCGGCACGGTGATTCCGAACTCGCGCACCACGAATGTTTATGATTCGTCTGGTCGCAGCTATCTATCGATCGATGGCTACGGCCGCGAATCGCGATCGACGTTCAATGCCCAAGGCCAAACCGTCGAGTCGCGAACGCAGGCTACGACCGAAACGGGGCAAAGTGTTTGGCTTGTGTCCAGAACGGTTTTTGATTCACAAGGAAGGCCGCTGGTAACAACGGATCAGTATGTTGACACTGGGCTGTCGATGGACTCCCCCCACGTTGAAGCATCGCGAACGATTTACGATTCGCGAGGCCGGTCCATTGGTACCCAGCGACTAACCGGTGTAATCGTCCGATTAACGGGTAAGGAGACATCGGTAGTCAGTTTTGGGACGCTGGTTTCGTCGACTCGCACGGAATACGATTCGCAAGGTCGAGCCTTCCGGCAGATCGCATCGGATGGCCAGATCTCCGAAACGGAGTACGATTCGCGAGGTCGAGTCGCCGCAACCCTGGGGATGCATGTCCTTGCAAGCAGCGTGGGGCTAACGGCTCGCGGAGATAATCATTACGTTCGACTGCGTAGCGAAACACGATACAACGCATTGGGGCAAGCGTTTCAAACGATCACCGGTATCGCCGAATACGGGTCAGTAGTCAATGGAAGATTCATCAAGAGTGGACTAGCTGCCGACACCGATCGATCGCAACAGCGCATCACCGAAAGCATTTATGACGATGCAGGTCGGGTCGTTAGAAGAAACATGCCGGATGGCACATTCATACGTACTGAATACGATTCGAAAGGTCGTGTTGTGGCAGAGATCGATCCGATCGGTAACCGAAAGGACATGTTGTACGATTTGGATAACCGATTGGCTGGAGTGATGTTGCCCGCAGTGCCGGACCCTCGCAACAACAACGCGATAACCCGACCGACGTATCGTTATGAATACAATCAGTTCGGGCAAATGTCCAAGCTAACGGACGCCAATGGTCATGTGACTCAATTCGGGTTCGATGCGACCGGAAGGCCCACCAGTCGAACTCTGCCGGATGGGCAAATAGAAACCATGGCTTACGACTTGCAAAAGCGACCGGTTTTGGAAGTTTCCTTCGAGGGTGTACATGAACGAACCGTGTACGACGATAGCCCTGCCGGTGCAGGCCGCGCCGCTCGTCGTGAGTACTTTGCCAACGCAAACGACTACAATGCCTTCGTGAGTTCGGGGAATCTGGATGTTGCGATTCAGTGGAAGCGTGTGTCCATGACGTATGATGCGTTTGGACGAGTGACCAGTACTACTCATGCCTATGCAAGTGGAGCGACGGCAGGCGTTCCGATTGCTGTTCTCCAGGACGTTTGGACCACCACGTATGACGTTCAAGGACGAGTGACACAAGAAAGCTCGCCCACTGGAATCATGCATTATGATTATGACGTTCTGGGGCGAAAGACTCATATTCGAACCATAGTTCCGACGGTATCCGGTGTGGCATCGGAGAGTGTTTATGCTTATGATTCCTTGGGGCGTCTTGCAAGTGTTAGCACCACCCAACGCGATGGGTTACCAGTCGATATCGATCCAACGCTGGCAGGCAACCAACCTGAGACAACGATTCATCATTACGATGTTTTGGGTAGGATGGATTTTACGGAGCTACCGAACTCGGTGGTGCAGGATTACACGTTTGATAACATGGACCGACTGGACGTGATGCGTCACTTTCAATCCGATGCGAACAATGCGAATCTAGCAGACAATGTCTTGCAAGACATGTTCGACTATTCGTATCGAGCCGACGGCAAACGGACTGGATTATTCGAATCGTTCGGCGGTAGCGGGATAGGCTTCCAGCCTGTGAACCCCGCTCTGACCACGAACTACGCATGGACTTACGATAACGCAGGGCGGCTTGTTTCCGAAGTTCTTGACAGCAGCGACAATAGTTTGGATCAAACCGAATCGTACATTACGGATCTAGTGGGCAATCGCATGCGTCGCATGCTGGACAAGCCTAATGCCACCAATGACGTGACGGACATTTACACGTTCGATTCGAGCGATCGCATCCTCCGAGAGGATCGCTATGCAGGCCTATCTCCAACGGGCGTTCCTGCAGGTTCTTCCATGGGTTCGACCGCCTATCAATGGAATGGAACTCAGCAAGCATCCAAGCAAGTCAGTGGCATAGGCGTCTCGCCTGTGGTATCCCAGAACATGTCCTACGGCCTGACGGGCCAGCTCGAAAAAGTCGTAACAACGACATCGATTTCTGGTAATGTCACAGCTCGGACTCAAGTCGAGTATCGGTACGACAAGCATGGCATGCGCTTTATCGCGACAGACTACGCATTCGATCCTCCAACTTCTAACGTCCAACTTCAAGCTTCCACCGAGTACTTGATCGACCACAACAACTTTACCGGTTATGCCCAAACGATCCTTGAGACGGTCAAGAACGCGGCAGGCCAGACGACCAAGCGAACGAGCTACACGTTCGGCCAGGACGAGTTGACTCAAACGGTAAGCGTCATAGATCCAAACTCACAGCTTGTCACTCAAAGCTCAACGCTTGCTTTCAGCCACGACGGCCACGGTTCAACGCGAGTGCTATTTGACGCCGCAGCAGCCATAGCGCAAGTCTTCTCGTACAGTGCCTATGGCGAGCTATTAGCGATCCATAATGGCACCGGTTTGAACGTCACGTCGCAAGCCTCACCCCTCACGTCTGTTCTCTACAATGGCGAGAGCCTAGACAGTCGAACGGGACTCTATAATTTCCGAGCCAGGTGGTATTCGGCCAGCAATGGTCGATTTGAGCGTCTCGATCCATACGCAGGCAATCCAAACGACCCCTTCAGCTTCAACAAATACGGCTTCGTCCACGGTGACCCTGTATTGAACAAAGATCCGTCAGGAAAGTATCTTATTGCTATTGATGGAACTGGCACTGAAGACTGGCTTTCAAACCCTCGTAATCCCCAGAGGCTTGCGAATGGACGATGGTTGTCGCATGTTAAGAACTTCTGGCAGGAGTACAGGGGTGAAGCAAAGTACGAATATGGCCCATCCGATGGCACCTGGGCATCAGACCTTCCAGCCATAGAAGAGAGGCAGTACCAAACGTTGATGGAGTACAGGAAACGATCTCAGCAGAATCGCGATGAACCAATTGACATTATTGGATGGAGCCGCGGAGCGTATTCGGCGATGCGACTCGCACAGCGCCTCAATCAAGGCTCTAGCAATTTGGACGGAACTTGGAATTCGGATCCAGTACCCGTTAGATTTTTGGGTTTATATGATCCTGTCGATATGACGCTGTATGATGATTTGGGACGTGGCACTGCAAGTCGCGTGACTGCAAATGTCATGAATGTAGTTTGGGCACATGGCGTTGAGCGAACGGGCGATGAGCATCGTTACTGGGGTGGTGTAAGGGACTACGACAGTGACAGTCCATTCTATTTCAATTGGCCACGAATCGAGGCAACTTTTGACGCGCGTACGAACTTAACCGATTTGCCGATACGGGCTACTCATGGTGCTGTAGGTGGAACTCCAGGATATTCGCCTGACGAACGATCGATGAAGACTTACAATTACAAGTATGATGTTTCGATGTCGATCAAGACCGATAAAACCATGCGACAGATTGCATCGGGCGTAGGAGTTCCAATCAATGTTTTAGCAGACTCGGAATACGGATTCCCATCGAACCAGTCTTCGCTACCTAGAATTCGGCCTCGCACATGGAGCGAATGGAGAGCTTCATGGACACCGTCTTTCTCGATTGGGATAGGTATTGGGATAGGTTTCTAGTTATGACAAATCTCTGGGGCGTGATTGTTGTGAGAAATTCGTTGCTGAAAATCTTGGTTGGGGTAAGCGTGTTTGGGTTCATGGGTTGCGAATCTCGAATGCCTAGAATCGCAGATACATACCCTGGCGAAATGGCGGTCCTGTCCAAGTTCCCATTACCAATTCGAATCGTCGATTGTGAAGGTCTTGGTAGTGCCCAACCCGGTGGCATCGTTACCGTGCATCGAAGCGGCGACAACTATCCACAAAAGATAAGCAGCTATCCGAGGCTCAAGTTTTTTCCTTCAAGTTTTACGATCCGATGGCGATCTGCCGCTCGAGCGGAGGATTTGGTGGGGGCCGAAACACGAGATACCGATTTGACGCAACGGATCGATTTGCCGCAGAACCTCAAAGGGGCTAAAGCACGTCTGTTATTTGTCTTGGATGACAAAGGTGTTTGGTCCGTATCCTGTGCAAGCGAAGAAGACTGGGAGAGGCCTTATGTGATGAAGGATGATCAGAAGTGAAGTTTGGGAATATGCTAAATCCGCCAAATGTGTTACAGGCCGAATGGTGGTCGGAGTTTTGGCCGAACTGTGACTGTAGAGGTTTACGGCGTTTGTCGGGTGGTTGGCCGAATTGTCCGAATTTTGGAGAGAGAGGCGGGAGTGTCAACTTTTGACGATAGATGACTTGGCCTAATTGTGGTCGTATTTTGAGGGTTACGGCCTCAATTTGGCCGAGCTCTGGTAGCATCAAAGGCCCTTGAACGCAGTGGCTTTTTTGGGGCTTAGTTTCGGTAGCACTCCAAACCTATTGCGAAGCTAGAGCCCAAGGCCCTGCTTCGCGTTGCACTTACCCGGATGATGATGAGTTCAGTCTGTTGTCTCAGCTCACCCGAGCAGACACGTTGGCACCGACCGGGACGAGCCCGACGGAGGCCTGGGAATGAATATTGAAGTAAAAAAGGTAAGAGTGAGGGGGGGCTTTTCGCATGTGTAGCATTCAATTGTTGCTTCCGACCGGGGCGAGCCCGACGGAAAGCGATGGGGCTGATTGCGTTGTGCTGATTTCCCATTTGCCCGGCTCCACTCTGCTCCCGCTTCCGTCGAGTTTATCTCGGCGGGGCACGCAACTGGAAGCTACTTGCCCGGTCGTCTTCTTGTCGTACTGTTATGGAAGGCGAGAAGTTGGCAAGTACCGCTTGTTGTGACGAGACAACATCCAAAGTCGAGTATCCCCAAAAGGACATTCCGAATCGAGAACCAAACTTGCTATCGAAAAATGGTTAGCGAAAGCAAGGTTCTAAAATTTTTCGACCCACATCTTTCGACAGACTCTCTTCGTGTTTTTCGTTCGGTAGCATCAAAGGTGTCAGGCCCACTCAACCAGGCCTGTCTTTTATTGTTCTTCTGTTCTGCTGTGTCTTTTATTGCCCTAACGGATCAGCTAGATTAACAAGTTGAAACGACGTTGCTTCAGCTCTAATTTCGTGGAACCATTATGGAAGAGAAAGATCTGTCGCGAGCCCTCAGTGGAAATCCGTTGGGAGTAGCAAGTCTCATCGTCTCAATTCTCGGATTCGCAATATCTCTTTTTGCTCTATCCTCTAGTGTCATACACCATAGCTCGAGATTCGCCGACTCGAAGCGAATAGCGAGTAAAAGGTATGAGGGAGGCGATCCGACTGTACTCACGGATAAAATCGGAATTGGAATATCGTACTTTTCGCAAACGGTACTTTACGTCGCTAGCATTCTTGTCGGCGGAACTCTCTCGCTCGTGGGGTTCGCCCTTGGAATTGCTGGTGTTACGATTGAGCCGAAATCGGCAGCGATGGTTGCACTTGTTCTAAGTTTAGTAGGGCCTTTACTACTGCTGTTTTGTTTGGTCTTTTTTTAAGTTGGTTAGCATCAAAGGGCCACAGCATTTGTACGGGTAAGTAGTCGCAATTTGAATTTGGATCTCTTATTCTTAACGAATAGTTCCTTCATCGGTTCTTTCGACGGAGTCTTTTGGAGATCGTTGCGGTCCACGCATGCGATGGCCAGGACGAACTGAAGGTGCGTCCTTCTCGGAGAGGATCCACTTTCCGGAAACATTGCACGCCCTGCGGGCGAATCTCCACGACGGTTGGGCTTGCCCCGACACGTCGCAATAGGTTTGGTGCGCTAGACAGCGTGGTTAGCCGAACAAACCTTTTGCGTTCGTCCGGCCCAAGGCCCTTGAACGCTGGGGCTTTTTTTGGGGCTTGGTTTCGGTAGCACGCCAAACCTATTGCGAAGCCTAGGGCTCAAGGCCCTGCTTCGCGTTGCACTTGATTGGATCATTAATGAGTGCGGTTCGCGGAATCAACGCACGAGAGCAGACGCGTTGGCTCCGACCGGGACAAGCCCGACGGAGGCCTGGGAATGAAAATGGAAATGAAGAGGGTGAGTTTGAGGGGGCTTTTCGCATGTGTAGCATTCAGTTGTTGCTTCCGACCGGGACGAGCCCGACGGAAAGCAATGGCGAGGGTTAGATCGTGCAGATTTTCCTTTTGCCCGGCTCAGCACGGCTCCCGCTTCCACCGCTTCGCCCGCTTCCGTCGAGTTTATCTCGGCGGGCGCACAATTGGAAGCTACAGGCCTGATCGTCTTCTTATCGTTTTGTCCTGGTCAAGAAGATGGGTGCCCCCGCTCGACATAATGTTCTGTGCTTGATGCGTTCGTTCCAAGAGCATACCGAATCCCAAGAGTTTTCAAAACCAGCCATGAGAATTGGCGAAGAACCCGTGTCTCAAGCTCCATCTAACGGATACAATCCAAACCAGGCTATTCCATTGCCAGAGCGACCACATACCTATTCTCAAGTTCAGTTCAGACGCCGGTTAAGACCTAACCCGAGGGTTCTCGAAATGAAGTTCTCGATACTCTCACTTTTAGGATTAACACTGTGTGTTGGGTTGCTCATTGCGACTATTCAAAAAAGAATCCAAGTCGGTCTTCGCGAGTGGCAAGTATCTGGCTCTAAACCTTTTACCACGAATGTATCTGGCCATCCAGTGGACTCCATGGCAGAGATTGAGCAGAAAATCGCTGTTTGCACCGACATTCTCCTCAATTTCGGAATATCAGCGGATTCGACTCGCTTCCGTGAAGACACCAGCGCTCCTAACGCTGATCCAGCAATCTATTTTTCGGACAAGAAAATTCAGCAACTGTGCCTTGCTATCAGTGCGAACAAACTCGATGAAGTAAAAACGTTGTTGAAAAACGGCGCGGATGTGAATGCTCAAGGCGATGGAGGCATTACACCCCTTTTCTGGTCCTACTCGCAGGATAAACGAGAAGCTTTTCGTCTGTTGCTAGAAAGCGGTGCAGACCCCAATTTGCGACTGCAAGACGAAATCCCTTTACATGGAACGCGATCCATGATTGGGGACTCGATGCTGTTTACGTCCATGCGGCGATCGGACTATCTCCTGGACGCGATCCCCTACTCTAACGACGTAAACCAAAGAAGTCTCAACGGAGACACCCTGTTGATAGCGTACATCAGGAGGGATGTCTGGACGTCCTATATTAAAGCTCCAAACTTCGAGCTTTTGAAAGTTCTCATCGAGAGCGGAGTCCATCTTGACGCTAAAAATGACCTCGGTCAAACCGCTTGCATGGAAGCCATAGGTAACCCAGAGCTATGCCAGTGGCTTATCGATAAGGGAGCCAATCCCCTCTTGCGAAATCACAAAGGAAAAGATCTGCTAGAGTTGTTGGCCCCTATTCTGGAACATGAAGAAAAGCAGGGTACGACGGCAAGTTCTAAGTACTTGAAACTGCGTGAAGTGCTTCTGAAGATGCAGAGCGAGTTGCAATCAGGTCAGGGAAACCACTCCAACGCAACTGGTGCTCGCGAATGAAGTTGAAATCCGTTGCACGTATCATCCTATTGGTCATGTTGACACTGCTTAGCTTCATGTACTGGTATTTGTCGGATAGGCTTCATCGACTGGATAGCCAGTTAGCCAAGAATCGCTCGGAAGTCCGTCGAAGGAAGTTCGCAACATCCCTAGCAGAAACTGCGATTTCGGAGTTGCGACATTATGAAAGCCAAACCAAAGCTGAGTTGATGAAGGCCACCTCTCGTGGGGATTTCGCGTTACGTACGGGCGAGCAATTTGCTTGCTCTAGACTCGTCACATCCACAAGTTCCGATTTGCGACTCGGAGTTTACGTTCCTTCAGGTCATCACCACTTATGTTATTCAAGTTCAAGGATCGAAAGTCGAAAAGAGAAAATGTTGGGGATCGACTATTCAAATGAATCGACACAACACAACAAAATCTTCCTTGCAAACGTGCCAGAGGTTATCGAACTGCGCGTGCAACTCGGATCGCAAACTCCTGAGCTAACAATACAGTTGATTGGCAAAAACGACGAGCTAATGAACGAAGATATCTTGAAGCTTCCAAATCCAAAATTGAGACACTTTATCAGCGAGCCCCAATGGCGCGAGACGCTAAGCTATCCAAGTGAGCTACCACTAAACGAATATACCCAGCAATTGCTTCGTTTGGGGCGCTCCAAACCGTTGCTTGATTTGGCGAGCGTGGAAGGCTGGTCAGAACTTGCCACAACTGGTGAAGTGGAACAAAGATGGCTGTTACGAATATGGATCGAATCGGATGCAGCTCCTTGCATGTCCGCGTTCAATTCGCATTTCAGACGTAGTGAAATTATCGACAAATGGAGTTTTGCGCCAAGAAACGACCCTCGGCTTGTTGATAAACTTTTCGAACCATACCGCGGCGGTTTAGTTCAAAAGTTTCGAAGCGATGCACTGAATGCGACAAAATAGTTGTGGGCAACCAAATATTTGGTAGCACACCAAACCTAATGCGAAGCCTAGGGCTCAAGGCCCTGCTTCGCGTTGCACTTGCTCGGATTATTGATGAGCTCGGTTCGCGGAATTAGCGCACCAGAGCAGACACGTTGGCTCCGACCGGGACAAGCCCGACGGAGGCCTGGGAATGAAAATGGAAATGAAGAGGGTGAGTGTTGGGGGGCTTTTCGCTGGTGTAGCATTCAGTTGTTGCTTCCGACCGGGGCGAGCCCGACGGAAAGCGATGGGGTAGGTCACTTCGTGCGGAATTCCCTTTTGCCGGTTTTGCTTGAGGCCCGCTTCCGTCGAGTTTATCTCGGCGGGGCACACAACTGAAAGCTACTAGTTGCAAGTTGAGTTCGGATTTCCTATTCTGAATCGCTAATTCATGCATCGGCCATCCCGACGAAATGAGTCCCGATGCGACTTGAAGCATTCGTTTCGTTCCTTCGCTAGGTAATTTCGTGATGCGGAAAAGACCTCTTCCTGTTTTGGCTTTGTTGATCGGCTGGGCAAGTTCTGCTTTCGGGCAAGTACCTGATTTGAGCGATTTCAATGCAAGCGAAGACATCTTGCAAAATTACCTGGTCGAGGCAGATGAATGTTCGTCGGACAGAACGTTGCTTTTCAACATCGCGGAAACAACTCACTTGAAGGAACAGGGAGATGTTGCGCTGCGCAACACGGTCGGATTGTGGATCGTAGATTCGAAAAAGAAAATTTCGTATTCGTGCAATCAACTAACCTCCGACGGTGGGACGGCCAGGAGATCGATCCTGTTTCGGCTGAATGGGATCGAGAAGGGGAAGATCTATCCGATTGCAGGGGATGCACCCAACGGAAACGCTACAACCATTCAGCCCTCCCCAGAAACGGGAAGTCGGGCTGACGAAAAACGAGCAGGTGTTTTTGGTGATTCGCACACGGAGCTCGATCCGCTAGGCTTGCCATTATGCAACTATATGGGAGTTCGAAATCGAAACTCGTACATTGATTCCATGGTAAAGGTCTGGTTGACCAAGTGGAGAATGAAGTCGGAAGTGGTAGAAGGCAATCTGCGAAAATCGAAATGGGGCGCGAGTGACAAAGCCATCGAATCGGAGATCGTTTTTGATACTCAGTCAGGCAATATGCCGATCCTGCTAAGGATGTATTCTGTCGATGCAAAAGGTAAGCAAACCAAAGAGTACCTTTCAGAAACAAAGACAATCTGGCAGCGACGAGAAGACTCACAGTGGATCCCGAAGCGCATTGAACTGAAAACGAGCGATGTTGGACGTGATCGCAAAACGACCGTAGAAATTTCCTTGCTAGATAACGAAAAGCACGATCTGCTGGTTAACGAAATCGATTGGAAAAGGATCCACAGTGACGAACGTAAAGATTGGTTTAAGCCTGTTTTGGACCTCGCAAAAGTGAAGTTGGAGCGGTCAGGCCAGAAAGTCGTTGGTGAGTAACATCCCGAATGTCTCTATTTTTCGACTCACATCTTTCGACAGACTCTTTTCGCAATTTTCGTTCGTGCGAAGAGACCTAGCGGGGACGCAGATTTGTTTGGGGAGGTAGTTGCCCAACAAATGAATCAATCGACAAGCTAAGCCTGCGACCACCAAACCTTCAAAAGCAAGAAAACCAAGTTAGTCTCCAGCGAAGTTTTTTCTAAAACGCAGAGTCGCAGAGACCGCAGAGGGAAGAAGGAATCTGCGGGCGTTTTATCTCTGTGTCCTCCGTGCCTCTATGTTTCCAAATAATTGGGACAGTCGCAACGAAACGAAATCGAACTAGCTATAACTCCTTTAACCTCCCCCTGATTGTTGATGAGCTCGGTTCGCGGAATTAGCGCACAAGAACAGACACGTTGGCTCCGACCGGGACAAGCCCGACGGAGGCCTGGGAATGAAAATGGAAATGAAAAGGGTAAGTGTGAGGGGGCTTTCGCTTGTGTAGCATTCAGTTGTTGCTTCCGACCGGGACGAGCCCGACGGAAAGCGTACTGTCAAGCTTCTCTCGTGATACGATCGCAATGGAGTACAATGCAGAAGACACTGGTCGAAAACAGAATGAATTCAGCTTTGTTTGACATTTTTTTGATGCTAGGAATTTGAAATGAACCGCAAAAAAGCTTCCGATTTTGATCCGCAAGCGCTCGAGCTTTATGATGACTATGCGCACGGTCGAATTACTCGTCGTGACTTCTACCAGCGGATGACAGCGGTAGCAGCGGCCGGCATCACTGCGGAAGCGATCATTGAGGCGCTAACTCCCAATTATGCCTGGGCCCAGCAAGTTGCGCCGGACGACGGGCGGATTACAACCGAGAGATTCGAGTACAGTTCGCCCAAAGGAGGCGGTACGATCAAAGGGTTGCTCGCTTACCCTAAAAAAGAGAACGCAAAGTATCCTGCGGTTCTTGTAGTGCATGAAAATCGCGGACTCAATCCCTACATCGAAGACGTAGCTCGACGTTTGGCTACGGAAGGGTTTCTCGCATTGGCGCCCGACGCATTGACTCCGAATGGTGGTTACCCGGGTAACGATGATGAAGGACGTAAGTTGCAAGCACTACGAAAACCAGAGGAGATGATGCAAGACTTTGCGTCCGCTGCCGAGACACTGAAGGCTCACGCTTTATCGACAGGTAAAGTGGGTGTTGTCGGCTTTTGCTATGGAGGAGGCGTTTCCAACGAACTTGCCGTTCGACTTCCCGATACCATTCAGGCTGCGGTTCCTTTTTACGGAAGGCAGCCCGCCCTTGCGGATGTTGCCAAGATCAAGGCTGCTTTATTGATCCACTATGCGGAGAACGATACAAGAATCAACGAAGGTTGGCCAGCTTATGAAAAGGCACTCAAGGATGCAGGGGTCCGATATGAGGCCTTCATCTACCCTGGAGTGAATCACGGTTTTCACAATGATTCAACCCCTCGTTACGACGAGACGGCCGCGAAGCTTGCCTGGGAACGAACCTTGAGCTTCTTCAAGAAAACACTCGCGTAATCTATCAGTCCCCCATCCAGGGTCTTCATGCTAGCACACCAAACCTATTGCGAAGCTAGGGCTCAAGGCCCAGCTTCGCGTGGCTCACGCGGGCGATGCCCGCGTTTACGCCAACACTCACGCCTCCGCGACGGTCGGGCTTGTCCCGACACGTCGCAACAGGTTTGGTGTGCTAGACAGAGCGGGTAGCCGACCAAACCTTTTGCGTTCATCGGGGCTCAAGCAATGATTTCTTTGACAACTCGTGCTGGGCGCTTATTCGTAATGATTTGCTCTTGGCCGCTATGGATGTACAACGTCTCTTCGTGCTTCAATCCGAATTGATTCAACACGGTCGCTTGGAAGTCGTTCGGGGTCACGATGTTCTCGACCGCTCGGTGCCCAAATTCATCGGTTTTGCCGAAAGTCATGCCGGGCTTGAATCCTCCGCCAGCCATCCAAATGCTAAAGCCTTGGCCATTGTGATCGCGGCCCGCTTTCTCGGGTGAGCCATGTTCTTGTGTGACAGGCAATCGTCCAATCTCGCCACCCCAATGCACAATGGTTGAATCGAGCATGCCTCGTTGCTTCAGGTCCTTAACCAATGCCGCCGCAGGTTTGTCCGTTTTCTTGCAGATCGACCTGAGCCCGTTCACAATTTCGCTATGGTTGTCCCACGGTTGTCCATTGTGAAACAATTGAACGAACCGAACTCCGCGTTCCACCAAACGTCGTGCGATCAAGCAGCGAGTGCCATACTCTTTCGTTTCGGGATGATCTAGTCCGTACATCTGATGCGTCGCGGCAGTTTCTTGCTCGATGTCCAGCGCCTCTGCGGCTGATGTCTGCATGCGGGCAGCCAATTCATAGCTCGCGATCCGAGCTTCCAATTCCGATTCACCAGGATGCGATTCTAGATGTCGGCGATTCAATTCCTGCAGAAACGCAAGGTTTTGTTCTTGAAACTTACCTCGGATATGCGGCGGTGGCTCAAGATTCAGAATGCGCGGCTCCATGGGTCGCAGGACAGTCCCTTGAAACATGGCCGGCATAAAGCCGTTGGCCCAATTGGTAACACCATCCACCGGCAGCCCGCCCGGATCGGTCAATACCATGTAAGCTGGCAAGTTCTGCGATTCGGAACCTAAGGCGTAAACTAGCCACGAGCCCAACGTGGGTCGACCCAATATGCCCGGTATCCCGCCATGGAAATAACGAATCGAAACTTCGTGTCCATTTGCGCCGGTGTGCATGCTGCGGATCAGGCACATGTCGTCCACGATCTCGGCCGTATGAGGCAGCAGCTCCGACAACTCCGTCCCGCATTGGCCATGGGCCTTGAATTGAAAGGGGCTTCCGAAGAGCTTCTTGCTCGCCTCGTTCACAAAGCTAAAGTGGATATCCTCTTTGTAATCGGTGCCACTGTACTTCGTCAGTTCCGGCTTCGGATCGGTCAAGTCCATGTGCGACGGACCACCATGTTGGAACAACGAGATCATCGCTTTGGCTTTAGGCTCGAAATGCGGCTTTCGAGCTAGCAAGTCATTGTGCGGTTTGGCAAGTTCGATCGACTTCGGTTTCTTGCCTTGCTCTTGCTGCAACATCCAAGTGAGTGCGATCGAGCCGATCCCCATTGCGTTCTCGGCCAAAAATTGTCGGCGACTAAAGAGTCCCATGATTGATTTGCTCCTAATCGACGTATACGAATTCGCTTGAGTTTAGTAACGCATGGCAATAGCTGACCAAGACTTGTTTGGTGATACTCGAGCCAGGTGCAATGCCGCGTGGTTCTTTCTGGATGGCTCGCAATTGTTCAGCCACATGTGCCATCGAAAGCTTGAACTCGGCTTGACTCGGTGAACGACCATATGCAATTCGCCAAGCGGTATGCAACTGCGAGGGAAGATCACCAAAGCTATCGACGGTAAAGGGGCCATGAAATTCTGCTACGCTATCTCGCGTCCGTTCTTGTGGAGCTCCCTCGGTAGCCGAGAATGCAATCTTGGGTGTCCATGTGAACGAATCCGAGTTCTCATTGGTGATGCAGTCCGTAACAAAGTCGATCGACTCGCCAGCCTCAATGGTGAACTCATCGATCTTGGTCTCGGCCATAGTGTTGAGCACTTGCCATTGCCCTAAAAGTCCGCGTCGGTCCGAGACCACTCTTCCTCGGACTCCGTCGCCGTTGGGTGATCCGTGTTGAAGCGCGCCATCGATACGAATGCGGCTACTGATCGGCGACGTCCAGCGCCGAATCGATGCGTAGCGACCGCCCGCGTGTCCGCCGTTCGGATTAACGATGACCCAGCCAATGTTTGGATCGGGACGTTCCGCTCCACCTTGCCATTCGGCTCCCGTCCAGTGCGGCAAATCGGTGAAGTTCACGACGCGTTGCGTTGGTTCGTCGAATTCTCCATAACCGTATCGCCATTCCGGTTGGAGCGGCGCAGGCATCTCGGGTTGATTGGCCAGTTGCTCGGGCGACAGTGGTACCGCTTCTCGCATGGCTCGAGCGGCCAGCAGTTCCGCTTGTTGCCATACGAACTCGCCGTTCATCATGATCAACGACTGCGTCGCAACGGTGGAAACCGGTCGTCGTTCACAATTCACATCCATCACCGGTGCATCAAAACTTTGAAGCATAGCCACAGGCTGCGTTCGTCGCACTTGGAGATACAGGCTTCGTCGTTTCTGTTGGCCATCAACGATGATCTGACCTGCATCGTCCGCCTTGATTGCGATCGGCGGACCGAACATATTCGGCTCTAGGGTTCCCGACGCAATCAACATTCGGTCTCGAATCACTTCGGCGTCCAAGCGTTGAATCGACTTGCGCCAATAGGAAGCGTTTTCGGCATCAATGGCCGATTTGGATTCATCGCGCAGAGCACTCTGTCGCCAAGCTGTCGACTTCATGATCGTTCGATGCAATTGTTTCAGATCCCAACCGCTGCGCATGAAATCGTCCGCCAGCCAGTCCAACAGCGCCGTGTTGGTAGGTGGCATTCCAAGCTTACCAAACTCCGACGGGGTAGGCACGATCGCTTGACCAAAGTGGTGCAACCAAACTCGGTTGACCAGCACACGAGCTACCAGTGGATGCTTGCCGCTGGTCAACCAACGCGCATACGCCAAACGTCGTCCGCTGGTTTTCAAGTTGGGATCCCGTTCGGGTATGGTGGGCAAGGCACCTTCGTCGGCGGCGATCGCCAAGTCGGCGGGCAAGACTTTTTGTTTGGGCTGCTGATGGTCACCGCGATGGAAGAGCAAGGTCTCTGGTGTGCGATCAGGGACTTCGGTCATGGCTCGGATGAACTCTTCGACTGGTTTGCGAGCTTGGGTCTCGGCAATTTTCGCGTCATACGTTTTAAGCTCTTCGGCGGCCTGAGGAAGGTATTGATACAAGACGCCTGGCGAGATGTTCACGCTCGGGTACTTTTTGAGCAGCATGACCTGCTCTTCGGAGCGTTCGTTTTCCGGCTTTTCGTAGGCTGTGCGCAGTTCGCTTTTGAGTGGCTCTTCGTACTTGAGCAGTTCCTTATCGAGCGCTTGGGCCATGTAGAGCTTTTGTTTTGCAGCTCGCTCTTCGGCAATTTTTTGGGCTTCTAGTTCGATCGCGGCAGCTTGTTCGCGGTTTGCGTTTGTGTAGAGAGAAATGCGGCGAGCGTCGGGAACTCGCCACTGTTGCCAATCGAATGCGGGTTCGAAGACAGCTCGCATGGCGAAGTAGTCCACTTGCGAAATCGGATCGTAACGATGATCGTGGCATTGAGCGCAGCCGACACTGACACCCAGCAGAGATGAACTGACGATCTTGATGGTGTCCGCGATGACTTTGTTGCGAGCTTCTGGGCTATTGTCACCAGCTCCGGTGCCGTCTGCAGCCATCGTGAGGAAACCGGTGGCGGTCAGCAGTTCAATTTGCTCCGCAGTCCAATCGCCATTGCGAGGGCCGGCCAGTTCATCGCCGGCTAACTGTTCAATGATGAAGCGATCGAACCGTTTGTTGGAATTTAGGGACCGAATCACATAGTCGCGATACTTCCACGCCCAAGGTCGAACGGCGTCGGCCGTCGTTTGTCCTTCGGAATCAGCATAGCCGGCAACATCCAGCCAATGCCGAGACCAACGCTCACCATAATGAGGAGATTCGAGCAAGGTGTCGATCATCTGCCCAAACCAATTGCTATAAGAGGAATTGGTCCATCGTTCCATATCTTGGAGGCTTGGAGGCAGGCCAGTCAAATCAAAGTAGGCGCGGCGAATGAGAGTCTCGCGATCAGCGTCAGGCGAAAAGGAGACGCCAGCGGGCATGGCTTGTTGGAGCAGCGCATCAATGGGCGTGCGAACTCGGTCTGCCTGTTCGGTAATCTCTGTGCTAATCTCTGTGCTTGTAATGTCTGTTACAGCGGGGCGAGTGATAGGACGAAAAGCCCAATAGTCGCGATCTTCCGCAGTGATAGGGACACCTGGCCCGATCTGTTCTGGTTCAGGCCGATCGGTCTTTGCACCAGCCTCGACCCACTTTTTGAGTATCGCAAGTTGCTCGGCGGGCATATGCGCTTCACCAGGTGGCATTTCGCCGCTGACGACACGCTGGATCAACGGGCTTTCGCTCAGATTTTCGGAGTTGATCGCAGCGCCGGAATCGCCCCCTTGTTTCATAAACCGGACAAGTCGGAGGTCGAGGTTACCTTCTTTCGTGTCGGTGGCACCGTGGCAATCAAAACAGTGCTGTCTAAGAATGGGCCGAATATGCCGTTCGAAAGTGGGCTCTTGCGCGTTTGCAGAGCGGTGCACGCAAAGCAATATCGCTGCGTGCGCAGCCAAAAAGACAAGTTTGCGGAGGGACATAGTAAACGGCGGGACCTGATGCAGGCGGTGGGGGTGGGTTGAAACTGCGAAAAACAGCTCCAACGACATTCAACTTAGCATAGTTGGATTCCAGCGAAAGGAGTAGCGGCTAAACCAGGATCTTGGGATGTTAGTTCAATCGACTCACGTCCCAAAACCCGGTGCTAATCCCAAACGAAAGCCTTACTAAAACTATTTGCCGGAATGACTTACGGTTTCGATTGAACTCCAAGCCCAGGCTCGCCCTGGGCTTGTGTCGCCATCCAAAGTGGAGCGCCCCTAAGAAGGACGTTCGGCATCAAGAACAGTGCTTGCGGTCGAAAAATGTGGGTCGAAAGATAGTTCGCGAAAGCAAGGTCCCAAAATTTTTCGACCCACATTTTTCGACAGACTCTTTGAGTGTTTTTCGTTCGTACGATGAAATCGCAAAGGTGTCTTCGTGACGGTCGGGCTCGTCCCGACAGGTCGAAATAGGATTGGTGTGCTAGACAGCGCAGGTAGCCGACCAAACCTGTTGCGTTCGTCGGGCCCAAGGCCCAGCTTCGCGTCGCTCACGCGGGTGTTGCCCGCGTGCACGCCAAAGCGGCGTGTGTACGCCACGCCCTCCATAAGCTAATTGCTTGAAAGTGACGGAAGGGAATTTTAGGTTAGCTTGGTGGGGCGGCTGAAGGTGGTTAGCATCTCTTCTGCGGACTTCGCACCGGAAAGCAAGGCGCCCTCCATCGTCGCTGGCCACGATGTCTGAGTCCAATCGCCTGCAAGCCATATGCCTTGGTCCGCGAACTCATTGGCTGTTAACCGACTCGATTCATGACCCGGCGATACGGAAAATACCGCGTTGGGGTCGGTCACTACTTTGCCGCGAAACATCGTGGCTACCGCCGACTCTGGGAAGATCTCTGCCAAGTCTTGCTTGACCATCTTAAGTACTCCCTCCGCATCACCTCTTGGTAACATCCGTGAACCGCTGATGACGATTTGATAATAATGTTCTGTCGATGCAGCATGCAACGTCGCATTCAATCCAGAACTGGGATGCGATCCGTGCGTTGATTCCGGTGCTGGAAAGACCCACTGGCATAAGCGATCAATCAAGATAGCATGAGGCTCCTTCAGCCATGGACGATCCCACCATGTATGTATGCCCGTGATCGGGGAAGAATCCATCAAGCTCGGTGAACGTCCCGCGTTCGACAAATGCTGCAGCATCGATTCCGGCAAGATTGCCTCCACCGTATGCCAAGGGATGGCGCAAAGAACCGAATCAAATTTCGTGTCGCTCCATGATGGCGACTGGATGTTCGAAGCGTTTGCCGGATCGGCAAGATGACATAATCGGAACAAACCTTGATTGTCCCGTTCCATGCTCTTCACACTGCACCCCAACGCCAACGTAATGCCTTGTGCCTGCAGTGCCTGGGTGACCCGATCGTCCATGATCTCGGAAAGGGGCAAATTCGGAACAAGCAAATGATACGCGCGTCGGTCCGCCGCAAAACCATCCACGAGCACTTTGCGGGTCGCCCCTAAGGTCACGCGATCCACCTGTTCACCAAGAGCGCTCACCAAAATGGTTGCCCAGAAGTTCTTGATGCACGCTTCGGTTTGCCCCGCTTCTTTCAACCAATCGATCGCAAGCACTGAGGAATGTTCTGGGCATTTCTTCAATCGCAATAACTGGAGCAGCCCGCTGGCGACTCGCATTCGATCCACAAGCTTGAGCCCCGGCCATTTCCAAAGCAAACCCGACAGATGGAAAGGGGCGGGCAAAGGCCATGACTTGATCTGAATCCGCTTTCCGTGCGAGGAAGCAAAATGGAGCGTATCTTGTTCGGTCCACAACGATTTCTGGTCCGTATCCTCCAACCATTGCTGAAGAGCTTTGCAGCAATACATTCCAACATGTTGGCAGTAATCGACGGCTTGCCCCGAACTGGAATCGATAAACGAGCCTACGCGTCCTCCGATTCGATTCTTCGATTCAATCAAGGTGACTTGTGCCCCGTTTCTGGCAAGGTGCATAGCCGCGTTGATTCCCGCCAGCCCCGCACCGATGACGGCCACTCGAAGTCCGTCTTTAGGCCAAGGGTTACGTTTTTCGGTAACGGGTTCGGCCAGAAGTGGCGAGTTGTTGGCAAGTTGCTTTTGAAACAAGGGGGTTGCGATATGATTGGCCAGTAATTGGCATTTTCGAACTGAGGATACACCGATTCGTCCTTGCCAAATGCATTCCGGAGCCTGTTCGATTTGCATCAAAAGCTCGCGGTAGGTGTGCCACATCAACGAGAACATGCGTTGACCATCTGGAGCGATTTCGCCAGCCACTCGCCAGCCAAGTTCATAATGGGCATGAGCACGCTCCACGTACAGACGAATCAGCCCTCGCCAATCCCCCAGTTCATTCAGTGCAAAAACGCTTGGGTGCTGGCCCATCTGCAGCCAGCGTTCCGTCGAGATACCAAAACGGTCGAGGTCTTGCTTCGGAAGATAGATACGTCCGCGACGCGCATCTTCCGCAAGGTCTCGCAAGATATTGGTCAGTTGGAATGCAACGCCACAGTCCATAGCTGCTTGACGAGTTCGTTCGCAAGGTGGGACGCCGATGGTCTTCGCCCAAATCGCCAAGCACGCGACGCCTACACTGGATGCAACAAGGTAACAATACTCCTGTGTCTCTTCCCAGCTATCAAGCCGAACCGGACCGACTGTATCGATATCAACTCCGGATACGATGTCATGCAACGCTGCCCCAGGGATTGCAAATTGTTGCACCGAATCTTGCAGTGCCAGGCGAATGCTTTCTAGGCAGGGCAAGGAAGAATGGCTAATCGATTCGTTCTGGGGCTCGTTGTCGAGGCTGGCAAGCTGGTCAATCCATTGGTGCCATCGAGATGCATTCCAAGCTTTCGCATCGGCCGTTGCGTTGTGGTTGGGGGTGGATTGCAATCCGTCAAAAGTATCTTTCGCATCGGTCGCGTCATCCGCGAGTCTAGCAAAGGCATACAGAGCCATCATCGCATCGCGACGAGGTTGGCTAAGCAATCCAAAGGATCGAAAAAAGCTGGAGCCGCTTTTCTTTGCGATGGAGTAGCAGGCTTGGTAGGACTTTGCTAGTTCGTTCATGCCAAAGGTCGACCGATTACTTGATCAGGGAGATTGCCAGTGAGTGTGCTAGGTAATTTGCAAGTGCGAATGGATCGTGGAAAAAGAATCGACTTCCCGAGCAACATGAGCTTTTGAGATTTCGTGACCTCGATCGGGCGGTTCCATACATCGAAACCAGACCGCTCTATATTTTCCAAAATAGTAAGTCCACCGCGAACGAACAATTGAACATCGCGAGCCAGCCATCGCGGGACTTGTTGGACCAAAGGTAGTCCCTGGACCAAATGCTCGCGAGCGTAGTAGACCCAATCGCGAAGCGATTTCTGCAACGGGGCCGATTTGGTTCCTTGCAAGATATCCTCTTGCGAAATCGAGTAAGGAGTCCATCGCGATTGAGGCAGATAGATTCGATTGCGAAGTGCATCTTTCTGAATGTCTTGACAGAAGTTAGCCAATTGGAGGCCCGTGCATACCAGATCGCTTCGACGGACTGCATCGATGTGGGTGGTTTTAGCAAGTCCCAAAAGGATACGACCAACGGGGTTCGCACTGCCGGCGCAGTAAGCCAATACTTCCTCATCGTTCTTGTAGCGAATGACGTTTTGATCTTGGCAGAATGCGTCTAGGAGTTTCTCGAAAGGTTCGATGGGCAACGGGTGTCGCAGAAGAGTCGAGCGCAGTGCGACAAAAACGGGATGTTTGCTGTTTCCCGCAAAGCACTGTTTCAGTTCATTCCGCCACCATTGCAGCAAATCGACCGAGTTCCATGTTTGGGACGCAGATGAATCGTTGGGTTGGCTGGGTGTTTCATCCGCGAGATCGTCCGACCAGCGGCAGTAAGCGTAGATATTATAAAAATCTTGGCGAATCGATTTTGGGAGCAGGAAGCTGGCGACGGAAAAATTCTCGTAGTGATTTAGCGCAAGGTTTTTGCAGTAACTTTCAGACTCGGGCACCGACATTTCGTACCCATGGCAATGGGGGCCGAACCGAGCAAGGTCGTTCAGCACCAGCGACTCGCCGGATCGGTACGGCGAATTCGCGGATTTTGATGAATTTGGTTCAGCCGAAGAGGCTTCGCGAAGGGGTGACATCCCGCTATCATATCTACAAATTGGCATACCGCTTTAGGACAAGATCACCGAATGAAAATAATTCTTGCTGCACCGCGAGGTTTTTGCGCTGGCGTCAACATGGCAGTTCAGAGCCTTGAGCTTGCGCTGAACCATTTTGGTCCACCGATCTACGTTTACCACGAGATTGTTCACAATCAGCATGTGGTGCAAACCTTCGAGGGAAAAGGTGCGGTTTTCGTGAATTCGCTGGAAGAGATTCCAATGGACTCCACCGTTCTTTTTTCTGCTCATGGAGTGTCGCCTGAAATTCGACGAGTCGCGAAAGAACGACGCTTGAATGCCATCGATGCAACTTGCCCGTTGGTCACGAAAGTGCATTTGGAGGCGATCAAGTTTGCCAAGGAGCACTACACGATTGTGCTGATTGGTCACGAAGGTCACGACGAAGTGATCGGCACGATGGGGGAGGCCCCCGAGGCCATCGTGTTGGTGGAAGACACGGCTGATGTGGACTCGCTAAGCTTTTCGCCGGACACCAAGCTGGCTTATTTAACTCAAACGACTCTCAGTGTTGACGATGCCAATCGGATTATTCAACGATTGAAAGATCGCTTCCCGTGGATCGTTGGTCCACCCAAAGAAGACATTTGTTATGCGACTCAGAATCGCCAGGAAGCAGTTCGCCTTCTTTGCGAGCAGGCAGATGTTGTGATCGTTCTTGGAAGTCAAAACAGCAGCAACTCGCAACGTCTACGCGAACTAGCTCAAGAATCCAATCGGCCTGCCTATCTTGTGGATGGTCCGCAAGATTTGGATGCCACGCTGTTCCAGCGAGGACAAACGGTGTTGATCACGGCGGGTGCGAGTGCTCCCGAGCTGGTTGTTCAAAACACGATCCAATGGCTCAAGGATCATTTTGATGCAACGGTCGAGGAGCAGGTTGTGCGCAAAGAAGAGGTCTACTTTCCGTTGCCAAAAGTTCTTCGCGCGATCGTCGCAAAATCTTAGCGGATAGGAAATCGAGATGGATCCGAAAGCGGCTGATCTATTGGCGTGCCAACAGCCGTTACTGGCTCAATCGGTTTGTCTGAGATGCTTGGACCATCGAACCATTGTGTCCGGCAAGGGATCGGTTTTCATGCTGTGTCAATCGCAACAAACACCAAGCCAGTGGCCCAAGTACCCGCCGCAACCGCTGCGTCAGTGCGGTTATTTTCGAATGGATGAACCAGGGCCTGCGGCAGATTAGTTTTTGGATGGGGTTTTCGCGAGGAGTCTCGCTTGGCGATTCCATTCCTGTGCCTTGGATTCCGCGTCTGCGACAGGGATACCCATTTCGATACCTGGCCGAAGATGCCGCGTTGCGGTGAGCCATGCGTGCTTGAGCGTGGATTGTTTTTGAGCCACGATCGCTTGGATGGCGTTTGCTTGCGGGTGATTGGGCAGGCCTTGGTCATTGATCGTTAGGCCCCAATGTTCGGCCAGCGGACGGGCAATGACCGCTTGGCCTTCTGCATTCGGGTGGACTCCATCGGACGCAAAGGTAAAGGTGCTGTCAACCAAGCGTCGCTTCATGATCTCGTTCTTCATAGCAGCGTGCAGATCAAGCACGGTCCATCCGTCCCCTCGTTTGCTCAAGAGCCATTTAGAATAATCTTCTAATACGTCATCGTAACCAGCGTAGGGTTGCGGGTATTCGTCACGTCCGGCGGGCAGGAGCCGACTTTGGATTGGTAAGGCATCGAAGAAGGCTGGGGTCAAATGGATAATGGATGAACCGCGATCGGTAACCTCTTTGTGCAGTCGTTCCATGCCCGACTTGAATTGACTGAAACGCATTTCATTGTTGGGATAGTAAATGCCGTCGTTCATTCCATAGCACGCGATGACAAGATCTGGCTTGGTTTGGTCCAGGATGCGAGCAAGACGTTCGTGTAGGTTCGGCCGAGGGAATTGGCCGCCCGCGTGTCCGGGTTCGGAGAGGCCTGAGACGGTTTCGCTGGGCAATCCTAGATTGATGAGTTCTGCGGGCTGGTCAGGGGCTTCTGCAATCCAAGCGGTTTCAATGGCCGAAACGTATCCGCCTGCGTACGTGATGCTATCGCCAAGGAACACGATGCGTTTTGCCTTGGGAAGCTTGGAGGAGTCACCAGGGAGATCGGCGCTTGCGTATTGAACCATGCATGCATTGCAAACCAGAAGGCATGCGATTGCCAAGGATAAGAAGAAGAATCGATTGCAGTTCATGGTCATTTCCTAGAGTAGAGCGCTCGGGTGGGGAGTTGGAGGAAGGTGTCGGCTGTGCATCCTGAGCAACCATGGTAGCTCATTTTGGTCGAAAACCTAAGCACAGGGTTTGAATCCAATTTGGCGGGGCGAAGCCGAACTGGCATTTTTGAGGTGCCTTGGCTATTCTAAGAGATCCGGTACGAGTGCTTTTGGCCTTGTTGCCCCCCGACTTGCATCACGCAATCCCAATCTCCCGCCATGATTTTATCAAGCAGTGTAAGACGTGTTCTTTCGAGCAAGCTCGCCATCGCTTGCTTTTTAGTGAGTTTGGCTTTTCCTGGGTTTGCACGCTACACCTGGTCTTTCGATGAAGACCAAGTCGCATTTTTTGAAGCGCGGATTCGACCCGTTCTTGTCGAGCATTGTTACGAATGTCATTCTGTGCGATCGGGTGAGTCCAAGGGCGGGTTACTTTTGGATTCTCGCAAGGGAGTTGCTCAAGGGGGTGATTCGGGCAGCTCGATCGATCTAGTAAACTCGGACCAGAGTTTGATTCTGAACGCGCTGCGTTACGACGATTTGAAGATGCCACCGTCTGGCAAACTTTCGGACCAAGTGATCGATGATTTTGCGAAGTGGATCGCCATGGGGGCACCGGATCCACGTGAAGAGGCAGCCACGGTTGCTCCGAGTGTTGCCGTCGATTGGGAACAGGCCAAGACTTTTTGGTCTTTTCAGCCTCGATCCAAAGTCATCCCCACCAAGACCTCTTCGACGTGGTGTAGGAATCCAATCGATTCGTTTGTCGAGCAGAAGCGAAATGCAGCTGGGGTTCAACCTGTTGAAGAAGCGAGTCGCGCGACGTGGCTTCGGCGAGTCTATATCGATCTGGTAGGAATTCCGCCGACTCCGGAAGAGTCCACGGCATTTGAGCATAGCAAGGAACCTGATATTTACGAGCGGACTGTCGACGCGTTGCTCGCATCGCCAGCCTATGGGCAACGCTGGGGTCGGTACTGGTTGGATCTAGCCCGATATGCAGACTCCAACGGAGCGGACGAAAATCATACTTATCCCGTGGCTTGGCGATATCGCGATTATGTTGTCGACTCCTTCAATCGCGATACACCTTACGATCATTTTGTCCGCGAGCAGCTTGCAGGCGATCTCTTGATTTCATCCAGCAATCCACAAACGTCCTCGCTTAGCGAAGTCGAACAAAGGCGATTGATTGCTGCTACAGGCTTCTTGGTGATTGGCCCCAAGATGTTAGCGGAACAAGACAAGCCAAAATTGGTTGCCGACCTTGTTGACGAGCAAATTGACACGGTGGGCAAAGTGTTTCTTGGTTTGACGATTGGATGCGCTCGGTGTCACGATCACAAGTTCGATCCGATTTTAGCAAGTGACTATTATGCCTTGGCTAGTGTCTTTCACAGCACGAAATCGATGGAGCACTTGAATCACGTTGCCCAGTGGAATGAACGTGAGCTGCCGGATTCAGAGATCGTTCGTAACATGGCTGTCCATGATGCGAAAACAGAGCAAGCGAATTTGCAGTTACAGCAGCACACTTCGGATCTGATGCAAAAGCATGCGATTCCAGCGGATGTGCCAGAGCCTTTGAAGCAGTTAGAAAGCGTCTTGAACGATTCCGAGAAGGAATCTCTTGCGAAGCTGAAGCAAGTGCATGAGGAACTTACCAAGTCTAGGCCGAAGCTGAACAAAGCGATGGCCGTTAAGGAGTCGGAGGTTCGGCTTGTTTCCGTGCATGTTCGGGGCAACCATTTGCAAATGGCGGGTGAGCCGCTGGCGCCTGCTGTACCAACCATTCTGCGCAAAGGGACTGAGACCGACACCTTGCAGATGGCTCCTTCCAGTTCCGGCAGATTGGAGCTGGCGAATTGGATTGCGGATGCTCAAAACCCGCTGACAGCGCGTGTGATGGTGAATCGCATTTGGCAAGGTCATTTTGGATCAGGCTTGGTGTCCACCGGGTCGAATTTTGGATTGCGAGGGCAATTACCAACCCACCCCGAGCTCCTGGATTGGCTGGCCAATACGTTCGTAGAAAACGATTGGTCGATCAAAGATTTACATCGCCTTATTGTTTTGTCCTCGACCTATCGAATGTCTACCGGATCGAATTCGGATTCTGAGCGAGTGGATCCCGAAAATCGCCTTCTCTGGCGGCAGAATCGCCGTCGATTGGAGATTGAACCTCTTCGCGATTCGTTGCTTTCGATGGTTGCCTTGCTAGATACCCGAGTGGGTGGTGAGGCGACCGCTGCGAGTGCAGCACCGGACGCGAGAGCGGTTTGGGCCAGCAAGATTGGGTCAGCAAGAAGAACTGTCTATTTGGAAGTGAATCGTGCAGCCATGTCCGACTTTTTAACCACCTTCGATTTTGTGGAACCTGGTGTGTCCGTCGACCGGCGCCCGACGACGATTGTGCCTCACCAAGCACTTTATCTGATGAACCATCCATTGCCTCTGGAAGTGGGCCGTCAGCTTGCCAATCAGATTTGGAGCCAAGGTGGCAATGATGCTGAACGGTTGGAGCAAGTCGCAAGGCGGGTTTATGGAAGATCTGCAACCAATGTCGAAAAGCAGATCATTCAGGGCGTTGCATCAAGCCGAAAAGATGAGCAAAGCGCGGCGATCTCCGATTCGCTTGATTCGCTTGAAAACTGTCATTCCAGCCTTGAAACCTGGGTCAAGATTTGCCGTGCGATGTTGTTAACCAACGAGTTTCTGTATGTGGAATAGAACCGATATTTCCCGGCGTGCCATGCTTGGCAATGCAGGTTGTGGTTTTGGAGCGTGGATGCTTGCCTCGCTATTGCATCAGCAGTCGCATGGCATGGGATCCAAAGCATTGGAAGGGCTTCATTTCCCGGCTCGAGCGAAGCGGGTCATCTTTTTGTTCATGCATGGTGGGCCATCCCAAGTCGACACGTTCGATTACAAGCCACAGTTGATAAAAGACGATGGGAAGCCTCTGCCTTTTGAGAAGCCGCGAGTGCAGTTTTCGCAGACTGGCAACTTGCTCAAGAGCCCATGGGCATTCGCACAGCATGGTGAATCGGGGGCATGGGTCAGCGAGTTGTTTCCGGAAGTGGCGAAGTGCGTAGATGACCTTTGCTTCATCAAGTCCATGCATGGTTCGAATGAAGCACATGGTGGGGCACTGCTGAAGATTCACACCGGGAGCGACACGTTTGTTCGGCCCAGTATGGGTGCTTGGATCAGCTACGGGTTGGGTAGTGAGAATGAGAACTTGCCTAGTTTCGTAACCATCAATGCAACGTTAGGTCATGGAGGAGTTCAAAACTTTGGATCGGCCTTCTTGCCGGCTGAGCATCAAGCGACTCGGATTGGCAACTTAGCTTCTGGGATTAGCAATCTCAAGAATCCGGAACTCCAGGAAGCGGATCTACGTGCTCAATTGGATCTTGCTCAATCGCTGAATCAGGGTCATTTAAAATCAATCGGTCACGATTCCCAGTTGGAGGCACGCATTCAATCTATGGAGTTGGCATTTCGAATGCAAGCGGAGGCTCCCGGTGTGTTAGATCAATCGGGAGAGACCGAAAGCACACTGAAGATGTATGGGATTGACGCCAAGGAAACGGAGAATTTCGGGAAGCAATGTTTGTTAGCACGAAGGCTTAGCGAATCCGGAGTGCGATTTGTGCAAGTCAGCCATAGTTACTGGGATCAGCACGATGCTCTACGTGCTCAGCATCAAGAATTGGCCAAGCAAGTGGATCTGCCGATTGCGGGCTTGCTGCAAGATTTAAAGGCAAGAGGCTTGTTGGATGAGACTCTTGTGATCTGGGGGGCGGAGTTTGGTCGGACGCCAACGGCGCAAGGTACCGACGGTCGAGATCACAATCCGCATGGGTTCACCTATTGGATGGCAGGAGGTGGAGTGAAACGCGGATTCTCCTATGGCGAGACCGATGAGTATGGATACTATGCGAGAGAGAACCGCGTGCATGTGCATGACTTCCATGCAACGTTGATGCATCTTCTTGGAATCGATCACGAGAAGCTAACGTATCGATATGGCGGTCGCGATTTCCGGTTGACTGACGTTCATGGACGCGTTGTGCACGAGTTGTTAGCGTAGCGTGAACGGGTCAAGACTGCGAATCGGTGCTACCGTCTTCGCAGAGCAATGTAATTTGGGCCTTCGTCTTCGAAATCGTCAAAGTCTTCGTCGTCTTCGAAATCCTCATCTTCGTCCTCGTCAAGGCTATCGTCGATTTCATCTTCGTACTCTTCGGTAAGATCTTCTTGGTCACCTTTTCGATTTTTGAAAATAAGCTCAGATGCGATGGCGGTCAAAAAGCTACCGGCGATTGCCACAGCAAAGGTGAGGGCAGCAATGATGGGTTTTTGTGGCTTGACGGGGCGTGGCTGGAAGCTTGCATGTTGAGCGATCTGGATATTCGAAATACGTTCTACGCTTAATGCCTCCTCGATTCGAGCTTGCTCGACAGCTGAAACGTATTTCTTGTAGTCACCCCTTTTGGCCTCAACCTCGCGTTCTAGCCGAATCAGTTTCAGCTCGTTTTGACTATGGAGCGAAAGTTGCTTCACTGCGCTCTTATGTTGGTTCTTCAGTGCGTTCAATTTGCTAGTGACAGCAGCTTGTTCTGGAAGTCGACGGGAAAGAGCCAACTGCATTTCTTCAAACTCCCGATTGACGCCGGTTGTTACGTGAGTTTGAGAGGCTATTTGTGCTTTCATCAATTCCTCTGCATCTTCTAGCTGCTTTCGCACAGCAACTAGGCTGGGATGAGTATTTGTGTACTTGGCAGAAAGTCCTTGTTCTTGGACCTGAAGGGCGTACAGTTGTTGGCGAATGCCATCGGTCCCCTGATTGGAAACGCCATCCATGCTGGTAATGACTTTCTTTTCTGGCAATGTTCGAAGGATGTTTTCAAGCGTATCCACTTCCGTTTCGATGCTCACCAAATTGGCTTCATTGCGACGGATCTCATCTTCCAGACTCGATATCTGCGCCACAAGAGCGTGCCGTTGTTCTTCGGGGGAAATCAAGCCAGTGGATTCTTGTAGTTCGTTGACTTGATTCTCGGATTCAGTAAGTGAAACCAACAGTTGTTCCTTTTGTTCGTTCAGAAAAGAGAAAGCACCTTCTGAACGATTCAACTTGATATGATGCTTCACAAAATTTTTAAGCATGGATTCACAGATCGCTTGCGTAAGCTTGGGTGAATCACCTTGAAATGCTACATCAATCACATTGGAATCTCTTTTGCGACTAACAATTAACCCCGCGCTGAACTCCAGAATTGCAGTCTCGCGGGAGTCAAGCCGGTCGCTGATTCCCACCGCGATCATGCACTCGCGGACTGCTCGTTTGAAGAGAGAGAGAACGGAGAATCCAGAGGTTGTTTTGGCGTTTTCACCGTGATTACTTGGAAGAGGCGCATTACCGAGGACAACGTCCGGAGTCAGTTCTTCAACCACGAGCTCTGCCATCAATCGACTGTTAAGAATGTCGACGGCTGAATTCAATTCGTTTTCCCGAGACGCGGGGACAACAACAGTCGGGTCCGTTCGCATGGTTGTGATCGAATCCAGTGTTGCATTCTCGCGACCTAGCCGCAAGTAAAGCCGTCCCTCGGAGCGATAAGTTCGAGGCGCAAGAGCAATATAGACAAAGCCAGCAACCATCAGAACCGCGAACACGCACAAAGCCCTATGCCTATGCCGATTCATCATAGCCACGATGTCGCCAATTGAAATTTCGGTAGGATTTGCCGTCATAATCGTCAATTTTGTCACTTGCAAGGGGAATGCAACAAATCAGCCCTGGTCGTCAATTTAATTGCTTTGCACCTGATTGCCAACAAATTAACCTCATGCAAATCGTGTGAAACCCTGGCCGGTTCGGCATAATCCTACCGGACCCATTCGAGACATAGAAGGACAACGAAGTGAGAGCTGTCATTTTAGCGGGAGGACTTGGGCGACGTTTAGCCCCATTTTCCGTGACCTTTCCCAAACCGTTGGTGCCAGTCGGGGACCAGCCCATCCTTGAGATCGTGATTAAGCAGCTTGTTCGGCATGGATTTTCGCGAGCAACCTTAGCGGTTGGGCATCTTGCAGATCTGCTTCAGGCATACTTTCAAGATGGCCGAAAGTGGGATATCCAGATCGATTACTCTCGAGAAGTCAGCCCACTTGGAACGGCAGGTCCGTTGGCTTTACTGGACGACCTGCCAGAGCATTTTTTGGTCATGAATGGAGATATCCTGACCACGTTAGACTATTCACAGTTGTTTCAAAGGCATATCGATTCGGGGGCGGAGGTCACCATCGCTACGCATCGAAGAACGGTCAAGATTGATTATGGAGTTCTAGAGTTCGATACCTTCCATCGTCTAACAGGTTTTTCGGAAAAGCCTGAACTCCATTATCAAGTATCCATGGGGGTTTACGTTTTCTCACGTTCAGCTTTGGACGTTATCGAGAAGGGTGAGCATTGCGATCTGAATGTTTTTTTGAAAACACTGATGGACCAAAACAGAATGATTGGTGTATACCCATCCGACGATTTTTGGCTAGATATCGGAAGGGGCGAGGATTACGCCATGGCACAGGAGGTTTTCACAGAAAACAGCGACAAGTTTTTGAGAACGGGAAATCCGTTGGCAACCGTTTACGAGGGTGGAATTTAGATGCGAATCTTCATTGCGGGTGGGGCTGGATATGTAGGTTCGCCTCTGATTTACCGGCTTCTTGCTAGCGGGCACGATGTGACCGTTTTTGATCGACTCAACTTTGGGGCGGAAGCATTGGTTCCGCTTCTAGGTCAAAAAAAGTTCAAGTTGATTCAAGGGGATGTTCGGGACGTTGATGCCGTCAGCCGTCATATTCAAGGGCATGATGCCGTTTGCTTGTTAGCTGCGATCGTGGGTGAGCCTGCGTGCAATCGCGATCCTGCGTTGGCTATCGAAACGAATCTGGTCGGAGCAAGAAACGTTTTGAATGCATCTCTCGCCGCCAGAATTGAGCGGTTTGTCTTCGTGAGCACCTGTTCCAATTATGGCGTAGTCGATGGAGATCATTTGGTCGATGAACTGGCTGAACTGCAACCGATATCGACCTATGCAGAAACCAAAGTTCAATTCGAGCGAGAGGTTCTTCAGATGAAACAGGATCACTTCCATCCGACGGTGTTGCGATTGAGTACGGCGTTTGGGATTTCACCTCGAATGCGATTCGATCTGATGGTGAGTGACTTTGCTTTAGCCGCCGTAAAACAGCGAAAAATTGTTGTTTTTGGTGAACAGTTCTGGCGTCCCTTTGTCCACGTTGCCGATATCGCTGCCGCCATCGAGTTATCGATGGGAGCTCCAACGAGCGTTGTTTCACGTCAGGTATTCAATATCGGAGACAACAAGAACAACCTCCAGAAACTTGATCTAGCCAAAATGGTTTTGAAGTACGTTGAAGGAGCGGTGCTAGAAACCGTAACGCGCAACACGGACCCCCGTAGCTATCGAGTCGATTTTACCAAAGCAAAAGAGCGGCTCGGATTCTCGGCACAATGGTCGGTGGAGGATGGTGTTCGCGAAGTGGTAGACGCATTGAAGACCGGCGTGTGGCAGTCCCCCAGCGATCCTCGTTACTACAATTAAGGGACATGCGATGAATTGGAAGTATCAATTGTCTGACGTGGATTTAGGCGAGGAGGAAGCGCAAGCGGTAGCCGATGTGGTGCGTGGCAAATGGCTTTCTATTGGTCCGCGAACGGCTCAGTTTGAACAAGCGTTTGCTCAATGGATGCAAGTGAAACATGCGATCGCCGTCTCCAACTGTACCACCGCATTGCATCTGGCACTGATTGCGTCGGGAGTTGGCCCCGGCGATGAAGTTCTTTTGCCAAGTTATACGTTTGTTGCTTCGGCAAATGCAGTTTTGTACACCGGTGCAACGCCAGTCTTTGTCGATATTGTTGGCCCGAAGGATCTCAATCTGTCCTGCGACGACTTGGAACGCAAGATAACATTGCAAACCAAGGCAATCATGGCCGTTCATCTTGCTGGTTTTCCATGCGACATGGATCGAATTCATGCTCTGGCGGCGAAACATGGATTGAAGGTCATTGAAGATGCATGCCATGCGATCGGCGCCAGCTACATGGGGCGCAAGGATGGACATCTCTACGGGAAAAAGGTCGGAACTCTAGGCGATGCAGGCTGTTTTAGCTTCTTCGCCAATAAGAACCTAGTCACGGGCGAGGGGGGGATGCTAGTCACTGATGACGATGAAATTGCATCCAAGACTCGGTTGCTCCGATCCCATGGTATGACTAAATCTAGTTGGGATAAAGCAAGCGGGCGAGCGACCGACTATGACGTAACTTGCCTGGGCTACAACTACCGATGTACTGAAATCACAGCTGCTATCGGTCTGATTCAGCTTCGCAAGCTAGCTTCGAATAACTCACAACGTTTGGAACTTGTGGTCGAGTATCGAAAACTGCTAGGTTCCGTTCCCGGTATCATTCTTCCCTTTGTAGATCGATTAGAGGATTCCGCACATCACATTTTTCCAGTGGTCCTGGCCGAATCAGGCCGCCAGTCATTGGTTCGACAGAAGCTGGCAGAGAACGGTATCCAGACGAGCTTGCATTACTTGCCGGTCCATCTGTTTAGTCATTACCGACAGCTTTTTCCAAATGTCCAATTGGATCAGACCGAAAGCACTTCGCAAAGAGAGATCACGTTGCCATTGCATCCGCTGATGTCGATCGACGACGTAAGGAACATAAGCCAAGCATTCATCGAATGCATTCGCTAGCAGGGATGATTCATGAACCTAGTTCGGTTTGGATGTAAATCAAGCTCACGTAACTTGTTACGTTGGGCTGCAAGCAATGCAGACTGCTTTCGCAACCCGAAGCGTGAGCGAGCGGCGATTGTAAGCCAGGGGCGATGTAGCAAGCCCTCGCTTACGCTTCGGGTTATGAATAATCCGCGTTAGCAGGATCGCATTTGGGACCAGTGTCCCGAAAGGGCTGATTGCTTAGGCAAGCGTAGAAGGGATCTTTCGAAACACCAAGACGTTTCGGCAAAACCACGACGCGACCCCCGATTGATTCCATTCCTGTTTGATTTGTGCTGTGAGTTGCGAATCATGTTGGAAATTGGATTGGGCGAAAAGACCAATCCAGTAACGTCCATATTGCGAATTCAGCGATCGCCGATCAACGTAGGAAGGCGATTCGGAAGAGAAAACGACAACATCCCCAAGCCGACAAAGATACGCGACATAAGGGATCGCACAGCTTGGCGGCATTTGGTGCGCCACCTCCATACTGATTACCAAATCAGACCGGCTTGGATGGAGTGACAGCTTACTTTCATCACTTAAATCGATGCTTTCTACATCAAGTCCCCGTCGTTGGCAGTAAGCAAGCGCGGCCGACGCATATTCAATGCCACGAACCTGCACTCCCCGTGCAGCTAATTGCTCGATGAGAACTCCTGTTCCGCACCCAACGTCAATCGCCGATGCGGGTGAAAATTGCTTTACCAGAGACTCGGCCATACTGGCTGCACTATCGCTAGTAGTCTTCTCCACGAAAGCGAAATAGCTTGCGTCGTAAACTTCGTCATGGGTGGCATTGCGCCATTTCCACCGGCGAGCGAGATTTCGCATTCCAGCGACAAAGGCATTGTTACGGGCAAAGCGAACCACTGTTCGCATTCGATTTTGCATGAATCTGACTGGCGTTTAAGAATCTGGAACTGTTTTGAGAACGCGTGCCATCTTAATTGAACGAAATCCAAATGGATACTCCGTTGTTCTTCACAAGTGCCTTCCTTCGGATAACGGTCGCCGAGAGATAGTATTTTTGAACTGCGCTTCGAAAGGGAAATAGACTACACTCGCGGAAGCCTCTTGGGTTCGCGTAGCAATCAGAATAGAGCCCGTTTGATGAGGCCCGTATGATGTCAAAAGTTGATATTTCAATAGCAATTTGCAGTCACAATCGACCTGATGGGCTTCGTGATTGTCTGGAAAGTCTAATCCTCCAGGACACTGGCAACTTGTTTCGCTATGAGATTGTAGTTGTCCACACCAATAGTCCCGGTACCGTGCATGTGATTGATCAGATCGCGGCAAAGAGCACTGTGACGGTTCGCGGAATTTTGCAGCAACATCAAGGCACGGTCGTCGCAAGGAATCGCGGAATCAAAGAATCCCATGGGGATTGGATCGCCATGTTTGATGACGACCAAGTGGCCGAACCACAGTGGTTACGAGAACTTTGGCTTGTTGCGAAAGAACATCATTCCAAGAGTGTTGGTGGCCTGCTGCACTTGAGGTTACCACCTGGATGCGACCGGCGCTTGTCACAGCGTTGTCGGCGAATGCTTGGTGAAACGGTAATGTGGGAAACCGCAATGCCTTACACTCGGCAGGAGGGGCCGGGCACCGGCAATCAGATGATTCATCGCAGTGTCATTGAGCAAGTTGGGGATTTCGATCAATCCTTTGTTCTTCGCGGTCATGATACCGATCTGTATCGCCGAATACGGATGGCTGGTTTTGAGTCATGGTTCTCGCCCAAGGCGGTTGGGTACCATGTTATTCCCCAGTACCGATTGGAAGATTCGTTTTTTAAAGAGACGTCGTTGCATAACGGATGGAGTTTTGCGAGACGAGACGGACTCGAGCGAGGTTGGGTTGTGGCATTGGGACTTGCACTTCTTCGCATCATTCAATGCGTTGCAATCAATGTTCCTAGGTTGGCTCTTGCCAAGATAAGCAAGGATGCCGAAAAAGTCCTGGATGCCAAGATTCGCATTTGGCGAGCGGAAGGCTATGTGCGATCCGTTCTTTACTTCATAGCGCCCTTCATATTTGTTCAAAAGTCGTTCTTTCGAAAGTACGAATTTCGTGGCGAACGGCATTTTCCGCCCAGCAGCGCAGCAATCGAATAAGCAGTCGGCCCCAGGTTTGGGTTGTAGCGAATGTCATGATCTTGCTAGAGGAGCCTGTTGAGTTTCGCGGTTTCTAAAACCACCATTCTGCGGACAATTGCGTCACAGCGGTTCTCAATTAGACTTCGTTCCACACCGCAATTTTATTCTGTAAAGCAAGAATATTGGGCGTGTGTCCTGCTCACGACCACAATTCATTCAGGGTGACATTGTCATGCAATCCTCGACAAAAACATTTGCACTTTCCGAGATGCGATTATTAAAGTCGATCAAAGGATCTGTTCGGATTCTCGCTCGCCCCATGATTCGATTTCTAAAGCCAGTTCCTCCAAATCTTCTTGAGCCCATGAGTCGGCGTTGGGGGTTCGAACGTGGTACACCCATTAGTCGATGGTACATTGATCGCTTTTTGGAAGCAAATCGCCAAGACATCAAGGGCTCCGTTTTGGAAATCAAGAATGCACGATATACCAAGAGCCTTGGTCATGAAATAACTCATTCGGACATACTCGACATCGATCGATCGAATAGCGATGCAACCATTTTCGCTGACTTAGCCACCGCGGATCAAGTTCCGTCCGAAAAGTATGATTGCTTTCTATTAACGGAAACACTGCAGTTTGTTTTCGATTTGGAAAGTGCGATAGCTCACGCTCATCGGATTCTGAAGCCTAACGGGATCCTGTTAGTCAGTGTTCCATGTGTGCAACCGCGCGATGATGAATTGGCGGCATTCGATCACTGGCGCTTTACGATTCTCGGGTGTGAGAAGTTGTTCGCAAAGGCATTTGGAAGCGAAAACGTGACTGTAGAAGGATACGGTAATTACGCAGCCTCTGTAGGCATGTTGGCCGGACTTGCCGTCGAAGAGTTGCCGTCAGAGGCCTTGACGATTCATGATGGCAAATACACTACAGGCGTCTTTGTCCGAGCAAAACGCGTTTAGATGGCCAAAGGCTTTTTAAAGCCTTTCACGAGACCGTTCTGTGTGCTGAGGGCAACTCCGAACATTGTCATTCACTTTTGCAAAATTATCCTATGTCATTTCTATCCAAAGTTAAGTCGCAGATACTGATCGTTGCTCGACCGTTGGTACGTTGGTTGCGTCCCGCGCCCTTAAATCAACTACGGCCAATGAGTCGACGCTGGGGGCATGAACGAGGCACATCGATTGGGCGGTGGTACATCGACCGATTCATGGAAAGGAACCGCAATGACATCACGGGCGTCGTACTGGAAATCAAAAATCGGCGATATTGTGATTCGATGGGGCATGATGTAACAGTTGCTGACGTTCTTGATGTCGACAGAAACAACACAAACGCGAACATATTTACCGATCTTGCTCAGGCTGATTGTGTTCCCTCGGAAAAATACGATTGCTTCATTTTGACTGAAACACTTCAGTTTGTATTCGACCTCAACAGTGCCATCCAGCACGCCTGGAGAATTCTAAAACCCGATGGTGTTTTGCTGGTTAGCGTTCCGGCAATATCACCCCAGGATAAAGAACTTGCGGAAGTCGATTGTTGGCGTTTTACACCGCGAGGTTGCAAACTTCTCTTTGGCAACGTTTTTGGTCAAGAGAATACTCATGTGGAGCCCTACGGCAATTTTGCGTCCAGCGTGGCGGGCCTTTCGGGAATTGTAGTGGAAGACATCCCAATCGAAGAACTTCAGACTTACGATTCGATGTTTACCCACGGGGTTCTCGTACGCGCCGTCAAGAGGTAACAAAATCGGTAACTTGGCAACTCGCTTCGCAAGACTAAGGGACTCGGTTCCATGATTTCAGCAGTTATCGTAGGAGGAGGTATCGTCGGCTTGGCGACTGCGATCAAATTGCGGACAAAGTATCGCACCGCCAAAATCACGGTTGTAGAAAAAGAAATGAATGTGGGGCTTCACCAAAGTACCCATAACTCCGGAGTGTTGCATTGCGGGCTTTACTACAAGCCCGGTTCGTTGAAGGCGAAGCTAGCCGTTTCCGGGATTCGAGAGATGACAGCGTTTTGTCGAGCTCACGAAGTACCTCATGAAATCTGCGGCAAATTGGTCGTTGCCACCAACGAAATGGAGCGAAGCCGTCTTGATGAGTTACTTCGCCGTGGCGAGGCCAACGGTCTGAGAGGACTCAAAAAACTCGATCGTGCTGGAATGCTTGCCGTGGAGCCTCATGTGGCAGGCTTGGAGGCAGCGCACGTTCCTGAAGAAGGAATTGTCGACTACCGTGCGGTATGCGACGCAATGAAAAAAGTTTTGCTCGAGTCCGATGTCAACATCATGACGGGAACCGAAATTGTTGCAATTCAACGAGGTAAATCCAATTGGATTGTTCGATCCAAGAGCGATTCGATCGAAGGGCAATGGCTGGTCAATACTGCGGGCTTGTATTGCGACAAAGTGAGTGAGCTCGCAGGCGAAAAGCGAGACGTTCAGATTGTTCCTTTTCGGGGCGAGTACTACACCTTGAACGAGCAAGCAAAGCATCTTTGTCGCCATTTAGTTTATCCCGTTCCTGACCCATCGTTTCCATTTCTCGGGGTGCATTTCACGAGACTAATTCACGGTGGAATCGAGGCGGGACCAAATGCGGTCTTAGCTTTTGCGAGGGAAGGATATCGCAAGCGAGATGTTCATCTGCGCGAATTCGCAGAAACTCTTGCTTTTCCAGGCCTATGGCGATTCATGAAACGATATCCTCAGATGGCTTTTTCCGAGATCGCACAATCATTGAGCCGCAAACGTTTTTGTAAGTCGTTGCAGAAATTGATTCCGGACATTCAAGCCGAGCATCTTACCACGGGAGGTGCTGGAGTGCGTGCCCAGGCGATGACGCGACAAGGGGAATTGGTGCAGGATTTCCATGTTGTCCGAAGCGACTATGCTTTGCATGTTCTGAACGCGCCGAGCCCAGCAGCGACGGCATCGTTGGCGATTGGCCAGTACCTTACCGAATGGATTTGAAAGTGGGAAAAATAAAGACAGCGAGCCTTTCGTATTCCTACAAGTCGGATTCGCTTTGGGAAGACTGCCGACAGACATGCATCGCAAAATTTCCCTTGGCACTGCCCTTCCTTCCGTGTCGGAAAATGCCGCAGGAGGTTGGCATACTTATGTATCATCGGATTGCATGTCGACGATCGAATCGTACCTTCCCGACATCCAACGTAACTCCCGATCGATTTCGGGAGCAGTTGACTGGCTTGCTCGAGCGTGGATTCGTAGCTCGGCCATTAAGGACTCTATTAGATTGGCATCACAAAAAAGAGACTCCGGATGCAAATTCCTTCGCAGTCACTTTTGACGATGGTTACGCCAACAATTTGACAAATGCTCTTCCGATCCTCCAAGAATTGAACATTCCCGCAACGGTATTTGTCGCAACTGCGTATATCGATTCACCTTCCCCGTTTCCGTTTGAAAACTGGAAAGACGCCGGATCATCACACGTGTCCCCTGAGGATTGGCGAGCCTTAACGTCCGACGAATGTGCGAAGCTCTTGGATAGCGGTATGGTTGAACTAGGTGCTCACACGCATACACACCAGGACTTTCGAGAAAATCCAGATGGCTTTGAATGCGATCTTCTGGAAAATATCCGATGGCTTCAAGAGCGGTTCGGTAGTCGAGAAGTACCGTTTGCATTCCCATTTGGGAAGCGAAATCAAGGCTTTAGCGGACCAACTTTGGTGGATGCTGCACGCCGTACAGGCGTCATTTGCGGATTAACCAGTGAAAACGAAATGACAAACATCGATGACGATCCATTTTCGTGGGGACGCTTGACAGCCTCTGAGTATGATTCATCCTCTAGCCTTGCCGCGAAACTAAGCGGAAAATACGCTGCCTTAAAAGGCATATGGCGAAAGTTCAAAAGCCTGATTCGCACCCCAAAACCATCTCACTCACGTTAACTTTTTTGATGCAAAATGTCGGATGTCGAAGTCACCATTGCCATTTGTTCTCATAATCGCACCGAAGGCTTGCGCGATTGCTTAGCGAGCCTTGTAAACCAAGATACCCAAAATCTATTTAAGTACGAAATCGTCGTTGTCCATACGGGGAGCTCTGGAACTCCGGAGCTGATTGATGACTTCGCAAAAAACTATGACTTACCGATCCGAGGGATTCTGCAACAGCATGGCGGGGCGGTAGTGGCTCGTAATGTTGGTATCAAAGCAGCTCGCGGTGAATGGATTGCGTTGTTTGATGACGACCAAGTTGCGGAACCGCAATGGTTGCGCGAGTTATGGTTGGTCGCGACAAGCAAGAATGCCAAAAGTGTGGGTGGCCTGCTGCATTTGCGACTTCCTGATGGATGTGAGCGAAATTTCACCCCTCGATGCCGTCGAATGCTTGGTGAAACAGTGAAGTGGGATTCGGTTCAGCTTTACACCCGCCAAGAGGGGCCAGGTTCTGGAAACCAAATGATTCACCGAGACGTATTCAAGCAAGTCGGATTGTACGATCAGTCGTTCGCTTTACGAGGTTACGATACCGATATGTACCGTCGTATTCGTATGGCAGGAATTCAGTCTTGGTTTGTTCCGAATGCCATAGGGTACCATGTCATCCCCGCAGACCGATTGGAAGATGATTTCTTTAAGGAGACATCGCTCCACAATGGTTGGAGCTTTGCGCGTCGAGATTTCTTGGAACACGGCGCAGCCTATGCTTTGCTCAGGACCTTTCTTCGATCCGCCCAAGCAATTCTGGTGAATGTTCCTCGCTTGGGTTTGAGCTTGTGCATTGGCGACCGAGAGAAAATTCTCGAAGGACGTATTCGTCTCTGGCGTGCAGAAGGATATGTCCGATCGACGCTCTACAAAATCGCGCCGGTGCTATTCCCACAAAACTCTTTTTTCAAACGCTATGAATTCCGGGCCGAGAAGCGATTTCCTACACACAAGGTTGGAATGGAATCTGCTGTTCCATGAAAGTATTGCTCTGTCATAACTTTTATCAGCAACCTGGCGGCGAGGACCAGTCGTTTGCTGAAGAAGCAGCTTTGCTTGAATCGCAGGGACATCATGTGATTCGTTTTACGCAGCACAATGACGCTATTCGCAAAATGAACCCGTTGACGGTTGCGGCCCGGACCTTATGGAGCAGCAAGTCTTATCATGAGCTTCGTCGGTTAATCCAAAATGAGAAGCCTGACGTAATGCACTGTACTAACACATTTCCATTGATTTCGCCGGCAGCTTATTACGCAGCTCGAAAGGAGCAAGTGGCGGTTGTCCAATCGCTACGGAACTACAGAATGTTCTGCTCTGGAGCGTACTTCATGCGAGATGGAAAAGTATGCGAAGATTGTATGGGGCGTAGGTTTGCATGGCCTGCGATCGCGCACAAATGTTATCGAGGAAGTCGAGCTGGGAGTACTGTGCTTGCGTCGATGATTGCGATCCACCGTTCCATAGGAACTTGGGCCAAGATGGTAGATCGATACTTCGCACTGACTAACTTTTCTAGAGCGAAGTTCATCCAGGGTGGATTGCCTGCGGAAAGAATCGACTTGAAACCAAATTTTCTGTTGGAGGATCCAGGTCCCGGTTCGGGCGCGGGTGGATACGCTGTATTTGTCGGTCGCTTGTCCAGAGAGAAAGGAGTTGATTTACTATGCAAGATTTGGCCGGAACTTCAATCGGCCCCACGGTTGAAGATTATCGGCGATGGTCCCTTATTGGAAGAATTGAAAATCGTATGCCAACGCAATCCATCTCGAATGGAATGGTGTGGTCGAATGAACCGGGAAGATGTACTTCATGCAGTCGGGAATGCTGCTTGCCTCATACAACCGTCACTCTGGTATGAGGGCTTTCCTCGAACAATCCTAGAGGCATTCTCGAAAGGAACGCCCGTGATTGCTTCCAGATTGGGCTCGATGGAAGAGATTGTCGAGCATGAGAAAAGTGGGTTATTGGCTGTTCCCAACGAAGTCGACCTCAAGCAGGCTATCGACCGATTTTTCTTATCTGGAACAGCGCAGTCCGCAATGCGATTGGCTGCAAGGCAACAGTTCTTGGATCGCTACTCGGCTCAGACGAACTATCAATTGTTGATGCAAATCTATGAGCGTGCGATTGAGACTGCACGTCAAAGAAAGCGATAGAGCCATGAACTTTCGCGATCTTCGAGTGCGGGTAAGGAGTCGACTTCAAAATCGCAGGATGCAGGAGGTTGTAGGGACCGTCGGTGCACAGCTAGCCATTTTTGGACTCAACGCGATCCAAAGTATCATTCTTGCAAGGCTTCTATCCCCGTATGCGCGAGGCGAATATGGAACGGTGGTGCTATTCACACAAATTTTGCTTTACGCAGGAATGCTGGGAACATCATTCTCGATTGCGCGACGGTCACAACCTAAAGAAGATTCGTTAGAACATCTCAAGAGCGCCTCATTACGAGCCGGTATTTTTACGGGCCTCATCTCTTTTGTCGTGGTTTTACTTCTTTCGTTCATAGCCTTGCCGGAATCAAAATCCTACCTCGCCCCTTTATGCGTCGGGATTGCACTTGCTTTACCTTTTGAACATGCGCGACTTGCGTTGCTTGCCGTCGATCATGGAAGTGGAGAGTTCCGTCGCTATAACATCAATCGATTAGTGTCTGCCATGGTCTTGCCTTTGCTTTTAGGCATTTTCTGGTGGTTTGGAATGGTGACTGTGTTGACCGTTACTTGTTTAAGCGTTGTTTCGTCGATTGTGTCGCTTTTTGCTTTAACATGGATGCATCGAGAGACGAACCTATTGAAGAACGCTTCACCTTCCGTATTCGTACTTTTGAAGGAAGGCCGTTCTTATGCTGTTTCGTACTTCGCTTCTCAACTGCTGGGACGGCTTGATGTTTTATTGATTTTGTGGCTTGTCGATTTTACGAATCAGGGGCATTATTCGGTTGCGATTGCTGTGACAAGTTTACTTCAAGTAGTCCCAAGTGCATTGTGTCTTTTCTCGTTCAACTTGGGTTCTTCCAACGCATCCTTTCCACCTAAGCGTTTTGCGTTAGCTGCCGTAGGGGTGCTGTCCATCCAAGCAGTCTCTGCCTGCGTGCTAGGTTTGTTGCTTTTCGCTTTTTTGCCATGGCTTGTTGGGGAGAAGTACAAGCCGTCCATCCCCATGGCGATCGCCTTGCTCCCTGGTCTGGTTGTTGACGGTGCAGCAACCGTTGCGGAGGGGTTCATTCGGGGGCGTGGCAAGCCACTTTCCACCATGCTTCCCCGGGTCTTTGGAGCAGTTACGTTAGTGATTTGCGCTTTCTTGCTACACCCTTGGTACGCAGAGATGAGTATTCCCATTGCGTCGAGTATTGGTTATTCCGTAAGCGGCTTTGCAATCATTGCATTAGCATTTTGGTCTGTACGGGTTCAAGCTAGATCGATGGAGGTCCAACCATGAGTTCGTTCGGATTGGATAGCAACGCGACAGCGACTGCGGATCCCAGCTCGCGTCCATTTCCATTGCCCATGCATGTCACCATTCTGGCTAGTTACGTTCCGCCGCATCAATTGGGAAACTACGTCGCCTATGCTGAGAATTTTAAGCGATTAACCATCTTGGTATCCACCATGATGGAAAGGCATCGATCTTGGGAAGCAGACCTCGGGACACTCGAGTTTCAACTTCAGAAGACATGGACCATCCCGAGCCTATGGAAGCACAAAGCTGGATTCACGGATTCTGTCGACATTCATTTCCCGGTCAACACCATTCAACTTCTTCGAAAACTCGATCCGGATGTTGTTGTCTCAAGTGAGCTAGGCTTCCGTTCGATGGTGGCTGCCATTTATTCCGCTTTCATTGCTCGCAAACCCTTTATTCTTTGGGCATGTGTTTCCGAGCATTCTGAAGAGGGGCGAGGTTTCCTGCGAAACAAGCTTCGCCGTTGGCTAATACGACGAGCTGACGCGATTATCGTCAACGGCAAAAGTGGCCGTCGCTACATCCATCGAATGGGTGCAAACAATCAATGTATTTACGAGATACCCTACTCCGCTCGATCTGGGTTCTACGACAGCTGTCCCCTTGAACGAGACGAAGCAAGTTCGAAGAAACTGTTGATTGTCGGTCAGCTGATCGAGCGCAAGGGAGTCGATACCTTTCTGAGGATCCTGAGTCGATGGGCTATCGAAAATTCCGATCGCCGAATCGAGTTATCGGTCGTTGGCGATGGGCCTATGCGCGAGTCCATGGAAGCATTGCCGCGTCCCATGAACCTGAGTATCGATTTTCTAGGTAGAAAGACTCATGAGGAACTCCGAAGCATTTATGCAAATTCTGGAATTCTTGCATTTCCGACGCTTGCCGATGAATGGGGACTGGTCGTCAATGAGGCAATGGCTGCCGGTTTGCCAATCCTGGGTAGCCTTTATAGCGGTGCGGTCGAAGAACTGTGTGAGGATAAGAAGACCGGATGGACCTTTGTTCCGAATGATGAGGGGTCCACGCTTCAAGCAATAGATGCTGCTATGAACTGTTCGCATGCCGAGCTAAACGCCATGCGAATTCGATGCCGGAACCGAGTAAGCGAGATCACTCCCCAAGGATGCGCCAAGCTTCTAGCGGATGCAATTTGGGATGTAATGAAGCTAAGAAAGAAAGGAGTGGATCGTGGATCCGTGCGTTCTTGATTCAAAACCAAATTGGATCCAGGTAGTTTTGCAAAAACCATTGTACATCATTACGGGGGCGTTACTGATTTTCGGAGCTTTGTTTTTGAACGAAGCCAATTTCCGAGCCAGTGAAGTTCTTAGCGCTGCTGCAGATTGGCAGACGCTTTGCAAACTCGGGATTTGCATGGCATGCGGAATTTATAGTATTTTGCTTTACGATTACGGCAGACTCAAGAATTTGGGTGTTCCCGCCATTGGAATGACCATGTTCTGCTTGTGGGCTTTTTTGTGCGCTCTCAAATCGGTCAATGTATCTTATTCGTTGACATGCTGTACCGTTCTTTTCTGCATGTTTGTATTTGCAGACTGTGTTTCGAGGCGGTTTGGCCAACGCGCATTTGTCTTAACCAGTCTTGTTGTTTTGTATTTGTTCCTGCTTTGCTGCTGGATAGCGAGTCTTGTCATGCCTGGACTTAACGCCTTCGACCCGTTGATCGATTCAGTCGCGGACTCAAAACGCTTTGCCGGACTCAGCCATCCTAACGGCACAGCGGCAATTGCGGCAGCTACGATTGGCCTGACTTTTGTCGCGTCGAACTCTGGATATCTGAAATGGAAGTGGGGTGCTCCCCTGGTGATCTTTGCCTTCGGGACTTTGTATCTTACCGGTAGTCGAACATGGCTCTTCGCGTCTTTATTAGTGACCGCCTATGCAACGATGAGACACTTCGGGTTGTTGACAAAACTGACTGTTGGAAGTTTGTGCGTAGTGCTCGGGGCAGCCTTGTGTTTATTCCTGCTGAGTACTTGGAATGCCTCTTCAGCCGATAAAGCACTTGCTGGAATCTCACGTAGCGGAAATAGTGAGGAGATCTATAGTTTGACGGGCCGTTCCGATTTATGGGCCTTCGTCATCAAGAAAATTGGTTCCTCACCCATTTTCGGATACGGGTACGGCTGCCAAAGATTTGTCATCGGTGATGAGCACTATTGGCCAACACGGCATGCGCACAATGTCTTGCTAAACGCCACTCTTGGAACCGGGCTCATCGGAGGTGCACTCTTGGCCGGGGTGTTCTTATGCCAGTTCTTTCGAATGTTCGTGGATCGAACGGACTTCCCAGACACCATCCTACTTTTGATTCTCGCCGGAGGGTTCTCCGAAAACCCACTTTTCAATCCCCTGCCAGGAGCCCTAACGCTTCTCTTTTTCGTGTCGTTATTCTGGCGCGAGAATCAAGCTAAAGTTGAATGATGGTTCTAAGAAATAATCCAAATTAGCGATTTGGTTTTGAGATGGGGCGCCATTGCGATTCGCGGCTGCGGTCGCCTCGTAGGTCTTCGCCCGAGCTGCCTAGTGAAATCGGATCAAGATTGTTGCCCGCGTTGTTGCTTTGACCTGATGTGAAACGCCCTGGCGTGCCTGGCGTCACGTCAGGTAAGCCAGACTTGGTTGGATTACGGCTCAAGCTGGATCGGGTTGAGTCCCGTTCGGATAATGTGATGCCAGCTCGACGGGAATCGACAGCTTCCCCCAAGGAACGATTGCTGGAAGATCGGCTGCGAGAGTTCCCTTTAGGACTCGGGCCGAGTGCAAGTAGCTTTTCGCTTTCGGCGAGACGCTGTTCCAATTGAGCGTTCCTTGCTTCAGCTTCCTCAGCACGCTTCTTCTGAGCTCGAAATTCGCTGAGCAATCGATCGCTATCTTGTTGAGATTGACGCATGGCCATACCACCGGGGCCTTGTTGGCAACCAGAAAAGAGGCTTGCAATCATCCCAGTTAGAAGCAACGCAACATACAGACGCACTTGCCCCACATTGGAAGCAGATTGCTGAAACGAGTTCTGTAGAGAGCGTGCCATGGTCCGTTGATCGCGCTTTGATCTATGAATTTCAAATGTCTGTGGCCCGATCCCTCATGGGAGTCCATCTTGAAGGACGCTGTGGCATGAAGGCCGCTGGGGTTAAGAAATAGACGATTTAAATTTCTGAGACCAGATCAATTCATTTTTGGCCGAAGCAAACGACACTGCCCTTTTCTGTTGCGATATAGAGTTTGCCATCTGCGACGGCTGGCGATGCAAGAATTTGGCCCGAGAGCTGGTAAGACCAAGTTTCCATTCCCGTCTTCAGATCAACAGCGTAAACCATTCCATCTGCCGCCCCTACCCAGGCTCTACCATCGCAAATGATTGGCGAACCATCAGATCGTTTTTTTAGGGTATACGACCAAAGGACCGAACCGTCTTGAAGGTCCAAACCGACAAGTCTTCGATTCCGGGTGGTAACGACAGCAATCCCTTGGACCTTGCCATCGCGTACTTCGCCCAAGGCTGCCGAGCAAGCTCGGATGTCATTGGAAAGTTCTTGGTTGGCGAATTTCCAGAGGACAGTATTGGTCTCGACATCAATGGCTAACACTACGCCCGGTTGAGTAGGAACAATGGCGATGTTTCCGATGACGCTGGGGGTGCTGAGCGTGGGAGCCTCCAATGGCAAGCCATCGCCGTTGGGTTGGCCGGCAATTAAATCAATTTTATGAAGTCGGCCATCGCATCCACCTAGCAAGGAGAACGATTTCCAGATGGTTGCGGAGGATCGTAATTGGTCCCCAGTTGCGTAGTTCCATTTGGTTTCGCCGTCGCTCAGATTCATGGCAGTCATCGAGCCGCTTTCACTGGTGATCAGCACTTGGTCATTGAAAAAGCTTGGGCCCGAGGCGATTTGTTGATCGATTTCCTTTTTCCATAGAGGGGATCCATCAACCGCGTTGAAGCAGTAGACTTGCCCGCTAAAATCGCCGATAACCACTTGGTCGTTTTGGATTGCGGCCGAGGTTATAAATCCATCGGGAGTCTTTTGGGACCAAAGTTCGGTTCCCTTGCTGGCATCGATTGCAACTAAAGCACCTTCGAAGTCGCCGACGTAGAGTCGGCCTTTTGCGACCACGGGCGTACCCTCGAAGCCCGCTTTATCGGATTTGGTTTTATATTCCCAAAGCACTTCAGGTTTTTCAGGAAGACTGTCTTTGGAGACAGCAGTCCCTTGCGCGTCGCCTCGAGCGACGGGCCAATCCGAAGCAATCGCTTGAGCGGTAAGACACAGGAACAGGCCAAGATGGCAACCGAGGGAAGAAACGAACACGAACTTGGAATGGATCATGGGTCGTAGGGCTGTTTGGGGGTGTTCAACCACTTGCTTGGAAACGTGGTTCAGGCTTTTCATTTTGATCTAGCGATTGTCAATCGTGGTTTGGTACTGTGTTCCACAAGTATATTCATAATCGTCAGCAACGGGATAGATTTCGTGGACGAAACACGCTGGGTCGCAAAAACAAAAAGAACGTTTGGCATGCGTCAAGCCTGTCATTTGCTCTGTTTACTTGCCGTTTTAGGATGCTGCGGTTGCATCGATGGGCCCATGTTTCAACTGAAACGCTTGAATCCTGTCATTCAAAATGAATGGAAGAAGGATCGTGAACGAGGGCCTGTGTACTCGCAACGCGTCGAAGAAATGCGTTTGGTCAAAGAGCGTTTCCGTTACATGCCCAGTGAAGAGCAATTGAAGTGGATCAACACGATCAACGGAGTCGTCGAAAAAGAAAGTAGCCCCGAACTGCGACGCGAGGCCGTTCTAGCGCTCGGGGAAGTGGTGGAGCGTCCTGAAGCCACCGGAACCATCATCAATCTAGCCAAAGACAAAAACGACAAGGTTCGCCTTGAGGTCAGTAAGGTATTGAAAAAATACCCAAGTCCAGAAACTACGAAAACTTTGCTAGCCCTTGCAGCTGCCGATACCAGCCAGAGCGTTCGGTTGGCTGCAACAGAATCGTTGGGGACACATCGTTCGGACGAGGTCAAGCAATTCCTTTCGAAGCAACTGAACGATCGCTCGCCGGCGATGCAGTACCATGCGTCTATTGCTCTCAAGGACTTTACAGGCAAAGACTTTAAAGGGGACGTGTCGTTGTGGAAACGCTACCTAGCCGGTGAGGAAGTGGAGCCACCCACCGCATCGCTTGCCGAGTCGATGCAGTCTTACATTCCCTTCTTGAGGTAAGTGTCGAGTTCCCGAATTTTCGGACAGTAAAGATTGTATCGGATAGGGGAAGCTCGCCGATACCAATGTCTGTGTCGATGAACCGGAACGTTTCGCGTAGGAATGGTGCTTTTTAATAATGCAGCTATGGCTTCGTCGATTCCTTTGCATTCATTTTGGTTGTCTTACGCTGGTTGCCGATTTTACCATTTCGAGCACGTTGCTTGGTCAAGATCCGCCTAGTCGGAGTGAAAAACCAAACGCGCTTCGCTTGCCAGATCGCTCGGATGCGAAATCGCAAGAGCCGCCGATGATCGAGTGGGAAGATCGCCAAGAATCCACGGACGACGCATCAGAGACCCAAGAGAATTCCGACGACGAAGGTTGGCTGATCATTGGCTCCGCCGATACACGTTTGTTGAGCGGCAACGATTCTGAGGAACCGGAGTTTGTCGACCTGGCACAGGAAGAAGAGATCCCTAGCGACGAAAACAATTTGGCATTAGCCTTCGAACTTGCAAATGCTAGCTTCGCACCAAGTCTTTCGGTGTATTCCTGGTTGATCAGGCCAACGCTGATTCCTTACCAAGCGGAAGGTCCAGCTCCCGCTGCGGTCGACGAGCCTGAGGATCCAAGTCAATCGGGTGAAAGCGAACAAGCGAAGCAAAACCATCAGATAACCGAATCGAAACTCGAGCCGCCGGAGCTTCTCTCCAAAACAACATCTACCGACGTTCACGAGCTGGAGCAGAAGACAGAACCGGACCATGCAACGCAAGAAGATGCCAGCATCGCCGATCGCGTGGTCGAGGATACCGCACTTGCCGATGTGGCCCCAAAAACGGAAGTTCCCAAGAAGCCTGTGGCGCGCGCGATTCGAACACCCTTTGAAACCGAAGACTCGAGCGATTTGAAAGGCAAATCGAACGAAGTTCCGCAGCATGATCCTGACTCCCTGATGGAGCAAGATGAACCAAAAATCGATGCTTCGAAAATATCGAGTGGCAAGGAACTGCAGGGAGTCGATGCTCTCAAAGCGAGCAAACCCGGAGCACATCGAAAAGAAATCCGGATTGCGGAACCATCCATCGAGAACAAAACCGAAGGTCAGTCGGTCCCCAGCAAGCCGGTGCCACCCATCGTCAAGAAGCAGGTTATTGAACCGGAGCTTGAGCGTCGATTGTTGAAGGCCAACGCTTGTCTGCAATACTATCTTCAGAATCCGGAATCGACTTCGGTTCGGTCTCCATGGGCAGTGATGCATGCATTGATAGCATTCGGTAGTGATTACGAGCTGGTTCATGGACAGAGCCGAGTGAATGCCATTGGATGGATGTGTCACAACGGCACTTGTCGCACTCAACGCATGTTCACCCCCAAAGGGCGCAGCTTTATCCCGAATGTTGGCGGAGGAGTTCAGGGGCACGAGGGTCAGTTTCTGGCGATTTTAGCTCAGTCCAACGTTCCGCTCGATTATCCGATTCAGATTGGAGCGTCTCAGTTCAAGGTAGAAGACTTGGTTCGTTACGAGATGGCGACTTGCAAGGAAAAATCAGAGCTAACTTTCAAGCTGATTGGATTGTCCTACTATCTTGATTCGAACAAGCAATGGAAAGCCAACGATGGCAAGATATGGAGCATTCCGAAACTCATTCAAGAGGAATTGGCTCAGCCGGTGAATGGTTCCGCGTGTGGTGGTACGCATCGTTTGATGGGCTTCTCCTTTTCGGTTCGTCAGCGGCAGTTGCAAAACCAACCGATCAATGGTCAATATGCACGGGCAGCCAAGTTCGTTCGCGAGTATGTTGCCTACACGCTGCAGCTTCAGAATCCGGATGGCAGTTTCAGTACCGATTGGTATGAAGGCCGAGCCAACGAACCGAATGAAGAACGCAAGGTCCAGACCTCGGGTCACATGTTGGAATGGTTGATGTTCACGTTGACCGATGAGGAGATCAAGCAGCCTAAGATTGCCCGGGGCATTGATTTCCTTCTTTCGAAGATCTATGACAAACGAGATCAGAAGTGGCCCATTGGACCTCGGGGGCATGCAACGCGGGCTGTGGCTTTGTACAACGAACGGATGACTGGCTTGCTATCCAGTTCTGATCCGCAGAAATCGATTGGAACGCAGCCATTGTCTTCGGCCAAGGCAATCGTACCCGCGCCGATCATTCGCAAGTAAGTGCTTGGCAGACGATTTCTCGAGCCGTTCTCACTGATCCGGCCAATAGCACGCTACCCCTGAATGATTGCCAGGGTTCAACTTGTGCCGTGGGCGCTAGTTTTGATATTGCGCATCGTTTGCAAGGGCTGAAAGCCCGACACACCCATTGCCGGTGGCGCGAGCCACCGGAACGTGCTAATAAACATTCTTGCAGGCCTGAAGGGGCGACACAAATGCCAGTGTGTCGGCCCTTCAGGCCTTTGTTGGTTAAGATTTGTGAACCGGTGGCTCGCGCCACCGGCACTGGATATGTCGGCCCTCCAGGCCTAACATGCGCGACCGGGCCAAACATACGCAACATCAAAAGGTACTAAGCACCTAAGCAAAAGTCTCTGAGAGACTCGCCTACGTGATTATGCTGAACCAGTTGTGGTTACATGCTTAGCTGCGTAGCGGTTAGACCTGCTGGGGATACCGTCAAAGCTAGCGTCTGCGATTCCGCTGGTTACCAGCGGAGTTCCATTTGGTCCACGATATGGTTGGCTAATCGCTCCACCGACCGCAATTGGGCCGTTGCAATAGACTGTCCGGCTTCGGGGACAAAGTCTACGTTCTCTGCAAAGTAGAAGGTGGTTTCACCGGTAGGCAAGAAACGTGTTGCAATCAATGGAAGTCCACGACGGTCGTTCCAGAAGAGTTCGACTGTCATTACCGACGTGATCACACGTGGTTCGTCGGTGTTGGTTTCGCTGACCACTCGTTTGGAATCGGAGGTTAGACGGCATTCCAGAATGGAATCGGCGGTGGCTTGATCCGTTAACTTGTAGGGTGTTCTTTTCTCGATCTCTTTTTGAACGGCTTCAGTCAGCATCACGCCGAGCTCAGGGCGGAACGAATCGCTTTTGATGATGGGAACGTGAACGGTGCGAACGTTGTTGCGATAGAGATTACGGGTGCCGATTTGGTATCCAGCGCATCCCAGTGGCAACAGACAGCCGGTTAACAGGCCGCCGGACATCAGGCAGCCAAGAATGAGCTTCGCGAATCGGGGTTCGGGAGTTTGTGAGCCGATCATCGCTTGACGGTGTTGCCGCTGGTTGGAGAATCCTTGAGCCAGTCCGGGACCACTTCGGTATTACGATCGGCCGTGCGTTCCAAGATGTCTCGCTGGACCTCGTCGATTTGATCGATGTTCGGGGTTGGCTTTAGCAGGGGCTTGATCTTGTCGCGGCTTGGAAATAGATCCGCCAGCCAGCTCAGTTGCTGCACGGGTTCGGCAGGCATACCGCCTGTTTGTTCCATCATCTCCTTGGCTTGGTCTGCAAACGGAGTGTCGCTGTACTTCGATAGAATTTCTGTGCAGTGCATACGGGCAGCGCGAGCTTCGCTCTTGTTGTAACGATACTTGGCTTGGGTGTAGAGCCGTTCGGCGCGTCGATAGCGAACTTCGATAAAGGCTTCCTTGATCTTTTCCTCTTCTTCACGGGCTTTTTGAGGAAACTGACGGACCATTTGCTTGATCATCTTGTCTGCTTTCTCGAGCGGCTCTTCGGAGTATTCCGGTCCTTGGTATGACATGAGCGCCGCTTTGACCCCCAAAAAGTGAGCGTCAAATTGGTGGGGGCTGTCGGGATACGTGGTGATCAGATCTTGATAAGTGTCTAACGCATCGTTCCAGTTTTCACGTTCAAAATTGGTGTTCGCCAATTCGATGGTTACATCATCGGCAAGCTTTCCTGTCGGGTTATTCAGCCGCATTTTTTCGAGCACTCGGACGCCGTGCTTGCGTGTGTCATTCAATGGGCGTTTTTTGTCCGTGAGATTCAAATGATAAAATTCGTCTTCGAATTGCTTCCAGAATCGTCCAATTTCCATCAGTCGTTGATCGATACGATCTTGGTACCGAGTGCGAGGATAGTTTTTAAGCAGTTTCAAATAGAAGTCTTCTGACTTCGGGTAGTCTTCGGAGAAGAAGTAGCTTTCGGCGGTCATCATGAATGCATCTTGTTCCAAGGCACTGCTGACCCAGTTCTTGCCGGCCTCGTTGTACAGCTTGGCTGCCGCGCGATATGCATCTCGTTGTTCTTCCCCTTGCAGAGTCATTGCCTTTTTGAAAACTTGGTCTGCTTCCAGGTAGGTGCTGCGGGCGAGTTCTTTATTGACGGGTTTCTTCCCAATGTTTTCGATCCACTGAAGCGATTTAGGAAGCGAACTGTCGCGAACTTTGTCGGCGCGAATTCCCTCGGGGCGCACCCAATTCCCTTCCTTGTCTTCGTATCCTTCGATTGCATTTCGGGCGCGTTCGTACATCTCGTCTTCCTTTTTGAAAAGGCCGAACGATGCGCAGCCTGAAGAAAAGACGAGACACGAGATCACCAAGGCAGGTGACCGAGCGATTTGAGAATGCGAGTGGGGATTAGGATGGCTATCCATGCCATGTCTCTCAGATTGGGTTAGTATTTCAGTTCCTCTAAGAAATCCGTCAGTCGCAAATGTCGGTCAGCAAGATTCGAAATAAACTTCTCCATGACGAATCGAATTTCGCCTCGGTACTCGCTGTCGATTGCGGCTGGGTCTTGGTGCCATTCTGCGGTTGCAAAGCGAATCAGGGTCTGAAAAGTTTGGTCCCGGATACGAATTACAAAGCGTTGCCCTGGTAAGCAGTTTTGGCAAAGTATTCCTCCTGCGGCAATACCCAGCCGAGTCTCCTCGCCAGCCTCGTCGGACTCTACATGATTTCCGCAACTCGCGCATAGATGAAAAGTTGGCAAATGTCCCAGCATTTTGAGAAGCTGCATTTCGAACCGCATCACGAGTTCGGCAGGACTTTTTCCGGCGTCCAAATCTTGAAGGGTTAGGTCGGCTAATTCATAGAGCTCGCCAACCTTTTGATGGTCTTCAGTTAATGCCAGCAAAAGCTCGGCAACGTAATAACCGCAGTACAAAGGTAGCAATGCGATTTGGCTGGAGCGGAAACGTCGAATGAGTTTGGCTTCGGTCAGAATATCTAGTGTGTCGTTATTTTTGTGGATAAAGACGATGTGTGATTTTGCTAGCAGATCCAATGAGGTTTCGAAGGGGCTTCGGAGGCGTCTTGCTCCTTTCGCAACCGCCGAGACTTTTCCGAAGTCTTTGGAGAAAAGGGTCACAACAAAGCTGGTCTCGCTCCAAGGGACCGCGCGAATCACAATCGCTTCGCTTTTCTCGGAGATCATGATGCTGTTGTAGCGTTCTGTTTGAGCCTAAGGCGCTAGCCGTGAGACAGGTGTTGTTTGAGCCGCAGGCGTTAGCCGCATTTGGGCTTTGTCATGAATCCGTAACGCGGCTGGCGCCCGCGGCTCAAATCAATCACCTCGAACAACCCAAGCGGGCGTCCAGTCGATTCTACCGATAGAGTTTTCCAGCTAGGACATTCGGTTTGTATTCGTGATCACGTTTGCGAATCACTTTTGCTGAATAAATAAAGTCTGGGTTATTGGAAGTATCTTTCCTTTCCTTTTCATTGGTCAGATTCATCACTCGGAACAGACTGATGGAAGGCTGACCTTCGACGATACGACCAAAAACGGTGAAGTCGTTATTGAGATGTATTAGGGGAAGGAAACAGAAATAGAATTGGGAGCCGCCCGAATTTTGATTAACGGCTTCGGTTGCTTCGTCGACACCCAACGCAATCGAAATGGTTCCACGGAAGTGATCGCGTCGATTTTCATTTATTGCTTCGCCGGCAAAAACATATCCAGCGTTGCTGCTGCCATCCCCCTTCTCGCAACCTGATTGAGCGCACGTGTGTTGTTCGACACGGAAGAACGATTTACCGTTGTAGAATTTTTTCTCGACCAAATAGATAAAGCTGTTGACCGCTTCGGGAGCGTTGTCCTCAAAAAGCTCAACCAAGATTCGCCCTTTGGAAGTTTGGAATTCTACTAAGGGATTGTCACCTCGTTTTGCGTCCTCTTCACGGAACTTTTGCTCGCGTTCCCAACTAGCTCGCAACTTATCGATTTGTCCCAGCAACGAGATTTCCATGGGGGACAAGATTCCTTGCTGTTGCAGTGGCCCCCAACATTTTTCCAATAGATCAAAGTCGGAATGGGCGAGGGCGACGAATCCGGCTGATTGCAAGAGCTTTTCGTCCTGAATCTTGCCCCCGTTGACCAGCGCTTGGCAGGGTGCAAGCCACGGATCAAATCGATCTAACTTGACGTCTGAGACGAGCATTTCAATCAAGGTCTCGCCGATCGATGCGTACTTTTCCGCATCGCTCGAATAGAGCTGGCTGGCTTTTAGAAGCCAGTTTTCGCGAGCCTGATTCGCAATTTCTAGCCCCTTACACCACTTGATGAAAAAGTCATCGCGTTTGGGCACAGTCAGATTAGGTTCCACTTGCAATCGGCTCTGTACTTCGTCCATATCAGCCAAGGCATTTCGAAAAGTATCGAAAGAGCTTCGATACTCGATGGCTAGAGCTGACTGATCCTCCTCCGGGACGATTCCGAACGTTTCTCGCCGGAGCTGTGCCATTTGCAATTTGCGAGCAGCTTCTTGTTGTTTGGCTGCCGCCCTTTCTTCCGGCGTCAGGGACGAATTTTCGTTACCCGTTGATCGCTGAGCCCAGATCCGGTCGGTGGGAAAGGCCGCCACGCTCAAGGCGAATCCCAGCAGGAGAGTGACTTCTACACGGGAATGTTGGCTTTGAAACGGGCTACGCACTAGTGAGAATAGGTCGAATGGCATACGCTTTGTTCTGAAAACGTGGGACAGGACGATGGAAATCGGCAACAAATCTATAGGACAAGACGGATATTGGAAACGACTACTCTTCGAATCATCGCCGGTACGCTTCGTACCCGTAAAATCCAATTTGCAGTAGACCCTCGAACGCGTCCGATGAAAGATCGAACCCGTGAGGCCGTCATGAGTTTACTCGGTGGTACGTTCAAGGATGCGGCCGTGTTCGATTTATTTGGAGGAACGGGCGTTCTTGCGTTTGAAACTTTATCGCGAGGAGCGTCCAACGGGGTGGTTTTTGAGATCTTGAAGCAGGCGGCTCGGGAGATCCAGACTAATGCTAAAACCCTCGGAATCCAAGACAAAATGCAGATATTGCAGTCGGACGTGCTCGATTGGTCGGACGGCCTTCCGGCTAGTATCGAGCGATTTCAGTTGAGACCGGAGCAAATTTGGGTTGTGTTCTGTTGCCCTCCCTATGCCATGTGGAAATCGGATGGCCAGCGGCTTCAAACCATGATTGGAAATTGGTGGAAAGCAGCACCGATTGGGTCCTTGTTCGCTGTTGAATTGGAGGAATCAACCCCTTTGGAGCTTCTTCCGCCGAACATCGACTGGGACGCGAGAATCTACAAACCAGCTCGGATGGCCGTTGCTGAGAAGTCGTTGTAGTAACCTGTCGATTGATCATAATACTGGTTCTTGTTTCTTTCCCACCTTAAGGATCCCCTCCCAAAACCATGTCCTCTGAATCCAAAAAACCAACTTCTGTTGCGATCTCTCGACGGTCTGTTCTATTGCCCATGGTGGCATCGGCTGTGGTTGCGAAGGTCGCTTTGAGCTCACGTGCAATCGGTTTGGCGAACGCCAACGAGCCGAACGCGACATTCGATTTTGCGGGGCCAGGAAATTCGAAAAGCGCGATCGCGGCTGCGAAAGCCTTTGTTGCATCGTTGAGCTCAGATCAACAACGTTTGGCCGTGATTCCCTTTGAAACTGAGAAGCGGCTGGATTGGCACTTTATTCCCATCGATTCCCGCAAGGGATTGCCTCTTCGCGACATGACCGAACCGCAACGTCAAGCCGCGCTTATCTTGATGCGTCAAGTCTTGAGCCCTGCTGGTTACCAAAGAGCCTTAGACATTTTTGCGTATGAGGCCATTTTGCTGGAGCTGGAAGGACCTGCTGCAGCCAAGCGTCGCGACTATACCAAATATTACTTCACTCTTTTCGGGGAACCGGGCGAGACAAGTCCATGGGGGCTGAGCATCGAAGGGCACCACCTTTCGATCAACTACACGTTCGAAAAGGGCGTGCTGGTGGATTCGACGCCTCAATTTTTCGGAGTCAATCCAGCGACTCTTAAGAAGAGCTTCTCCCTTCCTGATATCACTCAACCAGGCAAAAAGCGCGAGTTCGATTCGGGCGTTAGACTGTTGGCTCAAGAAGAGGACACCGCATTCGAGCTATTAAAGAGCATGAACGCGGCTCAACTGCAAAAGGCGGTTTATACGCAAGAATGCCCTGACGATATTCAATGGGCGGGCGAGCCTCAGCCGCAATCAAAGCCTAAAGTGGGAATCCAAGCCAAAGAGCTCAGCGCTCCGCAAAAAACAATGCTTCAAGCGATCCTGGATAGCTTCAATGCAAACATGACAGAAGAAGTCATTCAGCAACGAAACGCCTTGATCAAAGAGGCGGGGCTCGATCAAATTTACTTCGGATGGGCCGGGGCCAAAGATAAAGCGGGACAACACTACTTCCGAATCGAAGGCCCTACTTTTATTGCCGAATTGTGTAACTTTCAAACCGATCCGCAAGGTAACATTGCCAATCATATTCATGCTGTATGGCGTGATATGACTGGTGACTTCAATCTACCGCTGGCTACCCAATAGCAGTCATGATCAATACGCTGTTCCTACCCGAACTTCGAGAAATGCTTGCTGAGAAGCAATCGGAGGAACTGCGCGAATTCTGTGTTGCCTTGCACCCAGCTCGCACCGCCGAGTTTATGGAAGGCTTGGAGAATTCTGAGACTTGGGAAGTGCTTCAACACGCCGAATACGGCCTGCAAGCGGAGATTTTTCAGTATTTTGATTGGGATCGCCAAGTCGAACTGTTGGCGAACCAAAATGAAAAGCAAGTCGCGTCCTTGGTGACGCACTTGCCTGCCGACGATGCGGTGGACTTGCTGCACGAGGTCAGTACCGAACGCGTTGACCAAATTTTAGCCTTGGTTCCTGCGACGGACCGTCGCGATATTCGGCGGCTTCAGACATTCGCGGAAGGAACGGCGGGCGCTCTGATGACAACAGAGGCCGCTTGCTTATCCGAGACGTTAACGCTCCGACAGGCCTTGGATCAACTGAGCCGCCAAGCAGAACGGCTCGAAACAATCTATTACATCTATGTAACCGACGACACCAATCACTTGCAAGGTGTTGTTAGCACTCGGGCGCTGGTTTCGGCGATCGGACGTCCCGAGACCCGTCTGGTTGACATGATGAAAAAGGATCTTGTCACCGCCAACGTCCAAGACGATCAAGAACAGGTCGCTCAAAAAGTAGCGTTCTATAACTTGTTGGCGATTCCCGTGGTGGACGACCAGCGGCACATGATGGGCATCATCACGCACGACGACGTCATCGACGTTGTACGCGACGAAGCCACTGAAGACGTTCAGCGTATCGCTGCGGTGGAACCTCTGCGTGATTCCTACATGCGAACTCCGCTTACCACGTTATCATGGAAGCGAGGAATTTGGCTTACCATTCTTTTTTTTGCTGCGTTGTTAACAGCGGTGCTTTTGAAGAGCTACAACGCGGAATTGGAACGCTATAAATGGCTCGTCCTGTTCATTCCTTTGATTATCAGCAGCGGCGGAAATTCGGGTAGCCAATCCTCGACGCTCGTGATTACCGCGCTCACCACGAAAGATGTTCGGGGGCGTGATTGGCTGGTTGTGCTCCGGCGTGAGTGCATCATGGGGCTGGTGCTTGGCAGCTTCATGGGGGTGATCGGATTCGGTTGTGCGTTATTGCTAGCGCCTTCTTGGTACGAGGCGCTAGTGATTCCCATCACGGTACTATGTGTTGTCGTTTGCGGAACCTGCACGGGTAGCATGTTGCCACTTTTGTTTGAGCGTCTAGGCTTGGATCCGGCAATGATGAGCAACCCGTTTGTGGCGGGCTTGAGCGACATCCTTGGAATCTGCATCTACGTCAATGTCGCTCTGCTCTTATTGCCTTGATCGCATTGGATCTGAATGTTTCGACTATTGATTGCTAAATGTGTCAACGAAGCCATCTTGCTGTGGTCCGCCTGTGCCCTGGTCCTTTTTTTCTTCCCCTGGGTTCGCATCTGGACTGTCAGCCAGTTTGAACTGAGCGGCTTCGCGCCGTTGCTAAAGCAATTTAGGGCTTTCGAGAAATTTTCGCCTGTCCCGCTGGAGCAATTTCTAACCTATCACGGCATCATCGGCTTCACTTTCGATGAGCCCGTTCTGATCTTGTGTATCCTTGTTTGGAGCATTTCACGAGGGTCCGATGTCGTGAGCGGCGAACTGGGACGCGGCACCATGGAAATGATGTTAGCGCAACCAATCAGCCGGACACAAGTCTTCGGGGCGCACGCGTTGGTCACGATCACGGGATTGATGTTGCTATGTTTGCTTGTGTTCGCTGGGATCTATCTGGGAATCCACACGAACTCCACCCCGGTTTCCAGTTCGATTGGTTTCAAGATCCCGATCTTGAATTGGGAGATTGCAAGTCCTGTGGCTGCTTCGACACCCAGCTTGGTCCCGCTTTCGGAATTAGTTTCTGCCAGTATCTATGTTGTCCCGACCATGAATCTGTTTGGGCTTGGATTCATGATGCTAGGGCTGAGTTCGATGGTCAGTGCAATCGATCAATATCGTTGGCGAACGATCGGGGTTACCATCGGAGTCTATGTCCTGCAGCTGTTGCTATTCATTCTCGCTAAGTCGACTCCCAAGCTTGGATTCTTAAAACCCTTTAGTTTCTTAGCGGCGTACCAACCGGATTGGATCGTTCAAACAGTTCATCGCGACCCGTCGAGCGCATGGTCATGGACTGTACCGGCTAGCAAAGCGGCTGATGCGGTTGCAAACACAACACCATGGTTTGCCGATCGCGTTGGTCCCCTTGGATACGTTTCGATGTTGGTTCTTCTTGGATGCTGCTTTTACGTGGTGGGCCTAATGCGGTTTCGCGTCCGAGATTTGCCTGCACCTCAATAGAAAACCGCTCACACGCATGCCGAAACGCGTGCATCTTAATCTAGACGCTGGCTCGGTTACCAGTGATAGTGACACGTGCAACGCTCCACCAACCCGGTTGGTCGAGTTCACGATAGGGTGAAACGGCGGGCAACATTTGAAGCAAGTAACGGTGCGCAGCCTGAAGATTGTGGTAAGGCATCGACGGGAACAAATGATGCAGCGCATGGTAACGAATGGAGAACGGAAAAAACAAACGCGTCAACAAGTCGTTGCCCGAAAAGTTACAGGAGTCGAGCACATGCGTTTCCACATCCACCCGCGCCCCATCCCCCTCGAAATGATGATCCGCAAGCTGCCTCATTTGATTCAAAATCAAGGTGGACAGACCAAGCAAATAGAGTAGTGGAATCCTGCTCAAGGGGGCGATTCCGATAAAAATTGTCATCGGGATCAGTGCCGCTCGGATAAAACACATCCACTCCATCACCACGATGGATCGTCGGTCGTATGCGTTCAACTTACGACGGTACTGAAAGTTCATGGTTAGGGCACTAGCTCGCTCGAGCACCGTCTCCCTTAGCTTAGGGTGCATGAAGGTGAACGGCACAAGCAAAAATCGCAGGTAAACCAGAATGGGAAACATACAAATATGGAATGCATAGCCCAATGCACTTCGCCAATTGCCCCCTTCTAAAACGTTGGCGACGTATTCTGGATCTTCCTGAGTTCCATAAAAACGCTGGCTATGATGGTCTCGATGATGCCGAGTGAAAAAAGGAGATGGGGTAAAGGTCATGACTCCAACCAGTACATTCCATGTTGCCTTAAACGCTAGCATTTCATGTTGTCCCAGATGGCACACCTCGTGAACCAAGGATCCTAACCGATACAGCCAAAAGACGGAGATGGGAAAGGTCACCCACTGAACCCATGAACCCAAGGGAGCCAGGAGAAAGAAGGTGGAGGAGGTATAAGCACAGACAAGCGAAACAAGGAAGTCGATCCAATAGCGTTTCGCATTCACGGCGAAATAGTCTGTCGGCGCATCGCGAATAGCTAGCCTTGCATCATGAATCCAATTCGATTCAAGTTCGCTCACACCTGCTGGCTCGCCATTCGCTTCCAAAACGTCCAAGCTTGATTCGCGAGCTAAATGCATGCATGACTCTTTGCATATTGGGGATAAGAATGGCTGAGCGCCAGCCCATGTTGCCATGGCGACCATCAGAACCGAACCCCATCGTATTGAATACCCCTACAAGGGCTATTTCTTGAGCGATTGCGGTAGACTGTTTTTCAGCCCGCAAGCTCTTTCTGCTCGTTCGAGAACGGCGGCAGCAACTTGGCGTGCTTTGGTCGCTCCCTTTTTCAGAATGTCATCCACCAATTGCGGGTTACCTTCCAATGCGGCTCGACGTTGTCTTGCAGGTTCCAGGTAGGCGTCGGCGGCATCTGCGAGTCGTTTCTTGATATCGCCGTATCCGAATCCACCACGCAGATAGATGGCTTTGACTTCTTCGATTTGTTCGGAGCTTGCGAACAATCGATACAGCAAAAACAAGTGGTCTGATTCGGGGTCTTTTGGATCTTCCATGGGTCGCGAGTCGGTGCTGATCCGCATGATCTTCTTGCGTAGCTCTTTAGGATCACCAAAAAGTGCTAAGGTATTGTCGTAGCTTTTGCTCATTTTCTCGCCATCGGTCCCCGGTACTTTCGCTGCACCTGGAACAATCTTCGCTTCGGGCATTGTGAACACTTCACCATAATGCGCGTTAAAGCTGCGAGCGAGATCGCGACAGACTTCGATATGCTGCACCTGATCTTCTCCAACAGGGACCCAGTTCGAATCGTAAGCCAGAATGTCGGCCGCCATTAGGATCGGATAGGTGAACAAGCCCACATCGGCCTTCATTCCTTTGGCGGTTTTATCTTTGTAAGCATGGCATCGCTCGAGCAAACCAAGGGGTGCGCCGGTCATCAGCAGCCAGCACAATTGCGAAACCTCAGGGATGTCTGACTGAACGAAAAGAGTTGCTCGTTCAGGATTCAGTCCCAGCGCCAGCAAGTCCAATGCGGCATCGCGAACGTATCCTCGAAGCACATCGGGTTCACGGATGGTGGTCAGCGCATGCAGATCCGCGATAAAATAGTATCCATCGTGAGCATCTTGCAGATCGATGTATTGTTTGATGGCTCCGAAATAGTTGCCCCAGTGAAATCGGCCTGTTGGCTGAATCCCGCTTAATACTCTCATGACTTTTGCAATTTCTGATTGGGAATAGGGACGTACTGGCCAGCGAATTTAAGTCTTGAGACTTCCAACAATTTGTTTCACCGAGGTCGCACCCAGCGAAGCGACCGCATCGGGTAACCCTTGAATCATTTTGATACTGGCGAGTGGATCGTAGTAGTTTGCGGTTCCGATTTGAATGGCGGAAGCACCCGCCACTAGGAACTCCATGCAGTCGTCGAGGTTCGCGATGCCACCCACGCCGATAACCGGCACGCTCAATTGGCTCGCAACTTGGTAAACACATCGCAGCGCGATGGGCTTGATCGCGGGGCCGCTTAAACCGCCGACAACATTGCCCAGCATTGGTTTCTTCTTGCGCCAATCGACCGCCATACCCAAGACAGTGTTGATACAAGTCACCGCATCGGTTCCGGCATCTTGAGCAGCTTTGGCAATGTCAACGATACGAGTCACGTTGGGCGTGAGCTTGGTGATGATCGGGCAGGACAACACCTTTCTGCAGCTTGCGACCACGTCGAAGCAACGTTGTGGATCCGTGCCGAAATCCACACCACCCGAAACGTTGGGGCACGAGATATTCAGTTCTACCGCATGGATACCCGACGCTTCATTGAGACGGTTGGCAAGCGAAACAAAATCCTCGTGCGATTTACCCGCTATGCTAACAATGATGTCCGCACCCGTAGCTTGAAGGTAGGGCCAATGATTGGCAAGAAAGTAATCGATCCCGTCGTTATCAAGGCCGATGGCATTGAGCAAGCCAGCGCTGGTTTCGACCGTGCGCCAAGGTGCGTTGCCTGGACGGGGATTTTGAGTGATGGTTTTTGGAAGGATGCCGCCCAGTTCTTTCAACGGCACAACGCTGGCCATCTCTTTGGCATATCCAAAGGTGCCCGACGCTACCAAAATCGGATTTTTGAGCTTCAATCGACCAAGCTCCACCGAAAGATCGATGGAGCCAACATCCAGATTCGTTTGACTCATCATCCGCCAAGAAGGCCTTTACCCAATCGCTTGGAGATCGCTTCAGTCGGAAGTGGAATGACCGTCGCGTTGGCCATCGTGTCGGTCGACAAGATATCCAGCGTATCTTCAGATTCCTCCGACGCCTCGTATTGAACCAAGTAAGCGCCCACTTGCAGGTAGTTCTCGTGAAAAATGGGAGGCCAGAAGTCTTCAGCACGGTAGGCCAGTGTTCTTGCGAGCAAACGAGTTGCACGCCCCGAGAAGCCACTCAAAACCATCTCGAGCCGTCCCAAGGATTCTCGGAAGATGTAAAAGACCAAAGCGGCATCGCGGCCACGTGTCGCGCCACCGGCAAAGGCCCAGGACCCATCCGCTTGTTCGTAATACAAACCTGGCTCATCGGCATTCTGTGTTTTGCTGAGTCGTTTTCCGGCCGAACAGGCTGGGGGATGCGGATCATGTTCACGATAACGCAAGAAGAACGGACAAGCGCGTTCGGAGGCCGTTTTCACATCGTCTTGCGAAACAAAAGGATCACAACCAAAGGCGTTCGCAAGCACCAATTCCACCGTGGGATTGCTCTTGACCGAACCAATGCAAACCATCGCTTTGTCGCCACCCATCTCGGAGAAGTCGTCGTAGACTCCTTGAGAACGGCTTTGCACCTGTTCGGGGCTCATTGTCCCAGGACTCCAAACGAGGGTTTGTCGCAAGTGCTCAATATGAGGCATTTCCTTGCCCACGGTTTTCTTGCCCGAGATCGCTTTCGCGGTTCCGCCGAGCGTGGAGACACCATTGAGCACTTCACCAGCCAGCACACTGTCCGAAGCGACGATCCAGGCGGTGTCAGCCGATTCGTTATCGGGCGGACGCCGAACGCCCACGCAAATCTCCAATCGCGATCGGCGTGCCAGCATTTCCCAGAAGTTCTCTGGAGTAATCGCAAATAGGGCTCCCGGCAATTCTTCTGCCCGTGCGTAACCGTGCTCAATCAGGTAATCGCAGAGTCGCGAAAGGGCCTCGATCGGAATGTATTTGGCTTCATTTTTAAGAAGCGCCGCAACCTGGTGACGATCCAATCCCGTATACTCTACGATTGCCTTGATCGTACCCGGCCGCTTGCGGCGATCAGGCGTGTGGCCGAGCAATTCGGCAAGTCTAAATGCATATCGCATGGCGTTCCTGGGTACTTCCTAGTGACGTTTCAATTGCTCTTTCGACAGCCAAAGCCAGCTCGAAGGCAGCACGTCACGTATGAGTGAATTCTGGACAAGACGGTTAATGTTAAGGTTTCCGCCGCTCTATGATACCATAAACCCCCTAACCGCCGATCCACCTAGTATAAATTTTTCTTGCTTCGTCCGGACTTTCGGTTCCATGAATGATAGCGCGACCATCCGCGAAGACGCTCAACGAGTGAGGAGGTTTTGAAAAACGCAACAAATACGGATTCACTTGAACGTCTCCTTCCAGTCGGAGCCTCACCGCCAAGTCTTCAAGACGGATAGCATCGCGCCCCTTAGATTGAATCTGGACAGCCCCGCGTCCGCAAAGAACTCGTGCAAGAGCCCCCGCCGATCCAGCCAAAAAGTCATATTGTCCTTTTTGGCACACCCCACATTGCGAGGCGGAAGGGAGCTTTAGCTTTCGGACACTTCCTTCCCACAGGTCAAAAATACGAAGCTGGCTATCGGCGGTATCGGGTTGCAAAAGCGTTTTCACCACGTCCATGGCTTGCCAAGAAGCGATCACGCCGACTGCTGCGCCCAGCACACCGGCCGAATCGCAGGTCTGCATTTGCTCGATGGGTGGAACGTCGGGCAGCAAACATCGAAAACAAGCGGTTTTGCCAGGGAAAAATGTCATGGCTTGCCCTGATGCCCCGACGATGCCCGCATGAACCCAGGGAATCTTGTGCTTCCACGCAACCTCATTGATCAGGTAACGCGTCTCAAAGTTGTCTGTTCCGTCGACAATGCAATCGACTCCGGTGAGCCACTGTTCAGCATTTTCAAAAGTGATGTCTTCGACCACGGTCTCTAAAGCAATATCAGGATTAATCGCAAGCAGATGGGCTTGCGACGCAATCGCTTTCGGACGAAGCTCCATAGCGTCCTGAGTCGTATACAGGGCTTGCCTAGGGAGATTATCCAGTTCGACCCAATCCCGATCGATCAGCCGCAGAGATCCGATTCCCATCCGGCAAAGCCGTTCGGAAACCATGGCACCCAATGCCCCCATGCCACAAATTGCGATTCGCGATTCGCTCAATCGCTTCTGCCCTGCCTCACCCACGTGGTGGAATGCGCGTTGTCGTCGATATCGATCGGACATGAAATAGGGTTCAGGAATAAGAATTGTGAGCGTCGTGATTCATCTAGGCTAGTTTGCAAAAACGGAAAGGGGACTAGTATACGTTGTCCATGCAAAACAAACATCACTTGACCCATTCTACGCGAGTCACCCTATGAAAAAACCTGTTGCTTTTGTTTTCATTCTTTTGTGGAGCTGCTCAGCCGCCTTCGTTCATTCGGATGAGATTCGGCATTCGTTTCTGATTGCTGGGCCATCGTTTACAGGAATCATTGATGAAAACGGGCAGGAAGCCTGGGACTCGGGACGTCCTGGTGCACGCGACGGCTTCATTTTGCCCAACGGAAATGCTTTGATCGCCTGGGCCGATGAAGTTCTGGAGATGACGCCAGATAAGACCGTGGTGTTTCGTTATGCCAAGTCAGCCAACAACAGCGAGATCAGCACGGCTCAGCGGTTGGAGAATGGGCGAACACTGATCACCGAACTCGGGGCCCAGCCGAAGCTCATGGAAGTCGACCTTGCCGGCAAGATCCATGTCGAGATCCCTTTATTGCCAGAGACCGACAACGCGCACATGCAGACTCGCATGGCGAGAAAGCTCGGCAATGGCAATTATCTCGTGCCTCATTTGCTGGCTTTCCAAGTCAAAGAATACTCACCCGATGGAAAAGTGGTTCGATCATTGCGGACAGATCTACCGGAACTGGGAGGTCGCGCAGCCGAGAACTGGCCGTTCACAGCGATACGTCTTACCAATGGCAACACGCTGGTCAATCTTACACACGGCAACCAATGTGTCGAATTCGATTCGGAAGGTAAAGTCGTTTGGAAAATGGGCAACCAATCCTTTCCTGAAAAACCATTTGCAGACCCATGCGGTGGTCAACGACTTCCCAATGGCAACACTGTCATCGCAAGCTACGGAGCGCAGGGTGGCGTGAAGGCCTTCGAGCTGACTCGCGAGGGAAAGCTGGTTTGGTCCTACACGGGCAAACACAATGTTCATGAAATCCAAATCTTGACTACTAACGGCAAACCTGTCGAAGGTCTAGCGCAGAAGTAAGCCACGGTCGCGTGGGAGAGTCGCTCGTCCAGTTGAGAAGCTCTGACAAAACGCCGCCAGCTCAATTCGGCGGATGCTTACCAATGATGACCCAAAGCGAACGCACTTCCGTCAATTGTGGTCTATTCATGCGCAAAAGGTTGACCGTAGCGACACCTATCTCAGTCAACCCGACAATCACCGTACCGTTCACTGACCAATCAAAGTGAGCAAGCCAGCTGTCGCGCTGAGGGTGGAACAATCGCGTCTCGGTTCCTTCATCGGTGAGCCCATTGACTCGATTGGCTTTATGTCGATTGCAAGCAGGACAAGCTAAACAAAGGTTTTCGAATTCCGTTTGTCCACCAAGCGACAGCGGCTGAATATGTTCTACTTCAAAGGTGACAACCGTAAGCGCTTCGTTCGACAGGCAATAGGCACAACGCTGCAAGAAGTGGGCACGAATGCGTCGCCTGAGCTCGACAGGAATGTAGACGCTCAAAGCAAATCCTAATTCTCTATCCGATGCAGCGTTGCGGCCGCACGAGCTTTCACGAGATTGAGTTCGTCGACCTGCGTTAGCAGAAGGTCAAGTTCTTTGGTTTCTTCGTCAGAGAGCTTCCCTTCTACATTCTTTGCAAGAAGAGCGTCCAACTGTGCTTGGTTCTTGGGGGCCAGTGCCATGCTGGCTAAAGCCGATAATCCCTCGGCGGTAATCATTAGGCTTACTTCATTTGGCATTTGACGTATTTCCTTTCGCGATCTTTTTGCCTAAGTATACAAATTAAGGGCAAGTGATTCCACACGAAAATAGGGGGCTGCAGGCTGCTCCCGACCGATGAAAAACGACTGGCGTTTGACCCGGGACGGGTCGAAGATCACTCTGCGACCGCTTCGCGGTCGGTACACGACGGCGCGCAAAGACCCGGTGGTGCTCGCTTCGCTCAAACCACCGGCTACCCAATATCATCCCTCCAGGGGAGACATCAAAGGGGTCAGGCCTCTTTAACGTAATTCGAGATCGACTTGGGGGCAGCGATTTACGGCTGGCACCCCATCGGGGTGCGATGAGCGAACTGACGTGTTACCGGTGGTGTCGCTGACGCTCAACCGCCGGCTATACTCTTGAATTCCTTCGGAATGCCAGAACTCGGCTACGGGATTCAATTCCTCCGGGATACCAGGACTCGGGCGCATCGATTTGCTAAGCCGGGAGGCCGATACATCAGATCCATAACAGACTGACCTATTCTCAAGGTGGTTTCTCCACCGATGAAACGATGATTGAGCGGTGCCGGCCAGCGCTCGCTATCGAGCCGCATAGCTTTCCATTGGGTTCAACCTATTCGGAAGCAACTTGTAGCTTTCAGTTGTTCGCTCCGCCGAGATGAACTCGACGGAAGCGGAACTGTTTCCGGCCGAAAAGTCGTTGCATTCTTTGCGATTGATTTGCTTCTGGCCGAATTGAGATCGCTACCTTGGCGCATAAAAAAGTGCGACCGCTTTAGATAAGCAATTGCACATGTACCATGTGTCGGCTGTCATCTGATACGCGACTTTCATTGAAAATCGAAATTTGCTAGCAATAAGCAGCAGTAATTGATCTTGAATTGACTCGAGCAATTGGACGACAATCCGCGCCTCGATCACGGATCCATCTAGAACTATCCACGGACTGGAAATGCTTCGGCCTGCCTCATGAAGATTTTGTCGCCTGAACATGTTGCGATCGACAGACCTGTCCGATGGGATCATCCATTGGACAGCGATATGCTATCGCGCGACATCAACTGGATGTTGGATCAGCATCCGTTTTCCGCGATGAATCCCGACCTGTTCAATTCGAATTGCTCCATTGAAAATGTTCTGCGACACGACAGCCGAATCCTGAGATTCGAGCCTGGGGATATCGTGATTCGCGAGGGAGACTATGGCAGCAGCGCATTCTTGGTGCTGCGAGGATCGGTTCGCGCATTCTTAGAATCGTTATGGAGCTCGCGAGGCAAACCTTCCGAACAGAAATCGAAAAGCGGTTTTCTAGAGATGCTGGCCAGCAGGTTTCGCCGGACGACTGGGGCTGCATCCAAGTCCGACGTGTCAGCAACCAACTCGAACGAGCAGTCTGGGTTGGACAAGCGTAGCGCCAACCGTCGTGTTGCTCGCGACGTCGAATCAAGAAGCAAGCATCCTGCGCCGGTTCAACGCATTGAATCGACGGAACAGGGGAACCGTATTTTTTTGCAAGACATCAATGCGGTGATTGCGGACTACCAATCCGAACCGCTTGGTGTGGGTGAAATCTTTGGCGAAATGGCGGCCATCACGCGCTCGCAACATCGCTACACGGTGGTTGCAGAATCCGCGACCGTCGTTTTGGAGATTCGTTGGCAGGGGCTTCGCATGCTTCGGCGTGACAAGTCCTTCCGCGATTATCTCGACACACGATTCCGTGAAACGAGCCTAAAAACTCACTTAAGAGAAACTGCCCTATTTCGATTTCTCGACGATGCAACCATGAACTTGGTCATCGCAGAAACAAAAATCGAATCGCTGGGTGAACGGGAGTGGTTCGCAGAATATCGAGACACTCAGAAGCTTGATATTCAAAGCCAGATCGAACGCGAACCGATCATTGCTACCGAAGGTCATGCGGTGAATGACCTGATTTTAGTACGAGCGGGTTTCGCACGCTTGAGTTTCGAGCATGGTCGTGGTCATCAAACGGTTGCTTATTTAGGACGCGGCCACATGCACGGGCTATCGGAACTGGCTCATCAGTTCCACAACCCGACGTCGAAGCCAATTCCATTCCAGGAGTCCCTAAGAGCGCTGGGGTTTGTGGATATTCTGCGCATCCCACGCGAGCTGGTGCTGGCTCACGTTTTGCCTCAAGTTCGCGCGACGGAGCTTCCCAAGCCGATAACGAACCCTCGATACGACGAAGGTGGGTTGGTAGTTCCAGATGTGTCGACATATGCAACGTCATCGACGGAGTCAAAAGGTCTCTTAAATTCTTCGAACCAGCCGGCGTCTCACGCGTTAGAAACATCGTTGGTCGAGTTTCTGGTGGATGAGCGTTTGATCAACGGGAAGCAGACCATGTTGATTGACCTGGACCGGTGCACGGGATGCGATGAGTGTGTGAAAGCCTGCGCGAGCACTCACCAAGGTACTCCTCGATTTGTTCGCAATGGAAAGCAATTTGGACCTTTGCTTTTCGCGCATGCATGCATGCATTGCGCTGACCCAGTCTGCATGATTGGTTGTCCAACAGGCGCGATCGCCCGCGATCAGGAGACGGGTGTGATCTCTATCAATTCAGAAACATGTATTGGATGCAAAACATGTTCTGAAAGCTGCCCTTACGAAAACATCGTGATGATCCAGGTTCGCGATCAACGAGGGCGAGCTGTTGTCGACCGAAAAACACAATTGCCCATTTTACAAGCGTCCAAATGCGACATGTGCCACTCGCTCAAAACGGGCCCCTCCTGCCAAAATGCGTGCCCTCATGAAGCATTGATCCGAATTGACACGAGCGAAACCGCGTCGATGGAAGCTTGGTTAAGGAAGCGAGTCGCCTGATGCAAACCCTTATACCAAAACAAACACTTTCTTCGTCCGAGACAGTCCAGCACCCTCCGATGGCTGGCTTCCTGCGTGGCTACGCTTCCATGTCGGCAAGAATTGGACGTCGGCTGTTACCCTGTTTGGTCGTGCTTACCGCCTTTCTCGTGATTCGCAGTATCCAAAGCAATGCGGAAGCCAAGCTTAGGAATGAAGCGTTTGCCTCCGGATACTCTTTAGTAGCGACAACCTTTCTTTTGTTATTGTTGGGCGTTCGAAGAAGGATCACGACACCTCGTTTTGGTTCAGCCGCGATATGGCAACGCACTCATCATTACTTGGGTATGTTCTGTCTTGGAGCCTATGTTCTTCATGCGGGGGTGGTCACAACGGGCTGGTTAGAATCCATGTTGGCGATATCTTTTTGGGCCATTACGCTGAGCGGCTTGGTGAGTTGGTATATCAACCGAACGGCTCCGAGATTGCTGAGTGCAGCAGGTCCGCAGATTCTGAGGCAGGACATTGCAGAACGCAAAAAGCAAGTTGCTTCGCAAGCATATCGCATCGCGATCGAAGCCGCCGGACGAGCCGATTCGGCAACACTCGCAGACCACTATCAATCAACGCTGATTGCTTTCTTTGGGTTCCATCGTGGACTTTTGTTTCGTATTCGGCCGACAGGATCGCACCGCCGTCGAATGCTTGCAGCGCTAGAAAATCTAGATCGCTATCTCGACGATCAAGGCAAAGAGCTTCGTCGCCAAATGAGTTTGCTGGTTCAGGCAAAAGATGACCTGGATTTCCAATCTGCGATTCAGAATCGAATTCGTCTTTGGGCGAGCATTCATACATGGCTTTTAGGAGGGTTCGTGATTCTGACCATTGCGCATGTTTGGGTTGCCTATCAATTTTCGAGTCGTTGGTAAGGTGTGCAAATGAACTACTATCGACTCCCTCGCTCCACGAACAAATGCGGTAAATCTGCGACAGGGCAGCCATGCTCGAGCGGCCCTATCCACGGACGGTGTGGTTTGCAGGGTTCGGGCTCGGATGAAGTTCCCTGCAAACCGATCCGCACGTTGCATTGGTGGAACAACATCATTCGAATCACGTTTGCGTTGCTGTGCTTGATCCTAGTTAGTTTTGCGTGGGGCAATATCTCGACCAGACGTATTGCCACGCCAGGCTCCTTGTCCGTATCGCATGCTCAATTGTTGGTCGCCAAGAGCGGTGACGCCGGGCCGAAGCTGGCCATCGATGCGAACAATCGATGCTCCGCCTGCCATCCTGGCCTAGATGCTCAGGATTCGAATCCAAGTTCAATTCAATTGGCGGCGCATGATCCAAACATAAACGCCAGCACCAGCAGCAGCAAAGATAAACCAGTGAAAATCACTCAGTCGCAGCTGTGCCTGAATTGCCATAAGGAAACCATGCCCGACGCGCAGTTTGGCTCGCCGCATGATCTGACCGGTGCCGCTCTAAAACAGCTTGTGCAACGAGAAAATAGCAAACAAGGCAAAAGCCTATTCACTCGACTGGTGGGACATCGCCCCATCGCTTGGGAATCAGGCTCCACCGAATGCGGGCAATGCCATCGTGAGCATCAAGGTGCATCCCACGATTTGCAAATCATGACTTCGGAACGTTGCCAAGCTTGCCATCAAGAAGCCTTTGAATCGTTTTCGAACGGGCATCCAGAGTTCCAGCACTATCCTGCCGGAGCAGAGCGAAGAATTGCATTCGATCACAAACGTCATCAAGACCTGCACTACACCAAAAAGTCTGCCGAATTCGATTGCAAGTCTTGTCATGTGCAAAGTGACCAAGTGGGAGCCGTCGGGCAGGTCTTTCGAAGCTTGCCCTTTGAGACAGCTTGTGCGTCGTGCCATGCTGAACCAACGAAATCATCCGTTCAAGATGGATTGATCGTGCTTCAATTGCCAAGCGTGAATCGAAAACAATTGAGCCAAGCAGGTCTGGACATTGGCGAATGGCCTGAACAAGCCAGCCAAATCAACGATGGCACGATACCGTTGCCAATGCGATGGCTACTGCAAGCAGAGGTCGGTGGAGATCTGCTTCTCAATTCCTTACCGCCAAGCGGTCGATTGTCTGAAGTGGATATGACAGACCCTTCGCAGCGTCAGGCTCTCGCGAATCTTATCGGGGCTACCAAAAATCTGATGAGCAAGCTTGCAAACCAAGGGCAACCTGGTTTCCGCGAATCGATCGAAAAGCTGATCAACATTCCTTCTACCTCTAGCGCGAATTCTGTTGCCAGCTCCATAACGAGTTCTTTGCCAGGCAAGTCGAATCAACAACAGTGGCTCGACCAGTTCGCGAGTGGAATTCCACCTGACATGTTTCGAGCGGCAATGTCCGAATGGTTTGTCCCCTCGTTGCGCACCCAACCTATGACGACCACGCCTTGGCCCAACAATGGGCTTGGCAGCACCGACTCGGACCTGCCCTCAAAAGCAGAATCGGAAACAGCGAAAGTGTGGCTGTCGTCTCAGATCCAATCGTCCGACGACGACTTGCTTCTTGTCCCATCGAAGAGTAGCGATGCTTCGGGAGATGAACTATTGCAAGGCGATAGCTTATTGGACGGTAACACACTGGACGGTGGCAAAAATTCCAACTCTGGCTCTTCTTCCAATCCTGCGTTTCGGGACACCAAAGCCTGGGATCAGCTAAGCTACGGCGGTTGGATGATCGATAGGCAACGGATGGCGGTTGTTTACGTTCCGAAGGGACATGCCGATCCGTGGCTCTCGAGATGGATTGAACTAGAGAAAATCAAGAATCCTAAGCTCGAATCGGTCACGGCCAGTGGTTTCATGGGGCAGCAATGCAAGTCTTGTCATCTGTTGGGAGACTTTTCGCAAGAATCGAACAAGCCAGCCATGCAAGCAGAATCCAAAAACAATGGCAAAAACTGGCAGGTCTCATTCCGGCAGGCCAATGCACCGAAACCCGTCGATGAACAGCTCCGTTCGGAAAACGTGAAGTCCTTGTTTGATTCTTTACAGGGGTCTCAATGTTGGCGAGGCGAACGTCGGGCCGCCAACGCATCGCCGATCACCAAGTTTGACCATACGCCTCATTTGAGCCTACCCTCCATCAACGATTGCCGATCTTGCCACCTTTTAGCAGGATCGGACGGGATCGTGGGCACGGACGGCGGCAAGAGGCACACCAATGAATTCCTGCCGATGCAAAAAGCCCAATGCAGTAGCTGCCACACAGCCAATGCGGCGGGTGAGGCTTGTACCCAGTGCCACAATTATCACGTGGGGAATGCCCATTGGCGATGATTTGCCATATCGTCTTGGCACGTTGAATAAGTTATCATGAGAATGTCCAGCGGCGGGGCAAAGCATCGAGTGCTTTACGCAGGCTTTTCAAAGCGACCAAAACCTTTTCGTGGTTTTAGGGTTTCTTGGATCGTAGGCTTGACCTTGCCTGTCGTTTTTTCGCGCATTCCTTTTCGTATCAACATTGTCACGCTTCCCGACTCCATCTGAAAATGCTTCGATCGATCCCGATGTGGCGCTGATGCTTCGGGTGCAGGAGGACGATGCGCAAGCATTTGAGATGCTGATCAACCGGCACCAAGGCAAAATCCAACGATTTTTGCTGGGCTGGGTCAGCAACGCGCAACAGGCTGAAGATCTGGCACAGGACGTCTTTTTGCGAGTTTTCAAGGCAAGAAAAAACTATTTGCCGACCGCCAAATTCACGACCTGGCTGTATCGAATTGCAAACAACGTGGCTTCCAACCATATCCGTGACAATGCGAATCGACGCGAGTATCAACTGTCCAGTCGTGAAAGCCAGTCAGGATCACGAGCGTTGATCGAGAACATCGCTTTTGCCCCGAGCGGATTTCAACCGACGCGGCAGATCGACAAATCAGAGCGTGCGACCATGATCATGCAAGCATTGCAAGCCCTGGGAGAACGTCAAAAAACTGCTCTGATGCTAAGCAAATTTGAAAACATGAGCTACCAGGAGATTGCGGACACCATGGGACTCAGTGTCCAGGCGGTGAAGTCACTATTGAGTCGTGCACGAGTCAACTTAAAGACTTTGCTGGACCCGTATATGGCGGATGGGCAGAACCCCACAACAATCTTAGCGGATGACGACATCGATACTTTGAGTGAACAGGACAAAGGAAAATGAACGCTCAAGATTTAGATGCGATCACCGAACAATTAACAGCCTACTTAGATGGCGAGCTATCCTCCGAAGAAGCCGCTGCCATTGAAGCTCGACTGGTCGACGATGAATCGCTTCGGTTGCGACTGGCGGACTTGCGAAAGTCCTACGATCTCTTGGATGAGCTTCCAGAAACTCCGTTTGATCAGCGTTTCACTCGAAGCACGCTGGAACTGGTTGTGAAAGAGCTTTCTAATTCCAAAGAATCGGCCGCCGTACCCAGCAGCAATCCATCCACGATTGAATTCAAGACTCAAAGAGACTGGTGGGCATGGCCACGTATTCTGCTGACACTGAGTGGTTTGGTTTTCATTGGGCTTTTACTTGGATTCTTGATTCGCTTCAATCAAATTCGCCAAGACATTCGCGACTTAGGCTTGATTGCGAACTTACCTGGGTTGATGGACGTCAACGATGTCAACATCGCTATCAGTTTAAGCAAAGAGACCGAAGCGATGGGAATTCTCAAAGAGCAGCTCAAAGAGAGACTTGTCCCGCCGATCCCATCATCCATTTGGCAACGCAAGAACTGGATGGATAGCTTATCCCCGCTACATTTTGCAAAACTCGATTCCGGCCGCGAAATTCTGCGGAAGCTCGATAGGGATTCCTACAATCGATTTGCGTCCATGGAGACCAAGATCGAGCAATCGCCTGATAGCGATTCAGTGCAAGACGCAATTCATCTTACCGGACTGGTCATGGATAGTTTACCCAATACCAAGCGACTGGATCTTGATGCCATGAATCCAGAACAGCGTTTTCAGTTCTTGAAAGAGCAAGTCTATCTATCGGCTGCGATGTACTATGCGGCTCGCTTGACATCGGAGGAAACCAAGGCGTTAGATGAATGGGAGGATGCGTACTTTCACCCTGCGATCGCACGAGATTTACAGTCCCCTCGGGGGATTGAAAAGCGAACCTTGTTGAGCATGCTTTGGTTTCGACGTTCCGTTGAAAACGGATATGAATTGGTGGATCAAGAAGATGTCGTTGCAGCTTTGCTTCCGAATCTCTCGAAAACAGGCCGCGAGTTGCTGGAGGGTGTTGGACGTCGCGATCAATTAGGAGTTCTTATCACATGGCTTGCACCCAATCGAGTCGCAAGTTCCAAGTCGATCATCGAGGAATACGATCGAATTCCACGCGAAGCGCGCGAGAGAATTGACCTGAACGACCCCCAGCAAACCCGTCGGCAAGTTGAAGAAATTATGAGAAGGCCGAATAATCGCGTAAAGCGGCCCTAACCCGACGATTCCAGCTATGCCACGGTTGCTAGCGCGGATTATTGATGAACCTACTATGAATAATCCGCGCTAGCCGCGAACGCAATCAGGTACACGGATTCTTCTTCGCGAAAAGTACCTATCACAACTTGCCCCCCAATGCCTGCATTGACGGCTTAGGTGGTTACGGGCCAATTCGAAAAATTCAACGGCCGGATTCACAGAGAATTGCTGTTCGAGAAAATTACTTTTGATTTTCCAAAAAAATTTTGTCGTGGCGAGATCGTTTTTTGCGTCTTCCTAAGTAGAGACTTTGCTTCTCTGTTCGGAAAAACTCAATCATCCCAAACGAACTATGCTCGTACTACCGTCTGGTCATCGCCGCCATCAAACGAACGTTCGATCTCCCTTGTCTTCGACCGCAAGGTATACATTTGACGTGGATGTAATGCACGATGAACTAGGACTTAGACTCGTTCGAATCGGTGAAGAAAGCCCCCTTCGCGTCCTTGCAGCGATTGAACCTATGTTGGTCGGGGTCGCGGAGGTCGGCGATTCGATTGTCGCTATCAATGGCATCTCTGCAAAAGAAGCCTATGCCATGTTTGATCAATGGGATGATTCGGATCGATTCGAGATTGCGATCTTTGATCACCGAACTCGGCGTACGGTTTTATGGAATTTGGATGCAACCCATCTCGTATCCGACTCGTTGGGCTGTCGGATCTAAGCGCAATTTCTGAAAATTCAGCTAGAATCAAGGAAACTTGGTTTCTTATCTTTTAGCTGAGCGTGAGTTGAAGTGTCTCTTGATTTTGAGGTGATCGGTCCCTATCGCGTTATCCGTGTGCTAGGCCAAGGGGGAATGGGAACCGTTTATGAAGCGGTCCATGCAAAGAGCAAAGATCCCGTGGCTGTGAAAGTCATCGCTGCTAACTTGGCTCAGCATCAGCGTTTTCGAAGAAGATTCGACGCCGAAATCCAAACGCTGATCAAGCTGAAACATCCAAACATCGTCCAACTTATTGGATTTGGCGAAGAAAAAGGCCTTCTCTTTTACTCTATGGAGTATGTGGATGGCGAGAATCTGCAACAGGAATTAAGGCGTTCAAAGACCTTGCCCTGGGAGCGTGTGGTCGATCTTGCGATCGACGTTTGTTCCGCACTCAAACACGCGCATGATTTCGGTGTCATTCATCGGGACCTGAAGCCAGCAAACCTGATGATCAATTCTCAGGGAAAACTCAAACTGACGGATTTTGGAATCGCTCGCCTTTTCGGCGCTTCGGAAGTCACCGTCGAAGGCTCGGTTCTTGGGACGGCGGATTACATGTCCCCAGAACAAGCCGAAGGAAAAACGGTTTCCATTCGAAGCGATTTGTACTCGCTTGGTTGCATCTGTTACGCAGCACTCGCCGGTCGCCCACCGTATACAGGAAAGAACATTCCTGAAATTCTATTCAACGTGCGATATGGAACACTTTCTCCACTAGCAAACTTGGCACCTCATGTTCCGAAGGAGCTTTGTGGATTGATTGAGGAGATGCTTCGCAAAGAGCCTTCAATGCGTCCCCCCACAGGGCTGGTGGTAGGCAATCGATTGCAGTCGCTTCGCGCTGGGCTCACCAAACGCGCCAAGGATTTGGCGGCAGACAAGACCGAGGTAGGTAACCTGAAAGAACTTACTAGCATCGATCTTCGTGATGATACGGAATTCGCATCCGCACTTCCGTCCATGGCGCCATCCGACGCGACGGTGGTTCTGTCAGACAAGAACAAAACCACACCAAGCGAGTCCTTCAAGAAGCAATCCGATTCCAAATCCGACGGTGACCATTCCGAGGAACAAGCCAAAACGAAGTCGTCGACTTCCCCATCGATTTCTCATTCGGTCGCAGGCCCTCAAGACCCGACGCGCATCGCCCTCTCGAACTCGGAATTCGAACTGAGCGATCCACCTAGCGGAGTAGACTTAACAGCCAAGACGAACTTTACTGAGGTGGGCGAAAGTGATCGTCGACGTTCGAGCATCGTCATCGCTGATACCGAATCAGCAACTGCTTGGAACCAATGGCTCAGCGTTGCCGGGCTCATCGGTGTGCTGGCTCTATGCGCGGGAATCATCTTTTGGTTCACTCGTCCGCCCTCTGCAGATTCCTTGTACCTAGAGATTTCGCAGGCAATGAATTCAGCCGAGGACTCACAAATTCTGGATGCAGAACCGATCGCCGAAAGCTTCCAAACCCTCTATCCAAGCGATCCAAGGAATGCAGAGGTTGAGGTGCTCTTGGAGGAGATTGAATCGCTTCAAACCATCAAGCAATTGCAACGTAAGGCCAGAAGGGGTGGAACCGATCTGCTGGATCCCGTTGAGCAAGCTTTTTTGGAGTGCATCAAGTATCAGGAAATTGATTCGGAGATAGCCAAACGCAAACTACGAGCCATGGCGACCGTGTTTCGCGCCAGCGAGAATCTAACTGCAAAGCAGCGAATTTTTGTTGATCAAGCAAGCCGGTTAGCCGAACAATTGGAAGCCGAATCCAAACCCTCACGAAACCCAGCCATAGAATCCATCAAGGAACAAATGATATGGGCCGAGGCCAATCTTCCGGCGAGCACTCGGGCCGAATGGTTGCGAGGGCTGATCGAGCTGTTCGAAGAAAAGCCATGGGCTCGCGAACTGATTGAATCCGCCAAACGCAAACTCGAAGCAATCGAGTAAGACGATTTTTTTCACGGTTCGGATGTCAAGGTGTCCGTGTTGGTTGGATTGTCCAAACCAGTTGGCTGGTGAAGCAGGGAATCAAAATCATCTTCGGATAGCACGGGCACTCCCAGGCTGCGCGCCTTTTCCAGCTTGCTACCTGCATCTTCACCGGCGATCAAATAGTCTGTCTTTTTCGAAACGCTGCTCGCCGCTCGTCCCCCTTTTTGGACAATCAGCTTTTCAATCTCATCGCGTGAGTACTTGCGGAGCGCGCCGGTAACCACGATCGTCTTGTTGGCAAAAACCCCGGAGGAATCGATGGCATCGTCGGGAGAGGTTTTCAGTAACACACCATTTTCACGCAGCTGGCGAATCAGTTCGGCTCCTTCGTCGCTCCGAACGAACGAGATGACGCTTTGCGCGATCGTGGGGCCTATCTCGTCGATCTGCCCAACCGCTTCGATATCGGCCGAAACAAGTGCATCGATATCGTCAAAAGTCCGCGCCAACACCAATGCAACGCGCTGTCCGACATGCCGAATCGAAATCGCATTGAGCACGCGCGTCAGGCCACGATTCTTACTCGCTTCAATGCCTTGAAGCAAATTCTCTGCTGACTTTTTCCCCATACGCTCCAGCGACATAAGCTTCTCGAGTGTCAGCGAATACAAATCGCCGAACGATTGGACCATCCCACTATCCACCAACTGGTTGACCAGTTTTTCACCAAGCCCTTCGATATCCATGCAATCGCGAGTCGCAAAGTACCTTAGCCGTTGTCGCCACTGAGCCGGACACTCTTTCGAAACACAGCGAATGTAAACACCATCGTTGTCGCGTTGAAGAAGGCTGTTGCATTCAGGGCAATGCGTGGGAAATTGGTACTTGGAAAGATCGTTTGTCCGCCGATGCTTTTCAACACGAACAATGTGCGGGATGATCTTTCCGGCTTTTTCCACGACGACCCAATCGCCGATACGGATATCCTTGCGCTCGATCTCATCGTTATTATGCAACGAGACACGGCTGACCGTCGTTCCCGCCAACTCCACCGGTTGAAGCTCGCCTACCGGAGTCACGGTTCCCGTTTTCCCAACCTGAGTTTTAATATCCAAGAGGATGGTTTCCGCTTCGTACTTCTCAATCTTGTAGGCAATGATCCAGCGTGGGCATTTCGAGGTGCTTCCCAAGGTCTCTCGCTGCTCGATCGAGTTGACTTTGATCACCAGTCCATCCACTTCAAAGTCTAATTCATGAAGGGTTTCTACCAATCGATTGCAATGTGCGATGGCTTGCTCCTTATCGCCAAAGCATCTCACCCCGGGGGTCGTCGGTACTCCAAAGTCCTGAATCTTGGACAGAAAATCCATGTGGGTTCGGAATGACAAGCCATCACAAAACCCAATCCCGTGACCAAAGAATCGTAGTCTCCGTTGCGAACAGATTTTGGAGTCCAGCAATCGAATGGAACCTGCGGTTACGTTACGAGTATTCTTGAACTCGGACTCTCCTGCTTTGGCTCGCTGTTCATTGAGCACTACGAGATCCGCGTTGGTCATATAAACTTCACCTCGTATTTCAAGCACTCTTGGGATCGAGGTTCCCATGAGTCGCAATGGCAGTCCCTTCAGGGTGCGAATGTTATGGGTAATGTCATCTCCGACTTCGCCGTTGCCTCGTGTTACCGCTTGCACTAGCACACCATCCTCGTACACGATCGAAGCGGCTACGCCATCCACCTTCAGTTCAACAACCCATTCCAGCTTCTCGTTGGGCAAGAGCTTTTCAATACGAGTAAAAAAATCGCGGAGCTCTTGTTCGGTATACGTATTCTCAATCGATAACATGGGGATACGATGCGCGACTTGAACGAGCCCATCTAATGGGGCATCGCCAATTCGCTTGGTAGGGCTGTCTTTGCTCGCGAGATTCGGAAACGCAAACTCAAGATCCTCTAATTCACGCAATTTCCGATCGTATTCAAGATCCGTAACGGTGGGTTTTGCGAGGGTATAGTATTCATGATCGAACCTTTGGATCTCGCTCACTAATCGAGCGATGCGGGCTGCTACGGTCTCTCCGTTCGAATCGTCGGCCATGGATCTGTTTCTTTGTGCTAGAGGGATGCTTGCGAGTCGGTGTCCAGAACGAAACGATAGCCAGCATCACGAAGGGTCAGAAAGTGTTTTGGTTTCGCAGGATCGATTTCAAAAATTTTACGTAGCCGCAGCATGAACTGGTCAACGCTGCGTGTTTGCATCTCACCGCTCATGTCCCAGACCTCGGCAAGCAATTCCTGCCGGCTGATAACTCGTCCTTGATTTTCGACAAAGTACCGCAAGAGCTGTAGTTCTTTATGAGTCATTTTCACTTCACGATCGTCCACGCGAACTTCGTAAGTCTCAAAGTTGATAGAAGCTCTGCCGAAGTCAATTTGATTGATTTTAACGGGTGCAACCACCGGCGCTGGCTGCACCTGGGTATGCAACTTCAATAGGTTTTTCACACGTGCAAGAAGCTCATCCAGATCAAAAGGCTTGTTCAGGTATTGGTTGGCACCGCAATCGAAACCTCGAGCCCGATCTTCTGGCAAGCTGCGAGCGCTCAGGATCAAGATCGGAAGAAAAATGCCCTGCTCCCGCAAAGTTTGGCAAACTGCATATCCGCTCATTCCCGGTAGCATGAGATCCAAAATCATCATGTCGAAGGCGTAATGATCAGCTTCAATAAGACGAACGGCGGTCGGTCCATCTTCCACCCAGGTCACGCGATACCCTTCTGCTTCCAGGTTGTACTTAACCCCCATGGCCAAGTGCTTTTCATCTTCTACGATGAGGACGTGCTTTCGAGCTCGTATCGACATGGGTTATTCGCCAAAAGGACTTGTGTTGTCAATTTCCGAAACGCTTTGCTGCGTATTGTTATCATCGTTAGGCCGATTTCTAGATAGAGGAAGCATGACTTCGAATCGTGCCCCCGATCTCTTGGGAATATCAATCACACGAATCGTGCCCCGAAGCCGTCGGACAATCGATCGAACCAGAAACAATCCAAGACCTGTTCCGGGCTTAGTCCGTTCAAGCTCGTCACCAATCCGATAAAAACGCCGAAAAATCTGGCGACGAAGATGCCTTGGTACGCCAGCTCCATTATCCGAAATCAACCATCTTGAGTTAAGAGTTTCTGAATCCACTTCCACGACGATGTCAATTTCAGGAGGGCTGCCAGCGTACTTGATAGCATTGTCAATGAGATTCCTAGCCAGAACTTCAATATCAATTCTTTTGGCCCACACATCCAGCTCCGGGCATTCTAAGCGAATCGACTCGGGTGCCACATGATGTTGCACTACCAATTTCTCGACACAACCCTTGAGCGTTTTATCGATCGGTATCCACGCTTCTTGTTCCGGTTCATTGGAATCTTGCTGAAGCCGAGCGACATCCAGCAATTGTGTAATCAACTGATCCAGCCGGTCAACATCCTCCAGCATCGAGCGATAGAATTCGTTCCGCTGGCTCTCGTCCATGTTGCGTCTTCCCAGCGTTTGCAGGTACAACTTCAGCGAGGCGATTGGGCTCTTCAATTCATGAGTCACCGCGTCGATGAAATTGCTTTGGCGCCGATTCAAATTGATCTGCTGGATGCTCCAAACCAAGTACAAAATGACCCCCGAAAGCACGACGCCAAACATGATCGAGCCGACGCTAAGAAGGGTCCAGTTCGCGCCGAAGATGGTGATGAGAACCCAACCAACCGACAAAACCACCAAAAGAATAATCATGACAATGGCCAGGAAGATCGGCCATTTTAAGCTTTTGCGTTCAAACACGATCGTTCGACCTCTAAGGGAATAGTTTGGGCCAATCCTTCAACGCGAATCGGCACCAGGAAGCTCACCACCCGCTAGCGGGGATTTTCCAGGAGTTTTGCCTAGCGAGTTCGCGGAACACAATGGGAGCCTCCGGATCAGTCCCGGCTAGCTAACGTATCGATTTTGCGACGATTTATAAACTGAAGTTCAAAGATTTCCAAAAAAACGCGATTCGAACTACTTTCGACCCTGACTCGGGCCACATCACTTGCTTAGAATGGTAATCCGCACCAACCTAGAGCCGATTGAGTGGCGCATGATTCGCCATTAGTTCTTGAAGGACTCGAAATTATGACGCCAGAAACTGGAAAAATACAATTTTCGCGGCAGATTTGGCAAGCTGCATCGGAGCACGCATACCTGTGTTTGGTGCGCCGGGACTTTTGTCCAGAACAATCGCACACGGAAAATCTGCGTTGCATGCACTTGGTTGAGGAAACGGAAGCACAATTCGGTAGACAACTCTGGTTCTTCGAAGCCATTGGCGTCGATACCTTTGGCCGACGTCACGTGCTGTACGGGATGCTCGAATTCTCGATTCAGTATGGTCTCCTAGAGACATCCCAAACGGCCATGTTTGAGGAAAACGAAGCCCGCAGCAACTTCCTCACAAGAGAATTGTCGGGCTCCAAAAAGTTTGCTTACAGCTACCCATCGACCAAATTTTGGGTCTACGCCGCATGGTCCAGCATTGCTGTCTTAGGCGCCATTTGGGTCTCGGCACTGGCCAACTATTTGACGCGTCCGGAGCCCAAAGACAGTAAAGACCCGATCATGAATCAGGTCACATACATCAACAACGAAAAGAGCTGATTCGCTTTTCGCATTGATGTCCGGATTCGTGCTTAGGCGAGCGTCTTGGAACAGTCAGCTTCATTCGGACCGTTGTTGTTTTGCCGCTTCTCTTTGAATTGACGACTTTTAGCTTTGTGCCCAAAGCTCACACAGCCTTATAGCGTGCTGTGCAGCTAATTGAATTTGATGGAGCGATGCAAATTCTCGAACACTATGGATGTTGTATTGCCCCACCGATAAGTTGGGTGTTGGCAGACCAAGCTCGCTCATCAATGCGCCGTCGGTTCCGCCACGGATGGAATCACGACGGCATGGGATGCCAAGATCGCGGTAAGCCCGCTCTGCCAGCTCAATGGTTTTCGGAGCTTGACGCAACATATCCGCCATGTTGCGATACTGTCTTGTGATCTCAACGTGAGCCTCAAGGCCAGGTATTTCCTGCGCAACCAGGCTTGCCGTTGCACGAAGCAAGTCAGCGTACTGCTGGAGCTTGGGAGTATCGAAATCGCGAAGAATGAACTGGATCACCGTTTCGCTTACTCCGCCATGGATCGTGTAGGGATGGATGAACCCTAGTCGGTCCGAGGTGGTTTCGGGGGTCAAGGTTTGCAACGGTAGCTTCGAAAGGAATTCAGCTGCTGCTCGCACTGAGTTGATCATTTTGCCTTTCGCAACCGAAGGATGAGAATTGCGGCCGCGGAACGTAACGGTGGCGCCGTCCGCTGAAAAGGTCTCAACGTCAACGGTACCGGCTCCACCGCCATCGAGCGTGTATCCAAAGTCGGCGCCTGCAGTCTTCACGTTAAAGTGTCGAGTCCCCCTGCCGATCTCCTCGTCGCACGTGAACAGAATCCGAATGGGTCCGTGCTGAATCTGTGGGTTTTCTAGCCAAGTCTCAGCACACTGCATGATAGCAGCAACGCCCGCTTTATCGTCAGCGCCCAGCAACGTCGTTCCGTCTGTCGTGATGAGGGTATGACCGATCAAGTCCGCGAGTTCAGGAGTCGACTCCAGGTCGATCATCTCACCTGTCTTCAGAACAATGGGCTGGCCATCGTAGTTGGAAAGCACTTGAGGTTGGCAATTGTCGCCAGGTGCTTCTGGAGAAGTATCCAAGTGAGCATTCAGCAAGATTGTTGGACAGGGTGAGGAAACATTCGAAGGGATAGTGCCCCAAACCAGGCCATTTTGATCCTGGTGCGCGTCGGCAACGCCCATTTCCAGCAATTGGTCTGCAAGAAGTCGCCCCAGCGTTAGCTGACCGGGTGAGCTGGGGTACTGTTCGCTTTCGGGATTGGCCGCCGTTCCAATGCGAACGTACTGAAGAAATCGCTCGAGAAGACGATCCGCTGCAATAGCCGTAGGTTGCATATCAAATCCGTTTGATGGTTTTTCAAAGGGGTACAGGGGTGGAAGCGATCTAGTGTCTTGTCGATCGCAAGCAAAGAAAGCCAAGCACCACCGAAGTGATTCCGAAAATGGACCACTGGGTAATGCTCATGTGTTCGACACTATAGCAAATGCCTTTGACGATGCCAGAAAGGAAATTAGTGATGGTTTGCATGGTGAAAATCTATTCGGTCGAATACGCCCCAAGATCCCAGAAGGCACCGGGGGCAGGAAATACAGTCCGTAGAAACGGTAGGTCGCGGTCCAGAACACAGACCGAAAACGCGGAACCGAGAGCTAAAAAGGCTGGAAAACTGCAAGTGCCGAGTATCAAAAATGCTGATTTTGAGCAATAAGCGGGTGAAGCAGGGGCACCACGCCATGGAATCACAAGGAAATAGCGGTCAGAAGGGCAACAGTCCTTGCAGCGCTTGGAACCAGGGATATAATCCGTCCAAGCGAAGGGGTCGTAGCTCAATTGGTTAGAGCACCGGACTGTCGATCCGGAGGTTGCGGGTTCGAGCCCCGTCGACCTCGCTTACAAAAACCCTGGTTTTCCTTGTGAATCCCAGGGTTTTTTCGTTTCCCGTCGCAAAGTGCTGCGATCGAGATTCAGTCACAAAAGGACACAAAAAGCCCCTTGCGGCCACAATTGAGTGCAACATTAGGTGCAACTTTGGAGGCCGTCGAAAGTGGGTTTTTGGATAACAATGGAAGCATAATAAGTTCCAAGGTTTGGCTGTCTGGCTCATGGAAGTTCTCCCGAATTTGGATCGGAGCTTTTGTTCCGGCTGGGGGCACCGTGATTGGGAAGTTTCTCAACGCTACCGCCTAGGTCAAGTTGGTCTGAATGCGTGTAGGTGTTCGCCGTCAATTCAGGGCTACTATGCCTCATTAGCTCCTGGACAATCCGCTGCGAAATATTGCTTGCCTGAAGCCAAGTGCAGTAGGTATGTCGAAAAGCATGGACGTTGACGGTCCTTCCTCGCTCATCCTTTTTTGCAATTCCAGCAGCGATGAGATCTCTGTCCAGGATTCGAACTAACTGTTTCGGCACTGTGAGTAAATTCGAGTCCGGAGTCTTACCATTGCTCGGGGTGGTTTCCAACTTTCGCATTTTGATCCATTCACGAATTTCGTCGCAAACGAAGCTTGGCAGAGTGAACGTGAAGGATTTGCGATTCTTTGCATTTTGCGATCGGAGCACTATGAGCAATTGTTGCTCTTTTTCGACAATGTCGCTTAATCGGATGGACCGCAGTTCATTCAGTCGCATTCCCGAGTAAGTGAAAATCGTGTAGGTCAATTTACGCTCCAGGCCGTCACGCTGAAGCTCGCTCAATAACTTGGGATTACTTGCAAGCTTTTGTTTCCCGCGCACGAAGCACTCTTCAAAATTTTGCTGAGTAAGTGTGGCTTTTGTCCATGTGTTGCGTCGTCGAGATTTTGTCTCAACGCGTTTGCTGAGCGTCTCGCGACCATGTTCAGCTATAGGTCGCCTACTAGTTATGTCGATCAACTTCTGAAACTCTTCTTTTGTGAATGCTCGTCGTTTCTCTTGCTGATCATCTGGGGATTTTCGGTAAGCGAGATGTTGCAGCGGGTCGCGAGTCAGATATCCAGATTGCACGCAGAACTTAGTAAACTGCTTCGCTTGCTTCAAATACGAATTGACTGTTTTCGCTGATAGATGTTTTTTGGACGCTTTGTTCATCCATTCGACTATTCGATTGGCATCGATATCGCTCAGAATTTTCATGTCTGCTTCGGTGAAGAGACACTTCAAAAGTCTAAGCTGATCATCGACGTATCGATCAGAGTTTCCTATTGCTTCTGAGGATGCCAAAAACTCCTCAACGGCGGTGGTTATCGGAGTTGCGAGCTTATCACGAGATTCGAATTCCTCCTCGGTTCCAATTCCCAAACTGATTCTCTCGAGTCTCAGAAAGTAGTTATGAGCGAAGACTTTGGCTTTCGATTTGTCGCGTTGCCCCGTATTTACGTCTCGTAGAACTCCTCCCTCATCGCGATACCGAGCATAGTAGATCTCTGACTTCGTCCGAATTCTAAGCATTCCCTCTTTTTCGAAGACAGGGTAAGTCTTTTTCTTCCCACCTCTGGAAGGACATATTGCGACTTTTCGCGACCCGCGCATCTCCACCTTTGCATTGGCGGGAAGCGGTCGTGTGACGGTTTTTTGAATAAGCCAATATATCACCGGTCACCTCCTTTCTGACTTTGGCTCTTCTGCGGATCACGCACGCGTTTTAAATCACTCCAGGCGATCGGGTGGGAATGCTTAGTTGGCAATTCTCGCTGGCGAGTCGTATGTTGTCGGTAACTACTTTGACGCAGGGTTGCGATCTCATTGACTTCTGCCGATTTTGCAGCGATATAGGCATGTATCTCAGCAACGACCCATCTGGGGCGACTCGAAGTTGTGACCCTAATTGCTCTAGGAAAGTTAGGATCGTGTTGCCAGCGAGAAAGCGTTCGATACGAAACGCCAAAGAATTCTGCAACTTTTGATTTATCGAGCAGCTCCATTGAGACTTGCTCGTCGATTTGTTTTCGCGTCATTACTTGCACCTCTCGATATAGGTACATACCCAGAGAAGTGAGACGAGCAACCACGCCAAATGTCCGATACGCGTCCGACAACGGAAAACATCCGTGCCCCGATAACTTCCGCAAGAATGAACGGAATGGCTAAGACCAAAGGTCTGCAAAATAAGGAACATGACGACTCCAAAACATAAAGTCCAGGCAAGCCTGGAACGAAACATTTGAGTCATCTAGCCGCGAGTGAAACCGTAGGTGGCCGGATCGAGATTCTCGCAGATTATGAATTTTGCCTCCGCTTTCGTGTTCCTTATTGTTCGAACCGGAGTGGCCGCTTTTTGGTATTTCAAATCGTCGTCAAACGCAGAATCTGCTTCGACAATCGTGGTACAAAAATCAGTTGATTCGATTATTCGGTACTCTTCTTGGAGTGTCAATCCCTACCGCCAAGGACTCGCGGAAGGCATTGGCCGGAAGACTAACAAGGCAAGAATTCACTGGGTGACAGTTCTGGCAATCGGAAGTCGCTTAGCTAGCTATCGTGACGCTTCGCGTAACTTTTCGATTTCAGCTAAAAAAACGTTTAGAAGCTCAGCCAATTGATGGCCCTCGATCGCCAACCGCTCTAGCTTTTCGGAGTCAAAACTCTGCTTGTCCAAATTGGGTACTGCACCAAGTGCTCCGAGTTTGAATCCGTCTCGAATTCGATATGCGTTGATTTTCCGGTCCAGATACCAACGCACACCACAGGCTGTGGGTGCAGCGAGTAAGCGCAATACGGTTCTTCGATATCACCCCATCTCCGCCGCCAACTCTTCGATTCCATACCGCCCTCGACCAGCGACAAGACGCAGAAGCTGCAAAAACCTCCTCGGTCGTTCTGACGAAGGTGCACATCGGACTACCTTCGCAACTGTGTCAGACGCTGGGTATGCGCGTGGCTTGATCGATACGAGTTAGTCAAAATCTACAACTGTCCGGATTCGACTAGTTTCCTCGTAATCTTTTTCATAGCGCGACGCTTGAGTTTGAAAACACCTCCTGTAAGTACTTCTGCAACTCCAGTTTCGTGTATTGAATTGTTTGGGCCGGCAAGACAGTGCTGGTCCAAGTAAACACAAAGGACAAGGTACAGGTCGTAATACGACACGACTTCAAGTCCTTTGGATGACCGTCGTTCGGCAAGAATCTTGATGCATTGCTCAACATGCTGTTTCTTTAAATTTGCGTTCGCAAATACGTACTTGAAGAACCGTTCGAATGATTGATTGTGAACCGGAATATCGAGATTATTGAATTGCCTCCCAAGAGATTCAGCACAACTTTCGGCGGGTGCCAAATCAAACTCGACTTCCCTTCCCGGGAAATACATCTGACCTTTGTTAAAATAGTAAGCGAGATGATGTTGGTTAATATCCAACGTCGCGCCAGTCGCCTTGTCAATAGCCACAAACCGAATCCAGTGATCCATGTTTTTCGTCGCGAAGTGATAGATTAACAAGAACAAGTTAACTTCATCGTCAGCCCGCTTGAATTTGATTTCGTCAGGACATTTTGCCAGTAGCCAGTTCAGACTAATGGAATCGCATCCATCGCCTGGAATCAATGGGGGGAAGGTCAACATCGTTGTCCCACTGAAACAATATTGAATTCGATTCTTTTGATGCAATTGGTCGAATTTACTATACCGATAGGGTACGCGCAACGATGCTCCGGACTTCTGGATCTCAGGGATCGATTGGTGCGCTTCCAAATACGTTGCAAATCCCCTCGCATTTGTACCACATCGCTCGAAAACCGATTCACTTTCCACTTTATGCAACACTACGTCTGACATGATTCAAAACTCACCTTCTCGAAAAATAGTTAAATCTCCATGGGGAATGAACATTCATTCTCCAATTTCGCATGTATGCCCACCAAATCACTTGCATTGCTAACCAACGGGCCTACAATTTGGCACAGACAAAAAATCGCCTCCTTCGCGTTTTTGTCGTTGCCTTCGACATTATGGCGAAGCGAGGCAGATGCTACAAGGCAGTTCCAGAGGTTTTTTGAAGATTTTTTGAGAAAGTAGGAAACGGTGCTTCGATTCAAGATTCACGAACTGTTGGTGGAATGCAACGTGGGGCGAACCCGCAGTGAGCACCTCGGGTTAAAAGACCTGGCCACCACAACCGGAATTGCGCGATCCACGCTTGCTGGCCTCACAACGCTAACGCGCGAGCCGGTAACCAACTCCGCAAACATCGAAGCAATCTGTCGTTTTTTCCAAATTCATCATCCGAGTTTTGAACCCGGAATGCTTTTCGAATTCACTCCTCCATTGAGCGATAATGTGAGCCCAAAAGTCGACGCTCTTTACCCAAGGCGCGCGTCACTGCGTCCGCAGCCACGTGAAAGCGAGTAACTCGCTAAGACACCAAATGATTTGTCTCAAGCCATCGGCTGTATTTCGAGCTCAACGAAGATCAAATTGCGGAACCAATCAGTACCACACTTCCGATGAAGAGCTAAGAATTGTCTTCAAGTGCTAGAAGATTGATTGATTACCGCTTCAAGGCGAGCGACAAAAGACTTGAGTTGCTCGATCAGACAACGGGCTTCATTGACAATCGCGATTGCTTTTTCTGGACTCTCTTGCGTCTGTGATTGGGACTGGGATGAGGCGTCAACGAGATTTCCGAGTCGAAAGCCTTCGCGGATGCGATAGGTTTCTTGTTGCTTGTCGAAGTACCATGGAACACCGCATGCCGTTAATGCATCAAGAAGTCGATAGATGGTTCGTTCGGAGCATTCAAGTTCAGCTGCAAGATCGGCCATATTCCAACGGCCCCGGCCAGAAATCAGGCGAAGCAGGTGCATCAACCGCCCAAGTCTTTCTGCTTGTCGAGCCCGTCGATCTCGCTCTGGTCGTACTTTCTTCTTTGGCATTCCCAATTTCAAACCCACAGTTCCCGTAGTTGTTACGAGATGAAGGTAAGGACCAGCACTGCCAACAGTGGGTCAGTGCTCGTTTCGAACTTGAGAACACGAGTGTCTTTCGCGGCGTTTCGGTAGGTTTGACCCACTCTTGGCACAGGCTCTCAGGAGAATTCGGCAATTGTTTTGCCCCTCGTTCTCCAAGGTCAGAAGTATGTTGTCCGTCGCATTTTTTGAAGCACTTCAATCCGGTACGCTTCGTCCACTAAGGGAGGCGGTGACGAGTGATCCGAGTCTTTGTCCCGAGATTCGAGACGACATTCTTACGATCTATTACCGAGGCGGCTCACTGCTTCAAATCAATCGACTGCCCACCGGGGAATTCCAATCGTTTCTCACGAAAGAGTATTTGAATCTAGAAGAAGCGAGAAACTGGTTTGGCATCAAGGTGGAAGAACTTCGGAATCCCGATTCAGGCGAAGGTGTGATACCAAGTCGAGTTCGGTCTATTCCTATCCTCAAAGCGTTGATGGACGATTACTTCGATCGTGTCAGGTTGATGCGAGAAAAAGAGTTTCAACAGCAAATCGTTATCGCCAACAATCATTGCTATGGGGATATCAAGACAGACTATTTTTTCTGCGACATGGAGTTTGCGAATCTGAGTCAACGTTTTGATCTCGTTGGAGTCCGCTGGCCCGCAACCGGACCAGCTCGACAGAACAATCAAGATCTGCACTTGTGCATTGGAGAAGTAAAGTTTGGAACAAGTGCGATTCCAAACGGGAGCGGGCAGTCTGGCCTCGTTGGACACTTCCAGAACTTTCTGACATTCTTGCAAGACAACAGCCAGCTTGACAACTTCCGAGACGAAGTTTTAGGTAGGTTCAATCAAAAACAAAAACTGGGATTCATCCCAGCTGCGCCAAGTTTGATCGCAAGCTTTGCGGATCGCCACCCTGATTACCTCGTCATGCTTGGAGATTGCAATCCAAGGTCAGCAATCTTGAGACGGGAGATTGATAGGTTGAATGAACTATACAGAACGGCTTGCGAAAACGGACAATTCACTGGCCGGATACTGGTGGCAAGAAGTCATTTTCTAGGCCAAGGCCTTTGGGAGCGAGGAATGGTGGAACTTACCAAGTTCGCAACGACGCTGAGTGAGGCAAACTATCCAGAGTGAAGTTGTCGAAGTTGCTCCGGTTCAAAAGTATGAATCGGAACAACCGATTTCGGTCGCAGTTGCTTCAGAAGGATCGGGATATCAAAATCGAAGATGTGCCCACTCGTATGGATCTGGTGCGTCGTCCCTCCACAATCAGAAATTGCTTCGACAATTTCCTTCATCCCGCTCTGCTCCAAGTATCCACTCCACCTGGAATAAACCAAATCGGTCTGATCAGGAAACCGACCCTCGAAAACGCTCTTGAACAAGGAGCTGGGGAACATCATCGCGAACTTGTCGGGAGTTTTCATGATTTCATCTCGCGAGATCAATTTCGACTCCCAGCTCTCGCGCAATTTTGCAAGTTTGCCATTCGATAGTTTGTTCCGAGTTGCATCAGTCATCAGTATCCGCATGTTCGCGTCCAGCTCGATAGTCGGAACCTTGATCTCCGTTGACAAAAGATACAGCACAAATGCAGTATAGGCATCGACAACCAGAATGCGTTGACTTTGCTTGGCGGCTCGGATGCAACCGACCAACCGATCGATGTGCTGCGGCGAAAACGACATCAATGTCAATCCTTCGGACTTTTTCAAAACATCAATAAACTCCGATTCGATTTCAAATTCGGACTTTGTTGAACCATTGGGCAATCCGATGTGAGTTCCTTCTATCAAACAAGTTCCAATTGTCTGACGCGACATTGACTGAATGAACTCTTTCATCATCCCGGGTTTTCGTCCGTGCATGCGGAGATCACCGGTGTATAGAACTGTTTCCCCGTCGCTTTCAACTTGGAATGCCAAACACCCGCCAATCGAGTGATCGACGGAGGAGGCCGTTACCGTAAACTCACCGATTTGAATCGTCTGCTTGTCCTTGATTTTTCGATGTCGCCCTTGTGGCAGACAAACTTGATTTGCAAATAAGCTTCCAGCCAGCATCATTTTGGAAGTAATCGAAGACGCGTAGACCGGAATCTCCGATCGCGTGAAAGGAAGCAATCCACAATGATCGAAATGTGCATGCGATAGAAAAATCGCATCGATCGCTGGTTGTTCCGACAAACTCAGATCCCGATTGCGATCCATTTCGAAAAGTCCCGGAATATCCAGAAGTATTCCTTTTTCTCGTAACTCCTCAGCACTGAGTTTTTTCAGTCCGAAACCATCGAGCGGATTTCGAAGTTCATCGAACAACGGCAACCCCACATCGATAATGATGCGACTCGATTTTCCGCGTATTTCAACGCAGTTCCCACCAACTTCATGCGAACCTCGATGAACGATAATTTCCAAATGGATGTCCCTTGTTTTGAATATTGTTAGTGCTTGCCCCAAATGAAACTTGCACTGGCCGAATGACCTCGCTGTGATCTAAACAGACTTCGTTGACACGAGTGGTCAATCGGCCAAAACTATTTTCGAGAAACAAGGGGACGGCGCGTTTGAAGGCTCACAGCTTCGCGTAGCTCCTTAAAAGCAGATTTTAAGCTGTCTCTCGCGTCTCGATCGAACGAGCCATCGGAAGCGTCAACTCTTCTGAAGTTTGCCAATCGATTTTGCAAACGTCACCTAGCTCGTCACATTGCACTGCGGAGACATATTCCTGCGATAAGCCAAATCGACACTCATCAAAAATTTCCATCGCCTCGTGGATGACATAGTCCTCCGGTTTAAGTTCCCGATTGCTTTCCCGCGAGTAATCTGGAAAAAGAAAGTTTCTTGCTTCGATAGAGCCGACGAAAGTTACTTCCAGTCGATTCAGAGGATCGCCATCGAAGACGGAGGCGAACGACGTCCGGGAGGTCACTGGGCAAACATGCGTGATTCCGAGAAGGTACCCGACCAAAGATCCAACAAGCGTGGGACAAGCCACTACGTGTCGAGTTTCTTGAAGCTGGTCGGCGATATGCAGCAAACCGAGAAGCTTACCGATATGCCCCCACGTTTCGTAGAAATCCAGCTCGTCTCGCAAGATCTCTGCGATCGAAATCGCGGAGGCAAGTTCAGGAAGGGTTTTCAATTTTCCTCGACATCTCGCTTCAAGATACTCCTTGTCGCTTAATCCGGATTGTTGGTCTTGGAACCAAAACGGGACATAATACGTGTCACTCGTGTGGGCAGTTCTGAAAATCATTTCGCACTCCCGGATTTGGTTAGGGAGGACCGCTTGTTCTGCGCTTTTACGTGATCGAGGAAACCGTCTGATATAGCGAACGCAAACAACAGACCTATGAAAAACGCTAAAACGCATTCCCCTTTTTGCCTGGGGAAAGCACTAACACAGAGTAAAGCTCCCAGAATCACGTACAGGCAGCCTCCCAGAACCACCCCTACATAGGGAAGAGCATCTGGACCTCGAATTGCCATTTCGAGAAGTGACATGAGGTAGCCGAAAAGGCAGGACAAACTAAGAACAATAAGATTGGAAATCGCGATCGCAATGGTCGCATTTGCGTCACCGTACCCTCGTTCTACGGCATCATAGTACTTGTTGTTATCAGAGGTCATTAGACAATTCTCCTGTTGGAATTTTGAGTTTTTGCAAGACGTTTCGAGCTTAGAATCGCTCGTTCAAGAACCAACGAGATTCATGCGGATTCCAAGTCAGTGTGTAGGTAGCAATCTTCTCGAGTGGCGAACCTGCTTGGGATTTGAATTCGATCGCGACATTAACCTTGTAAGCCGTCCATGTTTGCCAGTCCTTGGGTTGGCCTCGATCACTCGAAAAAGCCATCAAGTGTGGCCGATCAGGAAACATGCTTTTGATTGAGTATCCCACCGGTGGAGCCTTAAAGCCGATCGGCGATGAAGCCAGTACGGCCGAACTTTTGGAACCACCCATCCAAGTTTTGAACTCACTGTCCAAAAAAGACTTTGCGGCTTCCTCGGAATCGGGTTTGTTTTGGAGAGAACAGCCTGTCAGCAGGCAAAAAGCAAGACTCGACACCAAAATTGAACGCAACAAACACACCATGACTGAACCCTTTCGGAAGTAGTGAAACGCAACATCACTACCTATACCCGAATGTGCAGACAGACGTGGGTCGCGGTCTTGGACAGAGATTTTTCCCCCTTTTTGCGTCGACGAACTTCTGACGACCTAGAGATTGCTTTCGCTGTGCATTGCGATTGCGTCGTTCAGGCGATCCAAAAGCATGTCACGTAGCTCACGAGGGGATCGGACGGTAACTTTCCCGGTCCATGAAAGGACCCAATTCAAAATCTCTTCGAGCCCATCCACTTCAAAGCTCAGCTCTACCGCCCCATTTTTCAATCGCTTTACCTTTTGAGTTGGATGCCATTGAGTTTCAATCACGACATTAGCTGAACTCGCATCAAACTCCAATCGGATTGGGTATGAATTCTCCCCTCGAAACACAGACCAGGCGTTTCCCAGGTAGGCTTTAAGATCGAAGTTCACATCGATGGTCGCAGACTGTTCGAGCATCCGGATGTTTTTGAATCGAGCAATTCGCAGCGTACGCACGGATTCGAATTGGGAAACGTAACCGATCAGATACCATGCCTTCTTGATGAGACATAAGCGGTAGGGATGAATCGTTAGCTTTTGGCTTTTAGGTTGCTGACTGTCAGCGTCCACATCGTAGGGCGACTCATAACATCCACTTAGCTGCTTGCCCACGAGTTGGGCGTACTGGATCGACTTGATCATTTCGTGATGGCGACTGTGGTCTACTAGTTTCAAATCAAGCACTTGCACGATCGCCAGAGCATCTTCCAAGGTATCACGCGTTTCTTCATTGGACGAAGATGCAATTTTTTGCGTGACAACGTTCACTCCTGGTGAAACATCCAGTCCATCAACCTGACTGATGCGAGTTGCTATCGCTTGCCCAATAGCTTCGTCTTTCGAAAGAGCCAACGTTGGAAACCGGAAGTCTGTTCGAACCCGATAATAACCTCTTGGGCTTTCAACATAAAAGGGAACACCCGCGAACTCGAGAACTTGTAAATCGCGATAAACCGTTCGCTCGGAGCATTGGAGCTCTTCGGCGAGTCCTTGCCTGTCCCATCTGCCACGAGATTGGATAAGATTGAGCAATCGGAGAATACGTGCAAGACGTTCACTTTGGCGAACCCGCCGGTCTCGGTCGGGGCGTTTAGGGATATTTGCAATCTTCGAGGATGGAGCTTTGATGGACTTTTTCATGGATCCGGAACGATTTGAGGTTCTATTCGAAAATGGCAATTTTCGCTTACCGAAGTTTTGTTCATTTCGAGGTAAAATCTTGAATCTTCTGGTAGAGACATGCCAAAGGTGGGTCAGTTGGCTTAATGAAAATCTAGACTGAGACTACGGGCAAGAAAGTCCCAGTGACCTCCCTCGAAGTTGGTGATTGTCGCTTAGCGATGCTCGATTGTTTGAAATCAAGATAATCCCGAAGTTGTTGAACCAATCGTTTTTCCGAAGCCGATATGAATGGAACGTTGGATTCCAATTCGAACATCAGTTTAGAGTAAGTCGTCCCTCCGACGAATCTGTGTGCTGGCAATTGCGAAAGTTGAGCACCGTTCGGAATGGCGTCTCGAATCGAGCTTGGATTCTGATAGGTATCCACGAGCTTCGGGACAGAAAAGGGGGCAAGAACAATTACCAGAAAGTCTCGCTTTGCTTTTGATACAAGAAGGTTTTCATCAAACCAGTTGCATCGTCGAAGTCCAATGCGGATATTTCGGATCAATTGGTCTGATGGAAAACCATGGTCTCCTGCGTTTTTCGAGGTCGTACTGGAAAGTGGAGATCCGTACTTCATTTCGATGAAGATGGTCGTGGCAGGATTTTCAAACTCGATGACAACATCCACCTCGGTGACTCCCTCCTCCCAAGGAATCAGGCCTGGCGGATAAGCAGCCTGCTTCTGCCATAGAGAGATAGTGAATTGGCGATAGAACTGCTGCCGGAATCGCCTTTTATCCGACATCGGATCTTGTAAAGCACAATTCAGTAAACCGGGAAGCCACCATCGTGGGTCGATCGCTTTGAGTACACCAAATAAGTTCCCCGTTACGACATCTTCACTCGTGGGACGGACAATCAAAGGGCACCGGATTTTGCCCTCCGTGGCATGTTTGCATAGACATCCCCCTTTCGAATTCAATTCGGCAAGCATGCATGAACTCCATTGATTGGCTTACGAATTGGATTCGTGGAAGCATTTGGTTTCGATCCTACCCAATGTTTGCATTCCGCACGATATGGACATCCCGAACAGTTCATCACGTTTTCGATGGGATAAAAAATCCCTAGCTCGATTGAGCTCGCGACCTGTTGAAATAGATCTCCCATTCGACCTACTTCGGCAGATGTTCTAGTCGTCGGAATATTTTGGATCTTCGGAGTTTTGGTTTTGACCAAGACGGTGAATTCGACCTGAGACCATTGCGATAGCTTCTCCCATGTCGCATGGACATAGCACGTAGCTTGAAGGGATGAAGACACCTCAAAGTCACTATAGGCGCGGCCCGAAGATTTGAATTCACGAACAGTCAGTCCACTTTCCCGCTCCACGATAAGATCAGCAACGGCGAGCAGTGGTTTCTCTAGCACTTCGCCAGAGCTGGTAATGATGGGGACCCAGAAAGGAAGTTCCACAGCTCGAATATTGGTTGGACGTTCACTCCCTGTGTAGAGTTCGACCAGTTCGATCGACTGCTTGATTAGTTCTTCCTGCGTGTTGCCATCTTTGAAATCCACTACTTTCTCGTTGCAGGAATTCTTCCAGCTCCCGACTACGATTTCGCGAATATGGTCGTTTGAAGGTTCGTCACCATGCTGAAGAGCTCGATGGAACTCCGCGAGACCAGCGTGGATTGCAGATCCCATCACCATTGCACTTGGTATAGATTTCCGCGGTAATTTGAGTACCCGTTCGAAGTAATACTGCAACGGACAACGAAGATATTGATTGATCGAACTATAGCTCCAGTGGTCGCGTTTTGATGTCATGTTTTTCCTTCCATAGTTCTTCAGTTGCTTGAACAACGCTTTCGCACGCTCGGCGGCAGAGATAGGATTGCCAGTCTGATGACAAGTCCTTGAGGCTGACCTTCGGGGGAAACCCGCCTCGATTCAGCCATTCGATCAAAGCTCGGGCGGCGGAAATCGCATCCAATCGATTTCGCGAAATGATGGCTTCGACTAGCTCGTTCCAAGTTGCTTCCGGATCCATTTTTGGATGTCCTCTAGTTGCGGCGAGAGGTTTCGGTTGCGGCTTGGTTAAGGTCCGTGATCATTGAGCCAGCTTGCTGCTTGGTAAGGTCGTACAGGCTGTGAATTGGTCCAAAGTCTTTCGAAGCAAGTTCTTCCAGCTGCTTTGAATTCATTCCCCTTCGCTTCCCGAGTGTCATCAGAAATTGAAGTTGTTTGTTGGTAGCCATTTCGTCCTGATTCGACGTGCGAGCGGGTCCTGACGTTCGACCGTCGTAAGTACGACTTTGTTGAGGGACCGGCGCCGAAGATGCGTTGCTGGATTCCGAGTTTGTACCCACGTTTGAGTCGCCTGCTCGAAGAAGAACTATTCGATTCGTGGGCTCCACTTCGCGGCCAGAATCCGTACGGGAGTGTTCATAGCGTTCAACTTGAAGTGCGAGCGATTCCTCGGCCAGATCGTAAAACTGTTTGATCCTCTCGATAACGAGATTAGGATCGTCTAGGCTCAGGGCAACCTCTCCTTCGAGATTAAGCGAAAACCCTGTGCTATTGAAGTCTTTCGAGACTTTACGGCTCATTCCGACATTTACTTTGATCATTTTTGTGTTCCTTTGAGTAGGTGCTAGAATCAGTACCCAGATAAAGGACATGATCGTGACGGTGGCAAGTCGTACCGTTATTGTTGCCCTAGAATTGATTTCAACACGAAGGGAAGTATCTCGATGTCGTACAAAGACGCTGAGGAAGCGTTGGAGCGTGTACCAGAAGAATTACGTAACAAAATCAAAGCAAGAATTGTCAAGTATGCTAACGGCCCAAGAAAAAATGATGAGGTCAATAGTCGGAACGCTGCCGGAACCGCACTAGGATGGAAAGGGATTGGAGATGATTTTCAAAATTACACGACTCCATACCAAAGACAAGCGATGGGAATCTTGATAAAAGAAGCCCTTGAAGATGATTTAAATTGGAGTAGCGAAAAAATCCCAGGAGAGGACGAAAGTCGATCCTATCGAATCTACACTCCTCCAAAATAAAATCCATGAACGGCAACAGCTGCCGATCTACGAGTGAAACAGTTGGCAGCTGTACAGTTCCAGACCAGTCAAGCTCCGACCAAAGCCACAACGTGCAACAATGCAGATGCAGTGCCTCAGATTTCGACCATCCCAGGCCAGTCCGATCGCTTCGTACAACTTGGTCGTCAGCAGGGCGTAACAATCGCGGCGAAGCGAACAAGAAGAATGTTGGAACTAAGTCTCAAAAGGCAGGACGTTGCCAAAAGGGTAACGGAGCTGCTACACTGAGGCCAAGAAGTAGCGTGTGAACTCGGTAGAGGTCGCAAAGGTGCCACGGCGAAGCGGCGTAGCCCAACGCTCGATCTTTCCCACGGCTCCGCTTCGCTTCTCTCGGGATAAATCGCTATACGTTCGTCTTTAGTAGGAAAAGACTCCGCAAAATGAGTGACGCAAGGGAACTTCGGTTGATTCAGCCTCGCGACTTGACCGCGGAAACAAACACATTCACGGCTTATCTTGAACAAATCGGTTTGCCTACCGACAACGTTATCGCCACGACTCATGAGCGGGACGTTATCGCCTCGAATTTACCTGCGTTTCTTCAGACCCTTTCACACGATGAGTTAAGAGACGCGAGATACCTTTCCAAGTTTGTCGGCGCTACCGCGATTGGGCTCTTTGATGCGGCTCTTAACTATGTATGGAACGAGGTAGTCCTAAATCTCCGTCGGAAAACCATCGTGTACGGAGTTGACTTGTTCTTCGATGCAGCGGTGGGCGGAGCAGCCCGCAGCCTCTACAAAGATGAATCTGATCTGGACGGCCTCAAGGACTCAGTGCTATTGGACACGTGTAGAAAACTTGAGCTGATATCAGATGTCGTCTATTGCAAAATTGATCACATTCTGACGATGCGGAACGAAGTGGCCGCCTCACATCCGAATGTTGAGAGTATTGGAGGATTTGAGTTACTTGGTTGGCTGCAAACATGCATTAAAGATGTTCTTCGAGACAGGCCGTCCGATTCGGCAATCCGAATACGTGCCCTGATCAACAACCTTCGATCCGCTACGGCGGTAATAGACAGTGACACTGTCGCTCGATTCGAGGCAGAAGTTCGTAATCTGTCGGTTTCTCATGTTCACAATTTGTTGATTTCGTTGTTTGGAATGTATGCCGATCGTAACAGCGATCATGTACTTAAGAAGAACATTTCTTTGCTCGCCCCCAGCATTTGGAATTGCACAGAGGATCGCGTCAAATACCGCCTTGGCACGATGATCGACGGATATCGCACCAATCTCGAGAATGACAAACTACAATGCGGCCTAGAGTTTCTCACGCTGGTTAATGGGCGTGCGTTTGAGTCACTCCCTGCTCGAACGGTAGCTTTGAACTTGTTGAATACCCGCCTTCGAGAGGCGCATACAGGCAGGGACAATTTCTACCATGAACCACCGATCATGGGAGAGGTTCTTGGCTACATCAGAAAGTCAACGGACATCCCTGCGGTAATAATGCCTTCGCTGGTGAAGACTGTCATCTCATGTCGTATCGGGCGCGGACTGCAATACCGTCAGGGTGTCAGCCCGGCAGGAGTTCCCATGTACGACCAGTTTTTGCGTTTACTTGACGACACCGGAATCGTTCACGCAATAATTTCATTGTTTGCGCCAGAAATCAACTCAAAGCTTCAAAGCCAGATCTGCCAATCTCACCTTGCAGCGGTCCTTACCATTCTTCGCAGCACGGCCATTTCAGAGAGAATCCAGCAGGCTCTGGAGTTTCTGCAGGCAGACCTTCCGAATGCCTACAAAGCAAACAGGAAGCAAACCTTCGTCGAGCTCACTCGTCCAATTATCAATTGGCGGCAGTAGAGGCGAACATGTGAGAATTTGGGCACCCGCCGTCAGTCTACGAGTGAAGCAATTTGCGGATGAACAGGTCCAAACAAGTCAAGTTCCCGCCGAAGCCGCAGCCAGTGTCAATGCAGATGCAGTGCCCCAGATCTCGTACTAGTCCAGGTGAATGCCCGCAGATCACTAGCTTGCCCGATGTGTGGGCCTTGGGTGGTTCGTCTTCGATGCTGGTCCAGCGGAGTAGGGACCCTGGCTGTTGGTCCATCGGCATGTACCAGCAGTAATTTGCATGCACGAAGATGAATTCAGGCGTCTCGAAATACGGTACAAACCCGCGTATGAATTCAATGTGCTTACTAGGAAGTTGTTGGGGCAATGAAAGATCGCCATACGATGCTAATGTTGAGTCACCTCCCATGCTCAGGAATTGCTCGATGGCTTCAGGACGTCTCAAGACTTCGAGTAAGACCTCCTCGTGATTGCCGAGAACACAAACTAGATTGCAGAATTCGGCAAGGGCTATCAAATGTTCGATAACTCCTCGTGTGTCATTCCCGCGATTGATGACATCGCCCAGCATAACAAGCGTGTCGTGGGGCCTTAGGCGCATTTCCGCAAGCAGCCGCTCTAATGCCGCCGAATTCCCATGAACATCACCGATCGCGAATATTCTCGATTCAATTTTCGGGTTTGCCATTACGAGTGTTTCAGATCCGAATACGTCCACGCGGAAGACATGTTTGTGTTGCACTTGGCCTTGTGTTGGAAAGTGCTCTTACAACGTTATCCGTGCTGTGTGACATACGTGGGTCAATCAGCCATTATACTGCGAGATTCAACGCTAGCTCCCAAGCTCGTGCTTTGACGTGTGCACCGCTTCCAAACCAGGCCGATTCAAGTCTTCGACTTTCTCGATCGAATTCGTTCCGGCCTCGCGTCGAGCGATGGTGATCGACATATTCGGTAACTGCGTTGAATGCCGACCACATCGTAAGACGCGTAGACTGAATGTTTTGCCCTCGTCCATGTTCGAACAACTGAAAAAGTTCGCGTCGAATGTTTTTCGCACGAGTGTTTGGTTTCCCTTCGGTGTCTGGATAAAGGGACTCGAAATAAACCTCCAATTGCTGCCGAGTTGGGTAGACGCTGGCCAGGTGATCCATATGTCCCGAAAGATTTGTAAAGAATCGGTCAGCGATACCCAAAATGGTTCGAGCCTCGTGCACCTTCGCATTCAAGTCGCCCTTGTGCGTTATTGAAACACCTTGGCCTCGCCCCTTACGTTCGGCAACCCCCAGAGTGTTGGCACAAACGACGCGGATAGGAGTGAAGAAAACTCGCAATGCCGAACTTCCATCATGAGAGTTGCTCAGAAGCAAAAACTTCTCGGTCACGTCATCGGAATCCTTGACCCGAATTTCAGATGGGAGTTTCGCGAGCATCCATACTCGCTCCCCGTTCCCAAGTGCCCCCGCAGTATGATACCGCAAGCAACCATCACCAGCGACGCCGTCCAAGAAGCTGAACGCTTGATGATTTTGGACAGGCACGTAGGAGTTTCCCACAACACCAAGTACGTCGCCGGTGTCGGATCGAACGACGGCCTTGCGTTGTGTTACCGCTTTGCCATCGAGCGTTTGAATTGATTTCAAATCCGCTTGGTAATTCAAGCCAGCCGCGATGATTGCCTCAGCTGCCGTTGCGGGTTCGTTCAGTTTCGTTCCAAGTCGATGCCACGGCGTATCACCAAAATATGCCATCGAAGTTTTGCCATTTGTAGTAGCCAGTTCATGAGCCATTTGAAAATCTCCAGTAAGGGTGCTAAAGCGAACTACTGCTTTATTACCCAGCTAAGTCGAGAGTTTCGCGGCGCTTTGAGAACAGATGAATGTCTCTCCGTTCGTCAAATCGAATGCTGTCAGTGGGCCCCTGACTCCGACGAGCTTTCTAAAATGGTTTCTTCATGATTCTCAAAAAAGCAAACTAGGTTACCAGCTTTCCACTGTTCGATCAGCTGCTCAGGAGCTCCACGGCTATCCGGACCACGATTGATGCAGTCACCGAGCATCACGATCGTGTCGGACGATGTTGGCTCGAACAAATCAATCAACTTGGAGCGTGCCTTGGTATGTCCATTAACATCCCCAATTGCGATCTATCCATCTATGTCATGCATATGTTCCAATATCGGTGGGATGTCCTTCAATCAAAAGTTGGGAATTGTAATGGATGTTTCAGATGCCAATTGCCGTCAGCGGGTTTAACTATGGTGATGGAAGTGCAAGTAACAAAATCCTTCGAGCAAACCAAACACCGCCGATCAACGAAGCCGCCAAGAAAGCGCGGTCGGGATAATCCTTAGCGAATCAAGAACCGCAGCTTGGGCTTCTCGAATATCGGATTAAAATCTGGCTAACCTCTTAAGCAAGAAAACATTGACTGGGCAGTTAACCGAGGACTAGCTTGCGTAGGTCGCTAGAGTGGCAACGCGAAATCAAACCCAGTACATGGTATCCGAAATCCTTTATCGCCGATCTAGTGCTGAACTGGTCAGCGCGCATATGGGTTGGCAAAGTTTGGGAAATGTCTCGTTGTTTCGGCGATAAGTTGCCGAACCAAGAAAGGGGCATTCTCGGTCTGCGAACTTAGCGTTCTACCAAGTCCTACATACTCACTCCACATTGAGCACCATCCCGTTGGAATTTGTACGTTCGAGTGATTTGCAGCCCCGATCATGGTATCAACAAGGCAATGAACAACCCTACGTTGACCGTTCTTCTCGTTTCTCGCAGTTAGCAAGTACTTTTCCACAGCAAGATCGGCAAGCGTAATTTTCCGTCCAAGAATGCTTTCAGCATGCAGTAGGCAAAGATGACCACCACAACAAGATGCATCGGAATGGCACTTTTCCCATACGTCGTCGTTCAACCAGTAGAGTACGCATTTGTCGCCACAAATACAGCACTTAATTTCGCCGCAGTCATCAGTTTGGAATTTTGGCGGTGGAATGTAGTTCATTGACGAACTCCAGTTTGAATGTGGTGATGCAAAGTATCATGTCTAATAACTTTTCGTTTCAGCTGGACTAAACCCGAGACTCATCCTTCATGGCTTTCAGAGACTTTAGCAGGTCCTTTACGATGCAGTTTGTCCAGCCTTACTTCAGCGTGGGCGCGGCGTTGGCTCTAAATCGGCATCGGTGAATTTGGATGAAAAATGCTTCGCTTCTGCTATAATAGGCTCAATATCAGCCTCCAGCACCTGACCGGACGCCGTTCTGATTTTGGCAAGATACGCGATTGACGCGTAGTGCTCGCAAGCCTCATTTTCGTCGAACAGGTCCCACTTGCCGTCGCATTGCCGCATTTCCCCAGCGGATAAATCTGCGATTTCGGTCGCAGTCAATGTGTGAACATGCTTCCCCCAAAGATTGAATATGAGAAATCTCACTTCAAATGCGCGGATTTCCGCCAGAGCCTTTACCGCATAGCTCGCTGAATATTGATACTGCCCAGTTGAATAGTCAGTTTCTGGTTCATATACGGTGATAATGCCAACACACGATGTCAAACCAGCGGGAAGCGATTTGTCGATTACTGTAATGAATTCTCGCTCGAGGCTAGATTCCTTATTCAGGATAATCGTCCTGGAGAGTGGCGTGCGAATTGAGCCACCCGGTTGACGTAAGACTACTGTACCTTCTTGCGATACTGGCATAACCACTTCAGCGGTAACCAACTCAGTCCCAACCTTCACCGTGCCTGATTCGCCACATTTGGGGCATTTCGTACGTTTCCCGATGTACCCGTCGGGAACAGACTGTTGATGATTACATTGGAGACAAGCAAAGGTGGCCATTACAAAGACGAACTCCTGCGTTAGGACAATGTCTGCTATGAGTGAACGCGAGCACAAGACTACAAGTAGATAAAACGCTGGATCGAAACTACCATCCATGTTTCTCTGAAATATCTGCTTGAGTTTAACCACGGTGACATGTGAACACAACAATCCTCCTCTCAGAACGTAAGCCAGATCGTCGAATTCTTGGGCACCTTCAACGTTGCATGTTCATCTCGACGCCAAAGCGTTGTCCATTCGGATCGATCCTGATCCGTACAAATTCACAGGATGGTTAGCTGGGTTGTTTCAATATCGCCTCAAGGATACGTTGTAATCTTACTTCTTCCTGGCGTTGATTGAGAAACCACTCTGTCGACCAAATTCGATGGAGCGTCCACCCTCTTTGTAGGATTACCTCTTCGCGTAGGCGATCTCGGTCTCGAGCGGAGCGAGAAGAGTGGTAGGTGGCTCCATCGCACTCGATACCTAGAATGAAATTCCCCTGTTCTCCGGGCTTCCTTACTCCGATATCGATGAAATACCCTGCTACCCCGATTTGAAATACCGGCTCCAATCCAAAGCTCGACACGACCTGGGCTACCGATTCCTCAAAAGGCGAACCAGGTTCACGTCCCGATTCGGTTCCTGCCTCGATCATCCGGCCTGTTGCTGCATATTCCAGAAACTCCCGATACGAGTTGATTCCACGACTCTTGTCAGGCCCGGTATGAATATCGCTAGGCTTGAGCGATGAAAAGATCTCCATTCGTTTTCGCGAACGAGTAACCATAACGTTCAGTCGTCGCCATCCCATTTCAGAGTTGATTGGGCCAAACCTTTGAAATACTCGACCAGTGGTCGGGTCCGGTCCATAGGTATAGGAAATGAACATCACATCCCGTTCATCTCCCTGGATACTTTCCAGGTTCTTGACGAACAACTCGTCGTCCAAATTACGAAGTGCGTCGACAGCTTCCGCAACCCTTCGATCCTGATCACATGCTTTGTCGAGAAGATCTTGTATCAGCTCAGCTTGTCGTTGATTGAACGCAGCTACACCCAGTGACTCGGTTGGCGTGGTCCGTGCATGTTCGACCACTCTCCTAACTACCGCTTCTGCTTCCTGGACATTCGCACCTTTGAGGCAGGTAGCATCTGAAACATAATGGTGCTTAACTCCATAACCGCTCGAAATACCTTTGGCGGATGGAAACACGATTAGGTCACTGTCGTAGAACCGATGATTCGAGAAGTGGATAAGACTTTCGTGTTGGCTACGATAATGCCATCGAAGTCTGCGATAAGGCTGGAATGATTTCATCGCCACTTCAAGAACAGACTCCGCATTGTCAAATTGAGTTGCCTCATCATCCTCAAGATCTTCGTCAGTCCGATCGAAAAAACTAGTCGGTGGAAGTTGTTTTGGATCACCAACGACGACCAATTGCTTGGCACGAAGAATTGCCCCAATTGCATCTTCGGGTTTAATTTGCGACGCTTCATCCATAATCACCAAATCAAACTTAACCTGATCGCTAGGGATATAGCGAGACAACGATAGCGGACTCATCAAAAAGCAAGGCTTGATTGCCTGAACAGCCGTTCCTGCCCGCGACATTAAGTCTCGGATACGGCAATGACGAGTCTTTTTCGCGATTTCGTGCTTGATGAGCGCTAATTCCGTGAACTCGACTACACGCCCTCGCCCATTTCCTTCTGGCGGTCTCCGCTGAGTTACTTTGCGAACGATTTCATCGGGAACCGCACTCATGCAGGCTCTGTCGATACTCTGGAAGCTTCGTCGGGTGTCTTCCATTTCCGCAGCTGTGAAACCGAAACCGATTTGGCTAGAGTGTAATTCGCGATCTGCAATTTTCTGTAAGAATGTCATTTGGTACATTTCCGCAAAACCAATTCCGGGCGATTGGTTTTCTATACCTGCCATAGCAAAAGCGCTCACCCCCAATCGTCGGCATCTGGAATAGCTACGGCAAACAGATATCCACGCAGGAAGGCGTTCCTTTTCGGCCTCCAGTTTTTGCACCATTGATGTAATATCGCTACGAAGCACACCATTCTCCATTGGGCTTAGCCAGTTCCTGTTAACCTCAGCCTTGCCAACAATAAGCTCCCGATGTGTGTTCCACTCGGATACAATATTTTGAGTTTCAATGCATGTCGTCGCTAGTGTTTCACAAAAAATATTCGGTCCAAACTTCGTTAGATTGTCGAAGGCATGGATTCCCAAATTCAGTTTCTTGAAGTCAGTTACCCAAGCAACTAATTCTTTGAAGTTGACTTGCTTGGACTGAATCGCGTTGAGGATGGCGTGTTCATCCGCATCCGTTGATATTGCCGCCTTCTCGATTGATTTCAAGCTGGCGCGATGTAGATCAATTTGCTCTGCAACAAATTTGATATCTGCTAGCGTCGCGTTTCTGCCATCCGAAAGTACTCTCGAAGTTGAATCGATTTGACGCAAGTGTGATATTAACTGCATGAGTCGTGATACAAGATTGTTGATGCGGCAAGCTCCACCCTCCAAGCTGTCGAGTCCTGCCGATTTCGAATGTTCTGAGCTCAATTGCGCTTTGATGTTCGCAAGTTCCAAGTTCATTTCCTTCACTGAGAACTTCAGGCAGATTTCATCCCGCTGTGGAAGTAGTGTATTGATACGAATGGGATCAAGGCCTAGCTTCCTTGCGGTTTGTACCCATGCCATCAGGGTCTTTATCTTGTCCCAGTCGGAGTCCAACCCTTTAAAGAAGTTTACAAGCAATCTTTTCAGTGACTCGTCACTCTCAAATTCCTTCTTGTCCCTTTCGAACCGTTCTAGTGACTCCAGTGCGGACAAGATCTGCTTAGAGCTGTACTTCTTGGGGAAGTCAGCAAATTGCTTAATCTCTGCTAGCGATTGACGATAGTCTGACTTAAAAGCCCTAAAGAACCCATTGCTGCTTGCACGAAACTTTTTGAGGATTGCGACTAGGTTGTCGGAGTCGGGAACAGAGGCAAGATGGAATACAGTTGCGATTTCCTGTTTGCGTTTGGTAAGTGTATCCCATTTTGCTTTTGCACTTCCCAAGATAGTTTTCGCGGAATCATAGTGCAAACTTTGTGGCAAACTAGTTTGATCGACATTTATCGGATGTTGTACAAGATGGATTTGTTGAATAGCGCGTTCGAAATCGTCAAAGCGATCAACATCGACGAAACCCAGCACGTTCATGGACTTCGCCCACTCCACGAGCTTGAACGCAATACCAAGAGTTGTTTCCGCCCAGATTCGAACTTCTTGAAGTTGCCAGACCTGAAGGGACTTTGGAAAATCTTCCAATCGCTTCCATGCATCCGCATCCATCAAGCTCAATGAGGCTGTGGCATCAGATACGTCGACAAGAAGCGTTTTTGCAAGGCTGGTTTTGGTTTCAGTAAAATCCGTGTGCGCTCGCTGCAAATCAATCCCGAACTGTTGGGATTTGGGGTTAACTATCTGGTCAAGGCCGATCACTCCAAAGTTAAGTTTTGTAGATCCCAAGCGAATTAAGTCGGTGACACTGAGTTTGGATAGAAAATCGCATGCCGTTCCGTTTGAACATCCCAATAATTCGCTCGTTTGTTGAACATTCACTTCTAAACGCAAAGCGAATTCTCCTAGCTTCCTCAGTACGTCAAGAATTCGGTTTGATTCGTTGGGTGCGAGTTCGGTTGGGAAGAAGCCCCACCAGGCACTATCTTTTGGATCTTGAAAATCCTTCAAGGATTTCTCGAACGACTTGAGTGATGCTGTTGCCTGTTCAAAACCATCGAGGTCCAGATCTATATCGCATTCAATGTCACGAAGGACTTGACCTCCACTTTGACGAATGCGAACAACCCTCCAGAAAAGATCGTAAAGTGGTTCGCGATACGGACCAACGATCTTGGCAGTATCTTTCAGATAGTTGCTTAAATTTTGCTTGCAAGCAGCAAGTCGTTTCTTAGGGTCTACTTCACCTGGTTGATGGCTTATCGATCGGCTAAGTCGTTTAGCGAGCGACTCCATTACCTTCTTTGGGGCAACGGCTTGACCATGCAAATCGAGACAAAAATCGCCAAGCCCTGCATTGGATAAACGTTTTAGCACCACCTCCAAAGCAGCATGCTTTTCCGCAACAAAAAGTACAGTTTTGCCTTGGTGCATTGCGTTTGCAATGGCATTTGCGATCGTCTGGGATTTTCCAGTACCTGGGGGGCCTTCAATAACCAAACTCTTTCCGTCCGCGATATCTGAAATTGCAGATTGCTGAGAGCTATCAGCATCAAGAGGTAGATCGAGCGTTCGAGCGATGGGGTGTTCATCCACGTCGTAGTCGGTAGCGTAGATTCCATCGCCGCCGCCCGCGCTTCCACCCACAATAAGGCGTGAAGCAAGCGAATTATCACCGAGAGCACCGGACGCTTCCCAATTCTCAGGTGCGATATCAGCGTACATCGAAAGTTTATGAAACGAAAAGAACCCAAGTAGCATTTGACGCTCTATGATCCAACCGTGTTGCGCAGCGACTGTTTCGATACGCCGCATGTACACCTCGGGACTTTCCTCCTCGTTCATTTCAGGCAATGACAGGCCAAAATCGCTTTCCAACTTCCTACGAAGACTTGCATTAGACTGGATTTCGTCTTCGTTCCACTTGAGATAGTATTCGTTGGTACCGGAGAATGTCGGCTTCGTCTCGACATTGATAGGGATCAAGATTAGCGGGGCAAGCCTACCCTCAGCATCGCCGATTGAGGTCTCCTTCCATTTTAAGAAGCCAATCGCAAGATGGAGATAATTGATGCCTGTTTCGTCGATGGTTGCCTTGGCGTCGCGAGCAATCGTTCTCATCAGGGATTGAAGCTTTTGCGAACTAAGATTAGTTTGCAAGCAGTCATCTGAATGACGCTTTTCGTTTTTGCCATCTACGGATTTTGGCAATGTGACTACGTAGCTAGATTTCGGAAGCAGCTCAAGTTGCTCTAGTTTCCCGGACAGTTCATCAGCGACATTCAGCGAGGCTTGCCGCTTTTCTTTTGCATCCAAGGCTAAGTCGGCGACGAGCTTCATGGGCTTTGTGAGCTCTACTAAGCGACGGTATACCTCATCAGGAAGTTCATCAACTATCTGCAATGTTTTCCGTGAACTTTTGCGGTAATTTAGCAACGGGTTCCGAAGACTTAGATCCAACAGTTTCCCACGAAATCGCTGAAGTTCGTTGATCAAAACGACATCGTCATTTGGCATAATGCAACGGGAGTTATCGGGCTAATAGGAGTCGATTTCAAGTAGGTGTATGGTAATCTCGAACGGTCTCAATGGATAGCAAGCCAAAGTGGATTAAGAATAAGATTTCGCCGCCGAGTGGCTTGGCAGAAACACAGGCTGGTTGTGTGAAAAAGTAGCAAGTGTTCAGTGCATCGGCTACACTGATCCAAATCAAGAACTAACTCGATCGTTCCATATCAGAGTGAACCTAGGAACGCATTTTGAAAGCCCCTAAATGACATCGCGCGTCAATTATCGAAAACTGGCGTTTGCGAATTACGATCCAATTTGCACTCACTGCGGATTCGGAATACTTGCCATTCTCGATGTCGCCCACATTGATGGCGACCGGAAAAACAATGACATATCGAATCTAGTGATTCTGTGTCCGAACTGCAAGAAGATGCTGGGAAAGAAGCTGATTTCCGTTGAAGTGATTGTTGCGATGCGGGACATTGCCAAGAGTGGTTCAGGGCCAAAGCGATCGAGGGCTATCGCATCAGAATCGCAAGGGCGCAGTCCTCAAGGTCTCGATGAAAGTTCACAAACAATCATAGCGACCAATTCCGTGGCCAAGCCCGAACTGGTATTTGAACTAGGGGCCGAAGGAGGCAGTGCAGGTATTTATAGAATCAGAGACACATTTGGAAAATGGGAATACCAAGTCGGCCGGGGCGGAATCTACCTCGACGAGAATGACCAGGAGTCATGGCGATCTTGGATGAAAGCTCCTGTGGCTACTTTCGAAGAAGCTCTTCACTCCATCACTGGAGACTCTTGGGTCTATCTATACCCACTCGGGATTCATCCTGAGTATCAAAGAAGGGTTTGGACTATGCTTCACAAAATCATCTCGAACCTTCCGCAGGAAGCCCTTGGACACTGGAGCGACGCAAAGTATCGATGGCTGGAAATGGGCTTTGAAGGCAACTAGGATAGATCAGTCTCGTCAGTGTTCTGGTCTGACCAGAGAGCTCCAATGCGAAATGTTGTTTGTCTCTGCGATTAAGGTCCGCCGTGCGTAAATGGCCAGCCGTATCGATCGCAATCTCCTTACAACTCCAGCATTGCTCGCTGCAAGCTGCAGTTAACCTAATGGAATCCGGCTAGCAAATGGTCTGTGCGATTTAAGGAATTATCCGTTACTACCTGAGGAACATTGTTTCACCGAAAATCTTGTGATTTTTCTACTTAGGTTCGTGGAAACAATGGGATCCATCTTTCCGTTTCCTTATAAAGGATCGGCAAGGTGTTGTTAGGGCAATTGGAAAAAAAGGCAACTAGTGCCTGACATTCACCATGTCCAAGTGGATACTTCCGCTCAAGGAAATCGCCTTTTTCCTTCGCCAAAGCACATGCTTGTTCGCGTTCTGTTGCATGCGGAAACACTTTTGAAGTGGAACTGAATGCCATATCAGATTCGTCCAGAGGATCACAGCAAAACAGCTCAATTGGTAAGTTACATTGTTTTGCCGCATTCTTGATTTTCGCCAAAGACCTCTCAAAGCCACAAATAGAGAGGATAAATAACTTTATCCCGTGCTGCCGGACAGCATCGCCGATTTCATGATTCAACTGCCGCATTGCTTCTATTACCGTTCCACCAGTCCCTATGAAGTCTTCTACAAAGACGATTGCTTGAATATTAGTTCCAGACTTTGCGACTCTCTCTCCCAATCCTTGCAGGTTCATGGCGTTATCCTTCAACAGAGAGTTCTCTTGGCAAAACATTCTCGCGTACTGTGTTCCGCTTTTTGCGACGCCTCCTAGATATGATACTAGGATATCCCTTCTGGATTTCTCGCCAGACTTCTTTGTTTCGACTGTGTTTCGCCTCACGTGTTGCATGGCAATGTAAAGCTTCTCCCGAACCATCGCCTCGGAATAGAATCGTATTGACTCTAAAAGCTTGAACATCAATCTCTGATTCTGTTTTGTTCCAAATTGTTCAAGCCATAATCTCACCTTACTGTCTGTGACTTTCTCAGAACGATACAGTCCCCAATGATCGACAAGTTTATTGATCTCGGAGGCACTCACAAACGCTTCGTTTTCCTGATGTTCGAAGCCCCTTCTTTCTTCTTGATCGGTAAAGTCGGTCGAGATCAAATCTGCACTTCTTTCTTCTAAAAACCGCTCAAAAAAAGTTACCCGGCATCGATATTCACCACCATTACCGACAGTGAAGACTCCACGTTCTACAAACCGCTTAAGTTCTGATTCGATCGATTTTAATGGGATTGCTCTAAGGTCGTATTGCTTTGCGAAGTTTTCGCTGGTCGAAATTAAGCCAGAGCGGCGAATTGCAGCGAGAGAGAGCAGTATGCGTCGTCGCATCACGGATACATCTTCCGTAGAAAGACCTGTATCAAGAACGCCATCCTCCCAAAAATGGGCAAAACTATTTGCACCAGCATTGCGACAAGCTGAGTTTGCACATTCTTCAACTTCTCTCTCCGTAACGTATGAATCTCTTCGATCGCAACATCGTTTGAGGACTTCGCGACAGATCATGTTTGTGAAGTAAGGGTTTCCTGCGGACCAGCTATACATAACTTCGATAGCTGTATCTGAAAACTCAACTTCATTGTTTACCGGTTCTCGTACGAGGCACTCAAAATCTCGCCATTGATCTTCGCGGCGAAAGTAGTCCACCCTTAGATGATTGAATCGATTGAGTTGGTCTCCTTGGGCAGAAATAATTGGGTTCATTTTCTCTCCACCGATCAAAATTAGTCCCACACGGGATTTACCGCTGAGAGCTCGAAGTGTGAGAAAGAAACTATCCCCCAGAGGCCCTCGCTTAAAAAGATCGAGTGGTAGTTCATCGAATTCATCAAGTACAATCACAAATCGAGATGTTGGAAGTACTTGCAGAACTTCCTCCATATACTCGTTTAGCTCTTGAATCGAATCCGTAAAGTTCGGCTCAGGCAGGCGTTCGATTTGCCGACTGCATCGCTTTAATCTAGTTACGATTTGCCGACCAAGTGATTTGAGTGTTCCCTCGCCGGATGGTCGTACATAGTCTCCGCCCTCCAAATAAACATACTTGAACTCCGCAATATTTTCCTGAGCCCTGCTTACAGCTTCGATCGCTAGGGAAGTTTTTCCAACACGCTTCTGTCCGTAAATATAGAAGGAGCCAACTGTTTTGGTTGAGAACGACTGCTGAAGAGTGCGCAAATCAGCAGCCCTCCCAATGAATGGACGGTCGGATTCCCAGTCGATCGCGTCAGAATTGTAGGGATCTGCATAAACGAGTTGATCCCAATCAACGTTTGGATTTTGGCACCTTAGTTTCCCTTCGACCGTTGTTTCTCCCGATGTCGAATCCATGTTGTTCCAATCAATTTGTATTGCATAAACAACATCCTCGGTTACGGTTCCAAGTTTGACGTCAATATCTATAGCCTGTTGGCCGACACTCAATTCTGATATCCGAACAACTTTTTCACTTGGAATCACGTCGTGGAAAATATTAAACATCACAACAATGTCTTTTGCTGGTCCCGGTCCACTGTTGTGCAGGATAAACCTCAATCGAACATCGCTTCCTTTCTCGTGGAAAGGATACTTGCGGTCGTAAGCTTCAATTGTTAACGATGTTGGCTTAATTGCGTCCGATGATTCGTACGCATCTTGAATGAGCTGCGAAACTTTATCGAAGAATGGCAATAATAGTCCTAAAGAGAAGCAGGTCGGGAATTCTGTAAGCTGTTTCTTCGCTGCAATTACTTCGGCTTGAGTAGCAGTGATATTACGTAGAAAATCTTGACTACTTGTTGCATCGATAATCGATTCAATTGCCTTGAAAATCGCAACCATTTTGTCCTTGAGAAAGCCGGTGGGTAGTTGCGGCCTAACGAAAGCGACTACCAATCCGTCTGTTAACGCCTGAGAGACGGTATGCCTCCTAAGTGAAATGGAACGCAAATCGCAAGATTCGATCGCTGCAGTAACCGGGGCAAGTAGTTCTTCTAACTTGGCATCAAGTCTTTTCAATTCAAAAACTTGCTCAAAAGGCTGCGCTGCTTGCTGTATTCTCAATCGGTCAAAGATGTCTGTGCACACAGAATGCGCGAACGCTAGCAATCTCGCGGCATTCTCTTGGGACCACTCAAACTGTGCTTTGGAAATAGCGCGAATTATGGTTAAGCCTACGGAACGCTTTTCTACTTTTTCAGGAAGGCGTCTCAGCAAATCATTCCAGCTATCGCCCTCCAGCCCACTTTGCTTTGCCCAGAGAGCATGTAGTCTGTCCAAGAATTCCGTCTCCTGATCGCAAACAGCGGCTGCCGAAACGATCCAATCCGAACTCAATGGCAGTTCATTTCTCAAGGCGTAGTACTCGGCCATTGCGAAGCAATGATTCATTGCGTGGGTTTTTCTCTTCGGTACCCGTTCTGATTTCAAAAAGAGATCGAGAAAATTGTTCCCGCCTTTGACTACATAAGGCGAATCTAACTCGTTCGCTCCGGCTTTGGAGCCAGATGTTACAATGTCAAAAATTGTGCTTAGCATTTTCGGGACTATTGGTTTAGAGGGGGTATTTACCAGTTCATTGAACTGTTGTTTGCGAATCGATCAATATTCAATCCAACGGATACACATCCTGAACAATGGAAGCTGCTGTGCGCTGGAAATATCGCGTCTACTTCACCAGTTCCATGAGCTTCGCGTAGCTGTTGACTATGTCGTACTTGACTTGGTCCGATGTTATCTTTGCAAAGAACCTGCGGGCGCAGTCCATTTTGCATTCTTCGATTTTGCGGAGCTCCATTGATGACATCGAGCCTTTGGTTTCGGCTATGAAGTAGATGTGCTTCACTTTGCCCTCTTCGAACGCGATGGCCCAGTCCGGGTTGTAGTTGCCTACTGGTGTTGGAATGAAGAACGACTTGGGGAGCTTGGCATAGACTACAACTTCAGCGCTCGTATCCAACTCGCGAACAAACGTTCGCTCTGTGTTGGAGTCTGTGAAAACGTAGTCATAGATGTGACGGTCTACTTTGGTCGCTTTACCGAAGTCCTTCTTAGTTTTGTCCCTCGTGAAGATCTCCGCTTCGTGGCGGTCTTCGAGCTTATCGTAGCTAAGGTGTTCGACGATTACTGTCGCCTTTTGCTCGTTGATTAATCGACCTGCCTTCATAATGAAGTCTTCAGGGTTCATCTGGAATTGCTTGAAGACAACTGGTTCGATGGACCCGAGAATTTGAGCGACGGTCTTTCGGGTTAGTTGTGTTGACTCGGTCATTTTGCCTAGTAAGTCATACTTAACGGTCGACTGCACTGAATCGTTGTACGAATCGGTGTTCGTCTCCTTCAATTCGAATGCAGAGCCTTGGCGGAGTTCGTCGAATGTGGCTTGATCCTTTTGCTCTCCGGCTTGAATGGTGTACTGGAGCGGAGTGACGTTCAGTTCCTTGTTAAGGGCTCGAACGCACTTCCCAATCAGTTCATCCGTTTCGAAATGGACCGTGTAGATAGCCTTGTGGTTGATGCGTTGCCAAAGCGCTTGAAATTCCTTTTTCTCGAAATTTGAGTTGAGTGGGTTCGACTTTGCCGCTCGCTCGTCGTCGATTTCGGGAAGCTGAGCATCGCTAAAGACACTACTGATCAATGTGAACACATGATCCGCATGGGGTGCCAATTCGGTTGGAAGTGCTGCTAGCGTTCCGGACTCTTTGGCCTCATGGAAAGTACTGGTGATTCGATCCGATGTGTCCGTGTAATCGTTCTTAACCAAGTAACGAGAAATTAGCCTTGCGAGTTGCGGCGTTACTGGAACGTCGCCGGTTTCGGTCCTAAGAATCTTTCCAGTAAAGTAAGCTTCATCGGCAACCTTGGGACGCTCGGAAAGTGAATTGCTAATGTCCTTCTGAAGTGCGGAAACGAAGTCCTTGTAGCTTTCACTGGCGACCACGGTCAAAATGTTGACCTGATGGACAGTGGCTGGATCATCCTGTCGATCACCAAACTGGTTGACGGCTAATCTCATCCCTCGCCCTACTTCTTGTCGACGTGATACTGTGTTGTCGCTGTGTTTGAGAGCACATATTACGAAGACGTTTGGGTTGTCCCATCCCTCTCGCAACGCCGAGTGCGAGAAAATGAATCGTGTAGGTTCTTCAAATGATAAGAGCCGTTCTTTGTCTTTGAGGATTAAGTCGAAAGCATCGACATCGTCAGTTTCCCCTTTAGACTCACCGGTTTTCTTAAACGCAGGGTCGACCAAACGCCTAGTCTTCTTGTCAATGGAAAAGTAGCCGTTGTGGGTTTGGGACGGCTCAATCCCCTTTAGATATTTGTCGTAGGTGTCGCCAAACATAGTGAGATTTTCATCTCGCTGTTTGGCATACTCCTCTTCGAAAATTTCAGCGTACTCACCAGGTACTTGCCCTGACTCGTTGTACATTCGATATTTGGCAACTTCGTCGATAAAAAACAAGGTGAGTACTTTGATTCCCTTACTGAACAGGACTTGTTCCTTTTCGAAGTGGGCTCTAATTGCCTCACGAATTTGTATTCTGCGAAGCGTGGAGTCATTGACATCGCCAGTTGCATCACCCGCTTGCAGATCCACACCATTGCTAAAGCTCACAGTGTTGGTGCGAGCGTCGATATCGGTGATGACAAAACCTTTGTATTGGTCAAGTCCGCCCGACAAATCGAACAAATTGTCGCCCTTACCAAGATTCTTATGAACTCGCTTAATACCACCCACTTGCTTGATTTCAAGCTCGACTCGGGCCGTCGGCGGTTTCGTATGCGAAATATCAATCGAACCAACGTAGAGGTACGCGTTAGTTCCAGACAACCCCTTAATCGATATGCCACGCACTGCAATTTTCTTAACCAGCTTCCGATTGTATGAATCTAGTGCGTCAAGTCGATATACTTTGTTATGGACAATCTTATGGGTCGCTGAATAGCGGAGAATAATCATTGGCTTAAAATTGGTAAGCGAATCGACGGTTTTCTTTCCTTCCATTTTTTGAGGCTCATCTAGGATAAGAATCGGACGGTTAGCGCTGATAACGTCAATGGGCCTTCGCGTTTGGAAGTCATCCAGCTCCTCGTATATACGCCTAGCGTCCCTCCCCGTTGCATTGAAGGCTTGGACGTTAATTACCATGACGTTGACACCTGATTCGGAAGAAAACCTCTCAATGTTATGGAGTTGCTTTGAGTCATAGATGAAAACTCTAGCTCGCTCGCCATAATCCTCCATGAAGTGATCACTCGTGATTTCGAAAGACTTCTTGACCCCTTCCCGAATCGCGATACTTGGTACTATGACAATGAATTTGCTCCATCCGTATTGCTTATGGAGTTCAAACATAGTCTTGATGTAGCAGTAGGTCTTGCCGGTTCCCGTTTCCATTTCGACATCTAAGTTGATCGAGGAGACGACTGATGGGGCTAGTTGTGTCGACATGGGGAGATTCTGTCGTCGCTGCACTGCTTGAACGTTTTCAAGGATTCGATTTAGCGGGACCGAAAAAGGTGCATTTTTGAAGCCACTTAGTTCATCAAATTGTGGCAAAGACTGTTGATTACTCGTCGCGTGGCCTGGATCGACATGGTACTTAATACCTGATGATCTTTGCTGTCCCGCAAAGCAATCCACTACGGCGTCCACAGCGAGTGCTTGGAAGTCTTGTCGTTTAAACTTTAGCTTCATGAGTCATTGTCTTCCGATTTGTAGCGTTTTTAAGTATTCATGTCGCAGTATTCAATTGACTCTGCTGTTTCGAGGTAGTCTTCGGATTGCACCACTGCCGTGCTTTTAGTGACTCAATCTTTGGCTTAACCAGTTCTGCAAAGCCTAAGGTTCGAATTAATCTCCGAACACCGCGAGGTTGGTGCTTCGATTCCCAACCTCCTGGAGATTTACAATTTCGCTGATTGAAACACGTCTTTCAAATCGATTGCATTTGCTTTCGAAACTGATACGCTTCATTTGCCCATTGTTCAAGCTCTTCTGGGGGGCTGTTGAGCTCGTCAACCACAAAGAATTTCGTGAGCCCAGCGTACTTGCATCCTTTTGGCGGACCAACAAGTCGACTGCTGACTACGTGATCTGGCAACGACAACCCTACCACGATTTCGCTTGCCTTTTTGATCCATACTACGCTGAACGGTAGTCCCGCCGTGTCGGTGCTACTGTACTTTATGTAGATCGTAGTTAGCTCACCAGAAACGTTCTCAGACACCGAAAGTAACTTGTCATTGATCGTAGCGAACAAATCTCGTATGCTGTCCCATGATGGACCGCTAATCTTCTTAACTGCCTTCGAGTCGAGTCTCTCAATATTCATTTTTGAATTCATTTCGTGGAGTAATGGTTGTCTAAGCTGACCTCAGTCGCTTAGCGTGGCTTCGTAGGTTTGGCCTGCATTTCAGACGCTACCCTTCATGAGTTATTCGGTAGAAATGTACTTGGGGTGATGTTTATTACCGCAAGCAACGGGCAACAAACGAACCTTCATATGACCTTCATTTCTGTATTTGGGGAAAAGAACTTAAAGATTTGATCCGTGTTGATTTTCAAAGAGTCACTGCTGAATCCAGCATCTTTGAAGAGTACGCGAAGCGGCTTTCTTTCGGCTAGAATTTTGATAAGTTCATCGGTAATTCCGTTGTCAAAGCAAGCTAGCAATGCGTTGTCGTCCACGGAAAAGACAGTCTTTCCAAGTATTACTTCACAAACAATCCGAAGGCTCAAATCCACTCCCCAATCGAGTAATACTTGGAACAGTAAATCCTCCGCAGTTCTGTCCTCTTTGATGTTATCGACTTGTGCGAACAAATCATCTTTTTGTATCGAGTCTGGTCTATAGTAAACATCTTTCATGTTTGAAGTATCAACTTTGAGGACTCGGAAGCCGGTATCAAGACATCGTGGATTCTGCTTTGACGTGTTGGAATGAAAAAAAGTGGGGGCGTCTTTCAAATTTGATTGTCCGAGTTCGTTCTGCATTTTCACTCCAGCGCGACGCAATCGTTCCTTTGTGAGCTCCGCAATGTTGCGTGGTCGTCCAAGTTCGTCACAGAAATTGGCTGCAATTTTCTGCTCTTTATTTTCTGGATCAAGTTGCTCCGCCAATTGAACAAGAATAAATCGCCGTCTGCCCCCATCTTTATTGTTTAAATTCCATACGGCATGCCCGGTGGAACCACTTCCTGCAAAAAAGTCCATGATGATTGCTTCTGGATCACTTGCTGTAGCATAATCAATGATGCGAGCGAGCTCTTCATGATCTTTAGGGTTGTTAAAAATCTTGCCACCCATTAATTCGCGAAGTGCTTTCACGGAAACCTGGGATTGCTTGTAAAAGTACGAACCACGCACTTGATCAGCGAACTCCTCCTCCACAGTGCTGCCATCCGCTGCGACGCAATCTTCTTCGTCATCTATAAAAGGATTATCGACTTCTTCCGGAATAGGACGAATATGTGCTTTGCGAAATGGTGGTTCAGAATGATCTTCACGAAACTCTACAAGGCCAAACTTGATCTGCCGCTGCATCTCGGACGCAGTCGCATAGATCCAACCTCGCTCTGGGACTTTACAGGGGCTTCCTGTCATTGGATGAAATACATCGTATCGCGGCCCTCCACCGCCTGGCCATGAAATATCACGGTCGCGCCAAGGTCCATTAGCGTCTACACGCTTGTAGCGGCTCCATTTCTTTGCAGGATGCGATTTTGGGAGCGAGGCATACCATGCCTGGAGATCACATTCAACAGCTCGATCGTCTTCTCCGTGTTTAACTCGGAGCTCTAGATACTGTTCCCAGATCTCTCGTGCGCCAGGCTTTTCTTCACGCCACTTGACATTTTTTTCCTTTAGGCAAGCGACGGAATGCGCATAGATTAGTAGATACTCATGGCCAACAGAGACCAGCTTGGCATCATTCTTTCGTCCTTTCTCCCAGACCATGCATGCAATGAAGTTGTCTCGACCGAAAACTTCGTCGCATTGCGATCGTAAGTTGTGAATTTCAGCATCATCAATGCTGATGACAATTACCCCATCATCTGCAAGCAGATTTCTCGCAAGGCGAAGGCGAGGATAAATCATGCTTAGCCAATCAGAATGAAAACGCCCATTGGTTTCCGGATTAGCCACCAATCTGTTGTTCAATTCGTCCTGCTGATTCGACCGAATTAGGAAATCCCCGGTTTTCGAAATGTAGTCATCAGAATATACGAAGTCATTACCGGTATTGTACGGAGGATCGATGTAAATGAGTTTCACTTTACCGAGATAGGTTTCCTGTAAAAGCTTGAGTGCATCAAGATTATCCCCTTCGATCAAAATGTTGCGAGTTGATTCAAAATCGACACTTTCTTCTCGACAGGGACGCAGCGTTTTTGCAATTGGCATATTTGCAGCCAGCACTGACTCCCGTTTACCTGGCCAGTCTAGATGGTATCTCTCTCGCGTTCCATCCACGAGATGATCAGATAATTCCTGTTTAAGTAGCTCGAAGTCGATTGCTTGCCTTAGGTTGCCGTCGTCCGTTTTGACCTCCGTGACACAGCTTGGAAACAGCTCGGCGATTCTGGCGACATTGTTAGAAGTAAAGTCCGTTGAGTGCATCTTCAGTTTTTTCATGGCAAACTCCTAGTATCCTTGTTCTAAGCCAGATAGAAGCTCAATTTCAGCTTGAAGTGATCGCGATTCCGAGTTCAACTCAAGCTTTCGATTGAATTGCCTCTCGGCTTTAATTTTGACGGCTAGTTTATTCAGCTCGCTCTGCTTTGATCGTATGCTACACGCCCGCGATACAAGTTCACCGAGGCTTTCCCCGCTTCTTTGCGGTATTCCAATTAGAGGGAGCAACATCTTCTCGTAGAGGCTACTCATGTCCAATACGACTGGCAGTACCTTTCGCGATGTATCCAAAGGAATCCAACCCGACGAGAAATAGTTGCTTGCTACCGCATTTGAAGTGTTTGCGTCTTCAATACGTTTGTAAGCCGCAGCTACCTTAACCTTCAAATCGAAATGGATTTCAAAGACGATTGGAGAGGGAATCGATTTGTCGATGCAACGAAGTACATCTTCGCCAAGAGCAGCGGATTTTGTAGTAATCGTGAATATCTGAACCTCGCGGACACCGTTGCTTGCTGGAAGATTAATCGTTTCTGGAGCGAGCTTGTAACTCCACAGAATCTGCGACACTTGAGAAACGAACTTGTCCTTCACGGTTTTAGTTGGCTTAGCTCGCTCGTAGAATTTTGCCTTTGGAACGACACGATCAAACGCAGCTTTCTTGGGATATTCGAAAAGCATTACGCCTACTCCTTGCCCTGAATGACCAGAAAGTTGATTAGCTCGAAGTCTTCAAGGCCAGCGATACTTCCAATCAAAGCTGTTGTTCGCTCGCTCACAAACAGGCTGTCAATGTCTCGCTCCTCTTTAACGTCCACGACTGACCGAATAGACTGGTCCAGCAACGAAGAGTGGAAACGCATGTCGCGACCTTCTTGCGTGGATGCATTGAAAAGCCTGCATGCCTCTGCCACTGGCTCGTCGTTTCCTTTACATGCTGAGCGAACCAAATCGAGAAGACGCTTTACTTCGGTATGGTTCGTAACGACCTTACCATCGTTACCGACATAGACGAGATAGTAAGGATGCAGGCGATTGTGCTGGTTTGTGTTGATGCTGTTGTTGACGTTGCGCAGCGTAAAAATTGCTCCTGCCGGTAGTCCACGCTCGGGTGCTGCGGAAACGACCGCATGCATTCCATTTGGAAGATTGCTTAGCTGGCCATTGGTCTTCATGTAGTTCAGCAGGTCCATGCGGAAATCGTTCAAGCCAAGGTCAGTTATCGAGACACCTGTCTTAAGATCTTCCATCTCAATGACTTCTTCTTGCAGTCGACGCAACTGCTCTTTTCGATAGCCGACTTCATTGGTTGGGGGAGTCAGAATATTGTCATCACCCGTCGCTGTAACGTCAGCGATGACCATCCGGTTCTCGACTCGCTCCTTGAGATTGATGTACTCGTCCAGCGTTATGTCTGGCCAGTAGTTTATTAGCTGAATCGTAGCGTTTGGCGAACCAATACGATCAATACGACCGAAACGTTGAATGATCCGTACAGGATTCCAATGGATGTCGTAGTTGATGACGGTATCACAGTCCTGAAGGTTTTGCCCCTCAGAAATGCAGTCTGTGCCGATGAGGATGTCGATCTCAGCCGTTTCCGAAGGAAGTATCGATGCCTTTTCTTTGGACCGAGGCGAGAACAGCGTCAATAGAGATTGGAAGTCGTAGGTCTTTTTGATTGTTGACTTGGGACTATCGCTACCGGTTACCTTGCCCGTGTGGAGTCCCTGAGACCGAAGCAAGTCAGCGGCAATATGTTCGTATAGGTAATTCGCCGTGTCGGCGAATGCCGTGAACAAGAGTACTTTCTTGTTACCGGGATTGAATGGGTATGCAAGCTTGTTTGCGATTTGCGACTTTAGATGCTGAAGCTTTGCATCTTGATCGGGTGTCACCTTCTCCATCTCACGGAGGAGGGACTCGACCACAAATAGGTCGGCCCGCAGATCGTATTCCCAGGAGGGTAAATCCATGTCGGCCAGGTTGATCTGAACTTTTCCACCAATCTGGGATTCATCGGAATCGCTAAAGTCATCATCGTCTGGTTCTGAATTTTCAAACGCCCTAGATACATCCTCGACGCTTGCGTCGCGTCCGGTCGCTTGGAAGGCTTCGATTTTGCTCAGCGTCGCATTTAACTTGAATGATTGCCGCCGCAACGTAAGTCGAAACGCTTCCACGGAGCTTTCTAGTCGTTTGAGTAGACTTACGGTCATGAGCGTCTGGAGGCTCTTCTCCCGGTCAGCTTGTCGCAGCTTCCCCTTGCCTTCGACTTCCGTGTCGTACATTTCTTCGTATTTGCGAAGCCTGCTTGGAAGGATATAGCTAAGCGGTGCGTACACGGCCATTTTCATCATAGAAAGCTGATCGAAAATTGCGTTGAAACCGATAACGTCCGTTCTCTCGGTTAGGGGGCAATGAAACGAAAGTGGCTTGCGACGTTCTGGAAAATTTCCGATATCCTTCATGTCGTAAAAGGTTTGGATGTGCTTGCGTGACCTAGCAATAGTGACGCTGTCCAGTAACTCGAAGAAATCAAAATCCAACGCGCTCAGGATTGAAGCGGCGGTTCGTTGCTCTGGCGGTTGGCTAGACCAAGTATTGAATGCAGCTTGAGCCCGTCGGAAGATTTCATTGACGTCCTTACCTGACTTGAGCTTTGCATTGATTGTTTCTGAATTGCCTTCGTAGGCGAGAGCGAGTTGATTTCGCAAATCGTTGAAGCGGTTGTTGACGGGCGTTGCCGAGAGCATTAGTACCTTGGTCTTCACGCCTTCCTTGATAACCATGTTCATCAATTTCTGGTAGCGGGTCTCTCGCTCTTTGAACGCGTCGTTGTTTCGGAAGTTGTGCGACTCGTCGATGACCACCAAGTCGTAGTTGCCCCAGTTCACTCGATTGAGTGGCGTTCCAAAGGATTCTCCGCTTGTACGCTGAAGGTCGGTATGACAAAGAACGTCGTAGTTGAAACGATCCTTGCTAAATATGTTGGTCTTAAGATTGCGATTGTACGTGAGCCAGTTGTCCGCCAACTTCTTTGGACAAAGAACCAAAACCGAACGATTGCGAAGCTCATAGTATTTGACGACTGCCAACGCAGTAAACGTTTTGCCTAGACCGACGCTGTCGGCCAGGATGCATCCATTGTAGGTTTCGAGTTTGTTGATGATTCCTGTCGCCGCATCGCGTTGGAAATTGAAGAGCTTTTTCCAAATGAGGCTTTCTTGGTAACCAGTCAAGTCATTAGGAAGGACGTCTTCGTTGATGTCTTCTAGGAACTCATTGAAGATGTTGTAAAGCATCAAGAAGTAAATGCGTTCGGGTGAGTTCTCTTGATAGACCGACGCGATGTGATCGCAAATGCTACTCGTTACGTCTTCAAGTTTTTCCGGATCATTCCAAATTTGACTGAACAGTCCCAAGTAGATGCCGGTCATCGATGACTCATCAATTTTGTTGACGATGTTCGAAACGGCGTTGCCTTGTTGGTAGCCTAAGTCAACCGCAGTGAATCCATGAAGAGGCAAATAGACGGCTTGTGCATCCGGATTTTGGACGCAGGCAAATTGTTGCATCGGAGCCTTACCACGATTGGAGCGAAATTGAGCTTTTCGTCGCATCCAGTCCGCACACTCTTTTGCGATAGCCCGTTGAGTCAGCTTGTTCTTGAGATGGATTTCAAATTCAGTTCCGTAGAACCCACGTTCGCGTTCCAGTTTGGGGATAAAGAACTCGCGACGTTCCTTCTTGATCTTGTCGGTTACTTCGTTGGGAACGAAAGTTGGAGATGTGAAAATAAACTCCAGGGAATCGATTTTTTCGAGTTCCTTCTTCAGTGCTTCAAACGCGTAGATTGAAAAACACGAAGCTGCAATCTTGAGCCTTGACTTTGGAGCGATGGTTGATTTGAGATTGTCTCCCAAAAGCTGATTGATGTTGTCGATTATTTCCAATTGTGCAACCTGCTCGGGCTCGCCGTTGATCGTTGGGGATAATGAAAGCACATACGCTAGATAGGCCTCAACAATGCAACTACCGAACTTGCGTTGTTCGGTCCAAAGTCGGCTTCATCGGTGTAGATTGGTAGTGCGATAATGCGGTACTCATTTTCAATTCGTCCAAAACTTACGACAGCAGTTCCATCGCACGGTGACAGTGTCGTCGCTGCTTGATAGATGGGACCTTCGTTCGGAATCGATTTGTGAACGGGTATATGGTCAAGCACTTGACTGCGAAACGATTCGTTCAGGATTGGATAGTCTACGCGTAGTTTCTTCTCGGGCTCATCTGGGCGAAAGCTCTCGCAAAGAAAGGGCTTGTTCTCATTGCGTCGCACCTGCTTGTGCTCTACGGGTTTCAGTTTCCAGCTGAAGAACACTGCGGCCATCGGCTCGGGGTGCAATTCAACAAGCCGTCGTACGGTTGCTTCTCTAGAAGCTTGGTACTCGTCGGCCAAGCTAGCAACCGATTCGCCGGTCATTTGCAGCGATGTAACGGAGTTTTCAAACCATGGCAATGGAAACATGAATTCGGACGCCGCGACATCGCAAAGTGTTTCGAGAAAATCATCGTCATTCCAACGTTTATCATGTGCCTTGCGACATCTGACAGCGAGTTGGTAATCGGGAAATAACGTATGGCCAATCTCATGAGCGATGCTAAAGCGTTGTCGCGTTATTGGGCGACTCTTGTTGATTCGTAGTACTACATTGCCGTCGCTATCGGGGGCAATCTCCGAGTCTGCACTAAAGCTGGGTTCTTCGTCGGATGCATGCAATCCAATGCAACTTGCAATCTCCTGCATATTGAATGGCGGCGGGTTAGGAAACAGTGGGAGCAAGTTACCGAGCACTACCCTTGCTTTTTGACGAACGGCCTCTCGCGGGTCTTCCACACCCATTTCCTCGATGATTGCCACTACATGTTCGTGATATCTTATAGGCCCAGACTTTCTCGGCATTTCACTTCCTTCCAGTCGCCCGTTTCAATGCCGAGTAGAGATCGTACCAGCCTTCTTTGGATGTTGGCTGCCCACCTCGAAAACGAGTCGAGGCCAGCGATTGGAGGTCTTCATCGGAGAGCGGTGTTTCCATTGTCACCATCATGTCGCGGAACTCAATTAGCGATGGACTCACTTCGACTTTGGCTTTGTTGACTTGAACCGAGGGTAGCCCCATCAAATCTGCGATGGTCGTCTTAAGGATGTTCGCAACCTTGAGCAGTATTTCCGCCGATGGGCGTTTCTGGCCGCTCTCGTCGTTCTCCAATTCCCAAAGGTAGGTTTTGGAGATTCCTGATTCGCCCGCTAACTGTTCCAACGTTAAGCCAGCGGCGAGTCGCGCCGCACGAATGTTTTGCGACAACCGGGATAAGGGTGACGGTTCGATTTTATTTTCCACTTTTTTTGCTGCCATTTCCAAATCGTACCATGGCGGATTCGTTGCGACAACAGTCCTGTTCGCCCGTAGTTGAACTTAATTGGGAATGCTGCTATATTCGTTATAGTTGAACAAGCATTGTGCTTTGACGACTCGCGACTTTTCGTTAATGGAGGACTGTTGGTCATGGAAAAGGCAGGGAAATTTCAGATTTTGTCGCTGGATGGCGGCGGGATAAAAGGACTCTTTTCAGCCGCTTTGCTGGCGAAGATAGAGGAATCGCTCGGGACTCGTGTCGTAGATCATTTCGACTTGATTACCGGAACATCAACGGGCGGGATCATCGCTCTCGGACTTGGGATGGGGATGAGGCCACGGGAGATCGTCCATTTTTACGTGTCCGAAGGCCCAAAGATTTTTCGGAAAACGCCCATTTGGACATCTCTTAAATGGAGCATGCGGAGCAAGTTTTCGCAGGATCCACTAATGGCGGCTTTAAAGAAGCATTTCGGCGATCAAGTAATCGCCGACAGCAAACGTCGACTAGTCATCCCTTCGTACAATCTCGCAAAAGACGAGGTTTACGTCTTTAAGACTCCGCACCATAAACGACTCACAACCGACGGCAAAGTTCCCGTTTGGAAGGTTGCATTGGCAACGAGTGCCGCGCCTACCTATTTCCCTTGTTGCCACCATGTTGATGGAATGCGACTGGTTGACGGCGGACTCTGGGCCAACAACCCAACAATGGTTGGCATCGTAGAAGCTGTCAGCTTACTCAATGTACCATTGGACTCCATTTCAACTTTGAGCCTTGGTACTACGAACTCCATTTCCAAAAAATCGAGAAAGCTCGACTGCGGTGGATGGTGGCATTGGCGAAAGATGGGGGTCGATGCAGCACTTCGAGGCCAGAGTCACGGAGTTCAGGGGCAGGCTCAATTGCTCTTGTCGACTGAACGGGCAATTCGACTTGATCCGATGGTACCGGACGGACTTTTCGCACTAGATAAGCTCAGTGAAGACGAACTGCTCGCTGAGGCTTCACATGAGGCTCGCAAATTTGCGCCAACCTTCACGTCAGTGTTCGGGAATCATCAGGTTCCGGACGCATCATTTCGTCAACTCAACTCAACTTCTGCTGCATAAGGGATTGCAAAATGAATCATTACATTAACCGTGAACGGTTGCTTGAGTCGATCGTCGAGGAATTGGATATTCCGGAGTCCTATTACCGGAAAGCACTTGATCGAGCTTGCTCACTTGAAGATTGGTTGCTTCGTGATAATTCAAGCGTCTTAGGATTGAAGCCTGAGGTGTACCCTCAAGGTTCGTTTCGATATGGCACGGTAATTCGTCCAATTCACGAGGACGGCTACTATGACTTAGACTTGGTTTGTACCTTTGATCTATCGATAACCAAGGTAACACAAGAGGAAGTCAAGTTGCTTCTAGGCGAGGAGATAAAAGCGTACGCCAAAGCGATGAACTTCAACGAGGAAGCATCCGAGAAACCTCGCTGCTGGAGGCTCAACTATGCAGATGGTGTAAGTTTCCACATGGACATACTTCCGGGGATTCCGAACAGCATGGATGCAATCAATGAACGCCTTAGGCTAATGGTTCCATTTGAATTTGCTGAGCACGAGATCGCGATTACTGACAATCGACACAAGAACTACAAAAAGATTGCTGCTGATTGGTACAGCAGTAATCCGCGAGGCTTTGCGCGATGGTTCGAAGCGAAAACACGCCCGTTCGCAAGACGTCGACTTGAAGAAATGGTCGTCAATCGGAGCTATGCATCGATTGAGGAGATTCCACCTTATGAATGGAAGACTGTACTGCAACGCGCAATTCAGATTCTCAAGCGTCATCGAGACGTTATGTTCCAAGACGATGCGACCTATGCACCGATCTCAATGATCATCACAACGCTTGCGACCCACGCCTACCGAGGACAGTCGGAAATCGGCTTGGCCGTTAAGGACATCGCTTTGAGAATGCCAAACTTTATCAGCGATCAGAAGCCGCGAATTCAGAATCCAGTTAATCCCAAGGAAGATTTTGCTGATCGTTGGGCAAGCGATCCCGCGTACGAAAATGCATTTAGGCTTTGGCATATGCAGCTGGTTGCGGATATCGACAGACTGCTAGGACAATTGGAAGGTGAACGGCTCCAAGAATCAATCACGAAGAGTCTTAAGATTCGATTGGACGATGACCAGGTCGGAATACGACGATCCTCGGTTGGACCTGCAATTCGTGTCAGTTCACCAGCACCGTTGGTAATCCCAAATGCTCCGAGGCCTTGGGGGAAATGATCGCGTCCTATACATCAGGGAATATCGAACAATGGGATATCCCAGGAGCATTGAGCACATTTCCAGGACTGTCGATCCTTCCAACCAATTCGAACATCCTAACGCTTTCAGGGTGGCTGGACTTCAATGCAATGAAGCCGGACCACGACGCGGTAACCGATTCGTTTGAATTGAAGATTGAGTTTTTGATCGACCACCCCCACACAATCCCGTTGGTTACTCCATTGGGCAATCGGATCCCCAAAGACTTTCATCGATTGCAATGTGGCGCTCTATGTCTTGGCTCACCGACTCGACAGAAATTGATTGTTCACCAAGACCCAAAACTTCGCTCGTTTATCGAAAAATGTGTCATCCCATATCTTTATGCGTTTGTGTTGCATGAACAAGCAAAACCCCTACCGTTCGGAGAACTCGAACACGGGAGAAGAGGTATCATTGATGACTTCATGGATATTTACGGTGTTGGATCACAAGAGGTGGCAAAGGAGTTGCTACGACTTACTGGTCGTCCTAGGCGTAAGGCGAATCACCAAAATTGCCCTTGTGGAAGCAGGAAGCGACTTGGGCGATGCCACAATCGAATCGTAAACAAGCTTCGATCCACACTTGGGCGATTGTGGTTTCGCGACCAATACAAAACGATTTCAAGCGGAATGCGAAAGAACATCGAGCGTTAGCGTTTCACCCATGGATTACGCATTGATATGGTATCCTGACTGGATCTTTTAAATTCATTTCCTCAATCAAACCAACTTTTCAACTTCAGGCATGAAAGGCCCGTATATGCCCGCCAAAAAAACCTCAACAAAGTCAAAGTCTACAGGTAAAGCCAAAGAACCCGTCAAGCGAGAGCCCGCAGTTGGAGGACGAGAGGATGCCGACATTGCGATGCGAGCACTGAGCATCCGCCAACCATGGGCCGAGCAAATCATGCGAGGCGAAAAAACAATTGAGTTTCGCGGCAAACCAACAAACATCCGCGATACCGTGTATTTATATGCGAGTCTTGGGCGCTACCCGAAGTACGATGAGCTGGAGATCATCGACGAAGTTGGATTCGAGATTGACGACCTGCCGAGAGGTCTCATCGTTGGTACAGTAGAGATTGATGACTGCGAAGAATTGGACGATGGCCAATATGGCTGGACTCTTAAAAATCCGAAACGCCTAAAGAAGCTACTAAAACCAACTCAACAGCCCAATCCAACTTGGTTTTACCCATTCGTTTCCCCTAACAAGAGTTGATACTTGGTTTTAGCTGGAGTCACGACAAATAACCCGTTCCACGAAAGTTGTTCAACAGCGTTTACCGAAGTAGAACTGCGGCGAGAACAAGGCCTTACGATGTGACCTAACTGCTTGGCCTAACTGCTAACTTGCCGATAGTTGTAGTAGTTCATCCGAATGAGAGCTAAGTGCCGTTCTCATCGCGATACCGATGTCGTGCCACTTATCTATGACGAGCATGAACGTAAGGAACATTGTCATCGCTGTATGCATCACTGCCGCGGTTTGCATTTCGCCAGAATGCCAAAGGGGCGTCATGGTCATATTGGGACTGAGGTCCAGGAATTTATCAAAATCGACCGAGTGCACGGCCTCAGACTGCTTACCATAAAAGGCTGCGTACCAGCGTCTGAAATCGGGTCCTAGACTCTTTGCGAGTCCCTCCGTATTCATGCCACAAAAACTCTTCGAACTCTTCATGACGAATCTCCAAACCTTTGAGACCCTCAATTCGCTCGCATCTTCCACTCTACGGTTGCCCAGTTTCTCATGGGCTTTTCCGATATGTTTTAGACCATGGGTGTCTTTGCAGAAGCTTACGCGCCTCTTGTTTTGGTTCACGACATGAGCGGCATAAAGGTCTGCCCTTTCTTCGTAAGTGGGACGCAGCCAAATGTCTTTGGTTCTCTTGGTATTAAACCACTTGTTGTAGTTGGAGCTCTTAATTTTCAGACACCAGCCTGGCTTGGTAATGAACCCAACAATCAATGTGGTCTCGAAGATCGATCTCGAAAGAACCGTGGCCTGTTCGGCCTGCAAGTTCATCCCCAATTGCATCACAGAATTCAAAAAGCGTATTTGGCGTACCCCCAATCCGTAAAGTACTATTTGTGCCTGACTTGGCAAACCGGAGCGACCTAGTGATGCGAATAGGGAATCGCCGTTCAGCGTTTGCAACATCCGCTTTTGCAAATCCAGGTAACTCTCAAGGCGTGTGTTGGTTGAAAAGGGTGACATTTTTTGTTGTAAGTTCCAGCGGTTGAGAAACCCTAAATCCGGAGATCGAAAGTCTCTCAACGGATCATCGCCATTGTAGCCATTTCGAATACAATTTCTTGGACGTTGGAATTTTCTCAATGGAGATTTCACACCTCTGTATCATCATTGCGTTGATGCAAAACTAGTTGCATCTAGAGATTGGAATGCTCCTTTTCCGCGATTGCTGACTCCTGAAATGGCTGAATGGGAAACCGCATTCAATTGCATCTTGTGTTGCGGCGAAGCTATTCAGCGAAGTTGAGCAGGAAACTTTCCCGTTAAACTTCTGAGTCAGACATGTCAAATAAAGATTGATTCGTTAAGGCGAAGTAAACGTTTGCCAACATATTTGCACATCATAGCTAGTTGCTTGACATAACGTGGTTTGAAGTGTTTCGGATCCCGCAACATGGAGTAGGATCCGGAGGAATGAAGCGAGTACTTTGATGCGTCAAAAGTAGCTGGCTTTTGCGGCGTGCCATGGTCAATTTCTAGCTTCCTTAGTGAGTCCTTTTGGGCAAATCAATTCGCCGCGAACGAACGGACTTAAGTCACTTAAGTCTGGCTAGCCAGCATACTCTAGTTTTTGATCGCGAGACCGTTGTTCCAAAGAAGGAAATCGTCAGGTGAGGAAACACCCGATAGGAAAGACCGGATCGTCCAAATTGATTGGACTCACATGCTGTAACATGCTCTCGAAATTACACTTCCAGACCTTTCCAATCTAGATTTCGAATTACAGACTCAACTTTGAACCCTTTACGCGAAGCCTTCTAATGGCCGCCTTTCGAAATGTGCAGGATTCTCTCCCCACTCTGAAGTGTTCCACTTGCAAACAGGATTGTGGTCTGTGTTGTCATTAAGCCACTTTAGAGAATGGGCAATCATCTTTTCGACTTTTGCAGAAGCGTGGGCTGAACCGACTGCGCACGACTGAACGGATTTACGACGCACCCAAGACAGAGCGGTTATACTATCCGAGTACACCGGAGCGGATATCCCTTGTTCTTTCAACCAGGCAAGTGCGTACACAATTGCCAAAAACTCGCCAATATTGTTCGTTGCACCGGGAATTGAATTTAGATGAAAAGTGGAAGCCCATTCTGGATGCAAAACACCACAATACTTCAACACCCGCGTTTCCACGTTCCAAGCAGCACCAACACATAAGCAGAGCCCATCGGGTTTTGAACCGGTTTCAGTAATTGCCGCTTTACCCCAGTGCATTTCCCAGCCATCGCTGAGAGCCGCTTGGGCTTCTTTAGGGCAATCAAAAGCCTTGTGCTTAGCACCCGGGAAACCGCTGATCGATTGTTGGCATTCCTCCCAAGTATTAAAAACTCCCAATGCCCGGCCAACCCATACCACGTAATACTTTTGTTTTTTCATTAGAATACTCGATGTTAAAGATGTTTTTGCGAACGGTCCAAAAGCTCCACTACCAATACAGATTGCGCGCCAAATTAACCTCTCAGCATGGCAGCAAAGTCTGAGGGTGGTCAGATTTGGTGGCGGCTTGAGGCATTTGCCTCACGTTAAAAAGTCGTCCAGATCTATAGGCTCGCTCCACCCTGGAACATACGGTGGGCTGATTGCCGGAGGTTTCGGGAGCGAACGTGCATGCAACTCTGCAGGCAATGGCGGTGGCGTTAGTAGCAATGCTCGTTCGTTTTGTTCCACGAAGGGATTCAATATACTTTCAAAGCATTGCTCAAACTTTTGGGTCAACTTTACCCTCGCCTCCTCATTGAAGTTTCTTACCTTTGCTATCCGATCTTCCTCGTTCAAGTCTGTGAGACAACCAATTTCGAAACCACATCCGTCGATGACGGCCTCAAACAAGTGCAGGATGTCCATTCTCCAGACGTCCACAGTAATACCTCCACATCGGATTTTGTAGGTATTACGGTCGTTACTCTGCTTTTGTAGATATCCTTTTGCAGCCAACTTCTTTCCTATCACTTTTGCAGATGGCAGCGGATTCATTCCGCAGTTCTTGGCTAAAATGTTTGCAGCCTCTAAAGCAGCGGACGGAGTAAGGTCCAGAGTGTTAGAACGGTCGACAGAACCGATAGGTTTGCCGTGGGGTTTGTGAATAGTCTGGTATTCTGGAGCAACCATTTCGTCATTGGATTCGTCCACGTCTCGTTCTTGATCTTTCTCTACTTTATGCTCAGAATAACCAAGTAATTTCAGCGGAACGAAGTTGTCTTCTTCGTTGTGCAAATCTGGACGATCGACTTCGATGTGACATTTTTTAGCGATCATGCTCTCCCGAAGAAGCATAAGGAATTTTTCTACCGGCGAATTCTCTACCGATTCTAGAACAGCACGCTGTCGAATCGAATGAATCGCACTGCAGGTTCGGTCAAAGATGGTCTCAGCCTCCTCTTCGGAACATGCTTTGAATGCAGTTGCATAAATGAGAAAGACTCGCATGCTCGCCAGGAGTTCAGAGGTCGAATCAGCTAGACGCCTGTGAAGTTGAGGTTCGGCACAAGTTGAAAATAGATTTAGGGAAATCCTTGCTTGGTTTAGTCTCCCAGCGAGAATCCCGACGAAGAAATACATCGCCTTTGAAAAAGTCCCAGAGGCGGCCAAACTTTGGAAGCGATCGAAGTGATTAGGACGGTCGCCATTCGTTAGCGTTGCAAACGTCGTTTTATCTACTGGCACGTTGATGGTTCGCAACTTCAAAGATTCACTTCCATCGGGAAGCTCTTCACCCGTCAAAATTGGTAAGCCGCGAGGACGCGGACTGCTGCGTAGTTGACCGTCGCTACCGCACCTATCTTTGCCTGTACCATTCGTGACAGATCTTAGAAAGTCATCTACTTTTTTGACCTCTTCAGAAGTTTGGCTATGCCCATTTCTTGCTAGGAAATCGTCTATCACCACGGCGACATTGCCACTCGCCGCAAAAAACGCTCGAAGCGCATTGGCGGTCGATGTGAATGAGACGCAATCTTCTTCACCAGCGTTCGGAACAAAGAAGCTCAAAAGTATCTTAGCAAACGCGGTTTTCATCGACCCGGTGTCACCATATAGAAAGATACCATACCGGGGGTCACGTATTACAGCAGCGAATATCGCAGCTACACCGATGTAAATCGCAGGGATATCGCAGGAAAGTAACTCGATTACGCATTTAACAGAGTTGCATGCGTCCTCCTTTGAGTCTGGCTTTAGAAGCTTGTACTTTGCAAGCTGAGGCGGAACTTCGACGAGGACATCCGATATAGGTTTGTTTTGTCCTGCAAGAATCGGAGTTTCGGAACACACTACGTCAATGTCAATCAGATCAAGGACTTCCGCTGTTCCGTTGTCCGTTGGATCCAACTTTTTAAAGTAGGGACTTGCGGAACAAATGCCACCTGCATGGGCAAAAATCGTTTCACCTTTCCAGATATACCAGCCTAAGGTGGTTAGAACCGCAGTACGCATTGCATGCGCAAGGTCCGACATTAGGCACTCTCGAAGCTGACTAAATTTTCCGAACCCAGTGCCTAAGGAGAATCCTGCAGGAGCAGAGCGTAAAAATGCTTTCTCATCCGACAAGTCTTCGTGACTAATTCGAACCTTGACGTTGCAGTACGCGTCAGCGAACTCTACCCAATACTCGATATTTGCCTTTCCGCCGACAATGACGAACAGAATCTGAAAGATTCTGACGAGTTGATTCGCGATCCGATTTAGAAGCCTCCCCTTTTTGTCGTACTGGATTTCATATGTCCCAGTCGAGTCCCGCAGCCAGCGACCGGAAGTTGGTTGGGATTCACTAGTTGCATTATCAGTTTGACTATCTATTGTTGGTGTCATTTTCTAGCTCCTTTCCGAGTTCTGGGGTTTAGTCTCGATGGTGGAGCTATCGCTACATTGGAGCTGGTCTAAAAGAGCCTTGAGTTGCTCGGGGCGGTAGGTTATGCATCTACCAACCTTTGTGTAGGAAAGTTTTTGGCGAAGGCGCAAATCCCGTAGCACGTGCTGTGGAACGCCGATGCTTTCGGCAGCTTCGTGTTCGTTTAGAGATACTCGCCCTCGAGGCCAACCAGCTATCGGGCCGCTTGCGAGTTCAAAAATTTCGGCAAGAAGCCGAACTAATTCAGAATGATCACCTAACATGTAAAATTCCCCCAAAGAAAGCACGGATAGCTAGCGCAATCACCTCTCCGCTGAAGAGTGAGTACGCCAGACGAAAAAGGAAACAACCGTGCCTTGGGAGCAGCATAGGGGGCTGTGCTCGCAGAGCGTCAATGCTCGGCGTTTCCACTAACTAACTCCAGCCTTGTTTAGGAGTGCGATCGTCGCGTCTATCAAGTAGAGCGATCGTCGCATTAGTGGAATTCGGCATCCATACCGCCAGATATTGTTGAAGGCTTATAACCAAAAGTCAAGGTTGCTTTGAAAGGCTGTTCAGTTAGTACAGATCGGAGGCTTTTGCCAGCCCTGCATCTCGATGCATACAATCGGGTCACACCTTCGATTGGATCGGGTCAATTTCCGAAATGGGAACGGACTCGATCAAAAAAAGTCGATATCGAGGACCTGATTGAAAGCCGTTTCTCGAATGAGAAGGCCCCCCCCGCGCGGCTGCAAGCAGTCGATTCGGGTACCAAAAGTGTACCCGTCGCGGATGTTTCAGGTGATTCCAACATGGGAAACCTGGTGGTTCTGTGACGGACCATCGATTTCCATTAAGGCTTTTTGAGCAACGCAATTCCTGCGTCTTTCACCCCAAATTTACAGCTCTCGCAGCGATTTCCTAGAATCCGATACAATCCCTCAACCAAGCAACTCAATTCCGACGTTGCAAACCAGGAACGCCAAATGATCACAGCCATCGAAATCGAAAACTTCAAAGGAATTAGCGGGCGTCAGAGAATTGAATTTGCACCGCTAACACTGATATTTGGTGCGAATAGTTCTGGCAAAAGGACTACTGTCCACGCGTTGCACTATCTTCTCGCGATTCTGGAGTCAGGAAATAGCGACATCGACGAAATTCCATCTACAGATAACGAACTTCGGCTTGGGGGGGGGTGAGAAACTAGTTCATCGTCATGACGAGGAAAGGAATATCTGCATGCGCATCGAAACAAACTTCCCATCGCATGGAGAACTGCGTCGCCATATCCCAGGTCTAAAGCGTTGGTTAGGTGACGAGTTTGATGGCAAGGTAATAGACGACGTAACGAATTGGGGAATTGATATCAAAGTCGAAGGAGCAAACTTTGGTCGCCTTGGCTTTCCGATTGTTAAGCGATTACGAATCATCCTCGATGGAACCGCTTTTGCGGAGGTAATTGCCACTAATGTCATGGGGATTGAAGGGGAGGTTGGTACAGTCTCGCATTTCTGCGGCATGCAATTGGATCATCCTGTATCATCCAAATTTGATGGCGTCAGCGTGCTGCGAATCGCAGCAACGAAGTCTGGATTTGCATTTGGGAACTATGATCCCGAAACAGCAGATAATCTCCGAGATATCTACGAAACGATACAGAAGCGTCTGTTCATCAGCGGAGGGCCGTGATGGAAACGATCCAAATCCACATCGCTGGGCAAGCATTTGGTCGAATGACGAACTCGTACCTCTTGCAACAAGCGACGATAAACAAACGGCTGCCGCAAGAGTCATTCCCGATGACTCAGAACCAGTTCTCGTTTTTGCCACGGTGCTACCTTGGATGGGAAGCACCTGGAGATGATACGATTCAAAAGGCGGCGTGGCGTTTCGCGAATCTCTTAAGGTTCAGCAGTCGGATTGTCTGAGTCTTCGTAAGAACTTCCCAGAAGATGAAATTTTTGTATTGGGCGACTTCAATCAAGCCCTCGTCGATCCCCAATATTATGGTTCAAAAAGAACCGCCAAGAACTTGAGACGGCACTAAAGAACTCTGGACGCGTCGCAGTGACGTCGGGCAATGACGATTCTATCGCTCGCGACTCTAAACCTTGTGCCTTCATCGATCACATTTGTATAAAAAGCGATTCAAAGTGGGAGCCAACCAAGATCTATATGCCCAAGCAGCCAAATGAAGCCATTAAACTACCTGCGCAATCACCGGACCCCACCCGTCTGAGGTCAATCAATGCCACGTACTACTTTTCCACCGTCTTTTCTTCACCCCACTCGATGCACGCATGAAGCGATAAACTGTTGTAGTTGAAATCATCCCATCCACGCGTAGCTCGGGACCCCGTTTGCAAACCAAGGATAGTTTCCTTTTCCCGAAGGCTTGGCTGACCTTGCGAGAATTTACCCATGTAGCTTAAAGGCTGCCCACGTTCGTCGCTCCAATTCTTGAGACTTGAGCAGCGAGACGCCGACGTCCAGATCCAAAGTCCTTTACCTTCGTTCAAAATAAACTCGTTCTCTGCATCGGAGGATATTGTGAGTAAGCGACCGTCAAGTTGCTTCGCGAGGCATTGTGCCTGAGTAAAACTCATAGGATTCTCAGAAATGTAGTATGCCTTATTGTTCCAAATGCGGCATTTTGACATCAAGTCGGATGGAGGGTTTGCGTTAACCTGGACGAGCGAATTACGCCAATTGCTACTCATTCGGTAGGCGCGGCTGAAGGGCCCTAGAGCGCTAGCGGTTTGATCCGGCAGCACTTTTACCTGGAAGCTCTTAAAGTCGACAATTGACATGTTGGCACAGACGCCGAGGGCTTCGGGGCAGTTCAGATTCATGTAGGGTGAAGGAGACAGTCGACTGACCTCTCCTTGCCAAGCAATGGATGTCTTCCCATTAATGGAAGCAGAAATAGATGCATAACCAGGTGCTTGTCCAACTGATATGCGGACCTCATTGACAACATCATTTGTGATCGTGCCTGGGCGTATCGATGCGCCCGTTTTTTTTGGATCAAGTTCGGATGCATTTTTACCATCAATAAATTGCAATCCACTCGCTTTTCCATTCCAGCCACTAAGCAGAATGTTGCAGAATCCATTGTTAAGCGGGACGAAAAAGCCAATGGAGTCTGAACCGCTGCGTCGAACGAAAGTACAGGTGATTTCATAGTTTCCGCGAACGACAACAGGTAACCTGCAGCAAGCATCGCTAGACGCCTTACAAGAAAGCACGTTGTCCTTGTATTGCCATTTACCCAAAACTCCGTCTTCCGGTAATCGAACCATGCTGAGTGCATCACTCCATTCGCCGATTGGCAGCATGATTGCCCCAGAGCCTTCTGCAACCGAAGATGTCTTCGAATTCGCATCCTTGGAAAGTCCAGGAACGGATTCGGCCTCAAGTGCTGCTTTGATCTTGCTCAATCGACTTGTGATAAGATCTTTTGTAATGCCCGGCGTGACTTGGGGTTGAAGGGCAGAGTAGACATCTTGGAGATGAATTCGAATGGCAGCTGATGCATCCGCCTCTGCGGCTTTATTGGAAAGAGACTCGCATAAGTTCCACCACGAGTCCGCGGCACTTAGCTTTTCGGTAACGCTGCTTGCGCTGTTCGAGAGATAAGCAGCATCCTTCCATTTATCTTGATCCCCCTTCACGAGATACATGTTAGCTTCGTTCCATTTTGATTCGTAAACGGCTAACCAGTAGCCAACCGAAAAATTGGCTTTTTGATTATCCGGCTCTTTCTCGAGTCTACTCAGGGCAAGAACATAGAGTTCATGCGACTTTGCTTGTTTTTCAATTCGGGCAATCATACTCTGCGTCGACTTGAAGGCCGTTTCATTCTTGCCTTTCGACTGAAGGGCAATTGCCTTGAGAATCTCTTTGGCCTTGCTGAACTGCTTGATTTCTGCCTTTTCCAAAGCAACCGCCGTCAAGGTTGGCAAAGCCAATCCGACATCGTCCTTCGTCTTGCACGAAACGAGGTACTCGCTGATCTGATTTACAATGAATCCTTCCTCTCGTATCTCAAAGTGAGTTTCTGCAATTTGGAGAAGATTTCGAAGCGACGAGACTTGCGACGTTTCGTTTGCTAAAACCATGGCGACTTTAATTGCAGCAAAAACTTGTTGGTCGATCTTTCCGTTTTGCAGATCGCTTTCGATCGACTTGACCATCTTGTCAAGCATCTCTTTCTTTTCCGTTCGAGTTTTCGAGTCACCAATCCCATATACCTCGCGGATCAATTTCTCAAGCTCACGCAATTGGGTTGCTTTCGGAGACTCTGGCTTTTGTGCCGTAGCGAATTCGCACAACCCCAAAAGGAAGGCAGGCAAGCAAACATAAAAAAGAAGCCGAGGAATCCGCTTCACAAATCGACGTTGCAATAGACAAATTTTCGGCGAGGGCTTGCAAAAACAATCATCCGCAGACTCTTGGTTAAGATGGGAGCTCTCTTGCAGTTCAGCTTCCGAGTTTTTACTGGTAAAAAACGTCATTCACAATCTCCCGACGGATGTTCAGCTCAATTGCAGCAACCTCGCATCCGCCACAAAGAGCAGTTTTAAAGAATTGGTATAGGTAAAAACATCGGTGAGATGTTTGGATGTCTTTATCACAAGGTCATTCGAACGGAGTCTCAACAATACCCTATCAGCTTACATTCCAGGAACGAGAAAAGATATCTCTGATGGTGTTATCGAAGGCTTCCGACGCAAAAATTGCTGCCGCCTTAGGCAGATCTCGGTCCACGATTTTTCGAGAACGAACTCGAAACGCTTGCAATCAAGAATACTCTGCGGTTCATGCCCAAAAATTGGCGAAAATGCGATGATCCAATTGACCCTTGACGAGAAAAATGGATATCCCTGAGATCAGCGAACGCGTTCGGTCTGGCATTGCCAGCTATTGGTCGCCAGAACAAGTTGCCCGTCGGATGAAACATAATGACCTACCAGATATGAATCGCGTTTCTCGCAGTACGATCGAAACGTGGATACGTCAGGATCCGCAAAGAAAACATTGGGAATCGTTTCTGCGTCGGAGGGGTACCCGTCGCGGATGTCTCTGGTAAGTCCACCATGGGAACTCCAACCGAGTTGGTGAAGAGCTTGAAGTTTTTGGTCAGTCCGACCATCGCTTCGATTCGTTGCACACGGACACTTGGTCGCTTGAGGGACTTGCGTTTTGATTTAGACTGCACTTTTGACCTCCTCGATCCCCGGAAGAGACAGGGAGATAGGACGACCGGCAGAGAATCGAACCAACTTTGGTTGGAAGTTCGCAGCAGTTTGCTCGGGGCCGAAAAGACCACTCCTTTTCAGGAGCGTCCAACTTCGAGTGCAACATTGAGTGCAACGAATTTTCTGGGACGGGTGAGAAAAGTCGAATTTGCCAGCAGTTTTGGTGCTTTTTGCAGTTTTTGCTGTCCAGCTGTCGATCCGGAGGTTGCGGGTTCGAGCCCCGTCGACCTCGCTTACAAAAACCCTGGTTTTCCTTGTGAATCCCAGGGTTTTTTCGTTTTCCGTCGCAACTTCTCGCGATCGAGATATTGAAGTTCTCCCAAATTTGGATCGTCGTTGCAGGCTTCAGGATAAGCTGTTTCCAACCACCGAACGCACAGAACACACGGAAAGAGAACCTAACTTCCGGATGTCTTCATTTCCGTGTGTTCTGTGTATTCCGTGGTTCAATCATCGGTTCTTTCGTGCGTAGCCGGTCTTGGCTCAGCTAACTCATCAGCAACAAACAGTGCATGGCACCGATTGAAGCAACAAACAGTGCATGGCACCGATTGAAGGGGCCCTAATGGACAATCTAAAAGTACGTACTAAGCACCAAAACAAGATGCTTCCCTCAATCATTGAATTGCGTTAAACGCCAAATACAAACACTGCCACCGTTGGAAATTGCGAAATAGCCATTGTCCGAAGAAAAACAACTGATTGCAGATTCATCGCCCGGAATCTTACCGATCTCATGACCTGACTCCACGTTCCAAACGCTTACCAACCCCCCGGATTTGACGCGAGAGAGCATCAACTTGCCATTGGGGCTCTTCCCGTAGAACTCGGAATTTCCCATCTTCGATAAGATTTCTCCCGAAACCGTATCCACGATGTAAGTTGTAGGTTCCGGCTCGCTAGTGAGAGTGACGAGGCAATTGCCATCCGCAGAGACCTTCGCCTTTTGAAAGCCATGATTTTCCATTTTCGCTTGCCGCAAGATCGTATCGCTAGAAAGATCATACTGACGAGCCTGCAATAGCGAATTCTCCTCCGCCAGCGAATCGACCAGCACACACACAAACTTGTTTGTTTGCGCGTTGAACTTCGCGAGTATCGGACGGTTTCTCCAAGACATAAGATTTTTCAGCACCGGATGCATATCTAACCCAAGATCAATCTCTCGATGAGGAAATCGATTCGCAAAGAGCTGTCTGTCAGATTCTAATCTCCTGAAGTCACTAATCGTTGTTAGAACTGCTCGGCCTTTGGAAATATCAACAAGCTGAATCGACTTACCATTCTCGACAAACTGTAAGTCCGCAATCGGTCCATTCGTATGCGTGATGAAATCTAGCTTTCCATCCAATACGTTCCAGCAGGTTACCTGGTTGCCTTCGGGAATGGTCGACGCCGCAGCCAGTTTTCTGCCATCGGGTGAAAAAACGAGGCAATATGCTGTCCCCACGCTGGGGTCCGAATAACCAATCCGAGATGCTATCGTGTTCACAATCAGTTTGTGTTTTAGAATAAGATCATTCGAGTCCAAAATGTATATCGCATTTGTCATGGAATAAGCGACCAGTTCACCATGTTGGCAGGTTGCATGTATCAAGCCATCGCCCGGACCAGGCGACCACTGAACGCAATCTTTAAGAAGTCGACCGCTTGTTGCATCGAACAACTCGATATTCGAACCTTTGGTTGACTCTCGATACCCAGTGGATGAAATGGACATTAAATTGCCATTGGGCAGAAAATCAAGAAAACCATAGCCATTAGGAACGGATTCATTTGGTACAATACCTTGGTCAAAACTGAACAATTGCTTTTGATGCTTGACATCCCAAACAGTTATCGCACGAGAAATTGAATCGTTGGTAAACCAACTTAACTCTCCGAATGCAATCTTAAGCCCGTCAGACGAAAGCCCAATGCTGTGGCTAGACCGACTAGAGTCGATTTGTGCAATCTTCTTTCCGGTTGTCAGATCAAAAAACCTCGTTGTCCATGCACGTCTCGAAAGAACCATTCGATTCGGATTCAAAAAATGAACCTCATCACGAGGGGAGGGTTTGAGATTTGTCTGATCTGGAAACTCCTGGACAATCTGATCTGAGACGATGTTTTTCATTCGCCATTTGTTTTCCAAATGCTCAAAATAAACACTGGCTGGGTCCACTAGAGTTTCGCTTGATAGGATCTCGTTCCGCTGCATCGAGAGCATTTCCACCGGTAGTTCATGTTCCGGAAATTGAAAGAAAGCCCCAAGTGCGGAAGGTTTAGATGTTGCGAGATTCCAGCCACCAACGGACCGGTGGCTTCCACCGAAAAAGACTTGTTGACCGTCGATCGCAAGTTTCGTTCCGTAAACGCAGCCCTCAACTTCTAAAGGAGCAGGCCGAAAGTTGCCCGTCTCCACTTCTACGACAGAATATTTTTCCTTTTCCAATTCGAATCCAGCAAGTAGCTTTCCGTCGGGTGTTACTATTGGATCAACCCACGGTCCAAGTTGATCAATGGGCATTGGAATGTGCTTCAATGTTGCTAAATCCCAAAACTTAACAGTTGCGGGAAAATGGATGTGAAATCGGTCTGTCCCGTGAAAGGTCCAGGAAGCTTCGGATGTTTCCGTCACGAACCGCTTACCATCACATATGAACTTGATTCTTTGGACATTGCTGAGTCTGAGCTGCGCTATGTGTTTCGGTTCAGCAAAACTCCATAGCGAAACGGCATCTAAGCTCCAGGTAAAAAAATGTTCGTTGTCAGGGCAAAAGGCAAACCCTATCCATCCTTCTGGAATCTCAAGTTGCAAAACTCCTGATTTGACATCGATGATCGAGAGGGGTGAATTATCGGGCGATTTAGTCATAAAACCAGGTTTGGTGTAACTGGCTAGCATCTGACAATTCGGGCTAAATTTCAAACCGGGTGTACTTGTGCCTTTTTCTTTACCCGTCACAACTAGTCGGTGAATCGGATTATGCGCTGCCGGAAAGGAGTCGCTAGAATCTTGAGCGTCAAGAAAAGAGGCATTGCAACTGACGACCATCAAGAAACCAAGGATAAACCGCAACCTTTGCGGGCATTCTATTAAGTATTTCTTCCTCCACATTTCCACTACCGTCTCTTTCAATTTGGGCGTCGATCCAAAGTCGGGCTAGTCTATTCCAAAGGAGTCTCAAGCATAGACAGCCCTTAGTCTATCACTGGCGATGTTTCGTCGAAACAACTTCCAGGGCACGCGACCAAATTTCTCAATTGGTCGAACAGCTTAGTTTGGATCTACACGACGGAACTCACCAAAGCACGCGATGGCCCACTTTCGGTGAGGAACGCCTAGAAAGCTCTGAGTTCAGAACTTTTGGGGTCAGCCCGGTCAGCCCCTGTTTCCTGTTTTTGGCTGCGACTTACTTTCTGGATGAAACGATCTCTACAAGAACGTGTCGGCCAACATTGTTGAGCGCCCTGGACGCACCGGTCACCCCAGACAGACCGGAGCGACTTGGCTTTGTTGATGGCTGTAACCCAAGCATGATCGTGAGATGACACGTCGTTGCAAGCTTCAGGATGAGTTGGTGACAACCACGGAACACACGGATTAAATGGCTAACTTCCACATGGCTTCATTTCCGTGTGTTCATTGTATTCCGTGGTTTAAATCGGTTCTTTCTCGCATAGCCGGTCTTGGTTTAGATAACGCATGGATGAATCGCGACATCGCCTACTTTTATTGCCCGGCAAACGGTGCATGGCACCGACCGAAGGTTCCATCACCATCTCGGTCCGAGACAACTACCAACTGATTCTCAAGAAGTGAACTCGATAGCCCGGCGATTACTTTACAGATTCCAACATGATGTCTCGCATCTGTTTGACAACCTGAGGCAGAAACAGAATGCCGGAATAGTGATCTGCCAACATTTCAACGCGATGCGAATCGTCTAACTTGGCCGATTTCGCAAACAAGGCCGAGTTGCGTGACGGTACCACTTGGTCATACTTGGCAGTGAACAACCAGGTCCGCGCGGGATCGACACGATGCGCTAATCGCAATGGTTCAATGCCATCCAAAATCAACTTGATTTGGGCCGCATCGACTCCTGCTTTTTCAAATTCCAGACGAATTTTCGCCGCTTCATTTTGACCATCCATAATCACACTTTGAAGATCGCCACCCGCAAGAAAAATAATCACCCGATGATAAGCGGAATCAATGCCGCAAGCTGTGGCCGTCACAAAACCACCCAAACTTGTACCCTGCAATGAAATTCGCGAGCCATCGATCAGCGGCAATGCTGCCACGGCATCATGAGCCCGTCGCACATCGGCAATCCCCTGTTGCAGAGCCGATATCAAGGCTTCACCTTCCGGTCGGTCGCCAGAACGTCGCTTGCCGTAGTACGGTAGCTGAATCATAAAAGCATGAATACCCTGGCGACTCAGCGCGCTGGCAATCAAACGACCCACCGTCATGCCACTTCCGGACTCATGCACGATCACTGCTGCGGGCGCAAGCATAGGATTCTTTCGCTTATCCCTGGCCATATGCCACTCCATCGCAACGAGATCGTTAACCTTATCGCCACTTGACTTGGGCGACGGGAATCGCACCAACCAATCGCCGCGGTCCTTGTCTGCCTGTTGTAAGTGAATGGGAAAGGATTCAGGAGACCAGACCAAGCCCTCGATACACTGCCTCGCATCCGCGGAATCAGCATCCTTTGGGTTCAAGGTGTCGACACCCTTGAAGGTGGAATCGCTGGACAGGATCGGGGCTGTGTCATTCGGTTGTGAGATCGATTCGATAAGATCCGACAGAATGAGTTGAACGTATGGTCGCTCTGCGGCGGGTTGGCTATGGCTTGCATTGGCAACATAAAGCACCCCATCTTCGGGTACAAATAAAACGTTATGAAGATTCGAGGCCATCGCCACGGGCCGACTCATCAACGCTTGCGCGGCGTTGATATCGATCTTCCCGTAGCCTTGCTTAACGCGTTTACGCAATTCTTCAAGCCTTGAGCCCGCGGACAAAATGACAGCATCAGGTATCCCCTCGCCAAGCAACTCATGCCCCTGGCCTGGCTCGACAAATTCCAATTTTTCAGGTGTCGCGGCAACGCCCACAGCCGAGCGATGGTTGCCGTCCGAGAATACATAATAGTATTCGCACGTCCGAGGATTATTGCGCCACAGGTTCTTCACTTCTTCTAGGGACGAACATTCCTCGAGCCCACGTCGCATCAGAGTTGCCATGGGAACTCCATCCCATTTCCCTTCGCCTTTTCCACCCATTTCTCCGAGTGAAATCTTTTTTAAGTTCATCCCGCTAACGCTGCCAGTAAATCCAGCGTACCCAACATTGGCAAAGGGAATCTTATCCGTGGGGGCGACAATGAACGTGGTGGCTGCATCCTGCAATCCGATCGTTGTCATGTAATCCAGAACCCGACCGTGAACCAATTTCCCATCCTTGGTTGCTTTACCGAAAAGAGCGAAACCAGAACAATGAAACAACTCCGGAAAAACATTGACGGTTTGCATCAAGTTTTCATCGACCCCCAAGCTGATCGCAAGGGCTCGGGTCTCTGTTTGATGGTGTTGCGGGATGTGCGGAGAGAGCCTTGCATACGCGGCCTCCAATTCGTGCCGAAACCATTTCCCCGTAATGATCGTTTGAACTGTGCCGAAGGCATATACGACCGAATCGATGCATCGTATTGATTCTTGTTGAAGCAATTCGCCATGAGCTTTACCGATCTGCTCTGGCGATCCCTTCAGCAGGACAACCCTTTGACCTTCGACCCATCGTAATTCCCCGAACGGTACAACTTTACCTTTCTGGGATGGTCCGGTCAGTTTGGTCGAAGGAGCAAGTATCTCAAGCGCCCGTCTTGCACCTCGGGCCAATTGCTTCTCAATCTCACTTCGTTCCAAGGATCGAATTTCCATGCCCTCCCATGCATCGACAGGTTTCGAAACGTCACTCGGTTCTCCCAAGGAAACATCCATAGACACCCCTTCGATGGTTCCGTAGATTCGACTGCTATTCTTTTCAATGTGAATTCGGGTGTTGTCTTTAATCGACCATGATCCATCGTCGTTTGGTTGAAGGCTTAACAAACTAGAGAGGATTGATACCAAGTCTTGTGCTTCGGTGTTCATCACGATGGGGATGAATTGGGATACACGAGTTGCTGGCCCAACGAGACGACCGATAATGCCTTCGGGTTTTAAATGATCGTTTTCGTCTGCGGTGCCCTGTCCGAGGTAAACCTTGCCCCATTTTGGAACGGCGAAAGCGATCGCATCGGCTCGACGTCGAATTTCGACTGCATAATCGGAATGGTCTACTCGAAGATCAAAATCCTGGTCGCCATCTCGTTGCAAGTTGAAGGAAATGGGCGTAGGCTGACCATTGATTTGCAGCGATACTGTTCCTGCGATCTGAAAGGCATCATCCTTCCCTTGCAGGCAATCAAGCCATGGAATCAGTGCTTTGCCCAGTTCGTCATGCATATCATCTGCATGAGCACTGGGCAACAACCAGGCAGACCAACTCAGAGAGACCGCAAGAACAACAATCGATCTGCAATGAATCATTTTTTGCTCCAAACAACGAGAGAGAGGGGGGAGGCGAGCGACTTTATTTTGCTACTGAAAGAGATATAGAAGTCCTGCTATCTTCGCACTTGATACAAATACGAACGATCTAACGTTCATTAATCTATCGGGTTTTCGACCTATTTGCCACACACCAGCATGAACTCCGTTGGATGTGAATTACCCGCATTGAGCAAGCGCATGCCGTAACAAGCGTAGGCCGTAACAAGCGCTAACGCAGTTACGGCAACCCGTTCGAAGCCCATTGCCCCATCGACCGAGTCAACCACACCTGACGCCCCATGCCGTAACTGCGTCCAAAGTGAATTGTTATGGTCTATAATTTACTGTAGCAAGGCGGATGGCGCCGTTTTGAGGTTTCATTGCGAACCTCGCAGTGCTTCAAGGAAATGATTCGGGACTGTCAGCCCTGCTTGACGCATCGACGGTAAAGGCAAACGGTTCCTGGTGCCGCCCAACAACCAAAGACAGGTTGTTAACAACCACGGAACACACGGAAGAAGAGGCTAACTTCCGAATGTCTTCATTTCCGTGTGTTCAGTGTATTCCGTGGTTCAGTAATCGGTTCTGGCATCGAACGAGGGGCTGGTGTGTAGTGCCGGTGTTTATGAATTGAGTTGTAACGTCATTGCAAGCTTCAGGTTGAGCTGATGACTACCACAGATCACACGGAAAGAACGCCTTACTATCCGATGTTTTCATTTCCGTGTGTTCGGTGTATTCCGTGGTTCAAATCGGTTCTTTCATGCATAGCCGGTTTTGGATTAGATGACACATGGTTGAATCGACGATTTCGCCGTGCATGGCAAGCAAGTGTATTGGTACTGACCAACGTGCCCAACGGAATCGTCTCCCTCGAGACACGTGCATCCTGGCAAAATGCAAATACCCGTCGCGGAAAAAGTTGAAGATCAAGCGGTGCATCCAACGATCTTTATGGAACCCTAATGCTTACCGACGCTTTCCGTTGGGTTCACCCCAATCGGAAGCAACAACTGGAAGCTACAAGCAACGCCCCTATTAAAATTTCATTCCCTTTTAGTTCTCTGTCGGGCTCGTCCCGGTCAGAGCCAGCGTTAGCACCTGTTGTAGCTTTCAGTTGTTTGCTCCGCCGAGATAAACTCGACGGAAGCGAGAGCTGAACAGGGTTGAGTTTGGTAGCTTTCAGTTGTGCGCCCCGCCGAGACGAGCTCGACGGAAGCGAAACCCTTCACAAGGTATTCGCTCAATCGAGCCGTGGCCCACTGTCGGAACTGAGTGCCTCGATGGCTGCGCACGCGATAGCCGACGGCGAGGATGGCGGGGAGGTTGTAGTGTTCGATCTCGCGGGATACCTCGCGTTTGCCTTCGATTCGAACTATTCGGAATTTCCGAATAGTTGCACCAGTATCCAATTCGCCATCGTCAAAGATTCCCTTCAGATGCTCGTTCACTGTGGGGACGGTTACCTGAAAAAGTTCGGCAATCAATAATTGCGTAAGCCAAATCATCTCGTTCTCAAATCGGCATTGAATGCGAGTCCTGCCATCCTCGGTTTGATACAGGATGATCTCAGAATTGGGCGTTTCATCGTTGTCCATGATCATTGTTCCGATCCTAATTGTTGGCCCTCAGCCCAAAAACAATCGAGACGTGTTACTTAGGCAAAACTACCACATAGTGCAGGCTGCCAGCCTGCAATTGTATGCACATCACAGGCTAGCAGCCTGTGCTACGGGTACATGTCCTTGCAAAAACGCCTGAGCTGCCCCCTCCGGACCATGCTTGCGAACTTCTATAGCTTCTTGCCCCGCAAACCTGATTGATGCCTACGAGAAAACGCGGTGGTTGTATGCTCAATTAGCGCAAATAGAGGTACGTTAGAGACCGTCAGGAGGAATACATTTAGCAGGGCCGAAGGCTCGACACATCCTCTGCCGGTGCCGAGAGGCACCAGGTTTGATCCCCCCAAGGATTTCAAGCCCTAAAGGGGCGACAAACCATGGAGTGTGTCGCCCCTTCAGGGCTTGTCTCTCCATTTATCTTCCCACCGTGGCTTATCAGCCACGGCTAGGGATATATCGGCCTTTCAGGCCTGAATGCGCAACTTCAAAACTCACGCATCGCATTGAGATAATGTTGCAAATAGCGCAACTAGTGGACGATATTGGACTCGAACCAACGACCCCCACGATGTCAACGTGGTGCTCTAACCAACTGAGCTAACCGTCCAGGTTGCCTGCGATTGTCGTGAATGAGCCTGGAGTGTCAAGTTCATTTGCAGTCTGCATCCAACCTTCCTTTGGTTGTCGAATCCGAGACTGCCGGTTATGCTGCTGGCTCCTTTGGTTTTCTGTGTTCGTGACTCAAGCCTTGCAGCAATCGATTCTGATCATGTCCAACCCTAGTCAACGTGTCGTTATCACCGGGCTCGGAGTGGTTTGCCCTCTCGGACGTGAATTAGACGCCCTTTGGAACAATCTCGCCGGCCTTCACAGCGGTGTCTCCAAGCTAGACTGCCTGCCAGAAAACGGGTTAGACCTGCGTTTTGGCGGACAATCCAAATGCTTCACCGGCGATATCGAGAACTTTGGCCCGCTCGAAAAAACACTGCAGCGAGCCATCAAAAAGAACCAAAAAGTGATGTGCCGCGAGATAGAAATGGGGGTCGCGGCTTGCCAAATGGCACTCGCTCATTGCGGTCTGGCCGATCCAGCTTCACGTAACCCCGAAAGAACTGGGATCGTTTACGGCAGCGATTACATTCTGACTCGGCCGGAAGAGTTCGCAGATGGGGTCACCGCCTGCTTCAATGCCGACAAACATTTTCAAATTGCGCGTTGGCCCACCGAGGGCCGTGCCAAAGTCAATCCATTGTGGCTTTTGAAGTATCTTCCCAATATGCCTGCCAGCCACGTTGCTATTTACAACGATTTGCGAGGGCCAAGCAATTCCGTCACCATTCGCGAGGCAAGCAGTGCCGCCTCCATCACCGAAGCGGTTGCGACCATCCGTCGCGGTGTGGCTGACGTGATGTTAGCTGGTGCAACCGGCTCCAAGCTGGAGCCACTGAAGGCTTTGCACTTTACCATCGCGGATTCCTTGGCCAAAGATCGAGCTAACCCGTCCGAAATGAGCCGACCCTTCAGCTCCGATCGCGATGGTTCGGTCTTGGGGGAAGGTGCAGGAGCTCTTGTTTTGGAATCGCTGGAACACGCGGTCGCTCGAGGGGCCAAGATCTGGGGCGAGATTGTTGGCGGAGTCGGGTCGGCAGTCGGCCCCTCTTTCCAAGGGAAAAAGCGTGATTTCGTGCGAATTGCGACTGCAAATGTCCTGTCCGGACTGATGCAGAAAGGTCGCGAACGCGGGCTGAAATTTCAACCCGATGATTGGCATATCCACGCCTGCGGCAAAAGCGAAGTTCTTGGCGATCGGTCGGAAGCTGCCGGGATTTCGGATGCATTAGGGAGTGCCAAGGCGTCCGTAACCGCTGCCAAGAGCTATTTTGGCAATTTGGGGGCCGGTAGCGCGGCTGTCGAAATCGTCGCGAGCTGCTTGGCCATGGATCAACAAAAACTGTTCCCCATCCTAAATTGCTCTAGTTTGGACCCAGAATGTCCGATCCAGGTTGCAACCGAAGGTGGCAATGCCCAGCCAGGAAACGCATTTGTCAGCCTTTCCTACTCCGCCCAGGGGCAAGCTTGCGGAGTCTTGGTTCAGCGAGTGCTTTCGGCTTGACAGGTAATGCGGAAGCTCGTAACCTCTTGGTCCTTCAAAAAACCTGTGTCACCCTTATTGATTTAGTTTGAGTCCGAAAAATGGCAGTTCCAAAGCGACGTCACTCCAACTCACGATCTGGCAAGCGTCGAGCCCACCATGCCAAGAAGCCCCGTCAGCTTCACGTGTGCCCGAAGTGCAGCACAGTCACACCAACGCACACCGTTTGCCCTAAGTGCGGCCATTACATGGGCCGTGTCGTCGTCCAAATGGGCGAAGAGTAAGCGAACAAGCTTGATCCTTCGACGGGAAATTCTAGGGAATGGTTTGAAGTTCCGCCTGGATGATCCTTCAGGAAAAGCTGCTGATGCTAGCTGTGATGTTGTTTTCTCCGAGGCTTTCGTCTGTAGCCTCGGTCGATCCATGATTTGCCTCCCATAGAAGCTCCAGGTAGATAGGGAATCCTGCAAAATGCCGAAGGTCGCTTTGCTTTTCCCTGGTCAGGGAGCTCAATTTCTGGGAATGGGCAAGGGCCTGTCCGAACGCAACCCGGCCGCGCGCGAGCTCTTCGAAAGAGCTTCTTCGATTTTGGGGTATGATCTGGCAAAGCTGTGCGCCGAGGGCCCCGAGTCGGATTTGCATCTGACCAATTTCAGCCAACCCGCCTTGTTCGTGCACTCGATGGCGGCGCTCACTGATTTTCTTGCCCAGCGAGACGGGCTGCTCGATTCTGTCGTCGCGGTTGCCGGATTGAGTCTGGGCGAATACAGCGCGTTGTGCTGTGCAGGAGCCATCAGTTTTGACGATGGAGTGCGTCTGGTGCAACAACGTGGGGCTGCCATGCAAGATGCAGCTTCAGCGATCCCAAGCGGCATGGCAAGCGTGCTTGGCTTAAGCCGCGAACAAGTGGATGCCGTTTGCGATGCTGCTCGTTTGCCTGGCGAAATCCTTCAAGTGGCGAACCTTTTGTGCCCAGGGAACATTGCAATATCCGGACACGCGGCTTCGCTGGATGCCGCAGAAGCGAAGGCGACCGAGGCGGGTGCTTCGCGATTTATTCGATTGAGCGTCGCTGGCGCTTTTCATACCGACATTATGCAGCCTGCCGTAGAACGACTGCAAAACGCTCTGAGCTCTACCCATTTCAACGGGCCACGTTTCCCACTTTACGCAAACGTGGACGCCCAGCCGCACACACTCGCTACTGACTTCCCGCCATTGCTGACGAAACAAGTTGTTTCGCCGGTGTTATGGGAGCGAACTCTTAGCCAGTTGCTCGCTTCGGGTGTCGATCAATTTTATGAAATCGGTGCGGGACGCGTCTTGGCGGGCACGCTGAAGCGAGTGGATCGAAAAGCGGCCTGCGAGTGTTTTGGTGATTAAGTTTCTTTGATTCCGAAAGCAATTATGTCTGAGAATACCTTTGGTTTATCCGCGAATCTCACTGGCCAGGTGGCTCTTGTCACGGGTGCTTCGCAGGGGCTTGGCCAAGCTGTTGCAATTCGACTTGGCTTGAACGGTGCTAAAGTTTTGTGCGTCGCTCGAAACGCCGACAAGCTTGCTGACACAGTCGGACAGATTCAAGCAGCCGGCGGAGAAGCGATTGCAATCGCTTGCGATGTTACTGACCGGCCCTCGATCGAAAAGCTGTTCGAAGAAGTAGAAACCGTTCACAAGCGGCTCGATATTTTGGTGAACAATGCGGGTATCACTCGCGACACCCTTTTGCCGCGTATGACCGATTTGCAATGGGATGAAATCATCGCTGCCAACTTGACCAGCTGCTTTCTTTTCTGCCGCGCGGCAACGCGAGTCATGATGGGTCAGCGATACGGTCGCATCGTGAACATGTCCAGTGTGTCAGGGCTTATCGGAAATCCTGGGCAAACCAACTACTCCGCGACGAAAGCGGGCATGATCGGTTTTACCAGATCCCTTGCTAAGGAAATGGCCAAGAGAAAAATTACGGTAAACGCGGTTGCACCAGGATTCATTGAAAGCGATATGACTCGGGCCTTGGGTGATGTGGTGACCGATGAAGTCAAGAAGCGAATCCCAGCGAACAGGCTAGGGACTGCCGATGACGTTGCAGCTTGTGTTCTGTTCTTGGCGAGCCCGGCTGCTAGCTACGTGACCGGTCAAGTGATCACCGTTGACGGTGGAATGACAGGCTAGATTACGAACGGGCCAGGCTTCTAACGGGCTTGTTCAAGCGGGCTTAACGGAGCTCAATCCTAGCTAGCCCCAATTGTTTGAGTCCTTCAAAACCGAAACCTGGATTGAGCAACGACCATGCAACCGCTGAAAAAAACAGAATGTGTTTCCGTCGGATCACATGTTTGCGGGGACCTTGGCTCGTTGTTGCTGATTGCTGGTCCGTGCGTTATCGAGTCGGCTGACTTATGCCTTTCGATTGCACAACAGGTTGCCGATATTTGCGCCAAGCTTGGTGTGAATTATGTCTTCAAGGCAAGTTTTGACAAAGCAAATCGGACCAGTGCCGGAAGCTATCGCGGACCGGGAGTCGACGAAGGCTTGCAAGTTCTAGAGCAAGTGAAAATGAAAGTCGGGTGTCCGGTAACCACCGATGTGCATCTTCCGGAACAAGCGATTGCGGTGGCCGAGGTCTGCGATTTGCTTCAGATCCCTGCTTTTTTGGCCAGACAAACCGATCTCTTGGTGGCGTGCGCCAGCACCGGGAAGCCGCTGAATGTGAAGAAGGGGCAATTTATGGCTCCTTCCGACATGAAGTATGTGGTTGAAAAGGTCGCGTCGGCAGGCAAGGGTGGATTGATGTTGTGTGAACGCGGCACTTTTTTTGGCTACGGCCGGCTGGTTAACGATATGACCGGGCTTCCTGCCATGCGCGGTCTTGGCGTCCCAGTCATTTTTGATGCCACTCATTCTGTTCAACAACCAGGTGGACTGGGTGGGGCGACCGGCGGAAATCGATCCATGGTAGAACCGCTTGCTCGTGCGGCTGCCGCGGTAGGCATCGATGGGGTCTTTTTCGAAACTCACCCCAATCCAGATCAAAGCCCCAGCGATGGGCCAAATATGGTGCCTCTGGATCAATTCGAACAAGTTTTAACTCGGGTGGTAACGATCTGGCGAACCGTAGCCAAAATGGATGCGTAGCCGAACTAGCGGCGTTTCGTTTCTGGTTTTGGAAAGTTGTTGTTAGAATTCGGTTATGCACTCATCATCCACGCCGCTTCAAAACTCGTTAGGCCATAACTTGTTCGCTTGTACAACGATTTCCCCGAAGATTCGCGCGTTTGCGATTCTAGCCATGGCTGCCGCATTAGGTTTACCCGTGGGCTGCAACGATGGCAGCGCGAAGCGTTTGGAGTCATTCCAAACGAGCCAGGCGGCTGGCAAAGAGAAGCGAGATTCGATCAAGGAAGCATTTCGCTACCTGCCGCAACTGATTCGGTTGGATCGTTCGGCTGCCCTACGGGAAATTCAGTACCAGATGAACACCTGGTCCAAGAGCGTGAAAGCATCGGACTCCTGGAAAGCTCCGGAAATGCTGCAAACCGTTCCCGTTGACCTCCGCACTTTGGATTTGGCCAAGCGTTTGGACAAACTGGAGTTCGGCGAACCGGAATGCGAGTACCTGTTGCAGTGCCAAATGCTTACCAAGCTAAGCAAGTGGGTTCTGGATCGCCCCTACCGCGACCGTCTCTTCCGCCCATGGCTCCAAAAGCAAAAGGAAACATTCAGTGCGGACGATTGGAACCAGCTCGAGATCACTCTGAAGCTTTTCGATTGGACGGTTTGCAATGTGGGCGTGGACGGACAGCCCAATGACGTCGAGAAGCTGGTTAGTTATCCAGAATCACCACTGAGCGATACCGCTCCGGTCTATCGCCAGTTGCCATGGCAAACATTGATGTTTGCAAGAGGAGACGTTTGGCAACGAGCTCGCGTTTTCACTCAGCTTGCTTTCGCGAATGGGGTTGATTGCGTCGCTCTTGCATTGCCCAGCGAGTCGGGGGCAACCGAAAATGCATCGTTGCGATTGTGGTGTATCGGTGTTCCGATCGGCAATAGCATTTATTTGTTCGAGCCGAACTGGGGACTTCCGATCCCCAGTCAAACGGATGATGGAATTGCAACGCTTCAAGAGGCACGTGAAAACCCAAATGTTTTGCGTCGCGCCAAGATCCCTGGATTCTTCGAATACCCCGTCGAGCAAAAGGATCTGGGGTCGATCGTCGCCCTCATGGATCTTGAGCCCTTTGCAACAAGCCAGTCGATGCACATCCTGGAAAAATCTTTAACTGGAGACAACCGTTTGCGTATTGCTTCGAACTCCGACACATTCGAAGAGCGTTTGAAGTCCATCGATCCGAAGCTTACCGTTCGTCATTGGAATGCTCCCTGGTTGGCTCATGCATACAACCTTTCGCTTCGTTCACGGCTCGACGAACAATCACCCTTCTCCATGACTTATGTTGGGAACTACGGGGCCTACATTTCGGACACGCCTATCTCTCAAGCTCGCAATTTGCATTTGCTTGGCAATTTTAACACCACTATCGAAGCCACCGGGGCATTGAAATCGTATATGGATGTCCGTGTGGATGAGCAAACGCTGAAGAAGCTAGAAACCGATAAAGAAACCCAAGCAAGTTTAGGAATCGTTCGTCGTCCTAACCAGCCGCTGGAAGTCTTTCAAATGCAAATCAAGCAGTCTCAGATTTTCTTTCGTCGTTCCAAGTTCGACGTTGCTATGTTTCTAGGAATGGCAAACTTCGATTTGGAAAAGTTAGATACTTCAATCGATTGGTTGACGACTCGGTTGCTCAAGTTGCAGGGTACGGAAAAATGGCACGCGCAAGCTCATTACCTCGTCGGACGAGCGTATGAGGAAAAAGGTAAAGTAGCAGAAGCCATCGAAGAGTATAAATTCGACAAGTCGCCTCAGGCTGCAGGCAATCGAATTCGAATTCGAAAGCTAAATGCAGCTTTGGAAAGCAAATAAATCGGGAGCAGCACGCAACCGATTTTTAACCAAGCGTTCTCTTACGCTTCCTTCAGATTGGACCGCCGACGGCTGGAGGTCCTGGGTTCGACGTCGTTTCTGCCACTTGCCACTTGCCTCAATACATCGCGGAACGAATGCGAAATGCTGTTGGGTTGATTGGCTTCGCAAAGCCCAGCCAGTCGTTGAACTTCCTCCGGATCAGTGATCTCACCGAGCGTTTGGGTTTGCCCAGGTTGGTGGCTAACGAGAAGCATTTTGCTTCCGAATCGAAGAACGTAAACCTGTTGGCGTGGCGCCATCGCGGTTCTTCCCATGACCTGAACCACTTCTGAGGGAAGCTTTGCCACGGAATTTGGCTGGGTTCGTCGGAACAACCAAGCGACAATAAAAAAGAGACATAGGACAATCGCCAAGGAAAACATCATCGACAGAGCGGTTGCCCAAGTGCTTTTGGGTTTGCTGATACTGTTCAATGCTTCCTTGCTCGAAGGCTTGAGTTCGATCGGTTCAACGATTTTGCCAGCATCCTTTTTCAGGCTGACCGGTTCGGTTGTCCAGCTCGCGGGCTGGACCATCGCATCAGGGGCATTTTGATTTGGATTGGTACTGGTATTGAATCGGCTCGTATCACTTTGGGATGGTTGGATGTTTTGATTGAAGACGCGTTGCCCGGATGGCTGGACACTGAATGGTTCGGAGGCAGGCGTTGCCTGGGGATCTTGAGCTCGAGGCTGAAACGAGTTGCTAGGCAGCCTGGATGCTGGGGTCCCGTTCCCGTTCGTTTGCAAGCTATGCCCTTGAGGTCTTACGACAGTTGGTTCGTTCGTCATCCCGGCCGAGCGTTTGGGATCGGAATTGAACTGGCCCAAGGCAGTTCCGTAGCAAGATGTAAAGCTAAGCGTTACAAAGACGCTAATCAAAATCTGATAGAGCGAACTATTGGATTGCATCGCTGCCTACCAGTTCCGCAACTCGAACGCAGAAATTATCGTTCAGAACAAGAACCTCACCTCGAGCTACGAGTCGACCATTGACATAAATGTCGACCGGGTCGCCTGCTAGCTTATCCAAGGTAACCACCGATCCTTTACGCAGCTGCAGAATTTCGTCCAAGTGCATACGAGTGCGTCCAAGTTCGATTTTCAGGTCGAGCGTTACGTCTCGGAGCAGATCCATCGAGACTTTTTCGGGGGGGCCACCTTCGCCGATCAGTTCTTCGAGTCGGTACTTTTGGACCTTGGGGCCGCGCAGTGAATCTTCGACTTCCTGGAGCGCAACTTCAGCCTGTTGCAAGAGGGATTCGGAATCTTGGGAGCTTCGCGAGCCGCCACTAGCGTTGGCCGCTGCGTTGGGTGTAGAAGTCGAGTCCGACATGAAACTTCCGTGTTTTGCTAGCGAATTTAGTCTTCAAGTACTTGGTAATCGGCGAATCCAACGCTTAGAAGGATTGCTTCGCCCAATAACTCTGTACTTGTCGCCAAAACGCGCCGTTGAATCAAGCCCAGTTGGTTTTCTTCCAGCTCTTGCATCGAAGCGTTTCGGATTTCCAACATCATTCGATAGCGAAAGCGAAGCTCGCGTTCCAAGAACAGTTCTTGCATGTGTTCAAGATCGCTGCTGTGCAATGTCCCAAACAAGCGAAATTCGACTTTGTAGTTCTTGTCGGCTCCTGCTGGACGAAACGAAACACCGTGGGTTCCAAGATCGAACTCGACGATGGTATCCTCGTCGACGGCGTGTTCTTGTTGAGTTTTCGAGTCGATTTCTTGAGCGATTGCGATCAGACGTGTTTCGGCCAAAGCAGCGACTTCCTCGCCCGAAGGAACCAGGAAGAAAAACACGAAGGTTTCTGCGATGACAACCAGGCTCACGAAGATCCCGATGACAATCTTGCCTTTGATTCCGCCGCCAGAAGATTTGGCTCCGTCTGCCTTGGCGCCGTGACCACCGGCGGCTGGATCTTTGTCTTTTGCTGGGGCCGCTTTTTCTTTTTTGGGTGCCGACATGATGTGACGACTGGTTTCAAAGTGTTCGATATTCCATAAGGTGAAACTCAGTGATCGAGTTTCCACATAGGAACTTAGAACGCGAATGAGCACCAGCAACCAATCTTCCTGAGCGAATCAGGAATCGTCGATCGGTTTGTGAGGTTTGTAAGGAAGATGCCTGGGATGCGGTCTTTTAGACGATTGCCAATTGCTTGGATACGGTCACCAAGATGTTTTTGAACTGCGGTGTTCGAGATTGAGGGTCGACCGCTCGGGATACCAAAACATTGGATTCGGGGTAGTACATCATGGCATTGCCGTCGCGAATTTCTTCGAAACCGCGTGCCAGAATGTTATGCATACGTCCCGTATCGCTTGCCACCGTAACTAAGTCATCGTGCTGCAAGCCAAGTCGCTTCAAGTCATCGGGGTGCATCAAAATGACGTCCCGTCGTTCTTGATGGCGATACAGATCGTAATCTTCGTAGACAACGGTATTGAACTGGCCCTCGCTGCGCACGGTCATGAGCCGAAGTTGGTTTGTTCCGAGCTGAGTGAGTTCTGGTAAGGAGTGAGCGAATAGGCTTGCCCGTCCGTCCTTGGTTTTGAATTTAGGCTCGTGGTAAGTCCGTCCTCCCACCTGAAACTCCTGCCCCGTCTTTCCGATCGTATCGATCTGTTCGTAACCGGGCACTACCTTGGAGATCCATGTCCGGATGGTGTTGGATTTCTGCATTTCATTCCAGTCGATCACGCCTGAATCGCCGAGCAAACGTCGGCCAATCTCTGCGACCACATGAATTTCGCTTCTTGGGCCTGGAACGCGTTTCGGACCGCCATCGCTTAGCCGAACGTAGTTGAACATGGATTCCTGAGTGGTAGGCTCCGGTTCTTCATCCCGAGCCAGTACCGGCAAGACAATGGTTTCTTTGGCTAGGCCTCGAGCGTGCCCGGTATTAAGAGTTGTGTTGAGCATCACTAGCATGTCCATGGCGGATAATGCTTCGTCGGCGAATTGGGCATCTGGGTTGGCACCGTATAGATTTCCGCCAAGGCACAGTGCGAATTTCAGTTCGCCTGTCTTTGCAGCTTCGATGCAGTCCAACGTGTCGCGTCCCTTGGTCGTTGGCAGCTTCACGCCAAATTTGTTCGTCAGGTTATCGAACAATTCGTCTTTGAGTTTCGGAGTCACACCAACCGAACCGATTCCTTGTACGTTCGAATGCCCGCGAATGGGCATAACCCCGGCACCCTTTCTGCCGATCATGCCGCGAAGCAGAGCCATATTCACAATGGCCTGAACATTCTCGACGCCATGGGTGTGGTGAGTGATGCCCATCGTCCAAGAGAAAATCGATCCTTTGCTTTTCGCGTAGACGTCTGCGATTTCCCGAATCTCGCTTTCTTCGACTCCCGATTTTCGAGTGATTTCGGACCAAGGTGTTTTGGCGAGCCCATCCAGATAAGCATCCAAGTTATTGCAATGATGCTGCATATAAGAGAAATCATGTTGACCCATTTCCACTACGGCTTTGCAAACGCCAGTAAGCAATGCAAGGTCACCGCCGATATGCGGCTGAATGTAATGCGTTGCGATCTTCGTTCCAAAGAACAAACTCAGCGGATCGCTTGGGACCTTGAACTTGATCAAGCCCAGCTCACGCATCGGGTTGATCACCACGACTTTTCCACCTCGACGGCGCAAATGCATCAATGTCGTCATCAGTCGGGGGTGATTGCTGGGCGGATTTCCACCGATGATAAAGATGGTGTCACAATCGTCCAAATCGTCTAGCACGACCGTGGCAGTTGTGGTTCCCAATGTGGTTTGGAGTCCTACGCCGCTGGCTTGATGGCAATAGAAGCTGCAATTGTTGACGTTATTGGTTCCGTAAACACGAGCCAAAAGCTGAAGAAGGAATCCAGCTTCGTTGCTACTGCGCCCGCTAAAGTACCAAAACGTTTGGTCCGCAACCAGCTTCTTCAACTGATTTGCGATACGGTCGAAAGCTTCGTTCCAAGTGATGGTGCGATAGTGGGTTGCCCCTTGCTCGTAAAGGATCGGCTGAATCAACCGACCGCTTGTCTCCAATTGTTTGGGAGACCAATTCCGCATCTGCTCGATCGGATGCTTCGCCCAAAAATCGGCGGTGATGGCAGGCTGCATGTCGGCAGCCATGGCTTGCACCGATTTTTTGCAAACTTCGGGAAACGACCCATGTTCATTCACCATCCCCCCGTGCTGCCCACCCATCCCAAGAGCACAGGTTTTGCAAGCATTCCGGGAACGTAGAGCCTTATAGAGCTTCCAAATCCCGCCTGATTCGATCCCCTTTTTAAAAGTGTATCGAACTGCTTGCCAACCGCCGCCTGCTGAGAGCTTTTTCATTCCGAAGCCAATGATGATTTTCGAGTGGGAAGTAAGTCGGGAAAGGATTGCAAAAAATGCAAAACGAAACCTCTACTAGGATACCTTGGCGGCCCCCCGGCTACCACAGCCAACAACAGCCATTCATGGCACGTACATTTTCAACATTCCATACAACTTTTCGACAGAAGTCCGTCGAAAGCTGGATTGTGGACGGTACGGCGTAGCGTTCCCGCTACTTTTGTCGGCTGGCTCCCAGGGGGAATCTCTCGTGAAATGCTTGCAAAACAACAGACTTGTCGGGCCTGCGGGAAGCGTTTAACGATGAGACTAAAACCAGCCGATATTCGAAAAGGGATTGGATATTCCTCTTGTCGGCCAACGGCAGGAATTGCACAATTCCATTAAGGTTTGAAATAGTTTCACGGGAAAGGAATCCCATGTTTCGTCGAGAATGGCTTTCAGGTTTATCGTTGCTTGCGGCTGCTGGATTATCTGGCTGCCGAGGGTATCAATACGGGCACGTGATCAAGCCCAGTGCCGAGAACCTAGTGGGAAGCCATGAAGCTGGGGCCGAGGTTTTCGACCCTCTCGTCGACGAAGCCGTTGCGAAACTGCTCGCGAGGCAGCAGATTCCAACAGAGGACTGCCCGGTCGGCCAAGATGGGTTGCCCATCAAGAAGACCATTTGCTTTATTGGCATCGAGAACAAAAGCGCCGAAGACATCGGTGACTTCAAAGATAAGTTGTACAACCAAATCGATTCGCAGATTTTGGAATCCAATTCGTTCCAGCCGATTAGCCGACGCATGGTGGATGCTGCTTTGCACGAAACAAGAATGCGTCCGGACGCGTTGATGGTCCCCGACAACATGCGTCTCTTTACAGCCGTGTTGCAACGCGGTGGCGCACCCGTCGATTACTTTTTGTACGCAACACTTACTAGCGGTACAACCAAGCGAAACAGCTCGACGCAACGCGATTACGAATTGACGCTGGAGCTGACGAACGTGCATACGGGTCAGTACGACAAGCTGTCTTCCGAAGTGCGCAAGGGCTATCACAAGTCCGCCATGGGCAAAATCTGGAATTACAATCCTCTGAAACGATGATTCGATGCGCCCCGTCGATACATCCGAAAAGCAAGTTCGCCGTCCGACTTCTTGTCGTTGTTGCTTCGGTTGTTTCGATCTTCGGGTGCTCGACTCACGCAAAGCGAATCGCCATCCCGCGATCGCTCTTCTATGACGGACAGATGCAAGCGTGCCGCGAAGGGCTGGAAAAGCTTGCCAAATCCAGCCGCCACGATCGCGATGTCGTGAACCTTGATCTTGCTGTTGTGGATCTGCTAGGCGGGCAAGCGAAACAAGCAGAAGCTAGGCTCCGGGAGGTGCGCGATCGATTTGATCAATTGGAGCAGCCTTCGGTCGCCGAAAATACCGTGTCGATGTGGACCGACGATCAAACGCGATCCTACGCAGGAGAAGATTACGAAAAGATCCTGATTCGCGTGATGCTGTCTCTGTCCAGCTTAATGCATGATGGTATCGACGCCGAAAGCTACACGCTTCAGATTCAAGACAAGCATGAACAACTCACGGAACGATTCGTGTCGACCAGCGGAAAAGAGCCCACGGACTACGTGCCTTTGCCGCTTGGATTCTATATGCGAGGGATGCTTCGCGAAGCCACGCATCGGGATTATGACGATGCCATTCGCAATTACCAAATGGCATCGTCGCTTTTGCCTGGATGTGAACCCTTGCTTTGGGACTTGGCTCGTGTGCAGAAGGGTGTTCATTCACAACCAGGCCATGGCGTCGTCTATGTGTTTGCGATGGTTGGCCGAGGACCGTACAAAGTCGAAGTGGCGGAAAGGCCGACCAGCGATGCGCTTTTGATTGCGGATCGAATCGTATCGGCAGTGGGGCCTTACAAGCTGCCTCCCACAATCGCACCTATCAAGATCCCGGATATCGTTGTTCCCGATTCGGATGTGGACTCGGTGGGCGTACAAATCAATGCTCAACGAATCGGCCCTACAGCTTCGTTGGCCAATATCGAAGAACTGGCGAGAAAGACTTACCAAGCCAATCGCAACTCCATCGTCGCTCGAGCAGTGGCGAGGCGAGTGATCAAAAAGGCAACCATTGTGGCTGCCAAAGACACGATGGGGAAAAAAGATGGGCTCACTTCGCTCGGGATGGATATCGTCGGTGTTGCCTGGGAAGCCACGGAAGCCGCCGATACGCGATGCTGGGGGTTGCTGCCTCGCGATGTCCAATTACTTCGAGTGGAAGTACCCGCTGGTGACCATGTTTTGAATTTAAGCCCTCTTGCCAACGGACGTCCCGTCGGGCCTGCTCAACAAACGAAAGTGCGAGTCAATGATGGGCAAAATACTTACGTGATTTCTTGGTTCCCAGATTCTCGGTGCGTAAGCCAAATCACATGCAGCACGGCACCTTAGCCTTCCGCGAGAATCTCTAACGCCGGCACAATCGCCACAATCCCTACAGCCGTCCAGTGGCCTGCCGCTTCTCAGTTCCCCGCCAACGCAAGAACACAAATCGTCGCAACGCATCCGAAATACGCAAGCTAGATTCGGCTAGACCTTTGTTTCAATCCTGTGTACTGCGGCAGTTACGATGGCGATTCAGTTGGCACCCTCTACAAAACCCTCAACATCCTCTGTTCCCACCATCGGTGGTCCATCCATCAACGTACCTGCCTTAGTGAGCATGCCGGGCGCTGCCGACAGACCTGAATCCTGCGAATTTCGCTCGGATGCATTGGGCTATGCAGCTTCAAGAACAACCAAGCTGGCAAAGGAATGCGTCAACTTTCTCCTGGAAGTTCCCGGGCGGTTGCCCGCAGGAAGTACGCCCGCGCCGGATTCGAAAAGCACCCTTTGCATCATCGAAGCCTTGATGAACGAACTTCTATCATCCTCGATGGTGAACGACCCGAACCAAGCTCATAACACCCTACCGTCTCAGCAAGTCTGTTCGGGACTGAGCCGTTTGGTCAAGAACCTATATTCGATTCACGAGTCCTTTGGTGTTCTGCATTCCCGTCGAGTGCTTTTGCGACCATTGATACCGATCTATCTGTCGGCAGGACAAGGTAAGCTTGGTACTGGTTTGAGCGACACTCTGTCGCTTTTTCGATCCACCATCGCAGTCGCTGAATTGAACCGGCTATTGGAATCTTCGGATCTTACGGAATGGTTTTTAACCAAGTCGAGCCAAGAGGATCCATTTCCCCACTTGGAAAACACCTTCAACATATCGACGAACCGTCTTGCAAAACGCTTCTGGCACTCGACCTTTCAGTCCAGGAATGAAGGTGTCGCGATATCCAAGCGAGCCATTGAGGCGTTAGCAATCGATACGTCCAAAGACAAACGAGCGGCAGGTTGGTGGTCGTTAGCCTGTCAGATCTCCGATCAAAATCAAAAGATTCGAGTGCCCGCAGAAGTTGCGGTCGGCTTGGTGGATTGGAACAGACTGCTCGATCATTGGCATCGATTAGAACTGGCCTTAGCCGGTGGCTTGCCCGTAAGCGACCGCGATGGGCAAACGCAGAAAGACTCGCAGGCAACGGCAGAAACTTCGGCAAAGCCTAAGGTAACGAAATTGGACGATCGCCGATTTGTAGAAATCCGCTCGGTCAATGATCCTGAGCTGAGCAGCAATCTAGAAAAAATGTTGACGCAAGCGCGAAGCAATCAGTCAGAATTGAGTTTCTTGGTGGTGAAGTGCCTCGAATCGCCAAAACCCACTTCGCCATCCGCCATCCAAGGTTGGCAATCGAAATTCATTCACTGCATTGACGAGTTTGGATTGGCCGCGAATGCGCGAGGTTTTGTCAGCGACGAAGGGGACCTATCTCTGGTGTACGAAGACGTGGAACGATCCGAGGTGGCGCGATGGATTCGTGAATCCTTCTCCAAGCTACAAGAGACCGATCCTGAAGCGAAACTTGCGGTCGCATCTGCTATTCCTTTGGTGGCAGGAGTCGCATCCGTCATCGCTCCATCGCGTTCGTTCAAAATCGATCAGCTGATCCAGTCAGCTGTGCGATGTTTAGATGGTGCGACCAAACAAGGGGCGGGCGCCATCAAAACAATCGAAGTCTACTAGGCTATCCAGGATGATTCAGCGCGTCCCATCCTGGCAGCAGTTGCTGACGACTTCCTTCGGATTTCGAAATTCCTTATTCGAGATTCGAAATTGATCGCTGAAGCTTGAGCCCTCCAAAATGCCGGCCTTTCTGTTGCATCGCCTGATGGAACCGTTGTCCTAGCTATTTCCAAGTTCTTTTCGTTGCATCGACTCTCCCCATCCTGCTTCGCGTTGCTGTACAATTTCGCAACCGTCGGAGGTGGCTGCCCGATGGCAAAAACGAATGTTCATACACAATAGTTTGACAATCGTCATGGTTTGACAATCGTGGGCAGCATGCCTCGAGCTACAGCTTGAGAAATACAGCGAATACAGTCAACATGAGCGATCGAAAAGTACCTTCGCGAATTGGTCGATTTGAAATCAAAAAAAAGCTTGGACGCGGTGCGTTCGGGACCGTCTATCTGGCCATCGATCCCCAACTGGAGCGTCCCGTTGCTCTGAAGGTTCCTCACTTTGGCGTCAACGAACAACCCAAAAGTATCACCCGCTTTTTACGCGAGGCAAAAGCAGCCGCAGGCTTGCACCATCCGAACATTGTGGCAGTTCACGATGCTGGCCGCCATGACGAAAATTTTTATATCGCATCGGCTTTCGTCGATGGATCGAGTTTGCGGGAGAAAATGAAGGCGGATGGAATGAACTTGTTCGAAAAGGCGCTGAATCTTGATCGGCAATCCCCCCGAGTTTGCCGGATTGCCCTGGATGCTTTGGTGGTTCATAATAGGGCAATCGACCGTCCGAGGGCTCCTAGACAATCTCATAAAAAGTGCCGGACTTACCGACGAACGAGCCATGTTGACCACTGCCTCTGACTACTACAAGCTCGGGGAATCCGTCGATGCGAAGTAACTGTATTCGATGTCCTCTTTTCCAATGTTTTTAACGAGTCAAAGTGACCATAACAAGAGCCAACGCATGATGGGAAAATCGTTGCTTCTTGTTTTCGGAATGATGCTAGTTGCAATTCAGCCTGCTCTGGCGGCGAATTTCAACACGAATGACCAAAGTTGCTCGTTCGAGTTTGTTGTGCGCACCACCGAAGATGTTCCAGACGGTGTGTCGATTTTTCTGGCAGGTAATCTACCCTCCATGGGGCCTTGGAAACCCGATGGCTTGCGATTGGTCCGAGCCAAGGAGTCCAACGAATGGAAGGGAACGCTGAATGCAAAAAAAGGAGATGTGCTCCAGTATAAATGCACTCAAGGTACTTGGGGGAGTGTCGAAAAGACCGCTCAAGGCAAGGATATTCCAAACCGAGTGCTTCGGATCGTTGAGAATACTACGGTCGAAATTACGGTCGAAGGATGGTCCAAGCCGGCTGTTCAACGTTCCACTGTCATAGGCGATATCGATGTCCTAGAAATTCAGGATGATTCGATAGCTGCCACTCGCCGTGTTCAAATCTGGCGGCCCCCTGTCTACACAACGTCAACGGATCGCTACCCAGTACTTTATCTCATGGACGGACAGAATGTCTTCGATTCGGCTACCGCTGCATTTGGCGTTGAGTGGCAAGCAGACGAAAACGCTGATTCTCTCATCGCAAGAAACGAAATTACCCCCATCTTCATCGTCGCGGTCGACAACTCGAAAGAGCGAGTGCGTGAGTACACAAGAGACGCAGAAGGGCTCCCCATGAACCATTTGGAATGGATCATCCAGATGGTGAAGCCAGAAGTCGATAAAAGATATCGTACGTTGCCGGACCCTGCCAACACGACCCTTGGCGGCTCTTCTTTGGGAGGCCTGTTTGCTCTCGAAGCATTTTCAACCAAAGCGGAGATTTTTGGCAACGCGATATGCATGTCCCCGTCTCTTGCTTGGGCTGATGAGCGACTTCTTGGGAGAATTGAAAAAGAAGGACTTGAGAGTCGCCAACGCGATGCAACAACCGAACGCAAGCTGTGGCTGGATTTCGGGACAATGGAAAGTGCCGATCCTGCTCGATCCGCATCGCATGTCGAAAGGTTAATGCGGCTAAGCAGAGCGATTGAATCAAATTCGTCTGATGAATCAATCGACCTGAAGACTTATTTGGACGAGGGAGCTGCACACAACGAGAAGGCCTGGGCAAGGCGGTTTCCAGATGCACTGCGATTTATCTATGGCATGGAGCCATAGAAAGTAAGTTCCCGAATCCTAGCGAAGCTTGGATACCTAGGCCAGTTTGACCGAACCGTGATTGTCGCAATGACCATCATGTTGGTGATGCAAATGACCGTCCACTAGATAGTCGATATGGTCGCCATGTGGAACCGCCTCGTGCCCGCAGCCCGGTCCATGAATGTGGGAGGCGTCGTGTCCGGAACAAACATGCCCACCCGTGCAGGAAGCAGGGTTCGCATCGGATACGTCCAATGCATGTTCCTCGACAATTCCGTCCTTCGTTTGATGATGCAGATGACCATCGTGCAAAAAGTCAACGTGATCCCCGTGCTGCACGGCGGTGTGGCCACAATTGGAACCATGAACGTGGGAGTGGTCTTCGTGTGTATGACTCATTTTATTTGTCCTCTTCAGGTAGTAAAAGAAACCAAGGTTCTCAGTCCGGGCACTCGTCAGGCTCTTCGCCATGTGCAAGTCCGTTCGCGATCAAGTGAGCGATATGATTGTCAGCCAAGCGATAAAAAATGTGCTTGCCTTGACGACGAGTTGCGACGATGCGCTCCGCGCGAAGCAGCTTGAGACGCTGTGAAATCGCAGGTAGGTTGTCGTGAAGAATCTCGGTCAGTTCCGTAACGCACATTTCACGCTTGGCAAGCAATGACAGCAATCTCAATCGGCTCAAGTCCCCTAAAGCACGAAAAATGCTCGCCGCGCGTGAACAGGTGTTTTCAGCCGCCGGAGTTGGCTTGGAGAGGGCACCGTCATGTGGCTCTCCCTGGCACCCCAGCTCTTCGTCGTCTTTGCTTTTCATTTGAACTCACTAAATCGATCAATCAATCAACCGAATGATTGATCGTCATATTAGCTTACAACACTTGATGGATTCGTCAAGTATTAGCAATTTCTTTTTGCCAACGCTTCGGCGAGGTGCCGCTTTTAAGGCCGAACACCGAACAAGAAACACCGAATAGCGACTTGGTTTTTCCATTCATTGTGGCACTCGGTGCGGCACTCGGCGGGTGGGTCGGATTGCACTTTGATTTAGCTCCTTCCTTCTTGGACTGCATGGACTATCCTAGGACTCTCGTTTTTCCCGAATGATCTTGCTTGACCTGTCGATTGCAACTTTGAATGACTTCTACTCAGAATAGCTCTTTTGTTTATGTTGCAACGCAGCACGGCGCTGAAGCGTCCCTGAAGGCCATGCTCTGTGAGCCGATCGGTCCGTATCGGCTATCCTATTCCACGAAGGGCTTCGTGACATTGAAGTCGGATTTGTCGACTCCAGTGTGGTCCAAAGCGCTGCCGGACCATCCCTTGATTCGATCGCGAGGGCACGCTCTGAAACGCTTCGAGGGGGAGCAGTCGTCCGAGCTTGTATCGAAAGTCCTTTCCGAGTATCGCGATTTGGACTGGGATGTTTTGCATGTTTGGCAACGCGATGTGGCTCAGCCGGGTTGGCATGGTTTCGAGCCCGGGCGGTCTCCGTTGGCCGACATGGTTGCCGAACAGTTTCGCAAGGAGCTGCAATTGCAAGACGATCCGCGAAGCCAATCCGTGAATAGCATCGCATCGCTTGAGAGCAAGCTGCTTGAAGTCATCTTGATCGAACCGCATCGATGGTGGATCGCAGCCAAGCCAGTACAGAACGTAGCAGACAGTTGGCCCGGTGGGGTGTACGCAGTACCATCACCAGAAAACATGATCAGCCGCGCCTACCTCAAAATTGCCGAAGCGATTCCCTGGAGCGGTTTGCCGATCCGACCGGGCGATCGCATTGTCGAGATCGGCTCGGCTCCCGGGGGTGCATGCCAAAGGTTGCTGGATCTTGGCGCTAAGGTCACCGGCGTCGACCCCGCAGAAATGGAAGAGTCGATCATGGCGAATCCCAACTTCACGCATTGGCGATCCAAGTCATTGCAAGTCAAGCGTCGTATGTTCAGCTCGTTCAAGTACTTGGTGTGCGATGCCAACGTAGCGCCGAATTACACGCTGGATACGGTCGAATCCATCGTGACGTATCCGACGTCGAAGTTTCGCGGACTGATATTGACCATGAAGTTGTCCTCGTGGGAGATTGCCAGCGAGATCCAAGATCACATCGAGCGAGTTCGTTCATGGGGCTTCGATCGCGTCGAAGCAAGACAACTGGCTCATAACCGTCGCGAGTATTGTTTAGTCGCTGAGAAGCTCGCATCGATGTAGCTTTACATCAAATTGTAGTGCGTCCCAGCACATCGGTATACAACTCTCCTCCACGTTCGGTTTTCACGCGCCCGACAAAAGTCGCTTTCGTTTCCTTGAGCCTGAGACGCTAGCCGATTATTGCAATACGAAAGAACTCTGCTAGCGCCTCACGCTCACTTTTGTCGTGACTTCCGCAAGGTGCCACCCACCTTTCGCTTGATTTTGGAGATGACGGTTGGTAAAATGTTTGCACTCAAGGAGATTTGTTATGCCTAGGCCTTTGCGTTCTGCGATCTATAACCCTTTGGAAGTTTCCATCCTGCACGTGTGTCAGCGCTGTGTTCGACGGGCGTACTTGGCTGGTGTTGATGACGCCTCCGGGAAAGACTACTCCTATCGAAAAGAGTGGATTCGGCAGCGGATTGAGAAACTTGCCTCGGTCTTTAGTGTGGATATTTTATCCTATGCGATTCTCTCGAACCACCTGCACATTGTTCTCCGAAACCGGCCCGATGTCGTGAAAACTTGGTCGGATAAGCAAGTCGCCTTGCGGTGGCTTCAGATTTTCCCTGGCAAACGGATCGATGAGCAGCTTGGCGACCCAACCACGAGCGATGTCGATGCCCTGGCGAAAGATGCCGAAAGGCTGGCATTGGTGCGTAAAAGGCTTTCGGATATCTCTTGGTTTATGCGAGCGTTGTCGGAGCCGATCGCTCGAATTGCAAACCGTGATGACAAATGCACTGGGGCTTTTTGGGAAGGTCGTTTCCGAGCTCAGAGAATCATTGACGAGGCGGCTTTGCTAGCTTGTTGCATGTATGTCGATTTGAATCCGATTCGTGCTGCGATGGCCGAATCGCTGGAGAAGTCGGAGTTTACGTCGGCCTATGATCGAATTGCCGCACAGGCTGGAAAGAAGATCGATTCGTCTGCGGCTCAGATGAAGACGATCCCGAAAGAGGAAGCGGCCAGAATGTTGCGTGAGTTGTCTCCGGACCAGTTGAGTGAGACTCGTAGGCAGGCCAAGAAACGCAAGGGGGCTAAAGTATTGCGGGATGCTTGGTTGGCACCGCTGACGTTGGATCGCAAGTCGCATGGCCCGATGGCGAGCAAGGATGGGCTTCGAGCCAGCGACAAGGGGTTCTTGGACATGAGCTTTGACGAGTACCGTCGATTGCTGGAATGGACAGGCCGCCAGAAGCGATCAGATAAGAAGGGGGCGATCCCAGAGGATTACGCTCCGGTATTGGAGCGAGTTGGGATCGATGCAGGGATGTGGTTTGACTTGGTTTGGAACTTCAAAAAGTACTTTGGCAAGAGTCGCGGCGCGGGTTCGCCCGATCGCATGCGAGAGATGGCAGCATCTGGAGGCAAGATGTTTCAGCCGGGCCAAAAGATGGCACGGAAATGCTTTGTTTGAACGAATAAGTTCATGCTTAGGCAGGATTCTGATCAGCACCGAGATAGGGTCAACCAAGACGGTCTCTAATTGCACTGCCTTGTCGATAGCGTCTGGTTGGGGCGACTTCTTTGTTTCGTTAAGCGCTTGATGGTGAGCGATTGCTTACGCAGATTTCTTTTGTGCAGTTGCATGGGACAAGAACTGCTGAGCTTTTGCGGGCGGGTGGCTTCGCTTCATCTCGCTAGGGCTCAACGCGATCGATCGTCCTGTGGGCTAGGGGCTTATGCCCGATCGCAACATCAAGCCGCCGCTTTGCGGACAAAACCGGTTCGAAACGTGGGTGGCACCGGTTGGAGTTGGTTTTCTCGCGAATTTCAGCAGGCGTAATCAGGTTAGAAATTTCTACAGGATTGGCTGCCCGACGGAACTGGAGTTCGATACAATCGGGGGTTCAACATGGTTCTCGGCTTAGCCCGACTCTGCTATTTCATCACTTCAACTTTTCGCTTCATTATGTCTAACTCAAAGATTCGCGGCACGGTACATGTCATTGAAGAAACCAAGTCCTTTGGGCAAAAGGGCTTTCGCAAGCGGCTCGTCGTTCTTGAGCAACAAAATGGTCGGTTCGCCAATTATATCCCTGTCGAGTTTACCAACGATGCGTGCGATGCCGTCGATGGTATGAAGCTAGGCGACGAGGTGGACGTTACGTATCGGCTCAGTGGACGCAAATGGCAGAAAGACCCCAACAGCGAAGTCAAATATTTCTTGAGTGCTGAAGCGATGGGATTCACTCGAGTCGGTGAAGGCAATGGTGGTATGGGCGAAGATGATCTCAACGATGCGTTTTCCCAGGCCGCGGCAGACGACGGAGCTGATGCACCGTTCTGAGCCGATGCACCGTTCTGATCGGGATTGCTCACTGGGTTTCATGGAAGCCGCAGGCACTTGCCGCGGCTTTCGCCTCTGATTACCGGCATGCCATGGGGTCATCACTTCAAGACAGCATGCAGCTTTATGGCGACCTGGTTATCGTCAAAAAACAAATGACTTAGTCGCTCAATGACTTTCCATTGTTCGATGGCTTTTTCTGCAACTCGCCGCTCCTTGTTGAGCTTCTTGATCTCGCCGTAGTAATCGATAGGCGAACGGCCTCGCGAGGCAGCCTTCGCGGCCTCCAGTTGCACGATCGTGGTATCAATCCATTGGATGAATTGCACCAGTCTATTACCAACCGTTTGCGCATCTCGCGGTGCAAATAGCATCGGTGGGGACTGAGCGTCCATTCGCAAACCCAATGTGAATGCGGTTTGCCACTTGCCGCCGGGCTTCGATGAAATCACCAGTACCAGCTCTGGCTCCTCGTCCTCTAAGGCTATTCGCCAAGTCGCTTCCCCTTCCCCTTCGATCGTGACGCTTTGGCTTGGTTCGACGACAAAGTCTTTTGCAAGTTTGATTTCGATTTCCGCTCGGCATTGTTTCGGCAACACGGACTTTCCAACCACGGTTGCCATTTTCTTGCGAGACGTATCGACCACAAAGGTTTGATCTATAGAAAGAGTGCCATCCAAAGAGGTGGACACATCCTTTTCCGCTGGTGTTACTTCCACAGGTTCTTCAGCGGAGCTTTGCGTGCCGTCGGAAAGTAGAGGCAAAGAGTCCGTTGGGGAATCGGCAAGCGGGGCGTCACCAGCTATCGATCCTGGGGTTTCGACCGACTTCTTGCTCGATAGCCCGAGCGCGTCTGAGATCACCGCTTTCGAATCGAGCGTTGCGAGCGAGAAGTCACTACTTCGGTTGGGTTGCAATTGGGCAAGTAACGAATCAGCGGCTTCGGAGCTGGGCAGCTCTTGACTTAGGGAGGTGATCGCATCGATCCCTTCGATGGTTGTCAGTTCGGGTGATTCCGTAGCAGGGGTGGTCGCCAGCTCGGTTTGGGTGGATGGCTCTGGGGGGCGATTCTCTGAGGGGCGCTTTTGAGATTGAACGTTACTCGCTTGCCCTAAGGATGCTGCGAGTTCCCGCGGTTGCGGCGGCTTGGCCCTTGATGAGCCAAAAATAGCGACCATCGTTCCGATACCCAAAACGGCGATAACGCTCAATGCAAGCAATGCAACGCGAGGAGGCCGCGAAGGCTTGGACGGTTTACGCTGGAAGCTGTCGATGGAAATCAATGGCGTTGCAGTAGGGGAAATTCGGGCAGCCCAGGGCCATGCGATAAGGTGGGACGATGTATCTTCCGTAGGGCTCCAAACGGATGGAACCATCGAGTGCTTTTCGGCCCAAATCTGCATCGCGTAAAAAAGCGGTATCAAAACTCCGTCCGCATCGACAAACGTGCATGCCGTTGGCGCCAGCTTGTTTTTCGAGCTGAATGAAAATGCACTCAGTTGGTCTTGCCAGTCCTGGATGACGACTTCGGGTGGTGGGCCGGCTTTAGCGAGCAATGAAGCGACCAAGTCGAATCCCTCCATGAGGCAAGCGACTGCAACTTCATGAGTATTTTTTCGCGTTCGCTGGAAAACAAAAAGACTTCGGCGGACGAGCTCGCTCAAATCCTGATCGATGGATTCTGTCGCCAGGGCGTTCGCAACGTGGGTGCGCAGGTCTTGTGTCAGGTCCGCCTCGTTGTCCCAGTTGAGGCTGTTCTTCTGTGAGTTTTCCGCGGATTCGGAAGGATTCGGGACGGAGTAATGGTAGCACTGCAGATGCCACGATTGCCCGGCGGTTTCTTGTTCGGAGCACTTAAGCAGCATGCACCATGCGGCTGTTTCAGGGGATGGCTTGCTCTGGTTCGCGTTGGTTTCCAGCAAATAGAGTTCGGCGTTGGCTTCGATCAAGCGTAGTAGATTTTCGCGATCGAGCTCGAAGCATGTTTTGGTGTGTTCGTTGGTCAATCGGGTTAGCAATGCCAGTATTGAAGTAGATTCCATGAATTCGTGCTTACTTTGGAGGGTGCATGCGAGGGTAATGCCAATTGACGGTTTGTAGGTACGAAAGTACACTTTTCGCCCATTAAATTGGGACAAGTCACCTAGACACCCGACGTCGTCGGACCCTTAGATTTTTGCAGAAACACGGGAGCATTGCATTCGGCCATGGCAAACAAGTTGATTTATTTCTTTGGCAAATCGAAAACCGACGGTAACGGAGACATGAAGGCTCTGCTGGGCGGTAAAGGTGCCAACCTCGCACAAATGACCAAAATCGGCCTTCCAGTTCCATCTGGATTCACGATCACAACGGAAGTTTGCGTTTCTTATTACAAGAATGGCCGAAAGGCACCTGCTGAGCTAGCCGGCGAGATGGAAAAGGCCGTAAAGTGGCTTGAAAAGGAAACGGGCAAGAAGTTCGGAGACGTCAAAAACCCATTGCTGGTTTCTGTACGATCCGGTGCTCGCGATTCGATGCCAGGCATGATGGATACGATTCTGAATCTTGGTCTGAATGATGCGACCTGTGAAGGTCTTGCTGCAGCGACCAACAATCCTCGGTTTGCTTGGGATTCGTATCGTCGCTTCTTGCAGATGTACGGTGACGTTGTGATGGGTGTGCAAAAGAAGCACGAAAACGATCACGAGCCGTTCGAAGAAGTCATGGATCAGCTCAAGAAAGAAGCCAAGGTCAAAGACGACACGGAACTTTCGGCGGAACACTTGCAAGAACTGGTCAAGCGATTCAAGAAGTTGATCAAGGACTTTACGGGCAAGGCTTTCCCAACCGATCCAATCAAGCAATTGGAAGGTGCTGTGTTCGCCGTGTTTAGCTCCTGGATGAACGAACGAGCGATCTTGTATCGCCAAAAGTATCGTATCCCTGACGAATGGGGAACCGCAGTGAATGTTCAGGCCATGGTGTTCGGCAACATGGGTGATGACTGTGCAACCGGTGTTGCGTTCACCCGCGATCCAGCCAACGGCGAAAACGTTTTCTACGGTGAGTATCTTGTGAATGCACAAGGTGAAGACGTCGTTGCTGGCGTTCGCACACCTTTGACGATCGCTGAGATGGCAAAGGACAAGATCATTTCGGCTGCTCACAAAGAGCTGAACGAAATTCGTAAGACGCTTGAAAAGAACTTCGGCGACGTTCAAGACTTCGAGTTCACCATCGAGAAGAAGAAGCTGTTCATGCTTCAAACTCGAAATGGTAAGCGAACTGCTTTGGCCTACGTCAAGATTGCTCACGACATGGTCAAGGAAAAGTTGATGACTCCGGAACACGCCATCAAGTCGGGCGATCCAGAAGCGTTGAATCAACTCCTTCAGCCAATTTTCGATGTGGTTGCCTATGAAAAGGCTCGTAAAGAAGGTCGCTTGATGGCGGTTGGCTTGCCAGCGGGTCCAGGTGCCGCTTCAGGCTCCGTTGTTTTCACTGCCGGTAAAGCAGAAGAACTGGCAGCCAAGGGCAAGAGCGTCGTACTTGCACGGATCGAAACCAGTCCAGAAGATCTTCGAGGCATGATTGCATCGGACGGAATTCTTACCGCTCGCGGTGGTGTTTCCAGCCACGCTGCGTTGGTCGCTCGTCAAATGGGCAAGGTTTGCGTCGCTGGAGCTGGCGACATCGAAATCGATTACCACAAGGGTACGCTGAAGTGCAAGGGAGTGACTCTGAAAGAAGGAGATCACATCAGCATCAACGGTACGACCGGCGAAGTATTCCATGGTGCGATCGCTACCGCCGATAGTGAACTGAAGCAAGTCTTGGTCAACAAGACCATGAAGCCCAAGGACAGCAAGGTATTCCAATACTACGACTTCCTGATGAAGCTTGCGGACAAATATCGTACCCTTGGACTCCGAACCAACGCGGATCAACCTGATCAGGTTGTCAACGCAATTGCGTTTGGTGCGGAAGGAATTGGACTTTGCCGTACAGAGCACATGTTCTTTGAAGGGGATCGAATCATTGCGGTCCGTCAAATGATTTTGGCTAAGGCAGAAGACGACCGAAAGAAGGCTCTTGCAACCTTGCTGCCATATCAGCAAAAGGACTTCGAAGGTATCTTCCGTGCGTTGGACGGATTGCCAGCTTGCATTCGTTTGCTGGATCCACCATTGCATGAATTCTTGCCTCAGCATGACAACAAGAAGGGTCAAGAAGAAGTCGCGAAGCAGCTCAAGACCACGGTTGCCGAAGTTGCCAAGATGGTTAGCGAACTGCACGAGTTCAACCCAATGCTCGGCTTCCGCGGTTGCCGGCTAGGTATCTTGCGTCCAGAAATCACCGAGATGCAAGCTCGAGCGATCTTCCAAGCGGCTGCGACCGTCTTGAAAGAAGGCATCAAAGTGAAGCCAGAAGTGATGGTTCCGTTGGTTGGCTTCAAGAAAGAGCTCGATTTGCAAGTGGAAATCGTGCATCGCGTTGCGGCTGAAGTGATGAAGGCAACCGGCAAGAAGTTTGCTTACACGGTTGGTACCATGATCGAAGTTCCACGCGGTGCTTTGACTGCGGATGAAATCGCGGAATCGGCCGAGTTCTTCTCGTTCGGAACCAACGACTTGACTCAGACCTGCATGGGAATGAGCCGCGATGACTCCGGATCGTTCTTGCCAGCTTACCAAAACCTGGAGATCATCAAGGCTAACCCATTTGCGTCGATCGACCGAACAGGTGTTGGTCAGTTGATGAAGATCGGTGTGGACAAAGGTCGATCCACCAAGCCAGATTTGAAGATCGGCATTTGCGGTGAGCATGGTGGCGATCCATCGTCGGTCGAGTTCTGTCACATCATCGGTTTGAACTACGTCAGCTGCAGTCCATTCCGAGTGCCAATCGCTCGACTTGCAGCCGCTCAAGCTGCGATTCGTCACCCTGCTAAGCCAGTGGCTGCAAAGGTGATCAAGGACACGAAGAGCAAGACTGGTGCGACCAAGTCCAAGACTTCGGTCAAGTAAACTGCCCAAGGTCAAGTCGATTCAGGTCAGGCAACAAACCGTAACGAAGGTAACAAAGCTTTCGTTACGGTATCGGTCTCAAGCCTAGAATCGAACCTCGAGGGGCCAACCCCTGAACTTCGATTGGTGATTCTAGGCGATGAACTGCTACGTTGCCGGCTAGATCGTAAGCTTCAAGTTTTAGATAGATAGTTGGTGGCAGACTTGGGTCGGCGGGCCAAACGTAGCGACCTTGATTTCGAACGCCCGAAGCAATCACATTCCATGGCCCTTCTGGTGTTTCGGAATAGGACAGGACGACTGGCCGTTCTGGCAAGTATTCGTCCGCGGCTCGGTATTCGATTACCAGCGAGCCCGATTCTTTGCCCTTGCCGTAGAGTGCGCTAGTGATTCTTGCGCGAGGCATTTCCGTGTCCACGTGGATCCATGCATCTGCGTTGTCGCCATTGCGAGGTCGATTGGAGGCCAGTCCGTTGGCACCAACAATGATCATTCGGAATCCAAACAAACCTTCCGTTTCTACTTGGATATCGAAAGGGCTGGTTCGATCGGGGTCTTCACCCCAGACTTGCCAGGTAAGTCCTTCATCCGTGGTTCCCCATAACTCGACAGCCGCAACTGGAGAATCAGGATCGTTCTCGACGGTGTATTCCAGGCTAAATGCTTTCGCTCTGCTGAACAAAGGCTTGATGTTATTGCGGAAGGAAGTTTGCCCCGGTATTCGCTCGACGGATTTATCTTCACGCGCGGGGGTTGGACCTCCAGGCAGTGCCGCAGGTCCCATCGGCAGATAATTTGGGTCTTGATCCCCGATCAAAAGGGATTGGTTGGACTGGTCGGTGCGACTGGATGTAAGACTTAATTGCCTGCGGTCGAGTGCTTGCTGGAACTCCTCGTCCGACATCGGTTTCGTTTTTGAGTTCACGGTAGCAGGCGCCGCTGTCGATGAGCGTCCCGAAGGCGAGCCGGACTCGGTTATGTTTTTGTTCGCGGAATTCGCGTTGAGGATTCCGGACTTCAAGATTTGTTCTTGGGTGTATTGGTTCTGCTGAACTAATTGTTCAATCAGTTGTTGCTGACGTTCAACGACAGCGGTAGCAAAGTGAGAGTCCGTAGTGGCTGGTTGTCTCTTGCCAGGTCCGCCAAGCACCTCAATTTTGGGCATGTCTTGCCGTGATGTGTCTAGCGAGGGCAGTGCGATTCCGGAGCCAATGGGTTTGGTGGAAGTCTCCGAGCGTCCTGTGTTGTTTGCGAAGCGGGGCTCACGGCTTTTGCCGCTGGCAAATTGAAGTCCCGTAGCCGCGTTTGCAGATCGAAGAAGTCTTGGCAACCGGGTGGCTTCAACTTGATTGCCTGCGCGGTCTTTGGCTGTAAGTCGAACCGACAGTTGTGCAACGCCAACAGGCAGTTCCCAGGATCCAGTTCCCAGCCACTCTAGAGTTTCCTGGTCTTGTTGGACATCGAAGGCAATCGCTACAGGCTCGTTCATCGACTCGGTTTGATAGGTTAACTCGATCGTCGATGCATCGAGAGCCAAGTCCGCAATCGCGAACTCTGCAAGCATAACGCCTTTAGGATCCGTTTCGATTAGAAGATTCGCTTCCGGTTTGGTCGTATCGACAACGACCACTAACGGTTCGCCAGGATTGTCAAAGGACCGGTCTTGTGAATCGAGTGTCTTCAACCGAAACAAATACTCGCCATCGGCATTCGCCAAGAATTGAAACTGCTTGGTCCGAACGTCGCTACGAGAGTAAACGGTCCAGGTTCGACCACCGTTGTTCGAGGTTTCGAGAACAATCTCGCGAGGCGTTTGGCCTGTTTGTTCTATGTTGTAGGGAATGACAAAATCAGTACGGGGCCAATAGACTCGGGAGTCTTCAGCTTGGTCCAGTGTTTGCGGCCCTTGAGCGAAGACGGAGTTCGTGCCAAGCAGCATCACCCCCACAAGGATAGGCTTGATGGAAATCCAGGGAGTGCCCATCAACGGGGTGCGAACGGATGTTTTGGTCCTGCAAGAACCACTAAGCCATTTGCGATTTTTTGGGAGTGCAAAGAATCTGGTCATAGTTCAGTTATCGGATTCGAGTTTCGTCGGTGCGGCCTGCGACGCGTTCTGGCGACATATCATCGATCAGCTGGGCGTATCGTTGATTGTCTCGATCGAAAGCTTCGAGATTTTCTTTGGTCGCGAAAAGAAAGACGCGATTCGTGTTTGGCTGAATGCATCCAAATTCGCATTTCCCGTCCACAAGATCCCCAGTCTCGAAGAAGCAAACCAAGTCAAAGCAGCTCAAGCACGGAGTAAATCGATCTGGTGCACTAAGCAACTTTTGCCTCGCTCGTTCGCTCGAGCAGTGGTAGATGCGACCTCGATGACGAACGGCATAGGCAGGCGATCCGCTCACCCAAGCAGGGTTCGTGCCCATGGATAACGATTCGATCAGCTCGACAGGGCAGTGACCATCTAGGCCGATTGAAATAGCAACAACGTGGGTCGGCTCCGTCGCTCGAGCGGTTGATGCATCGTGAGAGGGTGGTGTTTGCGGAGCGTTGTCTCGACGCATGTGCATTTCCGACATATTCGAAAGTGTGAGCGAACCGCTGATTGGCCTAGCTGGTACGGATCGGTTTGCCTCCATGGCCGCCGGTGCTTCCGGAGCAATCGATGGGGCGACAGGCTCTTGAGCGACTTGATCTGGCCTGACCTTCTGTTCTGTTCTGGCATGAAGTGCAGGAGCTTGTTGTGCGGGAACAACCATGGGCTGCTTGGCAATGAAGGGGTTGTCGATGACTCGTTGTGGTTTTGTGCCAGGTTGGCCTGCTGGTAATTCCGCTGCGGCCAGCGAGTCCGAAGAGGGACGGGCTTGCGAATGCACAATAGGAGCAGGACGTACCTTCATTGCGTTGTTCGCAGAACCGTTGTTCGAGACTCCCGCGATATTAGGAGCTTGTGGGCTCCATTCTGGCACGCCTGGACGGCTTGGTTCTGGATAAGGAGCGACTGGAGTGTTGAGGCCAGTAGGGTTTTGCCAAGAAGCTGCTTGGCTCTTGACCGGGGCTCCGGCTGAGCCAGCGTAGACTGGTTTTTCGGACTGGATCTGCGGGGTGTTCGCTGCCAGTTCTTTGTCTTGACGACGTTGAGTTGTTTTCGCAATTGCTTCGCGTTCGAGGGTCCAGTCCCTGTGTCGCAGCGCCAGCCTTTTGATCTTTTGGGTGTAGATCGCCGGATCTTGGTCGCTTACTCCCCGGTACAATTCATCCCCGTTGGGGAACAGGTAGATATCGGTGGGCCAGCGGTTCACATTGTACTTTTCGGCCAAGTCACGGCGTCGATCCGCGTTGATTTTCACTGGGATAACGGTGGAGTTGATGGCGGATACCAGAGCGGGATCTTTAAACGTTTTTTTGTCGAGCAGTTTGCAGGGTGGGCAATAGTCGCCGTAAAAATGCAAAAGCAAGATGCTATTGGAGGCCGCTGCTCGATGAACCGCGCCGTCGTAATCCTCCGTCCAAGCAATTTCACGCTCCGTTGCAAACAGGGATCCCATGGATAGAGCCGTGCATGCAAAAATGCCAAGGCATATCGCGGACCACCTGGTGAAACGCGACCTATCAAGAAACGTTTTGGATTGGATAGCTGGCATTGGATCATCCTATTGTTGCGTTTCGCACCCTGCACCAATGCAGGGAACGAACGTCTGTTTCAGTCGAATCGGTTACGATGACGAACCAAATCGACCTTAAGTCGACAGATTCAATAAAATTTTTGGATTGTGCCACCTGGAGCGAATTTTCTCTTGACACGATGTAGGGCATGTGTGACACTTGCTCCACACGTTTGAACGGCTGACCCTATGACCCAGTGGGTCAGTGAATGTGCTATCTCATTGGAGGTGGGCTTCGTTCGAATTGCTCTCGCCACTGGCGTCCTCGGCATGCAACTGATTCAGCTCGCTGGCTCGATCTTTTGCCGAAGAACTTTTTGATCGAGTTACTTCCTTCAAAAAGCGGATGTCAAAAAGCAGCCATCTGCTGGCGAAAAATGCTGATCATCACAACACTTGAGTTCAGCAAGGTCTTTACCAATTGTTTTCCTCGCGCACGATTTGGCGCAGTTTTATCTTCCGTTCTTCGACTGTTTTACCTGGTTCATTTGGGTACGACGAACGGTTAGGAATTTTGTCTCCTGTTTGTTTGGACTAGCGTTTATGCCCAAGAAGAAGCGTTTTCGATCTCGTTTTCAAGGTGATGATCAAGGTGGCTCAGGCGGAGCGGCATCAAGACCACGCGTTAAAAAACCGAGACGGCGCTACGGTTCGAATTACCAGCAAGCTTTTGCAGAGCCCGAAGGTGAACCGGCCGAAGTTGTCCTAGACGAAAACGGCGATCCGATTCCAACCGAAGCTGGTGAGCCTGCAACCGAAGAACCGGGTCAAGAGTTTTTGGGTCTGCTGGAAATGCACCCAAACGGCTATGGATTCCTTCGGTCTCCAGCCAACAATTACTCACGAGAGCGAACAGATCCATTCGTGCCTGGCACGATGATCGAAAAGTTCAAGCTTCGTCAAGGGGTTAAGATCCGTGCTTTGATGCAACAAACGCGTCGATCGCAAGGTCCTCGCGTCAAGGAAATCCTAGACGTCGAAGGAATGAAGCCAGAAGACTACATCAATGTCAAAAATTTCGATCAGCTAACTGCAATTAACCCAGAACGCTGGTTGAAGCTAGAGATTGGTGCTCAGCCTGTTACCAACCGCATTATCGACCTTCTCGCTCCCTTGGGGCGTGGCCAGCGAGCCCTTATTGTGGCTCCTCCGCGGTCTGGAAAAACCATCATGCTTCAGAATATCTCCAAGGGGATTTCGCAGAACTACCCAGAGGTAGAGCTGATCGTTTTGCTGATTGATGAACGGCCTGAAGAAGTCACCGACATGCGGCGCAGCATCGTCAAAGGTGAAGTGATTGCAAGTAGTCTCGACGAAGATGTGGATTCACACGTTCGGCTTAGCCAGCTTGTCGTGGATCGTTGTCGGCGTCTTGCTGAAATGGGCAAAGATGTTTTCATGCTGATGGATTCGATCACTCGGTTGGCACGAGCATTCAACAAGTGGGTTGGTAACAGCGGCGCGACCATGTCGGGCGGTGTTAATATCAAGGCGATGGACATTCCCAAGAAGCTGTTTGCTACCGCTCGTTGCTTTGCAGAAGGCGGGTCATTGACCATTGTCGGGACTGCACTGGTCGATACAGGTTCACGCATGGACGAACTCATCTTCCAAGAGTTCAAGGGAACTGGAAATATGGAACTTGTTTTAGATAAGAAGCTTGCCGACCGGCGTGTTTGGCCCGCGATCGACATTTCCCAATCGGGAACTCGGCGCGAAGAACTTTTGCATGATCCAGATACCTATCATTCCGTAACGATGATTCGACGTACTTTGAACTCGATGCATCCAGTGGAAGCGATGGAGCAACTGACAAAGCAGCTGTCCCGTTTTCAGAGCAATCAAGAGTTTCTTAAACTGATTGCCAACGCCAAGATCCTTGATTAGCGCAGGTTCTTGAGCCGCGGGCGCTAGCCGCGTCTAGGATTCCCTACAAGCGATTTGGTTCACGGCTAATGCCTCCTTGTTTGGAAATCGAACATGACACCACAACGTGACGAACGATTTCCCAAACAGGCTCGTGTTGTAAATCAAAGAGACTTTGATCGAGTGTTTCGATCTGGGCTGGTTGTTAGCGATGGGACTTTGGTGGTTCACTTTTGCAGGAACAATCTCCCACACACTCGACTTGGGCTGAGTGTTTCGAAACGCGTGGGGAACTCCCCTATTCGCAATCTTTGGAAAAGGCTTGCAAGGGAAGCGTTCCGTAAGCTCCAGGCCGATCTGCCTGTTGGTTTCGACCTTGTGGTACGTCCTCGAAAGGGTGCGTCTCCGGATTCTTTGCTTGTCGCTCAATCCTTTGCCAGACTTAGTCACAAGATCCAAAAACGATAAGCGCATCGTGGATCCGTTTGATGGTCTTTTCTATTCGCTGGTGAGTGCATGTCTTGGACTGCACTTGCCTGCAGCCTTGAAGTAGCACTTGGTGGTATCTCGCATGGGTTGAGACACTCGCCATTCTCGCGAAGTGTTGGTAATTGCAGTACTTGAGCACCAATTGTTGGGCTTTTTCTCCTCTGGCACGGTTTTTGTTAATGGGTGGTCTCAGGGCCTGAATTGAATCAGGTCTTTGTTTCCACTGTTTTCACGGAACCATGACATGAGCCATGTAAGACCTGCCGATCCCGAACCATTCGTTACGCCCCCGCAACCACTTCTTTCACAGCCGTTTTCGGCTAGTACCCAGGCGGCCGAATCGAATCCAAAAGAAGTGTCTTTTGTCGAACGATTCGTAGCTGCGTTCTTTCACGAATCGAACATCAAGTGGATGTTGTTCGTTGGAGCCGCCATCGTTACGGTCAGTTCCTTGAAGCTGGTGGCACAGCAATGGGATGCCTGGTCGGTCACATTCAAATTTCTTTCGATCCTAGTTTACGTTGCCGCTGTCTATGGATTTGCTGAAGCGAGCGGCAAGCTTTTAGGGCTTCGCTCAACCTCTTCCGTTTTGAAGATGTTGACACTGATTTTACTTCCTATCAGTTTTTATGCTCTACCGTGGCTTGCTGCCTCTGCTTCCGAAAACGCGTTGTCCTTGATTCCTCTGCTAGCGGTTGGTTCCGTGTTCGCAGCATGGGTATCAGATCGAATTTTCAAATCCTTCTTGCTTGAACGCCAAGTCACTTTCCAAGTCGTATATCTAGCGTTGGCAATAGCGGGCGCCATGCCGACGTTCCAGAGCGGATCCCTTCTGGTGGCTTCGATCTTTTGGTTGGTCGGCACAGTTGGGATTATCAAAATCAATCGCCATGTGTTTTGGCTGGTGGAACAGCATCGAAAGCCGCTTGTTTTAGGATTTCTTCCGATCCTGCTTATCGGAGCTCAGATGGTTGTCTTGTTTGCAACCAAGCTGAACTGGCTTCATCAATTGGAATGGTTGGGGCTGGGATTGGTTTTATGTTCCGTTCCGATTGTGACCACCGCCCGCACCGTGGCTCAAGTTTATAAGTCGAGAACAGGCGGGCTGCTAGAAACGATTCCGCTGGATGTTGCGATCTCCGTTTTGGTTGGATTGGTGATGGCTGCCGCGGGAGTAGTGCTATCGTTCACTGGATTTCGTTTCACGGGACAAACTACATTCGCAGCTGTTCCCACTTGCCTTGTTGCTGCTTCACTCGCTTGGTATGCAGCCCGAGACACCAAAAATATTGGCTTTACCTGGATCTCCATTGTTCTGATGTTGGTGGCTTATCAAGCGACGCCGACCCTAGTTTCTAGTTTTGCCAAGCAAGCAATATCCATAGCAGCCACAACTCTATCGGAGGACCGACTGCCCGTCGCGTTCTATGGACTAACCTATGTACCATTGTTGCTGGGATGGACGGTTGCAAGCTGGTCGCTCTCGAAACGTACTTACTTTAGCAAGCCATTGCAAGTTGCTGTAACCTGCTTGACCCTTTTGTTAATGCCATTGTCATTGACGCATGTGAAAGCAGCCTTTTTGATTTCGGTAGTACACAGTTGTCTCTTTTTGGTTTACGCCAATGTTTGGAAAGATCGTCGTTATATCATCCCGTTCTTCGCTGCGTTGACGGTGGCGGTGGGTTATTTCGTACCATTCTTGAACGTTAAGTTAGAAACCGCCATCGACCTGCCGTATATCGGTTTGAGTCTAGGTGTGTGGGGTTGCCTGCTGTTGCTTGCTCCGTTGGATCCTTGGATCAATCGGATCCCAATTCGTGATTCGGTGTACTTAGCGTGGCCGCTAAATCGGCGAGGCAACGCCATTTCGGCAAGCATGATCTTTGGAGCAATGGCGATCGTCGGAGTCGGGGTGTTCTGGTTTGGGCATTGTATGCAAAACATCGGGTCAGACTTGAACGTGGGTGCCATTCTCGTCGGGCTTTCGGTGAGTCTTGGGGCTTGGATCGTTGTTCTCAAGTCGCGACATTACCTTGCAGGCTTTGCTCTCGCGTTGGTTGTGATGATGCTGTGCATCAATGTTACGCTGGCTCAACACTGGAGCCCCGAATGGAACTCGAACTTGGCTGTCACCGCTTCTGTCATAGTGTCGACACTTGGGTACTTTGCCACGCTTGCGATTCGACGTCAGGTTGTTGTGAATTGGGAAGCGGAACGCATCCAGCTAGGGATGAACTTAAGAAGTCTGGCGGTTGTATGGCGAGATCCGCAAACGCATCGAGGTCAACGGCAGACAGAACGATCCTTAGCGTGTTTGATTCCTGCCGCTGATTTAGCAACGCTGTTCGTCATTCTTGGTTTGGTATGGCAATCGATTGCATTGGTGCGATCGTCGGTTTTCATGATGCATGATCAAATTGCGTGGTGTGGATTTGCATTGCTTGCTTGGCTCGTCTTTGCGATTGCGGTCACTCGAAGTCGTATCGCCACGGCCATCTTTGTTGGAATGTTTCCTTTGCTCGCGTCGTCTATTCTGCAGGCGAACGCCATTGTTCCATCAAGCCTAAACTACTCTGTACTTATTTGGTCACTCACATCCATCGCAGTCGGTGTCGCTCCGTTTTGGATAGAACGATATCGCCGCGAAATCCAGGTCACTTCGGCGGAACCGATTTCGGATTCGCTCCCGTTGACTGCATTGGTTCCATGGGTTTGCAGTGCGTGGTTGACGATGTTGACGGCGTGTGGAATCGTTCAGTTCTCCGCTCTGATTCAGCTGGCCGCATTAGTATCCCTGGGTGGCTTGGCCGTCTTTCATCGACCTCAGCGATCTTCGCTTGCCTTTGGATTGGGCGCGATGTGGGCCAATGCCCTAGTGTTGATGCTGATGTTGCCTGCGATCGGTTTTCATGACTATCGGGCAGTATTCCAACTTTTAACCTTGGATGGAAATTCAACGAATAGCTTGCCAGTACTGACTCTGGCGATAGCCCTCAACGGACTTTTGGTTCAAAGGCTGGGGGCTCGGTTGGAACCAGGCGTGTTGCTGGCATGGCTGATTTCCTTGCGATTGGTTTTCTTAGGGCTCTTGTTGCATGTCTGCCTGATAACCAATTTAGGCGTTGCTCAAACGTTGATCGGAGCACTGGCTTGCGTGGTCGTTGGGGCGGACGAGTTCTGGATAGCGATTCGCGGGCGCAATGAATTTCGCGTTTGGTGCTCCATGCTGGCATTGGGCTTCTCGATATTTCTGCTGTTCCTAAACGGAATACTACCCGTTCAAACAGGTGTGGGTTTAGTGGCTATCGTGCTGGTGGGAATGACGCTGCAATGGCTTGGAGATCGTTTCGCCAAATCTGAACTATTGCGAGTTGCATCGCGACCGATGCAACTTGTGGGATGGGTTGCCCCAAGCTTAGCGGTTGGTATCGGCTTGACGGCAATGGTGTTTGGGACAGCGACTACCGCATGGGTATCTTTAGCCATTTTCCTAGGTGCGTTCGTGCATGCGGTTCGCGGTTGGAGCTCCGGCCAACGCTGGCATGCTTGGCTAGCCTTAGCAATGGTCAACATTGGGCTAGCAAATATCAATCAAGCTTTAGGATGGTTCGATCTGCAGTTGTATCTAGCACCGATAGGGCTATCGATCCTAGGCTTGCTGGAACTGATGAAGCGAGAGATACCTCAGTCGGGGCACAAGCCTATTCGCTTGGCAGGAGCGCTTTGCATCTTGGTCTCTCCAATCTTTCAGATTTTGGCTGGAAGCTGGTGGCACATGTTTTCGTTGATGCTTCTTTCAGTGCTTGTCGTGCTGATTGCAATTGGGTTGCGGGTGCGAGTCTTGATGTACACCGGCGTAGCCTTCTTATTCGCCGATTTGCTGGCCATGTTGGTGCGGTCTGCGGTGGATCATCCCAACATGCTCTGGGTAAGCGGATTAGGGCTCGGTTTGATGGTGATTGCAATCGGAGCTGTTTGCGAAGTGTATCGCGAACGGCTGCTATCCAGGGTGCGAACGCTGAGTTCAGAGCTCGCAACTTGGAACTAAAAGTGGTTTTGTTTTATGTCTTTGTGTTAAAAAGGAAAAATGAATATGGCATGGTTATCTCAGTTTACGTTGATGATGCGTTCCAGTGTAACGGCGCTCCGCGAGCAAATCGAAGATCCCGAGCGAATGTTGCATCAGTTGATTATCGATATGCAATCGGAATTAGATTGCGTTCGATCGAGTGTTGCGGACGCAGTTGCAGATGAAATCTTGATGCGAAAGAGATTAGAACGCGAACAATCCGAGGAATCCAAGTGGCTCGAGCGGGCCAACACCGCTATGAAACGGGGTGATGAAATGACAGCGAGAACCGCATTGGAGCAAAGAGTGGCGGCCTCCCAACGTTTGGAGCTATATACTGTCGAGCATAACAAGCAAGTGCTCGAAGTGAATAAGCTCAAGGGTTCGGTTCGCGATTTGGAGGATAAGATTCGTCAGGCTCAGCACAAGAAAACCCTTTTGGTTGCTAGATTGGCCAGAGCGCGATCGACCACCAAGATCCACGCGGCCATGGATCGAACCGATAGTCAGTCTGCATTCTCGCAATTTCAAAAGCTAGAAGATCGAGTGGATCGGCAGGAGGCAAAGATCCAAGCATGGTCAGAAATCGATGGGGACAGTATTCCAGAAAGCGACATCGAACGGGACTTTGCTAAGCAGGAACTGCAATCCCGAATCGATGCAGAGCTTGCAGCCATGAAGCGTGCATTGGAATAAGCGAGAAACGGATTCAAATGTGGAATCTCTTCTGGAACTGGCTCGGCGCCGATCGAATTCGAGTACCCAACCAAACGGGCCGTCTAGGACGGCTCGTGGTCGGGGACCAGTTATTGTGGGAGGAGATCATTCTGGAAGTGAAAAATCGTTCCGTAGTTTACGAATCGGAGACCGAATCCGAGGTGCTTTTGGTGTTGGAAGGAATATTCGAAACACCAATCGTTCGGTATGAATTATCATTAACCGCGCGCGCGCTGCCTCGGGTTAGTCTTGTGGGGAGAATACGATCGATGGATGATCGATCCAAAAGTAAAGAGATTGAAGTGGGAAATGATGATATCGTGCTGCTTGCTCGTAAAAAATCGTTACCATGCTTGATCGATTAGAAATGTTTTTGATCGGCTCTGCTGGTCTGTTTGAAATCGTCTTATTACTGTTGCTTTTGCAGCCGATCAACCGCACGCATGTTGCTGCGTGGCTGAAGTGGCTGCTGGTTGGCGCATTTTTGTACCATCTAGGCTACTTCCTTCGATTGTTGTTCCAGAATGAGCGAAACTTGTCCGCTGTTTGGCCGGATAGGTTAGCCATGTGCGGATTGTGTTTTGGTCTTTTGCTGATGCCATCCGCCATGTTGCATGCTGCACTGAGGCTTCGCAACTATCGAACATCGAGATCGATGTTGAATGCTAGGCCGAGTCTTTGGTATGCGATGCTGTATCTTCCTTTAGTACTGATGGTCCCAGCAAGTTGGCTGATTGTCTCAGGTGCGCAGGGGGATTTGATGGCCAGCGTGGCTCCGTTGACGATTATCTACTTGAGCTGGTTGGCGATTGCGAATTTTGCTTCGGCCATGATTTTTGCAGCGGTAGCATTTGGACTTGAAGATCGTTCCGCGAAGCAATTTTTTTGGTTGATGAGTGGGATCCTGATTCTGCTGACGGCAGGGGCCGTAGGCTACGCATGCTTTGGCGTTGGAACTCCATGGGAGCCTGTGTCTCGGATCCTGATGGGGATAGCTCCGCTGTTTCCAGGTTTAGTATTCGTTTGGTTTACCCTGAAGTGTAGATTGTTGCCGGTGGTATTCGAGCAATCAATTGTTTACGGCGGGATCGTTTTGGTTTGCCTGTTGATGCATCGACTGATCGTGACTCCGATGGCTTTAGCAATGCGATCGCGATTCGATGTCGACTTGATTATTTTCGAGGTACTTATCGTGACAAGTTTGATTTGGTGGATTCGGCCACTGAGACGCCGGGTCAGCGAATCACTTCGGTTTCTATTGAGTCCCAGCGCATTTCGTGTAAGAGATGAGGCTCGCAAACTGGCAATTGAAATCGCTCAGAACGCGTTGCCAACTTTAGAGGAGAGGTGCCGGTGGTTCGCTCAGGAGCTGTGCAGTCGATTTGAGCTTCAATGGGTCAGTGTGATTTGTCTCAATATGGATGATCCGGATGGGCCACTCCTGGGGCACATGACCGCGAAAAGTCCCGACACTCTATCGCATTTAAAAAGTACGTCGATGCTAGAGCCTTTTGCACTCTGGAACCGACCTGTTGAACGTGGTGATGCGCACGCGGTCCCGGTCTCGGATTTCATGGAACAGGTTGCTTGCGATGTTCTTTTCCCGATGCGTTATAAAACCATTTTTGGAAAGGTGCTGTTTGGAAGTCGCAATCGTTTTGATCGACTGGCGGATGAGCAGATCATGGCCATCTCTGTACTGATCGATCAGTTTGCTGCGACACTTCAGAATCAACGGGATGAACAACTTCGTAGGCGAGCGGAGCTGTCGAGTCTACAGCAGGAAAAGCTATCGACCCTAGGTTTGATTTCAGGATCTTTAGCGCATGAACTTCGCAATCCGCTTTCGTCGATTCGAACCATAGCGAGCCTCGTTGCGGAAGACTTGCCACAAGGCAATTCCAACCATCGCGATCTTAACATGATTGTTTCTGAGGTCGATCGTTTGAATCGGACGCTTCAGCGCATGCTTGATTTTGCGAGGCCTCCAGACTCCGAAAATCGTATCACGCATCCAGACCGTGTGATTGAGAGGCTGGTTGCAATCATGGATCACTATGCCAAAAAATGCAGTACTTGCGTCGAATTAGACTTGCAGTGCTCAAGCATCACTATGGAAGCGTCCGACGCATCACTGAATGAGATCTTTATGAACTTGATCAAGAATGCAATTGAGGCGGCCTCCGAGAATCGAAACGGTTTGGTTCGAATTGAAAGCCGATACAATCACGAGACGTATCAAGTATCTGTTGCGGATAATGGAAACGGAATTCAGGAAGAGAGGCTATCCAAGATCTTTTTGCCGTTTGAGACCAGCAAAGCAACGGGGACAGGGCTTGGATTGTATATTGTGTCCGAGCGGGTGCGAGAAATCGGCGGCAGAATTCACGTCGAATCAAAACAAGGACAAGGCTCCGTCTTTACCGTCGAAGTGAAATCCCATAAGTAAGAATACATGAAGATATTGATCATCGAAGATGATGCTACGGCCAGATATGCTTTGCATCGAGCGATCCGGGCGCCAGGGCGAGAGATCTTGGAGGCTCAAGACGGGGAATCTGGACTGAAGCAGTTGAAGGAGGCAGGGGCGGATCTGGCTTTCCTGGACCTCAATATGCCCGTGCGAGATGGGATTTCCATTTTGACGGAGCTGCAATCGCATCCTGATTGGCGAAGTCCAGAGATCATTGTGCTGACGGCGAACGACAGCATTGACATTGCGGTCGAGTGCATTCGACGTGGGGCGGCGGATTTTCTCACGAAGCCTTATGAAATCGAACAAGTTCGCTCGATCGTGAAGCGTTGTCAGGAACGCTGTGACTTGGCGAAGCGAGTCGCCCAACTGAGTGCTGAATTAGAATCGGTGCCTCAGTTGGGCTCGCTGATCAGCATTCATCCTGTCATGCATGGTCTTTTCGATCAGATAAGACGGGCAAGCAAATCGAAGCTTCCGGTCCTAATTCGCGGTGAGAGCGGCACAGGAAAAGAGCTCGTCGCGCGGGAGTTGCATCGATGCAGCGACCGTTCCGACAAGCCGTTTGTCGCCGTGAACACCGCCTCGATTTCTGAGAATCTCATCGAAAGCGAACTGTTTGGTCATGTCCGCGGGGCCTTTACTGGGGCCGATCGTAACCGCGAAGGTGTGTTCCGAAAGGCGAATGGTGGAACTCTGTTCTTGGATGAAATCGGAGACATGCCTTCGGGGGTTCAGACGCGTCTGTTACGTATTCTGCAAGAGAACGTTATGACGCCCGTTGGCTCCGAGGAAGAAGTTCCAGTGGATGTTCGCATCCTAAGTGCGACACACCAAGATCTAGAAGTGGCGATGGAACAAAAGACATTCCGATCGGATCTTTATTACCGACTTCGAGGGATTGAGTTGCGAATTCCTGCCTTGCGATCGCGAGTGGAGGACATTCTCTTACTCGCCAAGCGCTGGCTGGGAGCGGATCAACAGCTGACACCTGAATGCATGGCTGCGATGATGAGTTATAGTTGGCCAGGAAATGTACGCGAGCTCAAGCAGCGAGTCGAAGGAGCAGCGGCCATGGCCACCACTGTATCAATCAATGCCCAGGACTTAGGGATTTTGCCAAAGCATCAAGAACCTTGCGACATGCAGTTTTTTGAAGAGTACTTCGAAATGCCTTTAACCGAAGCCAAGCAAGCGATCATGGAGCGATTTGAACAGCTTGCTATTGAACGCGCTATGACGCTGGAAGACAACAACGTATCGGCCGCTGCACGTCGCCTTGGAATTCACCGCCAAAACTTGCAACTCAAGCTAAAAGACAAATAGCTTGGAGCGTTGAAACGCGGTACGTTTAGTAACGCGAATCCTTTTCAGGCTTGATTCTGCGAACGATCGTAGCCTTCACGGAATCATCCATTTCGATTGCCACCATCCATCCTTGAAACGCTGTTTTCAATCGCAGAATCTGATTGCGCGTTGTTTCTGAACGTCGATCTCGGCCGCGTGTTGGTACAATTTCGGTTTCGAGCACCGTGCAGATTTTCAGCTCGTTGCTGCGAGAATTGGCTTCTACTTCAACGTCAATTAACTTGACTGAGACTCTAAATTTGCCAAGTCGCTCGTTTTGGATTTGCGGGATTGGAGCTATTCGGCAGTCCACATCCAGAACAACCGAATCGCATGTTACCTGCACGATGTTGGCTTTGAATTCGTTGACGAACCCTTTGAGCTTTTCCAGAGTGACGTTGCGTGGAACGTTCGTCATCAGTTCAAATCGTCGTACTTCGCATTTAGCGGGTGCCAGCCAACTCAGCCAGCTAGAGACTTGGGGGGCTGGCGTTTCTTGTGATGCCGGTTTGGTTTCAAGACCGAGCCCGACCACGCGATCGCGACCGCTTTCCTTGGCGATAAGCAGGCCTTGATCCGCCCTTCCAAGAACCGCTTCGTGCGTGTCACCTGCCAGGACAGTGCTTACACCAAAGCTTGCTGTAATCGATGCATTTCGCAAGGAAGGAATGGGCGTTGCCTTTACTCGCTTTCGAATGTTTTCTGCTATTTCTTTCGCTTCGGCAAAATCGCAATCGCCGCATAGCATCACGAATTCCTCACCACCATAACGTGCGACGAAATCCGTTTCACGACAGCAGTCTTTGAGCACACTAGCAAATACAATCAGCGCTTCATCACCTGCTTGATGGGAAAAGGTATCATTGATCCGTTTGAAGAAATCGATATCGCAGATGATGATGCTACCCGGGTGGTTATTGCGCTGATGGTATGCAACAAAATCAGGAAGCTGTCGATTCAATTCGCCACGATTTGGAACTTTCGTCAGTTGGTCTTGTGATGCGCGTTCACGAAGGTAGACAATTTTTTGCTCGAGGACAGCCGTTTCGCTGATATCCTCCAAGATCATGGCGCCGCCGCACAAATGTCCTAAGTCGTTAAGTACCGGAATAACTTCCAAATCAACGTGTACAATTGCAGATCCTTCCTGTCTTATGGCTAGCCTACGTTGAATTTTCTCGCCCGAATTCATGAGTGCTAAGAATGGACAATCCGAATCGCTGATTGCGAAACCATCTTGATCGCAAAGGCATGCGAACGCGGGGTTCCAGCGTTGCTGGAACACGGAGTCGGCTGATCGACCTGTCATCCGTTCTGCTGCTGAATTCCAATCGAGAACGCGATACTCCGAGTCGATAAAGATGACTCCGTCCGGAATATGATCCATCATGTGACGATAAAACGTATCGTTGAGAGACTGGATCAAAGCACTGGCTGGTCGCTCTGAGTAGGCTGCGACCGGTTGATTTGTCCCACCCTTGAGTTCAAATAGTCGTGATACTCCGATGGAATCCAACCCGGTCATCCAACGATGTTTTACCGATTCTTGAAAATTGACGTTGGGGTCCAGAACCACTTCCGCAAAGCTTCGGACCAGAACAGGATCAAACTGGGAACCTGCTAATTGAAAAATTTCGGCAAACGCTGCGTCGTACGATAGCGGGTCACGAAAGACTTGACGCGTTGTCATTGAGTCGAACGCATCGATGATGTTGATCAATCGGCTGGTCAAGGATGCCTGTCCATGGGCGGGATGCGTCGTCGCCGAATCAAATCGAACTCCTAAGCCGGCAATCGCTTGAATTAAATCGTCCGATCCACCGGCAGCTCGCACGATCTCCTGCCCAACTTGAGTGTGAAGACTCATCATCGATTGCTCGTTTTCGCTCAATCGATCCGGCTTTTGCAGAACTCGATCTGGAATTCCGATCTTGCCTATTTCATGAAATAAGCCAGCAACCTCAAGCAATTGGAGTTGATTCTCTGGCACGCGATTACGGACACCCCAAGCGGAGGCAAAAATTGCGACTCGCATTGAGTGGCTTGCAGCTGGGCCGTGCTTGGCTCTTAAGGCGACGTACAGGCTGGAAATGACGCCCAATTTCACAGCTGCCATTTCCATGGGATCAGCCATAGTAGCGACGAAATCAGCAACCTCTCGAGCAACCGTGCCCTCTGTGGCTGGACTTTGTGGAATACCAATAGGTATCGACACAGGTAGCCATGGGGCATCCTGAATCGGCAGGCCGCTTATAATTGGGGATGAATTCAATTCCATCTTCATCGCAAAAGGATTCGGGTGGGTGTAAAATTGCAACAGAACAGAGTGTTGTTTCCCTGTCGAAATCGATTGCTGAAGGGTAGGTCACGTTTTTATCCTCAGATTACAAATAGGACGTTCCGATCGGTAGCAATGTGGGAAACCCTTACTTTTTTCATGAATCGAACGTCTGTAACGATTGCATCAGCGATTCTTGCGACCAACCACCCTTGGCCGATTATGATGTCTTGGTGCAGAACGGATGCTCGCCAGTTTTCCGTTCATCCATTCAGTTCTAGTCCTTGAGCCTCAATCCTCTTATCCTCCGTCCTTCGAGCAAAGCCTGGTTATCATGAATCTTATTTTTTGCTTGTCCCAGCAATTTCACTCACTAAACCGAGGGCTTAAACAGAGCGTTTTTGTCCTTGTTTGGGCATTAGGAATTTCGCTAAATAGCTATTCTGTGGCCCAGCTTCCAACGGGCTGGAAGGCGCACGATATCGAGCGAGATCGCCCCAAAGTGATCACCCCAGGGGAGTCCAATCTCCCCCATGCGGCACCATCCGATGCGATTGTTTTGTTTGACGGAACCAGCCTCGAACGCTGGCGGTCTGATAACAAAAGCCCTGCAAAATGGATCATTCGCGATGGAGTGATGGAATCCGTCCCTGGCAGCGGATACATTTTTACGGAGCAATCCTTTGGCGATGTCCAACTGCATGTCGAGTGGGCCGCCCCAGCAAGAGTGGAGGGAAAGGGACAAGGGCGTGGCAACAGCGGCGTTTTTCTGCAAGGTTTGTTTGAAGTGCAAGTTCTCGATTCGTTTGAGAACCCAACGTACGCGGATGGCCAAGCAGGGGCCGTCTATGGGCAGTATCCACCCTTGGTCAATGCAAGTCGAAAGCCAGGCGAATGGCAAGCCTACGACATTGTCTATCGCGCTCCCGCATTCGGTGAAGATGGTAAACTTATTCAGCCCGCTCGAATCACGGTTTTTCACAATGGGGTTCTTGTCCAAGACGGCGTTCGTCCGCTTGGTCCGACTTCCTGGCTTCAGCATCATCCTTATACCAAGGTTGACCAGCGCCGTCCGCTTTCTTTCCAAGATCACGGCAATCCTGTTCGATACCGCAACATTTGGCTTCGGGAACTCCTGCCGGAGTCGATTCAGCCTCCTGAAAAACCGTACGATCCCGTCGTTGTCGAACTCGCCCCTGAACAACAGGCAAAAATTGCGGGCAAGTTTGTACGCGATTCAGGAGGGATTTGGGAAATCGTGGCGAAGGAGGGGAAGTTATATCTGTCACTCTCAGGTGTGCCGCTGGAGATGGTGGCTCATAGTCCAGAAGAGTTTGGACTAAAGTACACGGCAGGAAAACTTACGTTAAACTATGATGCATCGGGAATCGCTTCAACCATTCATTTTTTTATGGGTGGAGAAACGATGCATGCAAGCCGAGCCCCCTAAGCTTTGCCCGTAATGACAACACATTCATCAAGTAAGAAGCGCATCCCATGAACCCTGTAATCTTCACGATTTGTCTCGTGTTAGGTCTTTTAGCCTTCGTGTTCGCCATCATCGTGTTGGCCGTTTTCTCGCGATACTTTTGGCTTTGGGTCCAGTCGGTTATGACTGGGGCTAAAGTCAGTGTCTGGGACTTGTTGGGAATGATGTTCCGACGTGTCGATGCACGAACGATCGTTCGCGGCAAGATCATGGCTGTCCAAGCTGGTATCAAAGACGATGACTTGACGACGAAATCGCTCGAAGCTCACTTCCTGGCCCGTGGCAATGTTCCCTTGGTGATTCGCGCTTTGGTAGCGGCTCGTAAAAGCAAGCAAATTACCCTTTCGTTTCGCGAAGCATCTGCCATCGATTTGGCCGGACGCGATGTGCTAGATGCCGTTCAAACCAGCGTTTATCCTAAAGTGATTGACTGCCCACCGAAGGGAAGTGCAGTTGCCTTCTTGGATGCGATCGCGAAGGATGGAATCCAGTTGAAGGTGAAGGCCCGAGTCACCGTTCGAGCGAACCTACAGCGATTGATCGGTGGTGCAACGGAAGAAACCATCATCGCTCGGGTTGGACAGGGAATCGTTAGCGCGATTGGCTCGTCAGAGAGTCACAAGACCGTTTTGGAAAACCCAGACGTTATCTCGAAGACGGTATTGGCTAGTCGACTAGATGATCAAACTGCATTTGAAATCGTTTCCATTGATATCGCAGATATTGATGTGGGCGAGAACATTGGTGCTCGATTGCAAGCGGACCTTGCAGAAGCGGACACGCGAGTCGCTCGAGCCAAGGCCGAAAGCCGACGCGCAGAAGCAGTCGCGACCGAACAAGAAATGTTTGCAAAGATCGAGCAAAGCCGAGCGGAAGTGGTGGCTGCCGAATCGGATGTTCCTAAAGCAATCGCGGAATCGCTTCTCAGCGGAAGGCTTTCGATTATGGACTACTACAAACTGCGCAATATGACGGCTGATACCGAAATGCGTCAAAGCATCGCCGGAACCAGCACAACAGGACCTTCGAACACCGCTCGCGGAGCCTAATACTTAATCGAAGTGGCTCCAAGCGATGCTTTGTTTGGGGCCGCCTACGAGAGCCGACATTCGGAAAGAACTTAGTAATGGCAGACGATCTTGACGATTTTTTGAAGCAGGCGGCCCTCAGGCGGCAGCAAAGGCAGCAGAAAAAGGGAAACAAAGCGCCTAGTCCTGCTCCGTCGGCCCAACGTAATCCTGAACCTCCACGGCTAGAGCCTGAACAACCTCGACTGCAACCGAGTCTTCCAAGCAGCATACCGGATTCATTCTCAACACCCTACCAAGCGACCAGTGGTAGTCTTTCGACAGGCTTGCCTTCTTCCGCTCCCCCATCCTCGCTGGAGCAAGGTGGCGATCGAGTTGGAACCAACCGAAAGCCGAATTTTCAGAATGAAATCAGCAAGATAAGAGCATCGGAATCCAAACGGAAGTCAACGGCTCCGAGCGTGTTGACGGAGACTCCGGCAACGCAAGTCGAACCACAAAAGACGGCGATGGTTTCGTCCGCGTCCATGATTCATCAGTTACGCGATCCTCAAACCATGCGGATGGCGATTATCGCTCACGAGATTTTAAAGCGTCCTTGGCAATGACCGAACCGGATTTTTCTCGCGGTGTGAATGGGTTATTGCCCGCCATCGCACAAGATGCCAGAACGCACCAAGTTTTGATGTTTGCGTGGATGAATCGTGAAGCGTACCAAGAAACGGTTGCAAGTGGTTTCGCGACCTATTTTAGTCGCTCTCGCAACCGCTTGTGGCGAAAAGGGGAAGAGAGCGGTCACCGCCAACGCATTGTAGAGGTTCGAATCGATTGCGATGCGGATTGTATCTTGATCTTGGTGGAACAGACCGGCGCAGCATGCCACGAGGGCTATGCAAGTTGCTTCTTTCGAAAACTGGAATCGCACCAGTTTGTGGTTGACCAAAGCATCTTGATCGAACCTAAAGATGTCTACAAAACGCACTAGGGATGGGTGATGCCTGAGCTGCCCGAAGTCGAAACGATGCGACGTGGCCTGTTTCCAATTATTGGCGGGACAATTCGCTCGGTGATTGAACCGGACATCCCGTATCGGCCAATCAAGATCGATCCCTCCTTTCAAGAACTTGAACGAAGGACGGTGGGTTGTGTGGTTCGAGAAGTGAACCGAATCGCAAAGCGCGTTCTGGTTGTATTGGACAGTGGGGACTCCATTGTAATGCAACCCAAAATGGCGGGCATCGCGATGCTCTGGCCACCGCCTAACGAGCACCATTTACGCATTGTGTTTGAGCTCGAGAACGCGGCAGCCGATCGTTTCATTTACTGGGATCGACGAGGCTTAGGCACCGTCTGCCTTTGGACGCCGAAACAAGTGGACCTGTATCTTGGCCCAAATCAGCTTGGACCGGACGCGTCGGTGGTCGACCAAGATATATTTGTGAGTCGATTTGCGGGCTTGGACCGGGAAGTCAAAGTTGCTTTACTTGACCAAAAACTGGTAAGCGGAATAGGTAATCTGTATGCCGCAGAGATCCTACATGCTGCTCGGGTGCATCCAAGTCTTCGTTGCACGGCCATCAGTAAGATGAAATGGAAGCAAATCCACGCTGAAACGATCAGGATTTTGACACACGCCATCGAGCAAGAGGGGTCGACGCTAAGCGACGGAACCTATCGAAACGCAATCAATGGTGAGGGAAAGTACCAAAATCAACACTTGGTTTACGACCGCGCAGGTGAACCATGTCGAACCTGCGTCAAAGGCTCGATCGTTCGCATGGTTCAGGGGCAGCGAAGCACCTTTTTCTGCCCCGTTTGTCAAAGAAAGAAACGCTAAAACCCTCTTCGTAAGTCTTGGGTTGATGGTGAGGATGCTCCCGTTCTCAAGCAAGGGAATGTTTCTTTGGGAAAAGGATTGAGTTGACGGACGAAACGGGAACCACTAATATTGGGTCTTCGGATGGTGGCTGTAGCTCAGTTGGTTAGAGCGTTGGATTGTGGCTCCGAAGGTCGCGGGTTCGAGTCCCGTTAGTCACCCCTTCAAAAACCCTAGGTTTCTCAATGATTCCTAGGGTTTTTTGATGGCTGAAACCGCTGTTTTGTGAAAACAGCTTGTGACGTTTTCTTCGCTTTGATTTGACGTGTTTTGGCCTCTTTTACCAAAATTGGAAGCGACAACGGCAGCAAAATACTTCCAACAACTCGGCTTCCGTTCGTTTTACAACCAGACCCAAGACGTAAGCGACTTCGCGTCTGTCAGATCTGTGTAAACGATGGCCCGAGCGGTTTTTGCAATGCCACCATCGACCACCTTCAAAACCAGTTCAAAATTCCTGCCTGCCACCACCTGAGTCTTAACCGAATCGATGGAGCTTAGCTTCAGTCCTGCGATCGTCTTCGATTGTTCAGCCACAGCAAATTCGGCTGCCGCTATGGCGTCCGGCGATGGGGTGCTTTCGGTCGAATATCCACCAGGAAGTGGAGCATTGCTGTTGGAGTTGGTGGACTGGGTGCACCCGGCAGCCAGTAGTAATCCCGCACAAAGGGTGGTGATTGAAATGCGAGCGAACATCTTGATACTTTTGCAGTGAGAGAAGTCTTAAGTTGGGCTTTGGAAACCTAGCACTATTCTGACCCGTTCGCGATCACTTTATTAGCCCATGATCGAGAAAATTGCGTTGCTTCCCGAACAAACATTCGCTTTGCGTTCGTTGACAAAGCCAATTGGTCGTTCCAAGGCCTACTCGGTTGCGAAACCAGCTTGCTGCGAGATTTTATTACGACAAGTTCGTCATTCGTAAGGTCTATCTGAAACGAAGGGAATCTGGCACAAGCTTTGCGTTGTTAGTTCGTCCACAAGATGGGATTACGATAAACAAATACAAGGGAGAGATTGAAATGGCAATTAAAGACGAAGTCCAAGGCACATGGAACCACTTGGCTGGAGCTATCAAGACCAAGTACTCGCAGATCACAGGTGACGATATCGCTGCAGTGGAAGGCAACATTCAGCAACTTGTAGGTGTGATCCAAAAGAAGACGGGAAAGGCTCGCGATGAAATCGAGGAATTCCTCCGAACGATCTCAGACAACACAACATCAACCGTTGGACGCATCTCGGAAGCTGCGAGCGACATGGCTTGCAGGGCCGGTGATACAATTCGTGAGGGTTACGACTATGCTCGAGATGCATCGCGAGATGGCATCAAGGCAGCCAGTCAAACTGTGCAACACCGACCGGGTGAATCAATGCTTCTAGCCATGGGTGTCGGCGTAGTCGCTGGACTGATCCTCGGCTCGACTCTGTGCAAGTCAAAAAGTTAAGTCTCGATCACGCTGCCACGCCAGGAATTGATATGGTCCAACTGCAACGTGAGCTCGCTCAGCAATGCATCATGGATTCTCAAAAGTACCTCAGCATGAAAGATGGAGAAGAGTTTGACAAGTGCTTTGTCGGGATGCAAATTGCAAAGCACGCATCCATGCGTACCAAGTTGATCGTTTCGCAACGACATACATCAGACCAGTTGCAGCAAATCGTGCTAGACGGCATTCAAGAGACCGAAAAGCACATGAAGGCCGCAGAGGATTTGATGGCGAAACTGGATTACACCGATTCGGACTATGTTGCTAAAACTTCGAAGTAATTGCAACTCATTGCAAACAAAATGAAAAGCCTTGTTCAATGACTGGACAAGGCTTTTTTTGTCTTTTAGCTTTAATGCGATTATGAACTAACTTCTCTTCGGAAGTTGCCCTGCTTCTTCGAGAACCAGAAAACCGATTTGGTAATGGAACCGCAATCTTGAAAACTCATCCAAATAAATCGAACCAATCAGCAGGTAATCTTGTTCAGGAAGCTGACAGCAGTCTCTCGTATTCCTATTGGTTGGGGACATTCGTCATCAAGGGGTCGGTTGCACCGCGTGTGTTTCTGGATGTGATTGGCTTCGGTGCATTGACGGTCGTCATTGTGCTTAGCATTCAAATTGTAGAAAACATACTGCAAATGCCTTTATCGGTCCCTGCGGGACCGTTTGGAACTGTGGGAGCAATCTTGGGCTTGCTTCTCGTGTTGCGAGTGAACACTGGATACAGTCGTTGGTGGGAAGCAAGAGTTTTATGGGGAGGTATCGTCAACCAGTCGCGCAACTTAGCGATATCGGGACTGTCCTACGGACCAAGGGATGGCCGCTGGCGTTCGAGGTTTGTTCGATGGCTTGCCGTTTTCCCTCACGTTTGTCGCCGAAGCCTTCGAGAGCAGCGAGATTTTCCGGAACTAGAGCGACTTCTTTCGGAGCCAAGTCAGGATTGGGTTCGAAAAGCGGATCATATGCCAGCTGCTGTATCCAGCGAAATCGCGATGCTACTGAACGAGGCACGAAATCTTGGTATGGACGGATTTGCCTTTCAGAAGTGCGAAGAGCAAAGGGCTAGCCTGATGGATCATATAGGCGGATGCGAAAGAATTCTGAGAACGCCACTTGCACGATCTGGTGCAATTCAAGTGCGGCAGTTTATCTTTTTGCTTTTGGTGACTCTGCCATTTGGATTGATGCAGGATTTTGAGACTGGAGTTGTCGAGTCATCACGTTTTTGGAATGTTCATCCACTCTGGGTTATTCCTGTGTATGTGATGCTTCTCGCTTACCCTTTATTGTCGCTGGATCGCATAGGGATGGAATTGCAAAATCCCTTTAGCACGCAACGAATCGACTTTTTGCCGCTCGACAGTCTATGCACCGCACTAGAACGAAATTTGCTTGAATTGCTTCACGATATAGAAGGGCACGGCGCAGCGGCTCCGAAGCCTGCGGATGTTGAATTGCCACCGGATGCCGAAGTGCCTGAGCATCAAGAGCAGAAACTCGCCGACATCTCCTAACGGATTTTACTGTGGTCGTTTGAATTGCTGCATGGGGCGAGCAGTAGCTGGTCTTGACGTTGTTAAGCATCAAGCCTGATCTGCGATACGAACTCTTGATCAAATAGGTATCGCGATCTGCGGCGATCGCTGATTGTGGTCGTTGCTATCGTCTTAATTTCCAGCCGATAAACAGACCAAGCCCAAAGCACCAAACCGCTGCAACTTCGGGTCTGGATTTTGCGTAATCTTGAAGCAGTCCAACCAGATCCTTCGCGGGTTCTGTAACATAGTGTGTTCCACACTCCAGGGCTGTTTCTTTTGCGATGTTAGCAGCCTTTGCCAATTGTTCTTGAGCGCCACGAAAAGTATCTTGCGCTGTTGCGCAGCCGTCGCGGGATGGGGTGGTGTTTGCCATAGTTCATTGTGCCTATTGTTGAGTGAATGTCTCTGATAACTAAAAAATGTAGACGCTGCGTCTAACGCTCCGATTCACGATTGAAAGCGTTCTTTGCCCAAGTTAGATTTTTCGAAAACTCGTCCATGCTGCGGTGAAATTGTTGATTGATTCGGGTAATGTTTCTGAAGGCAATGGTTGCAATGAGAACACTCATGAAAGAAAAGCTGCCACCCACGGCAATTTGCGCTATCCAGTCCTCCAGTTCGAAATAGTAGGCGACTACCGAAGCAAGGCCAAAACCCAAGACTGGCAAGCAGCCCATTAAACAACAACAGGAGATGGCAATCGCGGCGGCTGTTCCTATCGACTTCCGAACAGCTAACTTTGCATCTGCCTTAAGCAATTTGCCCTGTAGTTCAGCTAATTCGATAAGATCGAAAACAAATGCTCCTACAGACGACTGCATATCTTCGATCGGGTTGGAGTGTTTGTACTTCCCGTTCATCTTCTCGATGTCAACCATCCCAAAGCCCCTCCGATTGCAAATGCGATTGCAATTGTTACTGTCGGCCTTGCGGCGATACATTGACGGGCAAGGTCTAGAGGATCAAAAATAGGCTCATCTCGTTCGGCGGAATCATCGTCATTCAAATACCATTCTTCTTGAAGACGATTTCCGTGTTCTGCTTCAGTCCTTGGAAGATTCTTGCTGAAATCGATCATGTAGGTTTCCTTTCGTTATCCCATTCTGCATCAAGTTCGCGACGTAAGCTTTGACGGCGTTCGTTACGACGGTGATTGCTAAGTTTGCGACTGAACTACTGAGAGTGGTTTTCAGGGGAGAGGTGCCAGACCTGATCGGCTGATTCGTTGATGAGGAAGGCGACGGTTTCGAAGCAGCAAGTATAAGGCTGCGAACGAGCCCAAACCCCAAAAGAGACACGGATGCTACTGAAAGTATGGGTTTAGCCTTCACATATTCCTTCCAATCGACCAAGCGCTTCGCCTTCCCCTGAAGGTCGATCGCGTGGGCTTTACCGGACATGCGCACCATTCGCATACGCTCAATGATCTGGTCCGCATTAGTTTCTGCTTGACCTTTCAGCGAGCTCATTCGGCGCGCTTTCGGTTCGACATGGACATTCCTAACAAAACCCCGGCGATAATTCCGGAACCCACCGCCACAGCTAAAGACTCAAAGGGTCTACGCCCGACGCTTTTCGCGGTGTAGTCCAACCCTTTCTTGGCCTCGGTAGATACACGATCGTATTGGTCCCGAATCACTTCCCCTGCGTTATCAACAAATTGATCTCTGGTAATCATTTTTAAATGCTCTAGTTTCTACGTGTGGAAAAAATCTTGGTCTGTCCTCATTTGGATCGACCTTTTATAAAGCATGAATTGCAATCGTCATGCCACAGTCGCAAGGTCGTAAAATCTGTTCTCAATGTGGGTTTGGTAGAGACGAAAAGGTTCACCATGATCGCAAAGCGATCAAATTTTCGAATGCTCTGGTGGGTAGCCCGGCAGGCGAGGTCGGCAGGAGCTCGATCGAGCTAACGCTGCAGAGTTTCGTCTCGGTCGGTGACTGACGACCTTCAATCGACTCATTCCCTTTTGCATCCAAGACCGACAAATGTTGGAAAACCATCGAGCTGTGCTTTCTCCAAAAACCGGTCTTCAGGGAATGGAGGTACCTGTTCATTGCAGGAAATCGTTAGTTAGACAAAACCAATGTGTTGACGCATTCCTTTCAAGTTGTTTTGTTATTCCGATCGGAGACAATCTGTCCAGCAATTGGTTTTCTTCGCCACGAAGTGTTCTTTTGGCGAGCGTATTGTTATCGAAACAACCATCAACTCCATTGAAACCTTGGAAAGTAAGTATTGCATGAAGTGCCCAACCTGCATCTCCGTCAATCTTTTGATGACTGAACGGAAGGGAATTGAGATCGACTATTGTCCGAGTTGCCGTGGAGTCTGGCTTGACCGTGGCGAGCTAGACAAGTTCATTCAGCAATCAGAGCATCCAGCTCAAGTCCCACCCCCACCTGCGGTAGAAAAGAGTCGCAGAGACCTTGCGTCTCCAACGGAACGATACGAAGACGATCGAAAGTACGACGATCGACGGTACGAAAATCGGGAGTATCGTGAAGATGACCGTCCGCATCATCGCTATGGAAAGAAGAAGGAGTCGTTTTGGAGCGAGTTGTTCGACTTTGATTGAAGTCGACCTCGTGTCAAAATATCGTCACAGCTAGACGGACCCCAGCAACGCACATCTGAGTGTTCCAAAAGACAGACTCTTCATCCCGGTGGGAAGTGAGGTCAACGCCAGGCATGAATGCATTGTCCTTATGCTTCTAGATTGGGCGATAGATCGAAGGTGGATTCGCGACGGTGTCCAGTGTCACACGCCGGGTCACATACGTCCCCATCATGTCGTTCGTGACCGTATCTTCAGGAGGTTGTGCGCCGCCTATGATCGCTAGAATCGTTCTCCGTGGAATCGTGCCCCTAGGTATGTTTTGCTCGATGACCTCAACCAATCCTGCCCGTATCACCCGAACGATAATGGCAGAGTGGTGCGATCGACCTTGAGAGGGTTCGCAGTCCGTTATCGCGGGACCAAGCGCGCTCGTTGATGGGCCGCTGCTTCTCGTTATGCTTCTGGTCCAAGAATAACCACGAAACTGGAGCACATCCCCGGGAGCAGCATTGGCCGCTATTACAGGCCGTCCCCATACGTAATTGGAGTGAATGCCAAAATTTCGAGTTAGCGTCCTTGAGGATTGGCCCCCGGCACCCACGACGGCATCCTCGACAAGTGTCCAGCACTCACCGTCACCATAGCGGCCTCTTCCAACCAATTGTTCTGCAAATGCTATTGCCCCGGCTGCTCGATAGGCCATGCTGAGACCTTGTTTCCCAATAAAAGATTTTTTGAATTAGCGTCAGCTGCTATCGGGAGGATAAGATCAAATCAGTCGATCTTTTTGGGCACTCGAATGGCTGTTCCAGTCAGTTGTCGAGACAAGCTTGCGATTGTTGCTGGATTTTTTGCCTCAATAGAAAAATAGTTCTATAAATTGATTTTTCAGACCGATTTCTTGCACGCCACTGCTTACCACATGAATTCCCTGATCTTGACCGAAAGCGTTATGGCTGATTTTCGCTTTCGATTCTTCCTGATTTTGATGGCGTTAAGCTTCGTTTGCAATTCCACCGATCATGCGATTGCTCAGGGTGTTCGCGAACCAACTACGCAAGCCATAAGTCTTGGATTGCTTTCGGCCAAGTATGAATCGGGTGGACGAGGGCCCGAAACGGTATCGACCGGGATTGGTGACCCAGGCGGCGTATCCTACGGAACATATCAACTCGCTTCCGCGATTGGAAACGCAGACCGATTCGCAGACAAGTACTATGCATCGGAGTTTAGAGGGTTGCGAGGTGGTACTCCCGAATTCACAGAGCAATGGAAACGAACCGTCGCGAAAGACCCCAGGGCATTTCATTCGAAAGAACATGAGTTCATCAAGGCAACGCATTACGATCCTCAAGTCAAGCTGATCCAGACTGAACTTAAAGTCGACACGAACGCTCGATCTGCCGCGTTCAAAGATGTGGTATGGTCTTGTGCAGTTCAGCACGGCCCGAATTCAAAACTCATTGTCAATGCTTCAAAAGCAGTGTCCGCTGAGATCCAAAATGTAGAATCCGATTTGGAATGGATCAAGGCGATCTACAAGGAACGTGGCCGCACGACAAGCGATGGGAAACTCGTTCACTTCCAAGGTGTTTCGGAAGAATGGATACCAGCATTGAAGCGACGATTCCAAGAAGAACTGAAAGACGCTATCGAGATGCTCCCTTAACTTCCTTCCTTCAGGACCAAAAATCTCAGGACTCAATAACCGTTAAAGCAAACACCAAGTCATCGAAATCATCGTCCTCATGACCATCGTTACATTGATAGCGCCGCCTAGTGCCATCCACAGAAACGATTATTGCGGCACCGTTGTGCCATGAGTGGACAACTCCATCACCAACATCCCAGATGTTCTTAACCTGGAGGATCCCCGACTTTGACTTGACGTTTAGTTCGATTACTTTTGGTGCGGTGTCATACCAAAGGGCTATTCCTCGCTTAATCTTTCGGCCTCCGACCTCCAACGTACCCACGGTCGTCAACGAAATCCCTTGGCGCCATTCTGAGTTCGCTAGTTCGAACTCAATCCGAATAATCGCGCTATCACTAATCGGAATTTCGTCCATCATTCGGACCGTAATCCCTTTGTACTGAACTGGCTTACCCTTCGATTCAATAAACAATTCTTCAAAAACCACCGTGATACGAGCCTCCCAGATTTCTGAATGTGTCAATAAAAGCATACTCGTCCGGCAAAATGGGTCTAGCATCCAACAGGCCGCCGTTATGTTGCGACGGTGTAGAGTGCAGCTCCATACCTTCTAACTTACCGATATCCGAGTCAATTCGTTGAACCGAAAGGCCATGATGCATCCGTGCCATGTTTGAGTTGCCATATTTGTTTGCATGATTATGAGCTTGATTCGTAAAGGATAATTGCCGAACAGATTTTCAAGTAGGTGCGATGGCCTTGGCTAGCAAGATTGCCTATCGGATCCCCAACCCCGTAAACCTGGCATGCTATTCGCCGCTGTCGCCCTTGGGTCTTGGCTAGATCAAGACAACATGGCTTCCACTACGATTCGAATATTCGATGACACGTAAACTGGGAACTCGACGAAACTCAGTCACGTTGGCTGTCAACAAGTCGTAATCAAATTTCAAAGCAGTTACTGCGATCCCATTGTCTTGACGAGCGATCGCAGTTCCATTCTGCGTAAATTCTTTGAAAAGTCGAACTTGAGCGATGCTGGTAGGCTTACCCTCCACGTTATTGAAACTTCGTCCGAAATCCTTCACGAACTGCGACCATGCCGCACAATCGATCCCAAGTCGATTAAACGGAGGTAGGGCATCTAGATGTGTCGAACTGGTTCGATGTCATTCTGTTGCGACTCTCCGAGCTATTTGAAAACGCAGAGTCGCGGAGGACGCAGAGACAAAACGCCCACAGACTCCTTCTGGCGTATAGTGCCGCCAAGAGTGAACTCGAGATGGGGGGATTGTTGCAAGCTTCAGAAACAGTTGAGGACAACTGTTCTAAGTTGGCAAGCAAGCAAACAGCAAACCAGGCGTAACAGTCCAGTAGCCAACACGAATGCCTGCCTTCTTGAGACCCGCCCCCGCCCAAACGTTGCAGGTTCGAAACAAGTGGTAGCTTCCTTTTGCCTCGTAAAATGCGTCCGAGTCATGATAATGAGCATTCGGAACTGGAACGAGCTTCCCGTCTTCTGACGTTTTCATCGTTTCCAACAAAAAAGCACTTAGCTTCCGAAATTGATCTGGGCTAATGCGTATCTTGCGAGAGCGTTCCGAGTCCCAGGAATTGTGGCTGCACAGCTCGACATGAACCACTGTGTCGCCGATACCCGCAAACGCCCTTAATACCGTCATGACTTTTACGTCATCCCAGGTTCGCGTTTCCATGTAAAAGTGCCGGTTCCCCCAGCCAAACAGAGCGTATCGATATTCCGAACTCGGAGCAATAAAGTGTGAAGGAGCAAGATAATCGCGCCATCGAAACTCGGGGTGATCCAATGGAACCACAATATCTGCGTGGACTCCATTGTTGAGAATCACGATTTCGATCCCCTCTTCACCCGCGCTCTGGAAATCCGTGTTCACCGGTGTGTTTCCAAGCACCCAAGCAGCGACCACAAAAACCACGGCAAGAGTCATCAGCAAGCATGCGGTTCTTACCGCCCATCGAACCACTCTCCGAACCCAACGCATCAAGCCCCTTTGCTTGTCGGGACGCAAATCAAGGCTTTTGTCGCTAGGTTTCGCTTGATGCATGGGTTAATCAGGTCGCTAAGAAGCCTACCTACTTGGCTTGGGGTCGAGGTTTTGATTCAATTGTTCTGGGGTTACAACCGACTCGATACCGTCTGCAGGGACTTCCCCCTTCGCAATCCATAACATTGCATTGAGAACCACTTTTCGGAACGAATCGTTACCCCAGTTGTCGTGAAAGTGTCCGCCTGTGAAACCAAATCCGCGTCCTCCGTTCGCTCGTTCGACAGCCCACATCATGGCCTCTGCGCGTCCTTGGTTGGACTCAATGTGGGTATAGGGACCAGCGGGATAAACATAAGGGCCATCGCGCACGTCATCGGATGGTGAAGCGACAAGGATAGGAGTAAATGCCAACGCATCCGTCTTGGTGGTTTCGTTGCCAGGAATATCCGAAACGAATCGCATATTGAAGTACCATTCATCTTTGATAGAAAACGGCTGTACCCCGCGTGTGATAGGATGCTGGGCGAATTGTGCGAAGCTTGGTTCCCAAATAGGGTTGCAGGAAAACATATGTTCGTAATGCCCACCAATCCAACGCTTGAATTCCTTTCCGGCTTGGTCAGGCACAATCTCGACGGCATAGTGCATGAAACCAAGTCCAACACCTTTGTCCGCAAGCTTCTGTACCAGCTTCATTCGGCGGCCGTTCTCTTGAACCACTTCATGCCCCGCTCCTCCGTCCATATAAAAGACGATCGCGTCGACCTGATCCAAGATTGCTTCGTCTTTTGGCCATCCATTCAATGCATAATCTAGTTTTAGATCCTTGCGATCTTGAACACTCTTTGCAAGCAACTGAACCCCAGCGTTGAATTCGTGCATGCGGGGCGGATGGGAAGGCTTGCCTGCAATCACCAAGACATGCTTGGCTTCTTGAGCATCAACCGACGGCACCAAAGCGAACATCAACAGCGTGATGGATAAGGACAATAGCGAACCAATATTGCGAATCATGAGAGGAACCATAGAGAATGTGAGCACTGACGGGTTATCCGCCCAGGGTCGGGCGGCACACCCTGCCTATTGTACACCATCCGAATCGACTTACTTGACGACTTAACGATTCGTTTGAAGTTGAATGCCTGACGAAATCAGAATGTTGTTTTCCTCCGACATTGGGGTGGTTGGTTCCGACAAATGCGCAAAAGACATGTCAAGCATCGACTGCAAACGCATGACTTCGGGATCCGCACTGTTCTGTGCGATCAGCTTTCCAAGAGTCATTCGAGCGGGTACAAGCTCACCGATTCGGTGCTGTGCATGAACCAGCTCAATCTGTTTGTCGACTCGGTCGCTAGGCATCCGTTCTGAAGCCTTTGCAAGCACTTCGGCCGCTTCCTCCCTTTGGTTCAAATCTGCCAAAGCCTGGCCGCGAACCAATAACACGCCGGGGTCGGAATCGGCAGTCGATCGCAAGTCCGTCATGCGATCCAAGGCTGCTAGCGCCCGCTGTGGCTTGCCCATGTAGCGATAGATTTCGGCAACCGAAAGCTGCACACGAGGGTAGTCGCTTTGTATCAACAAAGCTCGATGGTAGCACTCCAGCGCCGCGGGCCAATCTCGTTCGGATTGATGGGTGTCCCCTAGCAGCGCCCAGGCTTGCGATTGATTGCGATTTACCGAAAGCACACCTAGTGCCAGCTCGCGTGCGGCCTTCAAGTCTCCTGACTCCAAGGTCATCTCACCTAATCGAATGGCATATTGAGGGTTCTTGCCGGAGAGCCGCATGGCCTCTCGCATGTGCTCCATGGCGCGTTGCTTCTCGCCTCGTTTCCATAGCGTTGTTGCATACCCCCAATGAGCCCGCTCGTCCAACGGCGAATTCTTCAGAGCTTCAGAGAAGAGCACTTCCGCATCTTGTTGCCTCGACCGTTCAAGCGCATCGGTACCGCGCAACGACAACTGCCTTGCAGCAACCAATTGGGAATTGGACTTACGCTGCGAAAACCCTCGGCAACCTCCCGTCCCTACAAGCCCACAAACAATTGCTAACCCAACTAACCAACGCGCGTACATCGAGAACGAACGCTCGATGACTGCTTCGTAGGGTTGGTGTCGGTGCATGTCGAATTGAAAGGTGGGTAGGCAAGTGCTCTCGATACGGTCTAGCGGATGCTTGCCGGCTCGTGAGATATCGTGAATCTTCGGGCGCAGTTCGCCGGTTCTGTCATACAACAAACCGGAATACGCAAGCAAGACAAACCAGGCAAGATAGGAAACTCCGCATTGCGTTGACCCTGACGGCTAGGGAATGTATTTCCGAGATGCCTGATGTACTGCGCCTGATTGTGATTTGTTGATAAGGCTTAGCGTCACCAATACAGCGATTGTACCGAAAGGTCCGATACGTTTCATTGTGCCACTTGAGCCCGAAAGGCGCAACGTGACGCCATTGCTTGCTTTTCCGATTGAATTGCTTGCAATGTCACACGAGACTGCTTGGCCAGCCGCCTAGCAAGTCTCCCGAACTGACACTCAAGGTAAGTTGCGAACGGGACTGGTCATGATTCAACGCAAATCGCTTCGAAAATGGATTGCTGCTGGATGTATTGCAAGCACGCTTTTGGCTGGCTGTAAACAAACTGGACGCTTTCAAGCATGGCGGGATTCGTCTGACGTCTCGTACTTTCAGAATTTCGTCACTCAAATCGAATACCCGGATGTTAATGCACCGCTGGACCCCACTGCGTTGCAAACGACCATGCCGCATGCATTGCAAAACCCCAGCGAGCTACCGACATTTGACTTGACGCTGCAAGAAGCGATCCAAATGGCTCTCCAAAGCAGCGATGTATTGAGGACGTTGGGAGGAAGCGTTGTCGCCGCACCTCAGGGACAGGAAACTCAATACAACCCTGCTCTCACCGAGCTCAATCCGCTAGGTGGAACACAGGCTGCATTAGCAGCTTTCGACGCGCAAGTGACTTCGCAATTGTTTTGGGCCAAGAACGACCGGCCTGTGAACGTGCGTGCAGCCCCCGGATTCGAGGACCTGTTCGTTGCATCCAGCCGGCAAACTCAGGCCGTTTACACGAACCAAATCTCTAAGCGAACGGCAACAGGTGCGTCCTATGCTTTGCGGGCCAACACCGTTTACGACCGCAACAACAATCCGACCCGAAACTTCCAAAGTGACTTCTCTGGCTTTTTGGAAGCAGAGTACCGCCAACCGTTGATGCAGGGTGCGGGAACTACGATCAACCGTATTGCCGGCCCCAATGCTGCCATCGGCCAATACAACGGTATCTTGATCGCAAGAATCAATACCGACATATCGCTGGCGGATTTTGAAGCCGGTGTCCTTCGCCTGATTAGCGATGTCGAAGGAGCGTACTGGGAACTGTACTTTGCTTACAGAACCTTGGAAGCTCAAGTCGCAGGTCGCCAAAGCTCACTCGAAACATGGCAGCGACTCGATAAGCTTCGAAGCGTTGGAATGCGAGGGGGCGAAGCAGCTCCGGAGGCACAAGCTCGCTCCAACTACTTTGCATTCGAGTCTCAAGTCAACGAAGCCTTGGCCGGCTCTCAAGGTCTTTACAATACCGAACAACGCCTTCGATACGTCATGGGCCTTCAAGCCACCGACGGTCGGCTTATACGCCCATCGGACGAACCAATCCAGGCCGAGGTGGCTTTCGACTGGGATGCTTGTCTCGGCGACGCCTTGACTCAACGGGTTGAAATTCGTCGCCAAGAATGGAACATCAAGCGTCGTGAACTCGAACTGATCGCCTCGCGTCTGAATCGAAGGCCACGGCTAGACGTTCTAACTCAGTATCGTTGGAGAGGACTGGGTGACCATCTTGTGGGCAGCAGAAACTCCACCAACCAATTGGAAAGCCTCTTCCAAAGCGTCACCGAGGGGAACTACCAAGAATGGCAAGCAGGCTTTGAATGGAATTACAACATTGGTCTCCGACAAGCTTCTGCTGCTGTACGCCACGCACAGCTCAGCTTAGCGAGAGAAATGACCCTTCTCAAAGAACAGCAGCTTCGAATTTCGCACGACTTGAGCACTGCTTCCAGGCAGATTTCTCGAAGCTACGCACAACTGCAAACCAACTACAACCGAGTGGAAGCAGACTCGCGTCGTATCGAAGCCTTGTCGGAACGAAAAGAAAAAGGCTTGGACGACGTTACTTTCCTTCTTCAAGCACAACAGCAACTAGCCACGAGCACCAGCGCCTTCTATCGCTCGCTAGTCGATTACAACCTTGCTATTCGTGACTTCCATCGCGAGAAAGGCTCGCTGCTTGGATACAACCAAGTCAACCTTTCGGAGGAGGCCTTAGACGGTGCCATGATTCAAGCTGCCTACCAACGCGGAAGACACTTCACGCCAAGGGACAATCCCGAAAGCGTCAAAGTGAACGACCGTATCAGCGCTGGCCCAATGGACCCAAGTCTCGTCGGCAGCCCCGCTGGACAAATGTTCGATCCATCCGCTCAAGTGCCAATCGCACCTGAATCGGTCATCAACGAACTGTCCGGAACAACAACCGATATGTAGACAGGATACGAGCCTAAAGCCGAGCGTTGACTACCAGGGATTCCGTGCGACTCGCGAACGTAATCCGTTGGCCTCGGCATCGTCCAGGAATAGCTCGGTCGTTGGATCGATCCGAAGGGTTCGCTGAAGAATCCAAGCGAGTGCGGCCGCATGACAAGCAACGTGAGACCGTTTCATGACCTGAGCGTTCGCAACCGTTGGCTTGCGTGACTTGACGCAATCAAAGAAATTCCTGGCATGGGCCGAAACATCTAAGCCTACAACCTTTTTGCTTTTCAGCGTCAGCTCTTTTTGAAGCGCTTCGTCCGACGCCTGAATGTCACCGCTATCGCCGGTCTCAATCTTTCCGGCATCTCCTTCGAAGCGAACCGGACAGGTTCCCATGGTCTGGATCCATCCGGGCCTATCGCCAAAGGGGGTGTCTAGAAAATCAAGGATCGCACGAACTCCGTTTGCATAGGTGCAGACAATTCCCTTCGGAAAGGGCTCGTACGATATAGGTAGCGCATCGTCAGAATTATTCGCCCATTGGCACAGATCCAACGTATGAGCGCCCCAGTCCAACAGCTTCGCCCCCGAATCAAAGTCCCACTGCCCACGCCACCGACCCGAGACATACTGGCTATTGTAAGGACGCCAAGGTGCAGGCCCCAGCCAAAGATTCCAGTCGACAATCTCCGGGGAAGGCGTTGGTTCCGAAGGCAGCCACGCTGATTCGATGGAAGGGGTGTAGACAGACGCGTACAACGTGTGCAATTTACCCAACCGGCCGGACTGTGCTATCTGAACAGCTTGGACAAAGTTAGGTACACTTCGACGTTGCGTGCCGGCTTGAAAGACTCGCCCCGTTTTTGCAAACGCCGTTGCAATTGCTTGACAATAATCAATCGTCAGCCCGCACGGCTTTTCGCAATAAACATCCTTGCCAGCTTCCGCAGCCATGATCGACGCGGACGCATGCCAGCGATCCCCGGTTGCGATCAAACACGTATCAATATCCTTACGGCCCAAAATCTCCCGAAAGTCGCGGACGGTTTTGCAGTCTTGATTGTTATAGTGGTCGTCCACCAGCTTTTTACCAGCTTGACGTCTCGACTCCTGAACATCGGCGATGGCAACACATTGAACATCTGACAACTTGAGCATTGCTTGCAAGTCATACGTACAACGCGGGCCAATCCCAATCACTCCCAACGTGATACGCTCACTTGGAGCGGTCGCACCATCGCGGCCAAGCGCGCTCGAGGGCACAATGGTCGGCGCCGCATACAAAGCACTCACCGCCACAGATTGTTTCAAAAACGAACGCCGCGAACGACCTTGCTGGAAAATTTTCATTGGGACACTTTACCAAGAGAGGATGGAAGGGAGACTAGCCTACATACAACTGCCCGTGATCTCGAAGCCTAAGTCTTGAATCATTTCATAGTCTTCTTGCGGAGGCTGACCTTCGGTCGTCAGGTAATCCCCCACGAAGATACTGTTGGCAATGTAAAGCCCGAAGGGTTGCATGGAACGCAAATGACGCTCGCGCCCTCCCGCAATCCTCAACTCACTTCGTGGGTTCACGAAGCGGAACATGCACAACGCTCGAAGACAGTCCCGAGGATTCAGATACTCTTTACGTTCCAGTGGAGTCCCATCAATCGAGTGAAGGAAGTTGAGCGGAATAGACTCCACAGAAAGATCGTGCAGTTCGAATGCCATGGCGACAATGTCCTCAGGCTTCTCACCCATACCGACAATCCCGCCGCTACACAATTCCATGCCTGCAGAACGAACGTTCTTTAATGTCTGCACTCGATCTTCGAAAGTATGCGTGGTGCAAATCTCTGGGTAGTACTCTCGACTGGTGTTGAGATTGTGATTCACTTTGTCGACGCCCGCCGCTTTCAGACGTTGGGCTTGCTGCTCATCCAAAAGGCCAAGGCATGCGCAAATGTTCAAGCCGTATTGCTCTTTGATTTGCGGAACGATCGTCTCCACCGCTTTCATTTCGCGTTCGTTCGGAGCCCGACCACTGATCACGATGCAGTAGGTCTTGCTCTTGCGTTCAGCGGCCAAACGAGCGCCGTCCAATAACTTATCGCGACTCAGAATGTTGTACTTTGGGATGGGAGCATCCGAAATCTTCGATTGACTGCAGTAATTGCAATCTTCAGGGCACAGCCCGCTCTTGGCATTCATGAGAAAGTACAGCTGTACCGTCTTCGCAAAAAACTGATGCCTTATTCGATACGCACTCGAAATCAGATCCAACAATTCATCGTCCGTTGATTTCAAAATCGACACCGCTTGGTCGCGACTGCAGGGGGTACCAGCCAGGACGGATGTCGCTAGAGCCTGCCAAACGGAATCGGCGCGAGAATCAAGGGAAGCTTCGAGTGCAGTGGAAAGCATAGTGGCGGATCAAAAGAGGAGAGAATCGGTTTGTACCAAGTGTCTCGATTGTACGTCGAAAACCCATTCTGCCAAAGGGTTTGTGCCTCACCGAATAATCGTTACCGCCCGCAGTCCGAAGAAAACAGCGTATTTGACAGCATTCTCGGGACGATAGACTCAAAACGCTTCCGTTCTCAGGCTGTTGCAAACTCCTGCGCCGTCTGCTCCTCCGACCCCTTTCGTTACCAAAGAGACTTCATGGCACATTCCAGTCCATACCTAGACGATGTGGAGGATCCACAGGACGAAGATCTCAAACTGATCTCGCGTCGAAAAAGTCCCAAGGATGGTGCCCAGCCGCAATCTCCTCTCGAGACCTATTTGCGGGAAATCAATGAAACCAAACTTTTGACGGCAGAAGACGAGCAGATGCTGGCTCGTCAAATCGCAGTCGGAGACGTGCAAGCACGAGACCGCATGGTGCGTGCGAATTTACGGTTGGTCGTGAATATCGCTCGCAGCTACGTGAGCAAAGGGCTTGCCTTGCAAGACCTGATCGAAGAGGGAAATTTAGGGCTGCTACGTGCCGTGGAAGGATTCGATCCTGACATGGGAACCCGATTCAGCACGTACGCGAGCTATTGGATCAAGCAATCGATCAAGCGTGCCTTGATCAATTCATCCAAGACTATTCGCATCCCTGCGTACATGGTGGAACTGCTCAGCAAATGGAGACGTGCGACGGCTCGGTTAAGCGACGAACTGGGCCGAATGCCGACTCAGGAAGAAATCGCGAGAATTCTGGGCCTTCCCAAAAAGAAGCTCCCGATCATCAAAAAGGCCATCCAAGTTTACAACGCCACCCCCCAAAGTGACCAAACCGATTCCGGCTGGTCCCTTGGCGAGATGGTGATGGACGAGCGGTTGCGAGCACCCGACGAAGTCATGGTCGATCACGACGTCCTGAAAACAGCGATCGAATTGCTGTCAACCTTGGACACTCGCGAAGCCACCGTCCTAAAAATGCGTTTCGGTCTCGACGACACAACGCCGCATACGCTGAAGGAAATTGGTGCAGCTCTTGGATTGACTCGTGAACGCGTTCGCCAGATTGAAACTGAAGCGCTCGCTCGACTGCAACACGCGTTGAAAGATCCGAAAGAACGCATGGGCTTGGCGTAAACGAATTTGCGCAAGCTTCAACAAAAGTGAGCCTGAGGTGCTAGCCGATTTTTTCGTATTGTAAAAATCGGCTAGCGTCTCAGGTTTATTACTTAATCGGCTAGCGCCTCAGGCTCATTGTAGTGATCGGCTAACGCCTCAGGTTTAAAGAAACGAAAAGCGACTTTTGTCGGGCGCGTCTAATTCGTTTCACCTCAAGGCAGTTAAACCTCGAAGCCACTAATGGACGGCCGGCTGCTGCTGAGTCGCACAGTGGAATGCACCCAACCCCCATATAAAGTCCGAGGCATCTAAGCAAACCACTCGGCGGTCGGGCATCAGATCCTGCAATATCCCTGCCGCATTCTCATCCGTTTCTCGGAAACCAAAGGTTGGCATCAGGACGATCTCATTGGCAATAAAAAAGTTGCAATAGCTCTCGGGAACTCGCTTCCCCTGGATCAATCGAGGGGGCGGCGTCATCAACGGAACGATGTCCAACATTCGTCCTTGCGCATCGGACATTTCCGTGAGTCGCTGCCGCTGCAGCTCCAGCTTCTCGGCGTTGGAATCGTCGCTGGAGTAAGACACGGCAGCCAGCACCAAACCAGGACGAACGAAACGCACAAGTTGATCGATATGGCTATCGGTGTCATCACCCGCCAGAGCCCCTCCATCCACCCAAAGGACTTTGGAAAGATCGAGCATCCGCTTCAGCTCGGCTTCGATCAATTCACGCGACCAATGGAAATTTCTTGTCGATGACAAAAGACAGCTGCTGGTAGTCATCATGGTCCCTTGGCCGTCGGTCTCCATGCCTCCACCTTCCCCCGTCAGCGCGCTCGCAAACGACTGCATGCAAGGTTCATCGTCGGTTCGCAATTTCCCTCGATGGTTCAATCGGTTGCAGATCAATTCGGATGCAAGCGTATCCTTTTCGTGCGGGTACTTGTTTCCCCAAGCATTGAACCGCCATCGCGTCGCTCCCAACTTGCTTCCATCCTTCGAAAGCAAGAATGTCGGTCCAAAATCGCGAATCCACGTATCATTGGTAGGAATATCATGGACCGTCACGTTTGGAACCCCGTCGAGCGCCTTTTCGCATTGCGCCTGAGCTTCCGGGTTCCCACCCAAAACGTGGACGTGCTCGACCTCTGCCAGGATTCGAACCATTCGCTCCGTGACCGGCGGTATGCTTTCGAACTTCCCAATCCAGGTTTTGTGATTATGCGGCCAGGAGATCCAAGTCGCTTCATGCTTCTCCCATTCCGCTACCCAACGATACCCGGCGGCACTCGAAGAGCTCTCTTGGCAGGTACCCAGCTGCTTGGACTCGGTTTCAGGATGGCTGTCGTTTTGAGATGTCATTCGTCAATAAATCGTTTCGTAAGATCGCCGTATGCGTCGATGCGTCGGTCTCGCAAGAATGGCCAATAGGTTCTCTGAGTATTAATTTTGTTGAGATCGCAGTCCACGATCACCATTTCTTCCGCGGAATGGCTGGCTCGATGCAAAAGATTTCCAGCGGGATCAAACGCGAAGGATGCCCCCCAAAACTCGATCGAATCCTCCACGCCAACTCGATTGGCTGCCCCAACGAACACCCCGTTGGCAATCGCGTGCGACCGCATCATGGTCTCCCAGGATTCATGTTGGCTTCGGCCATAAACCGGTTTGTCGGGAACGCTCCACCCGATCGCGGTGGGATACAACAGAATCTCTGCTCCCTTGAGCGAAAACAAACGAGCCGCCTCGGGATACCATTGATCCCAACAGACTCCTACACCCAAAACCCCAAACTTCGTCTTTGCAACTGTGAAGCCTGTATCCCCTGGCGTGAAGTAAAACTTCTCGTAGTAAAGAGGATCATCTGGGATATGCATCTTGCGATAAAAACCAACTTGCGAACCATCGGTGTCGAACACGACCGCGGTGTTGTGATAAAGCCCATGGGCGCGACGCTCGAAAATGGAACCGGTGACCACGACCCCCAATTCACTTGCGACTTGGCTCATGGCTTGGCTAGTTGGGCCTGGAATGGATTCGGCCCATTCAAATCGAGCGTGCTCTTCGCTTTGGCAAGGGTAGGGGGCGTTAAACAATTCTTGCAGACAAACGATGTTGGCCCCCTGAGACGCGGCTTGACGCACGCGATCCATCGCCTTGGCGGTGTTCTCCGATTGATTTCCGGAGCAGGTCATTTGGACCATAGCGAGCCGAACAATGCGAGCTTTCGACGTGGTCATGGTGGGCTTCCTTAGAATGGAGGTATCCAATGGCGATTTTCGACGCCATGTTCTAAGGCTGCAAATCCACTTTGCCTAGAGGACGAAAGCTGCGGTTTTTCGAAGCAAGATCGTTAAAGTGCTTCTAGCTGGCAATCGTCCAAGGCCACGCTGGCCCCACGCCCCATATAACGCACCGAAATCAATAGGCGAATTTCGTTCTCGCGACGAATGATGGTTCCTTCAAACCCCTTGAATATGCCAGACTTCACACGTATTTTCTGACCTGGCTCCAATCTCAGTTCGGGCGCCAACGGTGCATCGGTCAGGATAAGCTGCCGAATCTGACGCAAATCTTCAACCAGCTGAACCGGATCGCTAACCGGCATGTAGCGACTGACGCTGCCGGTACATACCGCGTTGTACCTGGCCATCTCATCCCCCTGGATAAAGACGTAATTCGGGAAAAGTGGCTCGACCGAGGTCCGGATTCGCCCCTGCGGGGATTTGTATCGCCTAGCGATCGTCGGTCCGAAAAAGGGAATCTGAATCTCCATCAATTGCCGCATCAACTTTTTTTCATAGCGTGCCAAGGTGTAAAGAGCCCACCAAGGAGCCGTCTCGGACGGGGCCGAGGAACCGTCTTCCGGCAGATCGAGAAGATTCAGCGGCCAAATGTCCTGCTCAGGTTTCAGTAATGGCATGAAAAACTCGGTCGCGGTTGGGACGGGGGATGGACGGGGCAAATCAGATCGATCACTTCATTTTTCGTATCAACGAGACCAAAATCTATCCCTTTTTTCGCGGAAAAAACCTCATTCCCTGCGTGAATTTCTAAGGGAACCTGCCAGCCCTCCCTTCACACCGCCCAAATTGTAAAAAGCCTTTGCTCTGATTCGCCGAAAGGCGTTCCCCTGATTCAATTGACGCGATCCGCCGGAATCTCTACCCTCCCCGGCGACCATTTGCAGAAAATGCGTAGAATAGCCGGCTTGATCTAGTCGCCACATTGACACGTGGTTGTTTTTGTAAACACCCGCAAATCAAGGTTTTGACAATGCACGAGCCACCGCGACCACGGTTCGATTGAACTCCTGGGCGGAACAACGGGACAAGTCACTTTCGCACGAAGTAATAAAATGGATCTGCTGGAAAAAATTTGGGAAGGCACTACCAACACAATCAATGGTGTTTTAGGTGGTATCGATCGCGGACTGACAACGTTTTTCGGGTCTGCCAACTCGCGTCAGATCAAGCGATACACCGAATACGCAAGACAAGCCGGTGAACTCGAACCGAGAATGATGTCGCTCAGCGACGCGGAACTCCGTGAACAAACGGAGAAGTTCAAAAAGCGACTCAGCGATGGCGAAACTCTGGATGACATCTTGGTCGAAGCCTTTGCCACTTGTCGCGAAGCTGGCCGCCGATTCATGCGCATGCGTCACTACGATGTTCAACTGATCGGCGGGATGGTCTTGCATGGTGGCAACATCGCAGAAATGATCACGGGCGAAGGCAAGACGCTGGTTGCAACCCTACCGACCTATCTCAATGCGCTCGAAGGCAAAGGCGTTCACGTCGTTACCGTGAACGACTACTTGGCACGACGCGATATGGAATGGATGGCACCACTGTATATGGGCCTCGGAATGACCGTTGGGAACATCCAAAGCGGGATGGACAACGATGAACGCCAGCACGCTTACTCATGCGACATCACTTACGCTACCAACAATGAACTTGGCTTCGATTACTTGCGCGATAACATGCGCATGGCAGCTCGCGGGGATGATCGATTCGCCAAACGAATGCAACAAGTTCAAGGACCACTGCATTACGCGGTAATCGATGAAGTGGACAACATCTTGATCGACGAAGCCCGAACTCCTTTGATCATTTCGGGCCCCGCCTCACGTGACCTCGGCAAATACCAAGATGCTGACCGGGTCGCTCGAGCTCTAAAACGAGAAGAACATTTTGTCGTCAACGAAAAAGACCATACGGTCAACCTGACCGATGCCGGTATCCGAGAAGCGGAAAAGCTCGCAGGGGTCGAAAGCTTTTATACGGTCGGCAACATGGAATGGCCCCATTTGCTAGACAACGCACTGAAAGCACACCAACTGTACAAACGCGACGTGAATTACGTTGTCAAAGACGGCGAAATCATTATCGTCGATGAATTCACTGGCCGCCTCATGGAAGGTCGCCAATGGAGCGATGGACTTCACCAGTCTGTCGAAGCGAAAGAAAATGTTCGCATCAAGGAAGAAACTCAAACCCTGGCGACCATCACGCTGCAGAATTTCTTCAAGCTCTACAAGAAGATCTCCGGAATGACGGGAACCGCCATGACCGAGGCAACCGAATTCAGCAAGATCTACAACCTGGGCGTTACCGCAATCCCTTCGAATCGTGGCCTCAAGCGAATCGAATTCTCGGACTCGATCTACTTGTCCGAGAAAGACAAATACGCTGCTGTCGCGGATGAAATCGAACGCGTTCACAAGTTTGACACCATCTACTTCAAGGACTCGAAAAAAGGTTTCGTCATCGGAACCATCGTCTCGCAAGATGATTCATCGGTGCAGCTCAAGAAATCCGACTCAAAAGAAATCGAAACCATTCCAAGCTCGGACGTGGAATCGATCGAACGATCAGGACGCCCCATTTTGGTCGGCACCGTCTCCATCGAAAAGAGCGAACGTCTATCGAACCTGTTGGACATGCGCGGGGTCAAACACGAAGTCCTGAACGCAAAACAACACAAGCGCGAAGCGGAAATTATCGCTCAAGCCGGTCGTACCAAAGCCGTTACCATCGCAACGAACATGGCAGGCCGGGGAACCGACATCATCTTGGGTGGCAACCCAGAAACCATGGCCTGGGCTCAGCTCCAAGACAAATACCCCACTCGCTTGGAAGTCCCGAAAGAAGAATGGGAAACGCTGATCGCTGAAATCGATCAACGCGAGAAAATGAAGGAAGAGGGGGAACGGGTTCGAGATATCGGCGGCCTTTATGTCATCGCTACCGAACGCCACGAATCCCGCCGAATCGACCTTCAGCTTCGCGGCCGTTGCGGACGACAAGGGGACCCAGGCTCCAGTCGATTCTACCTGTCGCTCGAAGATGACCTAATGAGAATCTTCGCCGGCGATTGGGTCCGCGAGTGGATGAAGCGAATGGGAATGGGCGAAGGGGATGCCATCGAAAGCCCCTACGTCTCGAAACGTATTTCGGGCGCTCAAAAGAAAGTGGAAGAACGGAACTTCGAACAGCGAAAGAGCCTGCTCGAATACGACGAAGTCATGGATTACCAACGCAAAAAAGTTTATGGCTATCGCCAGCAAATTTTAGAAGGCACCAGCTGCCGCGACTTGGTAATGCAACAGCTCAAACAACAAATCGAAAGCAACGTCGAACAATTTTGTGACCCACTGTACGGCCCCGAGTCGTACGCCAAATGGGCGGGCTCAAGATTGGGCGTGCAACTGGAAGCCAAAGATTTCCGTGGTGTAGAAGCCAACACTGCAGTTGCCTTCGCGAAAGACCAAACCGAACGGACCGCTGAAACACAAATCCTGGATGCCATCGACGAAAACTTGCCCGCCGAAGAGGAAAGCTCCGAATGGAACTGGGATGCGATGGCCAAATGGGTCAACACGCGATTTGGGTCGAACTACACGGTCAGCATGCTGAAAAAGATCGATCGCGACCGGATTGACGAAGAACTAATTGGGGTCGCTCAAAAAAGCATCGAAGCGATCGACCTGTCGGAAGGGGCTGCATTCCTGAGCGATGAATTCGGACTCAAAATGCTAGTCGGCTGGATGCGAAACAAATTCGGCATCGATATCGCTTTAGAAGACCTGCGCGGTGTGGAACCGGATCAACTGAAGTCCCGACTACTTGCAAAGGCGGAAGCTACCTACATCGAACGCGAATCACAATTTCCCGTCATGGTGGCCTTCAACAAGTTCCAGCAACAAACTGGACCACAGACCTACATGATCGATGGGGCAGCACTGGCGGAATGGGCTTCGAATCGATTCGAAGAACCCAACGTGATGGAACAGCTCCAAGAATCCACCGAAAAATCAGCCGAGACAATGGTGCTGATCAGCCGCAAGAGCGTCGATCGCGCAAGCAAATTGCGCGAAGAAGCGGGCGCCAAAGTGGATGCCCTCTTCGGTCGCAGCACGCGCACGCTGTCCGAGACTTTGGCGGATGGCAAGGACACCGTCGATTCCGTCGCCCAATGGATGCGGGATAAACTGAAGTGGAACGGCGATGCGATCGACATCAAAAAGCTTACGAAAGATCAGCTCAAGAACAAATTCATGCAGCAGATCGATGATCGCTACTATCCGGAAATTCGCCGGATGGAACGGACTGTCTTGCTGACCCAACTGGATTCGGCATGGAAAGACCACCTGCTTGCTATGGACCATGTTCGAAGCAGCGTGAACTTCCGCAGCATGGGTCAAATGGACCCTAAAGTAGAATACAAACGTGAAGGAATGCGATTGTTCGAGCAGATGTGGATGTCCATCGGCGAACGCATGACCGATGTCATCTTCCGCATGGAAGCCATGGACAGCGATATCGTAGCGGACTCCTGGATCGAAACGAGCGCTACCCACGAGTCGTTCGATGTAACGAGCGAACTGATGGCAGAAAAAGAAGCGGACCTAGCTGCTGCTGAACAAGTGAGCACGGAACCCGCCAAGGTCGAACCCATTCGCAATCGTACAGAACGAGCCGGACGAAACGATGCCTGCCCTTGCGGATCAGGCAAGAAATACAAGAATTGCTGCATGCGAAAGCAAATCTAAACAAAGCTTGCATTCGAAATACAAAGGAATACGCAAGCCACTTCGCTCTTCCGTATTCCTTGTTCGTGCTTCAGGTCCGGACTTGCCCGCTGTCGTACTCAGTGAAACGGTACTCGTACTCAGTGAAACGGTACTCGTACTCGATCGCAAGTCGATAGATATCGAGTCGTTCATAATCAAAGATCGGATCGGTCTTCTGCGTCCTTTCGAGTACGAGTACCGCGATGCTGAGTACGAGTACGAGTACGAGAAAACGCATGAAAGGCGATACGAACTTTACTAACTCGCTACTTACAGCTTGAACGTATCTTCTTCCGTCTGTTCCGAATAGATAGGCAAGTAGCGATAGTAGACCTCAAGCATCATCGTGGCCATGCAGGTCGTGTAAAAACGACCACCACTTTCCGTACTGTGACCATCTTCCCAGTACCAGCTTCCTGCGGCATGTCCAGAAGTGGTCTGGGAGGCCAACAGCTTGTCTCGCATCAATACGTTCCATTTTTCCCATGCAGGCCCCCCGGCTTGCTTCATCACCTGAGTCGCATAGTAGTTGTAGTAGGTGTTGGATGGCGAAGGACCATCCTTATCAAACTGTTCAATGGCAGACTTGATGGAAGGATGCTCTTTGGAAACCCCCGAGTACATTCTGCAAAGAACCGCACAAGCGGTTGTGCTTGGATTGTAGCCAGCCTTTTGCCGGACAGAATCATGACTGTAATGATAGAAACCGTTGTTGGGCCCCCACGACATCTGATCCAAAAAGACGTTGGCCCGACGAACAACATCCAGATCCACCGACAGCCCACTCATCGCGCCACTCTTGATGGCCATCATTTGCCAACCAACCACCGACGTGTCCCCGAGCCCTTTCGGACCATAATGCCAACCACCGGTCGACGGATTCTGCGCATAGGTCAAAAACGTGACTCCTGCCTGAGCCGCATCGAACAATGCGGGGTCACGCGTCATTCCAAATGCCTCGCATAACGCGATCGAAGCGATCCCGTGACCATACATGTCGTCCATCGGGATGCCATTCACTTCACCGCCGACATACCAAGCATTGATTCCAGCTGCTTTGTCGAACTTCATGTTCTTGATCAAGAAGCTCAGTCCATTAAAGACCGTCGTTTTGTATTCCCCCTCTAAATGCGTTTGCCCCGCACCCAAGAAACACATCAAGGCGAGCCCCGTTGCAGCGTTGACGCTAAATCTCTTCTTGCCTGGATGATCGCACTGGCCGTTGCAGATTAACGAATGCGATAGAGTCCAACCACCGGTACTTTTGTCTTGATGCAAAGCCAACCACTTCAGGGCTTGCGATACTGCTTTCTCCGTATCCGTTGATCCACCATACTTGCTCAACAAGTCGCGTTTCACTTCCTTCGATCGCCCATTCATGGCAGCCAACATGGCGGCGTTGGCTTGCGATGCAATCCCTTTCTTGGGTACTAAGCTTTGCGTCACGCTAGGCATCGAAACAGCAGGCATGTTGGCCGAAACCACATCCGCAAAGTTCATGTCGACTTTGGTATCCTCTAGATTCGCATCCACAACGGGTGCTTCTGCAACCGATTCGTCCGTTTCCGTGGCGACCAATTCGGCTGCCATGGCCTCGTCGATCGAAAACTCTTCCAACGCCTCGCTCTCACCCGACGACTCCGATGCAACCAAAAGCATCTTGAGCTCTTTCTGGATCGGCTCGATGTTCCATGCACCCAAAATCAACAACGCCCCCACATGGATGGCGGTGCTGATCAACCAGCTCGGAACGCCAGACCAAAGAGACTTTCGCAAGCTGGGCTCTTTTGCTTCCGGAGCTTCCACCAGCAATGGGTCGACCGGGACACTTGCCGCAGCACTTTCTGTCGCCGTAACGCTTGCGGATGGAGCTGCACTTGAAGAAGGCTTGTCGCTTGCAGAAGACGCAGTCAACGCCGGTTTGGAAGGGGATGATTCGACCGGCCCAGAGCCTGTCGCTTCAACAGGTGTCGAGGACGCCGCTCCTTCAAAACTAGGTAAGCCCAAGTCAAAATGATTCAGATCATTATTGTTGGATGACATATCGTGCCGAGCCAAGAAACGATGAGATGCAGCGATAGAGCAAACCACAACGTTGCTTCCAATTTCGCTCCGTTCTATCTTAGCAGAATCGTCCTGGAATTGTACTCAATCAATTCCTAAGGGCGTCATATCCCGCAAAAAGCTAGATCTGCCCGGCTTTCGGCTGCAAGCTTCCACGGGCGCTTCTTGCCAGATTGGCCAACTGCAACATGCTGTCACAGTGTGCCGAATAACTCAAGCTTGGCCGCACCTGCTCGTTCAAAGCCTGCCCACCAAGAACCAACATCACCCCCTTGGGCAGATTCTTCGCAAAGTGATTGTAATCAACCACGAATTGGTCGACGTTCTCGATGTGAGAAACACTCAACCAAAAAACCTTTGGCATGTGCTTTCGAGCCGCCGACAACAAACTAGCGAATGGAATATTCGTCCCTAGACTAATGGTTCTCCAACCGTTCTCACGGAAAACGATTTCTGCAAGCTGATTAGGGAGCTGGTATTGATCCCCCGACGCAGTTCCCCCCATCGCCAACGGAGCATACCCCTGCGGCTCGGGCAGAAGCCGCCTTAGCTCATGAATCAGCTGACAACAAATCTCGCATCCTCGCCGCTCCTGATAGATTTCAACCGTACCACACTCCCACCGATCGCCAATCGACTTAAAGGCCACCGACAAAAGATTGTCGGCTAACGATGTGATTCCGCCGTGCTGGGCAAACCAATTGCTGACAATCTTGCGGCATGTCGACTCATCCCCAGCCAAAAGCGCCTTCTCGAACTGAGCTAGCATCGCAGGCTCCTCCGCGACCAAAGCCTGCTTCTGACGTACAGAAGAGTCGCTCCCGAACAAGGGCTGTGTTGGATCAAGACCAATCGCAGACGGATCCACCAACCTACGGTTCGTCGCCTCCAAGAACTCCAAAAGGAACGGCAACGGAATCCTCCGATGCCCCCCAAGCGTTCTGTCCGTACGAATCGCCCCCTGGTCGCACCAACGCTTCACCGATGACTCGCTCACTTGAAGAGCAACCGCTACCTGTTTCGGAGTGAAACTATCGATCATTATCGCGCCAAAATCCGATCAAAACGTCCAATTCGCTCATGATGTGCCAGCCGAACACACGATTGTGCACACACAGCTTTTCGGCAGTATACGTCGAGAACAGCTTAATTTTCAACCAATAATGTTTATTATTCTGGGATTTTACGGTGGACATCTCTCACCAGGTTTTTCTTGAAAAATAAAACGAAAGCGACTTGCGGACGATTTTCCTGAACGATACAAATGAACGAATTGAACGTTTTGAGTGATTTAGTCCAAGTTGCTTACGAACAGGTTCATCTGGTCAGACGTAGGTTCTCGTAGAAGCAAGAAGACGTCCTGGCATTGGTTTGATTCAGATGCATGCGAAGGAGTTTACGATGGCACAGTCAGTAACGGCACGGGCAGTAGTCGAAAAGAGAGTTACCAAGAAGGTTACGGCAAACGGGGCCGTCAAACCCAAAGGAGCACGCCCAAGCGAATCGAAACTCCCAAAAACCTTCCAGACAAAAGGCTTAGAACAAGCTTTCGTCCACTTCCTACAACTTTCGTGCCCTGGCCCCGACTCGCCAGACGCAATCCAGGCAGAATGGAAACGCCGGATCTCTTCACCCATCGAATTCATGACGAGCGAAACATTCGCGGCCCCAGAAGCGGAATCCATCGTTCTAGGGGAAACTCTGATGGGCACTGGCTTAGCCGAACAGATCTCAAAGCCCGGAAAAGTTCTGGCCCTACCTGCCCACTTGGCACGTCTTTGCGAAGCGAAACTGCTAACGCCAGACGAAGAGAAAGCGTTGTTCAACCGCATGAACTTTCTGAAGTATCAGGCAGATCAAATTTGCAAGAAACTAGATGGCGGGAACTCGCTTGGTTGGGACCTACGCCGAATCGACGGCCTGTTAAAGGCCAGCGATTGGCACCGCGACTACATCGTTCGCTCCAACATGCGATTGGTTATCTCGATCGTCAAGAAGTTTGTGAACCTGCAAAATTCATTCGATGATCTTCTGAGCGACGGGATCGTTGCCTTGATTCGTGCCGTCGATAAATTCGACGTTGGCCTCGGGTTTCGATTCAGCACCTACGCAACTCAGGTTGTTCGACGCAACACCTACCGACGCGTCATGGAAAAGCAAGCGGAAAGGCAACGTAGTGCTGGAAGCATTCATGAGAATGGCATTGATATCAGCGACGATCAAAAAGAATCGTCCATGAGCGAAGCTCGTTGGCATGAACTCCGCTCGAAACTAAGCCTGATGCTGGATCACTTGGACCGACGAGAAAAGCTGATCATTCGCGCTCGATTCTCTCTAGGTGGGCATCGTCGAATTCAAACGCTTCAACGACTTGCTGATAAGCTAGGTGTCTCCAAAGAACGAATTCGCCAATTAGAGAAAAGAGCCTTGGACAAACTTCGTTCTATGGTCGAAGTATCCCCAATGCCCGAACTCGATGTATAACCGACCTGCTTAAGCTATTCGAATACGCTCGTGGTCGCCTTGATGCCCAACACACGAAATGCAACAGACCATGCCCAACGTATTTGAGCGATCCTCTGCCATCGATTGCGATCAGAATAGCCTTTTTGCGTATCACGCGAATCCAGGAGCATTGAACCGACTGATTCCTCCATGGGAAAAAATCGCGATCGAAAAGAGAAGCGATTCCCTCTCGGTCGGATCCGAAGTCATTATCAAAAACTCCCTGTTCGGGGTGCCTGTGAGATGGCACGCGAAACACACACTGCTCGATCCACCCAAACACTTTCAGGACATACAGCTTTCCGGCCCGTTCCACTCTTGGTGCCACGACCATTTCTTCGAACCTGTCTCGCCCATCCAGTCCAAGCTTCGCGATCACATCCAGTTCGAAATGAAGTTCGGCGCGATTGGCAAAATCGGTATGGGCATCGTCCGCAACAAACTGCATTCCATGTTCGAGTATCGACACCACACAACGCGGTCCGATATTCGATTGCAACAGTACCTGTCCAACTGGACAACCAACGCCCCATTAAGAATTGGCGTCACTGGCAGCAATGGATTGATTGGACGTAGGCTGGTGGATCTTATCTCGGTCCTGGGACACAAGGCAATCCGAATTGTTCGCCCATCCTCTGCCGTCGACTTATCCGACTTTCCCCTGTCGTCCGAGCAAGTAGTCTGGGATTCCAAAAGCGGCTTTCGCGAGACCGCAACCGTGGAAAATCTCGATGCCGTCATCCACCTCGCAGGCAAGGGAATCGCATCGAGTCGTTGGACCGAAGCTTCCAAACAAGCCATTCGTTCCAGTCGTATCGAAGGCACACTGGCGTTGGTACGCGACCTTTCCAGACTCACCAACCCGCCAAAATCACTTGTCTGTGCTTCGGGCGTTGGCATCTACGGTAGCTGCGAAGACCGAATTCTGAATGAATCTTCCCCGACGGGCACTGATTTCCTCTCCGAATTGGCTCGAGACTGGGAACAGGCTGCCAACCAGTATGAGAGAACAGGAAATCGAGTCGCTATCGGTCGACTAGGGATCGCCCTGCATCCCCGCGAAGGGGCACTCGCAAAACTGCTGACACCCTTCATGCTGGGCGTAGGCGGGCGAGTCGGTCCCGGCACTCAATACTGGGGCTGGATCGATGTGGATGATGCCGCTGGTGCCTTCTTGACTCTTGCGATCCATCCGGAGTGTCGTGGCCCTTACAACTTAGTAGCTCCCGAACAAGTCGACAACCAAACCTTTTCGCGCACGCTTGGAAAGGTGCTTGGCAGACCAAGCTTCTTGCCAGCACCTGCATTCGCGCTTCGGCTGCTGCTAGGCTCGATGGCGGATTCCATGCTGCTAGCCAGCACTAGAGCCTCCAGCGACCGGCTTCAAGACCTGGGGTTTCCTTTCCGAAACCCCACTCTCGAGTCTAGCCTTCGACATGTTCTAGGACGATAAACGGCCTGGAGACTTCAAACTTACGAGCCTTGGAAGATCTCGCTGAAGAACGTATTCATGGCCTTCCACGAACGCTTATCCGCCTTCTCTTGGTAAGCAGCCCCTTTGCTGTTGTCGTTACCTGCCATCGGCTGAGTGAACGAATGCACGGCCTCGGAATAGTAAATCATCTGCCAATCGACATCTGCATCCGTAAACTCTTTCTTCATGGCTTCAATGTCTTTGGAGGGCACAAACGGATCATCCGCGCCATGGCATATCAGAAGCTTAGCCTTGATGTTTTTCGCCTCTTCCGGTTTCAATGAATCCAAGCCACCATGGAAACTGACACCCCCCTTGATGTCCGCGCCAGACCTTGCCAACTCCAACACACCCGTCCCACCAAAGCAATAACCAATAGCCGCAATCTGCTTCGAATCCACCATGGTTTGCGCACGCAACTGCTCTAACCCAAGAGCCAATCGCTTGCGGTAAAGAGCGCGGTCTTTCTTGTAGGTCCCAGCCAATTTGCCCGCTTCTGCCGTGTTCGCCGGGCGAACCCCTTTTCCGTAAATATCCAGAGCAAATGCAACATAACCTTGCTCCGCTAACTGCCTCGCACGACCTTCTTCATAGTCTGTTCGCCCCATCCATTGATGCACGATGAGCACACCAGGGGCATTCTTCACTTCGTCGTTCCATGCAACCATACCCTCGAGAACCACGTCACCATCGCGGTACTCCACCATCTTGGATTGAACGGCTCCACGAAGCATTTGCGTTTGCGAACCAAGAACTACTAGCAAAAAAAACACAGAAAATCGGATCACCAAATCTCTCCTGTTAAATTGACGGACGCTGGAATAGTCGGGCATCTCAAAAACCCGCCCGCTCCCTAATATAACAGGATTAGATTGCACAACAGGATTAGATATCCACTTTAGCAATCAACGGAAGTCGCTTCTGATCGGAAACCACAACTCCACCAGGCTTCTCCACGGTGACCGCAAACACCTTAGGATTCCCCACCGTCAGCTTTGCGTTGATCGGAATCACGGACTCGGCATCTGCTGAAATGTCGAATACACCGCCATCAATAGGCTCGTCGTCCCGAGAAGGATCGATAATCCAAAGCTGGTACTGCTCCTTGGAGGGATCGTTCTTAGGCAAGCCACGAATCGTCATGAATCCCTTCTGCTCACGGTTGCTCCAAACGACTTCACCTAGGTCTTTCTCGTCTGCTTTCGCAGGGTCGGTCGAGCTCCAACGAACTCGCGTCAAATCATCTGCGGTTGCGATTAACGCCTCGCGCTGCTGAATGGCGGTCATGATTTGCTTCGAATTCGAGGGCAACACCACGAACAGAGCCAAGGCAATGGATGCTGCAGCGCACAGCCAAGCCATTGATTCCCGCCAACTTAGCAATCGTCCGCGCGTCGATAACGTTACGACGGGCTGCACAGCTTCTTCAACTAAGCTAGGTTGCTGCAGAAAACCTTTCGATGTCGCTCGAATCCGCTCCGTAAGAGCGGCAGGCATCGCTTCGCTGGGCTGAAATTCTTGGAACGTCAACCAAGCCCTACTAGCTGCTTCTTCTGTTCGCTCCACCATTTTATTGAAATCGCTTGAATCGTAAGATTTGAATTCGAGCAGTTCAGCTTCGGATAGGTCGCCCAACACCCAGCCAGCAGCAAGCTCTTGCGCTCGCATATCCTGTTCACCAAAGGTTTTCATGATGGCACCCTTACCTTGGAACCGGCTGCAAACCTCTCCATACATTCACGCAACTGAATCAATCCTCTACGGGCCAGCGACTTCACCGAGCCCAATGGCATCGACAAATCGGTTGCGATCTGTGAATGCGAAAGCCCCTGATGAATGGAACGACGAAGAACATCTTGGTGGCTCATTTGCAATCCCTCCAGACATCGAGCCGCCTTGGCAGCCTCGTCGATCAAGTCCAGACCTTGTCCGGCATCTTCTAAATCGGCCTGCTCCAATTCGTTTCCAATGCTAGTCGTTTCCAAGGAACGCCCGAGCTTGCGATGCCTGTCGATCAGCTTCCGTCGTGCAATCATGGTAATGAACGTGGACTCACAAGAAAGCGTGGGGTCAAACTTCTCCGCTTTCCGCCACACCTCTAGAAAAATATCCTGAACTGCATCTTCCGCATCCGTCTGGCAAGGGGAAAAACGTTTCGCCAGTGCCCATATCAAATTCCCATACTGGTTGATACAAGCATCGAACGCATCAGCCTCTCTGGCCGCCACCCGAACCAACAAACTGCCTTTCGAGAATCCTACGGATCCATCGTTCTGTCGTTTCAAATTTCGGTTCACCGACAAATCGAGCCTGCTCTTTGCTATGGAAATGGTCGCTGACATAAAAAAGTCTCCCTCATAGGTGCTTGTACGAGGAAACTGCGACGTTGGATGCACTTTTAGACAAAATTTCCCGCTCTTTGCATATCCCCCGTCCAAGGTCACTCGATCCCTAGAAAAAAGCGAAGTTTCTCCGACAAACTTGGTGCGACAACACGCTAAGCCCCAAAACCTTGCAGCCGACGACGCCCTGTCATTCTGCTTAGTCGGTCTCGACGAAACCAATTTACGATTGAAAGTGATACGCGAATTGCTTCAGCCCTTCACGTATGTTATCGCTTGCCCCCGAGAAATCTTCGTCCGTCAAAACACCATCGAAATGGGCGAGGCAAACCGCAAACCAAGGATCGGAATCTGAGTATCTATTGCAAAGCTCACGAGAAACGCCGTTGTGAAACGCGTGCACGGCGGCATCCACGTCGAAAGGTGAAAGATGACCGGATTCCGTTTCTAATAGTACACCACCGATCTTCTTGAGCTCCTCGCGCAACTGACGCTCCCATGCAGTGCTCGCAAGCTGACGGATTAACTTGTGTTCGGATTTCGTGCGTGAGTTGTGCATGCTTTTGGAGCAAATAACATTAGCGGTTTACAGGGTCGAGAAGCTGACTCAACACAAGTCAAAAACGACCATTCAAGACTTCGCCTGAATTGCTTGCTTCTGCCAGTTGCCAGACTCCCCCAATTCTAACCGGACCAGCGGATTCTGGCTGGCAATATCCTGTACAAAACATCCTACAGGAGCACCAAAGTTTCTTGCAAGCGACAGTTTGATTTCTGCCCCCGCCAAGGTCACCAAGCTAGCAGATCCATCCGAATTGGCAATGATCTTGTCGATCTCTCGCAGTTCCACATCGAAGCTAGGGCAAAGTCGCTGATTAGGAGAATGGCAGATCAATCTCAATGGCGTCAATGCAAGCTCGAAGCCTGTTTTGCTGTAACAAACAACCATGATTTCCCAAGCATAAAAAAGGGAACACGCAATCGCGATCCCACCGCAGATGCAAACCGCAAACCAATCGTAACGGGCAGCTGAAATGACGCACAAGGCGACCAGCCAGCATCCCAGCATGGATGCGATGTCGGAGACGACGATTCGACGTCTTGATCTGCGATGGATTCGAAGGAGTTGCATTTTAAGGAAGGACGAAACACCAATACCGACCAAGCCTCTATCAACAAGGCTTCCAATTTGAAAGGATCCGACGATAACTCATGTCCAACTTATTGCTATTGGAACGCTCTGTGTAGTGAATCAAGTTCATATACATTGCTCCACCACGTTCTACACGCATTGTACACATTCCAGTTTGTGCGAACACACTCATCATTGACATTGTCGTTTGTACTCCAACGAAATGCCACCTCGCCTCGGCAAAGGTGTATCTGGTACCTTCTGTGAATTCTTGCATGGCTATTTGCCAAATCTGAATAGGTTTCTTGAATAAGTCCGAGCCAGCCCATTTCTGCCCCAAGAACAAAAGTAGAATGTCTCGTATGGGTTTTTGATTTAGGGATGAAGCAGAACGCCTACGGTCGAAAAATGGGGGTCGAAAAATAGTTAGCTGATGTGAGATTCGAATATTTTTCGCCCCCCATTTTTCGACAGACTCTTTTTTAGGGGAAGGGACGAAGCAGTGATGCGTTGGCCTACTGTTGGATGCTTACCATTGGCATCTTGTCGTCAATCCGATTGAAGATAGATCGACGACGTTAACCAACCGCAAAGTGACTCCGAACTTTAGGCGGTCCGTCAGGCGGGGATCTAACTCTCTTTTAAGTCGGTGACAGTCAGTAATCCTAAAAAGGGAACACTAATCGGCCATGATTTTCACTAATTGGATTCAAAAAGCCAACGTCATTTAATACCCAAAGCGACCGCAGTCGGCGAACCGCCATGGCGTCATTCCAATCGTGATTAGTGTCGTCAAGTGAGTATTAGTGTTCCAGAATGGCAGTTCCGTTCACAATGAACAAAGGTGTCAGGAACCGTCGATTGACGTTTTGCTTGCGAATTACAAAACAATCAACAGAACTAGTATCTGTCGAAAAATGTGGGTCGAAAGATGGTAGGCGGAAGCAAGGTTCGAAGATTTTTCGCCCCCCATTTTTCGACAGACTCTTTTCGGGGAAGGAACGAAGCAGCAACCATTCGTGCCACCCACTTTTAGTACTTTCGCTCTTGGTGAGAAATCTTAAAACCCTCAAAACAGTGCCAACCACCACGAAATTCGGTCCCCCCGTTTGAAAAGACGGTGTCAAGAAGGGCACAGAGACAGGACGCTCCCAGACACTGTTTTCCTCTGTGATCTCTGTGCCTCCGTGGTTTAGGAAATTTCCTCGCTGGAATCAGATACAGGGATAAAAACGAAGGCACGCGATCGCGGTTTGCTATCTTAAATAGTCATCATCAGAGTCGGGTTGTATCGATTGTCGTATAGTAGCAACGACAGTTCGAAGATTCCAGAACGAGTATCGCGGCTAGCGCCCGCGGCTCAATTATAGGGCTTGAAACGAGGCCTGATCACTTGAGCCAAAATGCCGAAATGACAAACATTATAAAACATTGTTTTTCCAATGTTCGTTTTTGGAAAGCTGGTCTAAGCAGGAAAAGTGTTCCGATAATAGCATCTGTGCCGATGGCGCCCAACATGCGATGAATCTTGATGCAATAAATCGATTGATTTTCAAGTTGCGTAAATCCTGTGCGCATTCATTCCGATGCTACCCTTGCGAGTCCGTGTGCTGGAGAGGTCTGATCAGACTCCCGACACAGCCACTACCACTCCCTATCGTTGTTCAGAGGGGGAGAGTGTGGGTTTTCGGATGAAATGCATCGTGTTTCAACTTAGGACTTACACCGGCGGCTCCATCCGCCACATCCTGAGCAACCTTTAGGGTGATTTACCAATCCATTCGGGAGAAGATTTACTAAAATGACAAGAGTCAATACCAACGTCAGCTCGCTTACAGCCCAAAACCGCCTGCAAAAGACCAATAACGATCTACAAACGTCGTTGACTCGATTGAGCACAGGTCTCCGAATCAACTCCGGTAAGGACGATCCAGCAGGTTTGATTGCTAGCGAAGCACTACGAAGTGACATCACCAGTATCAACAAGGCTCTTACCAACACCAACCGAGCCAACCAAATCATCGGAACCGCGGACTCCGCACTCGGACAAGTTAGCTCGCTTCTGAACGACATTCGTGGTCTGGTTACTGAAGCTGCTAACAAGGGTGCTCTTAGCGAAGAAGAAATCGCTGCTAATCAGCTACAAGTCGATTCGTCGCTCGAAGCGATCAACCGAATCGCTCAAACAACCACGTTCCAAGGCCGCCGATTGCTGGACGGTTCGCTTGACTTCCAAGTACAACAAGGAACGAACTACAATACAGTCAAGGATCTTCAGATCGATTCGGCCAACCTAGGTGCTGCCGGAAACGTATCGGTAAGCGTGAACATCAGTTCAGCAGCAACACGAGGCAAGGTTTCTGCAGCGATCGCTGCAACCACCACTTCGGCGACCGCCAAGACAACACTGACGTTCAACGATGGCCTTGCAGCTGCGGAATCGTCGGGAACGATTAGCTTCGCTGATTCGTTTACCCCGGGCGCAGAAGCAACTGCGGATGTGTTGCTACCGAATGCTTACACAGCTTTCGTCGAAGCGAACGGAACTTTGTCGCTCGCCGGCGGTGCTTCCTTCAAGATCACAGCCAAGGATGGTTCGGTCGTTGATGGCTCAACAGGAAATGGCGTCACCGTTAATGTGGTGACCGGTGCTACTTCTACTACTGGTGAGTACGATGCTGCGACCAATACCCTGAAGCTGTCTTTCGCAACGGGTACACCAGCGACTGCTGCTGCTGCGGTTACCGCTTTGAATGCTGTAACAGGTATCAATGACAAGTTTACATTCTCGAACGGCAATGCGACCAACATTGTTGCAGGGGACGCTGGAATCAGAACAGGCGTTCTTTCCGGTGGTACAGATGCCGTTGCAACCACAAGAACCCAAGCTTCGGGAACCGCTGTTGCGTTCAACGATGGAACCAACGGCTACAAGTTTAACATCGCCGCTGTTGCTGGCGGCTCCTTCGACGGAGCCCGCGGTAAGAGCACCGACTTTGTTTACACGATTGCAAACACTGGCGGAACAACGGCCACGTTCGATGCTGCCAATAACAAAGTGACCATCGCCATCGACCGATCGCAAACGGCGGGTGATATTACAACGGCAATTGATACCGCTTTGAACGGACAATTTGATTTCACATCAGGAGCCGTCGTCGGTACACCGGCTGATGTCAGCTCTGCCACCACGGTCACAGATCCACTTTCGACCGGCGGTGTGGACACTGTCGTATCGGGAGCAAGTCGTGCAGGGTTCAAGTTAACAGCGAAAGATGGCGGATTAGCAGATGGAGCCAAGGGTTCCGATGCTGTCCTCAACTTCACCACTTCCGCTAACGGCACAACCGGTGCTGTTTACGATGCTGTGAGCAACAAACTGAACGTAACGGTAGGCCGAGGTGCTACTCTCGATCAAATCGCGGCAGCAATCAATACCGATGGCAACTTTGTCGCGTCCGACGTCAAGTTTGGTACCTACAAGTTCGCAACCAACACCAGCGGACCAAGTGGTGCGTCTGACATTGCTGCAACCGCAACGTTTTCGACGGTGACGGATGTTGCTGCCACCAGTTCGTTCAAGCTAACTGCTGTCGATGGCGGACTAGCCGATGGAACGGTCGGTAATGGAACCAAGGTCGTTTTCGCGACTGGTGCTAATACCTCCGCATCGTACGATGTTGCATCGAATGAATTGCGGTTGATCGTCGCTGCAAATGCGACTCTTCAAAGTGTAACCAATGCCATTACCAACAATGTTGGATCCGTGTTCAGCGTATCGAACGTCTTGAACGGCAATGCAAAACTAGACTCAACCAGCGTAGGGGATTTCGCGACGAGACCTGCCGGTACTTTGTCTGGCGGTACTAACAATTCTGCAAACGCCAAAGATGAAATCGTTGTCACTGCCGACGCTGCAGGTGCAGGCCCGAACGGGGTCACTGTGACCTTTGAAGAAGACGCCGCAGTCACAACAGGTGCACCTACAGCAACTCTGGTTCCAGCCAACGGATCGACTCCTGCCAATATTTTGGTCAAGGTGAACAATGCTGGAAGCACATCACTGTCCGCTGTTGCAACAGCGATCAATAACCTAACAGGCTACAGTGCTTCGCTTAGCTCAACCAGCAACGGCGATGGACTGTACAAGGCCCCAAGTGAAGCTGCACCAACGGTCGCTCCACTCTCCGGTGGCATCACCGGTGGTGGTCTCAATGCTGACCTTTCCTTCCAGTTGACTGGCGGATCGGGTTCTGAAGTGTTCAAGTTCCAAAAAGGTGCTACCCGCGACAATATTATTCAGTCGATCAACCTTCTGAAAGATTCGACCGGTATCAGTGCAACACTCAATGGAAACAATATTGACTTCGAAAGCGTTCAATACGGTTCTGCTGGAGTTGTTGGTATCGAAGTTCTCAGTGAAGGTGTCGGCGGCACGTTTGCAACAGGTTTGACAGGTGGTCCACGAAATGTTGGTACTGACATTCAAGCTACCGTAAACGGAACTGTCGGGACTGGTAAAGGAAACAACATCTCCTTGAACACATCGACCCTTAGCTTCAACCTAACCGTTGCTGATGGTTCGGCATCCAATGTCAGCTTCAACATCAACGGTGGCGGTGCTCAGTTCCAACTTGGTCCTGACGTCGTAAGCAACCAGCAAGCACGCCTCGGGATCACTAGCTTGAACACAGCCAAAATCGGCGGTGTATCTGGCAAGCTCTTCGAACTTTCCAGCAGTGGCTCTCGATCGCTGACCAAAGACGTTACAACAGCGTCGGCCATCGTCGACGAAGTGATCAACAAGGTTACAACCCTTCGCGGTCGATTGGGTGCGTTCCAACGAACGGCCTTGGACAGCAATACCGCTTCGCTAAACGATACGTTGACCAACTTGAACGAAGCTCAAAGCTCGATCCGCGATGCTGACTTCGCTAAGGAATCTGCCAACCTGACCCGTGCACAGATCCTGGTTCAGTCCGGTACCTCGGTATTGGGAATTGCAAACCAAAGCTCGCAGTCGGTTCTGTCACTGCTGCGATAAACCTTGGAATTTAGCTGAAAAGCTATCGCCAAGAATAAGAACCAAAAGGGTTGTGCATTCATGCACAACCCTTTTTTTCTGAAATGACTCGCGTTAGCGAGTGAGTTCCAACCCCTTGCGATAAAAATCAGTTTGTCACCCACGGCATAGGTGGTAAATGAGAACTTGGGTCGAAACCAGCGATTTCTCCAAAGTCGACCGACGTAGCCCCATGCATTTTGCCGAACTACTACTTCTGTACATTTCGAGTAGCCCAAACGGCATGCTACCTTCAAGGGGGCATCATTTTTTATTATGGGAAGAATACAATCTAACGTCGGACTGATTACAGGCATCGATATCCAAAAGACCGTCGACCAATTGATCGCGGTGTCTGCCCAACCACGGGATCGTTTGGAGAGTCGAGTCAAAGGCTTTCAAGGCCAACAAGTTGCTGTCAACGAACTAACGGCTCTCGTGATCGGAATTCAGCTTCAAACCGATCGTATTGGAAATGCTAGTAATCTCTCAACAACCACCGCAACGTCTTCCAAGACGGACGTATTAACAGCGGTCAATTCTGGAAACCCCGCTCCGGGGATCTATTCGATCCAAACTTTGCAGACCGCTCAAACCGCGACTGCCTCCAGCAATTCGTTCACCAGTGCAACAGATACTCTGCAGTCTGGTGATTTTGTGGTTCGAACCGGTGGCTTTGTGGATTCGTCTTCTTCCATCGATGAGCTCCGTGGCGGTCTTGGGATCGCGCGCGGAAAAATTCAAGTAACAGACCGGAGCGGTGTTTCGAGACAGATTGACCTGCGTTTCGCATCCAGCACGGACGACGTTCTCAAAGCGATCAATAGTACCGAGGGGCTTCGTGTCAATGCGAAGGCAGTTGGCGACCGAATCGTCCTAAGCGACCTTAGCGGTCAAACCACCACGAATTTGCTAGTGGAAGACGTCGACGGAGGGAAGACCGCTGCCGACTTAGGCCTGAGCGGAATCAATGTTGCTGCTAACACTGCGACGGGCGAAGACATTTCGTTCCTTGGAAACAGTACACGTATCGGTTCCTTGCGAGATGGTCGTGGCTTGTCGTTCATTACCGGTAATGATTTCTCTGTTACCTTACGAGATGGCTCTACACTGAATGTAGACTCGAACCCCGTTCGGATCCCAACCACCGTCGGACAACTTGTCGCAAACATCAATGCTGCCAACTCATCCAAGCTGGAAGCTCGAATCAGTGCTGATGGAAATGGTCTTGAATTGATCGATAAGACATCGGGCTCCGGGAGCTTTTCGGCAAGCGGACACCTTGCTGACCAACTTGGATTTACGGGCGCTGATGGTTCGACAGGCACCATTAGCGGGGTTCGCGTCCAAAGCACCCTGAACGGGCCGCTTTTGTCATCCCTGAAGGGTGGCACAGGGATTGGAACTCCCGGCTCCATTTCGATCACCAATCGATCGGGAGTAACCACCGCTGTGGATTTGTCCGGATCGACAAGCCTAAGGGACGTTCTGGACAGAATCAACAGTAGCAACGCTGGGGTTACCGCATCCTTGAACCGATCGCGAACAGGGTTGGTGCTGCAGGATGTTACGGGTAGCACCTTGAACAACTTGGTTATCTCCGACTCGGATGCGAACAACACCGCAACCAAGCTGGGCATTGCCGTCAACGAAGCTCGGAATTCCATCGATAGCAATTCTCTCGCTTTCCAATTTGTCAGCGACGGAACTGAACTTTCCAAACTGAATCAAGGGCGAGGCATCCGAGGCGGCTCCTTCACGATCACGAACTCCGCAGGGTTAACGAAAACCGTTAACGTATCTGCAAATACAAAGACTGTCGGTGACTTGATTCGAACCATCAACGACAATGCGATCGATGTCCAAGCCCGCTTCAACGACGCTGGGGATGGCTTTATCATTACCGATACAAGTTCGGGATCCGGTACTCTTTCCATTGCGGATGATCAATCGGGTTTTACCGCTTCCGATCTTGGGTTACGAGGAACCGCAGCCAGCTTAGAAAATCCACCTCGAAAGGTTCTTGAGAGTTCACAAACCTACAAGCTCAGTCTGGCAGGAACGGAAACTCTTACCGAAGTGGTCGAGAAGATCAACAAGGGTAACGGGCCTCTTACCGCTTCGATCTTAACGTCGGGTGCTTCCAATGTTCGGCTGCTTTTCACCTCACGAGCAAGTGGGGAAGTGGGACGAATTTTTGCCGACGGCAGCTCTGTCGGCATCAATGTCAACACTTCAGGCACTGGCCGAGATGCTTTGGTAGCAGTCGGTAGCACGCCAGAGTCAGGGGGAACCTTGGTCCGGTCCTCCAACAATACGGTCCAAAACGCAATCGAAGGCCTGACTTTGACAGTCAAGGCCGTGTCAACTACACCCGCGGATGTCACTGTCTCCTCAAGCAACTCCACGATTGAACGAAACATTCAATTGTTTGTGGACCAGTTCAACAAAGTAAGAGACAAGATCGAAAAGGAAACGGCCTTCGATCTTTCTACTAGAAGCACCGGACAGTTATTCGGCAATCCCGAAGTCATTCGCGTGGAACAATCGTTAGCAAGATTGATCACACAACGGTCGTTTCGGTCCGGGCGAGTTCAGACGCTGGAACAACTAGGCGTAGGATTGGACGACAAGGGAAAGCTTTCCTTTGACAAAGAAAAGTTTTCTAAAATACTACAATCCAATCCGGATGACGTTAAGTCGTTTCTTACTGCCGAGAAAACAGGTTTGGGGGCTCGCGCGAAAATCACTTTGGACACGCTTGTCGGTGAGAAGAATAGCGTTCTGGTCAACCGAAGCCAATCTCTTCAACGAACGATCGACCTATCCAACAATCGTATCACCGCCTTGAACGTTCGCCTGGATCGCGAACGAGAGAGGTTACTCAAGCAGTTTTACGACATGGAAACCAACATCTCTCGAATACGCAACAACGGCAGTGGATTGAATCAGTTGAATGCGCTAACAACCACAACCGCTTAAACAAAACGGTGACACAAATAGTTCCATGGATGTATTCGCTGCTTATCGATTCTGCCCCATTTGTGGTGCAACCCGTCCTGAAAGCGATTCTTCGCGACCGTTTCGATGCCAGGCATGTAGCTATACCTGCTTTTTTGGCCCTGTAACTGCCGTGGGTGGTGTCATCACCAACTCATCGGGCGAGGTGCTTCTGATCGAACGCGCTAAAGACCCCGGGAAGGGCAAGCTTGGTATGCCAGGCGGTTTCGTCGATCCCAATGAATCCGCTGAAGTTGCTTTACGACGTGAAATCTTGGAAGAGGTCGGATTGCAGGTCGGCCGACTGGAGTTCCTAATGACCGCTCCAAACTCGTACTTCTACCAAGGCGTTCTTAGCCCAGTCCTAGACATCTTCTTTTGTGCAACCATCGAATCAGATCAATTGGTTGCAGCCGAAGCAACCGAAGTCTCTGCATGGATGTGGACGCATCCCAATGAGGACACTCTAGGGCGAATGGCTTTTGAATCCAATCGTTTGGCTCTCGAGCGGTTTCTAAAAACAAGATAAAGGCTCTAAGCAAACACTTCTATCGAAAAGCCACGTTATTCAACGACCGGTGGTTCGATGACGCGTTTGGTCTGCCATCCGCCTTGCAAATACCGCAGCGTGAAAATCACCGCAAGCAACACAATCCACGCCGTGATGATCGACCACCAAAAGTACAACCCCTCCCATCCGAATTGGTTCAACGTGACACCTGAGACAACCGCTAGCGTGCCCGCAAAGACGTGCCCACCCAGCACAAATCTCGTGTCTCCAGCCCCCTTGAGCGCTCCAACAAATACGGTTTGGAATGCATCGAAAACACAGTAACTGGCAATGAACAGCAATAGCGGACGCAAAACCGGACGTATCGCTTCAAATCGTTCTGGTTCGGAATCCAGCGCGTAAATGGTCATTACCCAATCGGGGAATCCACCATACAAGATCACAAAAACCAAGCTGTATGCAATCCCCACAAGTAGCCCACTTCGGACCATGCGCTTCGCTTTCGAAATCTGATCCTGCACCAAGTACTTGCCTACCAAGACCCCAACGGCTGTTCCCAATCCAACCAACGGGATAAACGCGATTAGGTTTACGTTAAGAGCCAACGTGGTGGCAGCTGCCGCTTGGTCACCAAGCCGCCCAACGAGCATCATAATAATGGTGAAGCTCCATGCTTCTGCTACCACCGACACCCCGGCTGGCCAACCATAGTGGACCAATCGCTTCATCAGCGGCCAATCCCACTTCAACAAGTCGCGAACCTCGCTGCGACTGTTGGCGGTCAATTCACTTTTGGCTTCACGAGGTTCGCGAATCAAATTGCTTCGCCATCGAAAATCTCGACTCGCAACCACCGCAAGAATGATTAACTTCAACAACAACGCAATGCTGCTCGCGATCGCTGCACCACGTACCCCAAGGGCTGGAAAGCCAAACATGCCAAAGATCAGCACATAGTCCAACAAACCATTGACGACTGTAACCACAAGATCCGCGTACAACAAAATCATCGTTCGACCACTTCCTGCAAACAGCCCCACCAGAGCCGATGCAACGATCGTAGCCCATGTACCTGGGATCAACCAAACGAGATATTGCGCCTCCTGCTCCGCCAAATGAGGAGCATGACCAATCCATGTAAAAAAGGGGTGAGCAAAAAAACCAATCAACAACAACATCGGACCAAAGACCAACGACAACAACACCCCTTGCCATACGACTTGCAACGCCCGCTCAGGTCGCTTCGCACCCAAATACTGAGCCACAAAAGTGCTGGTGTACCCGCAGATCCCAATCGGCAAGCAATTGATGGACCACAATATCGTCCCGGCCCCTAAAGCGGCGGATGCTGCCGAATCCGAATATCCATACAGCAGCGAACGATCCACAAATAAAGTGATCGAAAACAAACCAGTGGCCAACATCATTGGCCAAGCGGTTGTTAAAACCTCGGCCAAATCTTTGCGAAAGTTCGAGATCATGATACGAGAAACTGGTGTCCCGTTTTAGCGACAAAAACATCTTCGAGACTCGGCCGCCCAACGCTGACACTGTTTGCAAGCAACTTGGTCGCTTCTACTATCGCGGGCAACTGCGAAACTGCGGAAGGATGACTAACGCGAACCTGTTGCTCGAAAACCGTTGGTTCCATATGGAGCCGATCGATAAGTATCCTAGCAACACTCTGAGGATCATGCGTTGAAATAGAAACGATCATATCGCCGGCCTCCGACCGTAATTGCTCCGGCGAACCACACGCCACCATCGAACCTTGGTTCAGGATAGCAACTCGATCGCATTTGTCGGCCTCTTCTAACAAATGAGTTGTCATGACAATGGTGGTTCCTGATTCCCTTCTCAATTCGGAAAGAACATGCCAAAGATCTAGCCTGGATGCAGGGTCTAAGCCGGTGCTTGGCTCATCCAGCAAAAGCACTTTGGGTTTGTGAAGCAGGCCTTTCGCAAGCTCGACGCGTCGCTTCTGCCCACCGGATAGTTTCTCGCATCGCACATGCAATTTCTCTTGCAGACCCATCGACCGCACCAGCTCTTGAATGCGATCTGTTTTTTCGCTACCGCGTAGCCCCACCAACGCGGATTGGCAAAGCATATTCTCCATGACGGTCAATTTTCGATCCAGCGATGGCGATTGAAAGACTACCCCAAGCTGCTCACGCACTCGATCGGTCTCGGACTGCACGTCGAAACCGTTGACGAAAATCCGCCCTTCTTGGATGCCGACCAGCGTCGAGACGAGCCGGAAAAGTGTGGATTTCCCGCTACCGTTCGGCCCCAGAATGGCAAATATCTCAGCGGGATTCACCTGCAAGCTCAAGTCCGCGACCGCTGTCATTTTCGCATAGCGGTGCGTTACGTTTTGAACATCCAGCCCCAACACCATCGACTCATTCCCCGATAGGATCTCGCGGGTCACTGAATCACCCAACGCACCACCACCAACAACATGATCGCGGGCAAATAAATGAGAGAACTGTGCAATAGCTTCTTCGCAGTTTGATTATTGCGTTCTTTCAAGAACCGAACCGAAGCGATAGCTTGCCCCAAACAAGAAACTGCACCCAGAATCGCTACCACCCAAGTCAACATCGACACTGGATGAAGCACAGCAATCGACAGAGGTATCAACATCACGGCGGGCACCACCGCGTGCCAACCCGCTGCAATCCCTGTGGGCTCTTCCTTGGTCAACATACGAAAACCTGCCCCTGCGTACTGATCGCGATACAACCAAGCGATCGCCATAAAATGAGGGAATTGCCACAACACCACAATCGCGGTCAAGGCCCATCCGTCAGCGTCGAACAATCCACCCCCGGCGGCCGTCCACCCAATCATGACAGGCAAAGCACCCGGCAAAGTTCCAACGGCCGTGTTCCACCAAGAAACCACTTTGAGCGGTGTATAAATCCAACAGTAGACAAACCATGTCGCGATACCGCATCCCATGGCCTGTAGATTCGCCCCAAGCCCCAAGTAGACAGACCCAACCAAGAACAAAAGCCAGCCAAATACTGCCGCTTCCATGGTCGTCAAACGTCCGCTAGGAAGGGGGCGTTTCTGCGTTCGTGGCATCAAGGCGTCTCTGTCTCGCTCGAACCATTGATTGAGCGTGCTGGCGCTTGCCGCAATCATCCCGGTTGCAAACAACGTATTGAAACAAACCAGCCACGTAACCGTTGTCCCCAGAATCTGCTTGGCGGCTAACATCGCAACGCCGACAGTCAACAAAATCATCAGCAGGATTCGCGGTTTCGTCAGCGACATATAATCGCTACGCCAACTAATTGGCCGCGCATCCACGGTCACTCCGGTGACAGCCCCAGATGGCGAACTGAGCGTGGCAGCTTCGGGGGCAATCACCAACGTTGAACTTACCTGGTTGGTCTTCATCCGTTTTCGCCCACCACCATCAACGAAGGTTGCGTCGTAGAGACGATTTGCTCCCCATCTTCGATCGCTTTGCGTTCTACCAATTTGTCCTCAATCACTCTTCCACGAATCGAAATGCGACAAGTCAACCAAAGCGAGCAAACGATCAACAAGGAACCCGTAGCCTGGTGCCCCGTCACAATCATCGACTCCCAAAACCCTTTGCCTTGGACAGTATACCTGGCCAACCAAGGGGTCAGCTCCATCCAGGGGGTCGCGTAGTTGGCAACCCATGTTGCAAACCCCAACGCAACCTGAGCGATCACAATAGCGACGAGCATACTCGAAGGAGCACGCAATTCAACCACTTGACGGTTGGGATTGCGCCTAACGATTGCAAACACCCAAAGAATCAAGCCTAAAATGATCATGGCCATCGTCAAATGCGTGTGCACAATGGACATAAAAAAGCTAGGTATCCAGGTAGGTTGCGAATGCCGAAGCTGTGCCCCTAGAAAAAGCTGGACAATCGAAAACAAAAACAGAGCAACAGCGACTCGGCGCAACCCCTTCGAAATAGGAACCGGCCTTGCTTCGTACCAATCCTTCGAACATGCCATGACCACGAAACATCCCAGCGTGAAAACCAGTGGACCCGTGCATCCATGAATCATGGCCGCCGTCCTTGCATCGAGCAGCACTCGCGCCCCACCCAGCAATCCCTGCGAGATAATGGCCCCGAGAAACGCATAACACACCATGCGAGCCCAACGACGTTGCTCGTACTTGTACGCAAACCAACAAAGGAATATAGCGAGCAAGCCAACCAAAGAAGCCAGCAACCGATGCCCATGCTCCACGAATAAATCGAAAGGGCCAAAGACCCACGTGGAAATGGGGTACAAAAACAAATTGTATCCAAAAGTTCCTGGCCAATCTGGAACCGCCATCCCCGCGTCATGGGTCGTGACCAAACCGCCCAACCAAATGAGAGGGAAAGTCAAACAGGCGACCAACCAAGCCCATCCGTAAACCAAATGCGATCGAGGCTCACAGGCTTCGCTCATCTTTCACCTCCCTCGTTGGTGCCGGCCCGGAAACAGGCAAACTCGATACCGATAGTACATACTCCACCAAATCCAAGATGTTCTCCTCCGTTAACCCTGGATTGTCATTCTGCTTTCTTGCAACCGCCGGCATCGGACTTCCTTCGATTCCTACCACCAACCTAGTGTAAATTTCCTGACGGGTCGCGCCACCTCGAAAAACTCCTAGGTGTAGATTTCGAGCCGGATCCAAAACGGGTTTCAAAGCCCCATATTTCTTCATCGCTTTCCATTCTGCTTTGTTCGCAGGATCCAGCCCCGCACGAATCGTCCAGTCTTTCGTCCAATCGTCATAATCTTGCGAGATCCCCTTTCCGTCAGCATTGCCCCCGTGGCATTTCGCACAGGCGGTTAATTCGCTTTGAAACAGCTCTTTCCCCCGGGCGATACTGCCCTGAAGCTCCGTCTCGCTAAGCGTCTTCCATTCGGGGACCGCAATCGCATACGAATCCGCCTCACGCCAATCGTTGGCCACTCGGCTCAAAAGATCGGGGTGCCCCTGCTGGCTATCCCCATTCGCTAGGGCAACCAAAACTCGACGCTCCAGTTCCCCTCGGATTGCCATAAAGCGTACATAATGAGCCAACGCGTCGACATCCTTGGCAAACTCCTCCGATTCATTCAAAGTCCGAAAGGCTGGCATCGCTGTACCCGGCAAACCATTCTCCAGTGTTTTGACAATGTCTGCATGCGTCGGCTTGCGACCGATGGGTGTCGACTTGAACTTGAACGATCCCCTTCGAAAATCCCGCGGGTACGGAGCAAGAAGCGCCGACGCCGGACCGAAACCGTCTCCGCTCAGTCCATGGCATTGAACACAATGCTTACGAAACAAACCGTTTTCGACCTTCGATTTATCCCGTCCTACAGGCCCCGCCGACCGCCGAACTTTGTCCATATCCACAACCGATTCGATATCGGCAGGCCACTCGGGCGCGTCGATCGGCCCTAAAAGCTCCGTCGTTGCTTGGCTAGCCTGCCGGGCCGTGGATCGGATTTCAGGCTCGTCCGAATCCGACATCACACTGGCAGCATGCAAAAAATTGGCCTGATATTCAATTTTCTCGCCCGAACAACCCAAAAGCCCGGTCAAAAACACCAACGCGCAGCCGAAGACGATGCTGGTGGAGAAACGAGAATAGCACCTAAAATCCAGTAAAAACATAACGAATCGTGACTCGCAAAAAGAGGAAGGCTGCGAGATACCTGAGCAACAAGGGTACAATGCAACCGTATTCTCTCATAATCGACCAAGATTCGAAGGGGTCAAATCGACGCGGTGCTTTACTGGAATACGGGCAGCCAAATGCTTCAAGAACGACCTGCCGGTCTTTTCAGCCCAACCGTCCTGAGCTTAAAGCTGGCGGGGGGCTTGGTCTTTATCTGCCTTTGGCTTCCATTGTGCCGTGGATGCAGCGGCGGTGCCGACGTGATTCCGATCAGCAAAGTCCAAATCGTTCCTTTCGAACCAGAGAAAGCGTTCGGAAGCAGCCTAGTCTTGGCTTCCTACTCGAACGGCCTTTTGGTCGCGATTTCTATCTCGATCGCAACCCTTCTCCACAGCGAAAAAATCTGGAAACGGTTTTTTCTATCGCAGCTTGTTATTACCCTTGGGGTGAGCGCTGCCATGATCGTTGGGGCAATGGTTTACAGCGACTCCCCCCGCGATTTGCTCGAAACCATTCTCGGTTCTACCCCCGCTTGGCTTGCCGTCGCTGCATGGACAGGTGCGGCGATCAGGCGTCACGATTACCCAACCGCATGGTCAAGATTGCAGCACACATGGACCATCGTCACTTGCTTCTTCGTGCATCTGTTGATGATCTTCCAGGGGCAAGCAAGGTACGGCTATTGGCTGACCATTGCGGGGCTGATTTTCCAAGTGATCGCGGTGGAAGTTGCTCGCCATCGCATGAAGCACGATTTATGGGACGCCTCATCGAAAGTGGTACGCCCTCAGTTTTCTATTCGCAACATCCTTTTTTGGACCGCCTTTTTTCCAATCGTACTGACCTACTATCAGACCATCACCCCTTTTTGCGATTGGCTGTTCAAGCCACTTCCATAAGCGAGATTCTCTACCTCTAGGTTTCCAGGGTGAACCCCTTCATAAATCCCCTTCAAACCAACCGATTCAATCTGCATTTCTCGCAACCCACTTTGTTGCAACCAGGCTAAATGATCGTCCAAGGGACCAACGATCTCAAATACAATGACTTGGTGGTTTTCGCTTACGATTCGCATTTGGTCACGAGGAAGTTTTAGCACCGTATCTTGAGGTACCAAAGCTCGCACCCGATGAACAAATTTCAGTTCATTCAAGTTGATGGTGGTTTCTACCTTCCCTTTCTTCATGATCGCGGCATGATCACACACTTCGGTAATCTCATCCAAAACGTGCGAACAAAATGCGATCGTCGTTCCTCGACCATTGGACTCGCGAACCAACCGCAACACTTCGGAACGAACGGTTGGATCTAAGTTCGCTGTGGGCTCGTCCAAAATCATGAGCCTACTTTGACAGCTCATGACACAACTGATCGCCAACTTTTGACGCATCCCAGTCGACATAAAGGCGACTCGACGACTGGTGTCCAGTTCGAGCCTTTTCGCGATCGATAAAGCTAACTGTTGATTGCCGCGTGGATGGATCGAAGCGAAAAATTCGATGCAGTCTTTGCCTCGCATCAATCGAAACATCTTGGACTCGGCTGGCAAATAGCTCACTCGCTGCCGAACCTGAAGACTTGATCGAATACAATCGACACCATCGATGAACGCACTACCCGAGGTCGGTTTCAGATAGCCCAACAGGCAACGAATCATGGTGGTCTTGCCAGCCCCATTGGGTCCAAGCAAACCAAACACAGAACCTTCCTGGATAGAAAGAGTGCATCCATCAAGGGCCGCGAACGCCCCATATTGCTTGGTTAACTTGGATACTTCAACGATGTTAGGCATGCGTGGTACTGCTTCTCAAAATCTGAAAACTGGGCGGGGCTTAGCCACTTAAAAAGGATCGCGGCGCCTCGTGATAGTCTATCTTACTGGCAAGCTGACTTGGCAGATCGTCCCAATTCCTTCTCCTGGCGTAAATCGAAGCTCTCCGCCTAAGCCATGAATCACGTTCCGCGTGAGAAAAACCCCCAACCCCATCCCTTGACCTACCTCTTTGGTGGTGAAAAACGGCTCCCCGATTCGACGCTGCACTTCGGAGCTCATCCCAGTTCCTTGATCCATGATCTGGAACCGCCAAACCTGCGCATTCTTGCTCGGTTCGCCCGTTTGTTTCGGAAGCGTCTCCACCGTGATTTTGAATTGGACGGTCTCGTCCACCGCGGAAGCGTCCAAGCCGTTTTGAAGTAGATTTCGCAAGGCTTGCGAAAGGGCTTGCTTGGGAAGCAGCCCTTGTCGCTGGCGATCTTCCTTGGAAACATCGATCTTCACGCGATTTGGTTCTCGCATCGCCTGAACCGTTTCTTGAACGATTTCCTCAATCGTGACTGGATGCAAGTGTTCAGCCGCCGCTTCGCCCGCCCCACTTTTCATGCGATGCAATATCTCCTTGCATCGATTCAGCTCCTCGCGGATCAGCTCCACATCGCGCCGAACGGACGGCGACGAATCAGTCTTTTCCAAATTGCGAGAAAGCTCTTTAGCCACAACCGCAATCGTCGATAACGGGGACGCAAGTTCGTGCCCTGCCCCCGCAGCAAGCGTCGCTAACGCTTCTAGCCGCCGAGCTCGTTCACGCTCTTTTTCGACAATAGCAAGCTCCACTTCCCGTTGCCGAAGCGCCATCGCCAACATCGAAATGAAAAAGGTAACGACGAAACTGCAGGTCGTGAAGGCGACCAAAAACGCTGCCTTTCCAACTCCCCATTCAGCAACCGGCGACAGCGGAGACTGACTGAATACGTCCAATGCATAGGCTTGATTGAGCAGGACAGAGCAACCCAAGACCGACATCAGCGAAATGCACCATGCAGATGCTCTCGGCAAAATCATGCCGGCAATCGCAATGTTCGCAAAATAGAAAAAAGTAAAGGGGTTCGCTGCTCCACCCGAGAAAAAGAGCAATGCGGTCAGTGTCATCACATCAATGGCCAAAAGCAAGCCAATCGTCCGACTTCCAATCGTCTCATCATCATCACGCAAAACAAGATTGCTTGAGGCTTGTTGCGAAGAAAGGTAGGACGATCCACTGGCATTCCACTTCAACCGCCTCGCCCACAACCACAACGCTGCATTGCTGACAGCAGTCCCCGTCACCAAGAGCAGCAACCACGTCGTCGGCAATTCAATTCGCAAAACCAAGGCTACATAACCGATCACCAAGAGCTGTCCTGCAACGGCAACCCAGCGCAACTGAGCTAGCCAAATGGCGGTCGATATATGGGGCTCGGAAAAGACTTGTACGCGAAGACCAACCATCCCAAAGCACTTTCCATCTCTAGCTGCTGATCAGCTGGTGCTGCACGACGCCGTGAACATCCGTCAACCGAAATCGTCTTCCCTGAAACTTGTAGTTCAATCGCTCATGATCGACTCCTAACAAGTGAAGAATCGTAGCGTGAAGATCATGAACATGCACGGGGTTCTGCGTCACGTTGTAACCAAACTCGTCGGTTTCCCCATAACTGATCCCGGGCTTGACCCCGCCACCTGCCATCCACATCGTAAAACAACGAGGATGATGGTCGCGTCCATAATCGGTTGCGGTCAGCTTTCCCTGGCAATAATTGGTTCTGCCAAACTCACCACCCCAAACGACAAGCGTATCTTCCAATAGCCCTCTCTGAGCCAAATCCGCGACCAGACCGGCGCTTGGTTGGTCGGTGTTCTTGCACTCATTTCGCAAGGCACCTGGAAGTCCACCATGATGATCCCAATCCTGATGAAACAACTGGACAAAGCGAACCCCTCGTTCAATGAGCCGGCGAGCCAACAAGCAATTGGCGGCAAAGCTTCCGGGCTTCTTAACATCTTCCCCATACAGATCCAGCACATGCTGAGGCTCGTCCGAAAGGTTGTTAACCTCCGGAATCGACGATTGCAAGCGGTAGGCCATTTCGTACTGAGCGATTCGCTCTTCGATACCCGGGTCCAACGTGGCCGACTGCTGATATCGATCTAAATCTCCCGTTAGATCCAACATGTTGCGACGCTGCATCCGACTGACTCCGTCGGGATCGTTTAAGTACAACACCGGCTCTGCCCCTGCCCGCAATTGCACCCCCTGATATCGCGAAGGTAGAAAGCCACTTCCCCACAAGCGTTGGTACAACGGCTGGCCACTTTTGTCTTTGGTCACCAAGACCACGAATGCAGGTAGGTTTTCGTTGTCCGTTCCAAGCCCGTAGGACATCCAAGCCCCGATGGACGGTCGACCTGCCATCTCAGACCCCGTTTGCAAAAACGTGATCGCAGGGTCATGGTTGATGGCTTGCGTATACATCGACTTGATAAAACAAAGTTTGTCAGCGATCTTGGCTGTGTAGGGAAGGGCATCACTCACCCATGCGCCGGACTGACCATGCTGCTCAAACTGAAAAGTGCTCTGGGCCAATGGCAAAATCGCTTGATTGCCACTCATTCCCGTCAGCCGCTGACCATTGCGCACCGAATCTGGCAATGGCTGGCCGTGCTGTGCCTTCAAAGCTGGCTTGTAGTCGAACAGATCCAACTGAGACGGACCACCCGATTGAAACAGATAGATAACTCGCTTGGCCTTCGGCGTATGATGCGGCTGATCCAAGATGCCAGGCACCCCTTTTAGGAGCTCCTGCCCCATGGCCTCACCGCGAGCCTGCCGCGACAGCATGCTTGCAAGGGCGATCGAGCCCAGCCCAGCAGCCGACTTGGCAAAAAAATGCCGACGCAATTGATGCAGCCGTTGACTAGCCGCAACATCGTTCAACATACCATCATGGCTCATTTGGATTCCCCGTTTCTATCTCATGACCGAGAACGCGTCGCTGTTCATGATGGAATTGACCACCAGAGTTAACGCCGCTAGTTTTGCTTGTAGACTTGCTTCCTTCACTTCAATTGCTTTCCAATCGCCCACCCCCAACAGCTTTGCAGCGGAATCCCTTTGGGCTTCAAAGAAAACGGTCTGTTCCTGCACCCCTCGCAGCAATCGTTCTTGCAATTCAGCAGGGCATGCATGCGACGTCAAAAGAAGGTAGGCATTCGCGATCGCTTGCTGGAGGTTTTCTTGCGTGAATTTCGATTCGCTCACATCCGCTTGACGCTCAATCCCAAGTGATCGCAAAGCAAGTCCCCGCGAAGCTTCGACAAACTGAGGATCATTCATCAGCACAAGAGCTTGAAGCGACGTGACAGTAATCTCGCGACGAGCTGAACAGACCTCCCGCCCCGCAGAATCAAACAGCATCATGGATGGCGGAGGACTGGTTCGCTTCCAAACGGTATACAGACTCCTTCGATAGAGCCCTTCTCCTTTGCTTTGAGGATACTTTAACCCTGATTTTTCCTCCCACAAACCTACAGGTTGGTAGGGATAGGCTGGTGGCCCGCCCAAGTTTTGCGACAGCAAATGACTCGCCTGCAATGCCCCGTCCCGAACCTGTTCGGCTGACAAACGCTGGGCCGGAAAATGGCTCAATAAACTACCGTCCAAGTCTCGGTTCCGTCGCTCGGTATCAAACCGACTGCTCTGACGGAACACCTGCGACAAAGCAATCTTTCGCATGATGGCTTTACGGCTCCAACCGGAACGAATGAGCTCGACGGCCAAGTAATCCAGCAACTGCGGGTGCGATGGCAATTGCCCTTGAATGCCAAAGTCCTCCGACGTAACCACCAGACCGCGACCGAACATCTGTTGCCACATGTGATTGACTGCGACCCGAGCGGTCAATGGATGATGGTCACTGGTTAACCATTTCGCCAGCTCCAGCCGATTCGTTGGCATCGCCTCACCATCACTCAATAGAGCTTGGTGCACGCCAGGAGCAACGACATCACCAGGCGAATCATAGGCCCCACGATTGAGAAATCGTGTCGGATGATTTGCAGCCGTTTCTTCCATGACCATCAGCTCTCGCTTCTCCTGAACGATCTTGGCCAACGACTCAAAGTAATGGTGCAGACTTTCAAGATGGTACTTGCTGTTTTGATCGACTCGGCGTGCATAATGCTCCGTCCATTGCATGCGATCTTGTTCGGATAGCTCCTCCCAAGTCAACAATGGGGAATCGGTAGCCAGCGAAGCAATCTCCACCCCCGTCAATGCCGTATCGTAAATTTGCAGATGATCAACGAGCCCTCCAGGTACTCCGCGATCACGGTTCCGAGCACCGATACTCAAGGACACATCCACTCGTTCGTAAAGAATGTCTTTGTGGAGACTGTCTTGAATAATGTCCACCTCGGCTCGCTCGCCATCAATGTAGATGTGGGTATCGCTGGCAGAGTTGGTGCCCCCGTAAACCAAGGCAACTTGCATCCACTTTTGAATCGCGACGGGTTGCTTGGTCCGTATCTTGATCGCACTCGATGGCCAATAGTGGATGACTCCAAAAGTAAAATGACCATCCTCGATCAGCAACTGATAACCGCGCGAGCCCGCATCGGTCCATGACTTGGATCGATGCAAGACAACGGCTCGATCAAAGACCTTGGGAATCTTCAGATCCAGACAAATGGTAAATTCCTGTGTTCGAGAGAAAACTCCTGACTTTGGAAACACGAGCGCATTGTCTCCGTCGAGAGCAACAGCCGATCGCGAACCATCTTGAACCACTTCGATCGTCCCCGCCTCGCTGCTTCCTGGCTGATCTTTGGCAACTGTGTTCTCCAGTGCCGTTAGTGGAGCAACACCCTCCATCGGAAAATCTGACTTGAGCCAACGCTCCTCCGGTTGAGGCCACCCGGCAAGGGTGCTGTACCACTCTTCCACCTTCGCGCTGCCCTTGAGCCGTGACACCTCGTCCTCATAGACTTTTCGAATCGACTGCATCGCTTTTTGCAAGGTTTCCACTTGCTGATTTTCTGCACTGTCTAACAATAACAAAGTTGGCCCAGGCATCGAATCGGTCCAGTAACTCGTAAGCCCCGATTCCTGGATGTTGTCGAACATATCGCACAACTGAAAGTACTCTTGCTGCTTGAGCGGATCATACTTATGGTCGTGGCATCGCGAACATTGAAGGGTCAATCCCATCACGGCCGTTCCAAGCGTGTTGACTCGGTCGGTCATGTATTCAACGCGGAACTCTTCTTCGGTACTTCCCCCCTCTTCATTTTGACGATGCAACCGATTGAACGCAGTTGCAAGCCGTTGCTCCCGAGTGGGATTAGGCAACATGTCGCCAGCCAACTGCCAAGTAATAAACTGATCCATCGGCAAGTCTTGATTGATTGCGGAGATAACCCAATCGCGATATACCCAAACATCGCGATACCGATCCGATTGGTAGCCATGAGTGTCCGCGTAGCGTGCAAGATCGAGCCAATGGGTCGCTGCGCGCTCGCCAAATTGAGGAGACGCAAGCAGCTGGTCTACATACCTTTCGTAAGCGCCGGGTGATGCATCATTCACAAATGACTGCAATGAATCGATCGACGGCAGACTGCCCGTTAGAGCAAGACTTGCGCGACGAGCCAACGTTTCGCGATCCGCTTCCGGTAGCAAACTCAATTGATGAGCCTTGAGCGTATCCGAAACAAAAGCATCGATCGTATTCAGGTTATTGCTGTTGGAAAACGAGGGAACGGGGACATCATCAGGCAAAGGTTCGAATGACCAATGTTTGGCTTTGTAGACAGCACCACGTTCAATCCATGTCCGCACCAGGTCCTTTTGCTCAGGACTCAATTCAATCTTGCTGCTCGGCGGGGGCATGACCACGTCGGGATCGGTGGAATGAATACGATCCCACACTTCACTTTCCGAAAGACTGCCTGCCACCGCAAACTTCTTGCCGGAGGAAGTTTCGAATTGCACGCCTTCATCTCGATCAAGACGCAGCTCTGTCGCACGAGTCTGGCTGTCCGGGCCGTGACAGGTAAAGCACCGATCCGAAAAGAGCTTCCGAATCGAACTGGCAATCTCACTGTCCGACAGTCCACCCGGAGCCTGCCCCAAAGCGATGGAACCTTGGAAGCCGGAGCATTGAAATTGGACGACAGCTAACCCAAGGCAAACCAGGACTAGACGTCGATAGGTTCTGGCAAGACTATGTTTCGCGAGCAATAAAAATTGCATGAAAATCACGTGCTGAAAGGGGAAGGAGTCGCAGGGTGGGGCAATCGCCATTGAACCGGCGATTGTGATGCGACTTTAAAAAGCCAACCTTCAAATTATATCCCAAAAACCACCAACCTCCAGGATCCCGCAGCAATAGCCGGCCAATTGCCATCTAAATCCAAAACGGTGCCACCCACGAATAGCTGATTCGTCGCTTGTAGGCCGTAACAAGCGATAGCGCAGTTACGGCAGCCCCGTTCGACCTCAATTGCCCCATCGAACTACCAAATCACACCTAACATGCAACGCCATGCCGTAACTGCGCCGACGCCTCGCCTCCGATAGCGACATCCTAGCCCAAAGGGCTACACATGCGATTCATGCCAGACTGGCCCGCAGTTCCTCCAACTCCTTGCGTCTCGGCTCAAGGTTTCGGGCTATCTCGCGTTGGTTGATCCAATAGACGCACCAAAATACCAATAAGCAAATGAGTCCCACGAAGGCGATTACGAGCTGATCCGCAAGTCCGTTTCCCCGCGATTGCCAAAAAGTAAAGGCCAGAATTGCAACGGGGCCGGGAACAAGTGGCAACAGATACCACCACAGAATGTTCCGCAGCAACCAAATTTGATGCTGAACTTGAACTAAGGACGCGTCGATTGCCGATGGTAACGAGTCAGCAACCGTCGATCGCTGCCGGCGCTGTTTCAGACGGTCGAACACCAAGAAGATGCCTACAAACAGGCTTCCCGCCGCGCCGAGAAACAAAGACCACTGGTCCATCAAAACCGCGAGCGTTCCGAAGACAAAAGTGACGAGGGCTGCTGCAGTGACTTCACAGAAGTCTCGCCGCCACAACCGCTTCTCAAAATCGCGTTGATTTCGACGGACTTCTTCCAAAAGTGCGTCTGAATCGATATTCAGTTGTCCTTCATGATCATGAGCTTGCCATCTTGCTTGCAATTCTTCAAAACTCATACAATCACCTCGATTGATTTCCAGTTCATATTACAAACCTCAATGATCGACGTCAGTGTCGTCATCCCCGCGTTCCACCCAACCGCTCATTCAGTTCCTTCCGAATTCGGCATAGCTTCACCCCAACATAGTTCTCTGAAATGCCCAGAACTTCTGCTATGTCGCGATAGGCAATTCCTTCCAAGTGCATCAAAGCAATGGATGCGTCGATCTTTGGCAATCGGCGAATTTCCGAGTAAAGTTGCTCAATCAATTCGTTCGCACGGCATGAACCATCGACAGAATTTTGAGCTACGACAGCGATTTCGTTCAGGTACTTCGATTGATGTTTCGTTCGAATTCGTTCACCACGACGCCACACCATGGCGGTCTGAAGGGAGACGCGATAGATCCAGGTTGATTCCTTCGAGTCGCCTCGAAAACTTGGGATCGATGACCAAAGATTGATGAAAACATTCTGCAGCAAGTCTTCTTGATCCGCAGACACTTCAGCAAAGGACCGAACCACCTTGACTATGATGCCAAGGTGATTTCTTATCCATTGCTGAAACATTGCTTCTTGATCGTCTACTGTCACGCTGCGGTCCTCGATTTGCCTAGATTAGTATCCCACGCATCGGATTCCTTACAGCTTATAGAGCTTTTCCCGAACTTTTTCTCATCGGAATACGCCCGACAAAAGTGAGCCTGAAGCGCTAGCCGAGTTCTTTCGTATTGCAATAATCGGCTAGCGCCTCAGGCTCAAGGAAACGAAAACGACTTTTGTCGAGCCGCGTCCCAGCTACTTTTGTCGGTAGAATTAATCCCTGGTTGGTTCATGATGTCCATCGTGAAAGAACTGGCGGAGCCAACGAAAGCACATGATTCCCGGAATGGTAAGAACAGGGAACCCGAGAGTCAAAACGATGGCCAGCACCAAGGCACGGGAACGCGCGCGGTATGTCCGTCGTCTGATTTGTCGCGCCGTGACAATGAACGTCAACCACAGGACAAGAATTGCCGAATTGACCGCAGTCGCCAAGGCAATCGCCAGCAGATCGTAAATTGTCGCATTGCTCGTCGGGCGACTGACTAGATATGCGCCAAGCGACACAAGGCAACCAATCACAATGGGAATGTAAATCAGCGAACCCAACAGACCAATCCAAACAAAGATACGACTGACGGAGTTGAGTCTGGCGTTTGCGACGTCTCGGACAATAGGCGACGTTACTGTCGGCTCATAGGGATTTAGCTTCATGAGCCGAGTGGCCGTCGTTAGTAAATGGGTGGCGGAGTCGAAGCTTATTTGCTTTCTAATTTCAGCACTAAGCTCATGAGGCGAGGGTCGTCTGGCGCAATCTGAAGCCCGAGAATTGTTTCGCTATTGTACTTCCTCAACTTTTCTAGCTTCGGATGAGTGATCGAAACGCGATATAAACCAGGCGGAACTCCCGTCAGTCCATCCGACTGACTTCCAATCGATGCTTCCTCCAGGCTAGGTGTGACGCGACCGCTTGAGTCTGACGTACCAAAACAAGGTCGCAAAGCCTCTGCCAGAAATGATTCTGGATCCAGACGAACTTTAGCCTCAGAAAGCAACTTGCCATCGAGCTTCACAACAAAACTACAACTGACAAGAGCGACCTTCATGGCTTGCCACTTGTCGATACGCGAACTAATTTCCAAGGCAGAGACCTGCCCATCGCCATCCGTGTCAAACTGATCTAAAACGCTGCCGATCGATGCGACCGATTTTAGTTCTTCAGAATCAAGCGTTCCATTCCCATTTTGATCGTGCTTCTTGATTGCAGCTTCGGCAGCAGACGCAGAATTGACATAAAGTTGTTTGACGCGCGCCGAGCCTGAATCGCAGCCAACTACAACAAGTACAGTGGCGACGGTAGAAGCGAATAAAATCGCGAACGAGACTCGAGTCATAAATTCTCAGCTTGGATAGACGTTATTCCGGGAGCGTTACGGGCTGAAGGTCTCTTGTGTTTCCAAGAAAACGATGCACGGCAGCGTCGATGGAAAAAGCAACGTGCCTTACGGAACCATCGCAATACGCAACATTGACCCCACTGGGATGATTGCTACCGAACCGCCAGAAATCCGCGAACCCTCTGCGATCTTTGAGCGGAGGATTGTCAGTCCAGGCGTGCATGTCAAAATCGTCACCAGCAAAAAAACTGTGATCATCGCCGTAGTCAAGCCCGGTTCGATAATGGTCGGGATTCAAGTATTTTTCACCGACCATGTACGTATTCGACGTGCCATCCAAAATATCCGAAAGCTTCACCTCGGACCGCTGATGCGAAACACCGTTCGAATCAATCATGTTAGAAAAACCAGTCCCCGCAAATCCGTTTGCAACATTAGGTCCGCTGCCCCACATGCGTTTGGTATCGCCCGCGTTGGCAACATAATCTGAGCGATTGGTTCGTGGAACTGGGTCTGCATTGTAGGCATGACCACCGGGTACGCCCGCCGTGATGGCTCGATCGTATAACTCAGCCGCACGGCGAGAAGGACAGACAAATCCACCGACTACGGTTTCCGTTGCTTTTGCTGTAGAAGCAAGCTGTTGAGATGAAATAACGTCAGGTTGCCCATCTCCACACAAGTTATAGAGGCTTTGCTGTTCCATTTGAGGCAAGATGGAAAAAGCCCAACTTCCTGGCTGATTTGCGCCCACCCCACGATCTGCATCACCCACCCAATACCAACCCCAACCACCCGAGGGAAGTGATTTAAAGGTGTCATGATGATTATGAAAGGCAAGGCTAATTTGCTTTAGATTATTGGTGCACTGAATGCGACGTGCGGCTTCGCGCGCAGCTTGGACAGCCGGCAGCAGCAGACTCACCAATATGCCGATGATGGCAATCACCACGAGCAACTCAACTAGCGTAAATGCCACACGACGATAGCTGCTCCTGGCAGCTTGTTTTGAGTAAATCACAAGCATTCGATTCAATACCATGTCAAAGAAATAGCAAAAAACGAACGGCTCGGGCGAACACAGCCGTACCAACCACCCAAAAAAGCACATTACGCGACAATCTAACCCCCTAAGAACTCGAAAGCAATGCAGTTCCACCACAACCATTTAAAAACAATGAGGTTTCGCTGGGTGTCACCATTTGGAACCCCTCACCCGTCGTCCTTCTGGTGACCTCCGTAGGTGCGCGTGCCACAAACAGAACACCACCAAGTTGTTACCGACCCCTGCGGAACGATTTGCGTCAGTCCCGTTTTCCGCATGCGACTCCGACATGTCGGACAGCGTTCTCCCCCGAGTTCACGCAATGCTCTGAAAGGCAAAAGCAACACGCCAATCAAAAGCAAAACTGCAATCGTTTCCCAGAGCATCATTTCGTCACCAATTCGTCTCGCTAGCTGTTCTCTAGCGTTTCCTCGTGCTCGTGCTCAGCATCGCGGTGCTCGTGCTCATGCTCGGTTGTCTAGAATATATCGTGAACCGCACTCCAAAGCCAAACCACGTGCGATTTCGAGGCATTGACAATTGTCTTTTCAACTTTGCATTCGCATGATCGTTAGCGAACGTTCGCGAGAAGGATCAAGCACCATAAACCAAACATGCCCGCTGCAATAGCATAAGTTCTAGAAGAGGCCCCGGTCGCGCCTAAATCTATCGTTGCGCACTCAGTGAGAGGCAACGCTTGAGAACCGCACCGTTTGATAGCAGCGAAAAAAATCTGTCGAAAAATGTGAGGCGAAAGATTTTCGAACCTTACTTCCGCCAGCCATTCTTCGCCCCACATTTTTCGACAGAAACTATCTCTCTTCATTCGGAAATCAAGCAACCTGATGGTGGGGCTCTCGTTGGGTGCCACCCAACGTCGACAACGCGTTTCTTAGTTGCGCCGACAAAAGTGAGCCTGAGGCGCTAGCCGAGTTCTTTCGTATTGCAATAATCGGCTAGCGCCTCAGGCTCAACGAAACGAAAAAGAGTGCACTCGATGGATGGCACCGTTTGAGAGCGGCACGAGAGTTCACAGAGGGACAGAGTGTCTGCGCGAATCTTATCTCTGTGTCCTCTGTGCCTCTGTGTTTCCAAAAGTGTGCAATCGGTAGATGGAACCGTTTGATAGCAGCGAAAAGAGTCTGTCGAAAAATGTGAGGCGAAAAATTTTCGAAACTTACTTCCGCCAGCCATTTTTCGCCCCACATTTTTCGACAGAAACTATCTCTCTTCATTCGGAAATTAAGCAACCTGATATTGAGGGCACATGCGGGAGGTACCGTTCGGAGTGTGTGCCTCCATTCTATAGAAGGTTCTGGCTGCTGTCTCTTTGAAAATCTATTCATCTAGTCTTCCTTCTCGAGCGTGATCCTGACGTCAGGCATCTCATCAAAGAACTGTACAACGAGTTGCTTGAAACCAGGAGCTTCGATTCGAATTTGAGCACTTCCAGTTTGGTACGGTCCCGGTTCGGGTTGATCAGCTCCCATGCTGTAGGCCGCAAAAACAGACGTTAGGAAAACAAATCGACCGTTTTGAGGATTGTACATCAAGGGTGTACGATGGTCCTGCTGAGTGCCCAATAGCATGGCATCGTTGGTCCGGAAAAAACCGACGGTCTTGGGGTGTGATCCATCAGCCCCGCGTATTTCACCAGTCACCATCACTTTGGTGGCTCCATCGCCATGACCGACGGCAGTCATACTGCGTCGTCTGTCATCTGTGTTTGGCCAAGCCGACGCGGGACGAAACTTGATAGATTGTTTTGAGTCTACATCAATGACCAAGTCTGCCCTCTCACCGCACGCACGTTTGCATGCGGATAAGAAAGCTTTTTGGTGGTTGCTTGAAGTGGCTTCGAGTTTTGTGATTTGCTCAACAAACCGAGGTTCTCCTAGCATTCCCATAATGTTCGCCGGGAGTGATTCTGCAGATGCCAGCCATTCTCGAGTCTTGTGTGGCTCATATTGATGTTTGCATAAAAATGGAAACAGCCTCCCGTCGTGTTTCTCTAGCGATTGGATTAGTTTTTGATGCTTGGAATGAAGTACCGAAAGAGCATCGGGATATTCCAACAACGATAATGCGACGATCGCAGTTTCCTCCTCCGTTAGTTCGTCTGCGCGGTTCATTAACAGCGTCATGGCGTCGTCGGCTAGACCTATGTCGTGGAGCAAGTACATTTTCATTAAGCGATTCTTGTTGTGCCCACCTTGGAGGATAGCTTCAACTATCCTGCAAGAATAGGGGCGGGCTTGTTCACCATAATTTTGGAGCAATTCGCTGGCTGAATAGTGTTTGGTGAAATCTTGGCTTACCAGACTCTGGATTAGACTGTCGATTGCTAAATCGATTTTTGGCCAAACTTTGGTTCGCTGTTGCATCACATACCAGTTAACCGTAGGGTCGTCGCTCTTGATGCAAACTAGTAACGCAGACTGCACGGCATCAGAAGACCGGGGAGCGTTGACCAAAGCAATCGCTGCTGCCTCTCGCACCGAAGAATCAGTATCGTTCACCCCTTTCTCAATAGCTTCAGCAATCTTGTTTAGAACCACATCGGTGATTAGTGGTTTTTGGATTGTCGGAGCAGTAGCATCCGTCGGCGTGTCCGAAAAACCCGTCAAAGCTTGTTGGCTTCGATCCCAATATTTCGCTAGGGCTTTGAATCCTTGCACACGATCGGAAGTCAATTCCGAACGAGTGTCTTTGATCATCTGCGTTATCGCAGAATCGTCTTGCCCTTTTGCTGTGGTTGCAAAGGCGACCCAAACTCCAATAAAGATCCAAAGTATTTTCATTTTGCGTACTAAAACAAACTTCCATATCGAGAACTCGTGTCAACCAACGCTTTCCATTTTTTCTGACGATTCCTCTGCAGGACAATAGCACGATTCGAAGCATAATGAAATCATGACAAGTAGTGGATGGTAACGTAGGAGATCGGCACCGTTAGAGAGCCATGAAAAGAGTCTGTCGAAAAATGTGAGGCGAAAGATTTTCGAACCTTACTTCCGCCAGCAATTTTTCGCCCCACATTTTTCGACAGAAACTATCTCTCTTCATTCGGAAATCAAGCAACCTGATGGTGGGGCTCTCGTTGTGTGCCACCCAACGTCGACAACGCGTTTCTTTGTCGCACGACAAAAGTGAGCCTGAGGCGTTAGCCGAGTTCTTTCTTATTGCAATAATCGGCTAGCGCCTCCGGCTCAAGGGAACGAAAAACGATTTTTGTCGGCGCGGCTTCTTAAAAACATTTTCGGTGCCACTTACTGAATAGAACACTGATTGGCGTTTTTCATTCTCCACCTGGCATTGAGTGCCCAAGAGCGCACAGGAGATGGAGAGTTTTTGCAAGCTTCAGAAACAGTTGAGGACAACTGTTCTACATTGGTCAAGCCACAAGAAATGCGGAAGGAGTGCCGGAGATTTTTAATGGATGGACACCGCTAAGAATGTCGAGGAGTCAGCGCTGGACCCACCCACAAGAACCGTTTTGGATCGTTCTAAAAGCAGTGTCGTATTGATCTGAAATGTCTTCGTGTCCGGTGGGCTCTCGTTCGTGCCCTCCCCTTCAAAACGAGACGCCTCGTACGATAGCTTCAGTCGCGTTTTCCCGTCGGACGGTTCTGCGGTTACTCGAACCATCGTACCAATCGCTTGTTGCTGCATGGTTCGATTTTGCCCACCACCGGGCGCTCTCATGACGCCAACCGTGACCGTCGCCTTCTTACCAATCTGCACCATGCTCTCGTAGGTCGGCAACGCCGAGAGTCGAATCGTCTCGATAACCTCGATCTCTCCGTTATCCTTCATTCCCTCAAGCGATTTTAAGATTTCCTTCGTCGAAACACTTTCGTCAACCGACTTCTTCAGCCGAAACTCAGTCAAATGAACAATGTAGACTTCCCCCAGTCCGTTGGTACTGTTGGTGACAGGCTTGCTGTCTTTTTCTTCCTGAGCAAAACAAGAGCTCGTTGCCGCGATCGAAGCGAGAAGCAGGGCTGTAAAAAGTCGCATGAGGCTCTCCGGTGATTGGAATTCAGAATGGCTTGTTCCATCGATTGCTTTGGCGGATTCCAGTGCGAGTCGAATCCGGCTGGCCGCGTACTTGCTTTGTATCCTGAGCTTCTCGAGTTTATCACAGCTTGGAGGGGGATTACAAGTTTCGTGTCGTTGACAACCTAGCTGAATTGAAATTTGCTCCCGGACGCAGTTTGGCTCTGATTTTTCCAACGCAGCAGTCGCAGCAGACCCCTTCGATGAAAAAAGGGGGCTAAAGTTCGGGAAACGTGTTTGTTCTACCAAGTCAGGTTGCGATATACTTGAGGTTCGGCTGGTGCCACCGCTCCTGCCGCAACCACTCCCTACACTCGTCTTCTCATGCTCTTGCTGGAGGCTTTCTATGGACCAGCCCATGCGCGATTTTACCGACTTACTCCTCACTCGGGGGGTTATCTCCCTGGAGCAACTGTCGGAGGCCAACAGCGTCTCACGCAAAGATGATAAATCTGTCGGGCAGTGCCTGGTCTCGCTTGGATATGCCTCGGGAGAAGAAATCACCCAGGCTTTGGCGGAGTTCTATAAGTTCGAGTACGTCGACCTTACTACGATTCGAATTCCTGATCATGTGATCCAGCTGGTTCCGGAATCCGTCGCTCGCGAAAACAAAATCATTCCGATCTCGGACGAAGAAGAAACCATCAAGGTCCTGGTTTCTGACCCGTTCGACATCGAAACCATCGAAAAGCTGCGGTTCATTCTGAACCGTAAAGTCGAAACCGCTCTGGCCCCCCCAGAGCATATCCAAGAAGCTATTAATAAATATTATGGTCAGGTGGAAGGGGAATCCGCTGACTCTATGCTCCAGGAATTCACCGACACGCAAATTGACTTCACCGAAACGGAAGAAGACAAAATGCGTGAGGAGGAGGGGGAAGGTGACGAATCCGCCCCCGTTGTTCGGCTGGTTCAGTACATGATCGCCGAAGCCGTCCAGCTGCGAGCTTCCGATATTCACGTCGAGCCGTTCGAAGAACGAGTTCGAATCCGTTATCGAATTGACGGCGTTTTGGTCGAGCGAGACAGCCCGCCCCGACGGTTGCTTGGTGCCCTTTTGTCCCGGATCAAAATTCTGGCCAAAATGGATATCGCCGAACGACGCCGGCCCCAGGACGGTCGAATCAAGATCACGGTCGGGGAAAAGGATCTGGATTTGCGGGTCAGTATGATCCCAACCAACCATGGCCAGTCTTGCGTTATGCGACTGCTGGACAAAGACAATATCAAGGTGGGGGTCAAGCAACTGGGGTTGGCGGACCGCGACTTCAAATTGTTTACCGGCCTTATTAAACGTCCTAATGGTATCTTTCTGGTTACAGGCCCAACCGGATCGGGTAAGACGACAACTCTCTATGCAGCTCTGAACGCTTTGAATCGGCCGGACCGGAAAATCATCACCGCCGAAGACCCGGTAGAATACTATCTACCAGGTGTGAACCAAGTGGAAGTTCGGCACAACATCGGCCTGGACTTTGCACGGATTATTCGAGCCATGTTGCGTCAAGCACCCAACATCATTCTGGTGGGTGAGATGCGAGATACCGAAACGGCCCAGATGGGTATCCAAGCCAGTTTAACTGGACACTTGGTATTTAGTACGCTACACACGAACGATGCGCCCAGTGCCGTAACACGCATGACCGACATGGGGGTTCCTGGTTACATGGTGGCGAGCAGCGTGATCGCGGTTCTGGCTCAGCGACTGGTGCGGAAAATTTGCACGCGTTGCAAGGTGCCAATCACGATGATGGACTCCGTTTTGGAAGACGCCGGCCTGCCGCTGGACATCGTCCCGTTTTCCAAGTTCTCCAAAGGCAAGGGCTGCCCCTACTGCCAAAAGAAGGGGTACCGCGGCCGGATCGGGATCTACGAATTGATGATCGTTAACGGTCGTCTTCGCGAGAAAATGTTCGCTGGCAAATCCTCTGCCGAGCTTCGCACAGAAGCCATAAATGCAGGCATGACAACACTTTACTGCGACGGATTGCGCAAGGTCGTCCAGGGCATCACCACCATGGACGAAGTTTACCGGACCGCAAAAAAGACCGAACAAGAACATATTGCCATCGCCAAAGTATTAAAAGAAGTTATGGGCTAAAGAGCGGGCTTCCGCTCCTTCTTTTCACACTCAAAGTGCATGGTTTTCGTTTCAATCGTTCTCGTCTGGGGCACCCCTCAGGTGCCCCTTTATTTCGGCTCACGCTAGCAATCTTGGGTTCGTTAGGGCTGCTTTCGCTGCATTGGCACCCTGCAAGGGGGGATCGATTCGTCGTCGCCGATGGCGGTCTATTTCCTCAAACTTCTTAAATATCTGCTCCAAAGTTTTCTTCCAGATAACGGCCGGACTACAATCGTTTTGGCACGGAAAATTAATTAGCTATTCTTTCCGTAGTCAGTTTGAACTCATCCAGCTTCTCTTCAATTCACGATCCAGGCGCCCACAGCGTCATCAGGCAAATGGCAACAGTCTTAATCGACAAGCTACTTCAGGCTGCCGTCAAGCAGGGGGCTAGCGATATCCACATTGTCGTAGGGCAGCCTCCGGTGTTTCGGTTGCACGGCCGAATGCGGAAACTGGAAACTAAGGTGCTGGAAGCGGACGACACGGTCCAGCTGATGAAAAGTATCGCTCCAGAACGTTGCCAGCGGGAACTGCAAGAATCAGGAAGCTCTGACTTTGGTTTTGCGTTCGGAACATTGGCTCGCTTTCGAGTTTCGATCTTCAAGCAACGCGGCAACATCTCCATGGTGTTGCGTCAAATTCCAAACGACAAGCTAACACCCGAGCAACTGGGTCTACCGGAATCGGTAATCAAGCTGTGTTTGCGCCCTCGCGGGTTGGTGTTGGTAACCGGTCCGACGGGTTCGGGTAAAAGCACCACCCTTGCCAGCTTGATCAACTACATCAACGAATCGCACGATCACCACATCATTACGATCGAGGATCCGATCGAGTTTTATCATGAGCACAAAAAGTCGACCATCAATCAACGCGAGGTAGGAGTCGACGTCCCGAGTTTTTCGGAAGCGATTCGAAGAGCTTTGCGTCAGGACCCTGACTGTATCTTGGTGGGTGAGATGCGGGACTTGGAAACGATTCAGGCCGCGATCAGCGCCGCAGAAACAGGGCACATTGTGTTCGGTACTTTGCACACGAACAGCGCGATGGGTACTGTGAACCGCTTGATCGATGCGTTCCCTGGAAACCTGCAGGATCAAATTCGAACTCAGTTGTCTTCCAGCTTGTTGGGCGTGGTGGCTCAGACGCTGCTACCCAAGATCGGTGGCGGACGAGTTGCTGCGTATGAGATTTTGGTGGTGACCGCCGGTATTGCGAACTTGATTCGCGAAAACAAAACCTTCCGAATTGGATCGGCCATTCAAACAGGTTCGAAGTTCGGGATGCAACTGATGGATGATGCTCTTTACCAACACTGGGCGGCAGGACGCGTCACGGTAGAAGACATTCTTTCCAAATCACACAGGCCTGATGATCTTGCCAAGCGAATCGTAAATGCTCGACGAGGCATTGATGATGCAGAAGAGAATCCAGAAGAATTCGATCACGGCTAACAAATACCATCATGGTCAAAAGGAACAGGAGCTAAAGTTATGAGTTCGCGACGAATTGGCCAAATCTTCGTTGATATGGGTTTCATGACCGATGATCAACTGGTTCTGCTGCTGGAAGAACAACAGCAGCAACCCGGTGCGCTGCTTGGTAAGTTAGCTGAAGACATGTCGCTGATCACCGATGAGCAATTGGCTCAAGCGCTCGGTGAGCAGCAGAACATGAAAGTTGTTTCGCTTGGCGATGCACCTATTTCTCAGGAGCTGCTCGATCGATTGACCGAAACGATGGCTCAGCTTTACCGAGTCATCCCGGTGAAGTTCGATGGGCATCGCTTGACGGTTGCTACCTGCGACCCTCAGAACCTGACGATCCAAGACGAACTGCGTACGTTTTTGGGTTACGACATTGAAATGGTCGTTGCGACCGAACGCGAGATCAAAGCATCGATCGAACGATTCTATTCGTCCGAAAGCTTAAGCGTTGAGAAGATCGTGAAGGAGCTCGCGGACGATACATCGTTGTATCAACAAGCCAGCTTGCTGATGGGCGACAAGTTTGACTTGGACGGCGCCGAGGCGCTGGCGGACAGCGTGCCCGTTCGAAAGCTGTTGAACTTGGTATTGCTTCTAGCGATCAAAGACCACGCCAGCGATATCCACTTTGAACCTTTTGAAGACGAGTTTCGGATCCGAATCAAGGCCGAAGGGGTCTTGTACGAAATGGTTCCGCCGCCACGCCACTTGGCCTTTGCGATTACGACTCGAATCAAGGTTATGGCCAACTTGGACATCGCGGAACGCCGCATGCCCCAGGACGGTCGGATTGAATTGATGGTGGGTGGTCACCAGGTGGACTTGCGAGTGTCCGTGCTGCCAACCATGTTTGGTGAAAGCGTGGTTATGCGGATCTTGGACCGATCCGTGGTATCGCTGTCGCTGACGAAGGTCGGTATGGACAACGTCACCATGGAAGGCTTCCGCACGGTCATGAAGCGCCCGAACGGGATTGTGCTGGTGACTGGCCCTACAGGTTCTGGAAAAACAACGACCTTGTATTCCGCTTTGTCGGAAATGAACGAGATCACCGAAAAGATTATTACGACCGAAGATCCGGTGGAATACGATATCGACGGGATCGTTCAGATACCGATCAATCATGACATCGGCGTTACGTTTGCATCATGCTTACGAGCTATCTTGCGACAGGATCCGGACATCATTCTGGTGGGTGAGATTCGAGACTTGGAGACGGCCGAAATCGCGGTTCAAGCATCGCTGACCGGCCACTTGGTGTTTAGCACATTGCACACCAACGATGCGCCAAGCACGATCACGCGGATGAAGGACATGGGTATTCCAACCTTCTTGATCACCGCAACGGTGGAAGCGATTCTGGCGCAACGACTTGTTCGGCGCATTTGCAGCAAGTGCCGGGAGGAGACCGAGCCGGACGCGGAAGTGCTGATGGAGCTGGGTGTGAGCGAAGAAGTTCGCGTTCAACACAAGTTCTACCGAGGCAAAGGTTGCGACGCTTGCAACAACACGGGATACAAGGGACGGATCGGCCTGTTCGAGCTGATGGTGATGAACGATGACCTTCGGGACATGATCATGCAGAATGCAACGACCGATGATCTCAGAGCGAAAGCTCAAACGTTTGGAATGATCACCTTGCGCGATTATGGCAAGCAGTTTGTGTTCGATGGATTTACCACCGCGGACGAAGTCGTCCGTGAAACCGTCCACGATGCATAAGGATAAGCTTTGAGCGGTAAGGAGTAAGCGGTAAGCAACATACCTTACAGCTTAAACCTTACCGCTTACACCTTCCACCTTTTCTCAATTCGATACGAAATCTCAATTCAAGACAGCAACGCAGTTGTGCGAGCAAGACTAGTTTAAGGATTACCAACCATGCCAATGTACCAATTCGAAGCGATGGACCGAACCGGACAAGAAATCCGAGACGTGATCGATGCGCCGAGTGAAGAAGAGGCACAAAATACCATCCGGCAAATGGGTTACTTTGTAACCAAGTTGTCGCTGAAAAAAGGGGTTGCGGCCAAAGCGGCTGTAGGGCAAAAGCGCAAGCGTCCGTTTGCGATGGGTGGTGCCAAGACCAAGCATATTTGTACTTTCACGCGGCAGTTGTCGATTCTTCAGGACGCGGGTCTGCCGATTTTGCGTTCGCTGAAGATCTTGGAAAACAATTCCAAGCCGGGCAAGCTGAAGAACGCGTTGATGGACGTGTGCGATGAAATCGAAACCGGTTCGACTCTTTCGGAATCGATGTCCAAGTGCCCGAAGGTGTTCAATCGTCTTTACGTGAACATGGTGAAGGCGGGTGAAGCGGGCGGTGCCTTGGAAACGATTCTGCAGCGTTTGGCTGAGTTCTTGGAGCGATCGGAATCGCTGAAACGCAAGGTCAAAGGGGCCATGATTTACCCGGTCGCGGTGGTGTTCGTAGCGACCGCCATCTTGGCCGGTATTATGTTTTTCATTGTTCCGACGTTTAAAAAGATGTTCGATGAATTCGAACTGAAGCTCCCCGCTCCGACTCAGTTGTTGATGGCGATGAGCGATTACGTGGTGAACTATTTCTGGCTGATGATCTTGTTGCCGGTCTGTGTTTGGCTGGTGGGCAAGATCGTGCGGAAGTTCAAGCATGGCCGGATGGGCTTTGACATGTTCATCATCAAGGTACCGATCTTTGGTGGCTTGGTGGAGAAGAACATCTTGGCTCGAACGACCAGAACGTTGGGAACGTTGGTCACCTCCGGTGTTCCTATTTTGGAAGCGATCAACATCACGCGTGAGACGTCGGGCAACGCGATGTTCGAGCGGATCTTTAGCAAGGTCAACGATGCGATTCGCGAGGGGGACGTAATTGCGAAACCCATGAAAGAGAACTCGATCCCAGGTTTCCACCCCGTAGCTCTATTCTACTGGGCTTGGATGGGTGCGTTTCCGGGGATCATGGTTTTGTCGGTTGCACTGACAGCCGGACGAGGTATTTCTAGCCAAGCGGGCAACAAGGCCGTCAAGAAAGGTGCGAAGGCCGCAGGAAATTCTTTGCCCGAAGTAGGCTTTGGCATCTTAATTGCTGGAGTAGTGGTTTGTTGCATTATGTATTTGATGAAGATGAAGTCGCGCGTGATTGACGACTTGGTGGTCAACATGGTGGACGTGGGTGAAGAGACGGGCGAATTGGACACGATGTTGTATAAGATCGCGGACAATTACGACGAAGAAGTGAGTGTGATGACGGAAGGGTTAACGAAGTTGATCGAGCCGTTGTTGATTGTGTTCTTGGGGGTCGCGGTAGGTTTCATTGTGATTTCCTTGTTCATGCCACTGATCTCGCTGATCACCAGCTTGAGCGGTGCAAAGTAGTCGGTCGGTCGAAACACAAGCGTAAGCAAATACAGTTGGGCAATTGCAACAGAGTGGAGGATAGGGAGATGAAAGTGCAGAGCAAGTTAATGCAAAGTAATGGAACGCGCCGGAAACTGCGAAGCGGCTTCACGCTTGTTGAGTTGCTAGTCGTAATCGCAATCATTGGAGTGTTGGTGGGGATTACCCTGCCAGCTGTCCAGGCGGTTCGATTGCACTTCGACAAGACGGCCAACAAGTTCGAAGTCCAATCACTCAATGATGCTGTCGAAAAGTATCGAAGCATTTACGGCGATTATCCACCGGATGGTAGCTCTGCTGCGATTATGCAGCGACATCTTCGAAAGGCGTTCCCGAACATCTTGCAAAGCGAAATCGATTTGCTCACTGGAGTCCAACTCGATCCAGCAGAAGCGCTCGTGTTCTTTTTGGGTGGATTTAGCTCTGACAAACAACGCCCATTTACCGGCAAGGGTGGGCCCATTGTTAATACAGGCACGACAGCGGCGCCGGTCTACAATTACAACCCGGCCCGGGAGAATTCGATGCACGAGTTTCTTTCGGGGCGTCTCGTCTTGAACGATGAAACCGCGTTTGCTGGTGGTACCAGCGACGTATTCCCGGTCTACATGGCCAGGAACAATACTATTGAGGAAGGTTGTCCCTATGTTTACTTTGATAGCCGGACCTACAACGCCAACCGAGGGACAACAGCAAACCCAATTTACAACTGTTATCAACCCTCGGACATCGTTGCTACTACCGTTGCCACTTCCGATCGTGGGAAGCTTGGTGCCGTCCGTCCCTTTCTCTCCACTGTAAGCGGAACGGGAGGTGCAACATTTGCATTCGAGAACCCCAAAACCTTCCAGATCATTGGACCTGGTAGCGACGGTTTTTATGGGGGACGCATTGTCCACTTGGGTGCCCAATGGTTTACCGCGAAAGGGTTATCGTACACGTTTAACGGGACAGGAATGGTCGTCGATAGCGCCGCGCCGCGGTTGTTCGAGCTAGCCGAGAACGCTGGCACCTTACGCACTCCGGTGCACGACAATGTTTCGAACTTCACCGACACAGCAACGCTTGGTGAGAACATCTCCAATTAGTTGGCTAGGATTCAAATTGAGCTGTTGGCAATTGGGAGAAGTACGATGACATACAAACAAAAACCTCAGAAGCAAGGCTTCACCTTAATCGAATTGCTGACGGTGATTTCGATTATTGCCTTCATGTCTGGCATGTTTCTTGTAGCGTATCGCGGTGCGGCCCAAGAATCGAATATTCAGAAGACACGTTCGACGATTCAAAAGATCAGCGAAGTGTTGAATGCTCGCATGGACGAGTACGCTAGTTATCCGATGGCCTTGCGATTGGCGAGCGGAGCGTCGCTTCCTGCAAACGTTGTCTCTTGGGATACAAGAACACCCAAGTTGGACACGGTAGCGGTGCTTCGGGAGCGAGCGAGATTGCTTGCGTTGCGAGACGTGATACGAATGGAGATGCCCGATCATCCTGATGACATCAAATACACACCATTCTGGAGGGGTGGGCGTGCCGGCGCCGTTTACAATACATTTCTGGAGTTAAACTTGCCTGGCTCTTTCCCGACTGGGCTTGGTGACACGGCCGGGCTTGCTGTGCCAGGTTACAGCATCAAGAACTCGTTAACTTCTCGAACAAAATCGATCATGACCAAGCTGTCGATGATTGATGGTTCAAGTCGAGTTCCACTAGCAACTTTAAACGGATTGCCTTCGATCGATCCATCAGCCATCCCCTGGGATAAGACCAATGCGAATGCAGAGTTGTTGTTTTTGATTGTGGAAGGATCCGACCTGAATGGCTCGAGTGCAACCGAGCTCTTTGGTAAATCAGAAGTGGGCGACACGGACAATGATGGATTGAGTGAGTTCATTGATGCGTTCGGTAATCCGATCCGCTGGATACGCTGGCCATCCGGGGCTGAGGGTGCCACGCGATACTATCCGGACATGTTGAATCCAGCGATCGTTTCAGGAACCACTTTGCTTGTAAATTCGGAACCGTACGATCGTTTAGGTTCAGACCCAGGTTGGGGCACTTCCCTGCCTCCCGGGGCTGGCTTAAGTCCACTCGTTGTCAGTGCTGGCCCAGACGAAAAATTTGGAATTCGCTTTAGAGAATTGGACCGTTACTCGCCACCAGCCTCTCCTCCTACAGGGGTCGGAATGTGGCAAGGTTCAACTTCTTACTCGGATGCAGAAGCGCCGTTCGATCCGGCCGCTAGTTCAGTGCTCAATGCGAGAACGGGTTACAACCTTCGCTCGTTTACTGACCCATGGTTTCCTCGAGACACAGCCGTTTACGGGATTCGAATGGGAGAAACGGTTTCGGGGGCAGCTAGCGATTTGGAGAACGGCGAAGTCGCTTTGGCTACCAATGCCGATGACAACATCAGCAACTTTGAAGGAACAGGAGTGTCGCTATGATCGATTGCATACCGACCATCAAAACGTCCGTACCTACTCCCCTCGCCCCTGTACTCAGGGGAGAGGGGTTGGGGGTGAGGGGTAAAACAGGCGATAATCACCTCGACCTCTCCAAGCGTTTTCAATTCGGTCACTCATCAGAGTGCCAAGGACCTAGGGGACAAATGTTGCGGAGCGTGCCACTGACCGAAAAGCGACTTGGGGTCACACTTATCGAGTTGCTGACGGTATTGGGCATTGTGACTCTCGTTGCGCTACTTGTCTTGCCATCTGTCAAGACGATGCTGACGGATCGCAAGAGCACCAATGCGGCGACGATGGTTCGGAACTTTTTGGAGGCTGCACGAGCTCGAGCCGTTGGGAGCCAGATTCCGGTAGCTGTTGTTTTAGAACGGATTTCGTCCGTGCCGCTGGACGCGAATGACGACGGGTTGATCGATGGTGGAGATTTGGTGGGAGGGCGATTGCTGTCGGCGACTTCAACCGATCCTTTGCCAGCTGGCCCACCAGCACCGCCCGTCGACACCAATTTCCTACCGTACAACTCGTGCATCCGAATGAGCATGGCGGAGCAGCCATTGCCCATCACCGAGAAAATGCTCGACGGAACCCCGACGATTTTTTCTTCGGACACGCGTTCGTTGCCGACTTTGCCTCCGGGTACACCGGCAGGATTGTCATGGGCGGTTTTGGAGAACGTGTTATCAAGTAGCCCACTGGTAACTAATTATTTTGTCGCAGGTAACGAAGTCAGTTTAGGGCAATCGAACGTCCGACATCTGATCGTTCTAACGTTGGTACCAGCACCACCTACCAACGGACAGGCAGGTTTCGTCAATCATTGGTTTGGAGTGGTCGGTCGCAATGTAATTGCAAGTAATTTGGAGCAAGCCATTCCTGCAACCGATCTTGCGATTCCTACTTTTGGTGAAACTAGGTTCACGGTGTTTCAAAAGCCGAAACCCATCAATGGCCCCAACATCCAATTACCAAAAGGGATGTGCATCGATTTATCGCTCAGCGGATTTTCGACATTTGGCAACCTGGCTCCTCGTGACAATCGGATGCGATTTAGTTCTGCGTGGGTAACGGCGGGTATGTCGGTTCCGAGCGCAGAAACACTCCGACCTATCTTCATCGTTTTTTCGCCTGATGGAAGCCTATCGCGGGTGTATGCGAACGGAGCCGGCTCGTCTGGCAGTATTCCCATTGAACTTGCGGATGACATGTTCCTGCACATTGGCAAGCTGGATCAAGTAGTTCCACCGGTGTTTGACACAACAACGGTTCAGAACTTAACAGATCCATCGATGTATATCGTTCGGTTGTCATCGAAATCGGGCGGTTTGAGTGTCGCCCCATCCACGCAAGGCGTTCCCGATGCTGCGACAGTCGGCTCGGTTCTTGAATTGACTCGTCAAGGTACTTATGGTGCCTCATTAACAGGACAATAAGGGAGCCCATTATGAGAAGCAATACGTACAACAAAAATCGTTACCGAACTATCAGTCGCCATGGTTTGACCTTGGCCGAGTGCCTCTTTGCCATGGCAATCATGCTGGTCGGTTTGGTCGGCATTGCTGCGATGGTTCCCTTCGCTGGACGTCAAGCGGCCGATAGCTACTCGATCGTGCAGACCTTGGCTGCCGGACAAAATACGATTGCCGTCGCCAAATCATCACAGGTCTTTCGGCCAAGCACGACCTCTCCGTGGCAGTTCATTGATGACAGCTCAGCCACGGCCGTTGATTCGCGAGACACGTACTTCGTTTCGGCAGAGCGATTGTATCAACAGCTTTATTTTTCTAGCCTACCGACAGGTCACACCCAAGATCAAAGGTACATTGCGGCGAATACTGCATTAGGTACAAGCTTTTGCATGGACCCTAATTTTTGGGGACACCAAGCTCGCTACAATCAATGGCTGGGAGCGTCGCATAGAAAAGTTTTGTCAAATGATTGGGGATACTACCGACGAACGCGATTCCCCTTCTACAACGAAACCTATCCCGTTAACTATTACCCGTTCAGTACCGGGGCCACAGCGACCACGCCGCGGCTTGCAAGAGTATCGCTACGGGATCCGATGGGATCGGATGTCAATGGTAACAATGGTTGGTTACGCGAAGCTGCTTCCAAAATCGTGTCGAGCTCTGGTGGTGGTGACGTAACCAAGGAAGTCGCGCAAGTGGACAAGAGCTTTGGTCCCTTGCGAGGCTTCGCGAGTGCTTCCAACTCGGCCTTGGTCTCTTCGATTCAAGCTGGAAGCGGAGCTACGAACGCAAGCTGGTTGGCGACGATTGTTCCAACGGATGAAACGCCATTTGCAGATCCTGCGACCGCAGATCTCCCGTTTTACCCAGAGTCGTTCGATCTGTCGGTAGTGGTTTTCAGCAAGCGAGATGTTCGCGAATTGGTTTTTGAAGACTCAGCCGAATACGATGCATTTAACACCGACGGCATCCCAGCCACGAGCGAGCGCATTGCAGATGTGAGTTTCCTGAACCCGTTGGAGGCTAGCAGTTCCAGTACATTCAGTATCACATTGCGTACCGATGAACGTGTCGGCTTACGATGCAAAGTGGGAGATTGGATTATGCTTTCGCGATATCGTCGTTTCCAAAACATCCCTAGAGGAATTGAATTTAGCCGACAGCAACATGAATGGTACCGGCTGATCAGTGTCACTGCGGAAGAAACGTCGACTGGCCCTTTTGGAAATAAGATCGTCGCTTGCGAAGTGCGAGTTTCCGGCAAGCCCTGGGGTTGGTCATTGAGCGAAGGGGAGTGGTTTCGAGATCAAGGAATGACGAGCCTTCCCAACCTCAATTTGATGCCTCCGGCTGTTGCAACTTTGGTCCCCAACGTCATCAACGTTTATCAAAGAACACTGAAGGCTGGTGGTCTCTAATTTGGATCGCTGAAACCACAGCGGCTCAACCCTTTTCGACTTTTGAACCTGAACTTTCCACTCTCCACACACCAAACTTTTCGCGAGAGAGAAAATCATTATGACAAACCGAAGATTAAGCAAAAAACGAACTGCCAAACGCGGGTTGATCCTGCTGATCGTGTTAGGGATGCTGGCGATGTTTACATTGCTTGCGGTTACCTACGTGGTTTCGGCAGGAGCGTCAAAGGATGGTAGTCGAGCCTTAGCGGTGAAGGCTCGCCGGTCGAGTCTTTCGGTGGACGGCTTTGCAAAAGTGATTCTGAAAGACGCTCTTCGCGGAACCAACAACCAGAAATCTGCGTTCTACGGAAACAGCATCATTGGAGACGTGTTTGGGCCCAATCCCATCCGTACTAGCTTTGGCCCCTATTTGAACAATAACTCCGTGCGGTTCTTCGACCAACGCCCAAGCGGACTGAGTTTGGTCAAGCTCTCCATTAATGAAATGATCGGTGGTGTTGTTGGCTTGTCCCCTTATGAGAACGAATACAACTCTCGGATTTTGACCGTCTTAGAAGGACCGTTGGCCGGGCAATCCTTTCGTATTTTGAAGTATGTGGGGTATGCGAATAACGGTTCCGGAACGGACCCAAATATGCCTGTGTCACCTTGGGCTTCCCCAACAGCGGTTCAAGCGGACGCAAACGACATTCGTTATTCGGTTTTGATCGATCTGAACGAAATCAAGGGAGCGGAGTTCACAGGCGAATACACGGACGCCGACGGAGTGATTAGGTCGAAGACCGTTTCTATCGATCGATGGATATCGGAGGAAGGGATTGGGTCGCTGTTCTATTTCAAGACTACGGCTGCAGGTGTTGCTCCAGTCACAGGTACCATGAAGGGTTACAAGTTACTGATCAACGATGCTGCTTTTAATAGCCCTGGTATTGGTTTAGAGGATATAGCAGTAAAGTCAGATGGGACCACAGTCAATTCGGGCTTCGGAAATCTTGATGGGCGAAGATTGTTAGCGACCTCACGGCAGGTGCCGCTGGCTTTGTTGACCCATTATGATTATCTGCAGGACCCTAGTCTAATGGCATTGAATGTGTCCGGAACCGCGGGAGTCGAAGGGCTTGGAAACATGCGCCGCGAATGGACCTCCAACCTGCAGTATGATCAATTGTCTCTAAAGGGTTGGAGCAACGAAGGCATTGATGTTGCCGACTACCGTGATGCTTTTCTTGCCAATCAATCGTACGCAGGTGGGCTTCTCACAATTACACCTTCCTATCATAGACCGGAAGTGATTAACTACATCAGTCACTTATTCGGCGATCCAACCTTGCTATCACAGGGTGAAGTGTTTGAGTTAATTCGTTTGATCGATGCGTCCACTGCACGTGTGTTGAGCTATCCAGGTAAGAACGAAGGATTTGCAAAAAACGATACGCGAGTCTTGCGGCTTGATAGCAACTTTACTTGGTCTTCACCACCTACGGCTGCGGAAATCGACACTCTGCAAGATTTCGTCCGGCATCAAATTACAGGCGAACTACCCAATGGTGATTTGCATCAATGGGACGTTGATAACAATGGCGATTCGTTCAAAGACAGCGTCTGGGTAGAAACAGGATTGGCGGCTGTCAATTCACCGGATGGACGTCGACTGCGTCCGTTGGCTGCGATTTTGATCGAGGATTTGGATGGCCGAGTGAACCTGAACGCTTCGGGTGATCGTGCGCAAGGTGGCGCCGGATTCAACGTGAATAGCACAGGCTATTACAAGCGCGCGAATCAACCTGTTGCACAAGGATTTGGTTACGGTCCTGCCGAAATTTCGTTGACTGCTTTGTTCGGAATTAGGAATGGGAACACGAACACGTTCTCGCACAATTGGTCACTGATGAGTTCTGGTCCAGCGTTACCTGCAGGAGCACCGCACTTCGTATCGGACCCACCCTACTATTCCTTTTCGTTCTTTGATCAACTCAATGGGGCACGAAGATACCGAACTCGTCCAATTGATTTCAGGTTAGTTCAAGATCGTGTACCTGGTATTCCTCGCTCACCGGCGGCTGTCGATACATCTTACAGCACGCTTTCCGAACGCGAATTCCATTTGCCGACTCAGCATAGTCGGCTGCCGGGAATGCCGATTGCACGACGCGGTACGTTTGGAATGTCGTACGACCGCAATGGGAACCCCATTTTCGTTAATCCACCTATCATTGATGCCAATCCGTACAATATCGAAGTGGCACCGCCTCACCATTTGCAAGTCGACTTTGCAAACGAAACATTGAATGATCGTTACGAATCGGCAGTCATGGGGAATCCGATCGCGGACGATCCATTGGGATTAGCAGACCTTGAAGCTGTGCTAAGAAGATTTGACGAAGATGCATCGTCGTTACCGCAAAGGCTACGAGAAATCCTAAATCCGCTTGCCGGATCCGGATTGCTGGACAGCATCTATTCCGAAGTTACAACTCGAAGCGGCGAGCTTCGGTATCCCAACCTCGCAGCTGCAATGAAAGTTGCACCTCTCGGAGCTACCTCGGCCACTCAAGTAACATTAGGGAACGAAGGGGTTTCAACTACCAATACCACGGATACATCTGTACCTAGTTACCTGCGCTACATTCAGATGTTGCATTCGCAACGTTACAGAGTGCGGTCGTTCCCACCTGCTACATCCGATGACCCTGAAATTTCCTATGCGGCACTTTCTGAGTTGTTCCCAACCGATTTTGCACGTGGGCTTCGAATGGATTTGAACCGTCCTTTCGGAAATGGTTTTGATGACGACATGGATGGTCAAGTGGACGAGCCTCAAGAAGTCACGCTAGGGACTGAAACGGAATATGGTCAACTTGGTTTCTATATCCGAGAAATGAAAACCGATGCTCGGAAAACGAATGCGACCGTGGTGGAAAGCAATGTGAACTCGAATCCATTCACAAGTGCCAATCGATTCCAGCTGGGTTCGAGGCAGATTCTGGCTCGAAATCTGTATTGCCTGGCGCAGCTGATCATTCCACGCGATTACGAATTCCCCGGCATGAGTGTTGTGCCGGATGCATTAGGTCGAGCTCGCATACGAGCGACAGCTATTGCGCAGTGGGCTGTTAACGTCGTGGACTTCCGCGATGCTGATGCAGCCATGACAAGATTTGAGTTCGATATTCTGCCGTTTGGCTCAAACACGTCTTCAAGCGCAAATTTTGGAAGTGGCACACCGGGTGGACTTCCTGCAAAGCTCGCTTACTGGGCTCCGGACCGAATCCAACACAACAACAAACAATATTGTGGTGTCGTTTGGGGAATGGAAATGCCCGAGCTGTTACTCACCGAAACGTTTGCGATGCATGACACTCGCATTCGCGATACGGATATGGAAAGTGCGATGGGCCATACAATTGGCGACCCGGCCAATCCTATGCCCGATGACGATAACGATTACGATCAATTCCGCTTGCCACAAGCATCTTTGTTTTTGGAACTTTACAACCCAAGAACAACAGACGTAGCCACTAATGCGTTGATTCCTGGTGTTCCTAACAGCTTGTACGACACATCTACGATGGAACTAGATTTGGACGAACTCGCGCCCGTGTCGGCAGACTGGGGACGACAGCCCGTCTGGCGTATTGCAATCTCAGAATCTTACACGACAGCCACTGCTCCGAATCACCCACAAAATAGACTCTCTTCCCCAGAAACGTTTCAAACAATAACTCATCAACGTTCGACGGAAGATGTCCCGGGCGGTACTGCACCGACAAGCAACGCACTCAGGGGAGCTTCGGACCCCTCGAGTCTCGACCATACGAACACAGCTCTTCAAAGCATTGAACAGTACATTGGCAATGATTTGCGACACGATGTAAGCGATACGTCTCATCCTGCCGATTCAGTGGATCCGGTTGGTTTTGAACGCTTCATTTGGTTCACAGGAACAAGACCCACTGCAGGTCAACGCATCCCCGACATTCACCCAGAATTGCGGAGACCAGCTGCCGGTGTTGGAGCGGAACATGCTAGCGTGTACTCAGCGCAAAGTTCAGGGGCTTCCTTGGCAGGTGGTTCTTATTTGGTCATTGGTCCCAGGGCCCAAACAAGCTTTGGTTCACTAACTCACAATCAGTTCAATGGCTATGCCTACACGGGGCGAACGCTTCGGGCGGACATGACAACGCCGGATAATCGGCCGCAGCTTTCTCCTTCCTATCAACGAATCGATTTGGTCAGTGGAGCAACCCCTTCGGTGAACACCTATATGCTTAACAATGTTGTTGCGAATCAACCTTGGATGGGCCGAATCAAACAGCCGGAAGTGTTGATCTGCTCAACAACAGCCCCAAGTGGTTGGGCAGCAGCATTCCCTGGCCCTAACGGATCCGCATTTCAAACAACAGGGGCGGTTGGATTGAACATTTCCTATCCTTTTCCGCGTGCGGACAGGAATGCCGCATATTGGGCCGCTGGACGTGCTCCAACAGAACGATTGAATAGCACCGACGTAGCGGGTGGAACTAGCCGACCTGATAACTCATCAGGATTCGGAACCATGACTCTTCCAGAAGATAGCTGGGCAGATTTGGGGGTCGATCCTGTAGTCGGAACTTTCCCCGATGCTCCTTATGATTTGGACAATCCCTTACTCACGGAAAGCGGGGCTCTACCTTCAAACGACACAATTCTACGTCAGACACGAACGCTCCCCAACGTACGAGCAGCCTATCTGCAACGGCTTGCGGACCCCGAGTTCCCTTATGACCCAGTTTCGAATCCCTACATCACCGTCGACTGGATGTCGATCGATTTGACCGTGTTCAATGGGGAGGCGCCTCGTGACACAACGGGCGGTGGCACAAACATTCAGATGCAAGCACGTTACAAAAACGGTGAGTTATCACCTTTAGCAACTGCGGCGAATCCACATGCAATCACGAACAGAGGTGTTAGCTACTACTCGCCGATGACCGCAGCGCCCAGAAGAACGGCTGAGCAAGCGCCTCCTTCAACAATTACCATTGCCGGTATTACGGACCCAGTGAATCCAGACTCTTACGTCAAGTATCAGCTTGGTTTCGATCGTCCCTGTACTTGGGCAAGCGCAGTTGGCAGCAGTGGAACTTCATTGGGATACTGCAATGTTGGATATCCTACGACTCCGTCTTCAACCCCCCCGCTGACCAATGCAGCGTTAGCATCGGCCAATTGGACCGCGTTTGATGGGTTTGGCCCGCCGATTGACGATCCGACTGCAATCAACGCATTTCGCGGTGCTCCAGCTCGTATTGCAGGAGCGACATGGTTTAATCGTCCGTTTGCCTCACCATACGAAATCATGATGGTTCCACTCACGGGATCGGGGCAATTTGGTTTTTACCACTCGGCGTATTCGCTCGTTCAAGGACGCGAAACAAGCGGATTCATCCCTAGTTTCCAAACCTCGAACGCTTGGAACGTGAATCAAACTGGCCTGCCCGCGAGCTTAAACAGCTATTGGGCTAAACCACAGGCGATTGTGGGTGGTGAAGTGAGATTAGCAGACTGGCCCCTGCTCTTGGAATTCATAGAAACACAGCCTGGTTTTATCGATGCAAACCAACACTATAGCGCTGCGGCGGTACAAACGGCTACGCTCACTGATTCACTTTCTGAGCGGTTCTTGAATTCATTCATTCCTGCTGCGTACACTCGTCCGCGTGGCATGCCGAACGATGTCGACAACAGCGAACCTTCCACCGTACGTGGTCCGTCGCTACTTGCACCTTTCCATTTCAAGCCCACCTATGTTGCGGCTGGAAAAGTCAACTTGAATACGATTTCGTTTGATAGTACCGGCAATAGCCGTGCACTGAGAGCACTGGAATACAACTATCTCGCCAATGAGCGCAACGATTTGTTCAACACCGTATTTCAATCGCAATTTGCCGAGTCGCGACAAGGGTATGCTAACGGAGCCGTTCCGGCCAACTCCTTCCTGGGTGCCGTATCACACCCCGCGATGCACCCTAATTTCCCAACTCGCTACGTGGGGGCGTTTCGTCCCGCGATGTCGTCCAACATTGCTCCTGTGTTGGCAAACCCGTTAGCAAATGCGAGGATACGAAGCACGTATGGAGTGGAGACAACATTGCTACGATCTCTCGATCCGGTCGAACCTACGGATGGGTCCATACCGCCCAGAAGATATGCAAATGAACGAACAGCGGAAGAGCGACAAACAAAAGCAACGGATACAGATATGCTGTTTCAGTCCACCGAGGTTGCTGGAACCGGTTTGGATAGTGATCCAGACTTGATCAATGAAAAACAAAACTTCGCTCGAATGCAACGTGCGATGCGTTTGCCCAACTTGGTTACGAATCAGTCCAATGTGTTTGCTGTTTGGGTAACCGTTAGCCTGTTCGAATACGATCCGATTGCTGGATATGGAAACGAGTATGTCGGCGATGACGGCCTACCGAAACGCGAACGCCAATTCTTTATCGTCGACAGAACGATCCCTGTAGGGTTCAAACCGGGTGAGGACCTGAATACGGACCGAACTATTTTATTGCAACGCAAGTTGCCGTAAGACAATTCCCCCCTCATCCCCAGCCCTTCTCCCCCGGAGTACCGAGGGAGAAGGGGGCAAAACAAATTATCGGCCTTCTTTGGAACGCTATACAACCAACATCATGGCAAATGACTCTGTGAAAAAACGCGATTTCCATCTCAAGGACAACCTCGGTTGTTCGCAAGATCGGCTTGGTTTGACCCTGATTGAGGTGCTCATCGCAACCACCATTACCCTGCTGATGATGTTGGCGCTGGCTAAGGGATTTCAGGCTCTGAGCAACACCGTGAGCGAAGGGCGCTCGCATTTGAACTTGAGCGACAAGCTTCGCGGTATGAATGAACTGCTCCGGAGCGATCTTAGGGGGATCACCACCGATGGGTCGACTCCACAATCGGCCCTGCTTCCTGCTGGTTACATCAAGTACTACGATGGTCCCATTTCCGACTCCACCGCGACACTCTTCAATCAGCTGCCGACCGCCACCGAAGTGGAGAATCGTCTTTCAGCAAGTCGCTGGGGGGACATTGATGACATTTTGATGTTCACCGCAAAAGCAGGGCAAGGCCAGGTCTTTCGAGGCAAAGTGCCTCATGCTTTGCTGGTCATAAGCCAAGCAAAAAAGCCTGGAAACTCACTCCCCTCTTGGACCGCTGCACAATGGCAAACGGCTTGGAATACCGATGTAACGATTTCGTCCGAGTATGCAGAGATTGTTTGGTTCATGATGCCGCTGAATGAACTGAACACGATTGATCCAGCCAATCCAGACAACATGGTATTTGATGTGATTCCGGGCGTGGACAGAACTGGCGATGGCGTACCAGACTCTGATGGAATGCCCGATCGCATCGCGTTGTGTCGGCGTGTCTTGTTGATTCGGCCTGATTTAGATATTTCGCTGCCAGAGATCTTGATTTCAAGCTTTTTCGGCACAGGCAATACGACCAATCGTTATGTCTGGATGCAACCCTTGGTGCCGACTTTTGCGACACCTAACACCTTTCGGTACATGATGCAAAATCCCTACCAGCGATGCGATTTGAGCGTTCGACCACAGTTGGTTCCACTATCCAGTGGTGGTAGTTTTGTGTCCGTACAAACCAACTCGATTGAAACGCTGCACTTGCCTGAGAATCGTTTCGCGCATTACGGTTTCCCTGTCACGGGCGGAACGACTTTGCCCACGTTGGCTCTCAGCACAGAATCTGCGAATCCCAACGCGCTTTCTTATGTGGCGATGACAAATCCGTTGTTCGCTTCGTTTGTAACACCGACCCTTACAACGTTTCGCGATCGCGGCTTTTTGCCATCGTGTTTCATGCGCACGAAACCTGTTACGGATGCTGCCGGTGTGATTACCGCAGTGCCGCTTTTGGAAGAAATTGTTTCAGCAGATGTCGTAGCCTTTGATGTCAAAGGTTTTGACCCTTCGGTAAAACAACTTGCTCATCGCGGTGCTGATGGAGAGTGGGGAGTTGCATTCACGCCAACAGGAGGAGTACCTCTGGATGACAATCTCGATGGCACAGCCAATAACAACGCAGAGTACAACTGGCCAGGTTCCGACGACCTGTCTTTGACACCCTCTGACCCAGGCTACGCGTTGCAGTTGGCTCAGATCGCACTAACCGGAGCACCCTCACGTGCCATTTCCGGTTCAGGCGCATTCGTGGACCTGGGGTGGGGTGGCAAGGTTTTCAACTCCAGCCATCAAACATCCACGACACCTATCCGGCTGAACACATTGACCGCGGCTCAACTTGCAAACGTTGCTAATTTCTTTCCTTCGAACCTGAGTGTTCTCGATAAAGCCGGAGTCAATTTGTTGCCTGCTGACTCTTTGAAGCTCGCGGGAGCTCACTATTCTGATCCGACCGTTCATCAGGTTTATCAACCGTCGTTTGACACTTATACGACGGCCTACGATTTTGACGGAGAGCAGCTATTGAGACCAACTAATGGTGGCGGTGCCTTAATTGGGCTTGTTTGGCAAGAAGGGCTGCGTCGGTTGGGCATTGCGACAGCTTATGGTGCAGCTGACCCTGTTTTTCCAAGTACCGATACCAAGCCACCTGTTTCAGGGCGGTTACCCTCTATCCAAGCAACCATCCGGGTCCAAGATTTCACGGCTGGCAATCTGCAACAGATCTCGGTCTTACAAGACTTGAACAACTAAGAAGTCCTTGTTCATGTCGGGTCTGTTGCGGTCCCATTGGCGTGATGACAGCGTCATTAGTTTAGCCGTCGGGCGCTAGCCCCGGTTGGGCATATTAGGCCCGGAGGGCCGACATATCCATTGCCGGTGGCGCGAGCGACCGGATCACAGATCTTAACGAACAAAGGCCTGAAGGGCCGACACATTGGCGTCTGTGTGTCGGCCTTTCAGGCCTGCAATAATCTTTATTGGCACGTTCCGGTGGCTCGCGCCACCGGCATTGGATGTGTCGGGCCTCCAGCCCTTACAAAAATGCGCAACATCAAGAGGCGCTAGCCCCGGTTTTCGTACACGCTTCGCGTGCGTCGGGAACTGGAATCTTGGTACAACGCTGACGGAACCGATTCGTTTGTCGGGTACGCTTCGCGTGGAGTGGCAACCGGGGCTAGCGCCCGACGGCTAATGGGCTTTGACTTGTTTTGAATGTCGAACACCGAACAAGGAATATCGAATAGCGAAGTGGCTTGCGGACTCTTAATCCGGCGCGTAGTGCCGCCAATGGTGACTTTAGCTTAGGGGACCGCTGCGAGCTTCTGGAACAGTTGAGTACAACTGTTCGACAATGTAGAGCAGTTGTCCTCAACTGCTTGGGACTGCCAACCAGATTCCCATCCCAAAAATTCCAACATGAACTCAACGGTTCCATTGTGTTTTCGAACAATCAATCTTGCGTTTAGTGGGTTCAGCCTTGATCGCAAAATGGACGGCCATTGCAAGCTTCAGGACGAGTTGGTTACAACCACAGAATACACAAAAGGAAAGCCTAACTTCCGGATGTCTTCATTTCCGTGTGTTCGGTGTATTCCGTGGTTCAATAATCGGTTCTGGCATCGAACGAGGGGCCTGTGTATGCAGTGCCGGTGCGTATGACTTGAGATAGAACGTCGTTGCAAGCTTCTGGAACAGTTGAGGACAACTGTTCTACATTGTTTTAAGCAACTAGCTTTTGGGCCGGTTTCGAATGCGGAACATATCTTGATGGGGCAACATGATGCCGCCGTCAATCGTCAACGTGGAGCCAGTAATGTAGTCGCTATTCGGATGCACCAGGAACACTACCCCTTGAGCAATGTCGTCGGCTGTTGCAAGTCGCCCCCAAGGCAATTGCGATCCATGCTTGGCTAATTCCTCATCAAAGAAGAACTTTCTTTCGCCCGGGGTATCGGTCCACCCCGGATGTAGCATGTTGACCCGAACTCGATACTCCGCCAACTCCACCGCAGCGGTTCTCGCCATTTGATCCAGACCTGCTTTGGCCATGTTGTAGGCCATCGCCCCTGGGATCGCGCGAAACGCATGTGGCGAACTGACAAAGACCATGTTCCCTTGCGTACGCGGGTATTCTTCCACTGGCTTGGCACGCGCGATCATGCGATTCGCGACGGCTCGGCACAAGTAAAAAGGCCCCCACATGCAAACATTGATGGTCTTTTCAAACCCTTCCATGTTCGCAATGTAAAACAACTCGCGATCACTGTACGCCGCGTTGGACACCAGAATGTCGATCGGTCCCAGGTCGTTCTCAACGCGATCGACCATCTCCTCCACCAGTTTCTGATTCGACACGTCCGCGACCGCCGAAACCACCTTTCGCCCATAGGCTTTGCAGGCTTCCAGCGTTTCTGTCGGTTCTCGCAAGTCGTTCACCGCGACGTTCGCACCCGCTTTGGCAAGCGCCTTTGCGATTCCCGCTCCGATCCCTCGGGCGGCTCCCGTTACCAATGCTGTTTGGCCCAGAAGAGGTAGGTTTGGGTCGAATTCCTGATTCGCTTGACTATTCATCGTTCCGCTTAATTATCGTTGTTCGAGTCGTTGAATGGTTTGTTGTTGAGTTGCTGATTGAACTGCTGTTGCTGTTGAATCCCCATCTGCTGCTGATTCAATTGTTGCTGATTGGCAGCGTTCGGATCCTGTTCTTTTCGGCCTTTATTGGCTCTGGAAAGAGCCGTCAGAGCTTTCTCCATGGCTTTGGAATTCGAGCCGTCCAGCTTCAGGATTTCAACGGACCCACTTGGCTTGGCTGCTTCGTCCAGCTCTGTGATCATTTCACAGACCAGCTTCAACAGATCCTCCCCTTCAGCAGAAACAATAATCGTTTTTGTAACCTTGTCGACTCCCAACGACAATCGACCTGAAAAGCTAAAGTTCATGGCCCCATCAAAAACGGAGTCCGATGATTCGCTTCGCTTCGACTCCTTGCCCTCCGATCCTTTGCCGTCGCCGGCTTCTTTTTGGAACGCTTTGTCGTTCGTGCTCAGCAGATCCCGGTATGCATCTTTGATCGCTTCGACAATTGCATCGGCATCCGAAAACTCGATCTTCATCAGTTTGGAGTACCGAAGCCTTTGCTTGTTGGTCTTCTCCGGAACGTCCCATAGCTTGATCAACGCTTCGATGGTTTTAATCTCCGCATCATCAGCCCCAACCACTACCAGAGTGTTGGTGTCGTTGTCAGGAATAAATCGCATCTTTCGTTTCTTCCCCAACTGAGGGTCGTCTGGCTTCTTTTCTTCTTGTTCCATGTCAAAGATCCAACGGTACAGTCCGTCACGTTCGTTGGGCTCTTTCTTGTCTTCCTTGTAGTAGTCTTCTAAGCTCCATTTGATCCAGCTTGGCTTGGAATTCTTGATGATAAAGACTTCATAGCCACGCTTGGGCGGCGCGTTATCGATCATGATCTGCTCTAGCTTGGAAAGTGCTTCTGGGTCATCGCCGATCAGCACAAGATTTCCACGCTCGTCGAACGAAATCCGGATCGGCGCCTTGGTTGGTTGCTTCGGAGCCTTGGCTTCGGATTCACCATCCTTGTTGTCGTTGTCGTCATCAGCCTGGCTAGATGCGAAGGACATATTCGACAATCTGCCCTGCGGAATGCCCAAACGTTCTAAGTTTTCATCGCGGGTCGATGGTCTACGAAGTGTTATCTTGTCCTCTTCTGGATTCTTTTTTGCCGGCTCGCGATCTTCGTCCTGCTCCGATCCTTCCTCGGAACTGTCTTCAGCCCCAGGTACCTTCTTGGATTGCTTTTCAAATTGATCATCGTTTGGTAGCTCCAAGGGAGTTGGCGAAATTCTGCTCCACGCCTCTTGAAGTCGCTTCAGGTATTCTTTCGTCTCAGGAGAACGATTGGCATCGATCACTCGGATCCTACTTTGGTTTCCTCCTTCGGGTGGAAGCTCTCCCAACTTAATGAGCAGTTTCATGACCTCGGCTCGCTCAATTTCGTTGGCCCAGATCAACACTTGGTTATCCTGGGAATTAGCAGCCACTCGGAACGCATCCTTGGAGCTCTCTTTCTTGTCGTTCCCTCCGAACGGGTCGTAATAGAAGAAGTTTCGACGGCTGGACTTGTCTTCTTTTTTCTCTTCCGGCCCCATCAAAAATTTGATGGTCCCCGCAACGTCTTCTGCCTTGAGTCGTCGCAATTGGATCACTTCCACATCGCGAGCGGACCCATCCAACCTCTCCAGCATTTTGGTAATCGTGTAATGATCGCTTAAGGATGCATGAGCGATGATGGCATTGTTTTTGTCATCTGGAATCAACTGCGTTGTCGGCTCCAACGCATCGAGCGACACCAAGCTCGCGATAAACTGAGCCGGATCGAGCGAAGCGAGGCGATAGACTTTCGAACGGGCTTCCAGCGACTGAAGGCTATCTGCTTTTTCATTGGGCACATCCACTCGGTTGATGAACGACGCAATGATGGCCATCTTGTCGGGCGGGGCGTGCACGATAACGCTGTTTCTTCGAATGTTCGAGACAATAAAAATCTCTGACTTCTTTTTGCTTGGGGGAGCAGCACCACCCCCCTGTTGCATCATCTGCTGTTGTTGCTGCATCATCATTGCCTGTTGCTGCATTTCCATCATTTGCTGCTCCGGCGAGCCACCGCCGCCACCTTTTTTCTTGGATTCGATTCCAAGAAATTGCATCAACTGCTCGCGGACTTCGACCGTTCGCACGTGCTCCAATTCAAACTCGCGAGCCAAGCTTTCTTGCGCGGCCTGCGATTGCTCTTCATTCAGAATGCGAAAGAGTTCCGAAAGGTTGCCGGCTGCGTCCATCGCTTCCAGTCGATTGGTTGATGCAAGCGCATTCAAGACGCCATTGTTGCTGACAAGCGGGGCTAGTTCTTTGGCAACTTCTTCCGCAATCAATGAGTTCAACGAAAAGGAGACACGCACAAATCGATTGGGCGGAAGCGAACCTAGTTTTTCAGGGTCGATCTTCGGAACAAGCGCAGCATTGATCCCTTTCGTCTTCAGCACCTGGATGGTCCCGTCAAACTCCAGCATCGTAAAGCCCCGGGCCAGAAGATGTCGATTGAAGAGATCGCGAGCTTCGTCCAACGTGTGCTTGCGCTGGGTCGCAATGTTGAGGTAATCCCCTGGCAGTTCTTGCCAATCGAGCGACATTCCAGAAACTTCAGCCAGCCAACGCATCAATTCCGGCCAACCTTGATTCCGAAACTGAAACTGAAGCATCCCCTGCTCATCGGGCTTAACGTCGAACTCGCGCTTATTCGGAGGATCCGGTGGCTCACTTTTGCGTTTGATCGGTTCTGCAGGTCCCTTGGCATCGGCACCAGCAGGTTTTGCGTCACCCGAAGCGGGGGCAGCGGTTCCAGGTGGTGGAGATTGCCCAGGCGGCATCGCGCCGGGCACCATTGCACCTGGCGGCAAGCCGGGACTGAGCACGACACCATCCCCACCGACCATGACCGGAGTTCCGCTCTGGATCACGACCGCGTCCTGGGCCATCGAAACGGAAGCCATGAATAGACTTGCGAACCACAAACTTGTTTTCACCAGGTGTCCGTTGAAATTCGAAGGCACAATCATTCGCTAGGTTCCTTGGGGGCAGTTTTCGGTTCGGCGTATCGGATCTCATTCTTGCTTAGGGCCTTTCGCCAAGCAGGAATGGTATCCGTCGGATTTTTGTCCGGCTGATAGCCTAGACTTTTGTTCGTGATGCTAACGAGCTGCTGGATCGCAAGAATCCGCTCGTCGACAAATGAACTGGATAAACTTTCAACCAACAGTTTATCTGCTCCCGCAGCCAATTGCGATTGCGATTTTGGAACAAGCAACGTCAAAATCGAATTGGCGCGACCCGGCAAATCTTCACGAATTCTTTCGATAAACCGCGCCCGATTCGGCTCGAGCCCGAGGGATTGAACCAGTTGCCCTAACAAGGTTTGCCAATGGATTCGCAAGTCTTTCCTATTGAAAACGCCGTCCGTCGAGAAAAGCTGCGAATAATCGCCAAGCATCATTCGCGTCCTGGAAGCGATCGCGACCATTTCCGCTTGGCGGCGACCCGTCAGTTTCTGAAGCTCCGCATCGATCTCATTGGCAGGGCATTCGCTCATGACCTTTTGAAAATCCGCAATTGCGAGCTGGTCAATGGGCCGATCTGCGCTCGAACGGAACCACGTCGGTGTTTCTTTTAGTTCCTTTTGTGCGATCTCCTTTCCTGTTTGTACTTGAACGTATTGACCTACACTCAGAGTTCCTTGATCCGAAGGTGCATTGGGGAAGTCTCCTCTCGCAATCGTATATTTCAGCTCCCCTTCGACGCTGAACAGCCGAACCACCGAACTTGTTTCCAGCTTTCCACCCGCCAAAGCGGCCTCTTCCACTGGAACCAAAGAGGTGATCACTTCGACGGCCATGCTTGAATCTGGCTGAGCGAATTGAATGGTGATTCCAAGTCCATGGCACTCAAGCTCCAGCGACAACGCCCCTGGGGCTGCGAACACGATGGCCTTTCCACTTGTAAAGGCGATGCGTGGGCCTTGCATCGATGAAGTTTCCTTGGCCGGCAACAGTTCCAATGCGTTTTCGCTCGCGCTCAACCAACGCAATCCAGGTTCGATATTGATTTCGGTGCGTTGCAATGGCGGCACGACCAAGCGTTGTCCAACCTCTACAAACTGGCCCGCATTCATCCGAACCCACGATGCGACGTTGGTTTGAGGATCAACCGTTCCTTGAAGCACAATGGAGGCACCCGACTCTTTGGTTAACGGCAGCCATTGCATTCTTGGCGAGGTGGAAGCAGGCCCTGGTTGAAGGGTTTCCAAATCGCTAGAGTCTGCTGGCCCTTTATCCATGAGCCCCTTATCCATTTCCGAGGATTTGCTGGGCGTTTCTGCGATGATCGTGGCGGGCGAAGCAGAATGCTCTACGTCACCGGGCATGGCCTCGCCTGGCACAGCAGGCTCCTCCGTTGGAGCCGGTTGCGCAACGCTCTCATCCGCTGGAGGAACATCTCTTTTGGGTACGTCCACCTGGGGCTTGGGGGCATCTACTTTGTTCTTGTCTTGGAGTTTTTCCTCTTTGGGCCTTTGCGCATCAGCCGGAACAACGGCTGGAATCGCTTGATCAGCCGAATTGCTGCGGTCTGCTTTTTTGAGCAACGCTTGGACTCGTCCGATCGGACCAATCGCGTAGGCTCCGACCAAGACCAAGGCTACCAACAGCAGCGAGACGGAAGCCGCCCGCTTCATCCAAGTTCGATCACTACCAATCAGGTATTCTGGGACTTGGCGTCCAAGCCCATCATTCAACTCGATGCCAGATGGCCGAAGCTCGCTTCCTGGAATCTTGAGTGAACTGATCGATTCACGAGAGTCCGAGCGATTTGCGGATGGGTTCGCGTTAGCGTTTGCCAATGGCACATTGGCCGGATCGAACCGTCGCAGTTGACCATGATTCTCCAGGATCCTAGTCAAATTGCCAGAATGAGAAATCGGTTGGGACGTGAGATTCCGAACTCGTTGTCTCAAAGAATTCGGAATGGTCGCGGGGATCGTTAGGGCTCGAGACAGAATCTGGTGGCAACAACCGATCTCGCAAAGCAACATGCTATTTTCGAGACACTGACGCTCCATCTCTGGAAGAGTTTCAGTAGGAATCGTGTCATCCAAAAACTCGGCGACCCGATTTGCTTCGAACCCGAATTCGCGGGCATCGACCGGAATAGGGGCAATCTTACGATTTCGCATGTCCTGCTCAATCCGCTGCGAAATTTGCTGAGCAGTCGAGCTTTCTTGAATCTTTGCTTCTAAGACCGCGGCGTCCTTGGGGTCCAAAACGCCATCCCGGTAGGCTAAAAGGGTTCGTAAGGTGAGTCTCATGGAAGTTGCTGATAAAAAGGGATTTTGGGCGTTGTCTAGATTAGTGACAGCCAGCTTCCCAATCCGTGCAACTTTCTTTCAGAATTTCCAAAATAGGGCAAATCGTCAGGTTGTTGTCGTCGCCGCAAAGACCCAAATGGCCACATAATGGCAGGCGCTGGCCACAATCACCGCCACGTGCCAAATGGCGTGGTGAAAAAGCGATCGATGATCATTCTGAAGAAACCATACCCCGACGGAATAAAGAACCCCTCCCAACAGCATCCAAGCAAAGCAATAAACAGGGACGAATCCGATAAGAACCATAGCGGGAATCCATCCCAAAAGCAGATAACTCAAGCTCGCCATGTTGTTGATTCTGTGTTTCGAAAACACCTTGGAATAGAACCCAATTGCCGCTGAAAGCCAAACAAAGAACAGCATCCCAAAACACATCCATGGTTCCAAAAATGCGACGATCAACGGTGTGAACGTGCCTGCGATCAATGCATAAATGAACCCTTGGTCCAAGGAACGGATGCGATGCCGCAAGTCCGGCGACTGAACAGCATGCGAAAGGGTCGAGAACAAGTACATCGCGGATAAGCTCGCCGCGTAAACAACGCAAGCCATCGTCATCGAGCTGGATTTCTGCAACCCCAAGCTGATCAAAGCAACCCCGGCCGGGATGCTGAGAAGGAATCCGAAAGCGTGAGTCCAAGTATTAATCCGTTCTTGAAACGCATTCTCTTCGGTCCAAGTAATTGCCATCGCCCCTCCAATCCAACGCTATTCTGATACTTAATCGCGGTGTAAACATACCCCCTGCGGAATCCATGGCAAGCGAAGCCTTATTCTTACGATGAATTCATGGCCCATGTCGAAGTCCTTCGGCACGAGTGTTTTCGCTAAAGGAGGTAGAAGTAACGCGGGATCCTTCTATACTACAAGGGTGAAGTTGACTAACAAGTTCACGCCCTACCTGTCCTACCTGCCGACCCAACCTCTCCTGAACTGAGAACATTCATGAAACGCAATGCTCTGGCTGTGTGTCTGTTTGCTATGGGGATTTCCACCCATGGTTATTTTTCAGCACCACTTTCTGCTCAAGACATCTCCTGGAAAATCGAACAGCTCACCTTGGATTCCAACGAAGGCTGCGCGATAGGGGACATGAATGGGGACGGTAAAGCGGACGTGGTTGCAGGGCGCAATTGGTACCCAGCACCCGACTTCAAGCCCCGGCCACTCAGGCTGATCGAAGACTGGAACGGCTATGTACAAAGCAACGGTGACTTCTTGATGGATGTCAATCAAGACGGCCGTATGGACGTCATCGCCGGTTCGTTCATTCCAACCGAAGTCGCTTGGTTCGAGAATCCAGGCCCCGAGGCGATACGGCTCGGACAAACTTGGAAACGCCATCTCCTGGTCGATACCAAAGCCACTGAAAATGAAGCGCAATTGATGGCCGATTTGGATGGCGACGGGATGAATGAATGGGTCGTGAACAGCTGGAACAAATCCAATCCCATGATCGTTTGGCGTTTCATCAAGTCCGATCCAGCCCCCGAATCGAAGGCCGTCTACCGACTTGAACAAGTCGTGATCAGCAAGGCCAGCAACCAGCATGGAATGGGCACAGGGGATATCAACAACGATGGCCGTACCGATATCTTGATCGGTTCCGGTTGGTACGAACAACCAGCTAGCGATCCTTGGGGACAAACCTGGGCATTTCATCCAGACTGGAACATCCAAGGCAGCATCCCTATGTTGGTTCGTGATATCGATCAGGACGGCAAGAACGATGTCTTGATCGGCGCGGGACACGACTATGGCTTGTTCTTTTGGAAACAGCTCGCACCCAAAGCGGATGGCTCGTTACAGTTCGAAGAGCGAATCATCGACAAAGCCTTCTCGCAACCTCACGCACTGGCATTGGCCGATCTGGATGGTGATGGTGCCGACGAACTGATCAGCGGCAAACGTTACTTCGCTCACAACGGTGGCGATCCGGGCGGAAAGGACATGCCAGAAATCAATTTCTATAAACTGGTCAACGGCGAATTCAAAAAGTCGGTCATCGAACAAGGCCACGTCGGTGTTGGACTTCAAATCGCAACAGGTGACTTGAATGGCGATCAGCGAATGGACATCGCCGTGGCAGGAAAGAGTGGCACCTACATCCTTTTCAATATGCCAGCCAATTCCAAACGCTAAGGCGAGTCCAATGCGTGACCGTATTTCTACGGCTCTATTCAGCGCGAAGCATCAGATCCTTTTTCGGTATGGGCTTCGCGTGAAGGCCGGCCGCGCTTAGAAAATTGGTCAACAACTGATATCCATCCTCGGTCAAGATCGATTCTGGATGAAATTGAACCCCGAAGACAGGCATCGACGTATGCTCGATGGCCATGATGGTCTGGTCGGGCGTCCATGCGGTCACCTTCAGATTGTCTGGAAGTGCTTCAGGATCAATGACCAGGGAATGGTATCGGCCCACTTGAAACGGATTGGGGATGTTTTGAAACAGCCGACTGTCGTTGTGTTCAATCATCGAACTTTTGCCATGCATCGGTTGGTTGGCCCGAACAATTTTCCCGCCGAAGGCTTGTCCGATCGCTTGATGCCCAAGGCAAACGCCAAGGATAGGGATTTGATTCGATAGACGACGCACGACTTCCATGGAGCAGCCTGCATCGTCGGGCGCCTTAGGGCCTGGCGAGATCACAATCGCGTCCAAGTCGAGCCGTAGAATGGCATCCAGGGTGATCGCGTCGCTTCGAACCACCAGCGTTGCTTGCCCAAGTTGCTTGAGATAGCGGTCCAGGTTGTAGACGAAACTATCGTGATTATCGAGCAACAGAATCATGGCTTGTCCAACGCCTTCGAACCCGCTTCGAGCACTTCCAGAATGCGATCGATATCATAAACGCATCCACCCCATGTTCCGCCACTCACTTTTTGAAGAGCTGCCCAGAGCCGCGTGTCATCGGGCAGTCGCTCGTCCGGCCGAAGCCCTGGATGGAGTGCACGTTCGCTTAAGATCCGAACGCCTTCTTCCGGCGAGAACTCCCGCCCCTCACAACCAATGAAGTTCACCGAGGCATGCAATGTTGTCCGATCAATCTCGATTCGAATCCGATCGTCATCGCGAAGCTTCCCAATAGGTCCACCCGCAAGAGCTTCCGGCCCAGCATGTCCGATGCACGCACCCGTACTGACACCGCTGAACCTTGCATCGGTGACGACCGCTACGTGCTTGCCATACTCGAGATGTTTTAAGGCGCTCGTCAACTGATACGTTTCCTCCATCCCGGTCCCCATAGGACCTCGCCCAATCAAAATAACAATGTCACCAGGCTGAAGCGGCCGTTCGTGTTGCCCCTTGGCTGCTGCAACTGCTTCCTTCTCGGTGGTGAAGACACGCGCGGGGCCTGTTTTGCGGTAGATGCCATCGGCGTCGATGACCGATGGGTCGATGGCTGTCGACTTAATAACCGAGCCGTAAGGACAAATGTTTCCCTTGGGAAAGCAAACCGTGCTCGTTAACCCCATGGCCTTTGCCTTTTGCGGTGGGATGATGACTTCGTCTGCGTCGACTCCATCCCGTTCCCGCAACATATCGCGAAGAGCGTTGCGACGATCTGACTTTTCCCAAGAGTCCAAGATTTGATGCCATGTCATCCCGGTCACCGTTTTAGCATCGCATCGCGCGATCCCCAGTTCTCGAAGATGCCACATAATTTCTGGAACTCCGCCGGCCATGAACAAACGAACCGTCGGATGGTATTGCGGCCCATTCGGGAGCACGTCGACAAATCGCGTTACCTTGCGATTGATCTCTTCCCAAAGCTCCAGCGATGGCCTGGGCAATCCCGCTGCAAAGGCAACGGCGGGCACATGCAACAACAGATTCGTTGACCCACCACAGGCAGCATGGACCGCGATTGCATTGTAAAACGAGTCTTCGGTAAGAACGTGTTGTAGAGTTGCTTTGCGCTGATGTTGGTCCCAAAGAACCGCTGCGGACTGACGAGCCATTTCATACCAGATCGGCTGACCACTAGGAGCCAACGCGGCATGCGGCACGGTCATCCCCAACGCTTCGGCGATCACTTGGGCCGTTGCAGCGGTTCCCAAAAATTGACAGCCCCCCCCAGGTGACCCGCAAGCTTTGCACCCAGCCTCCGCAGCCTCTTCCAACGATATCATTCCGTGCGAATATCGAGCCCCGATTGTTTGAACCTTGCCCAAATCCTCGGCATCCCTCGCTGGCAAAGTAACGCCACCGGGAACGATCACGCTTGGTAGCTTCGAACTTCCCGCAAGAGCCAGCATCATGGCCGGCAAGCCCTTGTCGCAGGTCGCAATTCCAAGTACCCCTCGTCGTGTAGGCAAGGAACGAATCAATCGACGAAAAACAACCGCAGCGTCATTTCGATAAGGCAATGAGTCGAACATGCCGACCGTCCCTTGCGTGCGACCATCACAGGGATCGCTCACAAAGCCAGCAAAGGGCACCCCACCTCGATCGCTCAACCACTTCGCGGCAGCCTGCATCATCAAGCCAACTTCCCAGTGCCCGGTATGGTACCCCAGCGCGATGGGGCTACCGTCTTCAGCCCGAATTCCGCCCTGGGTGCTCAGGAGCAAAAACTGAGGCCCCATCATTTTCTGAATGTCCCAACCCATGCCGGCATTCTGTGTCCAACCGAAAAGATCGCCACTCGACCACGTCTTTAGCATCTCATCGGTCAATGGAAGTTTGCCTTGCGGTCCTTCCCCTTGGGTGGCCGTGGAAAGGGCTCGTTCGGAACTCCCGAACCAATCTTGTAGGTTGAATGTGTTTGCCATGATGCTATTAGATCGCTTTGGACCGTTGTTGCCAGTAGGCCAGAAGAAGTGTACCAACTTCCGTTGCGAAACCGAAGCTATCCTGCTTGTTCCAAAATGAACCGTGGGCGCTGGCCGCGTTACGGATTCCCTGAAAAAGCAAATCTCGCGGCTAGCGCCCACGGCTCAAGAAATGGATACAGCAGTAGGTCAAAACGAAAAAAGGCAGCCCTTGCGAGCTGCCTTTGTTGAGTTCTTTTTCTCTTCTTCAACCCGTCGTGCTGGACCTGCTACCGGTTCAGAGCGATACCGAAGGTGAAGGCTGGCATGATGACCGACTGGTTTTGCAGGAACTGTGGTCCCTGCGAAGTGATAGTCGAACCTCGCCAAATTCCGTTCCCGAAGTAGATCATTCCGAATCCACCTCGAAGGTCTAAGTACTTAGTAGCTTTGTAAGCCCCTTCCACTCGCAGATCAAAGCCCCAGGTCGATTCTTCGTTCTTACGACCTGTGAAGGTAGAGCCTGAGTGATCGTTATCGGACAACGGTGGGTCCCCAGCCGTAACCGGTTCATCGTAAATCGCAGTCGATACGATCCGTGATGTTTGCTGGTTTTGGTAAACTTGCCCGCCGAAGAATTTCATGTCGTTGGACAAAGTCCATCGGTTGATAAACTTGGTATAGCGAAAGCCAAGTTGGCCCAACAGCATGTGGTTGTCGGTTTGTACATTGTCCTGCAAGAGTGTTTCTCCGTTAGCGATAACGGCCGGCGGAATTGCACCGTCGAAGATAGAAAACGCGTTGTAGGTATCATTGTGAGCAGTGTCTGCAAAGTTCGCATACCGCAAACCAATCATCGGCTCAAGAATTCCACCGTAACGATAGGGTTCCATTCGCCAAACCTTGTTCGCCTCGAAGCTGGTGAAGCTTGCGATGTTGACGCTGTCGAACAACTGATACAGTCGTTCCCCATCGATATCATTTCGGAAATAGTAGGGAAGGAAGGGTTGCTCACCAACGATACCCTGTGAAGGTTGGATTGCTCCGCCAACGCCGTTACCACCGTCATCATCATTGACGAACTGGTTCAATCGCTGTTGCTCAAGAATATTGCTGCTGTTAGGCCCGCCGACATAAGTCGTCGAGAACATCCAGCCAGATTCATCGCTCTTCATCCAGCCGAAATCGAATCGATTTCCCCAGGTGAAGTCAATCGCACTGCTGGCCGACTCCGTAAGCGATCGGCTCATCCCAAAACGTAACCTATCGTACGTCAAGTAGAAGCCGTTGTTCGCACGTTGGCGAGTGGTCAAGTCCTCAAAGTCCTGAGTCTGGACAGGGGCAAAGAATTGCCAATCAGGATCAAACTCCATCGGCTCCGAAAACGGATGATATCCATCTTGCGAATAGCCAACTTGGCTCGATATAGCGAGTGCCGCTAAAACAAACATTCGAATCGTACGCTGCAACACGGTCATAATATTTCGTCCACCGTTCCACTAAGACTCTGCACGATCCGAAAGGTATGTCCAATCGATCGCCTGAAATCGGGTTGTGCTGCTAGTATCGGAACTGCTGGCCGACTAAATTGAATCGGTTTAGGTAAACCGTAACGAAAAATCCGATCCTTTCATGAGGAAAGGATTGATAGCTAAGAAAATCGCGACTTCGATAGCATTCGGATGGCCTCTATTTGACCCTATAGCCGATCTGTTCAAGCTGTTTTTTCATGCGAGAACCGTGATCTCCCTGGATTTCGATCGTATCCCCTTCGACGGTCCCTCCTGCTCCGCAAGCGTTCTTGAGCAATTTAAGTACGCCAGGAAGATCATTGGCGATTGCGGTCAATCCGCGAACGACGGTGACCACTTTGCCTTTCTTTCTCTTTTCTAGATGCAGCGTTGCCGTTTGCTTTCCAGGAGCAATACGAGCCTTCTGCTGGGCTGTGCATTGGCAAACGCTTTCCAGTTCCTTGCACAGGTCACATGTAGGGGGAATATCGAACGGAGTTCCTTCAAAAAGTCGCATTGCCTTGTCGTCTCGTTCTATTGGCTAGTCTTGAAAACAGAAATACTAGCCAAAAAAACCAAAGCTCAAACCGGTCGAGATAGTTTCGAAAACGAAAACATCTGGCCAACGTTAAAACATCCCTCCTCCGAAGGTCCCCGACGGCGAGGCACCCATGCCACCGCCCATGCCCATTCCCCCCATCACTCCATAAGGCATAGGGGCAACTCCATAGCGGGAATTGTTGAGCGGATTATCCTGCCCCTTGAGCTTCCCGATCAGCCTGACGATCTTCTCATGGGTGCTCCGCTTTTGCATTACGATGATAACCGTCTGCTCCGATAGGTAGGCCACCTGGTCAGTACCATTCTCTGAGTCGGCTTTCGAAGGTGCAGGTTTCGCGGGATGCTGCAATAGAGTTGGCTCCGTCGCGTACACAAGCACGGTTCCTGGGGCCTCTGGCCGACTTTCCGTTTTCCAGCTGGTGGGTTCAACCAGAATTGGTAGCAATTCAACTAGCGTCTTTGCCAAGTCGCTTTGAACGACATAAAATTCCTGCACCAGTTCGTTCTCGGTGGAGTCACCGCGTGGTTTGGATGCTAACAAGGCTTTGCGGTAGCTGATTAGCAGTTTTTCCACTTCGACAATCATACGCTCGGTACCAGCAATCGCCATGGTTCCGCTTCGTGGAAAACGAATTGCACCGTCTCCACCTCGAGTTTCCCAATGATCGCCATTGGATTGCGATTCGATGGCTTGTCCTAAGGCTCCGGACTCACCTGCGTCTCGGCACAAATCGCGCACATCCATCACGGCAACCTTGCGGCGACGGTTGACGGAATCGCGACCGACGATCCAAACCACACCGTTCTCATAGATCCAAGCCGCATTCAATTCCAGCACTAACAAGTCCAATGCACTGGTGACGCTTCGATTAGCGACATTCAACGAGACTAATGTTTTGTCCCGTATTTTGGCGTCTGCGAGGCTTTGATAATCCAACCGAATATCGACTTGTGAAGTCTCAACAAGGCTTTGCACCACCTTGCTGAGCGGTTGTTGATTGAACGATAGCGTGACGGAAGCATTCCATTGCTTTCGAATGGCTTGGTCAAAAACCGATTCGTTAATCCAAGTTCGTCTACCGTGATCCTTCAAGGCCGCCAGCGTGCTAGCAACCATCAATTGTCCTTCATAATTTTGGCGAACAAACAGAACGTCTCCAAGCCATTGCAAGGACGCAACTCCACCGGCCGATTCCCAACTTGAGGGATCGAAGCATGCCTCAAGAGTGATGATGACGGCTTGCTTAGAAAAGCCAGCATCCAACAAATCTCCCAACGTATACGATTGAGTTTGCAGTTTTTTTTGTGCTGTAGCCTGTGTAGTCAAATACAGAATGTCATCTTCAACAAACCAATAGATTCCTACGGACCGCAGTCTGTTCAATAACCAATAAATCGGTTGATTGTTCAGACGATCGGAGACAAGGATTTCGGAGGGGTCCAAGGGGACAGCATCTTCCGAATCACCTTTAAGATTGATCACGACCGGAAGATCTTGCTGTTCGCTTAGCCAAGTTACCACTTCTTCAACGGTCGACTTTTCGAAGGTTACCGTCGCTTGTTGAGCCAAGCCTTTCGACATGAACTGGGCGCCATCCACGAACGGAGGGTTGTCCTTGATTTCCGGCAAGACCGCAGCTGGCTTTGGACCGCCCGATTCTTCCTGAGCTATCAGGTTCTGAGAACACATCAAGCAGGCGATCGCAACCGAAAAAACAAAATTCGAAGAATGGTTATTCGACTTCGATCCAATTTTGGAAAAGGGCATTTTGCAACAAACCTCGATGACTCAAGAAGAAGATGGGGCCTTTTGCAACAAACGCCCCTAAAACGAAACGTAATAAGCTAACGTAGAATTGTGCAAGCATTTTGTGTGCCGGCCTCTCCGTTATAAAGACTCGAACTTGGGGCGAGGAAACGGACAGCGGCGGATGTGACAGAGGCCTCCAAACCTAAAATTAACATTTTCTTAACAATCGTCTCCTAGTGCATTCACGATATTCTGGAACAATTCCAGCCGACTCGTGCTTTCCACTACTTAGGAGATGACTTGAACCATGTCAGCCATTCTGACCCTTCGCCAATTGTTTTTGGCAACCACGATTGGTGGGCTACTGTCTTTTGCTTTCCAATCCAATCTCCTGGCGGAGGTCACGATCGATCCCGCATTGCCCACGTACAAGGTTGTTCCTGGTCTGTCGGGGCAAATCAAGTCTGTTGGTTCTGATTCCATGAACAGCCTAATGCTGCTTTGGACCGAGAAATTCAAGGAAAAATACAAAGGCGTTCGCACGGAAGTCGAAGGCCAAGGTTCTTCTAAAGCCATGCCGGCATTGATCGAAGGGGCGGCTAGCTTTGGTCCGATGAGTCGTGACGCTAAGCCAAATGAGATTGCAGACTTCGAGAAGAAGTTTGGTTACAAGCCTGTTTTGCTCCCAACATCCATCGATTTGCTCGCCGTTTATGTCCACCGCGACAATCCATTGGAGAGCATTTCGATGCCTGAAGTGGACGCAATTTTCTCAAGCACTCGCAAATTGGGTGGGGAGCCGATCGAACGCTGGGGCCAATTGGGACTCAAGGGCGATTATGAAAACGAGGCCGTCGCCATTTTTGGTCGCAATGCAGCGTCCGGCACCTATGGTTATTTCAAGGAAAAAGCCTTGGGCAACGGTGATTTCCGCGATCAAGTGAACGAGCAACCAGGTAGTACCGCAGTGATTCAATCGGTGGGTGAAAACCGTTTTGCCATGGGATACAGCGGGATTGGCTATAAAACGTCAGCAGTGAAGGCTCTGAAATTAGCTCCCAAAGCAGGCGAACCGGCAATTGAACCGACCGATGCCAACGCTTACAGTGGCAAATACCCGATGGCCAGGTATCTTTACTTGGTAGTGAATTACAAACCGACCAGCAAACTAGAACCGCTTCGTCGAGAATTCCTGAAGTTTGTATTCAGCAAAGAAGGCCAACAACTTGCGGCCAAAGATGGGTATTATCCCGTCGATGCCAAAACGGCGGCAAAGGCGTTGAAGATGGTTGGAATCGATCTTTAATATGATGTTACGGACGCTTTGTCCTGATGTGGCTCCTACACTGGGTGGGGGTCACGCCCTTTCGAACTGCGAAATGCGCTCGTGAACCAACCTGAACCTAAATCTGCACGTTTCCGCCGAGATCGGAATTCATCCTGGTGGGTTCGGATGTCTGATCGCATTGCGAAGCAGGTCATCACCATTGGCGGTATCGGTACGATCCTGATCGTATTGTTGGTAGTGTTGGTTCTGCTTGGTAATGTACTGCCCATGTTCCAGCCCAACGTGTTGGAGCCTGTTACGAGCTTTCCTGTCTCGGAATCCGCCGACGATGCACCGTTGGCATGCGGAGTCGATGAATACGGCGAACTTTTGTGGACCTTGCATCGGGACGACTCCCTTACCGTTCATTCGATCGCTACCGGTGCACTGGTCACTCGGAAGCGAGACGCTAATTCGAATGGAGAAACGAGCAATTGGACAGTGACCAGCTGCTCCGTCGCCGACAACGATTCTAGTATGTTAGCGGGCTACTCGGATGGTTTTGTGCGTCCGATTACTCTGGCAATTTCCATCGAGTTTGTAAAAGCTTCCGATGTGGACTCGTCCATTCTCGAATCGCTGAAGTCGGGAGTGCATCTCGAACAAGAAACAATCTATCGTAGTATGCCCGGCGGTTTGGTTCGCAAACAAAATGTGAACAGCGTTGTCTTCCATCCGAGAATTGCTTTTTCCGACAAGCCCATTTCGAGCACGGATTGGAAAACACCTCAAGCTGCCTCCAGCTTCGATGAGACTCAATCTTGCTGCTGGAGCGCATCCGATGGAAAGAAAATTGGTCTTGGAATTGTTGAGAATCGGGTCAACAGCTTCAATGGCGAAGTGACCCAAGACATTAAAACATGGTCAAGCGACCTTAATGGCAAACCTGATACCGCAATTCTAGCCGTGATGATTGGCCCCCGTTCGGACCTGATTACTTCGCTTGATCGATCTGGCAAAGTCCAGCTTTGGAACCCGACGGAAGACGGAAAGCTCGATCGGGGCATTTCTCATACCTCCTTAGCCGGAACCGCAAGTCAAGCATTGGCCGCGCAGCCACTGCTGGGCAGAACGACCATGATGCTAGGCTGTGCATCTGGCCATATCGAGGGTGTTGCGATGACAGCAACCGAAACCGGGAAAGAGTTGCTTTCAATCCATCGATTCGCAGGGGAAGAAGGTGCGATTGAAGCTTTGTCCTCAGCCCCTCAAGGGCGCCTCATCGCAGCCAGGACCGAAAAAGGGAAAGCATCTATCTACTACGTTCCCACCAATCGCAAATTGTTGGAATGGGAAACTTCACCAAGCGAACCCGGAACATCGACGACACGTGGCGGGCTATTCTTTTCCGCCAATGGTGACACCGTGGGGTGCTGGGACGGAGCGAGGGTCTCTCTTTGGAAGGTTCGTGTTCCGTTTCCAGAAGCTTCGATGGGATCCTTTTTCAGCCCGATCTGGTACGAAGGCTATCAGGCTCCGCAACATGTTTGGCAAAGCAGTACTGGCAATGTGGAGGGGGAGTACAAGTTTGGTTTCATGCCGCTCATTTTTGGGACGCTCAAAGCTACCTTCTACTCCATGTTGATCGCTGCACCGATCGCTTTGATGGCAGCCATCTTCGGAAGCGAATTCATGAGTAGCCGTTGGCGAGCAAGAGTCAAACCAGTGATTGAACTGATGGCCAGCGTTCCCAGCGTGGTTTTGGGATTCGTTGGTGCGTTAGTCCTGGCACCGGTTCTGCGCGACAATCTGGTGATGGTTCTGCTTTCGGTGGTGTGGATCCTGTTTCTGTTTGTCTTCGCAGCGCATCTTTGGCTAATGATCCCAAGTGCTTTAGCGATTCGAATCCAGCGGATGCGATTGCCATTGCTGTTTGTTTTGATTCCCACTGGGCTTTGGTTGGCGAGTTGGATGGACGGGACCGTAGAATCCATTCTTTTTGGTGGCGATGTTATCCAATGGTTGTCAGCGACGACGGGTTCGGGTTGGTCGGGCTGGTTTTGTTTAGCCATCCTTCCCTCTGCGATTTTCATTGCCTGGTTAATGAGCGCCCCGCTTAGCCCGTGGATTCAGTCATACGCACGGAAGTTCAGCCCATTCAAGTTTTCCATCATCAACCTGGGACTGTTCTTGCTTGCGACACTCTCCGTCCTGATGGTGGCTGCCTTGGCGGCGTCTGCATTGAACGTGGTAGGATGGGACCCACGAGGGTCGGTGCTCGGACCGTATCAAGAACGTAACGCTTTGTTGGTGGGGGCAATTCTTGGGTTCGCTATTATCCCACTGATTTACACGATCTCGGAGGACGCACTTCAATCTGTTCCACAACATCTAAGGAGCGCATCGCTGGGATGCGGAGCGACCACTTGGCAGACCACCATTCGAGTGGTGGTGCCGACCGCTATGAGCGGATTGTTTAGTGCGTTGATGATTGGCTTCGGGCGAGCGATTGGCGAAACGATGGTGGTCTTGATGGCTGCTGGCAATACACCTGTCATGGACTTGAATCCGATGAACGGGTATCGAACACTTTCAGCCACACTCGCCACCGAACTTCCCGAAGCGGCCCGTGGCTCAACCCATTTCCATGCGCTTTTCTTGGCGGCATTCCTTCTGTTTTGCTTCACCATGGTCGCCAATACCATTGCGGAAATGGTCCGAATGAAGTTTCGGAAGCGAGCGTTTCAATTATGAAGTCGCATCCTCGATCTACATCGACCGGGCAATCACTTTTGTCGCAAGGGGAGCCAATGGTCTGGCTGACCGGTGGCATGTTTGCGATCGCTTGCAGCATGATTGCATCCCTCCTGGTCTTCATTTTGTTCCAAGGACTTGCGACTCACTGGCAACGGGCGATCGCTTTGTTCCCCTTGAACGAAAACGGATTCGTCGCTGGCGAATTGCAAAACGTTCAACCCTACACGATCAGCAGGCAATCGATTGGCGAACTCGGCCCTGTCAGCAAATCGAAAGCGGAAGCTTTGCTAACCGGTCGCGAACAAACGCTTTCCTCCCAACTGTATATTCGAACCGGAAATTATGATTTTGGAAATCGTCACTTTGCATTCATCCCTCAGATCACGCTTGCATCGGATCAGACCTACTTTCCAAGTGACATCTGGATGATGGAGCGGCGAGAATGGGGAGTTCTTTACGGATTCCCAACCCGTTTGAAAAGCAATCCATTACCCGAACACGACGAAACCTACCAACAACTGCGAGTCCTAGCCGACCAAGTAAGCAGCTTTTTGCCACCGAGCGATAACGATAATGCAAATCCCTCTTCGATCGAATCCAAGCTGGCAAGCCATTTAGCCAGCCGCGCTGAGCAACTTGGAAAGGATCATCCTGCGTCCGAATTTAGCACTCAAGATAAAAATGAGATCGAAACTGCAACTCGGAAACTGATGCGACAGGCAGCCAAAACCCTTGCCGAGATCCACGCTTCGAAACACAAACTTGGGGCGCTCGACCACGAACTCTCTTATTGCCGCATCGGAATTCGCAAAGCAGAACTTCGAGACAAAACCGATCTCCAGGCCATCGGTGATGAAACCGTTCAATTGGCATCCTCAGAAGGAACCATTCGCGCCCAATCGCAGGAACTGATGCTTTCGCTCGATGCATGGCGCAAGGAACTGTCGAAGGATGCAACCGCTGTCCAAGAACTGGACGCTATTCGCAAAGCGATCGAACTACAACTGCAGACATCAATCCAAGATCTGGAGGAACCGCTCAAGGACTATCGCAACCGACGTGATGCGTTGCCCAGCTATTCCAAGCAAGCCCTAGAGACAGCCTATACAACGACTCAAAGCGCTACCCTCGCACAGTACGCGATCAACCAGAAGATGGCTAGGCTGGAACAGATTCATCAATCGCACACCCTCGAAATGCAACTTCCCATTGCGGAGCCTTTGGGCGATTTCGCGATCGAATCAAACGCGTTGCAAAGCGAATCGCAGTTGGTCGATCCCAAATGGCTGGATGCTCTTGGGATCGATGCAAGCTCGCTTCCCAACGACACTGCCTACGGTTACAAGCCAATTCGAATGAGTGAATCGCAGACATTGTTGCCCGTGACGTTGGGCTCGAACACGCCAATCTATCTTTACGCGGTCAGTGATTCTGATGGCAAAATGGCAACGCTTTACAAAATGGCGACCAAAGAGGTTTTGGTTTCCGATGTCGTTCGTATCGCGCAGCCCAATCAATTGACCTTGATGGGCAAAATAGGTTTGTATCTGGAACGATGGATTGAGTTCTTGTTTGGCGAACCCAGAGAAGCTGGGATCGAGGGTGGCTTTTTCCCTGCGATTTGGGGAACGGTTGTCATGACCTTGATTATGTCGATCGCGGTCATGCCGTTCGGAGTAATTGCCGCTTTGTACATGCGAGAATACGCGAGGCCCGGTTGGATCCTGAGCTTGATTCGTATTAGCATCAACAACTTGGCTGGCGTACCAAGTATTGTTTACGGAGTTTTTGGACTCGCATTCTTCTGCTATACGATTGGTGGATACATTGACGGCGGACCAGCCAAGGCTGGTTTCGAAGTATGGCCCAGCGGTACTTGGTTTGTTGCCTTCGCGGGTACTGCCTTAAGCGGTACAGTCGCTTTCTTCCTCGCTTTTTTAGGAAGCGGGTCCCCCGCGCATCAAACAAAGCTTCGAAAGCGAATCGCAGGCATGAGCGGTATTTTTTGGTTGCTAAGCCTGGTAGGGCTGATCGCTCTGCTCGCGAAGTCTCCCTTCTTCAACGGATTCTTCGAGGCAACACTGCCCAACCCTACATACGGGAAAGGCTGCTTGCTATGGGCTTCTTGTACATTAGCCCTGCTGACTTTACCTGTCGTCATCGTGGCAACGGAAGAGGCGTTGGCGGCCGTTCCCAACTCGCTGCGAGAGGGTTCTTATGCTTGCGGAGCCGGTAAATGGCAAACCCTGCAAAGGATTGTCTTGCCATACGCAAGACCTGGAATCATCACTGGCTTTATTCTAGCGATGGCTCGTGGAGCTGGAGAAGTAGCACCGATGATGCTGGTAGGTGCTATCCCGCTCGCAACGGAATTACCATTGGATTTGGAATTTCCTTTTTTCCACGGATCAAGATCTTTCATGCATCTCGGATTCCAAATCTACTCGCTCGGTTTTCAAAGCCAAAATAGTGAAGCAGCCAAGCCCATGGTATTTACTGCCACTCTGCTTCTTTTGACCATCGTATCCTTGTTAAACATTACCGCGATTTGGCTGCGTGCTAGATTGCGAAAGAGATTTCAAAGTAGCCAATTCTAAAGACGCAGCGTTTGTATTTTTATGGACAGACTTAAAGCCATCGCCGACGGTCAACGCATCGAATCGGTGGTACACGATGAAGTTATGCAGGAAGACCCTGTATTGCGCATCGAGAACTTTAACTTGTTTTACGGCCGCAAACAGGCCTTGCACGGCATCTCCATGCCGATCGCGAAAGGCAAAGTCACTGCGTTGATCGGCCCAAGCGGATGTGGCAAGTCAACGTTGCTGCGAAGCGTAAACCGCATGAATGACCTGATCGATTCGGTACGGATCGAAGGGGACATGATCCTTGGCCAAGACTCCATTTTTGCACCGGGCGTTGATGTGATTCAACTGCGAAAGCGCATGGGAATGGTATTCCAAAAGCCAAACCCATTCCCCATGAGCATCTTCGAGAATGTAATCTATCCATTGCGGATTGATGGGGAACGCAACAAGAAGCGACTTATGCAAGTTTGCGAACAATCATTGCGTGGCGCAGCCCTTTGGGAAGAGGTCAAAGATCGATTGAACGAGTCTGGGCTGGGGCTTTCCGGTGGGCAGCAACAACGGTTGTGCATCGCTCGTGCAATTGCCAGCGATCCCGAAGTCTTGCTCTTGGACGAACCCTGCTCGGCACTGGATCCGTTAGCCACCGGCAAGATCGAGGACTTGATCGAACGCCTCAAGGGGGACTATTCTATCTTGATCGTGACGCATAACATGCAACAAGCATCCCGTATTAGCGACTATACCGCCTTCATGTATTTGGGGCGATTGGTCGAACTGGGACTTACCTCACGTATCTTTACGAAGCCCAAGTTGCGTGAGACAGAAGATTACATTACCGGTCGCTTCGGATAGCCAAACGTTACTTTGGAAATTGCAATTGAGAACCGGTTTGTTCGCTCCTTGCCTGCAGACCCCGAGACGCGAAACTTCTGCCGACAAGTTCGAAACGCTTGCTTCTCCTACGTGCAGCCTACCCCCACAGCTGGCCCACAGCTGATTTCCTACGCCCCGGAAGTCGCTGAACTTCTTGGAATCGATACCGCTTGGTTTGCCACCGAACAAGCAGCGAGGGTGCTGACGGGGAATGAACTGCTCCCTGGCATGCAGCCCTATGCCGCGTGTTACGGAGGGCATCAGTTTGGAAATTGGGCTGGGCAGTTAGGGGATGGACGTGCCATTTGCCTGGGTGAAAAGATCGGCCGCGACGGTCAACACTGGACGCTGCAATTGAAAGGTGCTGGCCAAACGCCCTACTCGCGCTCAGCAGACGGGCTAGCCGTCTTAAGATCGTCCTTGCGCGAGTACTTATGCAGCGAAGCCATGCACCATCTTGGAGTGCCGACGACGCGAGCATTAAGCTTGGCTCTGACCGGCGATCTCGTGACTCGTGATATGTTTTACGATGGGCGACCAAGACGCGAACCGGGAGCGATCGTGTGCCGCGTAGCACCAACATTCGTTCGATTCGGAAACTTCGAAATACTCGCATCCCGAGACGAAAAAGAAAATCTAAAGCGATTGGTCGATTACACCATCGCGTCTGACTTTCCCCATATCCAGATTGGAACACCAGAAACGTATCAGCAATGGTTTGAAGAAGTGTGCGTCCGAACCTGCGAGATGGTCGTCCATTGGATGCGAGTTGGGTTCGTGCATGGAGTCATGAATACAGACAACATGTCGATCCTTGGCCAAACCATCGACTACGGACCCTACGGCTGGATCGATGGATACGAACTCGATTGGACCCCCAATACCACCGATGCAAATGGTCGACGGTATGCTTATGGCAACCAACCGCAAATTGCGTACTGGAACCTATTGCAATTGGCCAATGCGCTTTGGCCTCTGCTGGAGCAAGAAGCTCCTTTGCAACATGGGCTCAATCGCTACGCAGAAGAGTATCAACGGCAATCGAATGCCATGATGGCATCGAAGCTGGGTTTCCATCAATGGGATCCTGCTACCGATCCAGCGATGGTAGAACAGTTGAGCGAAATTCTTCAAACGGAAGAGACAGACATGACCATCTTCTATCGAATCTTAGCGAACATCCAACTGGATGGGCTGGAAGTAAGCCAGCTTTCAACCATGGTAACGGACAGTTGGCTGCGAGAGTTTTTTCGCGATGCGTTTTATGCTCCCGATGAAATCGATGCTGGATTTCTTAATCACATGGGAACCTGGATACACCAGTATTTGCGTCGGCTGATGATCGATGGCCGAACGGACACAGTTCGAAAAGAAAGCATGAATCGAGTCAATCCACTGTACGTGCTTAGGAATTATCTCGCTCAACAAGCGATTGACCAAGCGGAAAAGAACGAGTTTGGCGAGATCCTAACCTTGCTCGATCTGCTTCGCAATCCCTATACCGAGCAACCAGGCCGCGAACAGTACGGCCAAAAGCGCCCCGATTGGGCTCGTAACAAAGCAGGTTGTTCGATGCTATCGTGCAGCTCGTAAAGATTGGATTCGCAAGTAATTCATTGCTCTAAGCCTTCAAATCAGGGACCCCAGGGCACTGGCCGGCATGGCTTTGGAAACGCCTGTGAAAAGAGGCGATCTAGGGTTACAATTCTTGGCCGTCCAGCCTATTTCTCCCCCCTTCAAATTCACAGCAGCAGAACGTTATGAAAGCGATTGCCGTCCGACCCGGTACCCCCAACAGTGTTCACGAACGCGAAATTCCTATGCCATCACTGGACAAAATCCCAGATGGCAAAGGAATCTTGGTCAAAGTCCTAAAGGTAGGGGTCGATGCTACGGACCGTGAAATCAACGATGCCCTTTACGGCAATCCCCCCCCTGGCGACGATTACTTGGTCCTGGGTCACGAGTCGTTTGGTATTGTTCAGGCCGTTGGCCCGAATGTCCGCAACATTCGTCCGGGAGACTACGTCACCGCAACGGTTCGCCGTCCTGGCGGTTCGATCTATGACAAGATCGGAACCTACGACATGACCAGCGAAGAAACGTACTACGAACGTGGTATCAACTTGCTTCATGGCTATCTCACGGAATACTTCGTCGATCATGAGGAATACATTGTTCGCGTTCCCAAGGGTCTGAAGAACCTACACGTTCTGATGGAGCCGATGAGCTGCGCGGCGAAGGCAATTCACCAAGCCTTTGAAGCCCAACGCCGCATGAAGGTATGGAGCCCCAAACGAGCCTTCGTTTTGGGCGCTGGCCAGATTGGATTGCTATCAACATTGGTGTTGCGACTCAAGGGAATCGAAGTGTTTACACTCGCTCGAGCCGCTGGCCCTCATCTCAAGAGCTCGATTGTCGAAGGCATGGAAGCGACTTACGTAGCTACTTCGCAAACTTCCTTGGAAGATCTTGCAGCGAAGGTTGGTAAAGCCGATCTTATCATTGATGCAACAGGCTCGTCGTCGATTGCATTCAATGCGATGAAAGCTCTGGGGCACAATGGCGTTCTGGTTTGGACCAGCATCACCGGTGGTAAGGAACTAACAACGGTCCCATCGGACAAGATCAATATCGAATGGGTTCTTGGGAACAAGTTGCTGGTGGGCAGCGTCAACGCCAACCGCGAGCATTTTGAATCGGGAATTCGAGACCTTGCCCTGGGCGAAGTGATGTTCCCTGGCGTGCTCGAAAAAATCCTAACCAGCCCCGTCAACGGTCTGGGAGGTTACAAAGAAATGATGCGGTTGCTGGTGGAAGACAACACCGCCTTGAAAGTCTATGTCAACGTTGCGGACGAATAAGACGTCGCGAACGGTTTGAAATGAGAAGATGGATTGATCGGTTGGTTGGCCTCTCGTTGAAAGCGTATGTGCAATGCTCCCTGATTATGAAAAGCTAGGCAGTTTCTATCTCGGAAAAAAGTACGACTTGGCTGAACGCAAACTTCAGCCAGAGCTGGTCAATTACGATTCAAAAGATCTCGTAACGCATGCACTTTGCGTTGGAATGACAGGCAGTGGCAAAACAGGGCTTTGCTTGAGCTTGCTCGAAGAGGCAGCCCTGGATGGCGTCCCTGCGATATGCATCGATCCCAAGGGAGACCTTGGGAACCTGCTGCTTGCCTTTCCCAATCTTGCGGCAAACGATTTTCAAGAATGGATTGAACCCGCCGAAGAAACTCGACAAGGAAAACCGCTCGCGGAAATTGCCGAGGAGACCGCTAATCGCTGGCGTAAAGGACTTGCGGATTGGCAACAACCGCCAGAACGCATCCAGAAGTATCTCGACAGCGTGGACATCACCATCTACACGCCTGGCAGCAACATCGGTGTTCCGATGACCGTCTTAAAAAGCTTTGATGCACCGCCAGCAGCAGTGCTTGAAGACGCAGAAACCATGCGGGAAAAAGTATCGTCGGCAGCGTCGGGCTTGCTGACGTTACTGGGAATCGACGCAGATCCTTTGACCAGCAAAGAACACATCCTTCTCTCCAACATTTTTTACGAATCATGGAAGAACGGAAATGATCTGAGCCTCGAAGAATTGATTCGACAGATTCAATCACCCCCTATCAAGAAAATAGGCGTGATTGATCTCGACTCGTTCTTTGCACCGCCGGATCGCACCAAGCTTGCTATGAGCTTGAACAACTTGCTTGCCTCCCCAGCTTTCGCGGGCTGGTTGGAAGGACAATCACTGGACATCAAAAGCCTGCTGTACACCTCCGAAGGCAAGCCACGACTGTCGATCATCTCGATCGCGCACTTGAACGACTCGGAGCGGATGTTCTTTGTGACCATTCTGCTGGGAGAGCTCCTGTCTTGGATGCGAGCTCAACCGGGAACCGGTTCCCTGCGTGCTTTGTTTTACATGGATGAAGTGTACGGATACTTTCCGCCCTCCGCAAAACCACCTTCCAAGCCTCCGATGCTGACGCTGCTGAAACAAGCCCGAGCCTTTGGACTTGGCATTGTCTTGGCAACTCAGAACCCAGTCGACCTTGACTACAAAGGCCTTTCCAACATGGGAACGTGGTTCCTTGGACGCCTTCAGACGCAGCGCGATAAAGATCGCGTTTTGGATGGGCTCGAAGGGGCTTCCATGCAACAAGGATCGGCTTTCGATCGCCCCTCCATGGAAAGATCTTTGTCGGCATTGGGCAATCGCGTTTTTCTGATGAACAATGTTCACGACGATGGCCCGACGATTTTTCAGTCGCGATGGGCTATGTCCTTCTTGCGAGGTCCCTTGTCGCGCGACCAAGTTTCCAAGCTGATGGCCCCCAAAAAGAAGCAACAAGCATCCTCAGCAACCGGTCGAGTGTCCGCATCGTCTTCGACCGGTTCCAAAGCGGAATCAGGCTCGCGGCCCATCCTTCCTAATGGGGTCGTAGAGAAGTTCCTTGTTCCAACCAAAATCTCCTCGTCCAAAAGCCGACTGGTGTATCGGCCAGCCATCCTTGCCCAATCTAGCATTCATTTTGTCAAGACGACCGTGTCTGTGGACTACTGGCAAGACGTTCAACTGATGGTCCATGTTCAAGACGAAGTTCCAGACCCGTTGTGGGAAACGTCGGAAACGATCGAACCTGATGCGATACAACTTAGCCCTCAGCCCGAAGACGGCTACACTTTTGCAGAACTACCGGCCGAACTTTCGTCGGTCAAGAATTATGCATCGTGGGAAAAGGATATCAAAGAGCACTTCTTTCGACACGTCCAATGCACTGTCTATACGAGCAAGGCACTCAAGCAAACAACTGCGCCGGGGGTAAGCGAAACCGATGCTCGAATCGAATTGGCGCATTCCGCCAAAGAAGCTCGCGACGCGGCGATCGACAAACTCAAGACGAAATACTCCGACAAGATACGCACCTTGCAAAGTCGCATCTTGACCGCACAGCAGCGTCTGGACAAAGAAAAAGAGCAAGCCAAGTCCAAACAAATGGAAGGCATTTTCAATATCGGCACTACGATCTTGGGTGCCTTGCTTGGAAACAAGATCGCGACCAAAGGAAACGTTTCCAAAGCTGCCACCGCCGTAAAGGGTTTGGGCAAAGCAACGACGCAACAAGGCAATGTCATGCGTGCTCAAGAGTCCTATGAGGAACTCGTGGCCTCAAGAGATGAATTGGAACGTCAGTGTCAGGAAGAAGTCGACGCTGTTTCAAGCCAGTTCTCCGCTGAAAATCTCGTCTTGGAATCCATCGACATTCCCATTCGTAAAGCAGACACGAAAGTCAAGGTACTAGCCTTGGCTTGGGTGCCTTGGCAAATTGACTCCCAAGGGATTGCGACTCCACTGTGTCTTATCGGATAACCGTGATCTTGATAGGACTGTTGCAGAAGGTATGCTTCATTACGAAATTGATCGAAACGTGAACGTTGATCGGGGCTAACTGCTGCACGATTGCGGGCGCATCTGCGGCAGCCTTTAAAGTAATGTATCCTGTCGTGTCGGCCGATGTCAGCAGAGTCTTGCTGTTGGCAATGTCGACCGTCACCCCTTTGGGAAGGCTGTTTCCGTACGGTTGCTCCAGGTGTTGGTATATCATGTCCAGCGTCACGTTCCCCTTGAAGTCCGCAGCACGCTCAATCTCAACTTCGATCCGTTGCGACTCCCCTGCACGTAGTTCAATATCTGTTTTGCTCAATTTGATGTTCCGCACATCGCCCGGTTCCGCAATCGAAACGGTATGCATCTCGACAGGGTAATTGCCACGCCCACCACCGGGAGAATAGTATTCCTGCAATACGGTTCCTTCCGCAACGATCGGAACGGGTTCCTTTCCTGCTGTCGCAACCGTGGAGCGTCCAACAATGCGCAGGTTGGTCGCACCGAACGCTGCTTCCGGGGCAGCTGTCAAATGGATAATCCCATCGCTCAGTTCGGAAGGAATTCGCCCAGGAATGGCCGATACCCCTGGCGGCAATCCTTCGACTTCCAATTGGATCTCCCCCGCAAATCCATTCTTGCGAAGAGCACGAACATAGATGACGCCCCCCATTCCCGGCGCAAGTAGAGTCTTGTCGGTATCCACCTCGATCAAAAAATGAGGCTCGGCACGCTCGACTTGAACCAGATACATGAATGAAGAACCACCACGCTGATGCAAGTCCATAACTTCCAGAATGTATTTTCCATCTGCAGGTGCGGTCCAGTTTTCTAAAAGGGAATCAGCACTAATCACTCGGTGGTACGTCGCGTCGTCCGCTTCTGAGATCAGTGCTCCCTGTTCGTTGGTGATCCGGATCTTAGGATCTAAGTCCGATTGGAGCCTTCTCGCCAACACTTCCAAAGTAAACTTCTCTTGCGCTTTAGCATCGAAAACAAAACGATCGACTTCGCCAGGCTTTTGAATTTGGCCTGCCAAGACCGCTGGGAAAGAAAACGGGGATGGCATGCTCAAAGCAGCGACCGTGCTACCGTCGGTCGCTGTGGGGGTCGCAGGGGCGGCACTCTGTTCAGTCACTATGGTCCTTGGAGTGTCAACGCCCATGTTGAAAACGAAGAATTCGTTCGTCGCCATTCCGTTCCAGCTTGAGGCGACCGATGCAATGCGTTTCCCTGCTTTGGCCTCAGGCAATACAACTTGAGCACCGGGCGATAAATTGAATCCAATCGCCGTTACGTTGCGGGAATCTGCTCCTTGGAGCGCAACCGGTGGAAAGACTTGCGTGATAAAGGGGCGTCCATTGACTTCAATGGAATAGGTCCAATCAACGTTCCCCTGGTAACGAACATCACGAACCTCGAGAAGATAATCGCCCGCTTGCGTGAACGTATAGTTCAGCAATGGATCACCGGCGTAATGATTGTCGCCGGCAGCAACCGTTGCCCCTTGAGCTGTACGCAAAGTGATCATCGGATCCACCCGAACTTGCATATCGTGCAGTCGATTCTCAAGTCTCTGCGACCGAACATGGAACGTCAAGTTGGCTCCCGCTTCAACGGTAAACCGGTACCAATCTACATCTTCTGCCTTCTCGATCGTTCCGCACAACGTGGACGGGAGCGAGACCTGCTGTGCCTTGTCCGCAGTGTCATTCTCCGCCGTTTCGGAAACAATGGGATCGCGAGCTACAACCAGTTGTCCCAAAGTGCTTACGCCGTGCGGAGTCATCACACGAAAATCACGCACACCTGGCGTCGCGCTTGGCGATACTGTGAATCTCAACTTGCACTTGGAACCCATTACATCTTTTTTGGTGCGATCTTCAGGCTTCTCTTGATCGTTGGGAACGATCTCACCAATTACCCCTTCACCCGTTACTAAAACTTGAGTCGCACCCGCCAAATTGTATCGAGCATTGAGTTCGTGTTCCGTCGACTGCCCAATCTGAGCAGCGGTTGGCTTCAAGCTCATCAACATCGGATACGAGTTGTTGGTTTGAGCTTGAAGACGAATCGGCAAGCACATCGCATACAGTACCACCGGTAGGAAAGAGCAACCAACCGTTAAGCACCGAGACTCGCGACCTAAAAAGCAAGTGATTGCATGCGATGGAATCATAATTAATGCACGAACAAAAACTGTTTGGAATTGATCAAGGCCCATAGCAGGTCCTGGTACGCATCGGTGGGGGAGGTGCTTGAAGCGACTAAGCCTTGCGCCGTCTCCATTTCTTCACGTGAAGGTTGGCGGCACAAAGTCGAAAGATACAGTTCTTGAATTTTCGCCTCGTCAGGCACCGTGGTCGCAACGAGCTTTGCAACCCGACCGTTTACATCCGCAAGCTTACCAGCCAAGATATCACCATTCAGAACGTGCAAAGCCTGAGCAAGATTCTCATCGGGTGATCGCTCGCATTCACAAACCGAAGCTCGCTTCGGTTTCCCAAAGACCATCAGAAATGGATTGGTCGTATTAGCGTCCGGAAGCTCGATCGCTCGTGTTCCTAGCGGCAAACTCGGGTGCTTGGTCAAGACCCCAGTTGCGTAATCGATGCCATCCAAAAGTGTTTCTGCCCCCAGTCGTTTCACTTTGTAGTGACTATAAAATCGTCCGTCAGTCACATTTTCAGGCGTCGGTTGCGAATCGAGTTGGTACAGTCGCGAATTCATGATCGACCGCATCAGATGCTTCACATTAAACTTGCTTGTTCGAAAATCGGCGACCAAAGCGTCCATCAAAGCGACGTTGGACGGAGGATTCGTGGAACGAAGATCATCGATCGGGTCGACAAGTCCGCGGCCCAACAAATAGCCAACGTAGCGATTGACTAGATTGCGAGCGAACAAATCGTTATCCGTACTGGTCAACCATTTAGACAATGCGACGCGTCGATCTTGCGGATCATCGACAGGCTCGGCGAACAATGGGGTTGGCTTCATGACAGCACCTGTCTTGGGATGCGTGACCTCGCCTCCCGAGTTTACCGTAACCACCACTTCTCCACCGAAGACTCCAAATTCAGCACTCCCTTTGTTCCCAACGCGAGCAAAAAACGCAGCGAAGCCGTAGTAATCCGATTGGCTGTATCTTTCATAAGGATGGTGATGGCACTTGGCGCATTGCAGTCGCGTTCCCATGAACAACTGAGCGGTCGACTCGGCCAAATCAGGCGGGTTGCTCGCAATACGATAGTAGTTAGCAGGCCCGTTAGAAAAGATCGAGCCCTTGGCCGTCACCAGCTCTTGAACAAATTGATCCATGGGTTTGTTGGTTCGAAACACTTCGCGAAGCCAATTGTGCATGGCCCACATGCCACTTTCACCGACCACGGTGCTATTGTTGCGAATCAGATCCGCCCACTTTAAGCTCCAGAAAGCAGCGTAAGCATCCGTATGTTTGGCAGCAGCGGGATCCGTAGTAAACCCTAACAATCGATCAATTAGCAACGCGCGTTTATCGGGCTGTGTCGATTCCAAAAACGATTTTGCCTCATCCATCGTTGGAAGCGTACCGATGGCATCCAAGTAAGCGCGGCGCAAAAATGTAGAATCGTCGCACAATCCCGATGGACTCAAACCCAGTTCGCGAAACTTGGTTGCAGCATGTTCATCGACGTAATTTTGAGCCTGCCAATTGGCTAAATTCGCCTCAGCCGAAAACGGAACCACGAAAGTTGCAATTTCTGCATGGCCAGCAAACCGAATCATCAAAGCCGCTTGACCCTTGCCTATTGCCTTCGTCAAACCATGACGATTCACTTCGATTACCGATTCATCCATACTGTCAAAGCGGACCAAACTGGTTACGTCGCGGTTGCGACCGTGCGAGTATTCCGCGACCACTCGGATCTGCTGGGATGACCCAACTTCAAGGACCCGTAGCGCCGGTGTCACTCGAAGCTTGGTCACGTGCGGTGCTTGAAGGTCAGGCTTCGCCGCCCCACCCGAGATCCATGCCTTCAGCATTTCGAATTCATTGCTACCCACTGGTAACCTTTCTCCGCCACCGTGTGCGACCGCCATTGCCCCTTTCTTCAAAAGCAGGCTATCGGTAGGGCTGGCCATGGAGATGCGTCTACCGCGTGAATGAACTGCCATCGCGTTGTAGTCCATCATCGGATCGAATCCCATCACCGAAAGTGTAAAGCCCCCTTTTCCATATTGGCTTGCATGACAACTGCCTGAATTGCAACCCGCTCGATAAAGAACTGGCTGGATGTCATTGACAAAATCCAGTTTTGGAACTGACAGAACCCCTTGAACACTGACGGGAATTGTCTTGATCGTCCCTTGCGAAGTCACTTGGATTTCTGCATCGCCATTCGAATGAGCTGTCACTCGACCTGAAGCATCCACAGTACAAATCGCCGGGGCGGATGACACATAGGTGGATCGACTTGTTAAATCGTCCGCTCGGGTAGGGTCGGATGGAACGGCAGAACTCGGCTGTAAAACCAAAATTTGAATGGTCTCGAAGTTCCCCTGAAGTTGAATCGCGGGTGGATCGACCGTCCAGTCGTTGGCCAAAGTGACGTTGAGAAAGCCATCGGAAACGAAAAAGATGGATGCGAAAAACATCAACCAGATTCGAGTAGGTCTTGAAAAGAAAGGAGCAACCATTTTGGAATCCTCCTCTAGATCCATTCTCGGACCGGTTCGCCTTCGAGCAAACGCACGGGGCGTCCATCCGAAGAGGTTACAGTTAGATCCAACGGCAGCCCCAACTTGTGGTACATGGTCGCGACGATGTTTTCGGTGAAGTACTCGTGGCTCTTTGGTGCGCCCCCTTCGGCGTCGGTTTCTCCAATCACCAATCCACCGGGAACACCCGCACCTGCCATGACCACGAACCCAGCCGTTGCCCAATGGTCGCGTCCACTTGCAGGATTGATCTTGGGCGTTCGCCCGAAGTCCGTCATCCACACAACAAGAGTTGTGTCTAGCAAGCCACGTTGCTCCAGATCGATCAGCAATTGCGGGAGCGCTTGATCCACTTGCGGCATGCGATGGATCTTGATGTTGCTGAAACAATCGAGATGGTGATCCCATCCAGGATCGCTGACCGTGACGAACCGAACTCCTGATTCAACAAGCCTTCGAGCGAGCAGCAAGCGTTGGCCGAATGGGGTACGGCCATATTGGTCGCGCAGCGAAGCTTCTTCGCTTCCAATGTCGAAGGCGCGTTTTGTTTCCGGAGCGGTGATCATGCTGAAAGCGGTTTTGTAATGTTCGTCCATCGCATCAAAGGCGATTGGTTGAACATCCGCTCGCTTTTGCAATCGATCGATTTTGGCCAGGATATCTCGTCGTCGATCAATTCGACCTAAGTCGATGTTCAGCGGTGGTGTGATGTCGCGAACAGAGAACTTATCGACATTGGCCTCGGCATGAATTTCGAACGGCCCATGCTCCAGTCCCAAGATGCCTGGTGTCCCCCCTTGAAAGGTACGATCAACGTGATTGCCGAGCTGGACGAAGGGTGGCAGCGGAGATTTGAACCCCTTTTCATGACTGATCACGGATCCAACGCACGGATACGCAACGGTCGGCGTAGGAGCTCGACCGGACATGCACCACTGATCCGCTGCTCCGTGCCCAGCATTCTTGGGATTCCAGCTTCGCATCAACGAAAATCGCCCAAGCTCTTTCGCAAGCCTCGGACAGGTCTCCGCAAATTGAACACCAGGGACCGCGGTGTTGATGCAGCTCAATGGGCCACGCACCCCTTCTGATGCACGAGGCTTCGGGTCCAAGGTATCGTGGTGGCTGGTGCCGCCCTGCGTCCAAATGAAAATGCAATTCACGTCTCGTTTGGCTTGCCCCGAGTTTGCCATGGCCTGAGTGCGCCAAAGGAACTGCGGAACCGTCAAACCCAATAAACCAAGACCAGCTTGATTCAAGAACTGTCGTCGCAACGTGTTGGTTTTCGAATTGGACGAAAAAACGCCTAGATCAGAAGTCATGGACAACTCCTAGTGGCAATGGGGTGGGGGAGGGAGGGTAGGAAAAAATCTTGGGCGGGACCGACAAAACTTCGTATCGGGAAATCTAATTATAGCAGCTCGGCATCAGATCAAGAGTCAGATCAGCCCATTTGCCTGATTTATTGCAGCAATCCACAAATCATGCGGAATAGTTCGTTCCTTCGCATTTTTCACGGAAACGATCGACCTGCCATAGTCTGCATCGACGTGCGACTACGCCTTCAAAACATTCGTCACGATCTCGCCATGGATATCGGTTAAGCGGAAATCGCGCCCTTGATACCGATAAGTTAGCCGCGTGTGATCGATACCCAAAAGATGCATGATGGTTGCATTGAGATCGTGAACATGAACACCATCCCGAACGACGTTGTAACAATATTCATCCGTCTCACCATACGTGAACCCCGTTTTGATACCAGCACCTGCCAACAACATCGTAAAGCAGCGAGGATGATGGTCTCGACCGTAATCGTTGGCTGTGATCGCCCCCTGCGAGTAAATCGTCCGTCCGAATTCGCCTCCCCAAACGATCAGAGTGTCTTCCAGCAATCCTCGTTGTTTCAGGTCCTTGATCAAGCCTGCGGTCGCTTGATCCGTATCCTTGCATTGCCCGCGAATGGCATTCGGCAAACCACCATGATGATCCCACCCCATATGAAACAGCTGAACGAATCGTACGTCGCGTTCCGCCAATCGTCTTGCAAGCAAACAATTAGCTGCATACGAACCAGGCCTCTTCACATCCGGTCCGTACATCTCCAGCGTCTGAGCCGATTCCGAACTAACGTCTAACAAATCAGGAACACTTGTCTGCATTCGAAACGCCATTTCATACTGAGCGATCCTTGCTTGAATCTCCGAATCGCCCAACGCTTCCATTCGAATTTCATTGAGCTTCTTGAGGCGGTCCAGCGTACTTCGTCGGCTTCTTGGATCGACTCCCGGTGGATTCGACAAGTATAAGACCGCATCTCCTTGATTTCTAAACTTGACACCTTGATGCTCGGTCGGCAAAAAACCAGCTCCCCACAAGCGATCGTACAGCGGTTGGTCATCAGGTCGCCCGGATCCAAAAGAAGTTAACACCACATAGGCAGGCAGATCTTGGTTCTCGCTTCCCAGCCCATAACTTAACCACGAACCAATACTGGGTCGCCCTGCAAGCTGCGATCCTGTTTGGCAAAAAGTAATCGCAGGATCATGATTGATTGCCTCGGTGTGAACCGAACGGATCATGCATAGATCATCGACCACGGTCGACAAATGCGGCATCAGCTCGCTCATCCACATTCCGCTTTGACCGTGCTGATTGAACTTAAAGATCGATGGCGCTACCGGGAAAGTGGCTTGCCCCGAAGTCATCGTGGTCAATCGCTGTCCCAGTCGGATGGAAGCCGGCAAGTCTTCCCCTTGTCGATTGACCATGGCAGGCTTGGGGTCGAATAAGTCCATTTGCGACGGAGCCCCAGACTGAAACAAATAGATGATCCGTTTCGCTTTGGGCGCGAAGTGTGGAAGAGTCGGCAACCCTTGTTCCGATGCCATCGCGCATGAGGGTGCTGGATTGAGCAAGGTTGCCAAGGCAGCCCCTCCAAGTCCTGCCCCGGTCGATCGCAAAAACAGCCTGCGATTTGCAACGTCTTCACTGTGAGTTCGTATCATGATGTGTTCCTGACGATCTGGATTGGATGATTTTAGATGGTCGGTTTGAAGTACAAGGCATTCTAGGTAAAGCAGAAGCAAATCACTCGCGAGTGATCGCCTCATCCAAATTGAGCAACACATTGGCAGTCATCGTGTACGCAGCCAGCTCAATCGGTTCGATGCTGGAATCGGCAGCCGATTCTCCGAACTCAATCAGATGACTGGCTGCTTTAGGATCGCTGAAAAATCGATTCGCGTCCTCTTGAAAGCCAGCCAGCAATAGCTGAAGTTCTTCCTGCGTTGGCTGCCGAGCGGTTACCAGCAGGAAACCATAGGCTATTCGAGTCTGCAGATCCGAACCACCTTGCTGAATCATGCGCTCCGCGAGCTTTCGGGCTGCTTCTACATACGTGACTTCATTCAACAGAATGAGCGCCTGCAATGGCGTGTTCGTTCGCGATCGCTTCACGGTGCATACTTCGCGACTGGGAGCGTCAAACAGCATCATGGACGGTGGAGCCGCAGTCCGCTTCCAGAAGGTATAAAGCGTTCGACGATACAACCTGTCATCCGTGTCGTTCTTATATCCACGCAAGTCACCGTAACGGCTGGTTTCGTCCCACACCCCTTCAGGCATATAAGGGCGAACGCTAGGCCCACCGATTTTCGTCGACAACAAACCGCTCACGGCCAGAGCTTGATCCCGAGCGGCCTCTGCGGAAAGCCGGAAACGCGGGCCACGTGACAGCAGCCGATTCTCGGGATCGCTCGACGATGTGACTTTTGCAGATTGCCGATAAGTTGCACTCATCACGATCATCTTTTGCAACGCTTTCATATCCCAAGGGATGGTCTTAGCGGGACTGCCATCGTGGGAATAGGTTGGCTCCATCCACTCTGACGCAAGCCAATCCAGCAATTCGGGGTGGCTTGGCCATTCCGATTGCGATCCAAGATTCTCCGTTGTTTTCACCAAACCCACACCGAAAAAATGCTCCCACATGCGATTAACCCAAACGCGAGATGTCAGCGGATGGTCACGCGATACAAGCCATTTCGCAAGCCCCAATCGGTCCATCGACGTCCCTTCAGGCAATGGCGGAAAGACAGCTGGAAGACCTCGTTCGACACGTGCCCCAGGCCGATCGTATTCTCCTCGGTTCAGAATAAAGGCCTCGCGCGGTGCGGCTCGCTCCTTCATGACCATGACGATGGGAACCTGCTTCGCAAACTCGCGGTCTGCCGCCTGGGCCTTCACCACTTCCTGTCGAGCTTGTAGCAATGCAGTATCGCCATTTTCGCGGAAGTACGACGCCAGTGCATCGACTTGTTCAGGAGTCCGTTTCGCTCTTTCGACGGAAAGAGCCAATCGCACAGGCTCAGGTATCTTGACACCGTCTAATTGAAGCGACGCCGTTGGGGCGGATGAAGCCGATAACCGAAAACGGCCAATGCTGTGCCGATCGATTGCGTCATGACGCAATGTGATCGTGATCTGGCTATTTTCAGGCACTTGGATTGGAGAACTGCATGCAAAAATTGCTTGCCTAGGTTCGCGTTTGGTAGGACCATCGACCGCCCACCCCGTGCGGTTCTTTCCCTTGCGATCTGCTTGTGAGGCCAAAACGGCAGCAACCGGCCAACCGGGCTGTTCGTAATCTGCGGCAGCGCGCCCAAAGTTCGCAACAGTCGGTTCAGCCAAGGAAGGGCTGGAGATCGTCGCTTCTATGCCACTGAGTACAAAGTTTCCATTGGGGTATCGTCCAAGACTCTGATTAGGTAACGACGGATCGGGGAACGCTTCCAGCAAGATTCCTGTGAACTGCCCCGCTGCCAACGGAGCCTCGATCGTATAGGTGTCGAAAGCAGGATTGGCACCGCTTGCCAGCCAAGTGGAATCTGCTTGCTTGGTAAATGTTGTACCCCCATCGCTTCGAACGGAGGTCGCTTCCAGCAAAGACCATGGCTTGGACATCGATGCGATTTGAGAAGCAAAGTTGGGCTCCCACGATTCCTGACGGTTGGCAGCTGTTTTACCAACCTCCTCGACCTGCTTTTGAGCTTGAGAGATCGCCAGCTTCAACGCATTCCATTGCTTCTGTTGTTCCTCATTGGGAATCGGCAGAACAGGCGCACTGTTGCCCCTGCCTTCGCTGCCCCCCTCGCTATCGAGCACGCCACTTTCTTCAACCGAATTGAAGATAGCAAACAGTTGATAAAATTCTTGTTGAGTGATGGGATCAAACTTGTGATCGTGACATCGACAGCAATTGAATGTCATCGCCATCCAAGTGAGCCCCACCGTCTCGACGCGATCAATCACTGTCTCTGTAAACCATTCTTCGGTAATACGACCACCTTCGCCATTCAATCGTGTGTTTCGATTGAACCCAGTCGCCACGATTTGATCCTGAGATGCGTTGGGCAGCATGTCGCCAGCGATTTGTTCGATGGTGAACTGATCGAAAGGAAGATTTCGATTGAAAGCTTCGATCACCCAGTCGCGCCAGCCCCACATCTCGCGTGACGAATCCACTTGAAATCCATTGCTGTCAGCGTATCTTGCAAAGTCAAGCCATTGCTGGGCCATGCGTTCCCCATAATGTGGCGATGCAAGCAACCGATCCACTACCTTTTCATAGGCATTGGCCGATTCGTCCGCGAGAAACGCAGCGATATCCTGAGGCTCTGGCGGCAACCCAATCAAATCCAACGTAACTCGACGGATTAACGTTTCACGAGACGCCTCGGGCGACCATGCCATACCCATCGCAACCAATCGGGAGCGAACAAAGGCATCGATGGGGTGCACCTGATTCGACCCTTGGTGACCGGCATGGTTCGGTTCAACTTTTTGATTTTCTATCACCGGAACCTCGGGGCGTTGCACCTTCTTGAATGCCCAATGGCCTTCGTATTCAGCCCCTTCTTGAATCCAGTTCTTTAAAGTTCCAACCTGAACCTGGGTCAATGATTTGATGGACGATGGGGGTGGCATTTGAATCGCAGGATCGGTGGATGTAATCCGCTTCCATAACTCGCTTGCTTCCGCGTTTCCGGGAACAATCGAGGGCCCCGAATCACCTCCCTGGAGAGCAGCGCCAGCCAAGTCGAGACGCAGGCCACCATGCCGCTGACCTTCGTCGGGACCATGGCATTGAAAACAAGCGTCGGACAAAATGGGCCTTACGTCGCGGTTGAACTGAATCGGATCGTTATCCGCCGCCAGACCTGTGTTGGTGCCTTGCAAGAAAACCAAGGTGAAGGCAAAAAAGAGCCATGCCACGGTTGCCCGTTCGGCGATGCGAAAATTCGTGTTCCCATGAATTTCCATAGAGTTCTTAGAAGGCTCGCGTAGGGAAGGCTCTCGCTGGGTAGTCATAGTGTGACCGCGACAAAAAGGGGTGGGAGGATGACGGCAGAGTATGGCAGGAAACAACTATCATACTCTTGCACGGTCTCAAATGCAGGACATGCCGCACCGCATCTATCTTTTGGCGGAATTTTCAATGGCTGTCACGACAGATATTTCCAGGGTTCGCTTGCATAAAGCGGGGCAGCTGCGTCATACTCGGTAAACCCGCAAGGCTTGGGATCCGTTGTTGCCTGGTCAACGGCAGAGACCGCTTGCTCTTATTCGCAAACTCGATCCGAACTACCCCGACGCAAAACCGACGTTATGACAAAACCGATTTGTATTTTGTGCACGATGATTTTATTGCAGGTTGCGAATTCGCGAGCCGCTTGGGCTCAGGAGTTTAATAACCTCCCGGTGGTAACTCAGAAGCCGCCGTTGCATGGTAAGCACTGGATGGCCATTACAGGCAAACCGCTAGCAGCAACTGCCGGCGCCATGACCTTTCACAAAGGTGGCAATGCGGTAGACGCTTCTTGCGCCATGCTCGCGGCGACGTGCACCATGTGGGACGTGCTCAGCTGGGGCGGGGAAACGCAAGCGTTGATTTACAATCCAAAAACCAAACAAGTGATTGCCATCAATGCCTTAGGTGTCGCTCCAACGGGCGCGACGGCAGAATTCTTCATAAGCAAAGACATGAAGTACCCGCCCGAGTATGGACCGTTGGCTGCGGTCACTCCTGGGACGCCTGGCGGACTGATGGTGATGCTTGCCGAATACGGAAAGCTAAGCCTGGCAGAAGTGCTCCAACCTGCAATGCAAATGGCGGAAGGCTACCCCATCGAAGCTCAAACCGCCAACTCCATTGAACGCGGGAAAGCTCAGATCAAACAATGGCCTTATTCGAAGCGAGTCTTCCTACCGCACCTCGGCGAAAAACGAGAAGCACCTCAAGCTGGCGAGATTTTCGTTCAAGCAGATTTGCTTCAAACTCTGCGGAAGCTCTGCGAGACAGAAAAGCAGGCTCTCGAATCGGGCAAGTCACGCAAGGAAGCCATCTACGCAGCCTACGATCGATTCTACAAAGGCGATATCGCTGCAGAGATAGCAAGAAGCTGTCAAGAACAAGGTGGCCTGATCACCGAACAAGATCTAGCGACATGGCAAGTCAAGATCGAAGAACCCCTGGTGACTACCTACAAGGGAATCGAAGTCTACAAATTGCAACAATGGACTCAAGGGCCAGCGATGCTGCAAACGCTGAATATTCTTGAGAACTTCGATCTCAAGAAGATGGGATACAACTCGACGCAGTATATCCACACCGTTTACCAAGCGATGAATTTAGCATTCGCCGATCGCGATTTTTACTATGGTGATCCCGCTTTTGCACCGGATGAACCGATGCAAGGATTGCTCTCCAAAGAGTATGCAAAAGCCAGAAGTGGTATGATCGATCCGGCACGCAACGATCCCAAGATTGGACCTGGGGATCCTTATCCATTCGAAGGGAAAACCAATCCCTATATGGACAAGATCAATCAATGGAGCGAGTCCTCCCACCGCGGGCGACATCATTTTGGTGATCTTGCTGCAGAACGTCGTTTTGAGGAACAGTTTCAAGCTGGTACTACTTCGGTGGAAGCGGCAGATGAAGAAGGATGGGTCGTCAGTATTACCCCCAGCGGCGGTTGGGTGCCTGCATGCATTGCCGGCACCACTGGGGTTGGGCTGAGTCAGCGGATGCAGTCGTTTGTGTTGGACCCTAAGGAAAACCCATTCAACGTTGTCGAACCAGGTAAGCGGCCACGAGTGACACTGACCCCAAGCTTGGCTTTGAAAGACGGCAAGCCTTTCCTCGCCTTTGCGAAGCAGGCTGGCGATGAACAAGACCAATTGCTGCTTCAATTCTTTCTGAACATGGTCGAGTTCGACATGACCGTTCAAGAGGCATGCGAAGCACCCAGTTTCAAAACCACACAAATGCATTCCAGTTTTGGAAATCACGAAAAGAACCCGGGCGGGTTGGTGCTCAACGAATTAATGCCTCCCTGGAACCGCAAAGAACTTGGCCGAATGGGCTACAAGATTACCTCCCAAGAACGAACGTCTGGCCCCATCAATGCTATATGGTTCGACCGACAGCATGGAACTTTCTGGGGTGGCTCCAGCAACCATGGCGAAGACTACGGCATTGGCTGGTAACCGAATTTCAAAATTTATTTGCGAAGACTGTCCGGAAAGCCCGGTCTGGTTCGTCATTGCATAGTTCAGGCGGAGCGATGGGCTCCCCATACTCTTGAATACTTCAAAAGGACAAATGGAAAATGGCTAAGTTTTTGCTTGTTTATCGAGACGAGGTCGAGCCGAAATCGCAACCTTCCCCAGAGGAAATGCAAGGATTTTTGGCGATGTGGGGCGAATGGTTTCAAAAGTTTGGCGGAAAGATTGTGGATGGCGGTGATGCTCTTTTGCCAACCGGCCGAGTGCTCAAGGCTGGCGGGGAAGTCTCCAACGGACCCTATGTCGAGGCAAAAGAAATGCTTGGCGGATATTCAGTCGTCCAAGCGGAGCACTATGAAGAAGCGGTTGCCATCGCCAAAGAGTGCCCCATCTGCAAAGTGGGCGGGATGATCGAGATCAGGGAATTTGCAGGGTACAATTGACCCTCGTGGAATAATCCCAAGCGACACCAGGCATCACCTGGCGATCATTGAGCATGGTTAGACATGAACGACCCAAGTCAACTTGTTGAACATTTCTTTCGTCATCAGTACGGAAGACTTGTTGCCATGTTGACTCGTTCGTTCGGAGTTCGGAACCTTGAAATCATCGAAGACTCCGCTCAAACCGCCATGTCCAAAGCGATTATCCATTGGAGCAAAAGCGGTATCCCTAAAGAGCCAAACGCATGGCTCTTTAGGACAGCCTCGAATGTTCTTGTCGATCAGTTGCGACGTCAGAAATGGGAAACTCCATTAGACGCGGCTCTTACCGATAAGATCGATCTCAGTTCCAACCAAAATCCTGAACAAGATTGCAGCGATGAAGTTGGGGACGAACCTCTACGTTTATTGTTTCTGTGCTGCCACTCTTCGATTCCAGTCGAATCAAGGCTTGCCTTTGCGTTGAAGACGATTGGAGGTTTTGGAACATCAGAGATAGCTTCCGCATTGTTAATATCGAATGCGAATGCAGAAAAGCGAATCACGCGAGCAAAAGAAAAATTGCGAGAATTGGGAGAGGACATCGCTCTTCTCGATTCGCAAATGATGGAAGATCGTATCGATGCGGTGCGTTCGACCATTTACCTTCTTTTTAACGAAGGCTTTGCAGCCTCCAGCGGTCGCGAAAACCTGAGACGGGACGTTTGCGATGAAGCAATTCGATTAGCTCGCATGCTAATCCGCTTTTGCAAATTCGAACACGCAACCTCTTCCGCACTTCTCGCCCTGATGCTTCTGCATTCATCGCGGTTTGATTCGCGAGTGGACACGCAAGGTGCGATCGTCCTGCTCGAAGATCAAGACCGCAGCAAATGGAATTGGCATGCTATTCGCGAAGCCATGGACTGCATGATGATCGCTACCCAGGGTTCTGCCCTGTCACGGTATCATGTCGAGTCTGCAATTGCGTGGGAGCACTGTCGTGTTCTGTCCTTTGAGGAGACAAACTGGGAAAAGATTGTCGAGTACTATCGCATTCTCGATCGTGAATTTCCTGGCCCGATGGTATCACTCAATGCAGCCATTTCGCTTGGCTATCGCGACGGCCCAGAAGTGGGGCTCAGCGCATTAACAGCGATTAACCCAGTGGTAAGATCTAAATTGCGCCCCTGGTGGGATTGCGCCATGGCAGATGCATATCGCCGCATGGGAAAGAATGCAGAGGCCATCGCGCATTGGCACGATGCACGCGTGCTCGCAAGCAATTCCCAACAACAAGAACTAATCGATCGTCGCATGACCTCATCCAAGGGCTCATGCTTGTGATTATTGTGATTGTAGGCCGTAACAAGTCGCTTTGGACGCAGTTACGGCATGGCGTGTTAGGTTTGAATCACTTAGTTCGATGATGCAATTAGCTTCGAGCGGGGGGGCCAGTAATGCATCTAAAGACGCAACGCCACCAGTGCAGTCTCACGTTAATTGCATCAAAGAGGCCTGACCCCTTTGTTTTCTAGGGATACTGATTCTCAACAGGTTGTGGGAATGGATAAGCCTGAGTTTCAAATCCAATTTCCGCCGAGTTGACGGGCTGTGTCTCCACCGTGACAGGCATTTCCGCCACCGGAGCAGGAGCGGCTTTGACTTGCTTTTGTTTTTTAAAGATATTCCAAAAACGAGGTTTTCTGGAAGCATCGGGAAGCGACCCTTCCCATGCACTACGATCATACGGGTTAAGATTTCGGTCCATTAACGGCGCCGATGCTTGAACCACATCATCGGAGGCAACAAACGTTCCGCAATCACCAGGGCCGGTAATTCGCGGAAGCAATGTGATAATGATCTCGCTCCGTTCCACGAGCCGATCACGACTTTGGAAAAGCCGACCGACCACCCATAAGTCACCTAAGAACGGTACCTTGTTCTGGCTGTCGTTTACTGTCTCTTTGATCAAACCACCAATGACAATCGCTTGGCCATCGGTGAGCATGACGGTGGTGGTTACTTTCGTTGCCTCGCTATCAGGCACTTTGGAGGTGGGATTGATTCTAGCGGTCGACACTTCTGGGGATACAGTCATCACAATTTGGCCATCATCCGAAATGATCGGAACCACTTCTAAGATTACCCCGAATGGCAAGAAGCTAACGCTTTGGAGGGTACTGGTATTGGTGGCCGTCGTTAACAGATACCCCAATTCCCCACCCACCGATATCTTGGCCTCCTGCCCGTTGAGCACTGCGACTTTGGGTGATGCCAGTGTTTTCGTATCGTTTGTTGATTTGAGAAGATCGATCAGACCTGTCAGATCCGACCCCTCGATTCGCATCATCGATGTAGGTGCTGTACCGTTTGCCAATCCCATCGTTCCAATACTGACATTGGAGCGATTCACTTGTGCAAGGTGATTGAAATTGACGCCATGGCGGTTGTTGTCTTTGAGCGCAACCTGAAGGATGTTGGCCTCGACGATCACTTGCCGGGGCACCGTATCGACTTGGGCAATATACTCGGCGATTCTATCCAAGTACGGTGGCATGTCCTCGACCACCAATTGCTCATGCGCATTGCGTTGTTCCATCTTTTTCGTCTGATTGGTAAATGTCTGGCCTAAGGGAGACATCAGACCTTTGACGACTTTCTCGACATCGCTTGCAAGAACATAGTTGAGCGTAAAGACGCGAACCATTCGGCCTTGTACCGATGGTGCAGTCTTTCGATCACTATTCATGCTTGAAATGGTCACGATGTCATTGTGTCGTGCCCAGGTGTATCCATGAACGGCAAGGATCGCATCTAACGCATCGTTGAGTTTCACATTGTTGAGAGTGACGTTAACGCGTTGATTGACTTCCTCGCCAGTAACGAAGTTCAAGCCTTGCTGTTGAGCGATCATAGAAAGGACCGTCGATAGCGGGGCATCACGAGTCACCAGATTCACTTGATCTGCATTGCTTTGAAGTTGGACGCGATTCCCGTCCACAAGTGCCATTGGGACGATCGGCACGACTTCCACATTGTCAGGCAAGTTGGAGGAATCCAACGGACTAGGGTAGGCAAGCTGAACTGACGAAGGCGGGCCCTGGAATGGACGAGCTGGAAGACTTTCTTGCCCAGATACGCGATCGCAAACAAAATGGCCCAATAGCAAGCATATTGCCAGACATACAATCATCCGCAGAGACGATGTAGAGGCGATTTTTCGGATGCAAATCTTGTTTTCAATCATTGAGTTGCCGATTTTCGAACTTGAAAATCCATTGGTCGATGTATCGTCCATCCCTGAAGATACCACCAGCAACTTTGGTACAATCCGTTCTAACTTCCCAGCCTGCCTGTTTTGCCTAAAACGACCGGGGCTTCAAGATGGCAATCGCGCTGCGAATTCTATTTACTGTCCATCATCTCGCCCGCGTTGATTTCGAAGTCCAAGTGGTTTTGTCTTGGTGGCAGTGGGCAAAGAGTGTGAGGTGAAAAGGCACACGGCGGATTGTAGGCCTTATTGAAATCGATGGTGACTCGACCTTTCACCGGCGAAGCCAACGTCAGGAATCTTCCCGGGCCGTAGGTGGACTTGCCACTCGAAAGGTCTTTAAAAACAACAAAGAGCGAGTCTTCACCTTCCGAGATGGCATCCAACGTCCATTCTTGATTGTTAAGTTGGAAGCGTAGCCTGCCTGCTAGCACTGCTTCCACAGAATCTCCTTGGATGTTGATGATTCGAATCCTCTTTTCAGGATCATAGGGCTCAAACCTCGCTTCAACACAAAGCTCAGGCCGGATCGTGTGCCAATGTTTCCCTTCAAAATTCTTTCTAATGGAACTTTCGCGATCGCGAACTCGAATCGCAAGCCGACCTGCCCGTCGCACCAACTGCAGCTTCAATCGATCACCAATCGTAATGATATCAGAACTGTCTGCTTCTTCTTGGTCTTGCTGGATATTCAGTCGGCATTCTGCAATCCACTTTTCATTGACCCGTATTCCGGCTGCTTCCTCCGTTTTTAAAACAACCTTGCCGCTATTAACTGTCACAACACCTTGAATGGCCCAGTCCAAATCTGCGGGGAGCTTGATGGAGCAATCAATGGATGTGCCTACTAAATTTTCGCCTTCTTGAAGCCAGTAGTGCCCTGTTAACGCTAGCCAACCAAAAGGAGCTCGCAGTTTCTCTTCATTTGCCGTCCGCCATTCTTCAATTTCTGCGACGTACTTGACTGGATCCTTGGGCTCCTGCGGCTGCGGTTCTGTAGCTTGTCCTGTGTGCGAACCAACCGTAAAGATCCAGATCCAAATCCAATTCAAGGACACAAGGGGGAAAGCATTTTTGAATGTCATGTTTGAACGTGATTCCTACCAACTTTTGCAAAATGAACAAAGGCAAAGGCCAGACGCCCAGTTTAGAAAGAACGCCTAGTTGTAGCGAAGAGAATGAACGAATCAAACTTAAGATTTGTAGGAATTACGCCGAGAAGACTTGATAACCGACTAGTCCTCTGGAGGTTGCCCAAACAAAACACCGGCATTTTGCTAGCGAAACAACCTTGAATGCGTTGCAGGGAGACCAGAGCGTTGAGACGCATTTCATTGGAAAGCGATTCGGCTAGACGATCGATAGCACTCATTGCATTGTCGTTTTTAACTTGCATCGCATTGAGCTCTTCCAGCACCATCGCACAGTTCGAAGTGCCTCAAGAAGCATTTGCACTGCAACCCGCGATTCCTCCGCAGCCATGGGCGGAAACGCAGGAATCTGTTCAGCCTGCCGTATCAGAATTGGATCAGCTGAAAAAGCGAATTGAAGAGCTCGAGAATCGGGCGAGATCCGAAGAGAAAAAATCGGAAGAGGCAAAGGCTCCATCGAAACCGCAAACCAAGGACGACGCAAAAAGCAAAGACGTCGATAAGGCTGACAAGGCCGATAAGAAAGTGGATGAGACATGGAAAGATGTCTCGGACGAAAAGTGGACGGTGAAGTTGGGTGGACACGTCCAGATGGATTACATCAACTGGGCGCAAGCGGACGAAGCAATCCCCAACACGCACGACTATTTCGAATTTCGTCGATTGCGTTTGGTCGCAGACGGAACGGGGTATGGAGTATATGATTTTCGTCTGCAGATGACTCTGGAGCCAGAAACGTTTGGCGAAAACAATCCAGGCGTTGTGACGTCGCCTGAAGTGAAAGATGCCTACTTCTCGCTGAATGAAATTCCATTGCTGGGGCGATTTCGAATTGGGAACTTCTTTGTTCCGTTTAGTCTGGAGCAGGTTACCAATGACACCAACAATATTTTTATGGAACGGTCCATCCCAACTCAGGGGGTGTTTGCACCAGATCGCGAAGTAGGCTTCGCTTTCTACAATTGCAATGATGCAAAGAGTGTTACGTGGTCCAGCGGTGTCTTTCTTGATAGCATCAGCGAATCGACCAAAGAGCGACTAGATGACAACCAAGGTTGCCGCGTCAGTGGAAGACTCACTTGGCTTCCGTATTATGACGAGCCAAGTAACGGTCGCTATCTTGTACATACTGGGTTAGGTGTTTTGTACACAAGAGATCAAGACAAGCGAGTTCGGTTTCGCGCGAGACCTCAAATACGCGAAGGGACACGAATCATTGACAGCGGCGTTCTCCAGACGGATGAGTATACTACGGGAAACGTAGAATCCGCTATCGTTTGGGGCCGATTTACGGTACAGAGCGAGGCATTTCTTTCTGCTGTTAGCCGGTTGGATGGTTCTTCCAATCAGCTCAGTGGGGCGTACGTCCATATGAGCTATTTTCTTACGGGTGAAAATCGGGTCTTCGAACGATTCGGACAGCATGGAGCTCAATTTGCCCGAAACGTTCCGTTCACCAATTTCTTTCTGACGCCAGGTGGATCTGGTTGGGGAGGCTGGGAAATGAAAGCGAGATGGTCTCATTTGGACCTTAACAACTTGAACGCAGGTCAATACAACGACTTCACTTTGGGATTCAATTGGTACTGGAGCGATCGCGTTCGCATGATGTTTGATTGGATCCATCCTATCACCAGCGAACAAGCCATTTTCGGCGCTACCAGCTCCAATATCCTTGCAAGTCGCTTTGATTTTAATTGGTAAGCAAACAGATGATAAAAACAGTGACTACATGGCTACTTCTCGGTGCGTTGGTTTCTTCGCATTTTGTTTCGGCATCCGTGTTGTGGGCAGGCGAGCGGTGCTGCGCTCAGTGCGGCTGCCGCGACCAAGTTTCGAAAGTGTGTCGCTTTGTTAAAGAAGAGAAAAAAGTCACCGTCGTTTGTTGGGGAGTCTTAGAAGAAGACTTTTGCTTGAACGGCCCGAGCTGCCCAGGTTGCACTCATTGCGAGCCCGCCTGCAAAAAGGATCCCGACGATAAACTAGAAGCGAAAGTTAGCTCGCAGCCCAAGACATTCACTTGGACCGAGTGGATTGCAAAACCTAACGCATCCCTCTTCACCAAGAAAAAGCTGATGAAGAAAACCGTGACGAAAACAGTGCCAAGCTTCCGCTGGGTGGTCGAAGACCGGTGCGAAGAATGCAAGAGTAAATGAGCATTGTTGTGTTTCTTGGTCGTTTCCAACCCGCTTCGCGTCATCGAGGAGTTAAGCTAACGACCTATTGCACGCGAATCAGTTGAAAGGAACACCACCATTGTCCAAGTTTGATGAAGCCAGAAGAAACAGTGCTGCCGCCAATCCCAATCGACCACCGGTACGCAGCTGGGAACCTTCGATGCAAACGGTCGACGGGGTTATTACTAGTCTTGCCATGAATAGCATCGTAATGAAAAACAGGGAAGGAAACCTAGTTTCGCATACTCTTGCCGAGGATGCTACCTACACGTGCGATCAAGCAGCATGTCTTGTCTCCGATCTGGCGATCGGTCATCGTATTCGTGTCACGGTAGACAAAGGGGATAGGACGATGGCGGTTGGAATCGAATCGTTGAATCTCGATAGCAACTTCAAAAGCCCCGAGGATCGACATAACTAACCAGCCGAAAAAGAAGATCCGTCGAACGGAATGGGTTGGCTGTCGAAAAACCTTCCAACCCAGTTTGGCTTAATCGTCATCTGGGGCAAAGAAAAGCTTCACGGGGAATTCTTGGATGGGCCAGCTTCTTTTAAGGCTTCCAGAATTTGCGATTGGGTATATCCGTTTCCAAAGCTAATGGGCGTGTACTTTTTGCCGGCCGGAAATACGGCAACAAGAGGCACGCCGCCGCTGGGCTGCATTTTGGTGAAGAACTGACGTTCCTGGTCGCTGATGCGATCAATGTCGACTTCATAAACCACAACGTTATTCGTAGATACAATCGCTTTGGTTTTGGACCGATCCAGATTTGCAGCTTTCAGAATCTTGCACGTCGCGCACCACTCTGCGGTGAACTCGACAAGAACGGTCTTTTCAGCGTTTACATCGTCCGCAAACTGTGCCATGGTAAAGGGTCTCCAAGGCAATGGGTCTGTAACTTGTGGCATCGCAAAAGCAAACCAGCCAACCGCAGCTGCAAAGCAAGCCGCTTGTCCCCAGGCTTTGAGCTTCTCACTTCGCTCTGCGTAGGCAGGGGTTCGACCAATCCACCAGCAGGCAGCTGACAAACCAGCGAGCAGAATCAAAGTCGGCATCAGTAGGTGCGCATCGACCGGCAGCATCAACCACAACACGGTCCCGATCAGCACGAACCCCATGACCTGCTTGAAGGTATCCATCCAAGCACCAGGCTTTGGCAAAAATCGCATCAGCTGCGGCCGTAGCCCGATCAGTAAATAGGGAGCGGCCATTCCAAGCCCCATGAAGGTGAAGATCAAGAATGTAATTTCTGGGGCGGATACCAAAGCAAAGCCAACTGCGGTTCCCAGGAATGGCCCGCTGCAAGGAGTCGCCAACAAGGTGGTGATGGTTCCTTTAATGAATGCCCCCAACGCTCCCTCCTTCGAAGCCATTTCTTGAGCATTCCGACTGCCTGCAAATCCTGGGATGGGAATCTCCCAAACTCCCAGGAAGCTTAAGGCCATCACAAATACAATCGAGATCAAGGCAATGTTGAAGCCGTCGTAACTGTATTGCTGCCCCCATCCAAAAGATTGGCCAAACCAAAGACGCAGAACAATGGTGATTCCAGCCAGCGCCCAAAACACACTGAGAATGCCCAACGAATACCAAACGTTTAGCATCAGCACTCGCCTTGGATTCTTCCCGCCTTGCTCCAGAAACGACAGTAGTTTCAGTCCGATGACCGGCAATACACACGGCATAAAATTCAAAATGAAGCCTGCGAGTACTGCAGCACACATCATCCACGCCAACGATGACGATGCAGAGTCTTTCGATTGGGGCGTCAATTGTTCGACGTCGTAATTGGCTGTAGGCTGATCTGCAACCGGAGAAGTGGGTGGAACTGAAGTCGATGGCGACGGTTCACCGGTCGGCGGTGTTGTGCTTGGTGGTGTTGTGCTTGTTTCAGGGGCCAGCGTTTTCACTTTGGGCAATGGCACTGGTGACGTCCCCAGCTTCGCAACAAAGGGATGGTCCTTGGGGGGTAAGCATCCTGTCTTGTTGCAAGCTTGAGCGAAAACCTTGCCTTTGATTTCCAAGCTCTCAACTTCAACTCCCGGGGCAAGGCTCAGGGGGGCGTACCACGATACCGAACCGCTATGTTCCTCTACCAGCAAGTTATCGAAAACAGGCTCGGGGTGGATCTTCGGCTCTTCCACTACAAGAAATTCCCCAATCGTGTATCGATCGGAGGTGTCTCGTTTGATCTTGGTTCGTACAGGTCCTCCGGGGGGCTGAGTGATCGAATAGGTTTTGTAGCCTTCTTCGATACTTGCGGTCACAACAAGGATGGCTGGTTGGTCTCCCTGAGCTGCAACGATCACCGCTTCGGCAGAGATGGGAGCTCCACTAGGAGAATCGAATCCGTCCAAGCCAAAGGAATCAAGCTGTGCTACCGCCTCGCTTACTACGCAAGGCCAGCCAATGACTAGCATCACCAGTAGAAAGAGCGATTTAATGACTTGACGTTTCATGCAGACACTTCCTGACAATTCCTCATGGGGCAACAGCAACTTCATCTCTATTTTACCATCTTTAAACAGCCGGAGAAGGAACCAAATGCTGGCGTAGAATGCTGCCCCTGCTGCTGCCCTGACACGTTCACTTGAGCTTCCGCGACGAGCAGAGATGTGAATTCCCTGCAAAAAACCGGTGTCTCTAGTAGCGTTCAAGACTCATACTGATCGTCGTGAATAATTCGATCTCAAAAGCCAAGGGATCTACTTATCGTCTTTCTTGTAGTTCATTCCCATCATGCGGACCGTGGCTACTGGTAGCCTCTGAGTAACGAACTTGAGACCATCTAAGCCAATTTCTTTGGCATGCTCCCCCTTTTTACGGATGGTTCGTTGAGCCACAACCACCGAATCGTTTACTAGCTCGCTCTTATTACGCAAATCCGATGCAAGTCGCTTTGTTGTATCCAAGGTAGCGAGTATCCATCGTTCGCGCTTCTTGCTATCCCTCGCTGGATCAGGCTCTATTTCTGTTCCATTGGCTAGGACGGATGAACCGAGATCGCCAGGCTTCCTTTCGGAGTATTGGGACAGGAACCATCCTGACGCCAAGAGGACGCACACGAGTCCGGCTGCAAGCGAGGCCAGAACCAATGGATTGAATGCTGATGCGTTAGTGCGTATTGGTACGCGAGGCAAATCGATGTTGTCCGGCGATCTGGATGCAATTCCACCCGATACGAAACTATCCACTTGGCTTACGAGCGAACGTTCTAGACTTTGAAGCTCTAGATCAAATTTTCGCAATTCGGAATCCGAATCGGTCCATCTTCGCAACCATCCCGGGAGCTTTTCCGTCGCCCTATTGGATTGCTTCGACGATACTACGTTGGAGTCGTAGTAGTACTGGATTAAGGTTTTTGCAAGTGATCGAATCATGATGACAATGGCTCCACCCTAAGATGGTTCGAACGCTCGCGATCCGTGCGATGAATCTCCTTCGAAAGTCGGCTCCGAGCGCGATGCAATTGAACTCGGACTCCGATCTGTGTTTTCTTGAGCACTTCTGCAATTTCCTGGATGGAGAGGCCTTCACCGTACTTCAACCATAAAACAACATACTGCGATTCTAACAGAATGGAACGAGCAACGCTCCAGACATCGGCTAGGACTTCGGACTTATCTGATAAAGAAAGATCATGCTTTGCGGGCAGGTCCGATTCGATTGACTCCATGGATTGCCACCGAGGACGTTTCTTTTCTTTACGAAGAAAATCAGTCGCTTGACGGATTGCGATTGTATAGAGCCACGTTGAGAATTGATATTTCGAGTCGAACCGATCGAGACTCTGGAAAGCTTTCGCCAGCGATTCCTGAGCAATGTCCTCGGCATCCGATCGGCCACCTGGTAAGCGACGCTCGAGCAGAATGAGCAGTCGCGGTGTGAATCGTTGGACCAGTTCGGTCGAAGAATCCGTGCAGCCAGCGAGAACGCGTCGAACCAGTTCGTTAGGTTCGACACCTTTCAAATCAACAAGGGCTGTAGTTACTTTCGACTCGGAAGGATTCAATTGCCTTCCACTTCCTTTTTGATCATTTCGGCGATGTCGGCGGATGGGAACCGGAGCCTCAAGCTGACCGAATCGCCTTCCTGAACCACCTTCATGCTCTTTACGAACTGAATGACTTGCTTGGCGTCTTCGTCTTGTTCCTCATCGTCCATAGAGATTACAAGTTCAGCCATCGCGACCAATCCCTGGATGGATTGCTTAATCTGTTCCGCCATCTTCTCCGTATTGGTTTGCATGACACCACGCACTTCCAATTCATCGTCCTCTTCCGAAATCGTCATGATCAATGAGTTGAGCATGGCTGCAATGTTTTTCTGCGGCCCCTCGCCTAGCTGCTTGGTGGGAAATTCCATCAATTGCATGTGAGCAATCAGCTTACGGTCCGACTGAAGTCCAAACGACTTCATGGTCTTGGATTCGGTGCTCTTTGCGTCGAGGCTATCCAGCAGGCCTGTTACTGCTTTGCGGTTTGCACCAAGGACAAGCGTATGATCGCCCGCCGTGTCTTTGTGAATTGCACCATACACCTTCTCGTCATTGTCAGGCGCTGCGCTATGGATTCGATATTTACCGTGATCCGATTGTTCATAGCCGGGAATCGCCAACAACAGACCCTCGATGTTTCCCGTTGTCTTCTTGAGACGTACCATGGCCAGCAAGCTGTTCTCCGGATTCTCGTATTCGGAGGCACACATAACAATACTTTGAATCTCCTCGAAAGGATCCATCCCAAGGACTTCTTGAATCTTGTCGCCAGAGAGGCCTTTGGAATCCAGATTCTTTCCGACCTCCTCCATGGCAGCCTTCTTAGCGATCTCAAACAAGGTGGAGCCCACCTTGGAGTTCTTGAATGCCTGCAAATTGATTTGCATTACAAATTTCGAATCAGCAGGAACACTGATCGAATCTTGGGCAACTGCGTTCGCACCGAAAACTAGCAAAAGCGCTAATCCAAGCGCTCTCCAAAGACGATTTTGCATCATCGATCCTCTCACTTGTGTATTGAGCTCAAAAGCCAGACATGGCTCTTGATTCCACCAGTTTTACGGCTGGAGAGTGACCAGTGTTACATTCGCCAAACAATTTTTTCGCTTTTGCGAGAAGCTTGGCTTTGTTTGGCTGCTTGGCTGAATACTGACTACTTGGCTCGCCCCGCGATCGCATCGATACGAGCTTTGACCTGAGCGACGTCCTGCGAAGTTGTGAGGGGCACGAATCGCAATTGAAAGGCCTTGGATTCGCCGGGCGCAAGTTGCACAACGCGACCATGCTCTTCTTCAATTGATCGAGGGTTTGGGAATCCCGTCGCGGGCTCAAGCCCTACAACATTACCGTCTTCTCGAGCTGCGGTGTTTTTCCAAACATTCAGATAAGGCAATGTCTGCGTATCGAACTGCACGGAACATCCATAGGACCTATCAGCAGACGAAAGCATCACTTCCGACCAGCCTTGTGCATCAGCAGCGGGTGTAATCAAATATACTTGTTCTTGGAAGCCCGAAGCCGGAGCCTCGCAAACATTCCAATGGTCGATCCCTTCTTTGGCTCGGGCGTCGCGGGGCATCATGCTGCTGATTGGTGCGTGGATGGTCGCTCCGGCATCGACGATCGGGTCGCCAAGATTGATGTGATACAACATCTGCATCGACCCTGGCTTCGATAAGCAATTCGTCACGATGTCGGTTACTTCGATCACGGGACTGCCCGCACGAAATCGATATCGGGTCTGCAGCTCTAGCGAGTAAATCAGGAAGCGTGCTTCACTGACCACACCCACCACGTCCATAATTCCGTTTTCAGCATCTATGGTGATCTCCAGATCGCTTGCAGGCAAATTGGCAATTCGGCCATGCAATGGATGTCGAACGGTTCCGTTGACGTTGAATTCGGGTGCGCCGTTGCTGTACAAGCCGCATCGTACCAGTAGCTCATCAAAGCCCTCCAGCCAACCGATGCCAGTTGCATCATGGACCGGCACGAGACTTGGATGGACAGGGCCGGCAACGGGACTTTGCCAGCCCAGTTCTAGATTGCTTGCCCAACATTTCCAAAGGCCCATTCCACGATCGGGCAGAATCGTAACCTCCACTGCACCCGTGTTGATCGTAAGGCATTCTAAGCCTGCCGACCTGCCGTCCTGAAGAACAACCCGCTTCCATTCCAGCGAGCCGTTGCGGCATTCGATCTGTTCGTGTCTAGAGTCTGTGTTTTGCTTCTGATTGTCCGCTAGGAATGTCGCATCGCAACTAACACCACTTCGCGACATGGAAGAGCGAAGCTTCCAAGAAAGGGTTCCATTGGTGGATGTCATGAAAATCGAACCGATAAAAATGGGAGTTTCATTGAGCCGCGGGCGCTAGCCGCGTCACGTGTTTGTGAAAAAGGAAACATCGCGGCTAGCGCCTGCGGCTTAGGTTGTGGCGAATAGGGACGCTTGGGTCCAGCTACAAAACGGCAGGTTTTCGGTCAGTTTTGGAAGATGATGGCTACTGCGGCTTTGCAACGCTACATGCGAAGTCCAAACGAGCGGCCAATTTTCCGTCGACAGTTACTTTGCCTGTCATGAAATACGCGGATGACACAACTTCATTGAGGGTCACATGAATCTCGATCGTTTCGCCAGGGCGAACCATTCGCTTGAACTTGGCTCCGTCAATTCGCGTCGCAACAGGGACCGATCCATCGTTGGGTGTGAATTGACTTAACAAGATCGCACCGCTTTGCAAACAGCATTCGCAAAGGATGACGCCCGGAACCAAAGGGAAGTTTGGAAAATGTCCCTGCAAGAAAAACTCGTCGGCCGAAAATGTCTTATGGCAAACAATGTGTTTTTCAGACTGCTCGACAACTTCGTCCACTAAAAGCATGGGCTTTCGGTGAGGGATCAAAGCCTGGATTTGTTCTAGGTTTGCTACGGTCATGGTAACTTAGATACTTAGTGGAAGTAGATTCGAATGAATTACATGTAGAGATTTTTAATGCACAGCTGGGACCAGGTTTCGTAACTTTCGATATCTGACTTGATCTGGTCGACGCTTTGAAAACCGCTTGCTTCGAGCTGATCTTCTTTCGATTGGACTTTGCAGCAAGTCAGTTGCATGATGTGAACGACTCCCAAGTGAACTCGTCCCACTTCCGACGAATCATCGTAAATGAGTCCAACGATTCGTTGTTGGCCGCTGCACTCGATCAAGACCTCTTCGTCCAGTTCTCGCTGCATGCCATTCTTGTACCAATCGTCCCCTTCCGCGTCCTCCACGGAGATATGGCCACCGATGCCGATGGACCGAAAAGCATGCAGCCGCTTTTCTCCCTGCCCTTTTCCACGTGTGTATTGAAAAATGCGGCTTTCATTAGCGTCGCTGCATTCCAAGATCACGTAGGGTATCAGTTGTTTGAAGGAAGGGTCGGATTCCACCAAACTTCGAGGCCGAAACGACTGGTTCGCCCGGTCCAAAATAGCTGGAAGGTAGCGTTCTACGTTGGGCTGAAAGCCTGAAAAAGGCCCCAGTTGGTCGAGCAAAAGTGCGGGAATTACCAGTACTTCTTCGTCTTTGGCCATGAATGGAGAACCATTTTGCTTGGTATTGGGTTACTTCGAGGGTCAGGAACCTGGAAAACAGGGTTCCCTTGACGCGTCAATTTGCGATACGATACACGGTTTGACACCAACTGGCCATTCTCCTTTCGCCCCATTTTTGACACAACAAGATGGTACAAAAGTATGGTCCTTAGTTCTTTTCGCTGATTCTCAATCCTTTCTACCCTACGCAACCACGCATGAGCCTTCATCCCGAATTGGTTAACTCTACGAGTTCGCGTCCACCTTGCCAAATGCTTGGCTCGCTTCTCAAAAGCATTTTTACGGCCGGCTGGATCTTGGTCATGTCGATGGCTGGTTTCCAAGAGCGGCGCCTATTCGCCATGGACGATAAGCCGTTAACGCCCGCAGCGAAAATGTTGCCGGAGGAAACTCAAGCGATGGTGGTGCTTCCGGATTCCGAACGATTCTTGAATACCTGGAATCGTACAGAACTTGGAAAACTAGCTGCGGACCCAAGGATGAAACCTTTTTGGGAAGGACAAAACCAAGAGATTCAAGGGCGACTTCAGGAAGCGGGTTTGCAGTTGAGCCTAGATTTTGATGATTTAGGCGATATCGCCGGCGGCCAATCGGCCATCGCTTGGATTGTTCGTCCTTCGATCGCTGAGAAGCCATTCTCTGTCGCTCTCATCATGGATGTTGCAGGCCGAAATGCCCCAGCACAAGACTTTTTAAAGAAAGTCGACTCGCAACTGCTGTCCAAGGGAGCTGTATCGAAATCCCTGGATGTTTCTGGCACAACAGTTACCCAGTACCTCACTCCTAAAGTTGCAGGCGAACCGCGGGCTCGCGAATCGTATTATGTACTTTCCAAAGACCAAATGATTGCAACGGACGACTTTTTGACGATCAAAGAATTGCTTGCCGCGCAAGATGGTACCCGAAAGAACTCGCTGGCTGATTCCACGTTATTCCGGTCGGTCCAGTCGAAAATCAAAAACGATGGCGAAGAACCCGAAATCGAATACTTTGTGCGCCCAATCGGATTTGCAAAATTACTTCGCTCTATCTCTGGTAAGCCATCCAACAACCAAGCCGATGTCTTGAAAATCCTCGAAGGCGAAGGCTTCGCAGGAATACAATGCGTCGCCGGAAACATTCAGATTTCGAGCGACTCGTTCGATTTCTTTCACAATGGATTCGTCGTGGCAACTCCGCCGCTCTCGCGTTCCGTACAAATTCTCGATTTCCCCAATTTGGATAAGCTGATTCCACCCACGTGGATCAATAAAGAGTCCGCATCCGTGCTTTCTTTTTCATGGAACTTGAAAGATGCCTTCCCAAAGTTTGATGGGATTGTTGACGCGTATGTTGGCAAAGACACTTTCAAAGCCGTAACCGACGGGATTCGAACCGATCCCAATGGTCCTCAAATCGACATCATCAAAGATGTGCTTCCCTACACGTCCTCCGAGTTCCATGTGGTCACGGAAATCGTAAAGCCCATCGGACCACTGAGTAAAAGGTCCATGGTGTTTTTAAAGCTCAACGATCCAGACCAGAAGCTACCCAAAGTCCTAGAAAAATATGGCAAGTCTGAACCGAATGCGACTCCCATCGACATCGAAGGTTTTCGAGTCTGGCGAATCAAGAATGATTCTGAAGAAGAAGTGGAATTGGATTTCGACAAAGACGACTCGGCCGAGAAAGAGATGCAAACCGACGAAGAACAACCACTCTTGGACCAATGGGCGATTTCGATCGTTGACGGTTACTTTATTTTTGCCTCCGATGCCGAAATGATTACCGACACGATTCGCAATGCGAAAGCCAACGAAGGTGCCTTCATGAAGGAGCCTGACGTAGCTGGTTTAGCAAACCTTCTCAACACAGTTGCGGCCAACGATTCGCACAGCTTCATTCAAATGACTCGGTCCGCGAGGGCATTTGAAATGCAGTATGAAATGTTTCGCGAAGGAACGCTCCCAGATTCGAAAAGCATGCTTGCAACCATCCTTGATAAAATTCTCAAACCCAAGGGGCGTCCCAATCAACAGAAGGTGGACGGTAAAGCACTTCCACCTTTCGCCATGATTCAAGACTTCTTCACTCCTTCGGGTGGAGTTGTTCGCACCGAAGCAGATGGATGGTCACTTCAGAGCTTTATTCTGAGCAAGTAAATCATTCCCATGTCTTCCAAGCCCACTTCTAAGAACTCTGCAACGTCCAATGAGTCGCGGATCAACGAACTCGAATTCGTTGTGACGCACCTGCAAAAAACGGTCGATGCACTGAACGAATCGCTGCTTCTTCAGCAGCGTCAAATCGATTCGCTAACTCGTCAAATCGAACAAGCCAAAGTGGTCGTCCAATCGGTTCTCAACGCCGATACAACACCGCGAACCCTTGCCGACGACAAACCACCTCACTATTGATCAACTTCGGACCTATGCAAGCCCTTCGCCCCGTAACGATCCAACGCCATTTCACAGCGCATACACCAGGTAGTGTTCTGTACCGTTGCGGGGACACCGTCGTGCTTTGCACCGCTTCCCTTGAAAACAAAGTTCCCGACTGGATGGTGGGCAAAGGCAAGGGATGGATCACTGCCGAATACAACATGTTGCCCGGAAGCACCTCGCCGAGAAAGTCACGAGAGAGAAGCGGCAAGGTAGACGGACGCACCACGGAAATCCAGCGACTTATCGGTCGATCCTTTCGCGCCATTGCCGACCTGAAGAAACTTGGCGAACGGTCCCTAACGATTGACTGCGATGTGCTGCAGGCAGACGGTGGAACCCGAACTGCATCGATCACGGGTGGCTTGATTGCGTTGGTGGATGCGGTGAATTCTGTCTTCAAAGGCGCACCCGCAAGTGAATACCCTCTTAACGGTAGCTTGGCGGCGATCAGCGTTGGGATTGTCGATGGACAGCCATCCTTGGATTTGGACTACATCCGCGATAGCCAAGCCGATGTCGATATGAATGTCGTGATGACCGGTGCAGGTCGATTTATCGAACTGCAAGGAACAGGCGAAGAAGCCACCTTTGATGACGACCAACTGGCTGCTCTGATCAAGTTGGCAAAGCATGGCATCACCGAACTGACTCAGATTCAACGCAGCGCTCTTGGTGAAGATTGGCCCTGGTAGCTTTTAGCGAGATGATTCATGCCAAGCTCCTCCTCGAGCCCAAATCTTTCAGCCAAGGGCAATGGAGAATGGACGCGTCTTGCTAGTCTGGATCTGTTTCGAGGGTATGCGGTCCTTGGAATGGTAATCGTAAACTTTGTTGGCAGTTTCAAGTGCGCACCGCGATTACTGAAGCATACCAACGACTATTGCAGCTATGCGGACACCATCATGCCGCATTTTCTTTTTGCGGTTGGCTTTGCCCTGCAGATCGTTTGGAACCGTGAAACGCGAAAGGCGTATTCAAGCGAGTCTTTGGGTACAACTGCATTCGGCTACCGTATTTCGATTCGCTGCCTGCGTTTAATGATTTTGTCTTTCTTCGTGTATGTTCCGCTGAGTCCTCTGTTGCAGGGGGCAACTTGGATATCAAGTTCCTACTGGCTGGCCGTCTTCAAACGTGATTGGTTTCAGACGTTGACTCATATTGCAGTAACCTCGATTTGGGTTTTGCCTGCAATTTCTTTGGGATGGAAGGGTAAGATGCTGTGGATGGTTTTGGGCGTTGGCGTTCATGCAGTGTTATCTCAATGGTTTTACTTTGATTGGGTGCATGCGTCCCCCACGGGCATTGATGGTGGGCCTCTGGGTTTTTTAACATGGGGCGTTCCTGCCATCACCGGGATGCTTGCGTTTACTTCTTGGACCGAGCACACGCAGCAATTCGGACTTTCGAATGCGGGAGTCCTGCTTGGGAAATGGTTGCTGGCTGCCTTCGGACTGATGCTGGTGGGATACGGGCTGTCGTGTGGTACCAGGCAATTCGACAGGGACGAGGATCGCGAGGTAGAAACGTTTCGATTGGCAGAACCCCCGTTTTTGCCTCCTCCGTCACGCGACCACCGTGTTTGGAATTATTGGATGATGTGCCAGAAAGCGGGGACTCCCAGTTATCAATTCTTTGCCGCCGGATTTTCTTTGATGGTTTTCGTGGGATTTGTGTGGCTTTACGATGATCGTGGTTACGGATGTCCACCGCTACGTACGCTGGGACAAAATGCTCTCGCGATTTATGTATTGCATGGCTTTACCGACTCCTTGATCAAGACCTACTTGGCTCGCGATGCGGCCGCGATGATGGTTATAGCTGCTTTGTTGGTACAACTTGCGATTTTGTATTTGATCGCTCGTTTGCTTGAGTACAAGCGGTGGTTCATTCGGCTGTGAAGAAGCAATCATGTGCATAACTAAGTCCGGATTACCTTCCTGAGCCATTGGGCGCTTTCCTCTGTTGTGTTTAAAACGCGAAGCGTTACCGGAAACCGGGGCTAGCGTCCAATGGCTAAGTGAAATGTCTTGAGAAGTCCGCAACAAAGAAGTCTCCAGTCCCAAATTTAACACTTCGATTCTCGCAATTCTCACTTCACCAATTTTTCCAGGATTTTCAACAAGTCGGCCAACACTCCGAAAACAGGTCGAAAACTAGGCATGCGCAATTCGGCCCGTAACAGTCGAAGTAGAGCCTGCTACAATGCTTTGATTCCAAGCAAAACAACTTCCTGCTCGTGGTAACCAACCACCATGTTCCACATCATTGAGATCGATCCAACGGTTGACTATGCCTGCAAGCAAGTGATCGGCAATCCATTGTTTCCCGAAATCACGATTCATTTCTTGAACGCAGTTCTGGCTCCCGAGTCACCCATTGTGGCCGCCACGATTCTCAATCCTATCAATGAACAAAAGTTCGAATCGGACAAACTGTCAATCCTTGACATACGAGCGATCGATCAAGAGGGCAGGATCTTCAATATCGAAGTTCAAAGGACCAGAACGGCGGGGCTTGCGAACCGTATCACTTATTATTCCGCTGGGAATTTTGTGGACCAACTCGAGCAAGGGGACGGGTATGAGCAACTTCGACCTTCGATCGGGATTTGTATTCTAACGGTCGATTTGTTTCCGCATTCCGTGCGTCCCGCCTATCACAATGCATTTCGACTTAGAACCTTAGACGGTTTTGAGTTTACCGATTCGCTAGAAATCCACACAATCGAGCTTTCCAAGGTGAAGATTACGAGGGATAATTGGCCAGTGCGAGGGCCGTTGGAACAGTGGATCCATTTTTTCTTGGAGGCCAAGGGGGCAACGGTGGAAGGACTTCGCGGAAAACTTTTCGATCCGGTATTCGAGAAAGCCATTGGAGTACTTGAAATGATCCAGAAGACCCCAGAACAACGACGACAATACGAAGATCGACTCCGAGCGGAACGCGACGAAAAAGCTCGCTTACAGGCAGCGATCGAGGAAGGCAAGGCTGAAGGCAAGGCTGAAGGCAAGGCTGAAGGTAAGGCTGAAGGCAAGGCGGAGGGCAAAGCTGAAGAGAAAGCAAATACGATTCGCCTGCTTCAAGGTCTGTTATTGCAGGAACTGGCTTCGACCGAAGATCTGCAATCGCAGTCACTAGAAGAGCTGGACAGTCGTATCGCCGACTTACAATTGCAACTTCGCAACCGCATAGGATAACGTTGAAAGAAGAAGAGTGCCCCCTCGCCAAACTTTCCCGCAATTGGCCGACTTACGCGCTGTGGCCGCGCCGGATTCCAGTGAACAATCTGGGTTACTCAGCGCCCTCGACGATCCGTCGATGAGGGGCTGCTATCAGGATGTACAACGCGGGCACTACAAATAGGGTGAACAAGGTTCCAACAGCCATCCCAACGACCAAGACAATACCGATGCTATTTCTTGCTTGAGCTCCCGGTCCGGTCACAAACACGAGCGGCAAATGGCCCAGCACGGTTGCGGCGGATGTCATCAGAACCGGTCGCAGTCGCGTCTTTGAAGCTTCCACCACCGCATCCCATTTGCTGCGGCCATGCTCCTGCAAGTGGTTCGCAAACTCGACAATCAAAATTCCATTCTTGGCCACTAAACCAACCAGTGTGATCAAGCCCACCTGAGAATAGATATTGATGGTAGTTAAGCCCAAGAACGTAATCGCCAACGCTGCGGAAATCGCAAGTGGGACGGAACCTATCAAAACAATGAATGGATCGCGAAACGATTTGAATTGTGCGGCCAGCACCAAGTAGATCAACACCAAGGCGATCCCCAACGTGACCGTCAGGGCCGAGCCTTCTTGGCGTATCTGCCGAGATTCACCCGCGTAGTCCATGTTAACATTGGTGCCAGCGACTTCGCGCGCGATTGCTTCCAAGCGGGTTAATCCATCTTCTTTGGTAAAGCCAGGAACCATAACCGCGTTGAAACGCAATGCGGTTTGTTGCTGAAATCGGCTTAGGACACGCGGAGCGGTTTTGGGTACGATGGACGCAAAACTGGATACCGGCACCAGTTGTCCATTGGGTGTTCGAATCTTCAGATCCATAAGTGCGCTCGAAGATTGGCGATCTTCTTCAGCCAATTGCGGAATGACTTGGTACGATCGATCGAAGTAATTGAATCGATTGACGTATCCACCTCCTAGCAGTACGCCCAGTTCTTGGCCGATCGAGGCTAAGTCCAATTTCAGATCAGCAACGCGTTCTCGATCGACCACGACTTGGGCTTGTGGCAAGTCGACTTTCAAGTCTGGATCGATGAACAGGAAGACACCTTCTGCGTTGGCCCGTTTTACAATATTGTCAGAGATCAAAATCATTCTCTCGACCGACAAATCGCTTTTGATAATCAGCTCGACATCAAAATTACCTGCACCCGGCAACGGAGGAATCAAGTTGGGCAAGGGGCGTAACCCGGTCACTTGCGAAGCGACGCCATACGCTTCTTCAAACATGCCGGATGTGCTTCGCATCCCCTTTTCTTGGCGTTCATGCCAATCGTGAGTGATGATGCCGCCGAATCCGCTGTTCGAACCGACCAGAGCCCACATGTAGTCCGTCTCGGGAAGATCATTAAACTTTTCGGCCAACACCGTCGCCCATCGGGTCGTGCTCTGTAAAGTGGAATCAGGCGAGGCTTGTAAAAAGACCGAAATCACACCCTGGTCTTCGACCGGCGCAAGTTCTTTGCCAGAGAACATGTAGAACGGAACCGCCGCAGCCCCCACACAAAAAGTCAAAACAGCGATCGTCCATCGCACTTCTAGCGCGACGTTCAAACACTTTCCATAGATCCCTTGAACCCATACGAACAAGCGGTTCACCAACCGCGTCAGCCAAGGTTCCTTGCCCGACGGGCTGAGCATGGCAGCACTCATGACCGGCGATAATGTCACAGCCACAATTCCAGAAAGAAGTACAGCGGCGGCGAGGGTGAAGGCGAATTCGCGAAACAACATCCCCGTCAAACCACCTTGAAATCCGATCGGTGCATAGACCACGGCAAGGGTAATGGTCATCGCAATAATGGGCCCGACCAATTCGCGAGCACCAATCAGAGCCGCTTGCGTTTTTGTGTTCCCTTCAAGAATATGACGCTGAACATTTTCTACCACCACAATGGCATCATCCACCACCAACCCCACCGCAAGAACTATTGCCAGCAGGGTAAGCAGATTCAGCGAGAATCCCATCAAGTACATAATGATGGTCGCCCCGATCAAAGACACGGGCATGGCCACCAAGGGCACGATCGCCGTCCGCAAAGATCCCATGAACAAAAAGACAACGATGCCAACGATCGCGATGGTCTCCATCAATGTTTGCGAAATTTCGTATAAGGAGTCTCGCATGAATTTGGTCGCATCGTACGCCAATTCCATTTCAATATGACTAGCCAATTTAGGTCGAATTTCTTCAATCGCGAGATTCAGTTGATTCGCAACCTCAATCTCATTCGACCCAGGCAGTGGCCATACCGATAAGTAGACAGCCTCTTTACCGCGATACATGGCAACCTGCGACGCTTCTTCAGCCCCCAGTTCGACTTTTGCGACGTCACCTAATCGAATGACGGCACCTCCGTTCTGCCACACGATCAGTTGCTGAAATTCTTCGACTGTTTTTAGGTCGGTATCGGTTAGCAAGTCGACTTGAACAAGATCATTTTTCACGCGTCCAATCGCAGCAAGATAGTTGTTGCGGCGAAGTGCGTTAAAGACATCGCCTGGCGTCAAATTCAGCTCGGCCAGACGCTGTGGGGAGATCCAAATTCGCATCGCAGGAGTTCTTCCCCCTTCGACACCGGCGCGTTGAACTCCAGCGATGGTGGAGAACTGAGGTTGCACGTTGCGAATCAGGTAATCAGTTAAGCCAGGTATATCGAACTCGTCGGAAGTAAAGCTCAAATAGAACGAAGCATAGGGACGATCGGCGCGTTGTATTTCAATGACGGAGGGTTCTGCTTCGGCTGGCAATTCTCTGCGCACTTGTTGTAGCCGTGCGTTGACTTCGGATAACGCTGCGGTTGCATTGTGATTCAGTGTTAGCCGGATCGTAATAGTGCTAGCGCCAGCCACGCTGGACGACTCGATAAAGTCGACCCCCGCAATCGAAGAAACCGCTTTTTCAATGGGCGTAGTCAAAAATCCACGAATGGTTTCAGCGCTCGCCCCAATGTAAACCGTCGTGATTTGAATCGTCGTACTTTCCAGCTTCGGAAACTGCTGGATAGGCAGCGACTGGGCGGTCCGAATTCCGATCAGGACCAAGATAAGGTTAACAACGATAGCCAGGACGGGATGCCGAATAAAAAGGTCGGTGATGTTTTTCATGGCCCTTCGCTTTCAGCGTCGATAATCCACGCTTTGTCGCGAAGTTTGAAGGACCCGTCCGTCACTACGCGTTCGCCCGCTTGCAGGCCAGACAAAATAGAAACGTTTTGGCCAACCGTTGGCCCCGGAACGACATTACGCCTTTGCGCCCGCAGTTTAGTTTCGTCTTTGGCGTCTTTTTCTACCACAAAGACGAACGCACTAGTCGGGGCACTGCGCAAGGCGGTTAACGGAACCTGGACCGAATCCACCTTTGGCCCGTAATCGATCGCGACCTTCACTGAATCATTGGGCTGCAAGATGGCAGGTGGCGAGTCGATTTTGGCGCGAGCCATGACGCTACGCGTTAGTCTATCCGCCTGGGAATCAATCGCCACTACACAACCTGATAACGTTTCTTCTGCGGTCAGAAGGATAGAAACCGAATCGTTCACTTGCAAAAAATCTGCGACCTGTTGCGGCATCATGAAGTCCACAAACGCATAGCTTTCAATTCCTTGAAGCATAGTGATCGGTGTGCCCTCCGGAAGGTATTGTCCCTCGTGAAGGTCGAACAGCCCCGCTTTGGCTCGAAAGGGTGCATTAATGGTTTTCCTACGGATAATCGCCTCCAATCGTGTGACTTCCGCGTTGGCTTGCGCTAACACGCTGTCTGACTGATCCAGTTCCATCTCGCTGATAGCTCGGCTTTCGGACGCGAGCTTGGTTCGTTGGTTGGTTGAATCGGCGATTTGTTGCAAGGCTTTTGCACTCGCCAATTGAGCTTTCTCGACACTAGAATCCAATTTGAGAAGCTCTTGTGCTTCTTCGACAATTTGGCCAGGCTTGAAATCAATCGAGGCGATCGTTCCTACCATCTCGGTCCGCAACTGGATGGAGCGTGGCGCCAGGATCGTTCCCACTGCGGTTGCTTTCGATTGCGTTTGGACGGGGACAGCGATTTCGATATCCACCATTTCAGGAATTTCCATCGGTTCGGAAACCGGAGCAGAGATCTGGAGATACTTCCATCGGGCAAGATAGCCAAGCCCGCTCGCGACCAGCAAAATCAGAATCACCGAAGTGATGATTCTTGGGGGAACGGTACGCATGAAAATGCCTGATGGAAATTGAGTATACTTGCGCTACAACGCGATGAACGCTATGTTAATCGCAGTTTCCTCATTAACAATCGGCTTGCAAAGCGCATTGGTCCAACATGAACGAACATGCCATTCATCGGTCAAATTTCATTATGACAGTACGATGGACATTGCGGTTTCCTGGATCTCTGTTTTTTCAAGGTTTTGCTGGTTTTTTCGTAGTCTTCTTCCAATTCGCATTCGATGCATTTGCGCAAACTGGCGATACGCTAGCCAAACGAAATACAGTTCGATTCGAAAACTATTTTTTGGATCGGGCACTGCGACTGGAGATACTTCAAGTGGGGGACTCGCGTGAATTTATCACGACAGTTCAGTCGTACGCAGAGGAAGCCTGTTGGCCCGAATACCCAGACCATTTGATAACACCGTTCCCTTATGGAAAATTCATGATTCGAGTTCATGATGCAGCATCAGGTACGCTTCTGTTCACTCGTGGCTTCGATACACTATTTGCTGAATACGCAACAACCAAGCCTGCCATGGAAGGTGTCCAAAGAGGTTTCGAAACGACCATTCGTATTCCGATGCCTAAAGCCGCTATCAAGCTAAGTATCGATCATCGTCAGCGGGACAATTCTTACCGGACCGTACTTAGCCAACATCTCGATCCCAGCGATACTCGAATCCGTCGCGAATCAACATCGAAAATAGATGAGGTTATTCATATTCAACGGAGTGGTGCTCCACAGGAATGTGTCGACATCGTTTTCTTGGCCGAAGGATACACCGCGTCACAGAAGGGTGAATTCGAACAAGACGTCGCTCGTATGACTAAACACTTATTCCGTGTCGAACCATTCCAGTCGAACCAAAGCCGATTCAATGTTTGCGGTGTGTTTCGTCCGTCTGAAGAATCGGGTACCGACAACCCCAACAAAGGCGAGTTCCGAAACACGGCCCTCAACTCATCGTTCAACACCTTGGACATCGATCGCTATTTGCTGGTAGAAGACAACCATCGCATGCATCAGATGGCGGCACGAGTTCCTTACGATACGATCGTAGTACTGGTGAACACGACTACGTACGGCGGCGGCAGTATCTGCCTTGACTATTGCGTATGCAGTAGTGATTCTACCCTAAGCGAAATGGTTTTTGTACACGAATTAGGACATGGGCTGGCCTATCTCGCAGATGAGTATGTTGGCAACGTTTCCTACAATGATATCTACCCAGAGAACATTGAACCCGTGGAACCCAACATTACACGTCAGCTAGACCCTGCTCACATCAAGTGGAAATCGCGACTAACTCCGGGAATATCACTTCCGACGCAAATCGGCACGCTGGATTCAAATCGCCGAGTCGTCGGCGCATTTGAAGGAGCAGGCTATCTTTCACATGGGTTGTACCGATCCCAGCAATACTGTCTCATGGGATCAACAGATCCAAAGGAACACTTTTGCGCAGCGTGCGAGGATGCAATCTCCAGCACGATCGACTTCTACAGCCCGAGGCCAGAACCCTAGAGGCCTTGGGAATAAACTTAGGGGATCGACTGGAGGGAGCTAGAATTGATGAGCATCTTTGGCGGGTCTTCGAAGAAGCCTGGAGGTGGATTCATCAACATGTCGGATGGGAACTGGATAGAGAGATTCGGGCAATCGACCGTGATGGTTTCGTTGCACAGGACCGGACCGCTGTAAGTCGCCACACCATCAAACAGGATGTCATTAAAGCTGGACATTGCACCAGAAACGACGGTTGGATACCGATCGGTAGCGGTGGTGTTTGTACTGCCTAGATAAGGCGTGTTGCTAGGATTCAAATTCACGCCAATAGAAGATTCGTCCAACGTGGAAACCGAGGTAAGGTCTTTGATCTCAGCCTCGGATATTAATGCTGGGAAATTCCTGCCCGAAGGTTCCCAGGAGATGGCATCCTCTAGCTCTACTAAATCTGTATTTTGTATCACCAGTGTCCCGTTGATTCTCGCGTTTCGGATGACCAAATCCTCACCGGGCGTACTGATCACATAAACTCCATTCGCCGAAACCGATCCGGTACCGAAAGGGTTGTTGGAATATCCGAGTCGCACGTTTTCGATGTATCGTGTTCCCACCTCCCGTTCTGCATCCTGAATGCTTACCGAGTCAAAGTGGTAGTTACCAGCAAGTTCGGTCCCGATCTGGAATTCGGCTTTCGTAAGAGTGCCGCTCCAAGTGACCCTTATGGTGCTTGAAACCAACGTCCATTCACCAGCTTCTGCTTCAACTCTCGCGCCTGTTCTGACTGTTGGCAAAAGACTTCCGGATCCTAGGGAGGAAATCACGGGGTAAACTTCTTGATCCGCGGTGGTTCGAACCCAAAAAGAAACTCGGTAGTTACGGTCCTTAATCATGTGTTGTGTAATGTCTTGAACTGGAGTCGAAGCAAGGAGGCTCCGTCCACTGACCAAACAAGAGGTGGTCCCGGCCGGTTCTTGCCTCATTCTCGACAGCGTGCACCCGATTGATGTCCAACTGGCCGTATTTGCAGCGAAGCCCCCATTGATCACTAATTCCGTTCCGCCTGTTGGCAAATCGGCAGCATTGATTCGGACCGCGTTATCGATGTAGTACTTCCCGATGTAATTGGTTGCGGTTGGGGAGAGTGCAGGCTTGGCCATGGGCCAAACGCCACCGGTAATTTTTCGCTGATTGAACCCACTGCCTTCGAAGCCTTCTGCTGCGAGACAATTCATATTGACATTCGTGCTTCCGTTAGCTTTAATCGTGGCTTCGGAATAAGCCCATTGATTCGCGTTGATGGTGCATTTTTTCATAATGATGTCAGAGGCGGCATAAAGCGAAGAACGGCACGCCGCCAGCAAGTGATTTTGGGGCTCAAGATATGCCGACAACTTTTGGGTTGACCCTCCAAACAAGCCCGTTGATGAGATAATGACAGGGTCGGTGTTTTGATTTGCTATAGAACCGTCGTCTGGATCAGTCAGTGTTACCGAGAAACTTCCGCCGGTCGTATTGCGGGTCACTGGCACACCGTGAACAAACTGGGTTCGCCAATTTGGATTTGTAAGAATGGCATGTTGCGCGAATTCGATACCGCATTGAGCGAGGCCTGCTGCATTGACCGTTTGTAACAATGCTTCATTATTGCGCCGCTGCACCCGAACGGCTTGAAGACCAACAATTGCTAAACAAGCAACAATTAAGCTCGTACCCATTGCAATGATATAAACACTACCGGAACGCAAAACCTTAGCACTTTTACGGGAAGTATTGCGACGGAACTTGAATTGGCACATTTCGCTTTTGCCTTTTAATTGAGACTACTAGTTTCGGTAAGAACCGTAGTGCCGCGCGATCCAGATGTTCGGTATCCGACCAGTCGACAGACTTCTCTTGTTCCACTTAAAACAACAACCGTAACGCGATAAACTCCCGTATAGCCGCTTGAAGTGGTTCTCCAATCGGCAGTGGTGACATGATCAACGTCGATTTTTCGACTGAGATCGCTATACCCTGTCAATGCCACCCCACTTTTCGATTTAGCGGGGGAGTCAAGCCAGCCTCGGTAGTCATCGACATCATCGTGATTTGATCGATTGGCACTCGATTCGCCTGATTCCAAGCCAAAGCCGCAGTCGCACGAAGGATCTCGAAGAGGCAATTGCGCAACTTCCGACATCAAGGCACTTGCGATGGCTAATCCACGAACTCGATTGGATTCAAACATCTGGCTTCGTCTCGACGCTGCAATAACTGTCAATGATGCTACCATCAAAGTGCCTACAATTAAGCTAGAAACGACAACTTCAATTTGACCTAAGCCATGCCGTTTTTTGGGAGATTGGAGAAATTGCTTTATCCATTTCATTAGGGAATCTCCGGTACCGCTGGAAGCAGAATGGATGTTTCAAGCCTCTGCTGAGAAGCAAGAGCACTCCCTAATCGAAGATCAATGCTCCGAAGAAACTTGCGATTGCCAGTGTATCCATCATAAAACCCGAATGCATAAAACCGCATTCCCCGAGAACTATTGGATGCGGTCCAGCTAAGGCCGCCATTGTTGGACGTCAAGAGATTGGTATTCGATGGCATACCTGTTCCATTTTCGAGGAACTGGATCTTGGCAATATCTCCTGTTCCAGATGCGTACCCGATGGTCAAGCATAAAGGGATCCCTTGCGATTGCCAGGCGATCGGTGAAATGGGCAAATCGAGCCATTGGTAGGAACTTCCTAATCGCCATTCTTCAATTTTGATGTCTGCCAAGATGGGTGCTATCGGAAGACGTGTCAGTGTATCGCCTCGCATCACTCGAATCTGCAAGACGCCGTCGACATTGGAATCGGCAGCTTTTGCCATAATTCGAATCGCCCCAAGATCCCAGCGTTTGCCCGTTCCTGGCACATCGGGAATAAAGTACTGCCCAATATGATTCCCTGAATTGATAACCTGCTCGCGAAACACACCATCAGGATAAGCGTCCAGCGACTTGAGCACCGCAACTTCGGTTCGCAAGTGATTGGGAACTGCCGTAGCAGCAAGAGCATGATTCAACTGCAAACTGAACTGTCCAACATCCTCAAACAAGATCGAAAGTGGTGAACTGTTGTACTTCCAAAGGATATTGTTTGCATTAGCGCCCGTAGCCCCGCCCCATTCGTAGCGCATCTGTTCTGGAAGCCCATCACCGTTGCGGTCAGGGACGACGAATTCCAAATGAGATGCCGACGAGGAAACATGGGATGTAGCGAGTTCTATATCCGATGCCATCTGATTTAAGGCCTTCGACAGATTGTAAGTTCTATCAAATAGCATATCGTCTTGACTCCTAGCGCGCATCATCACGGTGACGCACATCGCCATCGCCCCAATCAAAACAGTTGCGGTTGGTATTGAGACGACCAATTCTAACATCGTCATACCAGATCGTGATTGCTTCCTGGTCATTGGATAGACACACGCCCGGTTATCGCTGTCACAACGACTCGTTTCTGAACATCTCCGGATTGGACCGTTATTGAAATCCCTTGGTCTGGAACACCAAAACGATCAAAAATGAGCGTTAATTCCGTAAGTGACGTGGATGCGCTAGCAGACGTCGTAAACGAGTTGATAGAAGTTTGGTACGGATACTGATCTAATGCCACGGAATAGGGTTTAGAAGATTGCTCCAGCGAGACAGCCCCTTCCAAAGAGTAACTCGAGCCCGATTTGCGGAAAGTGATCTTGCGAGCCGCATTCGTTTGTCGAGCTAGTTGCTGCATTTGCTCGATATCTTTTGCGATTCGCTGAGCTGCAGACTCCGCTCGGAACCGAAAAAGACTCTTAGAATAGACTGGAGTCGAAACAGCAACCAGGATTCCGAAAATCAAAACGGTCAGAGTCACTTCAATCAGGTTGAAACCTGGACGTTGCCCCCGCCGACACACTGGTCGAATAGAACAACGAGAAGAGGTTTGCAGACTTTCCATTTTTCCTTATCCGACAACAATATTGTTGATGGAGTTGGAAATTCTCCACATAAGATGGATATTCGACTCCGTACTTGGGTCGCCAGAATTTTCGGAGGGGCTGATTGGAACACTCGTTGATTCGGCTGGTTTAGCGACCGTCTCTTGAGCAAGACATTCGAGAAAGATATCAACGATGCTTGAATCCCAAGTCTTACCAGCTTCCGCTCTTAGGATGGCTTCCGCTTTCGCGTGAGGCATGCCACTGCGATAGGGACGATTGCTGGTCATCGCGTCGTATGCATCGGCGACAGCGAGAATCCTTCCATGAAGCGGAATATCTTCACCAGCAAGTCCGGCCGGGTATCCACTACCATTGAATGCTTCGTGATGGTGTAGAACACCTGGTAGTACGTAGTTTAATTGCTTGAGATGCTCTAGGATTTCATAGCCAATGCGAGGATGCTGCTTAACGATCTCGTATTCGAAATCGGTTAGTTTTCCTGGCTTACTTAAGATCGCATCAGGGACGCCAATTTTGCCCACATCGTGCAAAACCCCTGCCATGAAAACCCGTTCGCACTCATCGTCGCTAAGTCCCATCCGCTTGGCAATTCGCTTGGCGTACGACGCTACTCGATCGCTGTGACCACACGTATAGGTGTCCTTAGCATCAATTGCATTGATGATCGCTCGCACCACTCCCGTGAGCAATAATTCTTGTGACTCGAAGAAATCGAGGTTGCGAGCTTGCGCCGACATAATATTACTGGCGGCTACCATCAAGCTCGCCTCAAAGGTTCCGAAGGAAGCGCTCGGTCTTTTTGCGCCATCACTCGGGTTGCCTCGTGAAGCTTGTTGCGACGTCTTATTGATCGCCAATAGCCATCCGTATGTTTTTGTCCCTTTCGAAATTGGGACAAGAATACAATTTCTGATTCCTTCATATCCAGGCAAATTGGATTGGAGCGAACTGGAATTGAGGACGATGGGTCCACCATTCAAACTGCCAATCGAATCATTAATAAACTGAGTGCAAACTGGCAATTCCGCGTCAGTCGGCCCGGTTGAAATGATCTGAGCTGTATCCAGCCCGGCGAGATGAGCGGCCTTGCTTGATGGGGCCGGAACATAAAGAATTGCTTGTGCACGAATGACTTGCGCTAAATCCGGTAAACAGGCCGACGCGATCGACTGAAGAGGGTGTTTTGCGTCACAGAGATCCAGGTATTCATTTGCATTGCGAAGCCAGGATAGCTCTTCAAAGTCCTGAGTCACTTGATCGATAAAGGATTCAATTTGATTCTTCGATGCCTTTGCTTCATCACGATACAAAAGCGCTTCGATGTGGGCTGTTACAAGGGAGCGGACCATCAACTCGTTGTGGCCGACTAAATCCAGGTATAGCAATATTGGATTTTTGATATCCTGTGACAAATGCATCAGCAACTGCAATCGACCTTCGAAGGATGTCGCGTAAGATCGTTGCGATTCGAGGTTCATCTGCCCCAGCGCGAAGGCAATCCAGGTTCTATCAGATCGGGCTATTTCTTCGCCTGAGTCCCAATCGACAGACTTCCTGTCTTCACAATCAATCTTCAAGCCCTTAGGAGACATGATTATCAAATGTGGCTGCACCCCGAAAACCGACTCGAGCCGAGTTGTAAGCTCCCTGGCGATTCGAATGTTCGGAATAGAGTGATTCATGTCGATTGACCGTTAAAATTCTGAAAGTGAGCCTCCGTGATCCCATAACCAAGGAGTGGGGCGAATATATGTAGCACGTAAAGTTTGGCGAAACGGCAAAAATATCTGATTAAATAATTTGCAACACACAAATTTCAAACGTACGTTTCTTCGATCCGCAATTGGCCCATCGATGTTCGAGCTGATTCGACGGACTTTTTGCACAACTTGTTTGCGTTAGGTTCAATAACGGTACCGCGTATGCCCTCATCAATAGTTACTCCTCGTATTGGAAAACGTTCGGCTTTCAGTCTGGTTGAGCTTGTAGTGGTTGTTTTAATTGTGGGGATTTTAGCAGCTGTTGCCGCCCCTAGAATGTTCAACACCGCATCGGATGCCCGTACAAATGCAACCAAAGCGTCCCTCGCTGTTGTTCGTGACGCGATTGAACTTTATCGCGCTAGAAATGGCAGCTTCCCTACTTATGCAAATATTACTACGGACCTGAAACCATTCATGTCAGGTCCGTTTCCTAGCGTCCAAATCACGACTACGAACAACAACGCGAACGTTCGCGAATTAACGGGAACAGGTGCCTTTACGCCATCAGGCACTCAAGGCTGGGCCTACCACGCAACAGATGGTGTTTTCTACGTCAACCATGCTGACGGCTCAACCTGGTAATTGCGAAAATGATCACTTCAAAAAAGATCTTAGTCGCAGAAGACAACACGGTGCTGGGGGATGTCATCCGATTCAATCTCCAGCGTGCTGGATTCGATGTCACAATTGCTCGGGATGGTGAAAAAGCGAGTGATTTGCTTTCGGAGCAGCCTTTTGACATTCTGGTCACCGACTATGAAATGCCTGGACTGAATGGCGAACAACTCTGCGAGTATGCAAGGAAATCCCTTCAACTGAGCGCTCTTAAGATTGTCATGTGTACCGCAAAAGGATATGAGTTAAATCGAGAGCAGCTTAAGGCTAAATTTAACATTGAGTGGTTCCTCCATAAACCATTTAGCATGCGCGATTTAACCAAACTTTTGGAAAGTCTCGAGCTCAAGTCTTTTGCCCCAACAACTACCCCACTTCAAGTTCAATAAATTATGTTTGCAGCTCAGAGATATCGCAGTTTCACGCAGCGACTGAGTGGACAGCATCTATTCTTCGGACTAGTTGGAATCGTATATTTCGGGGCTTCGGTTTTGTTCTTATCTCGATGGGAATCTATTCCATCGCTTGCAACTGCGTTAGGTGTTCCACTTTGCATGTTGCTGCTTGGATCCTTTGCGATTAAGAAAACATCGCGATGGCTTGATAATTTGGAACGCCAATTGTTGCGATTTGCGGAGAATCCCAACCATTCCGTTCTGGATCTGCGCCCGCTACCAGTTCGGCATCCATTGGCCGCTGGTTGGAATCACCTTTTGGCTCGTGTTCACGAACATTCTGCATGGAATGGTGTCGAACGTCGACTTTCCGAAGCAGTTCATTCGCAGCAAGCAAAACGCTGGGAAACCGCCTTCCAGAACTTGACCGATGGTATTGCCATTTGCGATGCCGAAGGCAAAATTCTACAGTTCAATCGCTCGTTCGCGACTCTACTTCAACGCCCCGATACAACATCATTAATAGGAATGGATGTTATAGATTTGTTATCCGAACAGGTCGAAGAGGCAGCAGCACAACGTATTCTTTCGATGGCGAATAACCAAGCAACACAGGTACTGGAGGTTCAACGAACTGCCGACCTGACGCAAGGCGTTTGGCGATTGAGCCGAATACTTCCAACTAACGAGAATGGCGATCCAAGCGATTCCATTTGGACTCTGCGCGATGTGACTCAGCTCAAGCTTGCAGAAGCTGCACGTGAGCAGTTCGTCTTTACCGCCACGCACGAACTGCGTACCCCCTTGGCAAACATCCAAGCTTATTCAGAAACGCTTGCTACGGTGGGTGAGCTGAGCGTAGAGCAACAACAGAATTTTTATAATACCATCAATAATGAAGCCAACCGCCTTGCCAGATTTGTAGATGAGCTTCTAAACATCAGCCAGATGGAAGCAGGAGCCATCACCATTGAAAAGCACGAGGTCCAGTTGGACCGGCTCTTGAACGAAATCCTGGAAAGTCAGCGTCCTCTTGCAGTGGAAAAGAAGCAAGTATTTAACTTTAGCGTCGCACCGAAGCTGCCCAAGATCTTGGCAGACAAAGATAAGTTGGTTGCTGCACTATCCAACTTGGTTAGCAATGCCATTAAGTACACTCCGGAGGAAGGCAAAGTCACAGTCCGAGTTGATTCTGATGCTTCTCGAGTTCTGTTTATGGTGGAAGATAGTGGTATCGGCATCTCTCCTGAAGATCTCCCTAAACTGGGCGGGAAGTTTTTCCGAAGCAAAGACGCTCGGGTGCAAGACATCGTGGGTTCTGGACTAGGCCTGGCATTCTCGCAGGAAATTGCTCGGCTTCATGGTGGCACTATTTCGATACGTAGCGAGCTCAATCAAGGCTCTTGCTTTACTCTTGAAATTCCACTTCGCTAAGGTTTGAGCTGTTATGTACCAATGCAAACGCTCCGGTACCGTGGATACGATTAGCTGTTCGCAACCTCTAGGTCGCGAGAATCAAGCGGGCTTCTTGAAATCGGTGGAGTCCTGTTTCGGCAAGGGGCAACCTCATATCGTCTTCGATTTGGGCTGTGTTCCACTCATGGACAGTGCTGGTCTTGACGCACTCCTTGAAGCAGGCAATCGATGCAGCAAACTTGGTGGCAGTATGGTTCTCGCCCGACCAAACGCACTGTGTCGCGATATTCTTCGAATCAATGAAGTGGACCGGCAGCTAAATGTCTTTGAAGACATCGTCCATGCAATGGGGAGCTTTGCAAAGTGACTCTCATCTCAGCCCCTAATCCTAATGCAAGCTCGTTACGCACCAACAAATCTTCTGGTCGTAGTTTTCCGCTTCCCGCGCCGGTCCCACTTGGAGAAAATTTAGTTCAAGCAGGACTCTTGACGGGCAGCGACTTGCAAGAGGCACTTCATCAGCATTCAAACAAGAATTGCCAATTGGGCGAGACCCTTTTGGAAATGGGATTTGTTGATGAAGACACCTTACTGTTGTTTCTAGGTCAGCAGCTTGGCGTTCAATCAGTCCGTTTACGAAGCGGTCTAGTCGACCCTAGCGTTGTTCGCTATATCCCTCGGGCGAAAGCAGAAGCATTTTCGGCCTTGGCGTTGTTCTGCGTCGGTGGACGACTGACAGTTGCAATGGCAGAGCCTTCCAATCTTCGGCAGCTAGACGAACTAGAACGTGTCACCAAGAAGCCGATTCGGCCAGTACTTGCCATGCGTTCCGCGATTGATCGCATGCTGGCTCATTGCTACGAGGAAAACTTTGCGGTGGACGCAGTCACCGCGGATCTGGATCAGAATTCAATTGAGATTCAGGCCGATTCGGTGGATGTATCCTTGGCCGATGTCGAATCACTCACCGACGGCAGCCCGATCATTAACTTGGTGAACTACATTATCGTTCATGCCATTCGTCAGAAAGCCAGCGACATCCATATCGAAGCAGGTCAACAGTCCTCGCTTGTTCGCTATCGTGTCGATGGCCACTTGAGGGAAGTTTTGCGGCCTCGGCGAGAATTCCATCCAGCCATGATTTCGCGAATCAAGGTTCTTGCGAAAATGGACATTTCCGAACATCGAATGCCACAAGACGGCCGCGTTCATCTTGCCGTCGACGGACGTGAAATCGACCTGCGTATCTCAACACTTCCAACGATCCTTGGCGAGAAGATCGTCATGCGGGTTTTGGACCGAAAGAATGTCACTTTCTATCTCGACCGACTTGGGATGCCTGAAGCGGCTCTCAATAAAACCAAAAATTTATTAAAACGACCACACGGCTTGATCCTCACCACCGGACCCACCGGCAGTGGAAAAACGACGACACTTTACTCCGCTGTGGAACTGATCAAATCGATTCGGCGTAATGTCGTTACCGTAGAGGATCCGGTGGAATACCAACTGGACTTGATCAATCAAGTTCAGGTTAGCAACACGAAGACCATGAAGTTTTCCGACGCACTTCGGTCGATCCTTCGACAAGATCCTGACGTCATCATGGTGGGTGAAATTCGAGATGCGGAAACCGCGGCGATTGCAATCCAGGCAGCTCTTACTGGCCACTTGGTTCTCAGCACCCTCCACACCAACGACAGCTTCAGCGCAATCACTCGATTGCTGGATATGGGAATCGAGCCCTTCAAGCTTGCTGCTGGACTTCTGGGTGTGATCGCTCAACGTTTGGTCAGGACCATTTGTCCTTCCTGCAAAACGAACTATTACCCGACTCCTGAACAGTTGGACGCAATTCGCTACCAAGGTGACCGAAGACGCCAGTTCACTCGAGGACAAGGCTGCCGCGAATGTTACGACACAGGTTTCCGAGGCCGAACGGGGATCTATGAAGTCTTTGCCATCGATCGCGAAGTTCGAGAGCTCATTTCATCCAATGCTACCGTAGAGTCGCTTCGATCTTATCATCGTCAGCAAGGTTATGGGTCGCTGCTAGAGGAAGGCATTCTGCTGGCGGAGGCTGGGCGAACGAGTCTCGAAGAAGTGATTGAAGTCGCCTACACGGATTGATGATGCCCTACACTTGCCACCCCTGTGATTGATCGAAATGAAATTCCAATATGTTGCAAAAGACAGCAACGGCAAGTCCGTTAGCGGACTTTTCGAGAGCGAGAGTTCCGTTGCCGTCCGACAACGATTAAGGTCGCAAGGATTGTTTGCTCTGTCCATAGAATCAGCCGATCAAGCTTCGCATTCTTCGTTAGGCCGTCTATTCAAGCGTCAACCAAACTGGGCTGCGGCAGGCATGCAAGTTAGCTTTCCACTTCCTGCAATGAAGCACTCTTCCCGCATCAAGCCCTCCGATCTAGTCGTCGTGCTTTCGCAGCTTTCTATCATGTGCCAATCCGGCGATGATTTAGCCGAAGCCTTAAACACAGTGGCCAATCAATGCCAAGCTTCCAGTTTGAAATCGGTTCTGAATGCCGTTTACCAAGAGGTATCGCAAGGTACTAAATTTTCCGCTGCTCTTGCGAAACATCCCAAGGTCTTTAATGAGTCTCTGGTAGCTGCATTGGCTGCTGGAGAATCATCGGGCAAAATTGTGGAGGTACTAGAGCGGACCACCAAAATGATGCGAAACGACCAATACATGCGAAGTACGGTCCTGTCGATGCTCATGTACCCAGCCGTGTTGTGCTCGATTACTATGTCCGTAATCTTTTCCATGCTGTTTTTCGTTCTGCCACAATTCGCTTCCGTCTTTAGCGATATGGGAAAACCAGTCCCGCCGTTGACAAGCGTTCTTCTTTCATTGGGAACAAATCTGCGGAGCAACTGGATAGCGATCGTTATTCTGGCAGGACTCGCGTTGGGCGCGACCTGGACTGTTCGTACGCATCCTAAAGTTCGTCGAGCATGGGACTTTGGTATTCTGAATTTTGTCCTTATCAAAAACTCAGCCCGTGCATTGATAACAGGAAGGATTTTCCGGCTGCTAGGGACAATGCTGGAAAGCGGAGTTCCGTTGCTAGAAAGCGTTCGCTTATGTAGGAATTCAACTCGCAACCTGTTCTTCCGGCAAATGTTCGATCAAGTAGAACAGGATCTTTTAAAAGGCGAGGGCATGAGCCAAAGTCTCGTATCTGCTAAATTTTTGCCACCAGGCGCTGCCCACATGATCTCTACCGGCGAACGGTCGGGCAAGCTTCCACAGGTATTGCAAACAGTTGGGGAATATTTTGAAAGCGATGGAGAACGGCGACTGCGAACGTTGATAAAAATGCTTGAGCCCGCCATCATTGTCGGCCTGGGGGGAATCGTCGGAGTGGTTGTGTTGTCGATTATTCTTCCTTTGCTGGATGTGACGACCGCTTCTTCCTAAGCCGTTTTTGAAAAGTCAACTCTGGTTCGCATGATGATTTGTGCGACCTAGGGTTGGCTACTATGAACACTGCAATCTCCCTTTTCGAACAAGTTAACACGCGATGGTTCCAAAGATCCGTAGGCTGGACTGGGATCGAAATTGGCTGCCATGAAATCAAAATGGCTCAGGTCCGCAAACTCGATGGACGCTGGAGCTTGTCGTCTGTTTGGACCATTGAGAACCCAGTTGCTTATGCGATCGAAGGAAAAGCACCCCCAGCGCAGCGCCACAACCGAATCCAAGAGTCGTTCGGTTGGCTGGCCAGCGTCGATATTCTCGAGAGTGGAATAACGCCGTTCTTTGCCGGGGCTGACAATTTGCAGGGACTCTTTCAAGGCAAAAAATGCGCTGCGACCTTGAACGATGGCATGATCGACTACCGCGAAATCGATCTGCCTTTTTCCGACCTAGACGACGCATATCCAGTGGTTTCTTCCGAAGTTGCGTTTGAAGCGGAATGTGATCCCAACGAGCTCGTTACCGACTGTTGGCGATTGCCAAAGAGCAGGTCCCGAAATGAATCATCGACCTATGCCGCTGTCTCACTAAAATGTGTAGATGCTGAACGGATATCGACAGATCTGTTTCGAATCGGATTCGATTGCCATGTGATTGATGCGGTTCCCTGCGCAATGGCGCGCGCCACTCAGATGATGTTTCAAGATCATGATAACATCACTTTGGCCATCGACCTTGGCTATGGCCAGTCAACAATCACCATGGTCCAAGATAACGAACCAATCCTAACACGCAGCTTGCGCAGCTGCAGCTTGATATCGCTGCTCGAGGGTATCGCAAGGATCTTCGAAGTCAGTTTGTCCGATGCTCAAACCCTTCTCTTTCAATCTTCCTCAATGGATTCATTCAACGATTCTGGAAAGGAAGGATTTTCAAACCCACTTCGACAACGAATCGACGCGTTTCTAATTTCTTTATCGTATGAAATCAACAAAACACTCGAGTACAGCAATCGCTTGTTTCATTCTGCCTCCCCAGAACGTATCCTACTAATGGGAGCTGGGGTGAAATTACCTCGAGTCGCTCAAGTCCTTGAACAGAAAACAAGTCTGCCAACACAATTTTGGTGCATCGAAACATCTCTCGGACAATTGGAAAGCCGGCCTCTTGGCAGTTTTGCAATTGCAGCAGGATTATCTTGCTTAGCCTGGGATGCACCATGATTCGCATTAACCTATTACCCCCTAAGTTCGTATGGCGAAAAGTAGTGCGAAAGCGCATTCGCCAATGGATCTGCTTTTTAGGGTTTGTCACTTTCCTGTTTTCGGCCTGGAACGCATCCTACTGGGTGGAATGGTGGAGATATCACCGTGATTTTGAGGAAATCGCGGAAGCAGTCGCTCCCGCGAGGCAATCGCGCGAGGAACGAATCGAACTTGCAAAAGAAGTCATTCTTCTGGAAAAGAAACTAAACCAGCTTCGAGATATCGCAGTAGAAGATTGCACCACCGCCACACTAGGCGTAGTTGCAAAAGCGGTATTGGAAGCCAACAGTTCCGTTCAAGTACAAGAATTGCAGTCCTCCACCAATTCAACCTCGAACTCCAACCCAGCTTCCAAAAGAGACTCCATCGTATCGATTCGCGGAATCGCAGTACAAAGTGATTCAATCACGAACTTCATGAAAAGCCTAAACCAATCAGGAATGTTTCCCCGTGTCGAACTTCGAGCGACTCAAGAACGTCACGTTGAAGACCAATCTATCCAAGAGTTTCAACTGGAGTGCCTGAACAATGAATAATGCACCGGGCTCGAAACAGCTCATGTCACGTACCGAGCTGTACTTGCATGCAAGCATGACGATCGTATTGGTAATTGGCATCACCTTTGGTTTCGCCGTACGAACGACTATCGGTAATGATCTGGACCGAATCCAATCAGATATTCAAGAGTGCGGAAAACTGTTAGAGAATGAAAAGGAACTGGTAGTTGCTGTAGAACAAGTTACGAAGCGAAAAGAAAGGCTCGAGCTTGAGTATTCAGACCTACTAAAGCGAATACCGAAGAAGATTGTCGATTCGGAAGTCTTGTCCTCCTTACGCGAGATCGGCTTGGACTCGAAATGCAATTTCCACGACTTTCGACCATCACAAACGATCGATCACAAAGGGTTTAAATCGCGTTCGTTTGAACTCCATTTGGAAGGACGCTTCTCCAATCTTTTCCAATTCTTCGAATCAATGAATCAGATTCCTTATTCCTTTCAAGTGGTTCGATTCAAAATCAAAGAGCCAATGCCCTCGAGCGCCCTTTGCCAGGCTGAATTAGAAATACGCATTCTTTTCGATTACCAGCTAGGATTAGACCCATGAACCGCGTAACTGGTTATGTCAAATTGGGACTTATTCCGGTTCTTGCTGGGGTATTGTTTCTCGTGCTTCGCGAGGGAGCCACCTCGACCGCTGATCGTACCACAAACATTGGTCCTGCTTCTCCAAAAGTAGCGGCCCCAACAGTCGAAGCGGTAACAACGAATCGAAATGCCGAAAACTTCCCTTTGCCACTGATAGAGCGCGATCCACAACCAACTGTCGCTGCGATCCGTCATGAGGACATTGCCCACATCGATCCCTTTGATCGAAAAATGATTTTCCCTGAGAAGGCACCTACAAGCACTGATGATCCTTCGAGTGAAATCGACGATCGCGCGTTGGTGAGCTCCCTAGGATCGAAACACAAGAGTACCGAGACCCTTAAGGTACAGGTCGTCTTTCAAACTCGCACTGGAATAAGTGCGATGCTAGATGATCGGATAGTTCGAGTGGGTGACTTGCTGGAAGATGGAAGGCAAGTGATCCAGATTACGCCGGAAAGCCTAGTTCTGGCACCGCCCACCATCCACTGATGGCAAAGAAATGCAACCATCCATTGCAATGAAAGAGTAACTTGGCCAACTCGCTGCACAATCGAGCAGACGGTTGACCTTCACATGCTTACTCTTGCGTGGTCCCCTTGGGAATTTCTGTACTGAGAACAATTTGTTCCGACGATTTCTCAAATTCCTTTTGGCAAAACTTGCTGCACAAGTGAGCTGTGTAGCCACCAACCTCAACCGAATGCTTATCGGATCCATCCATTCCAAGGCTGCAAACGTAACACTTGCCGACCACATGGTCTGCCTTGCCGTCCAGCAGATCCGCTTCCTCCAACCGAGTTAACGCAGCCTGGGATAGGGTCGGCCCCTTGCTTTCGACAACTACAACTGGAACTTCCTTTTTGGAATCGCAGCCCAAAAATGGTACCGTTACAAACAACGTGGCTAAAGGGAGACAGGTGCGGACGATGATACGATGGAACATTGGAAATCCTGTTTGGTTGATGTTGCTGAGATGATATCTGGGCCATAAAACGACCATTTAGACTCAGTAAAGCGTACCAAAGAAGTCAAGTTTCGATATCTCTGTTTATTCTGGCGGTTTTTATTTCTCGCGGGCCCCTATCAAAGGGGTCAGGCCTCTTTGATTTCTTTTGGATCGGGGAATCGAACTCTTTTGCGTCCGCGTGGACGCATAGTTGCCCCTATCAAAGGGGTCAGGCCTCTTTGATTTCT
>JAIYDN010000007.1 GCA_027487485.1 Planctomycetaceae bacterium | reverse complement strand
TGTTGGCCCTGACCCTGTTGGCCCTGACCCTGTTGGCCCTGACCCTGTTGGCCCTGACCCTGTTGGCCCTGACCCTGTTGGCCCTGACCCTGCTGGCCCTGACCCTGCTGGACCTGACCCTGCTGGCCCTGACCCTGCTGCTCTTGACCCTGTGCGTCTTCGACCGCTTCGTTGCCCCATCCCCAATCGCTGGCTTTAAGATCGAGTCGACTGGTTATTCGAAACGGAAGCTGCATCGACAGCATCGTTCCGGTAGGGAACGGGACAAGCCAAAGCAAACCGGTCACACAAAGTGCACTGAGGAAGCCAATACTTAGCCAACGAATTGCAAATGGAGATTCCATGGGAACCCCGCGTTCCCGCAAATACTTCCTGAGAGAAAGCAACGAAATCAAAGTCATCAAGCACAAGGAACAGAAAAGGTAAATCATCAAATACCCGAACGCGAGCTTCCGATCGGAAGGGTTCTGTATTCCAAATTGTCCGATCCCAAACAGTGGAATGGCAACCAACGCGAAGTACAAAACCCAGACTCCTGGATTGTGCTTTCTTGTTTTGGCTGAAGAGTTCTTGGTGAGATCTTGTTCGTTCCGCTCGCTGTGCACGAGCCCCAACGATTGAAGGATCCCAACACCTGAACTGAGGGTGCGTTCGTCGATCATCGTGCAGTCAAACGTGATGCGATCCGCAAGATAGGCGACCATTGCCAATAAAACGATCAGGATGATGAAACTAGTCGCAGCCGCAAGGCCTTGCACAACGAAAAACTGTGGAGCGACAAACAGAGTTGCCAATGCAAGGGCCAGCATATAGCCAAATGCAAGGGTTCGACTTTGCTCAATAGCAATCCTAGCGACAAAGACAGAAGCGAGCGTGTAGAGCCCCAGTATCCACATGAGTCGTTGCCGAAAGGGGCCATCGTAACAAACAGTGATCACAAAATAGACAAGCGAACCGATCATGCCGATAATGAAAATCGGAGCGATGGATGCAAGCGAGAAATCAAGACTGCTGGGCTTGATCCTTTTGCTCTCTTCTTGAATCTCGCTCATGACTACTCCGCTTTCGAAGTCACTACACGCAGGATCTCTTGCTCTCTTCTTGCAAGTAACTTCCCTTGCCACGGAATCACTATGGCATACAACCAAAAACTAAATCCAACCCAGGGGACTGACAATAACAATGCAAAGGGGAACCAACGGCTTGAGACAACGGCTTGATCCAGCAACCATTCCAAGCCTAAAGGCATGAGAGTAAAACCAACGATGATTGGCATAAACATCGATAGTCCCATGTTAGTCATGAGCGGTATAAAGTTAAGCTGCTGCGGTTGGATACTGCCCGCTGCCAAAGCAAAAGGAGTCAAAATGGACATCAAGTTCATGAGCAAGCAAAATGTGGGAAGCATGGCGGCTGTTAGGATTACTGCGCTCAACAGTTTGTCGAACGGGAGCCCGAAGTAGAAGCAGACGGCGATGGCTAACAAGGTGGATTGGATCAGAAGAAAAGGTGCGATCGCAATGTTTCTCGCCAGTAGAATTCTCTCTCGCCGAATCGGTGATAGTACAAATGCACGAAAGCCGGTTCGATCAAACCCGAATTGATTGCTGATCAAGCCAGCAGCCATCAACATCGTAACCGCCGAAGCCACCACCACCAGCCCCGCTTTCAGTTCGTCAACGGGCGGGATTTTCCAGGCTTGGAGAGCACCGAACAAAATGAATGGCGAGACAAAGGGCAGCAGCAAATACAATTTTACTTCGGGGGCTCGCAACATGGATTGCCAAGTCAAACCCAGAACAGCATTCGTTTCATCATGTAGTCCCGGCAGACCGAATTCAATCCATTTTGATCTGCGAGCTGTAACGGCCTTGCCTATGGCCAAGTCTTTTTTGGCACGTCGAGAAGTGGTCGCCGCGCGAGCGTCGGTTTCCCCTTTGTAGAATCGCATGGTCGCACGGTAGTTGCTTCGCAAAGATAGCCAAGCTACCAATAGCATCATCGGGGTGAGCCAAAGAACGTGAAGATTGCCCGAGAGAATGGAATCAATGCTGCCTGCCAGCCACAATGGAGGGATTACCAGATTGGCCAACCGTACTTGCGAAATCAACTTATCCAGCGCCGCTTTATTTGCTGCCTGGATCTCCGCCCGCCTCTTTTCCTCAGCGATCGCATCGCTCTCTTTAGTTTCGGTGGAATCTATCGTTGGCGCTTCAATCGGTGATTCTATCGGTGATTCAGGTTTGGATTCTGTTGGCGATTCCGGGCTTGTAACCGCCGAGTCGCCGTCCAGATCGGGCGTTTTCGTTTCGGGAATCACTACTTCCGGGGGCGCTAGTTCCGGTTCGGCCACTTGGGCTTGCCTTTCGCCTCGGTCGGCAAAGCGACTGATCACTACCGCGGGCACTTGAATGAGTGCAACCAAAACAAAGGGCAAGCCAATCAATATGGCTCTTCGTTTTCTTGGGTTGGACATTAACGTGGCGATCCAACCTTGAAACTGATAGGTCAGTGCCGTCAACGCGATTAAGAATGCGATGAACGGTAGAAAAAAGAGCAAAGCAATCGGCCCCAAGGAAAAGGCGGATCCAACGATGAAGCCAAATCCTAGGCCAGTCAAGCAAAGAGTATGCAACCCCAACCAAGAACTAACATAGTTGATGGCGAAGACTTGAGAAAAGGAGATCGGTAAATGCAGTAATCGATCGAAGGTAATGGCCTCCGATCGTTGAAGATCGGCGATCAGATAAAAAAGCCACATTGCACATGCGACTACAATCAATCCGTTCCAAAGCAGAAAGTAGTACTCGCGAGCCATCAGCCTAGGCAAAAAGATTCCTAAAGCCGTCCCTGTCGCAAGAGCCGCGAACGCTCCCATGATAAAGGCCACCAACATCAAAGCGGCAATCACTTTGCCAATAGCGGACGACTTGCTCAGTTGATTGGACTGGATGCGCCAACGAAGCCAGACAAAGTTCGTCACTTGCTCCTTTAAGTCGCTCAGCTTCATCATGTCGGTTGCTCGGCTTGTTCAAGCCAATCCAATTTGCGAACGGTAGATGTATCCGCTCCAGCGACTTCCAAGAAGCATTTTTCCAAGGTTCCTTTGGATTGGATCTCTTTCATGGACGTCTGAAGAATAATCTTCCCGTTCATGATGATTCCCACATGCGAACACAGACGCTCTACAATGTCCAGCACGTGAGATGTCAGGAAGACGGTCGACCCCTTGGCAACAAAACCTGACAGCAAATCGCGAATCGTAACCGAAGCAACTGCGTCAACCCCTTCAAAGGGCTCATCAAGAAAGAGAAGCTTTGGATTCGCTAGCAGAGCGGCCGCAAGCGATAGTTTCTTTCGCATCCCATGAGAATACTCAAGAACAAGCTTCTTGGTCTCCTGTTCAAGCGAAAGCAGATTAAGCATCTCATCACTGCGCTGCTGAATCGTGGCTTTCGGTAAACCGTGAACTCTACCAACGAACGTCAGATATTCGACGGCAGTTAAATTATCGAACAACGCTAAATTTTCGGGCACCACCCCAATGCTGCGTTTCACCTCGAGCGACTCGTTGTTATCGAGCATGTTCTTGCCCAAAACAGAAATCGTACCTTCGGTCGGACTAATCAGTCCCGTTAACATCTTGATGGTGGTTGATTTGCCTGCACCGTTCGGGCCTAAAAAGCCGTAGAACGTTCCTGCCTCCACTTGCAGATCCAACGAGGAGACAGCCGTTCTGTCCCCAAACTTCCTGGTGAGGCTTCGCGTTTCAATTGCAAGTTTTGTCACGGGCGCAATATGCCAATTCTAAAAAGATTTACCCCTGCTAAGCCGCTGGTAGGAGACCTTAGAACTGAACCTGATACTTGTCGGTCAGGCTGCGTCGCATATCGGCTTCCATTTGATCAATCTTCGCAATGATCTCTCGATAGGCTGTGTTGCCAACGCCCTGACCCATTGCTTGAAACTGATACGGTCTGTTTACATCGTAGTAAACACCGCCGTATCCATTCGCAAAAGCATTGACCCCCGAGTTGACGACCGCATCTGTACCGTAACTGATATTTGCGGTTTGCAAAGCAACCATGTTGCCTCGTAGGCCTTTTGCAACGGCCGCGCCGTAGTTCACGAGTTCTGGGTCTACATTGAGCGTTGGAATCGCATCAATCCGACTGGCCATTCGTCCATTCAATTGAGCGCGATCGCCGGTGTTCGAGGCGGAATAATCGCGAACACGCTTCACGACTCCGGAAACTTTATCAAAGTAGATTTTGCAAACCGAAGCTGCATCGCTTTCGGTCCCTTGAGTTGGTGAAGACGCTGTCTCTGTTGGATGCGAATCCGTTGCTTGACTGTGGAATGCAAACAGTCCCAGCAAATCGTCAATGGTTCCAGGGCTAATGGTTCCTCGCAGCGAAATCGTATTTTGCTCAAGAGAAGGTTTCCAGGTGGAGGCTTCTGGAATCGAGGATTGATTGCGTGATAAAACTTCGACGAAGAAATCTTTGGCTACTGGCAATAGGCTTGAAGGGTTCGTGCTGAAGTCCAGACTGATGATGCAATCATCCAAGTTTTTTTTGCTGACCATGACGCGCACACCTTGGATCGTTGAGAGCGTTTTTGCAGCCGCTGCAACATCCAACGATTTCATCGATTCAAAGGTTGCAATACGTTGTTCGATTGTTACGGGAGACCACGAATCTTCCAAATCAATAGCAAGCAGAAGAGCAACGAAGTTCGTGCTTTGCGTCGCTCGGTTTCTCAAATACGCAGAAACATCGTTGGTCTTTTCATTTCGAAGCCACCGGCTCGCGAGCTTTCTATCAGCTGGCCGGACCAGTCCCATTTGATTGTTGGACATCGGAACCAAATAAGATTGACGAGGCGACCAAACTACCGACCTGCTACCAATGGTCTCAACATAACCATTCACCATCTTCGCAATTTTGTTCGCGTCGAGCGATTGCTTTAAGCTGACGCTTCCAACCTGCCAAAGCATATTGAGTGACTTCAGTTCAAATTCTCCCGCGAGTCGTGCTTCACGGAGCCCATCTGGAATGTCATCAGCAACAGGGGTACCGGCGACAAAGGACTTGATGGACGGGGCGTCCATGTACAAAAAGCAGTTCGCTCGATTGGGGCTCGAAGCAAGCACGCTGCTCATGGAGGCCTCTTGGGCTACGGCATCCAAAGGAAACAATACGCCAACCCAAGCAATCAAAAGACCAATTCGAAGCCCGCTCATCAGAAACTCTTTTCGGAAGTAGCAACCCAAAACATGGTCGCTAAGAGGAAATGCCATCGTTTGTGAACACTTCCGAAATTATGTTTCACTTCGCAGAACAACGCAAGTTAGGAAAAGCCATCAAAAACAGCTAAGGCCATTGCGTTGAATCTTGAAGCGGATTTTAGCTAAGCAACGCGGCAATCGGTTTTCCGTCGTTGGCGACTTTGAATGGCCGGCCGGTTGGGGAAATCACGATCTCTTCTAACGAGAGGCCAAGGGCTTTTGCGATCGTTGCATTCAAATCGGCAGGCGAAACCCCGTCTTTGTCGACGGAAAACGCTTCTGCATCCGACGATCCATAGAATTGGCCACCTTTGATACCGGCTCCGGCCAACATCGACGAAAAAACCGCTGGATGGTGATCGCGGCCAACGTTGTAGTTGATCCCTGGCGATCGACCAAATTCCGTGGTCAGCACGATCAACGTGTCGTCCAAAAGCCCTCGTGCGGACAAATCTTTCATGAGATTTCCAACCGCGCGGTCCATGATGGCGGCTCGGGAGGGTAGCGCGTTGCCATCAAAAATGGCGGTGTGCATGTCCCATCCGCCGCAGGTGACTTCCACGCATCGAACGTTGTTCTCGATCAGACGACGCGCCAACAAGCAACCTTGCCCAAAGGCATCTCGGCCGTAGCGATCGCGATCTTCATTCTTCTCTTTGTTCAAATCAAAGGCTACCAGCTCCTCGCTGGCAAGCAAACTGGTTGCTTCTGCGTATAGATCCGTATAGGTTTTGACACCGTGGTCTTTGAAACGCTTTTGAAACTTGCGGTCAAATTTATTGATCAACTCAATTCGCTTGTCGAACGATTTGTCGGTCAAATAAGACGGTGCTTTTGTATTTTCCAAACCGCGATTTGGATCGGCGATCGGCAATGGACTGAGTGAAGGATCGAAGAAGCCTGGTCCTGGATGTCGGCCCGACGGGCTAATCATGACCGTGTCTGGCAGCGACTTGCTTTTGCGTCCCAACAACCGTTGCATCCATGGTCCTATCGACGGATGTCGCTCGGTAGCGATCGATTCATAACTGGTTCGCATCAAATACTCACCAGCTTCATGGTCGCCCGTCTGTGTGTTCATCGAACGAATCACGGCCATTTTGTCAAACTGCGACGCAAGGGTCGGCAGGTGTTGGCTAATTTGGCAACCAGGTACGGAGGTGGCTATGCCCTTGGTGGAGCCCTGGTTCTCGTGCCCTGGCTTGAGATCGAACGTGTCGATGTGGCTCATCCCGCCAGACATGAACAAATAAATGATACGTTTGGCTTTACCCGGGGAGGATTCTTCGGCAGCCTGAACAGCCTGATCCATGCCAGGAAACAAGCTAACCCCAAGCGAAGCGCTAGCTGCGTACGACAAAAATCGACGTCGATCTTGCGTGTCCAACAGTCGAACAGTTTCGTCTTTCATCATGGTTTCCTGATTATTGAATGAAAAGAAATTCGCGGGTATTGAGCAACGACCAGACTACGTTTCCATAGCCAACAGGCCCATCTTCTTTGACTTCACCGACGGCAAGTGCCATTTCGTCTGCATCAGGTGGCCGGGACAAGATGGTCAGAAACACCGTTCGAATGCCTTCGTGAATGGTCTTCTTGCGAATGATGTTGTTGTAAATGGTCGAATCTTTTTCCAACAGTTTGTGGGACATTGGTCCATTGAACATCATCAGAATTTGAGGCACAGAACCTGCGTACGAGGAACTGGAGATTAGCTCACGGTCCGACTGGCCAAAAAGGCGAAGAAAGTGATCCGGTGGCAATGGGGAAGGCATCTCGGAAGCGCGCGCCATAAACTGTCCCTTAAACTGGAACTTACCTTGATTGACCGCGGCTTGATAATCTACTTTGCCCCCCTCCCGTTCGGCTTGCACCACTTCCATCGCCGATGCTTTGGTCAAATCCAAACTAACCACTTGAGTTCGCAAGGTGGCAGGGGGTTCACGATATTCGATCGAATCTGCGGTGAGTGTTAAGAAAGAATCCCAAACTTGCTCTGCAGACATGCGACGCAAAACGGGGCCAGGGAAGTGATAGGGTTCTTCGGAAACCAGTTCCGTACCGCTCGCTTCCCGCTGGTAAACTTCGGTGTGCATCAGGATACGAATGTATTCCTTCATGTCAAAATTGAGCCGCTTCATTTCCGATTCTAGAAAATTCATCAGCTCTGGATTTTCAGCGACGGTGGTGTCCATCATGTCATCGACTGGCTCGATTTGCCCGGCACCAAAGATCTGCTTCCATAAACGATTCGCAATGGTTTTGGCAAAACGAGGATTGTCTTTCGAGACAAGCCAACGGGCGAATGCCTTCCGAGGTGGCTCGCCCGGCTTGATATCCGCAGGCTTCCCGAACAATGTTTTCGGCTCCACGATTGATTCTGGCTTTGCATCGTCGTAAGCATAATCCTTGGGTAGTCTAATTTTTGCGTCGACGTTGTCGTTCAGGATTGTCATGTTGTTGTTGATCATGCGATCGAAAACATAACCATTGTTTCTACGATCTTCTTCTTCCTGTTCGATCTTCTCATATTCGGCTCGAAGACGAATGGACGGATCGACGTCAAAGAAACGCTTGTCGCCCCCGTAGGTGCTTGTCTGCGTGCCGACAGTGAAAGCCGCCATTTCGTAAAACTCTTTTTGAGTCCAACGGTCAAACGGGTGGTTGTGGCACTGGGCGCAGCCGATCCGAGTTCCAAGAAAAATTCGAATTGTGTTGTTCATGACATCCAGTGGCATACCTGGATCGCGTTGCAAATAACCTGCCGCAGGATTGTTCCAAATCAATCCTTGAGCCGTCATCATCTCGTAGGTCATTCTGTTCCATGGCTTGTTCTCAGCAAGCGACTGCTTGATCCACTGGCGGTACGGTTCACCTCGAACGCCAAAGTTCAGCGAATCACGATATCGAAGAATGTCTACCCAGTAATTGAAAAAGTGGCTGGCGTATCCCTCGCTGTTCAACAGTTCGTCGATCAGCTTGGAACGCTTATCCGTGTCGGTAGAAATCATGAAGCGGTTGATTTCCTTCAGATTGGGAATCGTCCCATTCAAATCCAAGTAAACACGTCGAAGGAACTGATAGTCGTTTAGGGGTTCGTTCGGTTTGACCGAGTACTTGGCGTAGTTCGCTGTGATGTAGCTGTCGATCTTTCTCGCGGAAGCTAAAACTTGAGGTAGCTTTGCAGGGTCGACCGGTTTCGCCTTTACAACGAACTTGGGGATCGGCGGCTCCGCTTTTTTCTCTCCCTTTTTCTTTTCTTCGGGTTTTGCCGGTGTCAATTCCTTCACTTTGACCAAGTCAGCTTGCATCTCCTCTGTATTTCCCAGTCGCTTGTTGCACTTATAGCGCCCTTGGTGAGCCGCTAGCATCTTTGGGTTGATTTCGATCGCGCGACTGAAGTCCAAAATGGCTTTCTCGGCATCTTTTTCTTCAAGCAGTGCATTTCCTCGTTCGCAATAGATGGTTGCATCGGCCCCGGCCGCAATCGCTTGGTCCAACGAACTCAAAGCGCCTTCGGAATTGCCTTGAGCGCGATAGATCTTGCTTCGAACAAAATGAGCTTGAGCGTTGCGTGGGTTCACAGCCAGAGCGGCGTCCAGATCGGTGTTTGCCCGCACGTAATCCTTGCCCATGGCATAAACGGCAGCACGATCGCACAAAGCCTCTGGCAAATTCGGGTTGATTTGAAGAGCTTGCTCCAAATCCTGCTTGGACTTAACGGGGTCTTTCTTCGCGAGATGTGCAACGGCCCGACGTTCGTAAGCAAGTGCATTGGTACCGTTCAGCTCGATGGCTTTAGTCTGGTCTGCAATCGACTGATCGTAGTTCTGCTTGAGTGTGTATACATGCCCTCGCAAGCTGTACGCATCCGAATGCTTGGGATCGATCTGCAGGATACGGTTCAAGCTGTTGATCGATCGATCGTATTCCGCCCGAGCAATGTACGCCTTTGCTCGATTGAAATGGCACCCAACGTGGTCGGATCTTTCCAAGGTCCCCAGGTAAGCACTGTCGATCGCTTTGAGGAATTTCCCGAGCTCGAACAACGCTTTTGAACGGAATGCGTATGCGTCGGCTCGGGCAAGGATCGAGTATTCATCGCGAGCTGGAAGCGCCAATCCAGTATCGAATTCAGCAACCGCCGCTTCGAAGTCCCCTTTTCCTAGAAGCACGCGGCCGCGAAGCACATTCGCAGCAACGGCTTTATCGTTAATCGCTAAAATCGATTCGCAAAGGCCATTTGCCTGCTCCCAAGCACGGTTCTCTAAGTGCTGCTCCGCATCTTTCAGAATCGTTTCGATTTGAACCTGCTTCGGATCCTTTTCCTTAACAGCCGGCGGGGCTGCTCCTTGAAAAGCATCGACTCGAAGGTGGCAGAAGCCACTTATGGAAGCAAATAAACAGGCAACCATCACGGATTGCCTGCTAACCTTGACATTCAAAACGTTCATACTCGCTCGTCTTTCCAAGTCGTGGAACCAAATCGCCTGTTCCATTATGCCAGGATTCACGGTTTCTTCCAAGAAGGAACCCGCCAGAATGGGCATCATGAGGCCGTAAGCCCATTATAATGCAATCCTAGCTTACCGTGTGGCAGGGCGCCTAATTCCCATGTAAGGTCTCAAAATCGGCATCTAGTACTCAGGAAAACAGCCGGATTTTGAATTGAGGCTTTTTCATGGCTTGAAACAAAATTCTTACAAGCCAACCCCGCTAGGCTCGCCTGATGGTAACCACTTAGAAAACGTGTAAACTACCGCGTAAATGGTTGTTTCCTTTAGTGGTTTTTGGGGAGAAGTAAAATGATGGGGTTTGTCGTCGGTTTGGTCATCATGGGGGTGATTGCCCTGCTGTTTGGTTCATATCTTGTTTCTCTCTACAACAATCTTGTCGCGTTGAAAAACCGATTCAAAAATGCGTTCGCTCAAATTGATGTCCAGCTAAAACGCCGTTACGAGCTGATTCCAAATTTAGTGGAAGTCGCCAAAGGCTACATGAAGCACGAGAAGGAGACCTTGGATGCGGTAATACGAGCCCGAAACGCGGCACAGTCAGCCGGCCAAGCAGCCGCAGCCAATCCCGCGGATTCGCAAGCGATGCAAAATTTATCGACCGCAGAAGTTGCATTGGCTGGTTCTTTGACTAAGTTCATCGGTCTCTCGGAAGCTTATCCTGATTTGAAAGCCAACCAGAACATGCTTGCCCTTCAGGAGGAACTAACGAGTACGGAGAACAAGGTGTCGTTCGCACGACAAGCCTTTAATGACGCAGTAACCAGTTACAACATTGCGTGTGAGAGTTTCCCAAGCAATCTTGTAGCAGGTTTCGGTCGGTTCACTCCAGCTGCGCTGTTTGAAATCACCGCCCCAACGGAGCGAGAAGCAGTTAAGGTCCAGTTTTAAGCGGAGCTAGCGAACGTGGATTTCTTTCAACACCAAGACAGAGCACGCCGTAACAGCGTGTTTCTGATGGTTTACTTTTTGCTCACCGTCGCTTGCATTGTTGCAGCGGTTTATTTCACCTTTGCAGGTATCCTAAGCTACCTGAGCAAAGACACAGATCATCCTCATGCGGTTCTGGAATGGAATCCGTTGCTTCTGTTGAGTGTTGTTGGCGGAGTCTTGTTGCTGATTGCGACTGGCTGCATCTACAAAATTTGGATGCTTGGGTCTGGTGGAGAGCATGTGGCGGTGTCTTTGGGTGGTATCAAGGTGCCAGCCAACACGCGTGTGCTCGAAGAGCGAATTCTATTAAACGTCGTCGAGGAAATGGCCTTAGCCTCGGGCACTCCTGTTCCGCCGGTCTATCTTTTGGAGAACGAGCTTGGCATCAACGCGTTCGCGGCAGGTACAACACCTCAAAATGCCGTGATAGGTATTACTCGCGGAGCGATCAATACACTGAGACGGGACGAGCTCCAAGGTGTTATCGCGCACGAATTTAGCCATATTCTCAACGGTGACATGAAGCTCAATCTGCGGCTCATTGGATTGCTGCACGGCATTCTCATCATCGCTCTTCTGGGTTACTTTCTGTTGCGACTGCTCTCTGAACTTTCCCACTATCGTCCACGGCGCAGTTCCAATGACGACAAAGGGGTGATAGGAATCGTCATGGGGCTGGCTCTGGTGGGGGCAGCTCTTGTGGTGATCGGTTACATCGGCGTTTTCTTTGCCAACTGGATCAAGGCTGCCGTTTCTAGGCAGCGTGAATTCCTGGCGGATGCCTCGGCCGTCCAGTTCACTCGCAATCCTTCTGGAATCGCGGATGCCTTGAAGAAAATTGGTGGTTGGCCAACGCATTCGAGTCTAAAGTCTGCAAGGGCCATGGAAGCAAGTCATATGTTTTTTGGTAGCAGTGTGATGTCGTTGATGTTTGCGACCCACCCGCCATTGCTCACCCGAGTCAAGCGAATTGACCCTCGATTTTCTGGTCCATTTGCCGAAACCAACACCATTCTCCACTCCGATTCTGAATTGGTGGATCCTCGATCTCTATCAATGCAACGGGCGTCGTTTGCCGCGTCGCATCAGTCGGCTTTGTCAGGGGCCGATGCGCTGGAGTCCAAGCCGGTTGCGGTTGTCGAACAAATTGGCGAGCCGACGACGGAACATATCGAACATGTTCATGGCCTCGTGGACCAACTGGAGCGAACTTTGTCCGAAGATGTACGCGACCCACTTGGTGCAGTTGCGGTTATCTACGCTTTGTTACTGGCCCCCAGCACCGACGCAACGGTGCGAAGCGCCCAAATGAACGATCTGGAATCGACATGCGATCAACGTGCGCTCGCGGAACTAAAACGAGTTCTGCCTTCGGTGGATCGTTTGGTTTTGGAGCAACGACTGCCCGTTGTTTGTCTCGCTCTGCCAGCCTTGCACCAAATGTCCCCCGCTCAAGTGAACGCGTTTCGACTGACCGTTCGAAAGTTGATTCAAGCCGACCGCAAATGGTCCCTCTTCGAATTCGCCGTCCATCGTTTCATTCAAAAGAGACTTGTCGATCGGATAATCGCCCCAATTGCTTCTGCTTCGGATTCACCTGGCCCTAAAGATATACCAAAGGCATTTCAGATCGTGCTTTCTGCGTTGGCACATGCCGGCGGGAATAACAGCGATCCAAGGAAGGCTTTCCAACAAGGATGCAAGCGTAGTTCCAAAGTCGCAGGATCGATGGATTTATTGCCTTTGGAGATGTGCTCACTGAAGGAGCTCGACAAGGCGCTCAATCAGCTGGAGAATATTTCGCCAGCATTGAAGCGTCAGATGCTGGAAAGCTTCGCAGAGTGCATCGCGGCAGACGGGCATGTGACTCTAAGTGAAACCGATTTGTTCCGGATCATATCCGACGCCTTGGGCTGCCCCATGCCGCCGATCATCGCAAAAAAGTAGTCGCCCTTTCGCTTGGCCCGGTCAAGTAATCCGCTGGCATAAAGGCCAGCGGTGATCTTTCGGCATGCCCGTATTTTTACGCGCCGTATTTTCCAAGCCGGCCTGCGTTTGCTAAGGCAAGCGTCATCAAATACTGAGCCTCAAAATGTCCTAGACCACCCGTGATGCATGTGGATTCGTTGAACGCGGTGTGAGGATCTGGCCGACAGCAATCGGATACCAACAAGGTTGGTACTGGATGCCAAGAATGCCCTTGCAAGAAGCTGGGGGTGCTGTGATCCCCGGTTACAATCGTCACGGTCGGATTGAGTTTGGAGATGCGAGGAATCAAGCTATCCAGTTCCTCGATGCGTTTTACCTTTTCATCAAAATTCCCGTCTTCCCCCGTGCTGTCTGTATACTTGAAATGCAAGAAGAAAAAGTCGTACTGGGACCATAGCTTCTCCAGTGTATCGATTTGTTCGGCCAGCGTCTGGGCTGAACCAACGATATCCATTCCCACCAACCGAGCAAGTCCCTTGTACATGGGGTAAACAGCGATCGCAGCGGCTCGTAAACCGTAAACTTCTTGGTAAGAAGGTAGATTCGGTTTGTTTGCAAACCCTCGCATCGTGTGGAAATTTGCCTTGGGATGGCCGGCCAAGATTTTTTTGGCCTGAGCAAGAAACTCCTTCGCAACTTCGACGGTCTTTTCGCTGGCGGAGTCATTGGCTCGCGGATCGAGAGGCGGAACTCCCGTTTTTTGAGGATCGGTATCGGCAACGTTACCGCCTAGTCCTGGTCCGCGGAATACCACTACAAATCGGTGCTCCTTCACGGGTTCAACAAAAATTTCGATTCCCGGAATTTTGATTTGCCGAAGAGAAATCGCGAGTGGTGCGCTTTCTTCGCTGCTGATCCGGCCAGCCCGACGGTCCGAAATGCATCCATTGGCATCCAACGTACAAAAGTTGCATCGAATGGCCACGTCGCCATCTTTTAGCTCAAATCCGATACCGGTTGCTTCCAGCGCTCCGCGACCGATTTGGTAGTGCAGCGGATCGTAGCCGAACAAGCCCAAGTGGCCCGGACCGCTTCCTGGAGCAATGCCCGGCTTGACGGGAATGCTAGCTCCTTGGACACCAATTCGAGCCAACGCATCAAGATTGGGAGTGGAAGCGGTTTCAAGCTCTGTCTTGCCGCCGGTCTTCATGGGCAAGCCACCCAACCCATCTGCAACCAGCATGACGATCTTGCTGTCGTTGCTCAGTTGTAATTCGCGGGTCAAAGTGTGCATGTCCATCGATTTCTCCAGGATTATTTTAAGAGTCAAAATAAGATTCGCGATCGTTTGCCGCGACTAATATCTTTTTGCAGGAATCTTGTGGTGCGTTCTTCGCCCACGGCTCCAACCAAAAAATTCGAACAGCGAGATTGTTTATCAGATATCTGCTGAATGACAAGATAGCTAAAGTCGCCGAGGCGTTGAAGCCAAGCGGGAATACCCTGCAAATGCGGGGGTTGGCGATCAAAGTCGTAATCTAGGATAAATGGATAAATTTCTCCGCATGGGTGAAGTATGAATAGGTCGTCACAACCTGATCATGCAGCACGAAAGGAACATCCGATGCTACCCCTCGTCCGATGCGATGGACACCGCCACGGCGGGTTCGTCGCCGAGCGTTGGATTGCTACGAACATTCCGAGTACTAGACCCGGCTCAGCATGAGAATTCGCCTTTTTCAAAACCAGCTTCAATTTGCTTGCAAGAGCTTGCTGGTAACCATTGCGTATTTCTCCCTTCATGGGGCGGACGTCTTCGGATTCGATTCTTCGAGAAACACACCTGTTGTTAAAGCTATCAAGCGAGCGGAACCTGCGGTTGTCAACATCCAAGGAAACAAGACCATCACTAATGCGTCCAGTTCGGGCGGTCCGTCGAAACAAGAAGTCAACGGCATGGGAACGGGCGTCATCATTGATCGACGCGGCTTCATTATCACCAACTACCACGTTGTTGACGAAGTCAATCGAATTGAAGTGACCTTGGCGGACGGAACAACTGCGATCGCAAAGCTTCTGAAGCACGATAACGAAACCGACCTGGCCCTGATCAAGATCCCAACCAACCGCGACCTTCCAGTGATCGACCTGGGCCGAAGCGAAGATTTGCTTCGAGGCGAAAGTGTCATCGCGATTGGTAATCCATTCGGATATCAAAACACGGTCACCGTTGGGATAATTAGCGCCCTGCATCGGGACATTCCGGTCAATGGTTCTCAGCAGTACCACGACTTGATCCAGACGAATGCGGACATCAACCCCGGAAATTCAGGTGGGCCTTTGCTGAACATCGATGGGGAAGTCATAGGAATCAACGTCGCCGTCCGAGTTGGTGCGCAAGGGATAGGTTTTGCGATTCCTATCGATACCGCCATGGAAGTGATGGCGGATTTGGTCGCAGATTATCGGCAATCCGGCGGGCTTGGTTTGAAGTTCGCTCGCTCGGCTCATGAAACCGGGAGTCAGTTGGTGGTTCGCGAGGCAACTGCATCGGACTTTCAAGACCAACAGCTCCGGTCGGGTGATTTGGTGGATTCCGTCGAGGGCAAGGCCGTCCGAAACCGATTGGAGCTTGAGTTCGCGTTGCTCGATAAACGGGATGGCGAGCAAGTGGAAATCGGAATTCAAAGAGATGGGGTTCGATTGGCACATTCCGTGACTCTGGAAGGTGGCAAAGCCAATTTGGAGACCGATACGTCGGAAGCCGCTTGGGAACAATTAGGGATCCGATTGACCAGCGTTTCGGCGTCCGCAGTTGCCGGTCTTGGGGAAGATTACAAGGGTGGACTTCGAATTACCGAAATCCGGCAAGGAAGTCCGGCAGACCGAGCACGGCTGGCGGCAGGGGACATCATCGTCGGAGTGATGGATTGGCAGACACCCAAGTTGGAATCGTTGGCATGGATTATGAACAATCCAAGCTTCCGACAAGCCGCTTCCTCCAAGTATTACCTCATTCGCAAGCGTTCCCGGATGACGGTCCCCATCTCGCTAGAATCGTCAACTCTTTCGTCGATTTCTCGAAATGGCAGCAAAGACATCCGCTAGGCTGTCAGGGCCCTGAGCTTTTCTTGCAGGCTTTCTCTTGCCTGCACGAGTTCCCAATAGGGCGGAAATGCGTTATTCTTCGTGAATGTCGAATTCCGTTCCAACTCAAAAGTGCCCTTCCTGCGACCGTTCCTTCGAAGTCGATATTCGAAGTGAATTCATGCCTTTTTGTTCGCAGCGCTGTCGTTACGCCGATTTGAATCGCTGGATGACTGAATCGATCGGTCTTCCGACTGGAAGTTCCGAGGAAGAAGATGATGACGAGGAGCCTGCACCGCCCGCGTCACCGCGTGAATGGAATTTCGATTGAGCCTATTTTTGCAACTCGACTTCCTCCGCCCTAGATCCAATTTAGCCTCATGACCGATTCATCTGCGAACAGTCCAGTTGTCCCCAAGGTTTCCGTCGATTGGTTCCGAACCACACCTTGGTGGCGACTTGCGTCTCAAAGCGTGGTTATCTCTTGGCGATCGTCGCATGTACTGTTGTGTGCAGCCGCCATTCTGGCTACCTCCGCCGTTGTGAATCTTTCTGCCTACATTTTCGGGATCGAAGAAATGGGAGCAGAATCCGTTTGGGGCCAGCCTTCCGGGGGGAACACGATGTTAGGTCCCTCGTTTTTTTCAGAGAATCCGATCAATGTCCTCGAATCAACGTATGGGATGTACTTGAGTCCCGTGTATTCTTGGTTGGCTTCACCTACGTTGAATGGAACAGCGCATGCGGTTGCTTCCATGATTGGAATCATTGCGATTTGGTCGTTTGTGGGTGGCTGCATTGCACGCCGTTCCGTGGTGGAACTCGGGACGAACATGACGGCCACTTGGACCGATGTGTTGATGTTGGTGAAAAGCCGATGGCAATCGATTGCTTGGTCCATGACCATGCCCAGTGGCGTGATTTTTTTGTTGATGCTAGTGCCCTTGGTGATTGGTTGGATTTCCAATATCCCAGCCATTGGACCTTGGATTGCGGGCCTTCTTTTGATTCCGACGGTTTTTTTCTCGATTGCAATCGGCTGGTGTGCTGCGATTACGATTTTTGGATTCCCGCTGTCGGTATGTGCGATCGTTAGCGAGAAGCAGGCTGACGCTTACGATGGAGTATCAAGATCGGCAGCTTATACCTTTCAACGTCCAGTTACCCTGGTCCTGTGCGTGGTCGTCGCACAAGGGTTTGGTTCCGTTGTTGGGCAAATGGTAATGATGGTGTATGGCACTGGTTACAAAGTAATAGGGACTGCATTCGATATCGGATCCTTTTCGAGTCTTGCAACTTTGGATACGTTTTGGGCTGGAGTGGTTCGTGGAATCATCCCACTGTTGATTTCAGCGTTCTGCTTCAGCTACTTCTGGACTGTATCTTCGGCGACCTATTTGATTCTTCGAAGGGATGTCGATCACACTGAATTCGATTCCATCGACATGAATGTTGCCAGCGAGCCCAAGGCCTTGCCCGATTTGCCTGGCAAAGAGTCGATCGAAAAGGAAGCGACTACTTCGATCAAAGCGCCGCTCGACCAGTCGACCGATACAGCCAACCCACCTGATTCGAATTAGTTCGTGCGTCAGGCTGTTGACAGAGAACAGGTAGCCGGAGTCGCCAGACTTCGGGCAAGATTCTGTTCAGCCTTCCAATAAAATGTCAGTGTATTCACTCTTTTCAAAACCTAGAGGGCAGCATGTCCCTGCCGGAGTGAACCACCGGTGCATTTGATCGCAATGACCTAAGCAAGGAGGGCGACAAATCGGTCATTCAGTCATGAATGCACTGTTTCGCCCTCCGGGCTTTGCAACTCGTTACACCCGAGTCGGCGGCTCACGCCGCCGCCAGGGGAATTTCGCCCTCCCGGGCTATGGTATCCCCCACTAGGGCGTGACTGTGACAAGGTTGCCGCATGGCGTGTTGAGTGTGATCTGACTTGTTCGACGGGGCAATTCGATTCGAGCGGGGCTGCCGTAACTTCGCTAGCGCTTGTTACGGCCTACGTGTTTGTTACGGTATGCCCTAACCTCGCAATGATCCGATGCAAGCAACCAAATAATTGCAACGCTAAGGTGGGCCTAGTGCCCTCCTTCGCAACAGGTTTGGTGCGCTAACATGCGGCCCCCGCTTCAAGACTGCGTTCGTGGGCCTCCGGCCCACGAACGCAGTCTTAGTATGGTCGATTAGGCGAATAGCACACAAAACCTATTGCGACATTCGGGGCAAGCCCGAACGTCGCTGGCCAGACCGCATGAACGGCAACCGTTATCTCATGTATTGCATGGCAAATCTCTTCTTTTGTCGTCATGCCAAAACTCTTTGATAAACCACTCAGATATCGGTTCTGCAACTCTAGTAGAGTTCAGGAAGTGGATCATCTCCAAAAAAATTATTATCGCTAGATCCCCTGTTTCTCTCTGCTCAGTTCCATGTTTACTGAACAGCATCCTAGAGATCTTTTGCCTTAGTAGGCAACACCGCACATGCACCTTTGCATGCTTTTATCAAAGAAGGCAAACAGTGTATGGCACCGACCAAAAAGAGCCCGAAGAAACAAAAAACAGCCTAGATTTCCCGTGTCCTCAATTCCGTGTGTTCAGTGTTTTCCGTGGTTCTATACTCGGTTCTTCAACGGATAGCTGGCATGGCGTGTCAGGTATGATCTGACTTGTTCGACGGGGCAATTCGATTCGAGCGGGGCTGCCGTAACTGCGCTAACGCTTGTTACGGCCTACTTGTTTTGCCCGCCGCTTTCGCGATTACAGGTCGAGCTGACGAAGAACGTTACCGACGTCCTTTACCGCCTCGTTTGCCCTTCGGTGCACCTGATGGCTTACCACCTCGTTTTCCGCCAGTGCCCGATGCTCGTGCGCCCGGACCGCTTGGTTTACCGGCAGAGCGTCCGCTGGTTGGGCGTCCGCTGGTTGGGCGGCTACTGGCTGCACGACCTGTCGGCGTTCGATTGCCAATGGAGTTGCTTCCCGACCTTCCTGGCGATGCTCCAGAGGTTCGATTGCCGAAACCGGTGGATTCGCCGGCGCCGGAAGAACCACCTGAGTAAGTTGGCCCCGCTTGGCGGCTAGCACCATTAGCTCGGCCGCCTGCTGGCCGGCCTGGACCACCGCCTCGACTGCCGCGACTCGATTTAGGTAATCCGTAGGATCGGCCACCCGTGGAGCGACGTTGTTCGGCTATCGGGCGATCCGAAAGGTCTGAACCACCGAACTCGGAACGTCTCGCCACCGGTGCAACAGGTTGTTCACGTTCGGTCGTTGTCGGTCGTCCTCGTCCACGTCGCGGTGGGAACGACCGCTCCCCTTCCGGTTTTTTGCTGGTCGCGCGATCGCCACTGGGGCGACCTCGCGGAGCTGGTCCATCGCCGGATTTTTTATTTCGTGGTGTACCTTTGGATTTCCTATCGCGTAGCTCAGAGGCCTTGTTGGGGCCACTTTTCGCTCCTTTTTTCCGAGAGCCCGCCCAGGGACCTTGGTTCGGTGCGAACCCTTCATTTTCGGACGCAATCACGCCATCGATAAAGTCCTCATCGGACTCTTCGTCGTCTGCAAAGGGATCGGCAAAGGAACCCATTGCATCGTCTTCATCATCGTCCGAATCGTCATCGTCGAAGCTCATCATGCCCATGCCGGTCGAGTCCATGTCGTCATCTTCGGAATCGCTGTCGTTTCCAAAGTCGTCGTCCATGGAGTATCCCAGGACTTTGCCTTTCCGATTTCCTTCGGTGAACGCTGGCCCGGAATCACGAACCAGGATCGCGTCCTCGTAACCAGGATCGATTACGTTGTCATCGTCATCAGGCAATCGGTAGGGGTTTTCAGCCAGCGATGGCAACGAATCAAAATCGTCGTCTGCATCTTCGTCCCATTTTTTGGATTTCGTGACCGCTTTGGTCTTCTTTGGTTTTGCCGCTCGCTTTTCGGCTTCTGAATCGTTAAACAGTTGTTCACGAGTTTTCGGGGCAGCCTTCTTCTTGGGGGTAGCCTTCAATTCGGTGTCCGCATCCGATCCCAGCCCCTCCATTTCGTTGGCTCGACGCTGGTCGCGTTCCTTGCGGTCTGCTTTTTTCACTCGCTTGATTTCTTCGACGGAGCGGTACAGTGCCGCAACCTCGTCGGGCGAAAGAGGTCGATAACCACCTTCTTGAAGCATGGCCAGTTTCAGTGGGCCGATTGCAGTACGGCGGAGGGTGACAACGCGATGGCCAAGCCTTGCGAGCACGCGACGGATTTCCCGATTCTTGCCTTCGCTCAGAGTGATCTCAATTTCCGTGCAACCTTTTCGGACCTTGCGAATCTTCGCACCATCGACTCGTGCGAGACCTTCGGCAAGATAAATACCGCGTTGCAGTCGCCGCATTGCTTCCGGTTCGACTTGGCCAGCCACGACGACAAAATACTGTTTGGGAACACTATGTTTGGGGTGCGCAAGTCGCTGAGCAAGTTCGCCGTCATTGGTCAGCAAAATGAGCCCCGTGCTGGACGCATCCAAACGTCCTACGGGGAATAAGCGGTTGTTACCTGGAATGAGATCGATAACACGAGGGCGACCTTCCGGATCGCGATTCGTGCAAAGCACTCCTGAGGGTTTATTGACAGCAAAATACATCGGTCGGTGACGTCGAAGCGGTTCACCGTCGACTGAAATCTTGGCTTTGTCGATGTCAACTTTCACCCCGACCTGAGTCACCGTTTTGCCGTCGATTTCAACTCGACCGTCCGTGATCAGTTCGTCGACTTGGCGACGCGATCCCAAGCCGGCTGCGGCAAGAAGTTTGTTGATTCGCTGTTCACCAGCAAGTACGGACGCAGATTCAGCACGAGGACGCTTGGCATTGGTCATGGATGGGTATCCGAATGAAAAAGACGTAATGGGCAAAGTTGCAATCGCTTGAAGATCGATTGGCAGCGTCTCACGACGCGGCAGACTTGGCTGATCCCTTCCCTTATTGCGGCACGACCACGAATCTCGCTGGGAGATGGTGGCGTTGGTTTCGAAATCGCATACGATGGAAACCTCGGCGGCAAACGAGCCACATTTCCTGTGGAAATGCCAGAGGAAATTACGGTTCGCGGAAGTTGGGAATGGAATGATCAGCTAGCCCAACACTGCAATGTTGCTAAAGTAGTTCAGGTCTGCGATTTTGGGCAGAGCAAAAATGAACACTTTCGTTCAAAAGCACTTCAACAAGCAAAGCAATTCATGCCCACTAGTCGATTTGAGTATCAAGAATATCTCCAGGAGCTTGCGGCAAGGCGCAAAGACAAGTCGAAAAAGACCGAAGTCGATTCTTACCATGCCACCATGAGCGGCAAGGACAAAGATTCCCTGGTCTCTCGATCACACCGAAGCTTTTGGACTCTCTTTGCCGCTTTTTGGGGGCAACTGAGAGGGTTTCGCGGGCGAATCCTGTTTGGCTTAGCAACCCTGACCCTCTCGACGGTTCTGTCGCTGATCCCGCCGCTCGGGACCAAAATTGCAATCGATTGTGCCCTAACTGTCCCCGTAAAACCGTTGCCGGATTGGATTGCAGCTCAAGTGGGGGAACCGTCTCCGGGAGCTATACTGGTTTGGATCGCGGTCATGGTTTCGACCGTGACCCTGTTAAGGACCTGTGTGCATCTGTGGGGACGTTGGTCATGCACGCAGGCACTCAATCAGGTTCAAATGTCAATACGCAGTCGCGTGTTCGATCATATGCTTCATATGCCGCTGCACAAAATTCAACAGCTCAAGTCGGGTGGAGCCACTAGCTTGTTGCGCGAGGATGCTGGCGGGATTGCGGAATTGGTGTTCAGCATGTTGTACAACCCTTGGCAAGCGATCGTACAGCTGACAGGAAGTCTTATCATTCTTGTTTTGGTGGATTGGCGGCTGCTGGCTGCCGGCTTGCTGTTGCTGCCCGCGGTGTACTTCAGTCACCGCACTTGGATCTATTCCATTCGACCGCTGTATCGCGATGTCAAGCAGCGTCGGCAACGGATCGATTCCAATACTACGGAGACCTTCGGGGGAATTCGAGTGGTCAGAACGTTTGCTCGTCAACGAAATGAAAGCCAACGTTACCTGAAGGGAAGTCACGTTCTGGTTCGGCAACAGCTTTTGGTTTGGTGGCGGACGCGTCTGATCGAGATTGTGTGGGAAGTACTAATTCCGCTCGCATCCACTTTGTTGTTGGTTTACGGTGGTTGGCAGATCCTGCAATCGCAACTAACCCTTGGCGATCTGATGATGTTTTTGGTCTATCTGACGATGCTTTTGGGCCCTATTGCCACGTTGACCGGAAGCGCCGTGCAATTTCAGAACAACCTTGCAGGGCTGGACCGCATTCTGGATCTTCTTGCGTCGCCCAAGGAACTTCAGGACAGAACGGGTGCTTTGAGGCTGAATCGATCGGAAGTCCGGGGCGAGGTACGCTTTGAATCAGTTGGTTTTCGTTATCCAGAAAATGAGCAATGGATTCTCAAAGATTTGAATTTGCATGCATTGGCAGGTCAGACGATTGCGATTGTCGGACGCAGTGGTGCGGGCAAAACAACTCTTTGCAATTTAGTAGCCCGGTTCTTTGATCCTGAACAAGGTCGAATCCTGATCGATGGGATCGATTTGCGTGACGTGCAATTGCACAGCTACAGGCAGCTTCTGGGGGTTGTTGAACAGGATGTCTTTTTGTTTGATGGCAGCATTGCGGAGAATATCGCCTACGGTCGGCGCGGCGCTTCCATGGACGAAGTCATTGAAGCGGCGAAAGCTGCAGCCGCAGATGAATTTATCGCAAAGTCACCCAAAGGCTACGAAACCTTGATCGGGGAACGCGGATTCAAGCTAAGCGGTGGGCAAAGACAACGGCTTGCCATTGCTAGAGCGCTCTTGGCCGACCCAAGGATTTTGATCTTGGATGAAGCAACCAGCAACCTGGACAGCGAAAGCGAACGCCTTATTCAAAAGAGTTTATCGATCCTGTTGGAACAACGAACGGCGTTCGTAATCGCTCACCGTTTAAGCACCATCATTCATGCGGACCAAATCATTGTTCTCGATTCCGGGCGAATTATCCAAAACGGAACTCATGCGCAGCTGTTAGACCAACCCGGCTTGTACCAAGAGATGGTAAGATTGCAGACAGAAAGTCCGATCGCCCCCCAATGGCTTGATTCCTAGCTCTGCTTTGATAGACAAAATCGATGGCAAGAACACTCCAAGGCAATTGCCTGTTAGCATCACCCTTCATGGACGACCCCAATTTTTTTCGGTCGGTCGTTTTGATGGTGCAGCATACCGACGAGCATTCGCTGGGGTTGATTTTGAATCGCCCAACCCATTTCAGCCTCCATAAAGTCGTATCGATGATTTGCGAGGAGAAGTGCGTTCATGAAGGATTGCTGTTCTGCGGCGGGCCTGTTGATGGTCCTTTGTTGGCATTGCATGACCAAGATCAAATCGGTGGCCCAGTCTGCTTTGATGGTTTGAAAATTTGCACCGAGCAAAGCGAACTCATCAAATTGTTTCGTACCAAGGGAGCTCGACTCAAGCTTTTCGATGGCTTGTCAGCTTGGGGACCTGGTCAACTGGAAGATGAACTTGAAACAGGAAGTTGGCTGGTAACGGACATCGATGTCGACGAAGCGCTCAGTCTTGAAGATGATCTTTGGGAATCGCTGACTCGACGTATTGGGTTCAACATCTTATCGGTGGACGATAAAATTGCGGATAGCCCTACTAATCCTGAATGGAACTGATCCACTAGCCTATTCCCACTAGCCTATTTCAAGGAGTTGATTGAATGGCAAAACCAAAGACACAGACGTCTGTTCTTAGATCAAGCTTCACGAGCAGCATGGGGATGTTTACCATCCTGGCCATTCTCCTACTGAGCCCTCGTGCTTCTTTCGCACAACAAACCTCACCAACCCAACGAGACATTATGTGGAAGCAAGTGAACGAAGCGATTGAGCAAGGGCTTCCCAAAACTGCGATCGAACGTTTGGCACCGATCATTGAATCGGCTTTGAAGGATAAAGCCTACGCCGCTGCGATCAAAGCGGTTGCCCAAAATATCACACTCAACAGCGAGATCGAAGGTGGGCGTCCCGAACAACGCATTTTGATGCTGCAGGCCGAATTGCCGAAAATGCCTCAGGAAATGGCGCCGATGCTTCGAGTCTTGTTAGGGAACTGGTATTGGAGCTACTTCGAGCAGAACCGGTGGCGATTCGGCAATCGAACCAGCACCGCCGCAGTCGTTAGCAACGATTTTCAAACTTGGGATCTGCAACGTTTGTTTCTTGAAATCGATAAGAACTACGACCTTGCCATGCAAGATGCAAAGTCCCTGCAGAGCGTTCCGATTGCTGACTATGATGATTTGTTGCCGAAGGGGTCCTTGCCCGATTCCTACCGTCCAACGCTTTTTGATTTTGTCGCATTTGAAGCGATCGAATTCTATTCTGTAGGCGAACAAGCTGGCGCGAAAGCAGAAGACAGCTTTGAAATCGATGCCTCCAGTTCGGCTCTGGGATCCATGAGCGATTTCCTTGGATGGACTCCTGTTACGACGGATTCTTATGCACCCAAGCTGAAAGCAATTCTGCTCTACCAACAGCTTCTTCGGTTTCATCAACAAGATGTAGACAACAGTGCCTTGCTGCAAACGGAACTGTTGCGAATTCGATTCTGTCATGCGAACGCGATGGGTGAAGAAAAAGTCGCTCGAACTCTCGCACTATTGAAATCATTTGCGGAGTCTCATTCAAAGCACCCGTTGTCTGCGTCGGCTAGGCATTCATGGGCTCAACTGTTGGTGGATGCAAATGAATTGGTGGCCGCTCGTGAAGTCGCCTTGCAGGGAAGGAACGCGTTTCCAGATAGTCCTGGCGGAAAGAATTGCTACAACCTGATTGAATCGATCGAAGCCAAGAGTGTCTCGATAACCACCGAGCGAGTTTGGACCGATCCGATGCCATCGATTCGAATCCAATACAAAAACATTCGACAAGTTCACTTCCGTGCCATCGAAGTCAATTGGGCCGAGCGGCTGGATCCAGGTCGTTGGATGCCTAACCAAATTAACGAAGTCGACCGTGAGAAATTGTTGCAGAAGCCAGCAGCATTGAGCTGGAAAGCAGAGCTGCCTGCAACGGAGGACTACTTGGAGAATGCCATCTCCGTGGAAGCTCCGAAGGGACTCAAGCCGGGCTATTACTTGGTGGTCGCAAGTGTGCGTCCCGATTTTGCGGATACCGACAACGCCATTTCGGTTAGCGACGTTTGGGTCTCCAACTTGGCTGTGGTGATCCGTCAAGCTTGGGGCGAGAATCGCCTCGAAGGCTTCGTGCTCAATGCGAAGTCCGGCGAACCGATCGCCAATGCAAAGGTAAGCTCGTTTGTTCGCAATAACCGTAACGGAAAATGGGATGCGACTGAAACGGCGTCAACGGATCTGAATGGGAAGTTTGCTTTCTCCGGAGCGACTCGGAGCATGCTGTTTTTGGCAAGCCATGCTGGCAACCAGTTGTCCACGATGTCGGAACATTCGATCTATGCGGAGCAACCACAACCCAAATCAGACACTCGTTATGTCCTTTTCACCGATCGAGCCATCTATCGCCCGGGGCAAACGGTTTTCTTCAAAGGTATCGCTTTGCTGGCCGACTCGACGACCGGCAAATATGCAGCTGTGCCCCGCAAGGATGTCACCATTTTTTTGCGTGATATCAACAATAACGAAATCGCAAAGCTGTTTCTCAAGTCGAACGACTTTGGGTCCTTTCAAAGCACTTTCAGCATCCCACGAGATCGTGGAACCGGCGCGATGATTCTGCAGATCGCAGACGGTTTCGGAATCAATCAGTCGATTCAAGTCGAAGAGTACAAGCGTCCCAAGTTCGAAGTGACCATCGAGTCACCCAAGGAAGCGAGCAAGCTTGACGTGGAGACCTCTCTGGTAGGGAAAGCAACCTCCTACACAGGGGCTGCCGTCAACGGTGCAAAGGTCCGTTACCGAGTGACGCGATCGGTACGTTGGCCACGTTGGTATATGACTTGTTTCCCTTGGCGAATGCCACCCGGACTTGGGCAGTCGCAAGAGATTGCACATGGTTTTGCGACCACCGAGACCGATGGGACTTTTCGAGTTGCGTTTGTTCCTCGACCAGACCGATCGGTCCCGGAATCGGACCAACCCACCTTTGAATATGTGATCACAGCCGATGTGACGGATGGAACCGGCGAAACAAGAACGGCTTCCAAATCCATATCGGTTGGATACACAGCATTGGAACTGGATGCGTCGGCCAAGGATTGGCAAACGACGAGCGAACCAGTTGCCATGGAATTGACAACGTCGACGCTGGATGGCAAGGGGTTAACGGCAAAAGGAAAGGTTACCCTTTATCGATTGATACAACCAACCAGTGTCACGAGATCCAGCATGCTCCGTTCACCTTATCCTATGCTTCCAAGACGAGCCAGGGGAGCCGGGCCGGGTCAATTAGGAAAGCCTGCACCGAAAGCGATCGTCAATTCTTCCGAGTTAGAATTCGACGGAACCAATCCAAGCACCTGGGCTCATGGTGATGCGATCGAAAGCAAACCATTTGAAAGCGATGCCGAAGGGAAGGCTACGGTTTCTTTCGGGCTTCCCCGAGGCTTCTACCGAGCCATGGTGGAATCCCAAGATGCGTTCGGCAAGCCCGTGCGAGCCGAGTGGAATCTGCGTGTCGTGGATCCGGCATCGAAATCATTGGGGCTCAAAATTCCGAATCTCTTGGCTGCACCGAAGTGGCAACTGGAGCCGGGCGAGAAGCTTCAAGCGATTTGGGGAACTGGGTACGATCGAGCGAGGGCCTTCGTCGAAATCGAACGCGACGGCAAAGTGCTTAAGAGCTACTGGACAAAGCCTGAATTGACTCAAGTTGCTATCGAGCAGCTCGTCGACGAATCCATGCGAGGTGGCTTCACGGTACGCACGACAGTGGTACGTGAAAATCGGGCCTACATGGAATCGCGAACGGTGGATGTTCCTTGGACGAACAAGGAATTGTCGCTCAAGTGGGATCGCTTTGTGTCGAAACTGGAACCGGCGGCAAGCGAAACCTTTACGTTGACGATTTCTGGTCCGAATGCAACAAAGGCGACAGCCGAAATGGTTGCTGGACTGTACGATGCATCACTGGACGCTTACCTGCCTCATCAGTGGATGAAACGATTCGATGTGTTTCGAAGGGAAGCATCGCGAGTGTCGAGCGTTTTCAATAATTCGGCGGTAGGACTGTATCAATACCGTGGCTCGTGGGAGCAGAAGTATCTGGCGTCCGAAGAGTCGTTTCGAAGCTTCCCCGTAGAGCTACAACAAGCGTACGGTTTAATGCCAATGATGGCAGAGGGAATGGCGTTTGGAGCAGGAGGAATGGGCGGTGGTGGACCGGGTGGTATGCCAAGAGTGGGAAGCCGCGCTTTGAAGTCGCGGTCTCGATCGAGTGCACCGATGGCTGCAGGAATGTTGGCAGAGGGGGAAACAGCAGACATGGAGCCAGCGTCCGCCCTTTTAATGGAAGCCCCACCATCAGATGGTGGCTTAGGCAATAAAGAAGCGACGGGCCCGAGCCTTAGTGATATTCCGGTCCGGTCCAACTTGAATGAAACCGCGTTCTTCTTTCCGCAATTGCTGTCGGATCAAGACGGAGTCGTGAAGATGCAGTTTAAAATGCCAGAAGCGTTGACCAAGTGGCGTTTTCTGGGTTTTGCACATGACGCTCAGCTGCGTAGCGGCTTTCTAGAAGGCTCGGTCGTCACCGCCAAAGATCTGATGGTCCAGCCGAATCCACCTCGGTTCCTTCGTGAAGGAGATGCCATTGAGTTTTCTGTTAAGGTAAGCAATCAATCGGACAAAGTGCAATCCGGCAAAGTTGCATTGCACCTTTCGGATGCAAGAACCGAAGAATCCGTCGACATCGCTTTCCAGAACCAAGATTCGGAGAAGGCGTTTGAGATACCTGCCAAGCAATCCAAAAGCTTTACATGGCTTTTGCAAGTTCCCGAAGGAGCTTACCCGATCATCTACAAAGCCGTCGGTGGCACCGACAAGATATCCGATGGCGAACAAGGCATGTTGCCGGTACTGTCGAAACGGATGTTGGTTACCGAGTCCATTCCACTCCCAATTCGCGGCAAGACAACACGTGAATTCGAGTTTAAAAAACTGCTTGATTCTAAAGCCTCAACAACTTTGAAGCACCAGTCCTTATCGCTTCAGATGACGTCTCAGCCCGCTTGGTATGCCGTGCTAGCGCTACCTTACTTGATGGAGTATCCGTATCAATGCAGCGAGCAGACATTCAATCGATTGTATGCCAACGCATTGGCCAAACATATCGCGTTGAACGATCCCAAAGTGCGTCGAGTCTTCGAAACTTGGCGTCAGATTCAGCCGCAAGCGTTGGAATCGCCACTTTCGAAAAACCAAGACCTCAAGACGGTCATGATCGAAGAGACGCCGTGGCTGAACGACGCTCAAAAGGAATCGGAAGCCCGACGCAATGTGGGATTGCTTTTTGAAGAGAATCGATTGGCACTTGAGCTTACCAAAGCAATGAAGCAACTGACGGAAATGCAACGTGAGAACGGCATGTGGCCTTGGTTTTCCGGAGGTCCTGATAACGAATACCTATCGTTGTACATTGTGACCGGTTTTGGAAGGCTGAAGAACTTGAAGGTGGAGATCGATGAAACACCTGCATTACGAGCCATTGGGCGTCTTGATGGATGGATGCGCGAGATACATGACCGGATCCATCGCGATGCAAAGGATCCTGAAGCGAACCATCTTTCCACCACAATCGCGCTGTATCTTTACGGCCGAAGCTTCTTCTTGGAAACCATGCCTATTGCCGATGAAAACCGGACTGCGGTCGAATACTGGAAGCGACAATCGGCCAAATATTGGCTTGCGATTGGTAATCGTCAGTCTCAAGCACACATTGCGCTTGGTCTCAAGCGGATGGGTGATTTGACGACCGCCAAATCGATCGTTGCGAGCCTGAAAGAGCGATCGGTATCCAATGAAGAGATGGGGATGTTTTGGCGCGACACCGAGAATTCTTGGTGGTGGTACCATGCTCCGATTGAATCCCAGGCACTGATGATCGAGGCCTTGGACGAGGTTGCTGATGATTCGTCTGCCGTCGAAGATTGCAAGGTCTGGTTGCTCAAACAAAAGCAAACGCAGAACTGGAAGACCACGAAGGGGACTGCCGATGCGGTTTACGCCATTCTCTTACGAGGATCGAACCTGCTCAGCTCCGACGCGCTGGTGGAAGTTTCCTTGGCGGGCGAAAAGATTGTTCCAGAAGGAATCGAAGCCGGGACAGCATTCTATTCCCAGCGATTCGCCGGTAACGAGGTGCGTTCCGAAATGGGGGCCGTCACGCTGAAAAAAGTGGACGAAGGAGTCGCCTGGGGCAGTTTGCATTGGCAGTACTTGGAAGACATCAGCAAGATCACCCCTCACGATGGCACCCCGCTTCAACTGGAAAAGTCACTTATGAAGCGAACGCTCACGAAAACCGGTCCCGTTCTCGAATCGATCGAGCAGAGTCCGTTAGCGGTGGGCGATGAAGTGGTTTGCCGAATCTTGTTGCGATCCGATAGAGACATGGAATATGTCCACCTGAAAGACTATCGAGGAAGTGGAACGGAGCCTGTTAATGTCCTGAGCCAATACAAGTATCAAGATGGGCTGGCATATTACGAGAGCACTCGAGATACCGCCTCGCACTTCTTTATCGATTACTTGCCCAAAGGCACGTATGTGTTCGAATACTCCATTCGCATTCAGCACGCGGGCAAGTACCCATCAGGGATAGCCAATATTGAATGCATGTATGCCCCCGAGTTCAACAGTCACTCCGAGAGTATCATGATGGAAGTCCGATAGAGTAACGAAACTGCGAGCACTTTTGCCTTACGCTCCAAGCTCGCAATTCGCTACGCTTTGCGAATGAAATGGGCTGCGTAGCTTCGGACGTGTTTTCCATTGAGAACATGGAACGTCCGAAGCTGCTGGACCACTGAGTCTGCAAAATGCCCCAGTGGAACGTGCACCAAAGACTTCTTGAACATCTTGGCGATCTTTTTCAGAGCCAAACCGGGTGGAGTCCAGCTTAACAACGCAATATGCCGTGATTGGCAGTGCAGGCAAGCAGCCGAAACAAGCCGCTGTTCCAAAGTGTCTGCGAAATCAAGCCGTTCGTCTTCCCATATGTCTTCAATAGGACGCGGAGGAAAAAGGAACATAGCCCCACCATAGGTAGACACTGCCACCCCAGGCCCCAGCATTTCTTTTTGAAAGGGAGTCGCAAAGAACGCTAGGGTTGATTCTTCTTCGTGTTCAGCAAACCAGGTGGCTCGCCATGAGTATTCCTGCGGATCGGGTTCGTTATCAAAGAGCATCACGGTCGCGTCCAAAGTGCCAACGCTTGGCGGTTGCACCTTCACATACAAGGATCCGTCATACCAATGGCGTAATGTCTCGCGAAGGTCGATACCATCCATCATACTGGTGGTGAACTTTTCAGTACGAGCGAGATCGGCCCCAATCAACCCCATGGCTCGGTCCAACACTCGATTGCGAAAGCTCTCAATGCGAGTATCTTCTTCGGGCCAAGAACATTGCTGGTATGGATTCCAGCGAGTCTTCCATTTTCTCTTGTCAGCTTTCAATGCAGGACGATTCAGTTCCAACGAATGCCAAGTCGACGGAACGCCTGGCAAGCGGCTGGTCATTTCGACAACGCCATGTTCTGGTAGCGTCGCGCGATCGATCCCCATTTTGAGCATCGGCCAAGGCAAGAATTCCTCGAACGCGTAGTTCTTTGCCGCTTCTACCAAGTGGATCGTATACTGATCCCCTAAAATCTGTTGAGTCGACTTGGCGATTGTGTAAAAGCTTGGACTGAAACGCCGGTCAAGCAACGTTTGATTGCGAATGAATTTCAAGCATTGCGACAACAGCATCGGAGTTATCTTTCGAGCCCGTTGGCCTAAATCTGCAACGTAGCTTTGCCGCGCAGAAATCAGAAGCTCCTTAAGCCCGTCGACCACCAACGCATCATCCTCGTCCAAGGAGCTGCGAGCCTGCTCATAAAGCGAGGTAATGAATGGCAACTCACCCAGGAAAAACAGTAAGGTGCGACTGTCCACACTGTAATTGTCCGCAGGAAACACCCCATCCGGAAGTGTTTCATGCACGGAAACCGCTTCGCCCGTAGGCTGGCTTGTCGAATTTGGAACGCCTAAGGCACTCAGCGACTCACGAATCCATGGCCAATCCTGCAGATCGCACAAGCATACGATCTTTGCATATCGAGCCCGAAGCTGAACCAACTTGGAAGCCACGAAGCGGATGCGATCCTGCCGCTGGGAACTGACAGGACGTGGTATCGCTGGCAGCGATGCGGCACAAAATCGCTCGATGGTTGTCGTTCGCAATGCAAAAGGATCCGGCACCATCTGTGCCTCTTGTTCAAACGTTTCCGATTCCTGATCCACAAACTCGATCGCCACCCGGTCCGTCATGGCGAATCGGATCGCGGCAATCACGGCTTGGCAAGGATCGATGGGGACATAGGTTGCACTGCTTGTTTCGGACGGTACGACTTGAACCGCAGCACTCACAGTCGGCAGCGCCTGCACTCCCGACAGAACAGCTTCCCGAAAAGATGCAGGTAATGGGATCGCGATGCAATCGAACTTGTTGTCCAGCAGAAATCGTCTTACTGCCACGGCATAGGATGCGCTACCATGAACGACAGGAAGCAGAGTAAGCGATTCGTCGACGATTAAAGCGTCCATCTTTACCATTCGCAGATTGAGACACGGTCCTTCATTTCAGCACCAGTTTAGCACTCATTAGCATTTGCCAGAAGCGAAGATGCCTACGTTGCGCAACATCTAGTTGCTGGAAGAACGCGCATTATATCCTTGTATTTCCAAGTCCGGCCTACTGTTCGGATAGTCCCGAACCATGTCGATACTTTTTTTGGCACGCTGTTTGCATTTGATTGCAAGCTAAACAAATAAGGTCGAATCAGTGAATCAAGGGCGAAATCATTCGCCAATATGCAAATCAGTATCCAAATGGGGAGGGGGGAAGAAAATGTGTAAACGAATGTTTTGTCTGGCCAGCACTGCCTTGCTTGCAGTGAGCGGGGCTGTGGAGGCGCAAGGGCCTACAGGTCCTGTTGTCGCTGCTCCAACGCAGAATTGGAATTACATCAATCACTCTAGCACGTTCACCGAAGGAGCACTTCGAGGGCAGGCCGCAGTGGTGAGCGCAGCGGGAGAAATGGTCTACCTGGATAGTCTCGCGTCCGTCAACTATGCAGAGGCAAGCCGTAGGTGGATCGATAACAGTGTCGCCGCAACTCGCGCGATCTACGAACGCCGTGCGATCCGGGAAGAGTATCTCGAAAAGTATGGCCCAAAGCCCTTTGCTGGCGAGGCCCGCAAAAGAGCCTTAGATGCCTACCTCCCCAAGCGATTGTCTGCCGAGGATTTCGATCCAAAGCTCAATAAAATCTCTTGGCCACACGTTCTAAGACAAAGCCAGTACGAACCCATCGTGAGCAATATCGATCAAGTTTTTGCGGCTCGGAATGTCGACAACAGTGGGGATGGAAGCGTAACTCAGTTACAGATCGGCAAGCTGTGTCATTCGCTCCGAGGCCTGCTGCGAGAAAACATAAGCCGTTACTCGGCGGCTCAGTATGTGGACGCCCTCGAGTTCATTCGGTCGGTCGACTTAGAATCGAAGTCAACCGTCTTGGCCATTAACAATCCAGACCAAGACGGCGAATTGAATAAGGACGCCCTGAACAAGGACGCAATCAACCCGTCAGAACCGGACGCAAAACGGAACGTTGCACTTCCAGTCAATGTCACCTCCAAGCCAGCAAAATCCGCGGACTAGAAAACCTAGTCAGCAAAATCTCGTTCGAGCACATGATTCTTCCTTAGGCTTTTGTTAGTGTGTGTGGGGCCTAAAGAAGTATCGGTAGACGGTTGGCGATCCCGCGAAGGTCGCCAGCCGTTTTTCTTTTTGCTTAGCTTAGCTCAACTCAGCTCAGGATGTCATGGATCACATGACCATGGACGTCCGTTAGACGACGATCGATTCCATTCTGACGGACAGTCAGTTGCGTATGGTCTATCCCTAAAAGATGTAAAATGGTGGCGTGAAAATCGTAGCAATATGTTTTATTTTCGACGGCTTGGTATCCCCAGTCGTCGCTCTTTCCGTAAGCGATTCCCGGTTTGACACCAGCCCCCCAAAGCCAACTGACAAAGGAGCCACCATTGTGATCCCGCCCCAAGCTTCCTTGGGCAAAAGGAGTCCGGCCGAACTCGGTTGTCCAAATAACCAGTGTATCCTCAGCAAGTCCTCTGGCCTTTAAATCGCGGAGCAACGCAGCGATTGGGCGATCCACACTGTTTGCCATCGGTGGCAATTCGGTTTGAATGTTTCCATGGTTGTCCCAGTTGTTGGTTGCACCTTGAGGGCCGCTCCATACCTGAACGAATCGAGTTCCGCGTTCGGCAAGTCGAGCGGCCAAGAGGCATCGTCGCCCAAAGTCCTCGGTGACAGGGGAATCAAGCCCATACTCTTTTCGTGTGTATTCCGGCTCTCGCGAAATATCAAATGCCTCGGGGGCGGATAGCTGCATCTTTGCCGCAAGTTCGTAGCTTGACATGCGCGCTTCCAAACGGGAATCATCGGATCGCGAACTGGCATGGCGGGCATTGAGGCGATGGAGAAGATCTAAGCTGTCGGAGCTGTTGTTTCGATTTGCGAACTCGAACTTGGCATTCGCTTCCAAATCCGCGAGTTTCTGGGATGTTGAAGTCACCGGTATCACCGTCCCTTGATGGACTGCCGGTAGGAAGCCTGCGCTAAAGCACGCCTTTTGGTTGTAGGGTAGCCCCTTTGGGTCGGGCAGCACGATGAAGGTCGGTAGATTGTCGGTGATGTTCCCGAGGGCGTAGGAGATCCATGCGCCCATGCAAGGAAAACCCGGAAGCAAGAAACCGCTGTTCATCATGAACGTTCCCGGGCCATGCACATTGGTTTTGGTGGTCATGGCCATACAGAACGTGATCTCATCCACCAGTTTCGCCTGTTCCGGAAACAACTCGCTGACCCAGCGGCCGCATTGCCCATGCTGAGCGAACTTGAAAGGGCTCTTCATGATCGCACCCGCAGGAGCCGTAAATCCCTCTGGCTTGTCCTTGGGACCAAGCATCTGTCCATGGAGCCGTTCCAGTTCCGGCTTGTAATCGTACAGGTCCATGGGGCTGGCGCCGCCCGTCATGAACAACTGGATGACTCGCTTCACCTTGGGCTGATGGTGAAGCAATCCACTTGCCAGTCCGTCTTGCGTTAGCATTTGCGCAAGAGCGATGCCGCCAAAGCCGCTGCCTACGTTGGCGAGCATTTGGCGTCGGCAAAGCAGATCAGACATGGTTTCTTTCGTAGCGTGCTGGTGTACCATTTCTTAGTCCACGAAAAGGAACTCGTTGCTGTTGAAGAGAACTCGGCATAGTTCTGCAAGACTTTTTGTTCGAACGAATTCGCTCAGCTCTTGCAGCTCTAACGGTACAGGTTTTCGCCCCCATAATCGCCAGACAGCCTCCTCGACCCGGCTGGTTGTGTCGGGCAGTGACGTTTCTAAATCAGTCGCCATCGCTTGACTGTGGTGCAAGATAAAGTCATTGTTAAAAAGAGCCAAAGCTTGTAGCGACGAAGCGGAAAACCCACGCGTCGGAGCGAGCAACCCCAGGTCTGGAAAATCGACCGCTTCCATGAATGGGTCTGCGATCCCTCGCCAGACGTATCGGTAAATGCTGCGTCGCCGGCCTGCCACGCTATTCCAGTCGAAGGCTTGGTAGTCCAACGTTGGTGTAGATTGAGGTCCTTTGCTTTGGCGAAAATGCTGAACTGCCGGCCCGCCCATGGTCAAATCGATTTGGCGACTTGCACAAAGGACATAGTCGCGAATGGAATCTGCATCCAAGCGTTGTCGATCCTGTCGCCACAACCATCGATTGTCTGCATCAATCTGATTCCCTAATGCGGACGGGAATGACACTTGGCAATAGGTCTCGCTGGTCACGATTAATCGATGCAATTGCTTCAATGACTCCTGCGCATCGTCGCGAAACCAAACCGCAAGCCAATCCAGCAATTCAGGGTGGCTAGGCGTTCCTCCCATGCGTCCGAAATCACTTGGGGAATCACACAACCCACGCCCAAAATGATGCTTCCAGACACGGTTGACGACGCTTCGCCAAGTTAAGACGTTTTGCTTGTCTGCAATCCAGTTTGCAAGCTGGCCGCGGCGTGCCGATTCAGGATCCGAATCCTTGATGGAAAACCGCGATGGAAGCTCATCCAAGACGCTCAAGCTGCCCGGCAATACGGGCGCGCGCGGTTTATCGAAGTCACCTCGATGCAATACATGAACGTTCTTGGGCGAATCAACACTTCTGCGCTGGTAAGAACCGTTTCCTTCGGGGATTTCCACCTTGGTGCCCGCCGCGAATACACGATTTGGTTGAGGTAATGCGGCTTGCTGCTTCAGCGCCCATTCCTGCAGCAAATAGGCTGCGATTGTCAAACGATCGTTTTCTGGGATAGCCCCCCAGGAGGCGAGCGAAAGATCCGGATGTTTCTGTAGAACTTGTTCTACCGCTATCGGTTTGGCATGAATGGAAATCGGATCGTTCGCGGTGATGGACAGTTTTAATGATCCGATCAAATGGGAGCCGCCGTGAAGCTGCTTGAGAACCACTGACACCGTTGCCCCGTCTGGCAGATCCAACGGCTTATCGAATTCGAAAACAGCATAGTGCGATTGTCCAACGGAAGGATGGATCCCCCAGGCCGTGCTGAGATCGCCGTCAATAGCTCGCTCGATCCCCCAGCTGGCTTGATTGAAGTCCGCGGATGCCTGCTTCCATGGAACCTTCGTTGCCGTCGCATTGGCAGGATCAAAAACCATGACCTCGATCTCCGACAAGTGAAGGTTTCCGTTGTGACAACGTCCAGGTCCATTCATCGGGAGAGACTCGTGGGCCAAAACGTCCAAACGAACTGCACTGATTTTTGGCAAGGCAGGCTTGGCGGTCAGAACATAGGTGTCCCGTTCTGGCACTAGCCCAGATGCAAGAACGCTGCCGTCCGACTGTCGCGTCAAAGTGCTACCATCGGTCGAAACGTAACTGGAGCAATCGAGCGATTCCCATTTGGCATGTTTGGACAGCGACGAGAGACTCGCCATGATTTGCGGCTCATAGGTCGATGCAAAAAGGATGACGCCATTGCGTTCCTTAGCAGCGTCCATCACACGCTGCAATTCACGCCGGTTTGCACCGATATTTGGCGAAGCGTCGTACTGGACATCCCCTTTGAGAATTCCCGCAAAGACCGCTTGCAAGCTGTAATAATCCTCTTGTGAAATAGGGTCGAATTTGTGGGAATGACATCGGGCGCAGTTGGCAGTAGTGCTGGTGAATGCCGCCATGGTTTGGGTCACCAGATCATCTCGGTCCAAATAATCAAATGTAACTGGAGCGGTGGCGAACGTGCTCAAATCGAATGTGCCTGCTCCCAGAAACCCCATTGCCGGAACAAGCTCAGGCTGATCGGGGAAGAAATGGTCCGCCGCCAGTTGCTCTCGGATCATGCGCGACCATGCTTTGTCTTGATTCAAGGCATCGATTAAATAGTCGCGATAAGGCCAAGCATGGTCCCGTCCTACGTCGTGCTCGTATCCATGCGAATCAGCAAAGTGGATCGCATCCATCCAATGCCTTGCCCAACGCTCGCCATAACGCTCGGACGCAAGCAATCGGTCGACGAGTTGCTGGTAAGCTTGATCACTAGGATCAGACTCAAACGCACGCACTTCTTCCGGTGTAGGTGGCAGTCCGATCAAATCAAAATAAAGTCGACGAATCAAAGTGCGCCGATCCGCTCGGGCCGAATGGCTCAGTTTGCTATCCGCTAATTTCGATGCGATGAAGCTATCAATCGGATTGGCAAAAGTGCTGTCTGGAGGGGCGTTTTTGGTCAGTGGCCTTAAGGACCACCAGTCGCGAGGCTTTTGAGTATCGAATGCAGGGGCGGTCAGCCGATCATCGAACGCACCTCGTTCAATCCAAGTCTCTATCTGATGTATCTCGGATTCGGGCATTTGCTCTTCCGGCATCTTGAGATCAGGAAGTTCGTGCTTGATCGCTTGGACTATCAGGCTTCGAAGCGGGTTCCCTGGCTCCAAGGCAGGCCCACGTGAGCCCCCTTTTTCCCAGCCAGCCCGGAAATCCAGCGCCAATTCGCTCTCAATCACTCCACTGCCGTGACTGTGACATCCGAAACATCGCTTTTGCAAAATGGGCAAAACGACCTGCCGGAATTGATCCTCGTTGGATAAGTTTGACGGTTCCTGCTCAGCCAACGCGACACTTTGAGACAATCCGGCCGCTCCAAATACAAACCCCATCAAGCAAACCCACACGCTGGTGACGACGTCTTGAACACGGAATTGGCTTGTGCCGTTCACGTAGCGTCGAAAGGTCAACCATTGCTCTGTTGTTACCGGTCTTACTTCGTTCGAATCACTCAGCATCATGGTATTCAAGTCGCTTGGTGAGCTGAATCGCCCTGCGCAAAGATCTGAACAACACGTTGGGCATGAGTCGCGATACTCAGCTCGTCCATCATGGCATGGTCCAGCATTTTAGGTGGGTGGTTGGATAGGATGGCTTCCATAAGCTTTGCAACCAGATCAGGCTGGGAATCTGCTTGGAAGAGACTACCGCGATGGGCGTCTGAACCAATTATAGACGAAACGTGCCTAAGACGTGCATGGATTTCAGGAAAGGCGCCGTGACTGGGTTGTAAATAGGGCGTACCTGCGGCAATCGCCTCCAGTAAAAAAAGCCCCTTCGGCTCTTCATAGGTAGTTGGTACGCAGAAGAGATCAAGCGTCGACAAGAATTCCGCTTTTTGCTTCCGATCGATGCTTCCCAGGTATTCCCAGCGATCATTCAGTCCCGCGTTTTCGAGCTTGGTCGTTTGCTCTTTCCAAAAGTCCGTATGCTGAGCCCCCATCCAACCGGCTAATCGCAAACGCACATGCTCCATGCCAGGTTTACGTGCGATCTCGATAAACGCATCAATTAATCGGTGCAGCCCTTTCTCCGGTGCCATTCTTGCCAAATAGCCTACGACAAAATCTTTGGAAACGCTGGGGCTTCGACTTAAGTTACGGAAGTCCTTCACGTCGACTCCCAGGGGAATCACGTGCAGCTTCTCGCTCGGGATCTGAAGCAGCTTTCCCATGCGAGAAGCGTAATCTTGAGAATGCAAAAGGAATCCATCCACTCGGGGCACTAACGATTGCATAAGATGTATCGCTTGAGTTCGATACTTTTCCGGCAACGAGTCCAAGAAGATATCGTCCCCTTGAAGCGTTACGAAAATCTTCGCCTTGCTGCGTCGTTGTAAATCAGGAATGCAACCTCCAATGAGCAGGTTGGTAAATACTACGATCTCCGGTTGGATGTCTCGATCGATCCAGTCGAGCAACCGGAGAAACTCCTTCCGCTGCCGGCCTTGAGTCCCCTTCAACATCGAAACCGACAATGCCCCCAAAAGATGGGGAGAGGTTTTGCCTGCGTTCTTGGTAAGTGGCTTGATCAGCCAAGCTTGATTGAGAAACCCATCGAACCAATTCGGTAAGTAGGACAAGAACGGCAGCTTCTGTTGCAGGTAGACATTGATCCCCCCCATGAACACTCGATCGATGCTGACATCCACCTCATCCGTCCGAATAGGGGTATAGACTGGGATCAGGAGGCAATCATGCCCTAACTCTATTAAGTTTTTTGCTAGTGCATTGTCGTGCAAGCACGAGCCGCAGATCATTCCGGCGGCTCCCGCGGTCAGGTAGACAATTTTCATTCGAACTTCATTTCGATAGGGTGGAAAGTAAGGCAGGTAGACTTTGCGGATTGCTAAAAGGTTGACGCCAGTCTTTGGTAGGTTAGGCAAGATTTGCGGTGAGGTAATTGGACTAAACGAAAGCCTCGTCGCAACCGTCAAAACTTACGTAAACTCTTATTAGGCATCATTTTTCGAAAAATGGAACTGCAACCTCAAGGGTATTTCCACGTCTGGCCGATACCTTCCCTCAACCTCGCATCTTAACTTGGCTGTACGTGCAGTCCGGTGAGAAAGTTGCGAAAGAAGAATTGCCGGTGACCCAGATACTGATCGAGTAACGGGAATACTCGACCGGCAACGATTGCAAAGTTTTGGAGGACTGAGGGGTCTTACAAAGCACAACGAAGACGGACAAATGATCGCCCAACAGGAAGGTGATCATTTGAGTAATGAGGCAAACGAAGTCAATGGCACTATGCTTCGGCAAAGTGCTACATGCCACGCCAATTGAGGGCGATTTCGGCGGCGACTTCGTGCGCCGAAATCGGTCTCAAAACAGCCGTCCAAGTTGGCCTGTGAACAATTGTCAGTGAACAATATACGTAGGGAGATTTGGCTCGATGAAAATGAATATTGTAGTTGGTTCGTTCGTCCTAGGTGCTAGCCTCTGTGGACAAAGCTTCGGCGGCGACCTATTGAGCCGCCTACTTGGCGGACATGGTTGCGGAGCATCCAGCTCGTGCTGCGATACTTCGGTTGTGGATCCATCGTGCGGAGCCGAAATGGCTCCATGCGGATCCGGTTGTGCAGCTGATCCATCGTGCGGCGCTGAAATTGCTGCCCCATGCGGATCTGGTTGCGGTGCAGCTCCAAGCTGCGGCGCAGAAATCGCTTCATGCGATCCATGCGGAACACCAAGCTGTGGCGTTGAAAGCCCATGCTGTGCTCCTCGCAAGCCTCTTCTTTCGGCCCTCAAGGGCTTGAAGGGCAAGCTTTGCGGATTGAAGGGCAAGTTGGCTTGTGCTCCAAGCTGTGGCGCTGAGATCGCTGCTTGTGATCCTTGTGCAGCTCCGACCTGTGGCGCTGAAATGGCACCATGCGGATCCGGTTGCGGTGCAGCTCCAACATGCGGCGCTGAAATCGCTGCTTGCGATCCTTGTGCAGCTCCATCCTGCGACAGCGGATGTGGCTTGAAGAAGCATCGTGGTCTGCTTGCAAAGATTTTCTCTTGCAAGAAGAGCTCATGCTGCGATGCACCAGTTGCTTGCGATTCGTGCGCAGCTCCAGCTGGTTGCAGCTCGTGCGGTGGAACATCGGTTGCTGCTCCAGTTGCTGCACCAGCAGCAGCTCCAGCTCCAGTTGTTGATCCACATGCATACTTGAACACCAAGCGTCATGTCATTCAAGCAAGCAGCACTCGAATTCGTTAATAACGAAGCTCGAACTGCTTGTCGTCAGACATGATCTATAAAGTCGGCCCGTCAGAAATGACGGGCCGATTTTTTTTGTTTTGAGCCTACTCTGCTCGCATTCGCTCGCCATATCCACGATGCCATACTGTGCAGCGATCCCAAAACCTAATTATTGCCCCGACACCTTCGAGATGATCGCCTGGTCAAAGTAATTGGTTGACATTCCAGCATCAACCACAATCGTCTGAGACGTAATGCCTGACGAACGTGGACTCAATAAGAACACCACCGTATCTGCGACCTCTTGGGTCGTAACTCCTGCTCCTCTTGGAATGGCCTTTTCCGCGAAGAGATAGGCATCAACGTATCCAGGGATGCCAGCCGACGCACTTGTCTTCAACAACCCAGCTCCCACCGCATTAAACCGGATTTTGGAAAAGCGGCTGAAAGACTTAGACAAAAATGCCAAGGACGAATCCAAAGCAGCCTTCACCGGAGCCATAAAGCCATAGCTCTCGCTCGCCATCTTGGTGGTCGAAATCCCAATGGTCACAACCGATGCGTCTTGTGCCAGCATGCCCTTGATCGCATTGCTGACGGCAACTAGAGAAAAGCAAGAAATATCAATCGCTTGCAGAAATTGCTTTCTGGTTGTTTCGTGAAAGGCCTTCATGCCGTCGCTGTAATCGGCAAATGCGATCGAGTGAACAAAACCCTGAATTGTTTGCGAATTGTTACCTAGGTCAGCTGCCAACGAATCAATCTGCTGCTGGTCTTCCACGTCGCAAATCCAAATCGGAGCGTTCGGAAAAAGCTTTGACACTTCGTCTTTTCGCTTCTGGCTCCGAACCACGTATTCCACCAGCGCACCATTCGCTTCCAGCGATTTTCCGATCATGTAAGCGACGCTCTTGCGATTGGCCACCCCCATCACCACAAACCGCTTGCCTGAAAGTTGCCAGTAATCCATATTTCGTTGCTTCTCCAGAAAGCAAGGTTTCGTTGTTCGTCTTAAGCTCGCAGTGGACCTTCCCCATCGCGCACGCGAGCATTGTACTGTAAATCAAAACGACCGGGCATCGCTGTATTTCACTCGCGATTGCAGACTCTTAGGAGAACGTCAGCACGGATCGTAAAACCGCTAGCAAGTCCGTTTTGGCGACGATCTCGGCATCGGTCTCAGGTCGAGGTGCATGCCCACGGGGAGGAGTCTGACCGCGAGGCGGATTTCCTTTTCCAAAGGGGACGGCCACCGGTTTGGGTTCATCAGGACGAAGTGGCCAATAGGCGCTCTTGGAATCGACAATTCGAAGGCGACCGTTGTGCCTTCGAGCTAATTGCTCAATTCGCCCTTGGTCCGTATAGGTAAAGGACATGTAGCCATCTTCAATTCCCACATAGCGTATCGACCAAAGCGCTGCATCCATTCTCAGCTCGGCGATATCCAACAATCGGACCACCAAAGGAGGCGGAGCACCAAAGCGGTCGGCGAGCTCCTGCTTGAGATCCGCTATCGACTGCACGTTCTGTAACCGACTGAGACGACGATAGACGTCGATCTTGTGACGAATTTCGGGGATATAGTCGTTGGGCAAAAACGCTTCGACCGGCAAGTTGATTTCCACATCGATGCTAATTCTGGGTGGCTGCTTGGTCAGTTGTCGCACCGCCCCTTCGAGCAACTGACAATACAGTTCGTAACCAACCGTCGCAATGTGACCGCTCTGTTGAGTCCCTAATAGGTTTCCTGCGCCGCGAATTTCCAGATCGCGCATCGCAATCCCAAACCCTGCCCCTAGCTGCGAGTACTCTTCGATCGCATGCAATCGTCTCGCTGCATCGGGATTTAGCATCCGGTCGCGATCAACGAGCAAATAACAATGGGCTTGGTTCTTGTATCTTCCTACTCGGCCGCGTAATTGATGGAGCTCGCTGAGCCCATACCGATTGGCCTCATCGATAAAAATCGTGTTGGCGTTTGGGATATCTAATCCGCTTTCGATGATGGTGGTTGCCAACAGAATGTCCGCACGATGGTCGACAAAGTCGAGCATGACCTGCTCGAGCGCTCCTTCTGCCATTTGCCCATGCCCAATGAGAATGCGAGCCTCTGGCACAATCCGCTGCAATCTTGCCGCAATGGAATGCATGTCTTCGATACGGTTGTGAACGAAATACACTTGGCCGTCTCGATTCAGTTCACGCAAAATCGCATTGCGAACCAGCGAATCGTCAAAACGAACCACGCGTGTTTCCACGGCCATTCGTTCTTCTGGGGGTGTTTCTAAATTGGAAATGTCGCGAACGCCCAACAAGGACATGTGCAACGTTCGAGGAATCGGGGTTGCCGACAAAGTCAGAATGTCCACCATCGCCGTCGACTTCTTGATACGTTCCTTCAGCTCGACACCAAACTTTTGTTCTTCGTCAATCACCAGCAAGCCAAGATTAAAGAACTGAACATCGGTCGATGCAAGCCGATGCGTTCCGATGACGATGTCTACCTGCCCCTTGGCGATACGCTTGACAGTTTCTTTTTGCTCCTGCGTCGTTTCAAACCGGCTGAGCTTGGCGATCTCGAATGGAAACTCGGCCATACGTTTGCAAAACGTTTTGTAGTGCTGCTCGGCTAAGACGGTGGTCGGCACCAGGACTGCGACTTGGTACCCGCTCTCTACTGCCTTAAAGACGGCACGCATGGCAACTTCGGTCTTCCCAAATCCAACGTCTCCGCATATCAAGCGTTCCATAGGACGCGTTGCCATCATATCGGCCTTCGTCGCGGCAATCGCTGTCAACTGATCTGGAGTCTCCTCATACGGAAACGATCCATCGAATTGGCTTTGCCAAACCGAGTCCGGCTTAAACTGAATCCCGGTAAGACTCTTTCGCTTCGCTTGAAGCTCCAAGAGATCGGACGCCATGTCAATGACAGCCGCTTCTGCTGCCTTCTTTTGTTTGCTCCAGGCTTGGCCTCCAATCTTGGCAAGCTTCGGACGCGACTTGGTGGCCCCTACATAACGCTGCACCAAATCGATCTTGCTACTGGGGACAAAAAGCTTCGAACCGCCGTCGAACTCGATCGCCAAGTGCTCGTACTTCTGCCCTTGTTTCTCAATGAGCTCCATCCCTCGATAGATTCCAATTCCATGCGAAAGATGAACAACAAGGTCTCCTTCGCGCAGATCGAGAAAACTATCGATCGCCCGCGACGCCAGTTTCTTGGAAGACCGCCGAAGATTCGATCGCTTGAGCAACTGGTTTACCGTCAAGACCAACGGCCCTTCTGGGCCCAATTCAAAACCACAGCTCAGCAACCCGATTTCAATATGGATTCGACCTTCAGCAAGCGCCTGCGATTTTTGGAGCAAGTCATGAATTCGGCTCTGCTCCCCTTCGTTGATACAAACGACCAAAGCAGTTCGTTTAGCCCCCACCGCAGTATCGATGTCGCGAGCAAGGTTCTCAAGCTCGCCACCAATCCGCTGAACGTCACCGATCGGAACCCGACGCAGCTCGCCCAGGAAACCCGTGTCAGCAATCTGAGTGATCTGCGCATTAGCAAGCTTCATCAAGCCCGCCAGGATATCAGAAGGGGAGCGAAATCGACCCGGAAACGGCACACGGGCGTGAAACGCATTCGCATTGTGAATGGCAGCGATCGGTTCATTCATCAAGATCATCGTATTCGATGGCAAATAGTCCAATAACGAAGCTTCTTCCTTGATCGCTTCATTGGCCGCAATCAAATCGACTCGATCAAGTCGATTCAACGACCTCTGCGTGACCGAATCAAAGCTGCGAATCGACTCCACTTCGTCGTCGAACAATTCGATGCGCCTGGGCTCGCCACAGTCTGGGGGGAATACATCCAGAATGCCACCGCGGGCCGTAAACTCGCCAGCCAGTTGCACGCTGGTGGTCGTCCGGTAACCGCTGGATGCAAGCCAGCGTTTCAGATCTGCCAGGTCAACCCGCTCTCCAACTCGCAGCGTTCGCCTGTCTTGCCGCAACTGCTCAGGGCTGGGAACGAGATGCATCAAGGCTGGTACGGTTGTTACGATCACAGGAACATCTTCAAGATGACCTTTTTGCAGCAGGTGAGACCTGGCGGCATCCAAACGAGACAGCACTTGCAAACGAAGTATCACCTCCTGCTGTTGAAGTAGGTCCTCTTGGACGTCGTCGGAAGAAGGGGGGAAGACGTCCGCATTGCGATCGAGAAAGAAATCCAGATCGCGTCCCACGGTCTCTGCGTCCTGATGCTGAGCCAAAACGATCAGCATAGGGCGGCGATGCTGCCGGACAACCGCCGACGCAAGAGGTGCAATCGCCCCTAGCCAAGCTCCTTCCCAACAAAGACCCTTCCCGTCGGCCCATTCTTGAGACGCTGCCTGAAAATCGGACCGTTCGAGAATCCCACTCAGAAGCTCCGCGGCTTTGGCCTTCTGGACAGGCAGTGCGCTGGACTCTTTGGCCGCGATCGAAGCCTCGTGAATCTGATTTTCGCGCTGTCGCAGCTTTTCCGCAGGCGTAATGTCTGGCTTAGGCTCTGGTTTGGACTTGCGAACGCGCGATGGCGACGACTTTGGTTTTGTTTTGCCACCCGGAACGTCCTTGGCGAGCGCAGCGCTAGCCTTCAATTCTGCTTTCGTCCGGTCGGTTTGGAGTTCGATATCCTCGAGCTCGATTTGACCTTCGGGAAGTTCAGCAGCATTGTTTCGATTCAGAAAATCGGCAAGCGTTCGTTTGGCTTTTGCTCCTTGCGGCTTCATGTCGCCTATTCGACATCAAAACGCCGTTCCACAAAAGCCCCTCAACGGGCTAACTTGATGGGAGCAAGCAAAAGCCCCGGATTCTGGATGAACCGCTGGCTGTATCAGCGACGTTAGCAAATTGAGCAGAAAACATAACGCGGCTAGCGCCCGCGGCTCACCTAACTAAGGCTTTGGTGCGTTACGGCTAAGATCACCGTCGCGAGTTTGAAATAGCTCAGAAACTCGACCCGCATTGTCACCACCAGCGGCTGGCTTACGATAGTCTTCGGCTTTGGCTCGCAAGCCAGTTCCGATGGGCATCACCTCGCCCGCTTTTCCACCTCGAAGATAGCTCAGAAGTTTGTCTAGGTTCATGCGTCCGATGTTCAATGCCTTTGCCTGCAACTCGATCTCGCCCCGCTTTTTGGCTGCAATGGATGTTGCATTGTCGAGCTTTCCGTCCTCCGCCAATGCTTTGGGCTGAAAATCTTCGCCGATGACAAGCCAATTGGTATCGATGCTAAGGCTTCCCTTGAGTTCCCCATTCGGCATCAGTTCCGCGACAACCTTTCCACCGTTCTGCTCGATCAAAGCCCGAAGAGTATCGCGATCGTCAACCGAGTCGCCATCGATGTCCATTTTGCCAACCAAAGCATACAACACATCTTTTCCTGCTTGCCAGCCTGGCGAGTAGATCTGGTCTCCTTGCAAAATGGTCGTGGCAGCTCGATCTGCCAATACCTTGCAACGGGAAAGGCGTTCGTTGATCACCTTAATGACTTCAATCTTTGCTTTCGGACTGACGCCGGACACCTTCGTGATATCGGCATCAAGAACACCGAAGGTCACGCCCGGCTTCAATCGATCTGCGAAACCAAGGTTGATGTAAACCGTATCGCCACCGTCAGTCACGTTGGTGATCTTCCCTTGCGCGTACTGGAAGTCTTCACCTTGGATCTCCTGAAGCTTGCGATTCAGTTTTTCGATTCGCTTTTGGAGGTCTTCGTTCATCGCGATCGTTTTGTCCAGCTCGGTCGTTTTGTCCTTGATCTTCTTATTGAGGCTCTGAACGAGAGCTTGCTTTTCCGTTTCAATCTTGGTGATCGTTTGTTGCTGTTGATTGATGTTTTCGGTGTACTTGGTCAGTTCCTTCTCTAGTTGGTTTGCTAGATCTTGAGCCTTCTGTTTTTCCGCATCACGAGCTTTTGTTTCCTGAGCGATCGTGGCGTCGTACTTATCCTTCAGCTCAATTTCTTTCTTGGAAGCGGTGTCAACCTGCATGTTTCTGGCGCGAAGTTCTTGCATCAAGGTAGCAACGAGTTTGGTGTAACTGGGTTCGCTTGCCCCCGGACCAAACAAGGCCATGTTTTGCGTATAGACCTTGACGGCTGCGTTCAGCTTTTCGTCTCCAGAAACAGTGCTAAGAAGCTGATTGAATTCGGATTCCGTGATGGGTGTACCCACACCGACAATTCGCTCCAGCACTTGGCGGGCGTTGGATGCTTTTCGTAATTCATCCGTCGCCTTTTGCTCCTTGGCGATTGCCCCTTCCACGGTCTTGGCGTTGGTACCTGATTGGAAAATGACAAACATCATTGCGCCCAAGCAGGCCAGGCTCACAATGGACATAACGGTCACGTAGGCTTGCCAGACATAGACGTTGCGATCGCGAGCCATGAAGTACCTCTAAAGTGAGCTTTGTAAGCCAAAACAAGAGCAAAAGTGGATGAGAAAAACAGCCGCTAGCCCCAAAATGACAGGGTGCATCCCCGAAAAATGCGGGCCAGCTCTTCTAGCATGGTAAATCGCTGGTGCCCAACCGTCAAACATTCTCTGATCGGTCGCGTCGAATTTCCGAAAAGAGAGCGCCGAACAATCGGACTACCCCGTCGTACGAAAAGCCACTAAGTCGCTCGTGTTGCAATAGTAAGGTAGCTTTCTTTTGCATTCATGGATGAGTTTTCGAACAAAATGAAGACGCTTGGATACAAATCGTGTCCAGAATGATTGGCGAACTGAGCACGCCCAAAGGCAAACCGAATCGACTCCTGACCTGTAAATTCTATAATTCCACGTTCATTTCCTGGACTGAATCGGTAGGCGATGGTCTTGCAAGTTTACTTATGTAAGGTTGTGCAGGCCGGCCGCGAGCGATTATGCGGAATGTGAGGGCCGGGAAGCGAGGCCGTAAATCCAATTTCCTATTAGCAACTTACCTGCCAGCAGACTACTATCAAAGAGACTCTTTCTTTTCCCACCAGGGCACCTTTCATGAAGATCCAGAATTTCATCTCGCCGTTGCGTTTTCTTGCTGCAATTTTCGGTGTTTCCTTGGTTGCGAGCTTGCCACAACCAGGACTGGCGGAAGTCAACAGTCATTCCGCAGCGACTCTCGGGCTTACTTTAGCTTGGGAAACCAATGTCGGAGGCGGTCCTCTCGCTCACGGCGAACACAGCTTTGTCATTTGGCCTCATTCGACTGCCAAACAGGAGTCGGTGACAGTCAAGTACGGAAACAAAGTTCTGATGCAAATCCGAGGAGACGAGATCGATCAAGAAGCTGTCGATCTGGCGATTGCCAAAGGCGAGTCGATCGAAAAGCTGCCTCGCATCGGCATGGAAGGAGCCATGAAACGTGCCGAGAAGCTGTCCGCCACCTACAAGACGCTAGGGAAAAAAGTGGAGATTATTCCAAGCCCTAGCAGTCAATTAACATACATCGTGACGCTAAGCGAACGGGGGATTTTGACAACCATTGATGCCGAAACCGGTGAAGTTATCTGGGCTGCCGAGGCGGGAGATCCTCGGTTGCCGTTCTATGGTCCTGGAGTGTCCGATGATCATGTGGTGATAACCAATGGAAACTTTTTAACTATCTTCTCGCTGGAGGATGGCACCAAACTAAACACTCGCAAGCTTCAGTTTACCGCAACGGGTTCGCCTTCAGCGATGCCGGGGAAAGCTCTGGTTCCGTCCGATGGTGGGCGTCTGGTGGGCTACGATGTGAAGGACTTGAAGGAAGCCCCCATTGTTCTGCGAAGTGGTGATGAAAATCGAGTCGCCATCCAAACGTCGGTCAATCGTCGATTTGTGTGCTGGCCAATGAAATCCAAGTTGATTTTGGCGGACATCGAAAACAACGCAAGGCTATGGACCTCGATCGTGGCAGGTGAAACTGTGGTGGCATTGCCGGTCGCGGTGGAAACCGGCTACATCGCCTGTGGCGTCAACGGAACTGTTATTCACTTCTCAACCGACCGAGCTGACTCGATTCGATGGAAACGCCGCCTGGCCGCTCAAGTCACGAAGTCTCCGGTTGCTTCTAAAGACGCCGTCTTCATCGTCAGCGATGAAGAAAAGCTCTTTTGCATAAGCATCACCGACGGGTCAAACCTGTGGGCCAATCCGGTTCGAAACATCCATGACATTGTCTCTGTCGGCAAAGATCATGTTTATGCCGTCAGCGGAAGCAATCAGCTTGTATCCATCGACAAGGCAACAGGCACCGAAGTCAAAGTCTCCAGCATCCAAGCTCCGAAAGTGCTCCCCAATTCCGTTTCCGACCGACTGTACTTTGTGGATTCCAAAGGGGAACTCACTTGCCTGCGCGAAACCAATGCAGAATCCCCAGTTTACATTGCGAACTTCAAAGCGAACAATGACGACGCCTCCAGCAAGAAGAAAGAAAATCTCTCGGATGAGCCAACCGAAAGCACCGATGCTGCACCGGTCGAAGATAGCCTGTTCGAAGGGGCTGGCGATGCAACGGACGACCTAATGGGGGATGACCCATTCGCTGCAGACCCCATGGAGTAAGTAAGACTTCAAGCAATCGACTCTTGTCGATTGCGGCATGACTCCCTTCAAGCAGCTCGATTCGCCTTGGTAATGACGGTGGGGGCATCTTCATCGATTGGCAACGTGCCTTCGTCAGGTGTCAATAACTTGGTCATGATAAAGCGAGCCGCTTGGTTGCTCGCTCCTGGCTTGGCAAATTGACTGGCAAGACGTTGCAGCTTTTGGCGCTGGCTCGCACGGTATTCACCGTCGGAAATAAGCTTGGACATTTCTATGGTTACCTGCTCGATCGATTTACGAGCGGAAGCCGAGTTCAATGATCCATGGGATAAGAACTCAGGAAAAACGACTTCCTCCGACATCATGTTCGGCAAGGACATGCTTTTGCATCGGACTAGCATCTTCGCCATCCAAAAAGTGAATTCACTCAGATGGTACAGCACCGCTGCCGGCTTTCCTCGAGCCATCAGTTCGAGCGATACCGAACCGCTTTTCATCAACGAACAATCGCTCAATTCCAGGATTTCGCTGGTCTTGCCCGCGAAGATATGGATCGGCAGTTTGGCGTCTGCCCCCTGCAACTGAGAACGACACCACAGTGCATGCGAATCCTTCAGTGCCGCAATCAAAAATTGAGCGTTCGGATGCTTGGCTGCTAATCGCCGAATGACTTCCAGCTGAAGAGGCCATATCGTGTGCACCTCGTGGTCGCGAGAGCCGGGAAGTACCGAAATCTGAATCTTCTTATTGTCTTTCCATTTATCAATGAAGCGAATGTCGAGAGGTTGCTGAGCAACGGCATCATAGAATGGATGGCCTACGTAATGCGCTTTTACCTTGCGTTCGTGAAACCAGGGTGCTTCAAAGGGTAGGTTGCAAAGCACATGATCGACGTTCCTGCGGAGCTTTTTGACTCGCCATCCACCCCACGCCCAAAGCTGAGGGGGCAGATAATAGAAAACCGGAATGTTGTACTTTTTCGCACGCTTCGCAATGTGCCAATTGAAGCCCGGAAAATCGACCAGCACCACCCCATCCACGTCTCCCCTGGCAAAGCAACTCTCCGCCAAATCGGCCACCCTGAAAAACTCGCGGAGCTTGGGAAGAACTTCGGCAAATCCCATCACTGCTAACGTCGTAAGATCGTAATCAAGCTCCAGTCCAGCCTGGATCATCCGGCTTCCGCCAAGCCCTCGAAACGTAGTGGATGGCGAAATCTGCTGAATCGATCGGATCAGGTTGGAGGCATGCAAGTCTCCACTTGGCTCGCCTACCGAAAAGAAAAGTCGCTGCCCCATAAATTCTTCCGAAACGTTAGGATCCAATGTCGTGATTGAATTGACGACACTTGCTGCGGTAGTTTCCAAAATGTGAACTCGTTTTGATTTTTCGGAAAGAAAACGGGGTATTGCTTAGCTCCAATCGTAGGTATACGTGAAACTGAGCAAACGAGGCAAGACGAGCAAACGCGCTTGCGTGTTGCATAAACTTTACCGTCGATCTCGCTCTCCAGGCTGACCTAGTGCCATGAATCGAGTAGCATAAGGTGCAAATCAACGTTCCATCCGCTTTACCAAGGGAAAGACAAGTTGCCCAACGAACCCACTGCCGGCCAAACCCAGGACAAAATTAGTTTTAAAATCCGACGTGCTCATTTTGACGACTTAGATAGCATTCAGGCGTTGTTGAAACCATTTGTCGAGAAGAAGAAACTGCTCCGACGCATGCAATCGGAACTCATTCTTTTAATGGCGAATGGATATGTAGCGGAAGTGGTGGACGCAGCAGGCTCCAACCAATTGGTGGGTTTTGCCGCCGTGGAAATCTATTCGCGAAAGCTCGGTGAAATTCAATCGCTTGCGGTTGCGGACGGCTACCAAGGGAACGGAATCGGCAGCGCTCTGGTCAAGGCCTGTGTCGATCGAGCCCGAGAGAAGGGGATTTTGGAGGTGATGGCGATTAGCGCCTCCGAGGAATTCTTACGCAAGCTAGGGTTCGATTATTCGCTACCAGATCAAAAGCGAGCGCTGTTTTGCCAACTCCATTCCCGAGAAGAAATCTTTCGTGATGATGGCATCGAAGATTGATGTGCAGCGAATGTTAACAGGCAGTGAAGTTGGATAGGTCGATCCCTATCGCAGCTGAAACAACTTCCGCAAGGCACTCACCAAGCTATCTCGCTGATCGGTTTGAGCGACTTCCCGAATGGACTGCAGCGGCGAGTGTAACAGCTTGTTGGTTAATCGATCGAACGCCTGAGCGATTTCCGCTTGCATTTCAGTAGAACAATCCTGCATGGCTTGCTTTCCGAAAAGTCGGTCCAGTTCCAATTGCTTGATGGAGTCTGTTTGTTCTCGCAGGGCTCGAATCGTGGCCGTGGAGGAGCGATGCTTGACATCCCCGAGCAATCTTTCCACTTCTTCGTTCACGATGCGAACGGCTTTGGGCATCTGCTGTTCACGAAACGACTTGTTGCGATCGCAAACAATCTGCAGGTCGTCAACGGAGTAAAGATAAACACCTGGAAAATGACCGATCGAGGCTTCGAAATCGCGAGGGACCGCAAGATCCAAGATCAGTAACGTTCCTTTTTTCCTGGCCGCCGCAATGGTCCGAAAGCGTGCCTCGGTCACAATCGCTTGATCGGCTCCAGTGGTGCTGACAACGAGATCGGATTCGATCAAAAGCGGGTCAAGCTTATCCCACGAGGCGGCTTTGACAGAAAATTGCTCAGCTACCTTTTCAGCTCGCTCCAGCGAACGATTGATAATCGTGACTCGAGATGCTCCCGCACCTTTTAGATACTGAAGAGTCTCAACCCCCATTTCCCCACTGCCGATGACCAAAATTTGCTTGTCATCAAAACGCTCAAAGAACTCGGAAGCGATTTCACTGACCGCAACGCTCGGAACACTTATTCTGCGACGATGGATTTCGGTTTCGTTCGTAACCCGCTTGACGACTTGGTTGGCGTGTTGGAAAACCGCGTGCATGGTTGGGCCTGTCATGCCAATCTTGGTTGCTTGGCTATATGCATCGTGAACCTGAGCCGCAATTTGCGACTCACCGACAACAATGGAATCAATACTGCTTGCCACCGTAAACAAATGTTCGATGGCTTCTTGATCCTCCAGCTTTAGAAAATGGCGTCCGAACGATTCTGTCGGTTGGCTATGAAATTCCGTCATGAATGCAACCATCTGATCCAGCGATGGGTAGCCAGTTGATTGCTGCGAACCTGCATAAAGCTCAACACGATTGCATGTGTTCAATAGAACGAACTCACAATCAGCGAACCGCTTTCGAAGCTCGGCCAGAGCAGCCACGACTTGCTCTCCCGAAAAGGAAATCAATTCACGTATTGCGAGCGGGGTCGAATGATGACTGCATCCCACCATCAAGAACTTCAATTGGCACCCCCATCGAAGTTCAGTTCGCTTTGCCGGCTATCATCCAATCGTCGGCCTGGTACTTCGCCGTGCGGAGCACTCATCACAAGAAGTACGGCAACTGCAACAATCACAAACGACAAGACGTTCATCCATGCGGTTTGAGCTCCTTTGCCGCGTTTGGCGAATTGCCATTGAATCCAAAACGCAAAGACAAGCCAAGCGAACAAGCCACCAGAGAAGAGAATTCCTCGATCGGTCCAGTTGACTTGTCCGTCCCGAACCAAGTTCATGATGACTCCAGAGACCAATCCAAAACCGATGGATGTCGCACTGACCAAAAGGCAAAAACTTCCAAACGATTGTAGGTATTCCAGGCTCGGCAATCGTAAGACCCCTTGGTGAGGCCGCTTGTGTTTCAGTCGATACGCTTGAATCAAATACATGATTGCCATGGCAAACCCCAGAGTGACCAGCATGGTCCCAATCGTCATCGATGCACCATGGACCAGACGCCACAAGGTTGCCGAGTTGCCGTCGCCGAGCGGTTCTCTGGGAACGGCCAAGGATAAGCCCACCAACACAAGCAGCAGGGGCAAAACAAACAGCCCGATCAGGCTCTCGCGCCGTTTCAGTAGTAGCCAAATGTAAGAACAGGCAAGCGCCCAGGCGCTAACGATAGCCCAGTCGTGCCAAGAAGAAACCAATCGAAGGGACGAACTGGTCGAGGCCGACAAGAAAATCCGGTCCAGCAAGTAAAGCGAGTGAGTGAACAGGCCGCACACTGCTCCACCCAACAGAATACGGGCAAGCCACGGTTTTGCAGCCGATGGCAAGGGAAGACGCCCAGTACCGTCCAGCCACCTCAGTAACTCAAGAACCAAAACGATCGCATACGCAACCAGAAAGCAAGTGGCGTTTGGCATGCTGGAATCAAAAACCTCACTGGAGGGAGAAACAAAAAACCTCGTCAGAAACTTCGTGACGAGGCCTTGGTTCTCACAATTTTAGACCAAACGTTGGTGAAAACTACTCGATGTGACTAGTCCCAATCTTCGTCATCTTCATCTTCGTCTTCATCATCATCGTCGTCATCGTCCCAATCGTCGTCGTCGTCCCAGTCTTCGTCTTCTTCCTCATCGTCTTCGGAATCTTCGTCGTCTGAGTCTTCGTCGTCCTCTTCTACCTCTTCCCATTCATCGTCTTCGAGTTCTTCTTCCTTTTCCTCTTCTTCATCGTCGTCTTCGAACTCTTCTTCGATGTCGTCTTCTACGTCTTCGTCCTCATCCAGATCGTCAACGTCATCTTCATCATCATCGTCAAACTCGTCTTCGTCTTCGAATTCATCTGAGTCTTCGCTGACAAAGTAGGTTTGATTTGCTGACCGTTTTGATTGCGCGTTCCAGGACAATAGTTCAGCCTGCAACAATCCTGAAGACCCGGTATCCGCTAGCGTCATCTTCACAGTGAACTCCTTACTTATTTCTGAGCCGAGGTTGAGGAATGGGACAGTACAACTTACAGAACATACACCATAAGCCTTCTGCCGAAAACCGGTGTCTACGAGCTGACATTAACATCCAGGAAACGATCCTGGTCAAGGGCTTATCGAGCCCCTATTTTTACAAATTTGCACTCTTCTCACGGAACGCGACGTTGTTTTCGCCGGTTCCCGGAATTCTGACTTACCCCTGAAGGCAACTCGCGAATTTTGAACTATCAGTACTAGCCTTGGCTAGTCGTCGAAAGAAGCATCGCTAATTTGATCTTCTGGATTCTTATCGGTTGTTCTTTCTCCATCGTTCCGAAGTCTGGTTGCAATTTCGGCTTCTGCTTGACGAATCTTTTGGGCTCTTGGCAAGGAATCGAGGGATTGCAGACCAAAAAGCTGCAAAAAGCGTTTTGTTGTCCCATATAGGTAGGGTCTTCCGAGCTCTTCATGCCTTCCGGCAATACGAACCAAGTCCCGCTGCATCAATTGTCGCAGCACTTCATCGCATCCGACTCCGCGGATCGCTTCAATCTCCGCCCTCATGACCGGTTGACGGTATGCCACGATCGACAAGCACTCAAGCATGCCCGAGCTAAGAACCTCTTCTCCTCGAACATGTTCCAAACGCCTTAACCAGGTTGCAAACTGCGGGCGTGTGAGCAATTGCATTCCGCCGGCCACCTCTTCGATCCGGAACGCATGCCCCCGAAGATCATAGATTTCATTGAGTTGCCTCGCTAAGGATCTGGCCTGAGTCGCATCGTCCAACTCTGCCAAAAGTGCCAATTTTCGGGCTGAGATTGGCTCGCGTGCGATCAGCAGGATTGCTTCCACCATTCGAAGAGGCGAGATAGGGACGGCTTGGTGCAGACCGGGGGAATTCGATTCGTTGCTCTCTCGGGGCTCGCGATTTTGCAGATCGCCGCTGTGGCTGAGTCGGTGAGCGGAAGCTGCTATTGGAACGGCCCCGGACTGTTGCCTGGATCGAGCCTGCTTCCATCCATTGCCCGAAACAGAGCCAAATTCTTGGATTCCTGCACCTGCGATTCGCGCCCGAAAGACTCCAGACCCGGGGCTCATACGATTCGGTCGTGTGCCAATGATGGACTTCCTCAAGATTTAGGGCTCTCTCTGCTTCCGACTTTATTTGGACCAGTCTCTTCTTTGTCGGCTACTTGGGATTGCCATCTTCTTGCGGTATTTGGTGATCGTGCGTCTCGCGACCCCGAGCCCCTGTTTCTTCAGTTCCTCAACCAAATCGTCGTCGCTCATCGGATTCGTTTTATCTTCTTTGTCGATGATTTCCTGCAGCTTGATGCGAATCGTTTCGTAAGCAACGTCTTCGCCGTCTGCGCTTTGAGTTCCAAAAACGAAGAAGCGTCGAAGGGGCAAGATGCCTCGGGGTGTCTGAATCCATTTGTCGTCCACGGCTCGCGACACGGTGGTAACGTGAACGCCAACTTGGTCTGCGATCTGCTGCATTTTTAGTGGCTCGATGGCTTCCGGGCCTTCATCGAGAAACTTTTTTTGGTAGTCGACAATCGCTTGGGACACTTTGGTCAACGTCCGACGTCGCTGCTGGATCGACTCGATAAGCCATTGGGCGCTTCCGATCTTTCGTTTGATGAACTCCTTCTCTTCTTCAGTTGCCTTGGGGTCGCCTAATCGCTTGCGATAGTACTCGCTAATTCGAAGCGATGGCAATGAATCGTCGATGAGGCGAACGGTGTACTGCCCCTCATCGTTCATTTCCACCACGACGTCCGGCGTGACCAAGGGCACATGCACTTCCATGAATGCCGCACCTGGTTTTGGATTCAACTGATGCATCTGTTCGCGAATCTCTTTGATCAAGTCGATCGAATAGCCAGTCTTTTTCTGGATGACAGGCATTCGGTTTTCTGCAAGATCGTCCAAGTGCTGCGCGATGAGCATTCGCATCTCTTCTGCCAATCGCATGTCGGGGCGAATTTGAATCAACAAACACTCACGTAAATTTCTGGCCGCGATGCCAGCTGGCTCTAACGACTGGACGATGGCGAGCGCCTTTTCAGCAAGAACCAGATCGTTAGGTTGATGGTCGGGCGGTAGAACGTCCGCTAACGAGGTCTTAAGATAGCCCCCATCGCGTGCGTCTAAGCAGGATATGATCCTTTCTGCGATTCGCTCGACATCGTCGTCGATATCCATTTCTGCCAACTGATGCAGCAGGTAATCGTTAAGCGACTCTGGACGCTCCGCGGCGTTGGCCATCAAGTCGTGGGCTCGGTCGCCATCTTCTTGAACTCGATTGCTAGAACGCCGAAAGTCGTCGAAGGTGTCCGGCATATCGCCGTCCATATTGGCCAATCGCTCGAAGTCTTCCGCGTTCGACTGATTGTCCTTAACAATTAATTCTTTTTCATCTTCGGTTCGGGACGAGGTTGAGCTGTCGTCTTCGTTCGGTTCTTCATCGGGCAGGCTCTCGTCCCGTTCCTCGACCTCTAGCATTGGATTCTCGTTCATCTCCTGTTCGATGCGTTCTTGCAACGCCATGATCGGCAGCTGCAGAATCTCCATCGACTGGATCATCCGAGGAGCCAGTTTTTGAGTTTGAATCTGACGTGCTTCTAGTCCGAACGACAGACGCATGATGATAAAATCCGTAAAGGTCGGGGAATGAACCGGGGAATGAACTCGGTACGCTCGCTTGCCGCCTATCGACCTGCAAGTGATGCCCGTTATCTTTACTGTATCACTTGGCTGGCGGTAAGTGCAGACTTGACCACCTGATAAGTTGAAACTTGGAACGTAATTTGCACCTTTTGTGGGGGCCTTGCCGCAAATGTCACCTGAACACGGAATCCGTCATGCAAGAACTGCCTGAAGAACATCAAATTTCCCGAGATTTATCGCTTCGGCAGCTGCAGCAGAAAGTGGACACCTGGATCCAAGAGATTGGGGTGCGATACTTCTCGGAAATGACGAATTTGGCGGTCCTTGTCGAGGAGGTTGGAGAGCTATCCAGGATATTTTCAAGAACTTTCGGTGATCAGAGCTTTAAAAAAACGGACCTAGCCTACAGTATCCCCGACGAATTGGCGGACATCCTTTTTGTTTTGGTTTGTTTGGCAAATCAAACCGGGGTCGATCTTGCGAGTGCCATGGAACAAAACTTGGCCAAGAAAACTTCCCGAGATCTCGACCGCCACAAAAACAATCCCAAACTCAACTCTTAGAAAGACACTTTGTTATGAGCCTGACCATCATGCGCCGGATTAAGTTCTGCGCTGGACACCGTTTGTACCAACATGGCGGCAAATGCGAAAATTTTCACGGCCATAATTATGTCGCCGACTTTTTCGTAACGGGCGACTCGCAAGATTCCGTCGGCCGAGTCATGGACTTTGCTGACCTGAAGGCTAAATGCAAAGGATGGTTGGACGAAAATTGGGACCACGGATTCCTTGTTTGCAACGAAGACAAGAACGCGATCGAGTCTCTGCAAATGGTGAAGCCATGCCGAATCTTCATCATGCCTTACAACCCCACGGCGGAGAACATGGCCAAGTATCTCCTAGAAGAGGTTTGTCCAGGTTTACTGAACGGGACAGGCGGCGTGGCAACCCGAGTTCGTATCTGGGAAACGGACGAGTCGTTTGCAGAAGCTTCCGTCTAAGGTGTGTGGCAGCATTGCTTATACCGGGAGGGTGAGGCTCCTGCCGAACCAAAGCTTATACCGGGAGGGTGAGGCTCCTGCCGAACCAAAGCTTATACCGGGAGGGTGAGGCTCCTGCCGAACCAAAGCCAAGCTCGGCAGGAGCCTCGCTCTCCCGTCGGAACTCTCGGCAGATGGTTTTCACTCTGCCGCTCGCCTGCTAAGTAGGGACGCTTGCTCGGTTGATCGAAACCACGGGCTTAGAGCACCGTTTGTCGGTTAAGGGTGTCGGGGATTCCCTCATGTTGCAAAAACGGAATTAGATTACAATCTGTTGGGTAAATAGAGTCGGACATCTCTGGACGCATCGGGCTCTGACGTGTTCTCCTTTCCCAAAGAAACTGCCATGAAGATGAAACTGCAATTCGCGATTTGCTTCGCTGCCTTTGTTGGGGCCCTGCTGGTGGTACCCAGTCATTCGCTCTGCCAAGAACCTGCTCCCGACGCTGAAATTCGTGCGGCCTCGAGGAAGCTCACGGATGCCTTCAATGCAGGAAAGGCTGCCGATCTATCGGCCATGTTTCTTGCCCAAGGCGAAGTGATCGACGAGCAAGGCAACTTGTTTCAAGGTCAGAAGGCCGTTCAAGAATTGTTAACAACGTACTTCGAAAAGTTTCCCGGCGTCAAATCCGAAACAACCATTGAGTCGATACGATTAACCGGTCCAGTCGCGATTGAAGAAGGTGTTCGAACAACCGTGACCAAAGAGGGAAGTGTCGCTCAAGTCCAATACACCACCATCTATTCGAAGTCCGATCAAGGTTGGAAGGTTGCCTCGATTCGCGATTCCGCTTTGGATTCGATCAGTAGCCCAGGTGAACTGTTGCAACCGCTGGAGTGGCTCATTGGTGAATGGATTAACGAAGGGGCTGACGCACGAGTCAAGCTCACTTACCAATGGTCGGAAGACGGGAATTTTATCCTGGGTGAAATCTTGGTGACGAAAAGCGAACAGACCGTGATGAAGAGCACTCAACGCATCTGCTGGGACCCGCGTGCGGGCAAGCCTCGCTCCTGGACTTTCGACTCGGACGGTGGTTTCGCAGAATCCGTTTGGACTCAGATTGACGACGCTTGGTCGGTTCGGTCCGAAGCCGTGCTTCCCAACGGTGAAGCGGGTTCCGCGAACGTCCTTGTCACTGTCGGCGAAAACGGACGCTACGTGATGAAAGGAACGAACCGCATCGTTGGGAACATCGTGGAAGACGATTACGAAATCACCGTCGTCAAGCAACCCCCGACAGCGACCAAGTAAGTGCGTACGTCGAGGGAGCTGTAGCCAGATCCACTACCCGGTAGTGGGCAAGGCAACGAGTCCCGGCTGTTGGTAGTGGACGAGGCAACGAGTCCCGGCTGTTGGTAGTGGACGAGGCAACGAGGCCGGCTGTTCGTAGTGGACAAGGCAACGAGTCCCGGCTGTTGGTAGTGGACGAGGCGACGAGGCCGGCTGTTAGTCGGCTGCTAGTAGTGGACGAGGCAACGAGTCCCGGCTTAGGAATAACATACCCCAGATTTTTGAATATCTAGTTGCTCTAAATAGCAACAGCAACGATGGAGTAATGACGATGCGAATTTCGAAAAAGCAAATGGTGTTGACACTTTTGGCCGGCTTGGCGATCAGCTTTCTAGCCTCGTCCGACGCGCTCGCTCAAAGAGGACGAGGTGGCGGTGGAGGTGGCGGCGGCCGCGTTGGAGGCGGAGGTGGTGGAGCTCGGCCTTCGATGGGAAATGTAGGCGGTGGAGGTGCTCGTCCCAGCATGCCAATGTCGCGTCCCTCCGCGCCCAGCATGAACATGTCGCGCCCTAATGTTTCTCGTCCGAACAGCTCGGGTCCAACTTTTGGTAATGCTGCTGCACGACCTGGTAGCGTTCGTCCATCCATGCCCAATAATACACGTCCTTCCATGCCGAACATGGGAGCAGGTTCTGTTGGAGCAAATCGACCATCCTTGGGCGGAGCCGGCAACTTGCCAAGCGCAAACCGTCCGAACATTTCGCGACCGACCACATTGCCTTCGACTCCATCGTTAGGAAACCGACCCAACATCGGAACAGGTGGAGGGCTCACACGACCAGGCGGATCCGACCGACCCACTTTAGGAAACTCCAATCGGCCTTCCACCCTTCCAGGAACGATCAATAAGCCAGGAGATTTGACGAAACCCGCACCAGGCACAAATCGCCCGAACATCGGGACGAATCGACCTAGCACTCTTCCGGGAACCACCAATCGACCCAATATCGGAACCGATCGGCCAAGCACTTTGCCTGGTACCATCAATCGCCCGAACATTGGGACGAATCGACCTAGCACGCTGCCCGGCAACATCAATCGACCCAACATCGGTGGCGAACGACCAAGCACATTACCTGGCGTCGTTCAAAGACCTGGCGTTGGAACAAATCGTCCAGGCATTGGAGGGGATCGACCTATTATTGGTGGCAATCGACCCAACAACAATCTCCCCAATATCAACCGACCCAGCGTTGGAAACAACATCAATAACGGCAACATTAACATCAATCGTCCGAGCATTGGTGGTGGGAATCGTCCAGGGGCAGGCAACATTAACGTCGGCAACAACATCAACATTGGTAACAGCGTCAATGTCGGGAATCGACCGCTGAATCGGCCCAATTGGGATCTCGATCCTGGTTTCTCGCGACCAGGATGGGGGATCAACTCTAATGACTGGCACAATAACTGGCATAACAACTGCATCAACAATCGTCACAACTGGTACAACGGCTGTTGGCATGGATATTGGGGCAGTTCCTGGTACGCGCCCGTTGCTTGGGGTGCAGTTGGTTGGGGGCTCAATTCATGGACTTCTGGCTGGGGCAACAACGTCGCCTACTACAATCCCTATTATGCGGTACCCGTCGTCGCGCAAGAAATGCCATTCGACTATTCGCAGCCGGTTGTGATCAACAACTATGTCTCCTCGGACTCGGAGTCGGCAGGTGGCGACACGCAAGTGACGCAACAGAATTCGCAAGAGCAGGTAGCTTTGGTGGCCTTCGACAATGGGCTGGATAAGTTCAAGTCAGGGGACTATCGCGGGGCATTATCGGATTTCGACAAAGCACTGAAGATGCTACCTGGTGATGCCGTTGTTCATGAGACTCGATGCTTAGCATTGTTTGCAGTGGCAGATTACAGCAAGGCAGCAGCCGGTCTCAATTCTTATTTGGCAGTGGCTCCTGGTATGGATTGGACCACGATGAGTGGACTTTATGGCAACGTAGAGGATTACACGACCCAGTTGCGAACCCTAGAACGCTATACCGTTGCGAATCCGTCCGATGCGTCTAGCCATTTTGTGTTGGCGTATCACTATTTGGTGACGGGCTCCAAAGAGGCTGCTACGGAAGCCTTGGAAGTGGTGGTTAACAATCAGCCGAAAGACGTCACCGCCAAGCGAATGCTCGACGCGCTCTCCCCTCCAGAAGCAGCTCCAGCCGTTTCGCCGCCAGCCCCTGCTGCCGCACCGGCTCCAACCGCCAGTGCGGACGCGGACGCTCCAGAGACAGATTTGGTAGGAACTTGGGTCGCCCAGACGGGCAATTCTAAGATTGAGTTAGGGATCACCGAAGATTCTGCCTTCATGTGGAAAGCGAGTGGCAAAGACCAGCCGTCAGTCGAGCTCAAGGGCACGCTCAATTCTCTCGGCGACGGGATCGAATTGGTGACTGCTGAACAGGGAACGGTAGCAGGTGCTGTGAAATCCAAAGGAGCCGATGGCTGGAACTTCAAGATCACAGGCGCGCCGCCAACTGATCCAGGCCTAGACTTCAAACGCCTCAAATAGTATTTAGCCTATTCCTCATGTAGTGGATCTGGCCACAGATCCTCGCCTTTCGTAGTGGATCTGGCCACAGATCCAGGTATTTGTAATTGATCTGGCCACAGATCCAGCGCATCAAAAAACCATAAACAGCCGGGCCTCGTTGCCTCGTCCACTACGTACAACCGGGCTTCGCCCACGCATTCCGTAGTGGATCTGGCCACAGATCCCCGTTTTTCAATCAAGCCAAAACAGCCGGGCCTCGTAGCCTCGTCCACTACCAACAGCCGTACCTCGCCAGCGTACTACGTAGTGGATCTGGCTACAGATCCCGCTTTTCAATCAAGCAAAAACAGCCGGGCCTCGTCGCCTCGTCCACCACCAACAGCCGTACCTCGCCAGCGTACTACGTAGTGGATCTGGCTACAGATCCCTGATTTCAGATCCCCGCTTTTCAATCAAGCAAAAACAGCCGGGCCTCGTCGCCTCGTCCACCACCAACAGCCGTACCTCGCCAGCG
>JAIYDN010000022.1 GCA_027487485.1 Planctomycetaceae bacterium | reverse complement strand
TTTCGCCATGCCATGGCGATGTCTTCCCGCTGGACCATGACCCCATTTCATGCAAAGGTTCGTTCGAGAATCGAACTCGATCTTCGTTCTTACCAAGAACGCGTGCTCCCGGAACACTTACAAACCATTTACCATCAGTGATCGCGGATGGAATCGAACCTTCGATTTCCTGCGTGTCATGCAGGTGTCTTAGCCGCTGGACCACGCGATCATCAAACAAGGTGGTTGAGACAGGAGTCGAACCTGCAGAATCACTTGGCTCTCGACCAAGTCGCTTTTCCGATTTGCGTACTCAACCATGCAAGCTGTAAGGAGTAAGCCGTAAGGTTTAAGTGAAAACCGACTCCTTATCGCTTAAACCTCAAAGCTCAACGCTTCAAATGGCGGGTCCAGGAGTCGCACCTGGCAGTCCGAGCTTATGAGGCTCAGATGAGCACTAGCCCACCCGCAAGTTGCAAGCCCCGGAATCGAACCGGGTTACCGACCTTATGAAAGTCAGCTCAGTCCCAACTAGCCTGCAATAAAAGTCACGAAGAGGAGAATCGAACTCCTACGCCTTGATGGCACGATATTCTGAGCATCGCGTGTCTACCAGTTCCACCACATCGTGATTAAGTAGTGACTCGGACCGGAATCGAACCGGTGAACGCCAGCTTGAGGGGCTGACTGCAAATACCAACATCGCACCGAGCCATGTTCATAGCAGTGGGCCGAGAAGGAATCGAACCTACATTGCTCATCGAGGAGCGACTGTTTTACAGACAGCTTGGACTCTCAAGTCCAATCGACCCAAGTTATCGACAGTGACGCAGGCGGGATTCGAACCCGCAATCGCGAAGGTTTAAGCTTCGCCGCTGTACCTGTTCGCGTACCACGTCATGCACGAGTGGTGTGGGTGGGATTCGAACCCACAAACACTGAGGTTTGAGCTCAGTCGCTATGCCAATTCGCGCACCGCACCATGTTGCCGAGTAGCTCGCCAAGGAATCGAACCTTGTCTAACAGTTTCGAAGACTGTCGTGCGAATCCATCACACTCGCAAGCCATGTTGTTGCCGTCAGTGTCCATGCCAGGAATCGAACCTGATCTTCGACCTTCGCAGGGTCGCGTGCGCATCCACTACACTTCACAGACGTATTCACAGTGGTGCAGGAGGGATTCGAACCCTCAAACACTTGCTTCTAAAACAAGCCGCTCAGCCGTTGGCGTACCACACCATTTGATTCAAGCGACCCATACCGGATTTGAACCGGTGATCTCTGCCGTGACAGGGCAGCGTCCACTCCTGGCTGGACCGATGGGCCATTAACGATAGAGGCGCTAGTGAGATTCGAACTCAAGTGAGCATGTTTTGCAGGCATGCCCCGCACCAAGCGGATTAGCGCCATTCCAATGAGTAGTCCTGGACGGACTCGAACCGTCGATCGACTGGGTGTAAACCAGTTGCCTTCGCCGCTGGGCCACAGGACTATTTGTTTCAATTAAAGCGGAAGACCAGGGACTCGAACCCCGAAGCGTGATTAGCGCCAGCTGTTTTCAAGACAGCGTCCTCATCCGGCCGGATGTCTTCCATTCAAAGGTGACCGATCGGAATTGAACCGACATAAACTTGGTTCACAGCCAAGTTCCTGAACCAATACAGGACGGCCACAGCACCGGAGGCAGGAATCGAACCTGCGAGCTTCTGGTTCAGAGCCAGACGCAACGACCAACAGTTGCTACTCCGGAGTATTGATTTGTCCTTTCAGCCCGGGCGGAAGGAGTTGAACCTTCATACCACTGCTTCAAAGGCAGCTGGCTTGCCGTTAGCCGACACCCGAATATCATTCATCAAACAGAGTGCCATGTCGGAGTCGAACCGACCTGACCGGATTGGAAGTCCAGGACCTTTGCCGCTCGGCCAATGGCACGTTTATCATTCACAAGGCGGAAGGAGCGAGAGTTGAACTCGCAAGGCATTTACGCTCGCTCCGCTTCGAACGGAGTGCCGTCGCCAATCGGCTTGCCCTTCCACATAAAAAGCTCCGGCAGCAGGAATCGAACCTGCGTCTGGGCGATTAACAGTCGCCTTCCCGTACCAACACAGGACCCACCGGAATATGTTTGATAACAGTCAGGATGGTCGGATTTGAACCGACGATCTCGTGCTCCCGAAGCACGTGGAGTAGCCAGACTTTCCCACACCCTGATAATTGAAGAGCGTCCAGCGAGAATCGAACTCGCAATTCCTCCTTGGCAAGGAGATGGGTTACCACTACACCATGGACGCCTTTTGTTGGCTCAACCAAATTGTCAAAGATCGCATCAGGCTTCAGGAATCAGACTTCAGGCTTCAGTGCAACTACTGAGACCTGACTCCTGAAACCTGACTCCTTGTTTTCAGTGGGATCGGTGGGTATCGAACCCACATCGACCGGATTAAGAGTCCGGTGCATTACCTTGTCTGCCACAATCCCGTTGCAAGCTGTAAGGCTTAAGCCGGACAGATTCATTGTCGTTATCTACTTATCACTTACTCCTTATTGCTCAATGCTTGAATCGGCGTGGAAGGAATCGAACCTTCGACCTTCGTCTTATAAGGACGCTGCTCGGACCATCGAGCTGCACGCCGAACAAGTGAGGCCGGTGGGATTCGAACCCACGCTTTGCGGATTAAAAGTCCGCTGTGCTACCGCTACACCACAACCTCATGAATGGTTATGGCTATGCGTTTCAAGCGACTAAGTAATTGCATCATGTTCTCCTTTAATGTTTGTTGTTCAGTGGTAGCCCTGAGAATTGAACTCAGCGCGATCCGCTTATCAGACGCCGGTTTTTCTCTTTGGCTAACGCGGGGGCTCCAGCCCTCGACTACCATCTCTTCAGTCGGGTGTGTCGGAATCGAACCGCTCTCGATCGCCCCAAACGACCTGTGCCAGCCATTACACTTCACGCCCGATAGTTGTTTTGTCAGTGGACCTGCAGGGAGTTGAACCCTGTAGCCTTGATTGCAAGTCAAAGCGCCGACCCGTCGGCAAGCCCATTCGTATTTGTCAGTGACTCGTGTGGGATTCGAACCCGACCTAGCTGGCTTGAAAGACCAGCAATCTCACCAGAAGTTGAACGAGCCAATGCATAGGCTTAAGGCTACAGGCTTAAGACTTAAGGTTCTTTCCTTACGCCTTTAGCCTTAAGTCTTTAGCCTTCTCTATCAGTGGACTGGGAGGTGCTCGAACCCTCCTCTCCGGCTCTTCAGGCCAGCGCTATACCGTCTCAGCTACCAGTCCGTGTGAAGCTTTGAGCTATAAGGAGTAAGGTATAAATAAAGACACAATCTTCCCCACTTAAGCCTTACTGCTTACTCCTTACCGCTTGATCAAGGCACGAAAAAACCCGGTGTCACTTTGGGGTAACACCGGGTTCGCCAACGTTTGCTTCGTTAGTACGGCCGAGTGTTACCTCCGATGTGGATGTAAGGGTTGCGCATTCGCGTTTTGCAACACGATACAACCCTCATACCCATTAAATCGCTCGGTACTCAGCCGTATTGAAGTCATGATCTCGTATCCAGTGATTGATTGCTTTTCAGATTCCTCATCACGCCTTGTAGCGTGTACAGGAAGATAGACGTCGCTAAGATGAATTGGTTCGCTGAATTTTCTTGGTTCACCAAAATTCTTGCAACAAGCCAACATCCCGACATACGTATAAACGCAGATATCCAGCGAAAGTCTCCATACTCAATGAATAATATCGAAGTATTTTTGAATGCAAGCACGTTCGCTGTGGCCGGCGCATCGCAAGACCGATCCAAGTACGGCAACAAAGTCTTCCGTGCGATCGTCGCATCAGGTCGCACCGTTTATCCGCTCAATCCAAAGGCGACCGAAGTAGAAGGCGATCCCGCGTTCGCCTCGATTGCTAATCTACCCGTTGTCCCTGAGTCCCTATCGATTGTCACTCCGCCTCACATCACATGCGAGGTCATCCAACAAGCGATCGCTGCAGGCGTCAAGAATATTTGGATGCAACCCGGAGCAGAAGACTCCAAAGGAAGCCAGGCCGCTAGGGATGCTGGACTCAACGTCATCGACGATGGAAGTTGTATACTTGTCCTTCTTTCAATCGAACGATCATCGAAGTAGAGGTCTAATCCCATGAAGTCTCAACAAGAACAGAACCCAAGCGGAAACACCGTACAAGCGAATGTTAAGAAGAGTGAAAAGCCGTGCCAACCAGCTTGCCCTGTTTGCGGCGGATCGTTGATTGATATCCGCGCGAAGTTGCAATGTTCCAAGTGTCACAGGATTTGCGAGACTTGCTGCGAAGGTGGTCGTGGATAGAACCGATTCAAACTTCTAATGAGTCTATAACTCTGTCCAGTTTAGTTTTTTGGGTAGCTGGAGTCGCCAGACTTCAGTGCATCGAAGAAAACCGAACTCTGGCGAGTCCGGCTACTAGCACGCCACAAGCAATCCATCTTCAACAACTAGTTCCACAATTTGGGCCTTGGCTTGCTGTTCGGTTAACTCACCACGGAGGATTTTGACATCGGATGGTGCAACGATGCCGAGGGAAATCCGGTTGCCCTGTATCTTGACGACTTCCACCGTGATGTTGCCGTCGATAACCAACTTATCACCAACTTTGCGACTTAGAACTAGCATGTTGATTCTTCCATGAGTTCGATTGCTGCGGCAGTGCGGGAATTGTTGGTCTGCCGCGTCCCAACACAATCATTATCAGCTGGGCATGTGACAACTTAGGTCAATGCGGAAGTGAATTCGAAATTATTAGACGATTAAGATTTCCAGTAACCGCTGTCATCCACCAAATCGCGGAGCGGTACATTGGCAAGCGTTGCGCCATTGGGAAATTGAAGCGTCGCGGTTTCACCATCAACAGAGACAAGAATCGCCCGTTGGCCTCGCACGTAGCGATTGCTGAGTGGAACCTCCTGTCCAATTCGAGACCTGATAGCGTTGAGTTGATCTTCGGCTTCCCTGTGGAAGTCGATTTCCTTGGGTTTCTTTGACATGGCTTATACTCCTTTGCCGAGAGTGTCCCGCACTGGATGACACGTTTGGTCAATTGCCATTCACGCCTAATTGTTGTGATAACATTGCACGAGGAGTTTCATTCGGAACTATTCGCGATGCGTTCGGTCCGAGTCGAAGCAGGAGTCTTGTCAAGTTCAGATACGAGGTGTACGTGGCTGCAAATTGGCCACAACGATCGTGGTTTCGAATGGAATCCACAAACCTAGTTGACTGTCTTGCGAGCAAGCTACATGGATTTGAAGATTTTGGATACGCAGTAAGAAGATTCGCTGCTGTTTCGACCTGAGTAATGTTTTCCAGCTCGAAGGAATCGGGCGGTCGGTTCCCTCCCGATTACGTTTTCTCACGGGGAGGATGGAATATGGTTACAAAACCTTCGCGATCTCACCCTCCCCGCTGGCTCGTACCTTGCCATCGACCCTCCCGCTCGTCGCGGGAGGGTTAAAGTGTGTGCTTACGTGCTCAGCTACTGATTGGAACTCTCTATACCAATGAGAGAACTGCTCTCGTCGATTTTCCACAAACTGGTTTCGATCGAAAACAAAACGACGGAACAAACGAATCTCTGCTTTACAAGCCGATAGCCACGTTTCGAGCACTATCTAAAACTCGTCATGCTCCCGATGACGTTCTTCGCACGGGGAGATCATTATCAGACAGTGGTTTTGGTCCGGGAGTGGTTTATCGGCGGTATAAAAAGCAAAAATTCCAGTATTCTGCGGTAACTTGGCAAATCTCGCCCGGTATGCGCAATTTTTGACTCCCACGCTGGCTTTTTGACCTAGGGTTGTATTGCAACTTTCCATGGCTCATTCAACTATAGGTAACCCAATTCGATGCGTTATCCACGTACCTTTGCGATCTCCTTATCGTTATTGTTTTTCGTTTCGTTACAAGTCGGAATCCGCGCTGACGATCTGTGGCTGGCTGATGCAAGCGAACAACCTGGCGTTCTGCGCTTGAGTGAGGGAGGAACGAGTCCACATGTGGCCTTTGCACGCCAGCCGATTCCCGATCGCGCTTATCCAGAAGCAATCATGAAGGTTTCTCAGATAGCTGTAGACGCGGAAGGAAAGGTTTATTACTGCAGCGGACTCGACGGTTCGCTGATGCACTTGCTTGATGGCAGACATGAGATCCAATCGCTTGAGGTCGACGGTCAGATTCGAGATATAGCTTGTACTGGTGAAGAGCATACCGTTTACTATTCAGTGGTAGCTACTCCGCAAGATGGGCAGGCTCTCGGGGACGGACATATCTACCGACGAGATTTTTGGTCCGGCACCTCCGAACTAGTGGCCACTGTCCGACAGGCAGATGTTGGATATGACTGGTGGGGATACTTTACGATCCGAGAGGGGACAATCTACCTGGTAACTTTGGGAAGTCCCAGCCGAATCTTCTCATGGGATCATGGTCAGATTCAGCCAGTGTTCCCCGGGAATACGCACAAGATCACAGGGATATCCGCCTCTCCCGACGGGGGGTTCTTGTTTGTAGATGGTGGTGGCACAGTGAGGGAGACTGAGAACTTTGAAGATGTTCACGCGGTCCTTAGCACAAACCATCACCTTAGCGACATTAGCTTGCGAGCTTCATCGCACAGTGAAAGGCCTCGAAGTAGCGACCGCAACTTGTTTGAGCAAAGATCTGAGTGATGGTGCGGCATGAGCCGCGCAAAAAAAATTCCGCCACAATGAAAACTAATGAGTTCCTCTGCTATAAATCCTCTCTTCAAGATTCTCAAAGCCACTTCGACGGAGAGGTGGCTGGACATGATGAGAGCGGGATAGCGAGATTTCTCACCGAGTGCGCAGGCGATCGCGCGTTTCATCGGTCGCGTTGATCTTGAAATCAAAGTGCAACAGATTGTTATCGCAACTTATCTTACGAACCGCCGCACGAGCAGCTTGAACAGCGGGAAGTAAAAGTCCAACTAGGATCCCAATAATCGCAAACACCACGAGAAGCTCAACCATCGTGAATGCGGATGACTTTGTATTTCGCGCATAAGACGTATGATGGATAAAAGACGCAGAATCGAGGACAATGAGTCAGCGAATCAGAAATAGCGAGTTCGCTAAAGTGCTTTGGCTCACTTCGTTCTACTTGACTAAACTTTCAAGATGACTTGCTCGCAACGCCACTTATCGCCATCGATTAACGAAAGGTGAGCGGATTGCTTTTGCGTTGGATTTGCCAGCTCTCGATGCGCCATCTTACGCTACCGTTCTCTTCTTTGCGTCCCCAGAAAGGATAGCCGGGTGGAGACAGGAGGATGTTCTGGTAGAGATCGCTCGTAATCTTTTCTTTTAGGTCTGCAAGCTCCGAAATGAGCGGTTCGATTAGTTCGGGCAGGGCCAGCACTAAAAACTCTCCGACACTTATGGCCAGCCATGACTCGAGCAGTCCGTCGACTTCTGGGCGGTATGGTCTCATAAAGGCTGGCGAAGTACAGCGATGATAAAAATTGACGTAATCCTCGGTCATCCAACCAGCGAAGTTGAAGACCTTTATCCAAGGACACTGGAATCTTCTCTCTGGATCTTTAGCCCATGGTTCGACGACTTGTTTCAAGCGTAATTGGGTTGCCTGTTCTAGTTGCGAAAGATTTTTCTCCAGGTATGCTTTCAAGAAATGCATAGCCGCCTCCATGGGCGAAACAATCACTATGCCCGGATAATCACCTCCACCTCCACCGCCACCAATAACTAATTGCGTAGGATCACAAGCAAAGTCTTCTGGCCTACCGTCTGTAGCAGGCACAGCTTCGAGTGGATGATAGACAGGCAACCCTCCAAAGTGGCCAATCAACTCGTTGTCGAAGGTGTCGATATAGCTCATAACGGGCGATCAAGGGGAACAGCGGAAGGTATGTGTTTGACGCATGATATGGTATAACGAGAGCATGATGCAACCAGGCGCATGCTCGAATCTGGCGCAACGAAGCAGCCCGGCCACCAAATTCGACGGCCCCCGCTAGGAGGCGAACGGAATGGTTTGCTCGCCACATAAGTCTCTGACAGTAGCAAGATACAAAAACAACCGACGAAGTGTGACCAGAGCGCCATGACGACGAGCATCATTCGATAGCTCCCACTATCGCGGCAAGAGTGGTGGGATGTACTCCGAATCTGCAGTCGGTTGATTCGAAATTGACTGACGAAGTGAAAATCAGACATTGCTCTACCATTGAGCTACAACATCTTTGCAGACGCTGATGAGACTCGAACTCACGACACATGTACTCCGATTTGGCAGTCAGTCAAAAAGACTCGCCGCAACGGTTTCCCATTACGACGAGTCTGAAAATTGCAATTGAGCGAATTGTTTTGTTCAGATACTTTCGTTGTTGATTGATGTAATCCAAACATGCAGTTCAGTTTCCAGAGCTGATGACTGGATTCGCACCAGTCAGAAGCTTTGAGCAATAAGGTATAAGGAGTAAGTGGAAGACAGAAGGTTCGGTGGTTTGGCTTACACCTTACCGCTTATTCCTTACTTCTTTGCCAGCAGGAACGCAGTGATTCGAACACTGTCCATCGGTTTTGGAGACCGAGTCCGCTCCCAGGCGAACTTTCCAGTAGAATGAGGGGTAAGGTTTAAGCTATAAGTTATAAGTTTTAAGTGGAGAGAACGGAAATGCGTGATCATCGGAATTTGCGAGCGTTTCAGTTGGTGAACTGATTTGGCGTTAGCATCGTCGATCGACGAATGTTTGCGTTCGGCATTGTAGCAGCCGACATATTCCGCTAGTTCCTTCGTCGCTGAGCGATGTACCGAGAGGATTGCTCGCTCCTGGTGCCGAATAGAGGTCAGGCGAAGAACAACCGACGAGGTTTGATCAGAACACCCTGACGATATGCGTCATGCGATAGCTCCCACTACCGCGGCAAGAGTGGTGGGATGTGCTCCGAATCGGCAGTCGGTTGTTGATTCAGGACTATTGGGTCGCTATCACGAGTTGCATCGCATGCGCTTCCACACCTTCTTGCCGCTCAAGTTGTCGAGCTTAACAAGTTGGTGTTTGCGAGTATCAAACGTCGTCAGCTTACCGTTGGCTCGTTTGGTATACACGAATGGCAAGCAGACCACCATTACCTTGAATGGTTCGCCAGCCTCACGGGGCAGATAGCGCAGTCGAACTAGTTCGTCTTTCGGAGCCGCCGCAGAGTCGCAGCACCAGAGAAAGGACGGAAGTTCGATCATCTCCGCCAACGCAGTTACGAAGTCGCCGGGCTTGAGATCTTCGCCAGCAATACGAGCTACGACACTTGTGGAAAAAGCAGCTTTGTCGGCAGTGGATTTCATGGTTCAGCCTTGTTCGGGAAAGTACTTTGTTCGTTGTCAAATACGATCGCATTTGGCGAACGTCTACCGGACACCGAAGCGAGTACTTTTCATCGAAAGAAGGTAAACACGGATCATTGGTGAATCTTGTTGGTTTCGAGTCATCGATATCCCCTGGACAGTGCAATCTGCATCGACACAACATGAGCCACGTTTCGTATTTGACGTAGCGAAACCCAAATTTTCTTGATCTGCATCGATCAGCCCCTCCTTCGTGAGCGAAGGGAAAGGTCCGGCTCGGATCAAGGCATCGAATTGCATCAAGTTGGATGTACTCCTAAACGGCAGTTGATCTAGCCATCGCAAGGATGGAGCTCGACCATCGAAGAATGCTTCAGAGGGCACGCCAGCAATACCGCCAACGAAAGCGTGTTGTGTTCCTTAGACACTCTTCGAAGTATCAGGTTCGCGGCGGTCTAAAGAAAATGATTGACGAGGTGATTGACCAGAGAACTTCGACGCCTCTACCAATTGGGCTACGAAGGCTCTTTCGAACCTTCGACGGGACTCGAACCCGTAACTCTCGATTCCTGATGTACTCCGAGTCGGCAGTCAATCATTGTTTCGATCTAAAAACCCTGGAGCGAAGTTTGGATGAGAGTTGCTATTTGGTGCTAGGGTCGTCCGTCTTCCGCGTTGTTCGCGGACCGTTGACAGGCAAGAATGATCTCAAGGGGATTTTCATGCCATTCACTAGCTGGTCACTCAGCAATCGCTACCTTAGGACCCTCATGGACTCCCATCCTGCAGTTCCATGGCATTCGGTTGATTGAGCAGATTCAATCCTTCTCCCTAAAAGTACTCGTCGCGATTGGCACCATCAAAAGCAGCCCGAATGGAGGCAGCAACGCTTGAATAGTTTGTTGCTACCACAGGGACACGGATCGTTCCGACCGAGCTTTTCCTCAAGCAGCTTGTCGCCGTGTACGATACGAATGCCGCGTTTGACTTTGGTTTCCGATGGGAATCCTCGTCGTCGCTTACTCATAGGTTCGAAAAAAGGAATCGTCAAAAGCTTCGTCGCGCATGATAGAGCTCCCTCACAGTAAAAAATCTTGGAAACTGAAAATGACTCGCCGTGCCCATAAGACAACGGCGAGTCAGCACAAACTCATTTGAACGAAGTGATTTGTTCAGATAATCGTTTTTGGTATGTAATCCGAACAGGCAGTTCAAACTTCAGAGCCGACGACTGGATTCGCACCAGCATGGATCCGCTTACAAGACGGATGCCTTTCTCTGTCGAGCCACATCGGCATGGTTTACAACTAGACAAGATTTTCTGCGTGCGGTTCGCGCAGTTGGCGTAGCAAAGGAAAAAGCTACAGTTTCGCTGATTTCCCAGAATTGAGGAACTCATGCCGGAAGTTGACGGCAAGCTGCCAAAATACTACATTTGTAGAAGTTTGCGTCAGACGACGTTTCGATACCGGATTTCAGGATTAAGAATGGCCAAGAAAAACAGAAAGATAGCACTTTCGGAATTGCAACTAGCTGTCATGAGGGTTGTGTGGACGCGGGGCGAGACGACCATTGCGGACGTCGTGTCGGATCTTCAGCGCAAACGAGGATTAGCTCATACCACTGTCGCCACGTTGTTGCTTCGACTGGAAAATCGTGGCTTACTTTCCAAGCGTCGCGAGGGGCGAGCCTACATCTATTCAGCCCTGGTTTCCGAAGCGGAAGTCAAACGCTCTATGGTTTCGGACTTAGTCGCTTCGCTTTTTCAGGGAGACAGCAAGGAACTGCTAGCACATTTAGTACGTTCGGAAGAAGTGACGCCAGCGGATCTAGCCAAAATCAAAGCGAAACTCAAGGAGTCGGATCGTGAGTGAGTTATTGTGCCTCGTCGGCGTCTGGCTATGCACCTTTCTAATGCATTCAACGCTATTGTTGGGCGTAGTTGCATTGCTTGATCGCTTCCATTGCGTGAAATCCAACAACGCTCTCGAGATTCTGTGGCGTGTTGCCATTGTCGGTGGATTAGTGACGACCACTTTCCAATGTTTGGGCAAGCATTCTCACTGGCTTGCCGCCCCAGGATTCACCTTGGGGCAATGGATGGTGGGTGACCGCCAAGCGATCAACGAACCCGTTTTCGAGGCCAAAGTTCCCAACGAAATCAATAATTCTACAGTTGTAGTACTTTTGCCTTCCAAGATTGAATTCGGAGCACCGAAGAAGACTCCGCGTGGGACAGATCTGACCTATGCATATGCGGAACGCTTTGCTTTGTGTTTTACTTCGGTTTTTACTTTGATTTGGTTTGTTGGGGCAATGATGAATAGTACCTATCTCGTTTGGCGTGGAATACAAGCTCGATCCGAACTCAAAAGTCGCATGTTCGTGGACATGTCGCTTTTGAGCGACTTTCGGCCGTTTCCGGAGTCGTCAAAAAAGTTGCCTTCGCAAACGATCGCTGTGTCGGACCGCATTGAAGGCCCAGTTGCACTGCCAAATGGCGAAATCGTTTTTCCTCGGTGGATCTTCGAATCCCTCACGGCAAAACATCAGCAAGCGATCTATGCCCACGAGCTAGCTCACCAAGTTCGACGCGACCCAATTTGGCTAATCTTCCTGCATCTTTTGAATGCTGTACTTTGGATTCAACCGTTCCATTGGTTAGCCCGTAGGCGACTTGCTCATTTGGCCGAGCTTCAAGCAGATGCATGGGCTGCGAGAAAGCTGTCGAATGCTCGCATCCTTGCGGAAAGCCTCTATTCCTGTGCAGAACGAATGATTGCCCCCCCGGAAATTTCGTTTGGCTGCTCATTCACATCCAAAGGAGCTCTGATCGAGCGAATTGATTGCTTGCTCGATGGGACTGCGATGTCCAAGCCAAAATGTCCCTACATAACACAGCTGGTAGCAGCGAGTGCTTTGGCATTCGCAATGTTCCTTATGCCTGGTTGCAATGTCGATACCGAGATGGCCTATCACAGTGGTCAGAAAATCACGGTCACTAAACAAGGTGATGGCAAAATGGGTGAAGCGACGATTCGAAAAGCAAACTTGTTGGTAAAGCTAACGCACACCGGAACCCTCAAACTTACGGCGGACAACGATGACGTGGAGGCACTGGAGAACGGCGGCCAGTTCAAGTTGGCGGAGTCGAAAGGCAACGTTAAACGCCTCTACACCGTAACGACAGATAAACTAGGAGCTGTCAAACGTTCGTACTCTTTGAACGGAAAAGAAACCTCCATCGACGAAAACGTACAAACGTGGTTTGCGGACGCACTTCAAAGAACAGTTCAAGAGTCAGGCTTCTAATCTCTGGTGCGGCGGTTGTCCAGCTTGGGCAACGCTGAAGTCTCCTTCCATCGTCGGACAAGCACATCCCTTCCTAAGAATCTATAAACATGCAAAAAAATCTTCAACGACCGAATTACTACTTGTGTAGAACAATGCGATGTTGGTTAGCAATCGCAATTGTATGTTTTGGAGTTATTGCGTCACACGCACAGGAAGAGCTACCAGTCCTGAACGCGAACTCGCCAAATGTAAGCATCATCGACGGCAGCAACGCATCCCGAGGCGACTGGATCCTCGATCCGTCCTTGGAGCTTGATGTCTATAACGCTATTCGTTCGGACAAGAACAGGACCATTACGTTCAAATCGGACATTGACTCAAGGTCCTTCGAGGTTGAGCCGGGGCATGTTTATGATTTTGTGATCTTGCTGAATGGGAAGGACGTTTGCAAAACACGGATCTCTACGATGGTGCAGGGATTTAAGCGTATGGATAAGAGCAGCGTAACTGGACCGGTTACCATCCCGATTACGATTGAACATGGCAAGCTTCATCTGAAAGGCAGTGTGAACGGATCCAAAACACTTGACTTGATTTTCGATACTGGAGCTGAGTCCTGTCTGGTCTACCCCTCGGCAAAGTCGAAGGGAGTGGAGCTTACGCTGGACGACACGGTTCTCAACTTGGGATCTGGCGGGGTGACCCGTCGTCAAGTGAGTCGCGACAATTGGCTCGAGATCTCGAATGCGAGATGGGATCATGAGCCATTTATCTACGTTGAGCAGCAGGCCGATCGCGCTGACGGCATTGTGGGCTTTACCATGTTTGAGAATCGGGTCGTCGAGATTGATTACGATCGCATGCTCATGTTCATTCATGATTCGCTTCCCTCATATTCCGACAGCTTCTCCAAAACGGCCATGCCTTTTTCAGGATCGTTACCAGCAGTGGAAGTCGTCATGAAGGACGGGGATAATTCTTATCGCGGCCCGTTCATTCTTGATACTGCAGGCAGCGGTTGCATGCTTGTGAATCAAGCCTTCGCTATCGACCACAATATGCACAGCACTTTGCGGAAAGTAGGGACTGGGTTCTCGCGAGGGGTCGGGAGCGGTTCGATTCAAAGCAACCAGTTGATGCTTCCGGCACTCTCGATCGCGGGGCACACGCTTAGCGATGTGCCACTGCATGCCGAATTGCCATCCGACTGGAACAAAGCACCACCGGGCGGCGTTGTGTGCTTGGATGTTCTCGCCCGGTTTAATACGATTCTTGACTTTCCCGCAAACGAGGCGTATTTCAAACCCAATTCTCGATTTGCCGAACCGTTTAGAATTCGTGGTTCTAGACCATCATTTCAATTCATCGCTGCGATTGTGGTCATCGCCTTGCTCGCTACGGCTGCTGTTTGGTACCTATCAAAAAAGAGAAAGCAACAAAATCTGAATCATGTTCAATGACGCTCCATACTTTCATTCGTAATCCGACGCGCAGGCCTTGTTGATTTCGTCGGAGGCAAGAGAAAAGTCGCATGAATCTAAATTCTTCCAGCAACCTCGAGATGATGCCTGAGACACAGCTTTCGCCGACAGCGTAACGAGATCGGATCCAGGTCCTCGGCCTCATTCGGGCCATTGCATTGCATCTTGCTTTGGCGCGGCGACATCTTGTTTCTTTACGCGATCTCAGGCCTTGGATTGCTCCTAAGCACAACTGCACGAGTTTTTCAGGCCCATTAGCCGTTGGGCGATAGCCCCGGTTTCCACCAACGCTTCGCGTTCAAACGACAACCGAGGCTATCGCCTTACGGCTAATGGATTGTTTTAACCAAAAGACTTATGCCGAAGTGCCTAGTACTCTACTGTAGGACCCCATATGCGATTCTGGCCGCTGGCGCTGAATGACGGGGTGCCGTATCCAAGTATGGCAACAAAGTCTTTCGAGCGATCATCGCTTCGGGGCGCACTTTTTATGCGAGACTTGCTGCGAAGGTGGTCGTGGATACGCCTCGATTCAAACTTCTAAAGAGTCTGTTACTCTGTCCATTTTAGATTTTTGGGGTAGCTGGAGTCGCCAGACTTCAGTGCGTCGAATAAAAACCGAACTCTGGCGAGTCCGGCTACTAGCACGCCACAAGCAATCCATCTTCAACAACAAGTTCCACAATTTGCGCCTTGGTTCGCCCTCGATCATGCGATACGGCTGTCGCCAGCCTTTGAGCGATTCACGGACTGTGATTTTCAGAGCAGGATAGTGTTCCGGGGGTTACGGCCAATGGTTCAAATGATGTCCACTGGCAAGATCTCTTCCGAGACTCTTTCTTTAGGTACGTGCAAGCTAAGCAGTCGACCGAAACCGGCCAGTGGAAGCCTCAAATTCATGGCTGCAGCGGCATTCCAATGATCAATTTCACCCAAATTGCTTTGTGCGGTATAATCATCGTAAGGCCAATCTGTTGGCGTTTGGGCTGTCGGTCTGTCTAGGAGTTACTGGGATGAACAAAACGATTCACGCCGTATTTGAGAACGGTGTATTTCGGCCGATTGAGTCAGTTGACTTGCCAGAGAAATCCGAAGTTGAGTTTGAGCTTAGATTGGTGGCAAAGAAAGATGCGTGGCCTGAAGGCTATTTCCAACAAACCGCCGGAGCATTCGCCAACGAGTCTTTTGAGCGTCCATCGCAAGGGACTATGCCTCGCCGGGACGACTGGTGATGCAGTATCTACTTGATACCAACGCTTGGATCATGTATCTGAAAGATCCTGACAGCAAGGTTCGCAAGCAACTATTGACAGTGTCGCCGCAAGACATTTTTACATGCTCGATTGTAGTGTCCGAGTTTCTGCATGGTGTTGAGAAATATGGTAATCGCCACAAGCGTGTGGCTATGGTGCAAACCTTGCTTGCTCCATTTCAATGCCTACCGTTTGATGACATCGACGCTACCCATTACGCAAGCCTCCGCCATGATCTGGAGATTTGTGGAGAGGTCATTGGCCCTTATGATCTTCTGATTGCCGCCATCTGTATCAGACACCAACTTACTTTAGTCACTAGCAACGTCACCGAGTTTACAAGGGTAAAAGGATTGACGGTTCAAGATTGGTCATAGCAGTTGGCGGGCTATTTGGTTACTCGGCAAACCTAGTAGGCCTCAGGCTCAAGCAGACGAAAAACGACTTTTTTCGGGCGCGTCTTCAATAGCTTGCTTCGTTCGATGAACTTCGTCACGTCCACAAGTTCTGCCCTATTTCAACGCAGATGAGTTTATCTCTGTTTGTGTTAACCAATTCAGCTTCAGGTCGCAGCAGAGAAAATTCTCGTCCATTTTCCACAAACTGGTTTTGATCGAAGACAAAACGTCGGAACCAACGAATCTCTGCTTTACAAGCCGAAATGCACGTTTCTCGCACAATCGATAACTCTCCATGCTCCCGATGACGTTCTTCGCACGGGGAGGGGCGTGGCTAGCCTAGACTCAATCAATCCATGAGTTTAGTGCTCCGCCCAGATTAGATTTTTGGGGTAGTGGACCTTGCTAAAGGTCCTGCAGCGTTGGGATCTTTAGCAAGATCCACTACCCCCAACTCCGATTTTCAATCGGGTCATTGCACTAGCAAGCTACAAGCAATCCATCTTCAACAACCAGTTCCACAATTTGCGGCTTGGCTTGCTGTTCGGTTAACTCGCCACGCAGGATTTTGACATTGGCAGGGGCAACAATGCCAAGAGAGATTCGGTTACCTTGGATCTTCACGACTTCCACAGTGATGTTGCCGTCGATAACTAACTTATCACCCACTTTGCGACTTAGAACTAACATTTGGATTCTTCCTTGAGGTCGATTGCTGCGGCAGTGCGGGAATGGTTGGTCTGCCGCGTCCCAACACAATCATTATCAGACGAGCCGGTGACAACTTAGGTCAATCGCCAAGTGAATTTGAATTTTTGTGTTTCTTCGGCGTAGTCTAATAGACTAGATAAGTCGTTGTGGCGGTAGGCTTTTGGGTCGTTTTCTGATTTGCAATGTAGCGGAGGTGTTCCACTCCTTGCTCAGCAGTCGCTAGTTTTGACATTGGTCTTTTCGCATCCGAAAAGCTTCATTCTTGGTTTTCCATCGTACTCGTACTCGATGAAATTGTATTCGTACTCGTACTCGAAGCAGATCGATCGAGGTCGATTACGAGTACCGCTGGCGCTGAGTACGAGTACGAGTACGAGAAACCACGTTTCTGATCTTGGTTGGCCTTCCGAGGCTAAGCACAACTGCGCGAGTTTTCACAGGCCGATTAGCCGTTGGGCGATAGCCCCGGTTTCCACCAACGCTTTGCGTTCAAACAATAACCGAGGCTATCACCTTACGGCTAATGGATTGCTTTACCCAAAAGACATGTGCCGCCGTTCTTAGTCCCCCCGGAATCATCACAAGTCATTGGAAGAGCGTGTTTGCATCTTTGGCTCTTCTTGTCTTGGTGGCGACTGACCACCAAATAGACTAACATGCACCAGAGCGGCATCAGTTGGCATTTTGTCCTGACTGTTCAATCACAACCTCACTGTACCGAGAGTAGAGATCGGCGACAAATGATTACGGCTCATTCATTCCTCAACGACGTTTGCGTATTGGGCAGAACATGGTTTGTAGAATCATGGGAGGAAGTGAACTTGGTAAACGAGCTGCCGAGAGACAAGCGACGTCGGCGCCGGCTCGCTGCCACGCGTGAAGCGTTCACCGGTTGCAAAGATTGGGAGTCTTTCTTCAACGGTGATGTTTTTGGGAGAATGACTGAAGAAGAGTTCCAAGTAAAGTATCGCCAGGTTGCATATGACCTTGCGGCAGACTCGCTTCGCCTACAACCTGATGCAAGGGGATTCGTTTATGACGTCGAGATAAAGAGTGGCAAGCATGTGCATTTTAACCCAGCTGAAATGATCGCGAAGACGCTCTCGAAGTTGCATCTTCAGATCCTTTTTCACGAATCGATCGATGCATACAGCAAAATTTGCAAAACTCGCTCGAGGAGTAGTTTGCTGGAAGGAAGCGGATTCATCATTTACATCTTTGAGCGGATTGATGAAATTCGCGAAAGCGTCGATTTCGAAGCAGGTCAGCTATTGTATCTTGCAGCAAAATGCCTCGCACCAAACGGTGAGTCGTTCGAAATCGATACGCTGGTCAAGTGTTTTGGGTTTCCAGACTACGAGCCAGATGATTTCCCAAATCAGGATGATTTCGATTACTGAGTTTTTTGCCCAAATGACTGGGAACTTCGCAAGTTCGTGAAGAAATCAAATCACATTCCGAGTAGTCGCTCGCTTGGATACGTTAACAGTAGTTGCTGCCCTCGATGCCCCACATCCTGCAAGTCCAGCGGTGATCGGAAAAGGCGTCACGTGTTGTTCGACTTTCCACCTAGATTTGTTCATGTGCGGGCAGTCGAATCGTCAGTTTATGACTATTGTCCAAGGTGACTTTATCTACATTCCTTGAAGTAGACCTATCAACGCGTAAGATTTTGCCACACTCGGCCAACAGAATATTTCGATTCGCTTCCAAGTCTCTTGTAAAATTGGCAGTATTGAGCGAGGGTCGTCAAATAGAAATGGAAACCTATCTTGATCTCCCTTCACAGCAAGACTCAAAGGCAAGACTGAGGGGTTACTGAAGTGCTTTGTTAGTAATGTTGAGGGCTTGTATACTGGTAAATTGAGGCCGAATGACGCAGAACTGGAAGCGAGTAGCGTGCATTGTCCCAAAAAAGCGAACAAGCGACCCATTCCTCACTACCTTCATTTTCTCGGACATGGATTCTAATCCTGTGCCAATAGTGACCTGCAAGGCATGACACGTTTTGTTAATCGACAAACGTTTTCAATGGTTGTGAGAGAGTTGTCCGTGCGCGTCAATATCTCGAGGTTCGAGCAGACGAACACCTTCCTGACCTTGTACTTAGCTAAGATGAACTCTATGTTCTAATACAGATCACCGCGTTTAACAGCCTAACGCTTCCGGATTTGCTCTGCAAAATCTTCCTTCGCAGAAGACTTGGGCTATTTCGCTGTTTGATAGTCTCGCGAACTCGCTCTTGCTGCAGGTATGCTAAACTACATAGCCGTTTTTGCTGTGAATTGTTTGGGTAGGACACACGCGATGTCTCATTTTAATTTTCTTCGACAAGGGGTTTCGATTGAGTTCAAGTTTGGGCGATTACGAAGAGAAAGATTTTTGGTCGGCATGCCAGCTACTGCTTGAGAAGTACCCGCATAAACCAGAGAAATTCTCTGGAGATTCCGACGCCGTCCGGGTGGTTCGACGATTGAGGGAGTTGGCAAAAGCGGAAGCTGATGAACTTTGTCCGAATTCACACTGGAAAGGAGATGCGTCGGTTGGAAAAGGTAATTGGACGAATGTCCCATGGCTGGCAGTATTTGATGAACGCGAAACGACGAGCGCCCAAAAGGGAGTCTATCCTGTAATCCACTTTTCATGTGACGAACCAGTCGGCATTCGAATAGGTTTAGGGGTTGCCGCAACTGAGTTCAAGGATGATCCAGAAGGTAAAGCTCGCGAGGTCTACGGACAGTTACCATCGTCCACTGTTAAAGGATTACGCGAGCGTGGTTTTTCGGATGTAATCGAGGGAATCGGCTCACGAGTTTCAATTGGCTCGGGAAAGTTGGCCGGCGGATATACTCGCGGGATGATTTTCGAGCGATTTGTTACGCTCGATGAACTTCGGCAAGAAAGCACCACACTCCCATCAGCTTTTGCTGCCTTGCTAGACGCCTACAAGGTTTGGGTCGACAATGTCCATGAACGTCCTAGTACACATAAGTCGTTCTTGGAAATCATGCGATGGTACTGCTCAGAGAAGATCATCTTTTACAGCACGAATCGGCAGGCTCGATACTATGTCAAGAGTGTAGATGACACTGGGTGTGAAGTTCAGCGTCTTGATGCGAATGAATCAGAGCGTGTCACTTTAACCGGATACGAATCACGATTGGCATGGCTTCGCGATAACTTCGGAACAGGAGATCGTACTGAACTAGACGGTACTGTCGCGCGTCAAATGACCTATCTGCAGAGTGCTGAACTTGGTTTGGCTGAGCAACGAAAGAAGGTAGTATTACTTGATTCGCCCGAAAAGGCTTCGAAGAACCTAGTTGAGCTGCTCCAGGAAATGTCGAGTCCACAGCTTTACAAACCGATGATCATTGCTCTCGTCGTAAGTGCGATTGCAAAAGGTCAATTAACCGAGAATCGAATCTCGTTTGATTGGCTGCTGCCAAAATTCATCGAAAAGTTCAAAGAGGCCGATCGAGAGGTCGCTGACCAACAGCTTGCAGAAGGATTCGGGCGGCTTGCAGGAGACTTCTTTTGGCTGCTTGCACACTTGGAAGTCACTCAGCCACTTTCAATCGATCCGCCGACCCCAACCCAAATTCGACAACGCGTCCAACATGCAGTCCTTAAAGAACCCTACTGGCAGACGCTTCAATCGTCTCAGTGCAGAAACGATGTCCTATCAACGATCAAGAGAAAATGGAATATTCAAATGGATATCGAACCCGTTAAGCCAAATCCCGAGAAAATATCCGTCGCTGTCAAACGGCTGATTCAGGATATTTCACAGGATGGTTTTACGTTTGAGCCTTGGCAAATCGCAACCTATGTTACAGCCATCCGAACCAAGCCATTTGTGATCTTGGCTGGTGTGTCAGGCACCGGCAAATCAAAACTTCCGTCGTTGATCGCAAAACACACCGGTGGCCTGTCTGCTCGCATTTCAGTTCGCCCCGACTGGACCGATAGTTCCGAAGTACTTGGTTACGTTGATCTTCAAGGAAAATTTCGCCCCGGCGCGTTCTTAACGGTTGCGAGGAAAGCCTCGCTTTCCCCTTCGTGTCATTCCACATGCATCATAGATGAGATGAACCTTGCAAGAGTCGAATACTATTTTGCCGAGATCTTGAGCTGCATTGAGGACCGAGTGCCATCGGAAAATGGCGGGTTCGAAAGCGACTCGTTGCTTTCATTACAATTGAACGAGAACGACGAACATTGGCAGCAACAGACAATCCCCGCCAATCTCGGAATCGTTGGTACCGTTAACATGGATGAGAGCACACACGGATTCAGTCGCAAGGTCCTTGATCGGGCCTTTACTATCGAACTTTCAGAAGTTGATTTGGATTGGAATCCAGATACTACGGATGAGAGTTCAATTCCCAGTGAGGCAGAGGTGATATGGCCAGTTGAGTTTTGGCATTCCGCCGCGACTCGTTTGAGTCAGCTATCAAATCTAGACGAACCGTCGTTGGCTCTAATTCAATCCTCGATCGCCTGGCTTAAACGAGTCAACGATTGCCTCACCTGTAGTCAGTTGCAAGTTGGGTATCGAACACGGGACGAAATGATTCTATTTTTGCTGAACGCAGAAGAAATTCGGTCCTCATTCCGTTCTCGTGACAACAAAGTGGTCGACCCGCTTGATTTAGTTTTGTCGATGAAAATACTCCCTCGAATCGTCGGCGGAAGTAATGCAATACGACGGACGCTACTTGGGCTTTTAGGGCTGGCCATACAAGGGCAGCCTTTCGATAGTGAGGACGTCGTTGGTTCCCAAGTTGACAAGTGGGACAAAGCAGGAAGACCTGCTACGCTGGTTAGTGCGAAACTTCCTCGTTCGGCCGCAAGACTGTGCTTGATGTGGGATCGGCTTGAGACAGAAGGCTTTACTTCCTACTGGCTATAACCGATGAAAGAACTCTTCCGAATCAATACGAACCTCTTTTCCCTCGTATGGGAACGTACTGCAAAGTATGATCCTCCCATACTCGCGCAACGAACCCAAGTTGAAGGAAGATTGAAACTCTCACCACGGTGTGATTCGCTTTCCTTTGAAGGCGACAACTGGCGAGACGTCCCAAAGCAACTGAACGATGACCCTATGGTCGAGATTGGACCAGCGATTTATGAGCAACTCGACTATCAAGTCTATGTGAAAGCTCATCGTTCGAGCGATCAAGTCAGTATTCAGCATCGCGACCCACAAATCACTCAGCGGTTAAGTTTCCGAGAGAATAATAGAGTCGCATACGGAGTGATCAATTTCCAGGGCCAGATAGGTCGAAGCCTCTTTACTATCGCGATCAACGGCAAGCCACAGCTGGATATTGAAGTGGAGGTTTTTCCCACAAAAATCGACTATGAAACGGACTACAAAGAAATCCTTTCGCAGATTCAGGAAATCCTCACGAGCTTGGCCTATGAGTATCTCCGTTCGACACATCAATTGGGCAAGTTAGATACGAATCGACGACCATCTCGATTGGAATGGTTGATTCTCTTAGAGCATATACTCGGGGAGCTAGAGAAATCAGTTCGATACATTGCTCAACAACCTCGAAGATCACTCGTACGTCGTCCAAGTTACAATCGAATTGAGCGGATTCGACGGACGGACTCATCAGTACGCGCCCAAGTGCGACGCGGCGCGGGCCGCGGTGTTACTCAGGACACTTTGATTGGACCTGTTCGGGAGCGATTACTAGAAAGTCCTTCGGAACCTACGCTCGATACGATGGAGCATCGTTGGATCCGACGTCAACTAATCGACATTCGCAGGACGCTTGGCCTTCTCCACAAATCGCTTGGAGACGTTTCCGAGACTGGCGAGCGAAGTAGAGCGACGCAACTGTCTCTTCGAAGCATGGAGAATCGAATATCTCAATTGCTACGACTTGAGCCGATAGCCGAAGCGAACGGTCCAGTGCCTGGTGAGTTTGCTTCTTTACAATTGGTTTCGGCCCCAGGGTACAAGGAGACTTACCGACTTTGCATGCTGTTGAAGTTCGGGCTTCGTTTAGAAGGAGACATTTGCCGACTGTCCGTTAAGGACCTAAATGTGCTTTATGAGTACTGGGTTTTCTTATCGATTGTGCAATTGCTTCGCGAGCCAAATGTAAGCAATGCAGATCTTCGTGACTTGTTCAAGCTCAATAGCTCAAGCCTTCAAGTTCGGCTCTTGGAGGGACGCCGACAACGCGTTGATTGTATCAACTCGAAGGATCGCAAGATCAGCGTTACATACAACTTCCAATACGATGCGGATGATGTAACGCTTATTCCCCAGAAGCCCGACATTATCATCCGGTACGAAGAAGTTGGATGGCCGCAAATATTACTCGTTTGCGACGCTAAGTATCGCATCGACGCATCTGAAGAATATCGACAGCAGTTCGGTTCATTTGGTCCCCCCCGTGACGCAGTTAACGTTCTGCACCGTTACCGAGATGCAATTCTTGAAATTGAAATGGAACCGGGAAAGGCTGGAGTTCCGAAACATGTTGTTGTGCAAGCCGTTGCTGCATTTCCCTACGCGGAAACACAGCCGCAAGAATTCCAATCAAGTCGATTGTGGCAGTCGATAGATCGTTTCGGAATTGGTGCAATTCCTGCATTGCCAAGCAATCTGTCTTATATGCGTCAATGGTTAGTACAAGCGTTTCAAAAAGGTGGATGGGCGATGGCGGATCGCGTGATTCCGCACCTCGCGGAAGGAAGATCGCGTGATTGGCGAGTTGCCGCGAGCGAACCTGTTTTGGTCGGGGTATTACGATCGCCCGGTGCCGCCGAGCACTTGGATTGGATCAAACGCGAAAGGATGTATTATCAACCTCGCACCAAGTCACAGCGCCGACAGTTCTTCGTCAAGCAAGTTGCCTTGTACGTTCCGCTCGGAATGCATGAACCCAATGGAATCCGATATGTAGCGGATGTCGAACAAATCGATGTCGTCGACAGATCTGAAATCCCCACGCCTTGGCCAGCAAAACATAATCAACCGGTGGTGTTGTACCGATTAGGTCCTGTACGAGCTCTTGCCAATCCTATTGGTCTGGCTTCCCAAGAAACGATGTCTGGACATTGGCGATGGACGACTCGATTAGGACTTCAGCGCGCACTGACGTTGGGTGAAGTGGGACTTGAGACAGAACCCGAATGGCGATTGCTCGAATGGTTGAGAGCAAATCACATTGTGCCGGAGATCAAGCTTGCTACGGCCAGCGTGCAGAGTGCCGATAATCCGAAGGGACGTGCTTGGTTCCATTTACCAACTGGTGAAACCATTCGTTTTGACGGTAGTAACGGTTTCCTGTGGCGAAGTTCCGGCAGCACAGATCGTTACCTATCGTTGGAATCCATCATGCAACGCGAGCATGGCTAAATGGAGGTTCGAGCGAACAACAAAGTGCTGATAATCGTACCCTGCGGGCTAAGCAAGATCTGGGATAAGAATCCCAATGCCGGACCAACATTTGCTAAAGACGCGTATAAAGGTTCGCCATTCAAATTGAATCGACAGTATGCAGAACGCTTTGGAACGAAATGGATCATCCTAAGCGCCAAGTACGGATTCATTTTGCCGGACTATGAGATACCAGGCCCTTACGAAGTCACATTTAATCGCAAATCATCGAATCCAGTCTCAAGAGAGGTGCTTTGTACGCAGGTGAAGGACCAAGGTCTCGAACTGTTTCCGATAATCGTTGGATTGGGAGGAAAAGAATATCGGCTAGCGATCGCCGACGCTTTTCAAGGCCTGAGCGTTGAGCTCAATTTCCCATTTGCTGGACTCCCCATCGGAAAGGCCATGCAAGCGACGAAGAAAGCTTGCGAATTTGGGTTCGGGAAAGCAATCCAATTGAGTTAATCTCACTCAACCAATAAAAAAACCACCGCAGCCGATTTTGCAAAAGGCTGCGGTGGTGGGTTTAGCCGACTCTCACTTTGCGGAGAGTATCGGATTTGGTTACCAGCTTGGCAACGCGTTTGGGAGTTGCTTCGTAGCCAGAGGGTGTCATGGCAAATGTGCCTTTGCCCTGAGTCAGCGAACGGATCTCGTTCGCGTAGTCGAGCATCTCGGCCAATGGTGCTTTGGCTTCGATTCGACATGTTCCCTCCGAATCTTGCGATGAAGAAAGGCTCGCGCGCTTGCGAGATAGGTTGCCGACAACGCTTCCTTGGAATTCACTTGGAACCTCCAGGTCTAGTCGAACCATCGGCTCTAGCAATTCCAATTCGGCGCGTGGTAACACTTCTTGCCGCATCGCTTCCCATGCACATCGACGGAACGACAGTTCGGACGAATCCTTCTCGTGCTCTTGTCCGTCAAGCAGTACCATGCGAACACCGACAACGGGGTAGTTGCCAAGCAGACCACACGATAACGCTTCTATCATTCCTTCGCGAATCGCAGGGATGAAGGACCGCGAAATCCTCCCTCCTGACACCTCATCGCAAAACTCAAAATCGGTCTTAGAATCATGGGGCAACGGTTCCAATCGCCCCACGATGTGAGCGAATTGGCCTTGGCCGCCATTCTGCTTCTTCAGCCGGTATTCAAATGGAACAATACGACTAGGTCGTTCCTTGTAGGCAACTTGTGGCCGCCCCACTTTCACTTGGCAATGATGGTCGTCTCGTAAGCGTTGGATGTAGACGTCCAAATGCAACTGCCCCATTCCTGCAATTAACATCTGGCCCGAATCTGCATCGGTCCAAAAACGAAACGTTGGATCTTGCCGGCGGAAACGATCGAGGGCTTTGACCAACCGGTCCGAGTCCTCGCGCCCCTCCGGCTCAATCGCCAATTGCAAAACTGGTTCTGCAATGACAATACTCTCCAGCGACACGTGGTAGTTGTCCAACACATACGTATCGCCCAAGGCACTTTCTAGTCCGACCACTCCACAAATGTCACCTGCACATGCGACGTCAATTTCTGTGCGTCGATCCGCATGCATGCGAACCAACTTTGGAAAACGCTGCCGCTTGCCTGTCCGAGTATTGACATACGCTTGACCTTTCTCGATTTGGCCTTGATAAACTCGAATGTACGTCACAGGACCAAAGTCCTCGACGATCGTCTTGAACGCCATCGCAACCGTTGCGTCACCGCTATCACTCGAAAGGGCAATCTTGGGTGAAGCGCTGACTCCATCGGTACGTTGACGCAGGTCATAAGCCCACATCTGTCGGTCACTCGGGGCTGGCAAGAAACATGCCACGCCATCCAAGAGTTCTTGAACGGCACAGTTTTTACTAGCGCTGCCCAGTAGCACAGGAGTCATTTGGTGTGCAATGGTTGCTCGCCGTATTGCGAGTCGGAGCTCGTCCACGCTCGGTTCGCGTTCACTGAGCAGACATTCCATCACCTTGTCGTCAACCAATGCGATTGCTTCAAGCATTTCACCGCGAGCCGAACTGGCCGCTGCGGCTAGATCTAAAGGAATCTGCTCGCGACGGACGACTTCGCCCCATGAGCCATCAAAGTAGACAGCTTTCATGGCAACTAAGTCGATGACGCCATTAAAGCTCTCTGCATTGCCGATCGGCAACTGCAAAGCTACCGCATTCGTCTTTAGCTTGGAACGCATTTCCTGGATCACTCGCTTAGGGTCAGCCCCAACGCGATCCATTTTGTTGATGAACGCAATACGGGGCACGCCATAGCGACGCATTTGTTGATCGACGGTGTAGGATTGACTTTGAACGCCTCCCACACTGCACAGGACCAGCACCGCACCATCCAAAACACGCAGACTGCGCTCGACTTCGACGGTGAAGTCAACGTGGCCGGGTGTATCGATGATTTGGAATACGTGTTCCTTCCAATCGACGCTGGTGACCGCAGACGAGATCGTGATGCCACGCTTGCGCTCGATCGGATCACTATCCATGGTGGCACCGATTCCGTCCGAACCGCGGACCTCATGGATTTCGTGAATTCGACCGCAGTAGTACAGCATTCGTTCTGTCAAAGTCGTCTTGCCCGAGTCGATGTGGGCCGAGATACCGATGTTTCTAAGTCGCTCAATTCTGGTCATGATTCTGTATCCGAAGATTGATTATGTTGTTTGTTTTGAGAAAAATGAGCGCGGCAAGCCACTTCGCAGAACAATTACCCACTGATGAGCGGATCGTCAGAGAAGTATTTGCCGCACTTAAAGACCAAGGCGAGATTTGACGGCGCTAGGAATCTGCAGATTTTCTGCTTCTGGTCTCGAAGGACAACGAACCAGACTTGCAGGATTGCCTTACCTCGGTCGATTGATTTGATTTCAAAATGCGCTGCGTCGAGATAGGATTTACCTAATGGTTCACGTTCTGCATCCAAGCTAGGCGCCCATGGGGCAGAACAACGCATGCCGCGACTCCGCAGCGCGTTAGACTATCGCGGCGCGATCGGCAACCAATCGAGTGGAAACACCACCAAAGAGAGAGTTGAGGTTGCTTAGAAATCTCACGACGAAATCCCGTAATGAAGAAGGTTGGTTACCAGACGCCTGCAAAGACACGACAATATGCCAATGGTTCGGGGGTGAAGGCGAAATGTGCCATTAAAGTTACCGAGAAGCGAGTTTGATTTTACCGGGCTAATCCTGTCCATCCTGTCCATCAATGTTAAACTCGCGTCAGATGGAATTGATCCTCTGGAATCGAACATAGATTTACAGGATAAACAGGATTTAGACCAAGGCAGCTAACTAGCAGCGAACAACACATGAACAAGTCCCCGAAAAGTCTCACTTCCACTAGCAAGTTCCTGAGCCTCGTTTTGCGGCATCAGCCGGAAGTTATCGGTATGCGGCTTGATTCCGAGGGTTGGCTGCCGATCGATGAATTGATTGAAAATGCAAATCGCAAGGGCAATAAGATTTTGCTGGAGCTGCTGCATGAGGTCGTTGCATCGTGCGAGAAGAAACGGTTTTCCTTGAGCGACGATGGCCTAAGGATCCGTGCTAACCAAGGACATTCCGTTCCCGACGTGGAACTCAATCTAGAACCAGTGGCTCCGCCCATTCAGCTGTTCCATGGAACGGTTGCCGCGTTCATTGAAAGTATACGCGAACAAGGGTTACTCAAAAGATCTCGAAACCACGTGCATTTATCGGCTGACATCGAGACCGCGACGAAGGTTGGGGCTCGACGTGGGAAGCCTCTCATTTTGCTGATTCGTGCTGCAGCGATGCATGATTCTGGTCACTCTTTTTACTTGTCGGCAAACGGTGTTTGGCTGACGGATGCAGTGCCGGCATCGTTTATCGATTTTCCTTGAAGCAATTGTGACATTTGCTCTACACATTTTTTGAACCCTATGGCAACTGTTGAAGTGACATCTGGCGATCTGCTGGACCAAGACGTTGATGTGATCGTTAACGCTTGGAATCGCAATATCATTCCGTGGTGGCTCCTGCTGCCTCAGGGCGTTTCCGGTGCGATCAAGAAGCGAGCTGGTTATCAGCCATTCCGCGAAGTCGCAAAGTACGGACCAATACCGCTCGGAGGCGCTGTTTTGACTGGCGCCGGCCGTTTGTCTTTCCAAGGGATCATTCACGTGGCTGGTATCAGCATGTGGTGGCGGTCTTCTGAATACTCCATTCGCGAGTCTTGTCGAAATGCCTTGCGCATCGCGAAGGAGCATGGTTTCCAATCGATCGCGTTTCCACTAATCGGGGCGGGGACCGGAGGGGGATCGATTGCGCACGTTGAGAGCATCATGGCCGATCAACTTGGTCGGGAAGAATACGACGGACGAATCGTCATTGTCCGATACGAAAAGTAGGCGACTATAAGTCGTTGTTTTTCTCGCGATGAGTTAGAAGATAGCCCCTCATCCCCAACCCTTCTCCCCGAAGCGGGGCGAAGGGAGCAAGAATGGAAGAATCTGGTTTGGTTTTTCCATCGTACTCGTACTCAATGGAATGGTACTCGTACTCGTACTCGAAATGAGGCGGTCGAGTACGAGTACCGCTGGCGCTGAGTACGAGTACGGAAAAATTGATTTTTGAGGGGGCTGGGGTGGCGCGGCTAGCGCCTTGGGCTCATGGGAAGGGACGCCTTCGGCTGACAGTTTGACGATTGATGCTGGGATGTGGTTTTGAATGAGCTTGGGTTTAATGAACTGTTGTGATAGCGCCGTGTGCGTCGAAGATCGCGATGGAGGTTTCGAACTCCTGTCGTCCCTACGGGACTTTCGTTTTTATGTTGCCGGGGCCCATGGGCTTGCGCCCATGGCTACCACCTGCCGCCACTATCGTGGCTTAATCCTCATACCGCCATTTCATGGCTTCGATCGCATTTTGGCGAGCCGCCATGGGCTCACGCCCATGGCTACCACATGCCGTCCCTTCAGGACTAAGAAAATGGAATGACCGAAGCAACAAGGGGTCGCATTGGTTTGGTTTTTTTTCGTACAAGTAGCCGAGTTCTTTCGTGTTGCAATAATCGGCTAGCGCCTCAGGCTCAAGCAAACGAGAAAACACTTTTGTCGGGCGCGTTTTAAATGGCTCGCTTCGTATTATGAACTTAGTTGCTTCCTCGAGTTCTGCCCTATCTCACCCTCCGCGCTGGCTCGTATCTCGCCATCGACCCTCCCGCTTTCGCGGGAGGGTTAAAGTGTGTGCCTACGCGCTCAGCTACTGATTGGAATTCACTCGCTATACCAATGAGAGAACTGCTCTCGTCGATTTTCCACAAACTGGTTTCGATCGAAAACAAAACGACGGAACAATCGAATCTCTGCTTTACAAGCCGATGGCCACGTTTCGAGCACTATCTAAAACTCGTCATGCTCCCGATGACGTTCTTCGCACGGGGAGGAAGGAAATCTGACAAGCAACGATTGCCTGTGTTCTAGCTAACTATTACACTGATGGGAAATGCTATGGTGCTTTCGATTCCGAATACTTCATTCACATTTCAATTTGGAGAAAGAATGTTTACGAACCACTACCCTATTTTTTTTGGATTTATTGCTTGCTTATCAGCTGGCTCGCTTAGTGCCCAGGAATCGAAGGCTCCGGGCTTTCCGCCAGAGGTCCGGTCCATCATGACTGAGACCCAAGCGTCTCAAAGGATGATTCAAACGGAACTGGAGAAGGAGCTTCAATCGATCGAAAGCCAAGCACTTCGTGAAGTGGCAATGGCTCAGGCTGAGGAGAAGACCTCGCGTCTTCAGAAACATGCTGGCGAAAAGATCCTTGCGATGATCTTGCCAATTGCAGCAGACCCCCAATCAATTGATGCACTGATCTGGATCGTCATCGGGTCACGAGGTTCCACTCCCAGCGACCAAGCCGCTGAACTACTACAAAAGTGGCATCTGGAGGATCGTCGCACTCTCGAGCTTTCATATCGCCATAAACAGTCTTGCCTTCTATGGGTGCGGCCTATGCTTGAAGCACAATTCGCAAGTCCGAAATTGACGAAGGCCGAAACGGCTCGAGCACTCTATTCCCTAGCAACCCATGAGCAAGCTATGTCTGATCTGCCTTACGAATTGGAGACAATGTCCGAGTCGGAACTTCAATTGTGGGAATCGACCTACGGCAAAAATCAAGTCGAGAAGTTTCGGAGCACCGATACTGCGAAAGCCGAAACAAATGCGATCCGCTATTTTAATGAGCTAGTCGATCGATTTGGAAGCGACAAACTGGCGGACAAGATCGAGTATCGAACTTTGGCCAAGTCAGCAATCTACGCGATGACGTCACTTTCCATTGGTAAAGTTGCGCCCGACATCGAAGGTGAAGATCTAGATGGCGTGGCGTTTAAGCTAAGTGATTATCGAGGCAAGGTGGTGCTGTTGACATTTTGGGGTACTTGGTGTCCACCATGCATGAGACTGATCCCTCATGAGCGAGAAATCGCAGCAAGGATGAACGGCAAGGAGTTCGTGATCATCGGCGTCAATTCAGACACCGACAAAGCTAAGCTTAAGCAAGATTCACTTGCCGCCGGAATCACTTGGCGATCTTTTTGGTGCGGAGAAAAAGGACCACTGGGTGACATCCCAACCAAATGGAACATTCGCTCATGGCCGCGATCCTTCATTATCGACCAACAAGGAGTAATTCGAGCGAAGAATGCAACGGGACCTCGACTCGACGCTGTCATTGAAGAACTTGCCGGAAATCGATGAAAGATGAAAGTAGAACCTTGCGGCGGCTCGTAGGCTGCGGGAGCACAAAAGTTGACGCAGCTCAATTTGAAATAGAGTTGCGTTCCCTAAATTCTTGTTCTCGTCCCATTAATTCTTGTCCTAAAGATCGCAATGAGCTCGTTCAAATCAAACACAACGTCAGCAAATGGAATCGTAGCGCCATCAAGGCGCAGGAGTTCGATTCTCCTCTTCGTGATTTACATTGCAGGCTAGTTGGGACTGAGTTGACTTTCATAAGGTCGGTAACCCGGTTCGATTCCGGGGCTAGCAACTTGCGGGTGGGCTACCGGCACGGGGAGGATGGAATATGATCACAAAACATTCGCGATCTCACCCTCCCCGCTGGCTCGTACCTCGCCATCGACCCTCCCGCTCTTCGCGGGAGGGTTAAAGTGTGTGTTTGCGTTCTCAGCTACTGATTGGAATTCACTCGCTATACCAATGAGAGAACTGCTCTCGTCGATTTTCCTCAATCTGGTTTCGATTGAAGACAAAACGCCGGAACAAACGAATCTCTGCTTTACAAGCCGATAGCCTCGTTTTGCGAACTATCTACAACTCGCCATGCTCTCGATGACGTTCTTCGCACGGGGAGGAGATAGGCTTCCAGTTTGTCAGTGGAATTTTTTCCCGCATGTCACAGTAGATGAAAGAATATTAAAACAAAATCTGTCTCTCGAAATTCCCAACCCCAAAGCGACCGGTTGAAAGCCTATCACACACCCTCAAGCTCGAGTAGCCACTTCTTGATCGGAAGACCGCCGCCAAAACCAGTCAAGCTTCCGTTGCTGCCGATTACACGATGGCAAGGAAGCACGATGGGCAGCGGATTGCGTCCATTGGCGGCGCCGACCGCACGAACCGCTTTTGGCGAACCAACGCGTGTCGCGAGTTCCGCGTAGCTCCATGTATCCCCATAAGGAATTTGGCCAAGCATTCGCCATGTTCGTTGTTGAAAATCCGTCCCGTCGAGACTGAGTTGCAAGTCGAACGCTTTGCGGTCTCCAGCGAAGTATTCGAGCAATTGCTCTCGAGGCTCCCGTGTTGCGTTGCTATCGCAACGCCAGCCGGTTTGAGTTGGCTCATGCCTGTTGTTTTCAAACAGGACGTATCTTAAGCCAGAATCATCAACCGCGACTGTCAGTAATCCGATGGGCGTCTTGAATCGATCAAACCACATGACTCACTCCTGAATTGTCTCGCCAGATAGATGCCAAAGATGTAAAACGGCATAGGCACGCCATGGTCGCCAAGCTTGGGAGCGCGCTTCTGTTTCCCGAATGCCCAATCGCTTGGCTTGACCTAGAACTTGCTGCAACACCAAATCGCCAGCAGGAAAGGCATCAGGATGGCTCAGTGCACGCATGGCGACATACTGGGCCGTCCAGGCTCCGATACCAGGCAATGTGATGAAACTAGTTACAAAATCGTCTAATCGCTGGCCAGCATGAAAGCCGACTCGACCATCCAAAACCGCACTTGCCAAACTACGAAGCGTTGCTGCGCGTGCTTTCGGCAACCCTAACTTCTCTAACGGCGCCTGGACGAGCGACTCAGGATTCGGAAAGCTTCTATTCAATCCCGCCGGTCCGTCGATTCGTAGCTCACCGTATTCGCGAACAAGCCGTTGCGCCAGAGTGGTCGCCCCAGCAACACTAATCTGTTGCCCGAGAACCGCGCGCACTGCGACTTCAAAACCGTCCCAGCCACCGGGTACTCTGAGACCGGGACGTCGCACAATGCCTCTGGACAGCAATTGCTCCTCCGCCAATACCGAATGGACTGCAGATAAGTCAGCATCCAGATCAAAGAGCCGGCGTACCCGTCGGACTATGTTGGGAATGGTTCGTGGATCTACGTTCACAATCTCGAGCAATAACTCCGGCTTCGATTCGTTTTCGGAAACACGAATCCAAGTTGTTGCGTCGACTGGCCCTAAAACTCTTTCGTAGCTGTCGGCATTAACTCGCTCAATGCCTGGAATCACACGCTTCGCAAAAAAAGAGAGCATCAATGGGAAATCCATAGGCGGCCGATACGCTAACCTCAGCGTTAACGCGCCGACAGGCGTGTTCATTCTCAATCGTCGAATTGCAGTAGGGGCCATCCCACAGCCCTCAGTGAAAGCTGCATTGAATCGTCGCACGCTTTGGAAACCGGATGCAAATGCCACTTGGGTCACAGGTAACGCCGTCTCCGTCAATAGCTGCTTCGCCAGCAATAAACGACGCGTCGTGTGCACTGTAAACGGAGTCGCGCCGAAATGTTGCAGAAAGAGGCGACGCAATTGCCGTCCACTCACTCCTACTTTTTCCGCGAGGGTTTCAACCGAACCTTCTTCCAAGGCGCCGTCGTTGATCAAAGACAATGCGCGTTGCACTGTGTCTTCGCCCCCCCAAGTGGCTCCTGGAGACAATTCAGGTCGACAACGCAAGCACGGCCTGTAGCCATCGTTTGCCGCAGCAGCAGCCGTTGGGAAGTACAAAACATTGCTCTGCTTCGGTGTCGGGGCAGGACAAACGGGACGACAATAGATTCGAGTGCTGCGAACCGCCGTGAAAAACAAACCGTCAAAGCGAGGGTCCTTGGCAGCTCGTGCGCGATCACATTCGGTTGGGGATGGCATGGATGATTGGAACATCCTGGCATCATACACTTGCGAGCAAGAAAATACTCGCCGTTTTCGGACATGGCAATCACTATCTTAGCACGACGCGTAAGGTAGCGAGATAGACATTAGATTCGTTAGCTTGCTCATCGCGGGTTAAAGCTTGTGCTTACGTGCTCAGCGACCGAATGGAATTCGCTCGCTACACCAATGAGAGAACTGCTCTCGTCGATTTTCCATAAACTGGTTTCGATCGAACGCAAAACAACGGAACAAACGAATCTCTGCTTGACAAGCCGACAGCCACGTTTCGTGTACTATCTACAACTCGCCATGCTTCCGATGACGTTCTTCACCCGATGACGTTCTTCACACGCGGAGGATCGGTAGGGCCCGGCTCGATGCGATTTGAATCGCTCTTCCGTATATTCTGTTAACCAGGTGGCCGACCGATTTATCCCCAGCGAAGTTGATCGCTGGTTAACAAATCCAATCGTTAGACTGCAAAACGCAGCCCTCCATCGTCGCTCCAGCTTCATGATACAATAATTGTTCGTGGTGGCATCGCATCCCGAACTAACTACCTTGCAGTTGAACTTTTGGAGCCTAAACAGGACAAACTTGGCCACGACTATTGAACAGATAAAATCAGAAAAGAGTCAAACGTTCCTTGCTGTGTTGACTGGCACAACGACCCTAGTTGCAGCAGCCGCCCTGTGGCTTGAATTGACGACAGCGTTGGAGGCCATCTCCTTCGTAACCGGCGCTCTCTGCGTCTGGCTTGTCGTGAGGGAAAACGTCTGGAATTTCCCCATCGGGTTAATGAACGTTGCAACGTTTAGTGTCGTGTTCTTTCAATCACGATTATTCGCAGACGCAGGACTGCAAATTGTCTATTTTGTCCTCGGAGTCGTAGGCTGGAGGCTATGGCTTCGCGGTGGTGAGAACCAAACGAGGCTTAGGCTGAGTCGCATCGGAATGGTTGAATTGGTGTGGCTTGGCTTTTTCGTTATTCTCAGTACCTTGTGCCTTTGGAAGACCCTCCAACAGTTCGGCGGCTCGGCATCATTCTGGGATGCGTTCACAACATCGCTTAGCCTCGCTTCTCAGTGGATGTTAAACCGCAAGCAGTTGGAAAGCTGGCTAGGCTGGATCGTTGTAGATGCGATCTACGTACCGCTCTACGTTTCTAAAGGACTATATTTGACGGCGATTCTTTACGCGATCTTTCTTTGCATGGCGTTCATCGGATGGAGACAATGGTATCGATCTTGGAACTCAGATTTGCAGTTATCTTCAGAAGGGGCTGCTTAACGTGACGTTAGGATTTGTCGTTGGAAAATTCTATCCACCACACCGTGGTCACAAATATCTTATCGACTCTGCGCGTAAAGAGGTCGACAAACTAATCGTCATGCTTGCCGCTCATCCTTCGCAAACGATTTCAGGAGAGATGCGTTATGCTTGGTTGCGCGAGATCCATCCCGATTGCGACGTGCGGTTGGTTGCGGACGAGCTTGAGGACGATTCGCAGCAATGGGCTGATTTTACACTTAAGTATTTGGGGCAAGCTCCTGACGTTGTTTTCTCCAGCGAAGATTATGGGCCAGTTTATGCGTCGCTAATGGGAGCTCGCCACGTCATGGTGGATCAATTGCGTACTACTGTACCGATCTCAGGAACTCAAATCCGCGCTAACCCGCTCTTGTATCTCGATCATTTAGAACCCTGTGTTCGAGCATGGTTCGTGAAACGAGTCGTTCTAGTTGGTGCAGAGTCAACTGGCAAAACCACGCTAGCACAGAAACTTGCCGATCACTTTCAAACCGTCTGGGTCCCTGAGTATGGACGCGAACACTGGGAAGAGAAGGTATCGAGGTTAACGAGTTCAGAATCTTCGCCCGGTTGGAGCAGGGAAGAGTTTATTCACATCGCCCAGGAGCAACAACTTCGCGAGGATCTATGGGCGAGACAATGCAATAGGATACTCTTTTGCGACACAAATGCGTTTGCAACGGGGACATGGTACGAGAGGTACTTTCAAGCTCGTCATCCTGTCGTTGATTCGATTGGCCAGCAATCCAAAGCTGATCTTTATTTGCTGACAGCCCCCGATGTTCCATTTGTTCAGGATGGTTTTCGTGACGGGCAACATATTCGAAACTGGATGCATGACCGATTCGTAGAGCGACTCACGAACCTCTCTCAACGCGATCCAACAGTTCGGATAGTACAGATCCACGGCTCCTATGAACAGAGACTTGCCACAGCAATCGCGTCAGTCAATAGAATGCTCGGCTCTCTACAGTAATGGGAACTAACGGCCAATCTTCTGCCCTCCCCGCATTCTTAACCATCATTTGCCGCAGATGAACGTATTTGCGATGAATTCGAGGAGTGGCAATTGTGATAGATCAATCATAATTGCAAGAGTACCACAAGCAGGGTAAAACGAGTGTTCGAACGTAAAAGTCCGGAATGCTTTGACAATCTGCAGGGTGGTAGAATTCGTGAGTCAGCGAAGTCGGTCGCGAAACCAAATTTGTGATCAACTTTTGTTTTTCCATTTGGTTGGAAACGTAAGTTCTATTTTGGTCAAGCGTTCGGATTCGGCTTTCAATCTACCTTCGAGTTCCTTTTCGAAACATGGCCTAAACGGGTAGGAGCAGCAGCTTTGGATACACCACCACTTGAAGTAGATGAGAACAGAAAAAATCGATCCGAAAAGGAAAAGCGAAAAGTAATTCCGTACTTGATGAGGATCTTTCTTGCATTCCTTGCGACGTACTTGGCCGTTGCATATGGTCTCATTCCGTTCTTGTGGAGCCTCTACGACCATCGTCATCCTGCCATTTCCGCTTCTCCAACGTTGACCGTAACCTCGGATGGACATCCAGGCGATCCTATTAATCTCGCTCTGGTTGGCAGCGAAACGGACTTGAAACACGCAATGAAAGCGGCTGGTTGGTTTGAGGCCGATCCCCTCAACATCGAAGACGATTTCAAGATTGCGGAAGGGACGGTGCTTAAACGTCCTTACGATTCAGCCCCGGTCAGTAATTTGTTTTTATACGGTCGCAAAGAAGATCTCGCATTTGAGCAACCGGTCGGTAACGATCCAAGCAAAAGGCATCATGTCCGGTTCTGGAAATCAGAGCAGTTAGACACCAATGGACAATCAGCGTGGATGGGCTCCGGGAGTTATGACGAGCGTGTGGGACTGAGTTACACCACAGGACCGATCACCCATCACGTGGCTGCTGATGTCGATCGAGAGCGGGACCATATCATCGAAACCCTTCAAGCGTCCGGTGGTCTGGTCGATCAAACGGCTATCGAGAACTTTCAGCCGAAGCATGAGGGGCGCAACGGAGGGGGCGATCGCTGGGTCACCGATGGTCGGCTAATGTCTGCTACTCTCAGGAAAGAAACAAAATCCCCATAGCAGGACGCCTTGTAATCTAGCAGGCAATGGAGTCGCCAGACTTCAGTGAGTCGTATAGAAACCGAACTCTGGCGAGTCCGGCTACCTTTGCCAACCCCGATTTTCAATCTGGAAATTGCACTAGCAAGCCACCAACAATCCATCTTCAACAACTAGTTCCACAATTCGCGCCTTGGCTTGCTGTTTGGTTAACGCTCGCGGACTATCGTTTCCACTTCCGATAGACCTTGATTGTTCATGACCTGCACGTCCTTCGATTTTTCGACGAGGACTTTGGGCGTGCTTTTAGGCGTGCTTTCAGCGAGCGGTCCAAACAGGTTATCGCGAATTATGACATCAGCCGCATTGGTGATGGTAATCGCCGGGCCGACGGGCCAGTTCCATCCAAAGACACTCGGCGTTGTACCGAAGCGGGAAAACGAATTGCCTTCAATTAGGATCTTCGTGCTGTCGTGTGAGACGTTTTCTGGCGCATCGCTCACGATGGGTTTGGTGCCAGGAACTCCTGAAAGTGGTGACGCGCCGATGACAATGTTAGGATGATTGTTGTCGGTGAAAGTGCAGTGACGAACTGTGAGGTTGCGAATCGACGATCCTTCTTCAAAATACCATTCTGGCGCCGCGGAAATAGCAGGTTGGAAGCTATTGCTGAAGGTGCAGCGTTCTATCGTGCAATTGGCGGCTTTCAAGTTGAGGCACTTCGCGCGAAAGACCTGAAATTTGCTATCGCGGATGATGGTTTCCTGCCCCACCGTCGCCACGTTGATGAGTCGGTCTATGCCGTCAGTCATGGACTCACGGCTGAAGTTCATGCCGACACCTACCCCGACGCGCTCGGTCACGACATCCCGATCAAGACCAATAATGAACGTTCCTCCGGGGGTGTTCGTGGCTGTGGTGATAACGGCATCCGACCGAATTTTTTTGTGCTGCCAATCCCAAAGTTCCACGCGGTCGCCCTCGCGATAATCGTTGTTTTTCGCCTGAACGATCAGCGTTCGCTTGTCTCTTTGTTCGACAATGCGCGTGTAATTGGACAATATATCAATACCGTCATCGTCTATTTTCGAAAAGTCGCACTGATCGAGTAGAAGCTTTCCGCGAAGGCCGCTGATTTGGCCGCCGCCTGCACAGGAATAAAGGCGAGATGAGCCGGGAGGCACGCCGATCACGAAGCGCCGGAACGTCGTGGTGCCTTCTAGTCCGTTGATATAAAAGCCCGCGTTGGCCCCACCGCCCCAGTAATTGATGTCTTCCAAGGTCGTATCTCGCAAGTTGCTGAGGATGAAAGCGTGGCTACGACTCTCAGAGTAAATGAAAAACCTCTTGTCGGGCCAGTTATCAATGTTGGGTGGTCCTTCGAGTTTCCATCGCCAAGTTCGCTCACCGGTTTTTGTCATTTCAGTCGGGTTGGGCCAATAGCGATCGAGTTGATAGTAGTTCTTCTCCGGGAAAACAAACGGATGCACCTGAGAGCCTTTGAGCGACGGATGATTTGGCGTGGGATAGCCGGGGTCCATTGATACTTCGCAAGTCATGTTCGGGATGTCCACACTTGTAATCGTTCCCTGGGTGTAGCCCAGAGGGTCATGATCAATGGAAAGGTTCCTGACGGTTATGCCTTTACTGTCCAGTAGGCGGAACACTGGTTCATCAAGATCACCTGATACGATGGTCGTGTCTCCTTCACCTTGAAACGTCAGCCCGTCAGCATTCGCGATACGAATGGATTTTTCCGCTCCCAGGGCAGTCTTGTAGCGGCCTGAAGGTAGCGATACGACGGCGCCTGTGCCCTGTTTTTGCGCAGCGAGTATGGTTGCGTTGATAGCCGCTGTGTCGTCTGTCACACCGTCGCCTTTGGCGCCAAAGGCTTTGACGTTGAACGGTTTCAAGTCGGCTGGTACTTCCGCATGCGTAACGGTGACAAACGACAGTATGGTAAGGGCTGCGAGCGCAATGAAAGATCGAGCAATCGCTTTACGCATGATGCGGGGCAGTTTCATGAATGCTACTTTCGATTTCTTAGGATCTTCAGTTCCAATCGGTGGAAGTTATCGCGACAGGCAATTTCCATAACGAGAACTGTTTCGGCATCGAGTTATCCGGAAAAAGGCACTTTCGCGAAGTCCCCAGCCTTCGCTCAACCATAGACGAGTACTGGACCTGCTCGCGGGAATATCATTTTATTGGAAAACGCCAAACGAGACGTGTTAGTAGCTGGATTTTACCATCGACAAGTCAGGGGAATGCAACTGAGCTAGTTGTTTTGTTGAGGTACTTTCGTTGTTGATTGATGTAATTCAAATAGGCCGAGTTCGCGCGGGGCAAAAAAGCACGGAGCGGTTCGAAGCGTTGCATCACGATATTTCAAAGCGTGTTCACACGGATGTCTTGACAAGGCGATCCAGTCCTGGACAATTGTGTCCATGATGATGGATGCACCAGAAGATATAAACCAGCGAATTTCGAGTCAGGTTCGGCGGTTACGTGCAGCGGCGGGATTGTCCTTGGATGCTTTGGCAACCAAAACCGGGGTCAGTCGGTCGATGCTGTCGCTCATCGAGCGTGCGGAATGCAGTCCCACTGCGGTGATTCTTGAAAGACTTGCCGTCGGACTGAATGTAACGTTGGCCACGCTGTTCGAAGTGGATACTCAAAGCGAAGTGGCAAGTGAACCCATACAGCGGCGAGCTTGTCAATCGGAATGGCGTGATCCGGAGACGGGGTATGTCCGAAGAAACTTGTCCCCTTCGAATGTGCCTCAACCGCTGCAGCTCGTGGAGATCGAATTCCCAGCGAAAGCCCGCGTTGTCTTCGAGAGCCACGGACGCGATGTGGCGATTTACCAGCAGTTTTTTATGCTCGAGGGAACCATCGAAATCACTTACGAGAATCAGTGCCATCGCCTCAAGGCAGGAGACTGCTTGGCCTTGAAGATCGAGGGAGTCAACATCTTTGAGAATCCGACACGCAAGCCTGCTCGCTATCTGGTAGCTTCAGTGACGGAAGTCAGTTCCAGGAGAAAAACGTGATGAATCATCAACTCATCGAACGCGTATCGGAGCTTACCGATGAGCACGTTCAAGGACTGTGCGACGTGCTTATCGATTGCGTCGAGGGCGGAGCTTCAGTCGGCTTCATGTTGCCCTTCACTCGCGACCGAGCCGTCGAATTCTGGGCTTGTGTTGCACAAGGAGTGGCGGCGGGAAAGCGGGCTTTGCTAATCGCTAGGGACGAACTCGGGATCTGCGGGACCGTCCAATTGATACTCGATCTTCCCGAGAACCAACCACATCGGGCCGATCTGGTGAAGATGTTAGTCCATCGCCGCGCAAGACGACGAGGGCTTGGTTCCCACCTGATGCAGGCCGCAGAATCGATGGCTCGCGATTGTAACAAAACACTGCTCGTATTGGATGCTGTTACCAACGGAGATGCTGCTCGACTCTACGAACGACTCAAATGGGTCCGCGTGGGGGACGTTCCCCACTTCGCACTCATGCCGGACGGCTCACCGTGCAGCACAACGTACTACTACCGCAATTTGATTGAATCGAATGTTGACTCGCAAACAGGTGCAAAAGCATGATGGATTCTCCGGTCAACTTTCTAGAGAAACTGAGCCAATTCCAGGATCAGTGGTCACCCAAAGTGATCGCTGAACTTAATGACTATCAATTCAAATTAGTCAAAGTCCAGGGGGAGTTCGTTTGGCATGAGCATGCAGAAACAGACGAAGCGTTTATCGTGCTAATGGGCCGATTGAAAATCGAGTTGCCGGAGACAACTGTAGAACTAGGTGAAGGAGATTTATTCGTGGTGCCTCGCGGAGTCCAGCACAGGCCATCTGCGGACGAAGAGTGCCATGTGTTGGTGATCGAGCCTCGCGGCGTCGTCAACACTGGCGGCGTTGGTGGCGACTTGACCGCTCCCAATGATGTGTGGCTATGAACCTGACAATCCGATGACGCTAGTTCAAGCATTTCAGTTCTATGATCGTTGTTCTTGCCCAGAGTAGTTCATGACCAATCCGAATAAGACTTCTTACGAAAAAACCGAACGGAACACCGTACGTCGCGTGCCCAAACGAGCGGACTATGACGTGGAAACGGTGCACCGCATATTCGATCATGCGTGGTTTTGCCATGTGGGGTTCGTTTCTGAATCCGGTCCAACCATTATTCCAATGTTTCATACTAGGCTGGACGACCGGATCATTCTTCACGGCGCGACAACTAGTCGATTGATGATGCTGGTCGCGTCAGGTGCACCGATTTGCCTTTCGGTTGCGATGGTGGACGGATTGGTGCTTGCGCGATCTGTTTTTCATCATTCGCTGAACTATCGTTCGGCTGTCGCTTTTGGTTATGGCGAAGTCATTGCCGAACCAGAGTCTCGAGTACGTGCTTTTCAGGCCATCGCAGACAAGGTGATGCCTGGTCGCTGGGACGACGCTCGGCAGCCAAACGAACAGGAATCCAAAGCCACCTTGCTCTGCTCCGTCCGAATTGAATCGGCGTCTGCCAAGATTCGAACTGGCGGCCCGATCGATGATAAGGATGATTACCATCTGGATGTTTGGGCAGGAGTCGTTCCGCTTCAAGAGCAAATGCTACTGCCCGTCAGCGATCCGTTGTCGCCTCGCGAGATCGCGGTTCCCAAGTATATCGATGATTTTCGACGCAATCGAAACAGTGGATCCTAATTTGAGTAACGAACAAACTAATGAAAGATTTTTATGATCGCAGATACCCCAACTCCTCCCTACTACGCAGTTATCTTTACCAGTGCACGTACCGCTGGTGATAACGGCTATCACGAGATGGCGGATCTAATGGTCAGTCTAGCGAGCCAGCAGGAAGGATTTCTAGGGATTGAAAGCGCCCGAGAAGAAATCGGAATTACGGTTTCTTACTGGCGAGACCTCGCTTCGATTCAGAAATGGCGTGAGAACGTTCAGCATACGGTCGCGCGAAACAAAGGGCGAAGTGATTGGTACAGCGCTTTTAAAACCAGAATAGCTCTCGTGGAACGAGACTATGGTTTTGCAAGAAATAGCTCCACTGGCAACGATTACGAATCAGAAGTTGGTCTGTGATGAGATGTGTGAATTTTTGAATCGATAGCAAAGCCGTGCACTATCACGCCATTTGAAACATGCACGCTTGGATATCTCGTGACGGACTATCTGGATCACATGAAACACCATCTCGCCAAAATTGCGGATCGCACTTAAGGATTAACGCGACATAATCACGCCATACCTCCGAGGATGCGATCCGGTGGTTTTGAAGCGGCATTCTCACTTGCGGCTACCGATATGGGCTGTGTCTTCCTGCTTGAGGGAATCAGGCGATCGATTCCGCAAGTCGTTCAACGATCGCCCAAGAGCGTTCGTCCAGATTGAAAATTGGGTTTGACGATGATAGCCGGACTCGCCAGAGTTCAGCTATACCCACAATTCGGACCTGCTGAGCATTCCAATTCCCTGCCGCGATCACGAAAATACTGCATTCCCCCCCGCTCCGCTTCGGGGACGGGGAGTGCGGGGTTGATTCGGAACACGTAACTCTCCGATCCAGCGATTTGTTTAGTTCATTTCCGCACTGCAAGGTATCCCGACTTCGTATGAAATTCCAATCAAAACACAGGCCAAAACCCCCAGCCCCTCTCCCCTAAGAAGGGCAAGGGGGAGCAAAGACGAAGAATGTGGGTAAAGATGAGCTCGCCAGAGTTAGGTTTTTCTTGGACGCACTGAAGTCTGGCGACTCCAGCTACCCAACAATCTAATCTTGACCGAAAACTATAGGGTTTGTCCCATGGATAATGCAACTTCAAAGGGGCGGTTCGGCGAAACCCTACTAATGAAGCCCGATAAAAGTCGAATCGAGGTTAAGCTACTGCCCTACTGACCAATGCGGATTGCTTAACTAATATAACTCCTTAACAGACTTCTTTAAATTCAAAATAAGAACATGACCGCAAAGATCATCATAGCAACCTTAGTCGTCGTCATAGTCGGCATTGTTCTGTTTTGGCTCGTCAAAAAATTCCGTCGTGGAGGTGAATTTGGTTTTCGTGATGTAGTACGGAATCCTCGTATTTGGCAGAAAATGGTCGAGGAGCATGCCCAATCGGAATCGAAACGACTCCCTAATTGGTCAGCGAAAGAGATCGAGAAGCAGGTTAGGCAGTACGTGTTTACCAAAGGAGACGAGGAAGATGTATTGCCTCTTGGAAACGTTTTGAAGGCTCTCTCGCCACAAACTCATGAATCCCTGATGGGTATACTCCGAGACCCTAGCAAGCATGACGAACTTTCAGAGCTTCGCAAGGAAAGATACTACAAAAGGTCTCCAGTCATGCGAACATGTGACCTCTTCGCGGGTAACATGCCCGAAGAGGCCGTCAGCTTGTTAAAGCCTTTTCTGGAACACAAATCCGACGAGATTAGAAAAGAGTGCATTTTAGCAGTTGCACAGTCAGGCCTCGGGATAGCTCTTCCATCTGTTCTGGCCGCACTTAAGGACGAAGAGGAATACGTTCGATCGTACACACTTATTGGTCTCAAAAGAGCCTGGGAGGCAGAGACACTTTCTCATGAGCTTGCTGTCGGTATACTCACGGAGCTCGAGTCGTCGATACTTGCCGGTCAAGAGATTGAGAAGTGTGCAAAGCTTTTGTCTGTCATTGAGCCATCAAGGGCAAGAGATTTCTTGACATCAGAGGCTGTTCTCTCGCCCCACACAAAAGCGATTCATGAAGTCATTCGAACGATTCGCGAATTCCAGTTTCAGGTCTCGCGTGAACGAGTCCTTGACCTGTATGACGAGATATCGAAGCGAGAAATGAAGTACCCGAATGATTATGCGATCGGCGAATTGTTAGCTCTGTTGGGTACGATGCGCAACCCGCTCGACGAAACTTTGCTGGAGGAAAAATCGCGACATACTGCAACGAAAGTGGCTGATGGTGCAGCAACAGGCTTGCTGTCATACCATGGGCTTGGTGACTTCAAGAAAAAGATCTGGAACGGAGAGGCTTCCGACAATAAGCCGCTCAGCAAGGAGCAGCAAATGTACTTTGCGGTGTATATGCTCGACGCTGAGATCAACAACGGTGGTCATTCTCAATACTTCTTCAACTCCACCGGAGACGATTGGAAGAATGCATTGGACGGGTTAAAAGCAATGGGCTTGGAGGATCGTGTTGCCTTGTTCCAAAGGTCGCTGGATTACTTCGGGTCCCAAGGCCCCTCATCAGATCGAAAGACACGTCAAACGCAGTTCTCAAAAATTTACCGAAAGCATGAAGCGGATTTCAAAAAGCTGGACTCTCAATACTACGATTCGAAGGAGAGTATTGAGGTAGGTCTAATGCGGTTTGTCATTCAAAATGCTCCTAAGTTTCAGTAGCCCTGAGCCATCGCCAGAATGGTTCGGAATCGGGCCCAAACGTTCGACAATCCTAGGGCAAACGATGAGCAAAAAGCATCTTCATTTTTCTCTCGGTGGAATTCAATCGTGTTTCTGTTTTGTTAGAATTTGATGAGGGACGTGTGCGTGCATCCTACTGCGATACGACATACGTACCCTCGCGTCTCCTCTCTTTCACTAACGGGCACAACACCACAGGAATACCACAATATGAACCGCCGAAGATCGATCACCAAGGCTAAAATCTGTCTTGCTTTCTGCCTATCCTTGACGACTGCAATCCCCATGTTGCCTCAGGCATCGGCATGCACGCGTCTTCTCTATCAAACTGGGAATGGCACTTACATTACGGGTCGAACGATGGATTGGATGGACCCCAAAGCGCAAACGGCTTTGTGGGTCTTTCCGAGAGGCATGAAACGCGATGGCGGTATCGGCGCTGATCCGATTAAGTGGACGTCGAAATACGGATCGATTTCGACTTCCTTCTATGATATCGGCACTGCTGACGGAATGAACGAGAGAGGACTCGTTATCAATTTGCTTTATTTGAAAGAAACGGACTGGGGCAAAGTCGATGAAGCCAAAACGAAAACACTCTCAGCAGGAGCTTGGGGCCAGTACTTCCTCGACAACTATGCTACCGTGGAAGAAGCGGTCAAAGATATGGCCAATCCTCCGTTTGGTATCCTTGCTCCTGCCTTACCAAACGGGCACGCCGCTGGGATTCACCTGTCGATCTCGGACGCCAGCGGGGACTCAGCCATTTTCGAATACATCGAAGGCAAGCTAGTGATTCATCACAGTCGAAAGCACGTCGTGATGACGAATTCGCCGACCTTCGATCAGCAACTAGCCCTGAACACCTACTGGTCGAACATTGGCGGCGATAAATTCTTGCCTGGAACCATTTCTGCGGCCGATCGTTTTGTTCGGACAACACATTACCTTAATCTGAGTCCGAAGTACAAAGATCAGGAGCTTGCCTTGGCTTCGGTGTTTTCGCAGATCCGATCTGTGAGCGTTCCATTGGGGATGTCGGATGCAAACAACCCGAACATCGCGATGACGCTCTGGCGAACCGTGGCGGATCAACAGTCCAAGATTTTCTACTTCGAATCAGCCATATTCCCTGCGGTATCGTGGATCGACATGAGCAAAGTCGACCTGTCAGAAGGAACTTCACCAAAGACAGTTCGCATCGAGCGTGAGAATCCGTTATCTGGGGAGCTATCATCCAAGTTAGTCAAAGCAGAGCCGTTCAAGTGGCTCGGCGTCAAATAGGCGATCATTTCCTGTTCGTGGACGGATCAATCGGTTGCCAACCCAAGTTCGTTCAACAAGACAGTGGATCGCCAAACTACGAACAAAGTGCCGTTCAATCTAACACCACCATGAGCCTGAGGCGTTAGCCGAACAAACATCCCGATGAGCGTGAGGCGCTAGCCGATTTTTTGATTGGGATTCGTGTCGATCGGCTAGCGGCCAATGCCATCTACTTTTAAGCTGATTTGAATGTCGAACACCGAATAAGGAACGTCAAATGACAAAGTGGCGTTCGTGTTCTTTGGGATTTCAACATTCCTTGTTCGAAATTCGATATTGATTCTGACTGGTTAATGACAAAGTAGATGCCATTTGGGCTAGCGTCCTGAGTTTAACAATCGGGGGATCGGCTAGCGCCTCAGGCTCAGTTGTACATTCGGGCGAGTACCGGATGCGGGGCGTTCACCGATCCATCTGGCATTCGGGCAAGTCGGCTTGCAGCTGCCGAACCCTTTCGTCGGTAACCGGCGTCCCGGACAGGTAAAGAAATTGCAACTTCTTAAGCCCGCGGAGATGCATGAGCCCGTCGTCGGTGACCTGCGTCCCGAGCAGGCAAAGAGTTTCGAGATTGTTGAGATCGCACATGTGAGCGAGCCCGGCGTCGGTCACGGGCGTCCCATTCAGACTTAACTCGGAAAGATTTTTTAGCCCGCTAAGGTGTGCGAGCCCCGCGTCGGTGACCTGCGTCCCATTCAGGCCAAGAGTTTGCAAATTGGTGAGTTCGCGGAGAGGTGCGATTCCTTCGCCTGTGATCGGCGTCCCGTATAGGTAAAGAGTCTGCAGATTGGTGAGCTCGCGAAGGTTAGTAAGCCCGGCATCCGTGATTTTCGTCCCGGTCAGATTGAGCGAGTTCAGATTTGTCATCACGCCGATTTGTTCGAGCCCCGCATTGGTGATTTTCGATCCTGCAAGGTTCAGAGATTGCAGATTGGCGAGCTCGCGTAGGTTTGCAAGACCGGCATCGGTGATCTTCGTCCCGGTCAGGTCAAGAGATCGCAGATTCGTTAGCTCGCGGAGAATCACTAGCCCGTCGTTTGTAACCTGCGTCCCGCACAGGGAAAGAGATCGTAGAGTCGTGAACCGGCGGAGTTGTGCAAGCTCGGCGTCGGTCTCGGACTCATCGATTACTATTCCCTCCAGCTCCGCAAAGAAGTCATCGCCAAGGGATTTTCTCAGCCACTTGGGGATGAGTCGCGGTCCACCATCCAGATAGTTGTAACGGGAGAAACGCTCCACCAACTCGCGTTGATGGCGAGCGCGTTCGAGCTCTCGGCTCAACCACCCGCTGGGGACTGCGACCACGACAGCAGCCAGCAGCAGCGTGCGCAGAGCGTATTGCGACTTTAGCCCGAACACGCGGCAGGCGATGACCAACAGCGGCAGCCCCGCCGTGGCAGCGATGGCCATCAGCACCGTTTGCCCCTTGGCCAAACCACCAAAGAGCTGCAAAAGATACAAGCCAACTTGCAGGCTCAGTGTTGCCAATAAAACCAAGGCAAAGGACGGGGCGTACCAAGGGCTCCGATCAGCAGGCGTCTTTGCGGTGGTCTCGGTCGTCATGGGGTAGTTCCACAGTTGGTGCCACGAACTCTCGTCGCTGCGATAACGGCACTATACCGACCTGGCTAGCGCGAAGCAATTCCGGCCTCGACTCCCACGTCCGACAATGCTTGTCGCCAGTCGGCTCGGAAGGAAGCTCTGATGGTCGAAGTTATCTTCTTGGATGCAGTAGCGATGACAGCCTTAGTCTTTCCAAGCATTCCACTGAAGCTTCGATTCGTCCCGTCCACCGTTCGAATAGTAGACAGCCATGCGAATCACATAGAGATAGTTTCTGCTGGTTTTATGATCGACCAATTCGTTCGCACGACAAAGGTCGAGAAACAGTTGGTCCGCGTTCTGATCGACCAAGTCACTGATTGAATGGATGTTGATACGGGCAAAGTCTTTGACGAATGTTTTGCCGATGCCGGGTATCTCCAATAAATTCGATTTCGTCATGACTTCACGAACGCCTCAAAAAGCGCTCTATCTCCAAAATAGTACCGCTACATTTTCACGGCCAGAACAATGTACTAATTCTACTACGCCATGCACAAACTTGAAGCCTCCCATTGAATGTCAACTCACTGCACTCTTTGGCCAAGCGGGGCAAAGTAGGCGTTTTGATTGAGGCCGCTGTTTTGGTACAATCGCGACTTGGCAGTCTTATCATCGAGCGATCATCAAGGTAGCAGAGAAAACAAATGAAAGTCGAGAGTCAGAATAACGCTGGCCAAACCAATCCAGTCGTGAAAGAACCACCATCAGAAAAGCAATGCCAACCGGCTTGCCCTGTATGCGGCGGATCGCTGATTGACATTCGCGCGAAGTTGCAATGTTCCAAGTGTCACAGGATATGCGAAACTTGCTGCGAAGGTGGGCGTGGCTAGCTTCTCAATTTGATTTACGCACGGGGGACAGCAAAGAAATTGCCCACGACTTGACTGCTTCTTGTGTACAATGTGCGGTTTGAGTCACGGCAGTCATGGATGGTTCAATCCTAACGCGTTAGTTGATCGCCAAGCCCATGAAGATGATCTTAAGTCGATTTGGAAATTCATGGTGAGGAAAACCATGTTGGAAAGTACATCGTTATGAGGCATGAGTTGAGTAACTACGCAAGAGGATCGAGGCATTTTGTCATCGCTCGGGTGATCGCATGCATCATTATCATTGCCCCTACGTGCCGTGCAGAAAACGATGAAGACTTCTTTGAATCTCGTGTGAGACCTGTGCTGGTCAAGCATTGCCAGGACTGTCATGGAGCGAAGAAACAAGAAGGTGGTCTGCGACTGGATTCTCGCGATGCATGGATGCGGGGTGGTGATCGCGGTGAGGCCATTATCGCCGGCGAGCCTGACAAAAGTTTGGTGATTCAGGCGGTGCGACATAGTGATCCCGATTTGCAAATGCCACCTGACACCAAGAAGCTAACTTCTGCTGAAATCGCAGATCTTGAAGCATGGGTCCAACGTGGTGCGTCTGATCCTCGCCGTGAATCCGCCGCACCGAGTTCGGAGCGTATGAGTCTCGAACATGCTCGCACTTTCTGGTCCTTCCAACCTGTTCAACAAATCGTTCCACCGAACGATTCGGAAGATCGATGGTCGTGGACTTCTATCGATGCCTTTCTTCATGCCAAGTGGAAAGAAAAAGAAACCACAGGATCTAGAGTCTCGCCAGTATCCGATGCAGACCGTCGCACCCTGATTCGTAGGGCTAGCTTCGATCTGACAGGATTGCCGCCATCTCCAAAGGAGATTAACGCCTTCCTTAGCGACGAGGCCGAGGGGGCCTTTGGACGCTTGATCGATCGGCTGTTAGAGTCGCCTGCTTATGGTGAACGTTGGGGGCGGCATTGGCTGGATGTCGCTCGGTATGCCGATACTGCTGGGGATGGGGCGGACTATCCCGTTCGCGAAGCGGGCAAGTATCGCAATTGGGTGATCAATGCGTTCAATCGTGATCAGCCCTTTGATGAATTCATTCGCGAGCAGATCGCTGGTGATATCTTGGCTCAAAGTGGTCCGGTAGAAAAATACGCAGATCGCGTAACGGCGACGGGTTTCTTGGCGATTGGGAAGCGTTATGGTTACAAGTCCGCGCCGGATTACCAGTACCTGGACTTCGCGGATGCAATTGATTCCATTGGCCGTTCTGTGCTTGGACTTTCCGTCGGATGCGCCAGGTGTCACGATCATAAATACGATCCCATTTCAGCGGCCGATTATTATGCGTGGTATGGAATCCTGGAAAGCACACGATGGGCTTTCCCTGGTGGTGAAGAACAGAAACGCCCTGCTCATTTTCCTGCTTTGGTCCCCGCAGAGGAGGTCGCGAAACGGGACAAAATCAAGGCGGACGAACTGGGGCGACTCGATCAACAAATCGGAGTGCTGAAACGAGAGCGATCGGATATTGATCCCAATCGATTGGCGGGCGGATTGGATCTTGGGCTGGAGTCGCAGCAGCTTGGGAAACCACCCGGGCCACCTTGGCTTAGCGCTGGTCCAAATGCAGTATTGGCTGAAGCTCAGAGCCCGTTCGCTCATGTGCATCCCGCTGGAAAACAAGGGGTGCGAATCGGTAGCGGTCAACCCAACGAAGGAGTGCGTTACGTTTTTGAGAATAGTTTGCGAGCAACGCCAGAAAAGCAAATGCACTTCACGGTCGACTTTCGAGCGGTTGAGGGGGCAACTGAAAAGGGGGCTTTCCGATTCTATTTAGGCCGCGGCGTTATCGAATCTTTGGCGGTGGAATGCAGTGTAACCTCGACCGAGTTTGCGATTCGTAACGGCGAGAAGTGGCAGGTTATTCGACAAATCACACCAGGGACTTGGTATTCGTTACGTTTAACGCTGGATCCATCTGCAAAGAGTCTCTCTGGCACGGTCGGTACCCTTCAAGATCAAACCGCCTTCCAGGACATTCCAACCGGGCCCAATTGGGACGGTGTCGTGGATTGCTTTATCTGTGATGGGATCGGGCACGTTCCAGGCGCGGCATGTGCACGCGATCTCGACAACTTGGGTTTGCAAGAGACTGCATTTGGCAAGCTGGATTCTGGCCCCGTCAATCCCATTACTCGGACCCCTGATATCGATCAGCGAATGGCGAAGCTTGATGCCGATATCAAAGCGATGATGGAAAGTCGCCAGCTTGTATCCAATTCCGTACCGTACCCTGTGGCCTATGGCGTTACGGAGGGGGCAACCGTGAATAGCCGAATCCAAGTACGAGGTGAACCGCACCGCTTAAGCGATGTGATCCCCCGTCGTAATCTTGAGGTGCTTGGTGGTGACATGGTGCCTGAGCATGCCGGTAGCGGTCGACTTGAGTTAGCGAACTGGCTGACTCGACCGACCAATCCGTTAACCGCACGCGTCTTTGTGAATCGCGTTTGGCAATGGCATTTTGGGCAAGGGCTAGTTGCCTCCCCCAGCGATTTCGGTTCACGCGGCGAACTGCCAACGCACCCCGAGTTGCTCGATTGGTTGGCAAGCGAGTTCATGGCTTCTGGCTGGTCCGTGAAGTCGCTGCATCGCTCGATCATGAATTCGCGAGCGTATCAATTAGCAAGTGTTGACCAAGCTGAAAACATCGCGTTGGATCCGAGCAACCGATTGCACTGGCGATTTTCGCGACGCGGTTTAGATGCGGAGTCGATTCGTGACGCGATGCTGGCGGTAAGTGGTAGGTTGGACAGGAGTATTCCCGAAACGCATCCGTTTCCTTCCGTCGATACTTGGGGGTACACCATCCACAGCCCGTTTCATGCCGTCTACGATTCCAATCACCGCAGCGTGTATTTGATGGTGCAACGGAATCGGCGGCATCCGTACTTGGCTCTCTTCGATGCTGCTGATCCCAACCAAAGCATTGCTTCTCGCCAACCAACAACGACTCCAACCCAAGCGTTGTACCTGATGAACTCACCCTTGGTGCATGATGTTTCCGAGGCCTTCGCGCGACGCGTCGCATCCGTCGATGGGGATGATACGGCCAAATTGCGTTGGGCATTTGAGGCCACGCACGGTCAGATTCCGGAGGATGCCGTTGTCCATGATGCAATCGCGTTTGTGTCGGCCTATCGAGAGAAACTTGTGGGCAGCCAGGCGACGGGTGAGAGTGACATCGCAGCCTGGTCAGCGTTAGCGAGAGTTTTGTTGACAAGCAATGCGTTTCTGTATGTGGATTAGCAGTGGTGTAGGAAAGGTGTTTTCCTATCACACAAGTCGCTTTTAACTGGAGATTAAACAGATCGAAATTTGTCTTCGGCCCAACGGGCCATCAGTTGGCCTGGGCTAGGCAAATAGCTGGGCCTTTGGCCCGGTCATGGACAATTTCAACAAGAAAAGTCAGTTCAACGCATGATTCCCCACCTTACCATCTCCTGATAACTCCGGTTTGCAACTCATGAATACCTTCCAACAAACACGTCGTGATTTTCTAAGCCGTGCCTCGGGCGGATTCGGAGCCATCGCTTTGGCTGGAATGTGCAACGAACTTCAGGGGACGCAAGATAATCCCTTAGCATCACGAGAAGGTCATCACCCCGCAAAAGCCGATCGAGTGATCTTTTTGTATTCGACGGGTGGTACATCGCATATCGACACCTTCAATCATAGACCCCAGCTGACAACCGATCATGGTAAATCGATTACAGCGTCCAGGTGGTTGAATCAATCGGGAGAGTACAATCGGTTTTTGATCAAGCCACGATTTTCTTTTCAGCAATATGGTCAGAGCGGAACGTGGGTTAGCGAGCTGTTTCCACATCTTGGATCGGTCATCGACGATGTTTGTGTGCTAAACGCGATGCATTGCGAGAGCGATGGCCATGACAAAGCGACTCTGGCTGCTCATACTGGTTCCGCTCAATTCGCAAGACCGAGCGTTGGATCTTGGGTCAGCTACGGTCTTGGGACCGTGAATCAGAACTTACCCTCCTTTATGGTACTGGCGCCAGCCGCACCGTACGCAGGAGCTCAAACTTGGGGAAGCGACTTCTTGCCTGCATGTCATCAAGGAACGCATGTGTTGACTGGAGCGGAGCCATTGCCGAACATTAGGCCTCGAAATCGCGATACAGAAATGCAACAGATGGAATTGGCGTTGCTCGGAAGATTGAACCAAAGTCATTTTGCTCAGCGGTCCGCGGATCTAGCGCTGGACGCACGCATCCGATCTTTTGAAACAGCTTTCGGCATGCAGTGCGAAGCCCCTGAAGCATTCGATCTGTCTCAGGAATCAGAAGAAACGCTGCGATTGTATGGACTGGAGCGAGGTGCGACAAGCGGTTTTGGTTGGCAATGTCTGGTCGCTCGGAGGCTTGCAGAACGAGGCGTTCGATTTTTAGAATTGATCGATGTTGGATCGAGCGGCAACTGGGACTCGCACGGAGATATGGGAGATCACATTCGACTGGCAGCCGCCATCGACAAGCCGATTGCAGGCCTACTTACGGACCTGAAGCAGCGAGGGATGCTGGACAGAACGCTGGTGGTATGGACCACCGAATTCGGACGCACACCTTTCCATCAACAAGCAGATCACGCGGGACGCGAGCATCACAATTTATGCTTCTCCTCATGGATAGCGGGTGGCGGCGTCAAAGGGGGCATGGTTTACGGACAATCGGATGAACATGGCATCCTTGCAACGGAAGATAAGGTCCACACCCATGACCTTCACGCTACCCTTTTGCATCTGCTTGGAATCGATCATGAGCGGCTCACCTTCCGTCATGCGGGCCGCGACTTTCGATTGACCGATGTTCACGGCAACGTGGTGCGTGAGATCATCACGTAGGGTCAACCTTTTAACCTATGGGGTTAATGCCTGAAAAACTCGTGCAGTTGCGCTTCGTTTGGGCCGGCGGTGGGGTGAATACTAAGCGAGCTGATCTGGTTTGTTGAAGGCAACGACTTCCTCGTTGCGTTGTTTACTTATCTGAGCAGAGATTATGAGCGAATATCAAATTGTCAAGTTCCGAGCTATCGATCGACCGTTGACGGATGAGCAACTTGCTTTCATGGACAGGCAGTCATGGAACCACCTGTGCCTCATGGCATGAGCATCCTTCCAGACAAGGCTGCTAATCTCTCGACCTTTTTTGAAGCCGATCCGTTGCTCGTCGACGCTGCAGCCATCGGCGTCCCAAAGTTCGACGCTCCAGGTTCGCAGTTGGATTCCGTTATTGGTTGGCTTAACAACATTACGGATTCGCGTCGGCATAAAATCATTCAGCGCCTGATTTTGGAAGATCCCGTGGCCTTGAAAGCCGAGCTGCTCTCCGAGATCCGCGATAACAGACAAGCAATAACGTTGCCCGTCGAATCGCCAACTCGTACCGTAGAACAGCTGCTGCAAATGTGCGATTCGCTGCGACAGAAGAAAGAAAAGAAACAGAAGAATCTGGCCGCAGCCAAAGCCAAACGCGAAGCCGACAAAGTAGAAAAGGAGCGTCGAGCGAGAATGGTCGAGATGCAGTCAGCTCCGGACGTATGGCTGAAGATGGCCTCCAAGCTTGTTGAAGAACGTGGTACGGATAACTACCGTGAAGCGGCTAGCATGCTTGCTGATTTGCGAGAAGCCGTGGGAGGCGAGCAAGGCAACAAAATCGCTCGCAAGCATGCGGCACATCTTTCCCAGAAATATCCAACTCTCAACGTACTTAAGTCTTCGCTCCGAAAGAAAGAACTTCTGGACTAGACTTTGTTTGTGATCGATGGACTTCGAGCCTGCGTTCCGGATGTTCCGCCACTGCATCGAGCGAGTGTGGCGGTCGCACAGAACCCTCTCAAGTGGACGTCTAGGGACGGCAGTACAGCCCTGGCCGGCTGCGACTTGGCGCGCATCAAGGCGTGAACGAAAAGGGCCTCAGCTTGGACGTTGTTTAGCTGGCAGCTGTGTGTGTTAACGCTTAATGGGGAGCCAGGAATTTGAAAGGCTCTGACTTTTCAAAGTTTGCGGTTTGGTCACCGGTAGTGTCTGGTTTGTTAACGAGTGTCAACTTGCGAACGCCGCTTCCTTCTTTAAAGTCAATCTTGTCTAACTTCACCCACAACGCTCCAGGGCTGTTTGTGTCCTGGTAATAATAGACAAGGTTCTTTTGGTCCGAGACGGTTAACCAGATGGTCGATGACAGATTCGGTTGGTCTTTCTTTCGAATGCCACGGGGTACGCTCACATTTCGCATGACGCTGAATACCGCTGCGACAGCTTCGCGAGGTTTGTCTGATTGTTGGCAAGCGTTAATGTAGTAGATCGCTCGAGCGAAGCGATCGGCGGCTCGAACGGTGCCAGGTAGCATCACTGCCCCATCAAACTCCTTCCAATACTCATTGATTGCAATTTGCTTATCGTAAATCGGCGAATTGGTCATGACTTGGTATTCCTTGCCATGATGAATGGCAAGCTTACCGTGAACGTATTCGAAAATTGCGGAGTCACCCGAAGCGTCGGAAATCGAGAGGTGTACGCTGCCCTTCATTCCATTGGGAGCTACAACAGGTACGACTCGAAACAATTCCTTCTTTGCGTCTATCACAGCATCTTCGACAGAAGAAAAGTTATCCAAAAGGTACTGTGCCCAAGCACTGATGCAAACGCCTGGTCGTTTGTCTTCTTCTGATGGATACTCGGACTCCGCCAAGTACAGCATGTTAGCAACAAGACCTTTCTCGTTCATGCCGTCGGCGCTTCCTCCTTCATAAACGGAAGCGACGATGCTGCCATACTTACTGGTCCATTCAAGTGAGCCTTTACTAAGCCCTCCGTCACGCTTCATTCCTCGAGGGAATGCCCAAAGGTTGGTTTGCATATCTTCAACCCAGTCCATGGACCGACCGGTAACGGTCTGCTTTTCTTTGCCGAAATACACCGCTCGCGTGCACGCGTCCGCTATGGGAAGTTCAATCACACCGCATGTGGATAAAGCGACAATCGCGATAACAGGGGCTGAAAACAAGAAGCTTCGACGCATTACATAGTTCCTACTGGGTGAATGGAAAAGCAGGCAACGGATTGGATCAAACTCAATTTATGAACCGAATTGTACTCGATCCGCATCCAATTGGTCATCCATACAACATGATGTAACCAAAGTTGCTCAAGCCTCCCTTCCGAGAATCGTCAGCAGTACTTGGTTGGTTCATTTCCTCTTCAGCGATGAATCGATGGTTGTTGTCGGCAAGGAACTACATTATCTAGGATGAGAAATCATGATTTTCTCTTAGCTCGACGCTCTTGTTTGATTCGATCGCGACATTCCTTGCACTTCCGCAATGATAGAGATTGAATCACTATCGCAGCTAGTAAAGAAAAAGGCAGCAATAGCCCGAACGAAAAGAGCGATGGGAAGAAAATAGCAACACCAATCGCTTGCAGTTTTTCTCGGCGAATCATGCAGGAATGGCATTGCTCAGGTTTTACTTGCGTTGGATTGTCTTCCGTTTGCATTTTGCACTCAGTCCCCAGTTTGAGTTCTTACCGGTGGGCTCAAGAATTGCAACGCAGGTGCAGTGGTTATCGTAGTGACCAATGCCATAATCACCATCATCGCGAATAGTGTTGGGCTAATGACGCCTAGGTCGAGACCGATATTCAGGACGATCAATTCCATAGGCCCCCGGGTGTTCATCAGCATGCCAAGAATTCCGGCTTCTCGTCAGGACTCGCCTGCATAGCGGGCAACGACGAAGGTGCCACCCAACGCTGATAACGATTTTTCGCGATAGAGAAATGTCTGACACCGGCGTCGTAATTTTCAAAACACAGAGAGGCACAGAGTTCACAGATGGACGGAGTGTCTGCGCGAGTCTTATCTCTGTGTGCTCAGTGCCATGCACGTCGGCACAAGTCTTCGGGTGAAACAATCCATGAGCCGAAAGGCGATAGCCTCGGTTGTCGGTTGAACGCGAAGCGTTGAAGGAAACCGGGGCTATCGCCCAACGGCAAATTAGCCTCAAAAACTCGTGCCGTTGTGCTTAGCACTTGCCAAGGGATCAGCGAATACTACGCGTAGCCGGGTTGATGGGGAGAGCTACTCGACGAGAAAACGATCAACGTTTTTTGCATGCTTTACGATTTCATTGACGCCGATGATGGGCATTGCCGGTTTGATAATTGCGTCTCGTATCCAACATGCTACTTTGCCGCTCCACTGCCCCGTACTTCCAAGTCGGTAGGAATCGCGATTGATTACGGCCGTTCTTGAGAATCGTAGCTTTACAAATGCTGGCAGGATCTCATCCAAAGTGGATGAGTTCGAAAATAGATGATACAAGCATGCTGCGTCTTCAATTGCCAGGCAACCTCCTTGCCCTAGATTCGGAGTGGTTGGGTGCGCGGCGTCGCCAATAAGTAGGCAACGCCCTCGGTACCAATTCTTGTTTGGCAAACGATCAATGATATCGTTCTGATAGAATGCGTCATCGGGGGTCGAAGACAACAGCTCGGGAAGGGGCTCGGCCCAGCGACGGAAATGATCGCAGAGCCAACTTCGCTTGTCATCAATCCGAAAGTTCTGCGGCGTGTTGACTGTCGCCCACCAATACACGCGATGATTGCGTAACGTTGTAATGCCAACGCGACATCCTCGCCCCCACCATTCCCCCAGATAACCAGGCTCAATGCTTGATGGTGACTTCGTGATTCCGCGAAAACAGGTATAGCCTGAATATCGGGGCGGTTTGGGATCCAAAAGCAAAGATCGGATCTTCGAGTGAATTCCATCGGCTCCGATAACCAAGTCCGAAACTTCGCGATGGCCGTTGGTGAATTCTACTTCAACTTGTTTGCCAGTTTCTCGCACTGACAACGCTTCGTGTCCGTACCGTGCTGCGTCGTTTGGCAAGCACCCAGCCAGTGTTTCGACTAACTCGGCGCGGTGTATCATTCCAATCACTGGTCTGTGCCCTAGCGTTGCCTCCAGCTTCGATGCTGGAAATGAGGCCGCAATCAGGAAGCCGTTGTTGCTGCGAAATTCGCTTTTGCTAACAGGTTCTATCCTATTGCGAATAGCCGCGCCCGCCCCGATCTTGTCGAGTGCACGTAAGGCATTGGACCAAAGACTGATCCCAGCTCCAACCTCGGTCAGTTGAGCAGCTCGCTCGAATAGGACGACTTGAATTCCAGCTTTGCGCAGTGCAATGGCCGCGCTAAGTCCAGCAATTCCCGAACCGATAATCATTACTTTCATTGGCCGTTATATGACTAAAACCTAGGACGTGGCATGAAACGAATTGGAATAGTAGCCGATAACTTTTGGCTTTTGCACGATGGCAACACGCTAGTTTCTTAAGCATTTCTAAAGAATCGCTAGTCCTAACGAGCAATCCGCGACGTTGGAATTGTAGTGAGAACGGTTGGCATGGAAATAGGATCTGTGAGATTCGAACCAATCACTTTCCAAGTCCTTGCCTAGGATTTCAGACCTTACTTGACTCAAACGCCCCTGTGTGGTACGTTTGTATTGTACATGTGTATTACACAGGCAAGTTGCATTCGAGGGGGCGATGATGGGGGTTGCGAGCGATTCCGAAAAAACGAAGGCGGCGGTAATTCAGGCTGCTGGCGAACTTTTTGCCAACTTTGGATTTAGTGGGGTCACGGCCAGGCAAGTGGCCGCCCAGGCGGACGTTTCGCTTGGGGCAATCCCGTACCATTTCGGAAGCATGGAGGCTCTCTATGAACAAGTGCTTGTCGCTGCCGTCAAAACCTCGGACGAAGTACTGCCGCTCTTCGAAAAAGCGAACGCCGCTACCCCCGACGAAGGCCTTCGATTGGCCATTCGGTGGATGATCAAGGACTACGCAGCTCACAAGGTTGCATGGCCAATCAAGCTGATCGAACGCGAAGCCATTGATCCTTCCGCCTCGTTTCGCAAAGTGCTCAAGCACAGCTATCTTCCCGAGTTCGAATGGTTGTGCGATGTACTCAGTCGCGTCACATCGCTTCCCAAGGACAGCGATTCGGTGCGATTCGGTGTCATTACCATGCATCTTTTGGCTTCCACCTTCATGACCCATCGGCGAATCCTACAAGAATTTGCGCCGGCAGTCATCGAGAAAGTGCACGAAGGCGATTCTTTTGTGGAAGTGCTTGCTCATGTCACCCTAGATGCGGTCAAGCGTTACGGCGATGGTTTTCCAACGCCGAAGTCAAAAACGAAGAAGAAGTCCGCTTCGAAATAAGCGATGCTTGAGGAATCGAATCATGAATCTCGTCGCGTTTAAAATCCTTCTACATGACAAGGCCAAGTACGTAGCGTTGGTCCTGGGCGTCTCGTTTGCAACCTTGCTGATCAGTCAGCAATCCGCCATCTTCCATTCGTTGATGCACGCGTCGACTCGCGATATTCTCGAAGCCAATCAAGCTGACATTTGGGTCATGAAGTCCAGCGTCGAAACGCTTGATCAAGGGTATCCGATTGCAGAGCTTTCGGTGAATCGAGTTCGATCGATTCCAGGAGTCCAATGGGCCGTACCCTATTATCAATCCACGGCGCAATTGCGAACGGAAGACGGCCGTATGAAGCTGGTGCAGTTGGTGGGAATCGACGATCTTTCGATGGTTGGTGCCCCCCAAGAAATGCTAATCGGTACCTTGGATGACTTTCATCAACCGGATGCGATTGTCATGGACATTGCGGGCTACACCAACATCTTTCCCGGCGTAGAACCTACGGTTGGTGCAATTGTGGAGATTGGACAACGCCGCGCGGTTGTTGCGGGCATCTGCTACATCGGCGCTTCCTGGAGCGGTATGCCTCGTGTTTACACTCGACGTAGCTTAGCAGTGTCCATGGCCCGAGAAACGCTCAATCCCGTAACCTATGTTCTCGCCCGTGCCGACTCGAAACATTCCCCTGAAGAGGTTGCCAAGAAGATTACCAAAGCGACTGGCCTGAAAGCGCGAACACGCGCTGAGTTTATGGGCGACACCCGCACTTGGATCTTAAAGTACTCGGGGATCGCGGAAAACTTCGGCATTACGATTCTCATGGGAGTTGTCATTGGCGTGGCCATCGTGGGGCAAACGTTCTACATGTTTAGCGTCGAGAACTTGAAACAGTTCGCCACATTAAAGGCCATCGGGATCAGCAACTGGGTGATCCTGCGGATGATCATGACCCAAGCCTTGTTCGTATCCACCATCGGATATTGCCTTGGTATTGGAGCTGCCAACTTTTTCTTTGCAATGACAAGCACTCAGCTCTCCGGTGGATTGCGAGGGATGTTCATGGATCCATCCATCTTTATTGGCTCAGGAATTTTTATTGTCTTGGTAACTCTGTTGGCCTGTGTGGTCAGTGTTCGCAAAGTCCTGACGGTGGATCCCGCCGTTGTTTTCCGAGGTTAGCCATGAGTGTGATTTGTAAAGACGTTAAAATGGCGTTCAAAACGGCTGCTGGGTCCGTCAACGTTCTCAAGGGCGTTGACTTCACCGCACCAGCAGGCATGCTGACGATGCTGGTTGGTCCGAGCGGATGTGGCAAAACCACTTTGATTTCATTGATTGCGGGGCTGCTTCGCGGCGCATCGGGTTCGATGCAGGTATTTGGTCACGAGGTATCGTCCATGTCCGCTGCGATGCTGGTGCCTTATCGATTAAAGAACATTGGCTTCATCTTTCAGCAATACAATCTTCTCGCAGGACTGACGGCTTCAGAGAACGTTGCCGTACCGCTCGTAGCCAGTGGCTTCGACTGGCCAAGGGCACTTTCTCAGGGAAAGGAGTTGTTGGAAAAATTGGGTTTGGGGGCTCATACAAACAAACTGCCCAGCCAACTGTCGGGTGGCCAGCAGCAGCGCGTTGCGATTGCACGCGCCTTGGTGCACTCGCCGAAGCTATTGCTTTGCGATGAGCCAACAGCAGCCCTCGACGGCCAGGCAGGGCAAGCTGTAATGACTTTGTTGAGAGAGCTTGCCGTTGCGGAAGATCGAGCTGCCATTGTGGTGACTCATGATCCACGCGTCTACAGTTTTGCAGATCGAGTGGTGCACATGGAGGACGGTTTGATTTCCAAAGTGGAAACCGTACCCGATCAAAAACCGCCCGTCGATCCGCACGGGACTTCGCATTAACGACCATTTCGAGAACGACAACTTGCTATAGGGAAAGGAAGATAGATGATGTTGGTCAAATTTGGCATTCCTCTTGTTGCGGCAATCGCGATTGGCTTTGGTATCGCAACCTTGAGTCACTTGACACCGAAGGAGCAACTTACTGCGGCGCAGAATCCGCCCCCTTTGACGACGCTTGGGGCGAATACGATTTCTGGACTCGGAGAAGTGCAAATGGCTGGTGAGCCCATCGCGATCGCATCCCCCATCTCCGGAGTCGTTTCAAAAGTGCATGTAATCCCTGGCCAGACGGTATCCGCCGGTGAGCCTTTGTTTACCTTGGACGATCGCGCCTTGCGAGCGGAACTGCACAACCGGACCGCAACCTTAGCAACCGCCAACGCGAAGCTTCTGAAGCTCAAAGCGGGAACTCGGCCGGAAGACTTGCCGCCAGCGCGTGCCCGAATGGTTGCGGCCACTGCAACGTTCCATCGCAACGAAGATGCTTGGGAGCGTGCGAAACGATTGGTCGAACAACGGGTTTTGAGCGAAGAGGAGCACCTTGCGCGCAAGTTTGCCTACGACCAATCGAGTGCCGAGCTGGCACAAGCCAAAGCGGATCTCGCAAAACTGGAGGCCGGCACCTGGTGCCATGATATTCAGATCGCGGAACATGAAGTCGCATCGGCCAGATCTAGTGTAGAACAAGTGCAAGTGGATCTCGACCGATTGGTCGTTCGAGCCCCCGTCGATGGTTTGGTCCTGCATGTCGATGTTCGCCAGGGTGAGCTAGCAGAATCAACGCGATCTGAGAATCCACTGGTTCAACTCGGGGTGCATGGACCGCTCCGGGTGCGTGTGCAAGTGGACGAGGAAGATGCGAGCCGAGTGACCCACAACGCGCGAGCGGAAGGTTTCGTGCGAGGGCGCGATCGCGTCGCGATCGATTTACGCTTTGTCCGCATTGACCCTCGGATCGTCCCTAAAAAATCCCTGACCGGCGGCACGACCGAGCGAGTGGACACACGAGTTCTGTTTGTTGTTTACGAGGTGGTAGGCGAACCGCCTCAGATCTACGCTGGCCAAAAACTGGATGTCTTTATGGAAGGCTAATTGGATAGTTGGTCCTTATGGTAACGTCGCTAATCGGTCTCAAGTTGATTTCATTTCACTAAGTACCTAGCCACCGGGCAGAAGCTTTGAGCGATTAGGTGTAAGGTGTAAGGTGTAAGGTGTAAGCGGGAAGCGGGAAGCGGGAAGTGTGACGAAGATCGCTATTGCTCGAGAAGCCACGATAGTGGTGGCAGGTGGTAGCCATGGGCGTGAGCCCATGGTCCTCGGCAACACAAGAATGAAAGTCCTGAAGGGACGACAGGAGCACAAAGCATTCATGCCGCCATTTCATGGCTCCGATCGCATCTTGGCGAGAACCCATGGGCTCACGCCCATGGCTACCACATGCCGTCCCTTCAGGACTAAGAAGATGGAATGACCGAAGCAACAAGGGGCCGCATTGGTTTGGCCTTTTGTCGTACTCGTACTCGAAATGATGCGGTCGAGTACGAGTACCGCTGGTGCTGAGTACGAGTACGAAAAAACTTGATTTTCGAGAGGGCTGGAGTGGCGAGGCTAGCACCTATGGCTAAATGGGGTGGTACGCCTGCGGCTGACTGTTAAACGAGGCTAGCTAAACCGTGGGGCAGGAAGACGATCGCCGAAAAAATTGACCAACCTTCGAGGCCTTGTAGAACCGTGTCTTCAGCTCGGTCTGCGGTGGCGCCTTCGCCGAAATCGCGACCTTCCGAATAGGATCAACTGTAGAGTGGAATAGATGGCTAATATTCCAATTCCGTACGGCAACGCTGTTTCGAATCCCACATTTCGAAAAGCCACGGGGCCAAGGACTTGGTTAGGTGATTCAGGCAAAACTTTAACGTTTACCTCGTCCCCCATTTTGGGCGTCATCATGAATTGCATGAACCCAAGTGTGTGGCGTTGTTCATTACCACCAGCGTCCTTGAAGCTAACCGTAATTTTGTCTGGCAGTGGGTTGGGCGGCGGCGGGTCGAGAGCAACGACGGTTGCCGGAACCTCAATCGCCGCGTCCCAACGCTGCTGCAATTGAACAGCCCACCATACTAATGTCCCTATCGCAGCAATCAGCGCTACATGAATCAGAACGTTGAAGATGGAAATGGATTTGCGATTGCGTCCAGTAGGTGCTGTCGATGCTGCTGGAAGCTCCCGAACCTCGGACAATCGCTGCTGTTCTTTCGTCCATGGACCACTGCCCGTTTGAGGTGACTGACTTGGATCGCAAAGGTAGACGATCTCGACAAGTCCATCGCAAAGCTTCAGTCCCAGTCCGAGCCCGGTGATCCAAATGGTACCGTGTGCCAGCAGCGCGCGACTCATCGCCGTTGTATCGCTTTTGATTCCTGAAGTCGCCGAATCGGGCTCGTTGCTCTCGATATCGCACCAAAGTGTCTCTTTTCGTGGGACCTTGAACAATCCCACGATCTCGTGGGCTCGCTTTCCGATCACGGGGAGTGAGCCAAAGCGTAATCGCTCATCGGAAACATCGATCCGGATAAGTGTCCGGGGGGGCGTTTTCGAAAACAATAAATGAATGCCGATCTCAGGCAAAGCCATCTCGTTAGACCGACTCAGCGTCTGATTCTTGACGTCGATCCGGTTTTCTTGCAAAACCGCAAGCAAAGACTCAAAGTCGGTTCCGAGAACCAACGGCCCCATGCCAACTCCCAACTCGACCGACCAAAAATCATCGTTTTTCATTTGCACTATTCGGGCTCTTCCATGCCCACTGGATTGATAAAGAACGTTCTGCCACGGCGAGCGATTCTCGCTTTGCTGCAACCAACGATTGTAGCTAGAACTTTTATGATATCGGTGTTGCAGCTTGGCAAGTTCACCCTCCCGAAACTTTGTTTGGGGAGGGTCAGCCCGCGCTAGCGAGGCTGGGGAGGGGTTTGCCGCATTGATTGTAGGCTCGATTGCCCGTGCATGCCCTCCCCGGCAATCTCGCTGAAGGCTCGATTGCCGACCCTCCCGTGCTACCGCCGGGAGGGTGAAATGGAAAGTTTGATAATCTCGCTGGGGGCTTGATTACCGACCCTCCCGAAACTCTGTTTGGGGGAGGGTCAGCCCGCGTTAGCGAGGCTGGGGAGGGGTTGGCCGCGTTGATTGTAGGCTTGATTGTCCACGCATGCCCTCCCCGGCAATCTCGCTGAAGGCTCGATTGCCGACCCTCCCGTGCTTCCGCCGGGAGGGTGAAAATGAAGGTGGCGGTGTTCAACGAGAAGTGTCACAATGACTGCATGTTTTGTCCAGATGTACGATTTCATGATTGAGCAAGTATCCTAACCAAATTGAACACATGATGCCCTGGGTGTCCCACGAAATTGATCGACCGATACGCCGCTCAGGTAGCATTTCAACGCAGTTGATGATGTTTCTAATATTCGTGGTCTTTCCGGCCTCTTGGACTGCGTTCGCTCCCGTTTCACGTATCCATCTGGAGCGCAGCGATCAAAAAATTACCGTAACAGTACGACGATGCTTTTATTTCATCTTACCTTACTACACCCAACAATTGACGGACGTTTCGGCTGTGAGAATCGAAACGTACAAGGGCGTTAAACAGGGCTACAACGCACATCTTTCAGAAGATCAGAATCGCCCCAATCGACGTGAGTATTCGGAAGACAATTCAGAATTGGTTCTGTCCAATGCGAAAGGTGATGAAGTGCGAGCCCCCATCGATTCGAGTTCACTCGAAACGACTCAAAGCGGCATCGAGGCATTCATTGCCCGCGGGGAGGCTGGCCAGTTCTCGGTAAGCGTGGTAGCCAATCGGACTCTATTCTTGCTTTCATTTCCGATCACCTTGCTAACCGCCGTCTATGTGTTGATTCAGGCACTCGCCGTCACGCGTCTCCTGCTCGGCAACCCGTACTGGCCTTTTAGTGTCGAACTTGCAAATCAAATGAAAGAAATTGCGAGGGCACGTCGCGATCGATCGAGACCATGACAGTTTCGATACGTTACAACGATCCCAAGTTACGCTTATAGAAAAGCTTGGCATTTCATCTTTCTTGTGCTCGATGTAATGGTGCTCGTGCTCGTTACAGATTTGGTCGGCTACTCTTTGTTTTTTGACGGAAGAACGTAAAGAATCGAGAGGACATCGGCTTGCCATTTCGGTAGTATCCAAGTGATCGCTGTCGCTTCTAAATTGGTGAGCGTCACCAAGAACATGGCCAAACGAAATGGCCAGATGGTGTAATCGAGCAACAAACAAACGGCGCCCGCCAATACGAACCACTGAGATATTTTGGCTCCTCGAGTGTGGTAGCTCGGAACTCGACCGTACTTCCAGAGCCCAGCTCCTGTTGTTAAAAAGTAACTGAGTAAGCCAACGATCCACCATGGTGCTTCCTGGATAAGCACGTCTGCGCGAAACCAAAACAGTCCGAAAAAGAGGGCACCGTAGAGCATTAAATCGGCAAAACTGTCCAGTCGAGCACCAAATTCAGACCGGAGATTGTACCATCGTGCAATGCGACCATCCACGGTGTCGCTCAAGCTAAGTACAACAAATGTCCAAGTGAAGAGCGAAAGATGATTTCGCATCGCAATCCAGAAAAGCAATATCGACCCGATCAAGCGTATGGTGCAGATGATATTGGGGATCGTGATATACTTGTGTTTGGACATTCCCTTTTGTTGAGTGGAAGTCACGTTGGAGTTGTCTTTCGCGAGCGTGACACGCGTGAATGCTTCGTTTGTTTTCATTCGATTTCCCATCGCTAATTGACTTGACGATTCAACAACAGCACAGCTTTGACGAAGTAGAAAAAGGCTGGCGCAGAAAACGTTAAGCTGTCGATACGATCCATCATCCCACCTTGGCCTGGAATCATCATTCCACTGTCTTTGATCCCTACATCGCGCTTGATGCCGGACTTATTGATGTCTCCGAGAAAGCCGAAGGTCGCGATGATGACTCCTGATAACGCAGCGAGAAGCGTACCCGACCAACTTGAGTTCTGCATCAAAGAGGTCAGCCATGGAGCCAGAATGACTGCGAGTACTGTTGTAACCAGTATTCCTCCAAGGAGTCCTTCGAAAGATTTATTTGGGGAAGTAACTGGGGTGATCTTGGTTCGACCGAATTTGCGACCGATGAGCGCTTGGGCGATGTCGTTCGATTCGGTTAATACCACCAAATATAGGAACCATCCCACATTTCCTACCCAAGGTTCAGGCAAACCAGGCAATACCAGCAGGAAGTAGGCGTGCAACAAACAATAGACATACAACAAAACTCCCCAAATCATCGCGGCGGTGACTCGGATGAAGTCCTCGACCAGTCCAAGCCAAGCCCGCGTGGCTCCAAGCACTAATACAATCGCGACCGGTGCGATCACTTGCATTTGTTCTGCATAATCGCACAAGAGAGACACGTAAATAATTGTAGCCAAACCGAATGCAATGCAGAACGTAACTTTGCCAACGTGATTCCATCCAAGGATTCGTAAGAACTCCCAAAGGCTCAGGGTTCCAGCCGTTGCAAGTAATGCGATGACTCCCAGGTTGCCCAGCAGCACGCCGATTGACAATGCGATGGCCAACCCCCACCAGGATCGAACACTGGCGAAATGCGATTGAGCCTTTGCATCGACACGTCCACGAAGCATCCAAAAGCGAATGCAAGTTCCAAGGCTTAAAAATCCAAAGAGACAGGCGATGGCAAATAGCAAATGCAGAGATGGTGGGAACATCGTTACTCCGGAAAATGCGTGAATTCAAAAGCCTCAGGCGAATTCCAAGTGCTGTGCAGTGTCACGCCCTTTCTTTTCAATCAAGCTCGATGAGCGGTCTGGCTGATCACAAAGCAAGTGCACATTGCGTACCGCAAATGCCGCAGTCCGTGGTAAAAAGGCTTTCGCCGACTTTGCCTAGTCTTTCTTTCGATATGGAGGATTGAGGACCTCGATTTGCGTACCAGAGGAAGGCTGCTACTTGGATGCCAATTGACCGGCACTGATTCGTCCTAACTTAAACCGCAAGAGTTAGTTTTGATGTTGCGCATGTCAGGCCCGGAGGGCCGACATATCCAATGCCGGTGGCGTGAGCCACCGGTTCACAAGTCTTAACCAACAAAGGCCTGAAGGGCCGACATAATGGCGTCTGTGTCGGCCCTTCAGGCCTGCGACAATGTTTATTGGCACGTTCCGGTGGCTTACGCCACCGGCAATGGATGTGTCGGGCTTCCAGCCCTTACAAAATTGCGCAACATCAAAACTAGCGTTAGCGGCTCATTGAAGAGAAAGGCTAATTGCCGATGAACCCAACGAACCTTGTGTACGTGTTTAGCATGTCTGGGCATTCAATGAGAACTGCCTCGACGTGTTGTCGAAGTTTTCTTGCATCTCATCGATTGTTTCAAGAACACAACGCTTCGTTGCTCAGTCCGTTACTAAAGATCGATGGCGCGGTGACGGGGGAAGCAGCTTCCATTTTTGGCCCAATTGGGCACAGTGTGGTACCTAGTGACACAACAATGTGCTGTTAGCACAAAGTCAGGGGCGAAGCCTGAGAAAAGATCTTTTCGAATTCCGCAGCGCTTGCTGTTCGCGATCTTACTCTTGATTGCCGCATTAGCTGGAGGCATCGTTGTTAGGTATCTACCGGACTTAGATTGGATCGCGCAACGTGAGGACATGCTTCGTAGTAAAATTACTACGTACCCAATCACTTGCTATGTTTCGGGGCTTGTTGTTTACACGGGACTATCTTTGATCCCGGGAACCGCAGGCAAGTCGATCCTCTTTGGTTGGTTTTTTGGATTCGTAGCTGCGCTTTTGATGGTCGAAGTAGGTTTGACCGCTGCGGCCGTCCTGTCATTCCTTATTGGACGCTTCTTGGTTCGGCACTTGCTTCACCGTCGATGGAAAATCTATCTTCGATGGCTTGGAAAGAAATTTGCGCAGGACGGGGCTTTTTATCTGATTTGGCTGCGAATGGCCCACGCACCGTTCACATTGGTCAATTACGGTGCAGGTGCAACGAACATTCCATTAACGACATTTTGGTGGACGACGCACGTTGGAATTCTGCCAGCGACAGTCGTTTACACGTTTGTTGGTTCTCGCATTCCCAACATTCGCGAGGTTGCCGCCAAAGGATTATGGGCAACGGTAGATCCATGGCTTTTGGTGGTTTTGGTCGTCATTGCCCTATTGCCTGCACTGTTTCGTTTTTGGTTTCCAAGAGTCCAGTACTAGAGTTGCAACTGCTCTTTTGTTTTAACCGCACGAGGTAGTTTGGTTGTTGTGCAGTTTGGCTTTCTATTCGTACTCGTACTCAATGAAATGGTACTCGTACTCGTACTCGAAATAGATCGATCGAGTACGAGAACGAGTACGAGTACCGCTGGTGCTGAGTACGAGTACGAAAAAAAACCTTTCCCATACTGGCGGGGGGCGAGGCTAGCGCCTGTGGAGCAATGAAGAGAAAGGCTTCTTAACTTGAACCGCAAGCGTTAGCCGAACTTCGTGCTGGCTTCTTTCATGGTGTGATCACTCAACTTCGTCGACTTCGCCTGTCTCGATCAGTTCCTTCGTTTCGTCGACCGCAAGCTGCCATCGACCGATCTCATCGGCGCTGTCTTCGTTCTCGCTTGCGACCTGGGTCGGCCAAAGTATGCAGTCGCCTTCAGCGGAATGGAGCCAAAGATAGGCGTTCTCGCCTGAGTTAATCTTTGCGGCCAGTATCTCATCGATTTTCGTTTTCATAGTGTTCCTGAATACTTTTGCAATGAGTGACGTTTTCGTTCGTTCGATACCATGTCGGAAAGACGTTCCCGAAACAAAACAAAAAAGCCGATGCGGCTGAAAACCTATGGTTTGCAACTGCATCGGCTTACTTTTCAACGCGTCACTCAATCTGTATTAAGCTACGCTTCGTCTAGTTTTCCGAAAGCGTCGAACGGAGCGTTGTGCCCCGTCCTTCTTACCCTAACGTTAGCACTGCTCAAGTGGATGGCAAGGGGCAATTGGACATTCATCTGCAAAGGTTAGTCCTTGTAACAACGGTCTTTGAGCCTACAATCTCAAGGGCTGTTCTAGATGCGGACTCAAACTAACTTTGAGCTCGCAACGCCAGAACAGCAATCCTTCGGACGACTTAACAGATGGTAGCTCGGCAATAGCCCGAGAGACCATAGATCGAGTAGGCCGACGTCGCAATGCACCTTTGCTGGTGTTTTACGTCTTGGCGATCGACAGCTCGGTATTATGCAACAGGTGTTCGAGTCCGATTTTGCCGACTGGGGGATCGATTTGCCATGGAATGAGTACCGCACGATGCGACTGTTTTTCGATGACTTCGCGAATGTAAGTTTCTTCGTGCCTTCTGCGCTCTTGCAGAAGTGGATCGTGAATTGTCAGAGGTGACAAACATTGATTGATGATCCAAGCGTAGGGCTCGATTTCAGCTCGACGCAGGTCGCGTTGCAGCGCCGCCGCTTCATGCACCGGAGTTGCTTCGGGAAGTGTGACGATTAAAACACGAGTGTAATCGGGATCGCGAAGCCTTGGCAAAAGCTGTTCGACCGCTTCGGGCATTTGATTCGATTGGCGGGTGACTTCACGATGGTAAGCCAGGGCGGAATCGAGGAGCAATACCGTGTGTCCGGTTGGTGCTGTATCTAAGACTACAAAACCATTTCCGCCCTGAGCGACTGCGTCGGCAAATGCGCGAAAGACCGCAATTTCTTCGGTGCAGGGGGAACGCAGGTCTTCCGCAAGCAGCGATTTACCTTGTTCATCCAGTCCGCCACCCGCGTTACGCATGACTTCCGCCGAATACTTGGCGGTTTCGGCAACGGGGTCGATTCGACTGACCGATAGATTTGCCAGTGTTTCGCCGGCGACTGCGGCTGCGATGTGGGCTGCAGGGTCCGTCGTCGAGAGATGGACGGTGAAGCCTCTTTCGGCCAATGCGACGGCAATTGCGGCGGCAACCGTTGTCTTGCCAACACCTCCCTTGCCCATTGCAAGGATCACACCATGCTTCTTTTCGGCCAAGTGTTCAATGAGTTCCCCGAGAAGCGGTGGTAGTGTCAACAACTTTGTCTCCGTTGTTTCTGCATATTCAACTGATTTGGCGTCTGTCGAAGAAGTTTTCAGGGGGAGTCCGAGGCTTCGAAGTGCCTCGACACCAAGAACTCCACTTCCACTCAATGCAATGATCGTTCTTGGCAAATCCTTTAGCTCACTAGGAATTGCGGCCATTGCCGTTTCACCGCGCTTTTGCATGGCAATCGCATATGGATCCGTCATATCGGTGGCTTGAAAGACGCCATTTACCACAAGATGCTGATTCTTGACGCCGAGGCCCGCTAGCTCGTTGCTGGTACGGGCCGCTTCACGCAGCGCGGTCCCTTCCGCACGAGCGACCAGAACTAGCGTCGTTACTTGAGGATTACCGAGTGCTTTGACAGTATCTTGATATAGTTTTTGCTGTGCTTGCAACCCTGCGAGTGGTCCGAGGCAAGATGTGCCCGTAGTGTTCTTTTCCATGAAGCCAGCCCAGGCTGACGGCAAAGTCAACAATCGCAATGTGTGACCTGTTGGTGCCGTGTCAAATATCACTTGGTCAAATTCACTTGTGGCGGATTCATCGCCCAAGAGCCTTGAAAACTCATCGAACGCTGCAATTTCTAGAGTGCATGAACCGGAGAATTGTTCTTCCATGCTTGCGACCGCAGCGGCAGGTAACAGGCCGCGGTAGGGGCCAACCATTCGTTCACGATACTTTGCTGCGGACTTTTCTGGATCGAGGTTCATCGCTGAAAGTCCAGGGACGGATGGAACGACAGTTGGGTGGTGACCAAGTGGAGCGCCGAGAACTTCATCGAGATTGGACGCAGGATCGGTCGACACAAGCAGAACTTTCTTACCTGCATCGGCAAGTCGAACAGCCGCAGCGCATGCCACCGACGTTTTGCCAACTCCGCCTTTACCCGTAAAGAAGAGATTGCGAGTCGGTGGTTCTAAGAACTTCATGGGTGGAGTAAGGAGTAAGGAGTAAGGGGGCAGGGTTAGGGGTGAAGGGTGAGGACGAGATTGCTGCGGATAAGGGGGGGGGAGCTTACACCTTAAACCTTACCTCTTACTCCTTACCCCTTAACAAATTCCTAGCAACAGCCTGTTGATCCACAGCATCCGCCGGACTTCGCAACTGGTAACAATTGTTTCACAGCAGGAGCGTTGATCCAACCTGCCATTGCTTCTCGTGATGGGTATTCTTTGCGACTTACGATTTTGCCCTCGACTAAAATCAATGGAAGGCAATCCGTTCCTTCGCTTCCAAGAAGTTGGTGGACCTCTTTGTTTTCAATAAATGCCATTGGCTGCTGAGCCAAGTTAAAGCGTTCGACTTGATTCCCTTGCGACTTAAGCCAATCAAGGTCCGCTGCAAATTGTGGCAATACAGGATCCACTTGGGGACCACATACTCCGGTTGAGCAGCACATTGGTTTGTCGTAGACCTGGATGTTTTTCATAGATATTTCCTTTACAACGGGTTTGGGGTCGAAATTGTCTGAATGTTTGAGTGCATGCACACGAACGCTCGCGGCGAAGGCGTTTGCATCGAAGGACTTCATGACGGCGGCGAGACCATCGTGTAATGCTGAATTGGACTTGGCATCGCTACTTGCTCCACAGCAACCGCTGCTGCTTGCATTTGCGTAAGCGTTGAGATCGGCCTCCGTATCCGTGACGACCACAGATTCGAAGCCTGCATCCAGAAGTCCATTTCGGTACTCGTCCATGAGGATTGCGCCAGAAATGCAGCCTACATAGGCCTCAACGCTTTCTTTTACATTTGCGGGTAAGGGCTGTTTGAGAGCAATGTCACTGATCGCAATGCGACCACCTGGTTTGAGAACTCGCAGTATTTCGCGAAAGACTGCCGACTTGTCTGGAGCCAGATTAATGACGCAGTTGCTGATGATGCAATCGACGGAGTTGTCTTCGATGGGTAGGCGATCGATCGTGGATTGGTGCAGCTCGACATTCTCTAAGCCGAGTTTTGCAACACCTGCTCGAGCTCGATCGAGCATTTCGCTAGTCATGTCGATACCGATTACTTTTCCGGTCGGACCCACTTTTTGGGCCGCGAGGAAAACGTCCATTCCACCTCCACAGCCAAGATCAACGACGACCTCCCCGGGCGAAACGCTCGCGAGCGCTAACGGATTGCCACAGGACAGCCCCATATTGGCTTGCTCAGGTAATGAGGCCAATTCATCATGTGAGTATCCAAACGCGGCAGCAACGGACCGCACGGCATCGGAGTCATTGGAAAGGCTGCTCTTGGCCACTTCGGCGTATTGATTTCGAACATCGTCGATAACGGTTCGTCGATTCATGTTTGTCTCTGTTGTATCGCTCATCGTCGAATGACGATTATTTTGGTAAAAAAAATGGCTAGGGCTACAAATCAGCGACGAGCTTCTTCAGTTGCTTCAACATCTTTTGATTGATGCAGTAGCAAATACGGGGCCCATCGATCTCACCTTGAACTAAACCCGATTCTTTTAGGATCTTCAGGTGTTGTGAAACAGTCGATTGGGCCAAAGGCATCTGATCGACAATCTCACCGCACACACAAGATGTGCGATTGAGCAAAAGCTGCACGATTCGTACACGTGCCGGATGAGCGATTGCCCAAGTCAGCTTAGCTAGTTGTTCAGCGGAGGGGTCTTGAGGTAGGGCCAAGGTGACTTCTTCGCCACAGCATTTTGCGTTGCTTTTGGGAGGTCGTTTGTCCATGGGGCGAAATTTCGGCAAAGGCCTACTTGTGATCGGCAAAACGCTTTCCGACCAATCGTCGATCAACGATATGCATTGAGTTGATTTACGTCAAGTAGTCGACAATGTGGAAGCTTGAGCCCTCGATTGGTAATGCGATTGGTTATGCCTTACCAATTCGATGGCTTTGTTCCATTCGTTTCCGACAACCGGCTTACAAATATACTTGTCACATTCTGCTTCCGAGGAGACTGATTTGTCTTGGCCGGAAGCATGGGCAGTCCAAACAGAAGAAGGCCTTGAGCTATTGAGCGATCGCAGTTTTCGGGTTACTGACAGCTCATCTCGCTCCGTTGGAATGTAGACTTCCGTTGACCATGCTAAAGCAAGACCTTAGAGGCTCGCGCCTTCGTTTCTTGCTTTGAGTAGTTTGGAGGCCGAGCGACGCAACGGAACTTCTTTAGTTTTGCGTCTTGGTCTGGGAGCCGCTGGTCGATTCGGTCCGTGGTTCCCTTTCAACTCAATCCACTTGAGTTGTTGGTTCCGTTGGTAGCTTCTCGGAACTGATTCGTTTCATCGTGATGACAAGGTCGTTGACCGAGTCCGGTTGTGAGATGAAGGCTGATGGTCGAGTATCGGTGGTTTCGGATGTGCAGATTCGCAGCGTGTCACCTTGCAGATCGTAGATGCCTGGTTTCGTACGGCCGTCTTCGGTTAGGTCGATGGACTTTGGCCAAGTGGACGGATTCAGCTTGTACGTTGATTCCTGTTTTCGACCTTTCGATTCCATAATCATCTTATCTTTCGTAATCACAAAGCGAATGTCTTGCAGGGCTTCAAGCGGTGCCGCCCTGCCGCTATCTTCCGAAAAGATGACGCGCCAAGTGCCGAGAATGTTGGAGTCGTCACTGTGAGCGGTAGGCGTCGCTGGACTGTCGTCAGGGACGTTTTTTTCTTGGTTGGACGACGATTCTTGGACCAGACACATGCTAGACCTGATCCTTTTGAGCTCTTCCGAATTTAGCTTGCGAACATCGGTGTAGAGGATCTTTGAATCCAAGGTGACCGGCATTTCTAAAGCCAAATCTCGTGGGATCAGGAAAATATTAGTCTCCTGTTCGCCCATGTAGACATACTTTTCGCTATCGAACTCATGCATGAATTCCTCCTTGGAGAGCTTTCGAGGCTCTTGCCCTTTGGAAGTAGAGTATTTGCCTGGCATGTTTAAGTATCGAAAGCCACAAATCGCAGATTGGTTGATCTGAAAAATCTCGGTGAGCAGCTTCTTGGTGGAGCTCGCAATGGTTTCTGGATTGCCTACTATTCGAAGTTCGTAGTTAATCCCCTTAACCGTGCCGTCGCTTTTGAGATCATTCCTTTCAAGAACTGGAAGCGACATGGAGTTCGCTGCAGCAGTTAGACGCGTTAAGTATTTGGCTTGGGGTTTGTTCAGATAGTCGCTTGTGTCATATGCGGAATATCTTATCGTTACACCACCATCGGTTGGGAAAATGGACAGGTAATTTTCATCCTTTCCCAGGCCCGCAAGAGTTAAGAAAATAGGTTCGTACTTTGAGTTCATCATGGACTCGATGTAGCCATCGAGTTCGCTCAAAGGTTTGAAGACATGATGATCCTCCATTGTTTTGGAGTTCAGGTAATTGAATCGCAGTTGACCGATTCCTAACAACATCACGACCATGGCTAAGCCGATTCCAGCGATAATCTTCATTCGGTTCTTCTTTGCTATTGAGGTTTGTTTGCTGAGTAGTTTGGACGGGATTGGGTTTGACAACGGTTGCTGAACGTGACTGAGGCAAGCATCCAACAAAGTGTGAACTTCTTTGGCGGACGCGAAACGGTCTTCCTTTTTCTTGGCCATGAGCTGCTCTACGATGGAGATCAGCCAGATTGGCGTTTCTGGACTCAGTTTCTGAATGGGAGTAGGCGCTTCATCGATGATCTTCCGCATCACGCCATACGATGTGTCGTCACGATACGGAGGACGACCGGTACACAGTGCGTAAAGCAAACTTCCCAGACTGAACAAGTCGCTTTGTTGATCCAGTTGTTCGCCGCTAGCTTGTTCAGGAGACATGTACTGGGGCGTGCCGGCAATGGAACCCAACTGAGTGATGGTATTGTCATCTACCGAACGAGCTAATCCGAAGTCGGTGATCGTTACGCGTTCAACACCTTCTTCGAGCAGAATGTTTTCAGGCTTGATGTCGCGATGGATCAAGCCCTGTTCGTGAGCTGCTGCCAAACCAGCTGCGATCTGAGAGCCAATTCGCAAGATTTCGACAAGCGGCAGAGCTCCTTCTTGGTCCAATCGCTTTTGCAATGATCCCCCACGAATGTACGACATCACTAAGAAAGGTAATGTTGAGCCACTCGAAACGCTGTGAATTGGAATCACGTTAGGATGCAGCACTGCCGCAGCGGCTTTGGCTTCGCGAGCAAATCGCTTGCGAGCATTCTCGTTGTTTGCAAGCCGGGGACTCATAACCTTTAACGCGACAACGCGGTCCAAAGACGGATCAATTGCTTTCAGAACAACGCCCATTCCTCCGACACCTACAACGCCTGTCACTTCATAAGTACCAAGCCGTCCAAGATGGTTCGGGAATTCAGAGGGGACCAGCAAATCTAGCACGTCCTTAACCGCAAAGGTCTGACTAGCGTCCATACCACAGCAGGTCGCCGCCGAGTACTCAACGCTGCTCGCATGGTCGAACTCGTTGGTTTGCAGTAAGTCTTGAGCCTGCTGCCAACGCAGCGGATCGCCCGCCTGAGCTTCGAGATATTTCCGACATTCTGGACACCTGTCGAGATGCGCGATTAAGTCGGTATCTTCCAAATGATAGTGATCTGAATTCAAAAAGTTCTGAACTCGCTGAAGATCACATCCAGCAGAAGGTAATTCATGTTCTGGGGAATTCATCGCGTATCGCCTCCTAATCTTTGAACCTCGATTTGCAACCGCTTGAGAATACGACTGCGAGCGGCGTAAATGGTGCCTAGGGATTTGCCAAGAGATTCCGCAGCGTCTTCACAAGAATGGCCTTGAATGACTGTTTGTTCAAACGCGGCCCAAGTTGCGGGACTGACATCCTGCTTCACAATGGCTGCGGCTCGAAGATATTGTTCTCTGAGACACTCGTCCTGCAACTCGCTTGCGACAGCAGAAGTCTCGGGTGTTTCGGCAAGGATTTGTTCGGCCGCCGAGTCGTTCACGATTCCGAGTGGCTTTGACTTTGTCACGGCGGTGAAGATCGCATTGCTTGCCACCTTCCTCAACCAGTGCCGAAAACGTACACCCTCCTGCGGTACCCATGTCTCGATCGACTTGGAAATTCGCATCAAAACGTCCTGCGACAGGTCTTGTGCATCGGCGTCTTGCATTCCGCGTCGCCTTGCCATTCGGTAGATCACCGGACGATAGATCTGCACGAACTCGGCCCAGGCTTCCCGATTTTCGGGAGACTGGATATTCGCTATCAGTAAGGATTTTGTGTTTGGAAATTCGGTCATAATTGGGTCTCTACAGAACTAAACTCGAATTGTCGGGCTAGTCTGACACGATTCTCAAAAAATGACATGGATTTTTGGCGAGGCGTCGAATTTCTTTAGATGCAAGCGTTTTCTACCCTCCTGGCAATGAACGCTTCCCCAGGAGCTATCACTCCGGTCGAACCCTCCCGTTCTCTTCCGAGCTAGCCCTCGGAAGCCGTTCTGGTTCACATCAGGCTAGATCGTTGGTCTAGAACGTTCGATCTGCCCATCGATGAGCATCGACCAGATCGTTTTCGCAGACGCGCCAACGGTTGGCAAGCGAATCGCCGTGGTTGAGCTTTTGGATTCCGTCGAATCTGCTCGGGGACCAACCGCATAGAGCACCCCTCCAGCGAAGATAAGATCTCATCTTCCTTCGCCGAGGACCGTTACCTTCCACTTTGCTTGCGAGATGTCGTCCCATTTTTCAGGAATACTCACGTGTGCAATGAGTCGGTTGCTGCCGGGGCCATGAAACTGTTTCCAATCTTCAGCAAAGGCATTGCCATTGGTTGCAAATAGCATAAATAGACAACAACAACGAAGCTAAAATCACATAAATCGATCATCTAAGAAATTACCCAAAACCCAACTAATCAACTTTGCTTTGAAATCGATCAAATCAAACTCGTTAGTCGTATACCATCTCGGGAAGCACGGCAGGATGTACGTATTTTATTTTGGAGATGGTTGAGAAGCGTCCTTTTTCATGAAATGAAGTTCAGGGATTTCAACATACTCTCTCCATTTCTCGACTGGAACGTCCCATGCAGGCTGCCGAAGAGGCTCGTTTTGAGGCATGATCCAGGAACGGTCGTAAAATCCTCGAGGCTGTTCAGCAAGGTCAACGTTAGGATCGACAAGCAGTTCTGGTTTGCGGCCGTTCAAAGACGCGAGAGCCAGAACGTAAACAGACGCAGGCTTGCCGGTTGTTTTCTTGTATTTGTCTGCAAGAAAATGAGCGAAGTGCAAAATCATTTCGGGATCGCGTCCAAACTTGTCAGATTGTTCCTTGCAAACAAAGCGATCGACCATTCCATCAACAACTTTTCCGGTGACTCGATCCTGTATCGCAAACCCCATAACCGATTTTTTTCCCCGGAGCATCATACGCCACGCAAAGTAGTGCCCTTGTTCGGTCCAGCTGGCATCACCCTTGTAAAGTAAATGGCGCAAGGGCCAAAGGCAGTGAAACGTCACGTAACATCCGAGGAAACCTACGAACAAAGGCCTCAGCAAACTTTGTTTTCGACTCCCTTGGGAACCGCTCCGATCTTCGACAAGCTTGGCTCCCCCAAGAATTCTTCTCGGCCAGTCTGGCTCAAAAAAAAGCGGAGTGGAAGCAAGCATAAACCAAGGAAAGATATGAATGTTGAAAATGACTGCATTCATCAGATGAAACATGGCGCACAGAACGCACGCCCAGACTCGCGAGCGTCGCCACATAAGCAGAGGAACAATGGTCAGATCGAACAACAACCCGGACCAAGAGAGAAACAAACCCAAGTACTCCGTTGCTAGCACAGGTCCAATCAACGGGAGGTTAGCTTTCGACAACACCATTTCGGACATAGGTTGTCCAAGTAGCCAGTCCGGCGTGATCTTCGCGATGCCGCCAAAGAAATATGGCACCGCCAAATGAAATCGAATGACCCACAATACCCAAGCCTCTGTGTAGTTACTCTTTATTTTAGGCCAAATCCAAGCATCAACCGACACGTTTCGATTCAGTGGCATCCAGGGCAACCACCAAGAAATGAGAACAATCAAATAATAATGATTCTGGTAGTTGGTCCGCTCTAGCAAGAAAAAGTAAGTGAATCCAATAGCCAGAATCAATGCGCTCAGGCGATACAGAAAACCAACACAAATGAACAGCGACGCAACCATCAGAACAAGGAAATGAACATACATTCCATTACCAGACCAAGGTTGTACCCAATCGAAACCGTAGTACGTGAAATGGAACTCGGGTTCGACATAGATCCGCCTAACAATCCCAAGCGAAAGGTAATCCCACGCCCAGTTGGCCATAACGAATCCAAACACGACGCGGAACAAAGTCACACTGGCATTGTCGAGCGGCTTAGCGGAATCGTGAACTAGTTTTTCAAAAATGACTGGAACTCGGATTTGATGATCTCTCACAATTACAAGAATTGACTCAAGGCAACGCTAGTCTTGCAGAGATTGGATTTTCAGGTGAGCGGGTCATTGTTAATTTTTGATGAAACCTAGCTTGAGGGCTGGTCTTAATCTTCATGTTCTATTAACCGAAAACAAGTGGTCGGTCTGTTAAGTCCGTATACACTGTTTCGCAAGTCAGAAGCAAGGAGCACGTTTGTTCTGGGCCGACTTGGATTTTTCCATTCTTTTGGGGGATTGAATAGATGACGAAGGTCAAGATGAAATTGGGTTTCACCTTGGTGGAACTGCTAGTTGTAATTGCGATTATTGGGATATTGGTTGGACTGCTTTTGCCTGCCGTACAAGCAGCTCGCGAAGCAGCTCGTCGGATGCAATGCTCCAACAATATGAAGCAGTATGGATTGGCTATTCATAATTACGAAAGCGCTTTCAAACGTATTCCTCCTGCAGCATGGACCTCCAACCGACAACTAGGGCAACCATCTGCCTACGACGACGACGGTTACACTTGGCAAGTTAGCATTTTGCCGTATGTCGAGCAAAACAACCTTTACAGTCAGTTGACCCAATTCACGCAATTTCCGCTTGGCACTCCTGGTGCTGCCGAATTGTTTTGGGTTGCGAACGGTTCGCCTGCTACTGGTGCGGTCATTCCCGGCGGAGCAACCATTCTTCCATTCACAAAGTGCCCATCCTCGGCGTTGCCGCAGATCGTGCCAGCAACGTGGACAATTCCCGGAGCAACGGCTGCAACCGCACCGGCGATCGTTTGGTCTATTGGGTACGCTACGACAGATTACAAGACTGCAGGCGGATCAGAACGCGGAGACTTCGGCATGATGCACAAAACTTGGGAAAGTTCGGGTACCGGGCGTAGACTCGCAGACGTGACGGACGGATTGAGCAATACTGTAATGCTTTGCGAATCGAGCATTGTAACTGGAAGTACACCAGTCAAATGGGGAGGATCGGCTACGCCCGCTGCACCGGGAGCATTTCAGGATTGGCCAGTTTGGATGGTATCGCCTGGCGACGACGAGAGTGTTCGTACCAACGGACGATTTAGTGCTCCGATCAACGCCGCGACTACTCCCAACAACTGGTTCGAAGCGATCAATGATGACTCGGCAGCAAGTTATCACACTGGTGGGGCGCAATTCTGCTTTGGAGACGGTTCCGTTCACTTCATTAGCCAAAGCATTTCCAATGCGACCTACACAACCATGCATGACATCAGTGACGGATTGCCATTGGGAGAGTGGCAATAACTGTCTGATTTGCATCTGTTGATTTTTAAGGGTCGGGCGCTTCCATAGGGGGTTCCTGACCCTTTCCGCTTCCAATCGTAGTTTTCGTACCGCCGAAGCAACTTGCGGTTGTTAAGTTGCTTCGAGAAAAGTTTGACAACATAACAATGTATTTAATGAAAGAGCCGTAAATCATGCAGCTTCCGATCGGTTATAGAATTGTCATTTTGGTATTCCTCTGCATCGTTGTCGCCGGGTGCTCCGGTCGAGATACGTTTCCCGTTGCGAAAACAAGCGGAACTGTCACCTGCGAAGGAAAGGCTGTACCGAACGCGATTGTCTACTTCGAGCCTGTTCGGACTGGTGAGTCGGCGATGATAGGCGATCAAGGATTTGGGCTCACAGACGCAAACGGCGTTTACACGATTTCTACTTATGGAGAGAAGGATGGGGCAGTTCTCGGAAAGCACATTATTCGTGTGGGAAAATCCGAAACAAGTCCTCCTTGCAATTGCTCGCTCAACGCCAGCAAGGTACTTAAAGAAGTGGAAATCAAGTCACAAGATCCACAGACGTTTGATTTGGTGCTGGTCAAAAAAGAACGAGGCGAAAAGGACGCTCCGATCGAAGAATAACCAAACATGACGTGGCTGAACATCTGAAAGCGAGTCTATGTGAGACTCGCGACAGCGTTATGTTGGAAGCCTAAGTTTGGTCCAGTCGCGATTCCCAGAAATTGGCATGCATTTCTGGCGATTCGTCGAATTTCTTTAGTTGCAAACTTTTTCTTCCCTCCTGGCATCGTAAGCTGCCCCAGGAGCCATCACTCCAGTCGAACCCCCTCGTCCTCTTTCGACCTAGGCCTCGAAAGCCGTCATGGTTGACTTCAAGCTAGATGGTTGGCTTAGATTGCGATTTCTATGTCAATCGCGATTAGACTGAGCGACGCAGTAATGACGCAGATATTCTTCGACCTGATCCTTCATTTCGGTTGGCACATGGAGCGCCCCGCGTCGCGAAAAAGGCCATCTTCCATTTTTGGTGATGAGCAATGTCGATCCGGATTCACCAGTCCAACCCCAAGACTCGATCTCATGCCAAGGCAAGAAGCCGATATAGTGCCAGATGCCATTCGTGCGAACTTGCAAATGACCTGTTGCAATCGAAGTGAAATAGATTGCCATGGGCAAGCAAAGCATCACACCCGTCAACCAGTAATACCAAGGCGTCGTGTTGAAGTCCACGCATGTCATGAGCACAATCGAGAGTGGAAGCATCGCCAAGAGATGGAATGCGAATCCACTCGTCTTCATTCGACCGCAGTCCATCAGAATCTCGCCGGCTACTCTTTTGTCGCGAAGGCTGCGGATAAGCACCAAGATAAAACCGATGGTTGAGAATGCGTAAGCGACAATGATAAACGCGATCAAAAAACTAACTTGATACCATGTTATTGGTAACAGAGTTCCAATCGCTACGAAGAGGCACCCTGCGATGGCGAATAGGTTTGCGTTGAACGATGCACGCTTCATTGCAGCGACCGTCAATTCGATCTCTTCCGCTGCGAGCATGAATCGTTTCATGGATTCTCCAGGGGCAACACTCGAACGAACGTTTCTCAACTCGGTTTGAAATTCAGCTGGCATGTTGGTTTCCCATTCATCGTGATTTTTGTTCATTATGGATTCCTTTTCGATTGGTTGATCATCCACTCCTGCAACTTCGCTCGGGCTTTATGAAGTGCCAAGCCAACCGCGTTCGTGGAAATCTCAAGTGCGAGAGCGATTTCTTCAGCAGATAGTCCCTCAAAATAAGCGAGGCAGAATACTGCAGCTTGCCGCGAGGGAAGCTCCGCCACAATCGTTTGCAGTCGAAGATCTTCGTCCCTTTGAACGGCTTGCTCCAATGGTCCCGGCGATCGATCCAATTGGAGAGTTGAATCTAGTTCCAAATGGTTTTTCCTGCGCCGCAATGCATCCAGGGCTCGGAATGTGACCAATCGGAATAGAAATGCTCTTGGATTTTGGACCCTACCTGTTGCGAAAAACTTATACGCTTCGATAAAAACTTCTTGGAGTACGTCCTCGCAGTCCTGAGTATGCCCCAGGATTCGCCAAGCAACTTGGTAAGCTGATGGTCCGTGATCGTTTACGATTTCTTGCCAGCTCTTCACATCTGCTCCAAACATTGGTAACTTTTGCTCGCCATAGATAAGTCGAAGCAAACCGCTCCTAGATTTCTTCAAATCCAGAATCTTTTTGCCATCCACTGCTGATTCTGAAGATACGGATATCGGCATCCCAAAACGAACGAGTCAGGTCCGACCTGCCAACGCGATCGTTTTTACTGGAACTATTTCAGCAGAGTCCGCGCTGACGGGGCAATGGCCGCCACCAGGCTGGGCTCATCGACCGATTAGTCAAATCGCCATAAAATTAGTAAAGAACAACATAATCCGAATTTGAATTCAAACTGAGGTATTCATTGATGCAAAAGAATGGCAAACCCATGCTATGGTGGACTCTTTTCCTGATTGCGATTGGTTGGTTGCTCTTTGCTTGGGTTCCCATGATTCAGCGTGACAACAATATCGATGCCCAGAAGGTAATGCAGGATTCCCAAGCAAAGATGGACGATGTTCGATCCAAATTGCACGATCTACAAGTGCAGGACACTGATGCGCCCACTAGACGTGAATCGCCATCAGCTCCACTTCGCTAGTGCAGCGAACACATACCTTCGCAAACGATCCCATAATCCAGGTTTGCCCGTTGGGTGAAAAGCCGTACCAACCGGTTTGTGCTGATTGCGGCGGATCCCTGATTGTCATTCTCGCGAAACTGCAATGCTCCAAGTGCCACAGGATTTGCGAACTTGCTGCGAAGGCGGTCGTGAATAAGTTCCAAATCCAAAGTCCCTTGGCCATTCGATGAATGCAAGTTGTGCATTCCGCCGCCGATAGTCACTTGTGATCTAACTCTGAGCTAGCTTCAAGCGGCGGAATAATCGTCACAATCCCTCGGGCTTACTCAAAAAGTCAGGAAATCGCAACGGAGCTAGATTGCACGGCGTCTATTGCGACACATTTTTTGGCATGAACAAAATCGATCCAAAGTCATCAGGGGGGCATCCTCTGAAAATCATTGCATGCTTTTTCGCCTTGGCAGGTTCAATTTCACTTGTCTTCGGTGTGATTAACGTTTGCAAGCACTGGTTGTCCGATGAAAAAATGGAGACAGCAGCAAACGTGTCTCTGCACAGTCTCGGCATGCATTTTGTCCATGAAATCCAAAGGACGGTGTCGCCCGCAATTCAACGCACCAAAAAGCTCGCTGCAAATCAAGAGATCATTCGTGCACTTCGTTCCAACAATCGAGAACGGCTGACGGAGTTGTGTAACGAAGCCGTATGCAACTCGACCGAAGTCGACGCGGTTGCCTTGTTCGGACCAGACTCGTCAATCGTAGCCATCAATCAAGTTTTTTCGGATGGCAAACCGATTCCGCAGAACCGTGTCGACCGTATCATGAAGATGAACTTCAAAGAACGACCAATTATCTCGCAGTGCGTTTCCAACGACTCAACCGAAGAAGTTCTTGAGTTTCAGACGCATTGTGATATCACCCCAGCGTTTTTCGATTCGACAGGATTGGCGGTCGCTCATTCTGTGCCGGTTTTCGATCCGGAAACGAAACTCAAAATTGGTGTCGTCAGCACTCGATTAAGATTCGAACGTATTTCGTCCCTCATTGAAAGCAAGGCTTCCAACAAATGCGGTACCGTCTATTTCGTCACCGACCAAGGCAGCTATTTCAGTGAAGCGATCAATTCAGGAAGCAACCCTCCGCCAATTGATACCGCCGCACTGCAAACGATTGTTGCGCCGATTGTTCTCGGGCACAGTGATTACTCTCAAGTCGTGAGGAACGAAAAATCCCTTGGCATGTTCCGATTGAATAGTTTCAAAACGCTTGAGGGGGGTGGTATCCAAGTCCTCGTGATTGCGAATCGAAATTGGGTCGAACGAGAAGCAAGATTGGCCAAAGCGATGGATATCGGTTTTCCGGTTTGTGTCACAATCTTGTTCTTCTTGTCCGCGGGTATTTCATGGAATGGGGCAAGGCTTATCATTCAACGCAACCAGTTGAGGCACTCTGAGAATTCGGAACGCCGATTGGCAACTATTATCCAAGAATCCGAAGATGCGATTATTGTGGAATTGGTTGATGGTACCGTCGGATACTGGAACCCTGGTGCGGCACGACTGTTTGGTTACTCGACTGACGAAATCCTAAACAAACCCATCGACTTGCTCATTCCTGAGAAATGCAGATCCGCGAAAGAAAACTTCGTCGAAAAACTCATGAAGGAACAGCGTATTCGGCAGTTTGAAACCGTTCGGTTGGCAAAAGATGGAAGCGAGATAACTGTATCGATCTCTGCTTCGATCCTGCGCAATGAGTCAGGAGAAGTTTCAGGCTTCTCCAAGATTGTTCGCGATATTCGTACCTACAAGGCTGTCGAGGCGGAATTGGAAATGGCGAGACGCACAGCAGAGGACGCCAATCAAAGCAAAAGCGAATTTCTCGCAAACATGAGTCACGAAATTCGAACACCCATGACTGCCATTTTGGGGTTCGCAGACTTGTTGGATACGGAAGACGATGTGTACAGTAATCCGGCATGTGCAAAAGCGGCCGTTCATACGATTCGCTCCAATGCGAACCATCTTCTGACGATCATCAACGACATTCTCGATATGTCCAAAATCGATGCAGGGAAAATGACGATCGAACGCATCGACTTCGCACCGACACAGATTGTCGAAGAAGTTGCCTCGCTCATGCGCCCCCGTGCGTCAGGGAAAGGCATCTGTTTGGAGATTCAGTACGACAGCACGATTCCGGTGAGAATCATTTCGGATCCAACGCGACTGCGCCAAATTCTATTAAACCTGGTCGGAAATGCGATCAAGTTCACTGAAGTCGGAAAGGTAACGGTCCGAACACTGTTTTTACCCGAAAGCAATTCCATGCAGTTTAGGGTTGTGGATTCGGGTTTGGGCATGTCGGAAGAGCAGCGTCAAGAAATAGCAAAGTTTGGAGCTTTCGCACAAGCCGATAGTTCGACGACTCGCCGATTTGGAGGTACGGGACTAGGCCTTCGGATTTCAAGCTCGTTAGCCAAGATGCTGGATGGAAGCATTCAGGTGGAATCAGAACTTGGCAAAGGAAGCGTGTTTACGGTCACTATTGATGCAGGGGACGTCAAGGGAATCGATTTGGTTAAGCCGGAAGTTGGACCGATATCGCAGGCTGCAGAAAGTCTTCCACAGGTTGGCATCGCGCCGACGCAAGCAAGTGCCCAGCCATTGGCCGGTCTACGAATTTTGCTCGCGGAAGATGGCCCCGACAACCAACGGTTGATCTCGTTCCATCTCAAAAAAGCAGGCGCAGAAGTCACTATTGCAAATAACGGATTGCTCGCCGCTGAACTCATCGAATCCAACTGCGACGTCGTTGATCTGATCATTATGGACATGCAGATGCCCGAACTAGATGGCTACGAAGCAACAAAACGGCTTCGCGACGGTGGCTACAAGCTACCAATCTTGGCTCTGACCGCCCACGCGATGAATACCGACCGGCAGAAGTGCCTGGATGCAGGATGCGATGACTTCACCACCAAGCCCATCGATCGGCCGGTGTTGATTGAACTAGTCGAACGATATGGCAAAGGGCTCCTGCAAAAGTCGATAGTTCCAAAAGCAGACCCCGAAAAAATGATTCCGTGCTGAAGCAATTATTCGCAGCGTTTGAGGATGTAATTCGTGCATTCATTGCAAATCGAACAAAACCTAGTTTTATTTAATTCCACATTTAGACTCATCCCTCAAGTCCCGCGGGTCCAAACGGTTCAGTAAGGCGATTGACCTGAAGCTACACGCGAAGCACTTGGATACTTGCAATACGATGCTTAACCACGACAAACATCAAGCGCTTCGCGCACCCAAACTTGCGATTGAGATTATTGCAATTGTTATCTTGACGGAAATGGGCTTTGTGGCCGTGCTGCAATTCGCGAGTAATGAAACCCACTGGCTTACAGCAATAATCTTAAATGCCTTGTTATCGTCCGCAGTAGCGTCACCCCTTATACTTTGGCGAATTTGGAGCGAGTTGAAAAACGCCGCGAATAAGTCCTTCTGTGCGAATAGCTCTTCTCTAGATTTGGCATCCAGCGCCGCGCGTCAGATTAACGCGATGTCTCACTCGTCAACCCGAACTGTCTCTGCGACGCTTGCGATGTTGTTGCTGGGTTTCGCTGTGATAGGTTTTCTGTTTTACAACGCACTCGAAGAGACGAAAGTCAATGGGCCCCTTTACGCGGAAATCATTGAGCAAAAAGATATCATCGCCGATTTTCTGCCGCCCCCAGAATACATCGTTGAGAGCTATCTAACTGCTTTTCAATTAGCAAGTTCGCAACGAGCACCAGATCGAGAACTACTGGTGGAGCAATTTCAACTTTTGTCGAACGAATACGATGAGAGGCATGACTACTGGCGAAATCATCTATCGCCTGGGCTGATCAAGGATTTAGCAGTCTTTCGTAGCTTTGAACCTGCGAAGAAGTTCTATACGATCGCGAATGAGCAGCTAATTCCTTACGTTCGAAACGATGACTACATTCGTGCACAAGAGATAGTAAATGGCCCACTCTTAGCAGCATTCTTGGAACACCAGATCTCTGTAAAATTGCTTATCGAGCGATCGCGTGAGTGTGCGGCAAGTATCGAGTCCAAGACAGCCAACGCGTTGTCGTCGGGACACATACCCTTGCTTGTCGCATCTGGAGTTTTTCTCATAGGTGCCACATTCGCCACAATTCTTTGGAACTTTGGCGCTACTCAACAAAAATCAATCAAACTCGCGAGTGCGATGACCAGCGACCTTCGGCAAAGCACTAACGAATTACACATACATCAAAAGAAAATGCGGGCCATGTTCGATAGCGCATTCCAGTTAGCTAGTATCCTCGACCGTGAGGGTAACGTAATCGATGCCAACAAAACGGCACTCGAATTTGGATCAACAACCATTGATAAAGTGCGGGGGGTTCCTTACTGGGAAACAGTATGGTGGTCACATTCAGGGGACCTGCAAGCCAAACTCAAAGACGCATTTGAGAAAGTCAAGTTAGGCAATTCAGTCTTCATGGAAACAGAACACCCACACCAAAACGGCGAGTTGGTCCCAATCGAATTCTCGATGCGCCCGGTTTTCGATGACGACGGTAATCTTCTGTGGGTTATTCCCGAGGGAAGAGATATTTCGGACCGCAAGCGATTTGAGAAAAGTATTCTCGAAGGGAGGGAGCTAGCCGAAGCTGCCAGTCGATCGAAAAGTGAGTTTCTCGCAAATATGAGCCATGAAATTCGCACACCTATGACTGCTATCCTGGGTTTTACGGACCTTCTTTTGGACGAGAGAAACTTCCAAGAAGAACCCGAGAAGCGGATTTCATCGATCCAAACGATTCAGCGCAACGGCTCTCACTTACTTTCGATCATCGACGATATTTTAGATCTGTCAAAAATCGAGTCAGGAAAGATTGAGATCGAATCCATACCGTATTCACCTTTTCAAATCATTGAGGAAGTCCTATCGCTGATGCGAGTTCGGTCCACAGACAAAGGGATCGCATTGGGCTGCGAATTTGAAACTGCCGTTCCTTCGAGCGTGCTTACCGATCCAATTCGGGTTCGACAAATCCTTTTGAATCTGGTGAGCAACGCGATTAAGTTCACAAAACTCGGTGGTGTTCGGATTGTCGCACGATACGTCAATGGCGATCAACCGAGACTCGAATTCGATGTAGTGGATACAGGGCTCGGCATGACACCACAGCAACAAAATCGATTGTTCAAGCCGTTTACACAGGCGGACAACTCAACCACACGTCAATACGGCGGTACTGGTCTTGGCCTATCGATCAGCAAACGACTGGCCAAGTTGATGGGTGGGGATGTTTTCATCGTTGAATCCAGTGCGGGACAAGGTACTCGATTCCGCGCCTACATGGATATAGGCATACTTGAGTCTTCCACGTTGATTGACCCGAATCAAGTTTCCGATTTCCATAATGCAGGCGTCAACGCTGAGTCCAATGCAGTTCAAACCGCATTATCACCATCCGTTTTAATGGGGTGCAACATCTTGCTGGCCGAGGATGGCCCTGACAATCAAAGACTGATTTCGTTCGTCCTCAAGAAAGCCGGCGCGAAAGTCACGATCGCAGAGAACGGCCAATTGGCCGTTGGATCCACCCTAGACGCCTTGATTGCAGGCGACCCTTTCCATGTCGTTCTCATGGACATGCAAATGCCCGTTCTGGATGGATATGGCGCTACAGCTCTATTGCGATCCAAGGGTTATGAAGGGCACATCATCGCGTTGACAGCTCATGCGATGGATAGCGATCGAGCCAAGTGTATGAGTGCGGGCTGCAACGATTACGCAACTAAGCCAATTGACCGTCCATCTCTCATCCAACTGATCGCAACGATCTACGGTAAGAGACATTCATCGCCAACGATCCGCAGCTCACCATGAACAACGATGTATTCAAAAACCGCGTAATTGGCGAGCTGACCGATTTTCTTACAGCTAGGATCTGAAGGTACACTGGCCGGCCTATTATGAACTCTGCTTATCCGATCATAGCATTTTGCTATCAGCAAGACCATACTTTGGTGCCCCTTATGCGTTAGGCCGAAAAATAACTGCGCCTACTTTAGTGCAATTCATTGCCTATAGATTGACATAGGATCTGTTTCTGAGCTCAGTAAGCGTAGAGACAATGCATTTTGACGGCGGACACGATGTTTACACAGAATTCGAGGAATGACTTGCAATCACAAAATTTCGTAGATCCCGCATTAAAACCCGTTCTAGCCAAGTTCAACTTCTGGCGTTGGTTTTGGATTGCAACTCTCGTAATTTCTCTCCCCTACGCCTGGTACTGCTTCTACGTTCCTTCTAACAATGTTGCTTGGGCTGCCGACCTGCCCTCAGCTCAACAAAAAGCATCTCAATCCGGCAAGCCCATCATTCTTTTCTTCACAGGCAAGTGGTGCGTTCCCTGTCGTATCATGAAACGCACGGTCTGGGCGGATGAGCAAGTTACAGCCTTGGTCAACAAGTCCTTCATTCCTGTGACGATTGACGTTGATGATTCGGATTCAGGTGCAGTACGAGGTCGTTACAGTGTCGGTGTCACACCGAGCACGATCATCACGGACTCCAACGGGAATGTCCTACAACATAAAGTTGGTGGCGTGGGCAAAGCGGACTTCCTCGAAATGCTCGGTAGTTCCTCCGGCGGGGGGGAATCATTGGAAAAATAATTGGTTATTTGCTGGCACAAGCAATTGCGAATTCGATTGCAGCTTTCGCGATTGTCGTGATCCCATTCGCTTTGTTTGGGCGCTGGCCACCTAAGGAGTTGCTTATGTGTTCGTCCATTGGTGGAGCATTGTCTCCATTTGCGTGGCGTGCGTATCGCGCCGTAAGCGATCGTTTGGGAGGGCAGACTAACAACGGTAATGACGTGCTGACCAAATAAATGCCTTCGAGCAATCGAGTTCTCGTTAACAAGGATAAAACGTAGGTGGTACGTCGACGATCGTGAGCGCGAGGCACATCTGTTTTCGTCACATGAAAGGCAGGAAATAAAGCCATTTGTTCATCCGCATGGTGACACGGCTCATAATGTGGATGGGCTTCAAGGAATCGGTGTAAATAGCAAGTGATCCCGCTGTCCCCAACTCAAGGCCGCTGGTTTCGTCTTCGTCATTCAGCGAAATCTTCACAGCGAGGATACCTGGAGAACCGATCTTGGAAGCAGAAGGCAATGTGCCACTGACAGCCCCTTGGCCTTCGCCAGTCGCCTCTAAAATGGAATCAACCTTGCCATGAAACAATCGGCCGGGATGACTCTTGAAGGCAAGTTCTACTTCCTGGCCAGACTTGACGTTCACAAGCATTTGCTCTTTGAACGGCGCGATAATCCATAGTTCTGAAGTGTCGATAAAAGTACCTGCAGCGGCAGCAGGCGAAGGGACAACAAAAGTCCCTTCACGTATATTCCAGTTGGTAACAAAACCGTTTGCAGGTGCTCGAACGGTGCACTGGCTCAAACTAAACTCCGCCGTCTTCAGTTTCTCTTCGGCCAAGACGATCGCATCTTTGCTACCTGCATAAGCTGCGTTGGCTTGCTCGCGACCAGCCTCGGTTTGTTTCAACATTGCTTCGGCAGCCGTATATCTCTCGCGAGCGTCGACCAGGTCTTGTTGCGAAATGGCGCCAGCCGTTGCGGCTTCGGACATGTCCAACGTCGACTTGGCAGCCCTAGCATCGGCTTCGACTCTCGCAATGTTTGCCTCGGCGACTTTTACTCCTGCTGCGAATCGTGCTTCATCGCTGCGAGCGACCTGCAATGCGGCCTTGGCCTGATTGACGGTGTATTGGTAGGAAGTAGGATCGATTTCGAATAACACATCCCCTTTTTTGATCGGAACATTTGGCTTGGCTGGAATGTTAACGATTGGTCCTTGAACCCAGGGCACGATGGGCACGACATATCGACTGACGACGGCCCGCGTAGAATAGGGAGACGCTTGAGTCCAAAGAGTGATCATGCCGAGCACAGCCGCGCAAAAGACCGTAGCGAAAATCGCGATGTTCCATGGCTGCGGTTTGATCTTGAAAAATCGGTACACCAGAATGATCACCGAGACAAACAGGATTATAAAGATCCACATCATGATGGAGAAGTTCCTTGATGATTCGATGCTGACGGACGGAGCTCGATGAATGCCCAAACGAACGCAATGGGCCATAGTATGCCTAGAGTCAGCAAGCTGATCCAAGCTGCAACATTGATCGCATTCGCTTGAGGATGATTCCTCGCTGCAGCGATTCTGCCGGGAAGAGATCCGATCACAACAATGCATGAGACAAAGAGGGTCGTAATAATCCCGAAGACCACGAAAGCCATGTAATCAAAAAAATCGAGTTGCATGATGCCTCTTATTGCTTTCGAAAAAGGGGTGTTTGCAGGATCGTTGTTGTCCCGTCACTGACGACAGGACGAGATTATAGGCAGAAACCAGAAAAACGGGGTAAGGCCTAAGCAATCAAGGCTACCGTCCAACGAAGAAATCGCGGGCAAAAAACTTCGGCCGCGTGCGCAGTAAGGTAGCAAAAGAAGGTTGCATTGTTAAAATGCTGTTCGTCAAAACCGCACATCTAACACACCACCAAGAGGTTCTAAAACTGACCATGCGATATTGTCTTCTCACTGCATTTATTCTCGTTGCGTCTCCTTACGCTTGCGGGCAAGTCGCTGACAAAATCTATCGCGGTGGCGATGTGGTTACCGTCAACGATGCAAAGCCCTTCGCCGAAGCTGTCGCAATCAAAGACGGAAAGATTCTTGCGGTTGGTACGAACGATGAGGTGGCGAAAGTCCAGGGTAAAACGACGGAGATTGTTGAACTTACTGGACACGCATTGTTACCAGGTTTTGTCGACGGTCACGGGCATTGCTTCGGCACAGGACTTCAAGCGGCGTCGGCCAATTTGCTTGCTCCCCCAGATCATACGATCACCGATATCCCAAGCCTGATCGCAGAACTCAAGAAGTTCGCGCAAACGGATACTGCGAAGAAGTATGGAATCATTCTTGGGTTTGGATACGACGATGCGCAATTGAAGGAGCAACGGCACCCAAATCGTCACGAGCTGGATGAAGTTTCAAAAGACATTCCTGTGTACATCATCCATCAGTCTAGCCATCTTGGGGCTGGCAATACCAAAGCGATGGAGATTGCGGGCATTACGGCCGAGACCAAGAACCCGGTCGGTGGCGTGATACGACGCGAAAAGGATGGCAAGACCCCCGATGGAGTCCTTGAAGAAACGATTCACTATACCAGCTTGATGAAGGTCATGCCAAAGATGGGTCAGGCAGAGTTCGACGGCTTAGCCAAAGCCGGTATGAAGCTCTATGCAGCCAATGGCTATACTACCGCTCAAGAGGGGCGATCGATGCCTCTAGTCGATCAATGCTGGATGCGACTCGCAGACCGCAACGAGATGTTGATCGATGTTCTTAGCTACCCAGATATTTCCGCGAATGAGACACCCTTTGGCTTGGACGGCAAGTGGTACAGCAAGGCCACCATCAATGGCTACCGAATCGCGGGAGTCAAGATCAGTCTTGACGGATCGCCTCAAGGTAAGACCGCCTTTTTGAGCCAGCCTTACTTTGTCGCTCCGCACGGCTTGCCTGCGAACTTCCGCGGCTATTCCGCCATGCTGGACGAGGATGCGAATCGAAAGGTCGCCCTTTGTTTTGAGAAAGGCTGGCAATTCATTGCTCACTGCAATGGCGATGCTGCTGGCGACATCATGCTGGGGGCCGTCAAGGATGCACGGGAAAAGTTTGGACCGGGCAAAGATCGCCGCGATGTGATGATCCACTGCCAAACGGTTCGGGAGGATCAATTGGACGTGATGAAGGAATACGGAATCATCCCATCGATGTTTGGGATGCATTGTTTCTACTGGGGCGATTGGCATCGCGATTCGGTGCTTGGAGCAAGTCGAGCTGAGCGCATTAGCCCAGCTCGATCTGCGATGCGACGCGGCATGATCTTCTCGCAACACCATGATGCACCGGTGGCGATGCCCAGTGCGATTCGCATTCTTTCCTCGGTTGTAACGCGTCGCACTCGCAGCGGGGATATTTTGGGGGCTGACCAGTGCATTCCTGTGGACGCTGCTCTCAAGTCCATCACGCTTTGGGCTGCTTATCAGCATTACGAAGAAGCCAATCGCGGTTCGATCGAAGTCGGCAAGTTGGCTGATTTCGTGGTGCTCGATAAAAACCCACACAGCATCCCCGTCGAGGAGCTTACGAACTTAAAAGTGCTCCAGACCATCAAAGAAGGCAAGACGATCTATACCGCTCCGTAGAGCTTAGAACCGCCATTGAAACTCCGAGTAGAAGATGCAGCCGGTTGCATCGAGCAGCGGGTTTCGATAGTTCGTTTTGCGGTAGTCGATCTGGTTGCTGATTTGGATGTTCTTGGACCAGTTCCAAACCACGTTGGTAAAGAAGGTTTGGTTCCCGGTGAGTGCGAAGGTGTCGTCGGTACGCTGGAGAGGCGAGTCGATACCGTAGCCTGTATGCACATGAAGCTTAGGAGTCAGGTACACGAAAACTTCGCCCCAACCACCGCTGCTACGGATCGCTTGCTGCGTCACGGAGTCAAATGTTTGGCCAATGCCGCCGTTGTATTCTCCCAGTCCCGCCCCGGCAAAAAGTTCACCCTGCACGCCGATCGATGAGGTTAAATTGATGGCGGTGTCGATTCCGAACCCCCAACAATCGACGACCGATCGCACCGGGTTCTGAGGATCTTGCGGGGCAAGGATACTTCGCGTTGTACGAATTTGGCCAACGAACGCGGAGGATCCCAATTCGAAAGCTCGGGCTTTGCGTCCTCCCGTCAATATCTCCGTTTCTCCGAGTCCCATGTTCACGCGTCCCTCGATGTTTGGCCAGCCGTTGTCTTCTTGGATTCGCAGATCGCGGCTTCCAAACACCGATTGAATCGGATCGCTAATGGCCAGTTGCAAGCCATACTCACTTGATTCCGATGGTTTGACGAGACGTTCAACCCGAGCCTGGGTTCGAAACGATCCTGTATTCCCCGTGGTGAACATGGCAGCAAGCGAAACGACAGAAGGTTTCCTTGGATTGAATACATCGCTTTGCAATCCTGCAGCGAAACGCCAATCTTCGCTTTTTAGTTCACCAAAAGCGTTGAACGGTAACAATCCGTAACTGTCTCCGGTAAGAGTGTCGTTCGCAATAAAAGAAAGGAATGTTGCGGAAGGTGTAAATCCATCGATTTGTGGAGCAATAAAGGTTGCTCCGATGTTCGATTGCCTTGCATGAATATCGAACGTATTGGTGTTCAGTCCGAACGGTGAGGAGGGGAGCAAGAAAAGAGGAAGGCCCGGTGCAAACGGTCGGTCCGTGCTAAAGACGGTCAAAGCCGATAGCGAGCCAAAGATTTTCAATTGGCTTTTGCCATCCAGCATGGAAACGGTAATGCCAGTTTCGCTTGGTGCTGCTGGCTTGGACGGTAGATATTCGATTGGTGCTTCGATGGGAATCCCTTGCCCGAGAGGCTCCGGATTTTGTTCGAGGGGTACCGAAAGATTACTTGGCGAAGGGTCGTTTGAAGTCACGTCGGCCGATTGAGCCAATCCGACGCCAGTGATCAGCATCAGCCAAGTCGCGACCGTTCCAAAGAGATGAAATTCGTTTCGCACAAGAACAGAACCCCTAACAATACGGTCGGCACTATTTTTTACTTGATGTTTTCGACTTGAGGGCGTGGAAGACTTTAACGAATTTGCCGATTCTAACGGTGCGTTGACCATGATCATCACGAAGATGCATGGCAAGCCCGACAACAGTCGGCAATCGTAGGCCGTAACAAGTCGCTTTGGACGCAGTTACGGCATGAAGTGCTAGGTGTATTTGACTCGTACGGTGGGGCAATTGGGGGCGGGCGGGGCTTGCCGTAACTGCGCTAGCGCTTGTTACGGCCTACTTGTTTTGGTCTACTTGCTGAACCCTAAGATTCGTTCTTGGCAGTTTTTATTGCTGGACGTTATGCTTAACGTGTAGTTTCCTCGAAGTGTTCGACATAATTTTCATGAGACCTGATAAAAGCCGAATCGAATCTAATCTTCGGCTTCATGTCGATCGATTGGCAGGTTTGATCGGGCCACGTTATCTTCAGAAACCCAAGACCATTCAAGCCACGATGGGTTATATCGAGGGCCAGTGGGGCGATATGGGCTACCATAGTTCACACGAGTGCTACGATGCAATTGGCGATCAAGCAACCAATTTGATCGTCGAGCAATACGGCAGCAAGCGAGCCGATGAAATCATTCTGCTGGGTGCCCATTACGATACGGTTTATTCAACTCCGGGCGCTGACGATAACGCATCCGCGGTGGCTGTTTTGCTCGAAGTAAGTCGACTACTGCGCGAACACCCATGCAAGCGAACGATTCGTTACGTCGCATTTGCCTGTGAAGAGCCGCCTTATTTCAATGTCGATGCGATGGGTAGCCAACACCACGCTCGCCAAGCCCGCATGCGAGGCGATAAGATACGAGGGATGCTTTGTTTGGAGATGGTTGGATACTACAGCACGGAGGATAATTCGCAAAAAGTGCCACCGCTCATTCCAAAATGGATGCGTCGATTTTTTCCACACCGAGGTGATTTCTTAGCAGCGGTTGGAAATATGCCATCATGGAGATTGTGTTGGAACTTTCGTCGCGGCTTCAAACGTGGCGCTCGATCGATGCCACTCTTTTCTATCTGCCTCCCCGAGAAGATCAGGGAGATTCGGCTTAGCGACAACAGCTCCTTTTGGGATCAAGGTTATCCGGCCTTGATGCTTACCGATACCAGTTTTCTAAGAAACCCCAATTACCATCGCTCGACCGACACGCCAGATACGTTGGACTACCAGCGGATGACGGAGGTCACCCTTGGCGTCGCATCCGCGGTGCGATTCTTAGCTAGTTGATTTGATTTCTTGCTTTTCACGTTGTCGCTGCACGGTTCGCTCCATGAATGCGCCCGAAGCGATGCCAACAAAATAACAAACAAGATCGCTCCACAGGAACCCAAAACCGAGAACCAGTCCACCCAATGTCGTGCTTCGGATGCCATCGATCCAGGGTGCGTGGTACAGTTGGCTCAGTTCGACCGCCAACGCAAGGACCAACGAGATGATGCATCGTTGAACCAGAGGGCGGCCAGCCAAGAGGAAACTTACGATCAAAAACAACATCAATGCCCACAAAACATCGCCGCTGTATTCACCGATGAACACGGGAAGATTTTGTCGGTATCGACGCGACGCTAATCCGATAAGCATCGTAACGATGGCCAACAGCAAATAAACGATTCGGCGTTTCATCGATTCTCCTTCAATATCCCGGAATAGACGCGTTGCAATCGCTTACTTCTCTTTGACCATTTGATGCATAGCGCGAAATTTGCGAGGCGTCATGCCCATTCGATTGCGAAAGTGCTGAGTAAAATGACTTTGATCGCAGAAGCCATGAGAGATCGCGACGCTGCTTATACTGTCTGCACATTTCAAAAGCGATTCTGCAGCCGCTTGAATGCGAATTCGGAGTATCAGTTCGTAAGGGGACGTTCCAAAAGCTTGCTGTATTTTTCGATTCAGTGTTCGTGGAGAGACACCAATTGCCTCCGCCAGTTCTTCGGTCGAGACATTTCGATCGATGTTTTGACGCAAAAAGGCAATAGCCTTTGTCGGGGTGTCCTCAGGTTCGAGAACCGACAGATTCAAGTCACGACGAGAAACTCCCATCAAGCCGACAACGCTGCCGTCGACGCCGAACAATGGCACCTTGGTAGTGACACACCAATCCGGTTGACCTTTCTCATCGAGCCAAACTTCGAGTCGATTCACCAGGGGTTTGCCAGTTAGGAACACCTTCTCGTCATCCTTTCGAAAAGCCTCTGCCATTTCCGTAGAGTAAACTTCTGCGTCCGTCTTGCCGACGAATTCCGTTTCACGAGTCATTCCAAGTCGATTCAACACAGAGGAGCTGACAGTTATGATTTTGCCCTGGCGATCTTTTACAAAAAAAGCAACATTCGTCAAATACTCAAAAATAGCTCGAATCCCTGCGGGATCAGCTAGTTTCTTGAAAAATTGCGATTGGATATCAGTAGCATTCATGGCAAGATTCTAACATTTTTTGGCGAGATGCCACAAGCCATCAGGGTAGCATCTAGGCATAATTTGAATCCACATGCTGCAGTCGTGGATGTCTGCATCTTTTACGTGCCGCCATAGAGCAATTAACGAAACTTGAAGGTCAACCCATGAGATACTTGATTTTACTTCTAGCCGTCATCTTTCTTGCTCCTCGAGCCAACAGCCAATCTCCATTACGAGCTCCGTCGGTACCTTTGGTAACCTGCGACCCGTACTTCAGTATCTGGTCTCCTGCAGATCGATTGAATGAGGCGGACACAACCCACTGGACAGGCAAGCCGCATCGCTTAATGAGTTCCATCATGATCGATGGAAAATCATTTCGCTTGATCGGCAAGGAGCCATCGAATCAACCTGCCATGGAGCAAAAGAGCGTGACGGTTTATCCGACTCGAACGGTCTACGAGTTCGCGTCCGATGGAATTGCATTGACGCTCACTTTCATAACGCCAGCACTGCCTGAAAGCATCGAATTGCTTTCATGGCCAGTAACTTACGTGAGCTATTACGCACGAAGCACCGATAGAAAATCACATAAGGTTTCGCTGACGTTCGAGGCTGGTGACGAGATTTGTGTGAATGAGCAGAACCAAGAAACAATTCGTTCTATTCCCGAGATCCAAGGACTTTCCGCCGTTTCGGTTGGGTCGAAATCGCAAGCAGTCTTAAATCGTAGCGGAGATGATTTGCGAATCGATTGGGGATACTTGTATGTTGCTGCCACGAACGAACAGTTGCCGGCTTGGAAAGGGCAACAGTTACGGTTGGATTTGGGGACGGTGTTGGAATCTGGAGCAACGCGATGGCTGATGCTTGCCTACGACGATCTCTATTCGATTCAATACATGAAACAAAACCTGCGTCCCTATTGGCGCCGAAACGGTTGGGAAGCCAGCGATCTGTTGCAAGCTGCAGCATTGCGCTACAACGAGCTTGAATCGCGATGTAAAGCATTTGACGAAGAGCTAATGAACGACATGCGAAAGGCGGGTGGGAATGACTACGCAAACCTGGGTGCGCTTTGTTATCGTCAATGCTTTGCTGCCGGAAAATTTGCCGTAGACAAGAATGGGCAACCACTGCAATTCTCGAAAGAAAACCATTCCAACGGTTGTGTTGCGACGTCAGATGTTTTCTATCCCATGGCACCTCAGTTCTTGCTTTTCGGACCGTCGCTCGCAAAATCGTTTATGGTCCCCTTCATGAACTACGCCGCCAGCGATCGTTGGAAGTTTCCCTTTGCACCGCACGATTTAGGTCAGTATCCCCTGGCAAATGGGCAAGTCTATGGTGGTGGCGAGCGATCGGCGGATAACCAAATGCCGGTCGAAGAGTGTGGCAATTTGCTGTTGCTCTTTGGGGCAGTCGCTCAAATGGAAGGAAATCCAGAATTCGCGAATTTGTATTGGAAACAAATTGAGCAGTGGGCAGAGTATCTTAAGAGCAAAGGCTTTGATCCCGAGAACCAGCTTTGTACCGATGACTTTTCGGGCCATTTGGCGCACAACGTCAACCTCAGTGCAAAAGCGATATGTGCGATTGGTGCCTATGGTCGACTTTGCGAGATGCGAGGCGAGAGCGCCAAGGCCATTGAGTCGCTGGAGCTTGCAAGGACTTTCGCAAAACGATGGATGGATGCTGCCGATGATGGAGATCATTATCGTTTGGCGTTTGATGCCAAAGACACTTGGAGCCAAAAATACAATCTTGTCTGGGATCGTATTCTTGGGTTGAACATTTTCCCGGATTCCGTCGTGAAAAAAGAGCTAGCGTACTATCGCAAACTTCAAGGAACGTATGGACTGGCGCTAGACAATCGCGCGACCTACACCAAGCTCGATTGGATTCTATGGACAGCCACATTGACACAGGACGAGGACGATTTCGCCGCTCTCTTGAAACCAGTGATCCGATTCATCAACGAGACATCTGATCGTTCGCCATTGACAGACTGGTATGAGACCAAAAATGCTAATAAGGTTGGCTTCACGGCTCGTCCCGTTGTAGGTGGGGTGTTTTTGAAAATGCTCTATGACAAGCAAGTTTGGGGCAAATGGGCTTCACGTGATACAACACAGGCCTCGAAATGGGCGCCGCTGCCGAAGGCACCCATCGTGACCGAACTGATCAAAACCGCCGAATCGGAACCCACTTCCTGGAGTTACTCCACTGCGACGGTGCCAAGCGACTGGTTCGCTGCCGATTTCGATGCAGGCACATGGTCTACCGGTAAGTCGGGCTTTGGCAGTGAGGGTACGCCAAATTCGGTTATTGGTACAGCTTGGACATCGTCTGACATTTGGATGGTTCGCGACATCGAACTGCCAAGTTTGGATCATTTTGCGGATTTGCATTGGCTGGTGCATCACGATGAAGACACGGAGATTTTTATCAATGGCCAGCTTGCTGCGAAATTTTCTGGATATAGCGTTCAATACGATCTGCATCCACTTTCGCCAACAGCACGATCGTTGCTGAAATCGGGCAAGAATCGGATATCAGTCCACTGCCATCAAACGGGCGGCGGCCAATACATTGATATAGGACTTGCGACGGTTACACGACAAGAGTAAAGCGGAAAGCAAAACGTATTTTCGGAACCTTTGCACGGTTGGGGAAAAAGATGCGTATTCCCTTGCGAGTCACTGAGTCGATCAGCATGGACGGGCGGTTAATCACTGGTGGATTCAAGCTTCGCTTGGTCGATCAACGCCATCACTTCAGCGATTCTTACTTTTGAATCCGTGGTTGGTTTCGCGTCATCATCGGTTTCTGCTTGCAGATCCCGACGAGCGCCCCGAGCTATTACGAAAGGTAGATCGATTTCCACTGCTGGAAGCTGATCCAGTGGAACGCCCGCTTGCGTCTCGAAAGGTAGTGCGATTGCGAGACTGGCTTGCCGTGCCCAAGCTGCTTCCGTTCGACGAGCGGAATGTTGTACGGTCACCACTCGTGGTCGCGGTTTGGATTGTTCTGCCACTTGCGTCGCGAAATGTCGTCTTGTTGCCAGAAACTACTGCAGTGCCAATGGTTCGGCCTGAACTGTCGTGGATGGAGATTCGATTACTAGATTGTGTTGTCGATCCTTGCGTCCGTCCTGACGAATCGCGAAAAGTCGTTTTGTCACCTTTCTGACCATTGAGCACCGAATGCAGGTAGATGTTGGGAAAAGATGGCTTGCTTCGGTCGTCATCCAATTGAGCACGACCGATGTCATAATGCGCGATCCAGCTAAGCAAGCAAACGACGACGATAGTGCGGGTGAGCATTCTGGAAATCCTAGGGTTTGTGCGTGAATAGATCCAGTCAAGCCATTGGAACATTCTGACTCGGTGGCGTGACACGTTCAGTTGCGAGACTCATTTTCATTGGAAGCAAATGCTATTCCATAAATCGAGGTTTCCATCCCGACGATAAAAACCAGAATGCAACGTATCCAATGCGCTTTTTTGATTTTGGAATCGAACGTGGAGTGCTGACAAGGGTGAGTTTGAGATGGGGGATTGTTGCAAGCTTCATGAACAGTTGAGGACAACTGTTCGACATTGTAGAGCAGTTGTCCTCAACTGCTTGGAACTGCCAGGTAGATTTCCATCCCGACAATAGAAACCAGA